>JAKELU010000001.1:0-2329 GCA_022760735.1 Firmicutes bacterium FC7
AAAATACGGTTAGCCTCGTTCCAGTTGGTTGGGGGTTCGAGTCCCTCCGGGTGTGCCAACAGATAATAACGCCCTGGAATTAGTCCAGGGTTATTTAGCTTTAATTTCATCTTTATTTATACAACTCTCTTTATTAGCAATTCCTAATTTTCTACTCATTTTAGTTACAGCTCTTTGGACAATGGTCTCATAGGATTTTATAGCTGTAAGAGATAATAGGATTGCATTTAATACACCTGTGATTATTATTTCCAATGATACTGTTTTCTCCACAATATGAGGTAGAAATATCACTATTAATGCAAATATAAAAACTATATACTTAGTAGGCAGATGAAAATTAACTTTTCTAAATAGACAATCTATTATATCTTTAAAAAACTCAGTTAAAATAACTGTAACTGATACCGCAACTGGGAATGCCTTGAGCATCTCAATAGTCAAAAATTGATTCATTTACGTATTCCTCCCCATTAAATATTCTTTTAATTATCACAAATACTTCTGTGCTGAATCATAATATTTTATAATGGGGCTTCTCTTCTCCGAATAACCAATACCTTAAATAATCATCTAACATTATAGCCGGCAATGACAATAAAAACCAAAGTATGCTATATTGTAAACTTATTTGTCCAAACAAATTATATTTCAAATTACTATAATCCCATATATTTAATCCTAATCCAATGTTCAATATCATTCCAGCTAAAAATTCTAAAATTGTAATAATTAGAGCTGATATTAATTGCTGCTTTACTAGTGGCATATTAAAAGTAAACTTCTCGTTAATTAATCCTATAAAAATAAAACAAATTCCTCCTAAAATAAACATTGTAAAATGCGAATATCCTCTCCATAAAATCTCAATTAAGTAATATAGATTTCCTCCAGTTAAAAATAACAATAAGAACTTAAATATCTTCATCTTAGCATCACCCTTATACATTACTTTAATTATTCATATGCTGCTTAATTCTTCATTAGTAGTACTCTGTTTGAAGAACATAAAGTTTTTAACTGAAGGATAAGCTATATTTACTTTCCTGGAAAAATCTCAATATTTGTTATCTGAACTCTGTTAAACATTCTTATTGGATATACACTATTTCCTAACCCACTATCTATATATAATGTTGTATTTCCAAATCGAAAAATCCCTTTATCATACTTTGGAAATAGTCCCTGACCTGGTGCTATTATTCCGCCTATAAATGGTAATCTTACCTGACCTCCATGAGTGTGGCCTGATAAAATTAAGTCGATATTTTTATTCAAATGAATTATAGGTCTATTAGGTGAATGAGATAACAGCAGATTGTATTCATTCTCACTTACACTTTTATAAACTGATTCAAAATCATGACTCTCAGCAAAGAAAGATACTCCGAGTAAATTAATTTTATTTCCATTTATCTCTATATTATCTGTACTATTGTCCAGGACCTTTATCCCATATTGTGATAGACCATTATACAATTCTTCTGATAATACATTTCTTATTTCATGATTTCCACTAACGAAATAAACTTTATCAGTAATCCCTTTCGATTTCTTTAGCACATTTAAAGCCAAGGTCATATCCCTAGTCTTAGAATCAATTAAATCTCCAGTAATTACAATTATATCTGGTTTAAATTCACTTATAGAATTAAAAAGGTTATCAAAATTAATATTCTCGTTAGAATGAAAATCTGTTATCTGGGTTATTTTTAATGGTTTTGATAATTTATTAGAGTGTAGTTTTATCTTGTTTATATGAAATTTACTTATTTGTATATAGTTATATATATAAAATAAGGTACCAATTATAATAAGTACTAACAAAATCTTTTTTAAAGTCATATAAAGCTCCTCATTTCAAATATAGTATTAGAAAAATTTTTGTCTCATTATATCATTTTAATATTATACTATTATAAGTTTTAATGGATATAAATAATTATATGATTACTTAAGCTAAGAAAACATTGGAGGTAAATAAAAATGACAAGAAAAGTATACAATTCAAATAAGGCAACAGTATCAGGACCTTTCTCACATGCAGTAGATGCAGGAGATTATGTGTTAGGACATGCGTAGCTGTATTAGAGCTGCCACTAGGTGCAGATGTTGAAATTGAAATGATAGCCAAAAAAGTAAAATAAAAAGAACAAAGTAATATCACTTTGTTCTTTATGTATTGGTGCGGGATAGAGGACTTGAACCCCCACGTCAAAGACACTAGATCCTAAGTCTAGCGCGTCTGCCAATTCCGCCAATCCCGCATGTGGTGACCCATCCGCGACTCGAACGCGGGACACCCTGATTAAAAGTCAGGTGCTCTGCC
>JAKELU010000001.1:2382-130510 GCA_022760735.1 Firmicutes bacterium FC7
AAAAAATGGGGTGGATGATGGGATTCGAACCCACGACCTCCAGAGCCACAATCTGGCGCCCTAACCAACTAGGCCACATCCACCATATTATATTAATTTTTAGCTTCCGCCCTTCTCTGGAGCGGGTGAAGGGAATCGAACCCTCGTAGCTGGCTTGGGAAGCCAGTGCTCTACCACTGAGCTACACCCGCGACATATAAATGTGGATTTGCCTTCACGGGTTTGCCAAAACTACTGACTGCTAACAATATAAGATTATATCACCTATTTTAATACTTGTCAATAAAAATATTTTGTTTTTTATAAGTAACTCAGTAAGTATTATTGACACAGTATTATAATTATATAACCTAACATTCCTGAAGTCAAGTAAAATTATTTAACTATCGCTTCCTTTTTCTTTTTCACCATACTTACAATTAATGCTTCAAGAAAAACTATAACAACTTGCATAAAACCTTGTTTAACTATTATAACAGGATAAAGTGCAAAAATACAAGTAGATAATAAAGAACTATATAAAATACTTCCACTACTTTTATATATTATTGTTAACATAAAACTTAAGCCTACTAGGTAAGCGGCAAACTGCGAATAAAATTGTGGTAATATGATGAATTTAGGTATAAAAATCAATGGTAAAAACCATAAAGACCAAATAAGTCCAGTTGAAATCATAGATTTCCAATATCCATTCTTAACTTCTAATGCAGGTTGAAGTATACTTCTCCACCCGATTTCCTGAGAACCAAATAAAACCAACATTATTGGCAAAGAGATGAAGAAATTTTTAAAATCACCATAACTTTGAACATTGTTCAAGGATATATTTAACCCATAATGAACTATCGTAAAAAATGGTATTAATAAAATGTACTTTTTTGAATCTGAAATCAGATATTTCTCCTTAAACTCTATCAAACCACCTAGACTATCAATTTTTAAACTATATACTATAATAGATGAAATAATTGGACCCAAGCATCCTAAAGTAAATAACACTATGTAAAAAGTATTGGAGAAAACATCACCAAATGGTATTCTGCTATATACTATTATTCCAAAGCATATATAGCTAATTGCAAACGAAATCAATAAATATATTTTACTACTTTTATTCAATGTTGTTTTTCCTCCTTAGACATTTATATAAAGAGGCAGAATGCTCTGCCCCTTTAATCCGATAAATTTATATTAGAATGCAACCTTCATAAATAGAGCCACTGCACATAAGATTATGGCAAATGGTACATATACATATTTTCCAATGTTATGCCATAAGTCCCCTTGTTTTTTCTTAGCTCCCTTGTTTATTTCATCTAATAAGTCTTCTTTTTTCATAATCCAGAACCAAGATATAGCCCCTAAAGTAGCACCTATCGGAATAATGTATATGGATACAATATCCATCCAAGGTCCCCACTTAAATATAGGCTCCATGTTTACACCTATACCAAAACATACAACAGCTAAAATCGCAAGCATTACATTACGTTTTAATTTTGGAAATTTATACATTAAAGATTCGCCTACTACCTCAAACATATTTTGTAAAGAAGAAACTCCTCCAAATACTACAGCTGTAAATAATATAATTGCAAATAATCTACCTAATGGCATATTTTGAAGAATCTTTGGTAATGTTACAAATAATAATCCTGGACCAGATGCAACATCAACATCATAAGCAAAACAAGCTGGTATCATAACCAAAGCAGCTGTTATTGCTGCTATAGTATCAAATATAGCTGTATTCTTTGCACCATCAACAACATCTTCAGAATCAGGTAAATATGCACCATATACTATCATACCGCTTCCTGTTACTGATAATGAGAAGAAAGCTTGTCCCATAGCCCAAATCCAAACCATTGGATCCTTTAAAGCTTCCCATCTTGGTGTGAACATAAACTTATATCCTTCTACCGCTCCTGGTAAGAATGCAACTCTTATAGCTAATATAATAAATAATATAAAAAACAATGGCATCATTACTTTATTTGTCTTCTCAATACTATCTGCTCCAAGTGTTAGTGTAAGTAATGTTCCCACTACTACTATTAGATGATATGGAACTACAGAGTAATCTGTCATTGAAAACGATTCAAACCAAGTACCTGTATCAACAGTCATTAGAGTACCAGTTACAGACTGTGTCCATCCTTTAAGTACATAAGAAATTATAACTGCATATCCTATAGCAATGCACATTGAACCTGATAATGGAAGCCAACCAACGTATTTCCCAATACCCTCTTTTCCACCTGAACGCCATGCATACTCATACGAACCAACTGTACCAGTCTTTGATCTACGTCCTATAGCATATTCGGCTGATAGACCAACGTAGCTGAAAATTACAATAAATATTAGATATGCTACTAAAAAAGCTCCCCCACCGTTACTTCCTAATTTATATGGGAAACCCCACACGTTTGCCATACCTACCGCTGAACCTACACAGGCTAAAATAAAGCCCCATTTTGATGCAAATTTACTTGTTCCACCCTTTGTATTTTGAGATTCCATGAAATACCTCCTTGATAACTTAAATATTTTTATGATTCATGAGGTCATTTCTTAAAAGCAAATAGGTTCTTCTGTTAACGTTTTCATCTCAATCAAATCCAGCCGAATTATGTAATATCACCCCTTTTAATAGTTATGTATAACGCATGATGCATCATTATAGACCAGTTTTATTGTATTATTTTTTATAAATTTTGTCAATATAAAATGATAAAATATTATCAATATCCTAAGCTATAATCTTTATTAATCAAACATTGATAATTGCTCTAAATCCATAGATATTAAATTAGAAACCGACAATCCAATTAGTCTCAATTTATTCTCTAAGTTCATATCCAAAAGCAAATTTTCAGATATAGAATAAATATCTTCAGCATTCCTAATATAATTATTTATTGTTTTGCTCTTTGTGTGTTGAGAGAAATTTTCATCCTTTGTTTTAACTGTAATTGTTCTTCCTTGTACACCTTTATTTTTCATATCCAACGCAATTTCATAAGAAAATTCACGCAAATAAGCTTTTAGTATTTCAATGTCATCAGTACTTTCATTAAAAGTTGTTTCAGAACCAATTGACTTTCTTTCGCGTGAAGTATTTACTTTTCTATGATCTATTCCACGTATCCTATCATATATTTCACTTCCTGATTTCCCGAATAATTCAATTAAAAACTCTTCTGATAACCTCATTAAATCTTCAACTTTAAAAATTCCTATATCATTTAATTTTTTTGCAGATTTTTTTCCTATTCCATATATGGATTTTACCGGTAAAGACAATAATATTTCAGGCACCATATCACTTGTTATAACCTTAATTCCATTAGGTTTATTCCAGTCTGATGCAAGCTTAGCTAAAAATTTATTATATGAAATGCCTACAGATAAAGTTAACCCTGTTTCTATAAGTACCTTTTTTTTAATCATCTTAGCTATATACAATGGATCTTCTTTTACATCTGCAATATCTAAATATGCTTCATCAATCGAGACTTGTTCAATAACATCTGTTACCTCATAAAGAATATCCATAACTGTATTAGATACTTCCCTATATCTATCCATTCTAGGTTGAATAAAAATCCCATGTGGACACAGCTCTCTTGCCATAAATATTGGCATTGCAGAGTGAATTCCATATTTTCTTGCCTCATAATTTGCAGTAGTTACTATTCCATGCCTACTTTTACCACCTACTATAACAGGATGGCCTTTCAACTTAGGATTATCTTGTTCCTCTACTGATGCATAAAAAGCATCCATGTCTATGTGTATTATTGATAACTTCTCCATTACATTACTCCCATTCCGACTCAAATTAATCATAATTAATTAGAAAAATAATTTAACTTTCTGATTTAAATAATAAACCATGGGTATATTTATATCAAGAGTCACTAACAAATAGTAAGTTTGTAAATAAAAATAATAAAATATTATAATATAAATGGAGGTTTTGTGATGATAAAGATAGGTATAATTATTGGAAGTACACGACCGGGAAGAAATGCTGAACAAGTTGCTAAATGGTACTATGAAATTGCAAAAAAAAGAACAGATGCTGAATTTGAATTAATAGATATTGCAGATTATGATTTACCTCTATTAGATGAGGCTCTGCCTGCTGGATGGAATCAATACGCAAATGAACATACAAAAAAATGGGCTTCTAAGATTGCAGAATTCGACGGATACGTAATGGTAACGCCAGAATATAATCACTCAACGTCAGCGGCATTGAAGAACGCCATTGATTACTTGGCAGTTGAGTGGGCTAATAAGGCAGTAGCATTTGTTAGTTATGGAAGTGCAATGGGTGTTAGAGCAGTTGAACATTTAAGACAAATAGCTGGAGAACTTCAAATGGCTGATGTTCGTCAACAAGTAATGTTCTCACTATTTACAGATTTTGAAGATATGAGCATATTTAAACCTGCTGAAAATAAAGTAGAAGATGTAAATGTTCAATTAGACCAACTTATCGCTTGGTCAAAGGCATTAAAAACAATTAGATAGAAAAAATAACGGCTGTTTTAATGACAGCCGTTATTTTTATCTATTTTTCAATTTCCTCAAATCTACCTGTGAAGAATCTTAATTGTTTAGGTTCATATACAAATCTTAAGCCTTTAATGTCTTCCTTATGACTATATAGGCTAATTATAGCATCGGCTACATAGTCCATATGTCTATAAGTATAAACTCTTCTTGGAATAGTAAGTCTTACTAATTCAAGTTTTGGTCTGTGATGATCACCAGTTTCTATATTTCTACCTGCTGATACAATTCCTCTTTCCATAGCTCTAACGCCTGATTCAACATAAAGGTTAGCAGCTAATGCTTGTGCAGGGAATTCGTCCTGTGTTAAATGAGGACAGAATCTTCTTGCATCTAAGAATACTGCATGGCCTCCAATTGGTTCAACTATAGGGATTCCAGCTTCTTTTAATAAATCTCCTAAGTATCTAACCTGCTTAATTCTATGCTCAATATATTCGAATTGACATGATTCTTGTAAACCTATTGCTAAAGCTTCCATGTCACGTCCAGCCATACCACCATATGAAGGCATACCTTCAAATACAACTACCAATTCTTTAGCAGCTAAGAATAAATCTTCATCTCTTAAAGCTAAGAATCCACCAATGTTAACAATACCATCTTTCTTGCCACTCATAGTAGCTCCATCTGAGTAACTGAACATTTCTCTTACGATATCCTTAATTTCAGCATTCTCATATCCAGGTTCTCTTTCTTTAATGAAGTAAGCGTTTTCAACACATCTAGTAGCATCGAAGAACACTTTAATTCCATATTTATTAGTTAGTTCTCTGACTTGTCTCATATTTTCCATTGATACTGGTTGCCCGCCAGCTAGGTTAACTGTAACAGCTAAACTTACATAAGCAATATTCTCAGCTCCAACGTCATCAATTAACTTTTGAAGCTTGTTTAAGTCTATATTTCCTTTAAAAGGATGGTATGCTGATGGGTCATGTGCAACATCTTGGATAATATCTACGAACTTACCTCCATTTGCTTCCTGATGGTATCTTGTAGTTGTAAAATACATATTACCAGGTACATATTGACCAGGCTTTATAGCTATTCTAGATAATATATTTTCAGCACCACGGCCTTGATGTGTAGGAACTAAGTAATCAAAACCAAATATGTCTTTTACAGTTTCTTTTAAGTGATAGAAATTTCTACTTCCTGCATATGCCTCGTCACCCATCATTAAACCGGCCCATTGTCTATCACTCATTGCATTTGTACCGCTATCTGTTAATAAATCAATGTAAACGTCTTCAGAATCGATAAGGAATGTATTAAATCCTGCTTCTCTTATAACTTTTTCTCTTTGTTCTCTGCTAATCATTTTTACTGGTTCTACGCTCTTAATTTTAAATGGTTCTGCTGGATAATTTCTAATATCCATAAAAATCCCCCTTTTATAATAAATTGGTCTACGAATTGGTGCGTTGTGCATGATGCATCATTATTATGACTAAATTTTAACATTCTTTTTATTAATTGTCAATAATCTTTAATGATTATTTATTTTGTTTTTGTAATAAACAAACATTTATATTATAATATCCATAGTACAGAAAGTAGGGGTTTTGAGATGAAGATAGAAAAGAGGACATTAAGCGATCAAATTTACCAAGTTTTAAAGATGGAAATATTACAAAAAAAGATCCAATTTGACGAAAAACTTGTTAATAGAACACTACAAAAGCGTTTTGGCGTTAGTTCTACGCCTATAAGAGATGCAATAAATCGTCTTTATGCAGATGGACTAGTAGATAATATAACCAATTCTGGTGCAAAGGTCATATCCTTTAATCTTGATTTTGCTATAGAAATAAACGAATTACTCGTTATGCTTATTGCTGGAGGTATGAGATTATCTTTTAAAAAAGGTGATTTGGATAAAATATGTAAAGACCTTAAACACTGGATAGAGCTACAACGTGAGTGTATTGGAACAGATAAGTTCTTTGAATATGACTATAAGTTCCACAAAACCTTTATTGATCATTGCAATAACAGAAACTTGAAGGATATTTACAAAAAGTATCATGTACTTCATGAGATATTGGTTAGATCCTTCCATGATGGAAACGAACAGGGGATGCAAGAAAATTCAATAAGAACCCACGAAGAAATTCTAAAATCTGTTGAAAACAGAGAATTAGATTCAGCTATTACCTTAACTCAGCAGCATTACGAAATTGCAGAACAATGGTTTAGAAAGATGTTTAGCGAAATCAGCGATTCTAATTAATAATTAATGCATAAGCTAAAAAAGCCGATAACACAAAATGTTTTTGTAGATTATCGGCTTTGTCTAATTTATTTATTTCTTTCTAACAGGAATCCATACTTCGCTATAGGCATAACCTTGCTTTTCTTCATTCATCCTAGTAAAAGAAAATGTAGGCGAATTGATTACTTCATAATCAGAAGAAGGAAGCCATTCTGTATATACTTTTGCCATAGTTTCTTGTAGAGTTGATGGAAATGGTCCTTCATTTGGAAATACAGCCCATGTACCCGCTTCTACTGATACCTTATCTAAATGATTGCTAACCTCATCTTCAGTAGTTAAAACACCTATTAAATGAGTTAAATCTCCTTCTTCTTTTAAGAAATTAAAATCAGCATCATATGAAGCATTAACTATTTCATAAGGTTCTATATTTTGAAGAGAGCGCATCTCTTCTCTTTGTTCAGCAGTTATACTCTGTGCAAGCTTAACAATTTCGTTATTTACACCTTCAAACTGCATAGGTACTCTCCTACTGACTCCAACTAAATTAAAAGCTGGCTTTTCTTCAATTCTAAATTCCATACTAATTCCTCCCTTAACTGTTATTACGAATGAAAGTTTGGGAAATGACTTGCTCATGCCTTTCTTAATTGCATCTGATGGTAAAAATCCACTCCATTTCTTAAATGCTCGAGTAAAGCCATCCAGTGATTGATAACCATATTTATATGCAACATCCGTTACTTTTTCTCCATTTAATAAATCCTTATTCGCTTCAGATAATTTTCTGTTTTTTATATATTCACTAAGACTCATCCCAGAAAGGTAAAAAAATATTTTCCTAAAGTGGTAGTCAGAAACCCCAGCAAATTCAGAAATCGCTTCAAGATTTATATCATCTGTTAAATGGGTGTCAATATATTCAATCACTTTACTTAATTCCTTTAGCATACATTCCCTCCTTTCATAACTAAATAGTATCAAAACAATTCTAAGAATACTCGACTCTTCTAATACAAAATTTATCGTATTGGTCATGGTAGCCTCAGAAAAAAATCTGCACAACAACAATTATTAACATGTTTGTGTGCAGATTTTTATTCTTCTATAATCTTTCTATGATCTTCCTCAACTCTTTAAGAGCCAATGCTCTATGGCTTATTCTATTTTTTATATCATGGCCAAGTTCAGCAAAAGTTTTATCGTATCCTTCGGGAATAAATAATGGATCGTAACCAAAGCCATTTTGGCCTTTAGGTTCCTTACCAATTTTCCCCCTACATATGCCTTCTGCTATTATTTCCTCTTTATCTTCTGTTATTAGTGCTATAACGGTTTTAAAATAGGCACTTCTATTTTCTACATTTTCTAACTTCTTAATTAACTTCTCACAGTTTTTCTTGTCATTTCCATCTTCTCCAGCATATCTTGAGGAATATACTCCAGGCTCACCGTTTAAAGCATTAACAAAGAGACCAGTATCATCTGCAATAACCATGTAATCAGTTTTTTCAGATAAAGCTCTTGCTTTTTTTAAGCTATTTTCTTCTAGTGTTTTTCCATCTTCCTCTACGTCTAGTTCTTTCAGTCCAATATCATTCTTAGATAAAACTTCAATATTTAAATCATGTAATATTTCTCTTATCTCTAATATTTTATGTTCATTTCCTGTTGAAACTACCAGTTTTTTCATTTCATTTTTACTCCTTAATACCTATAAGATTGGCAATATCGCCTAACACTTCTTTCTGTTTTGATATTAATTCCCTATTTCCCTTTTCAGCCAAGTCTAATAGAGTATTTAATTCTATTCTTGAAAATGTGGCATTTTCACCTGTACCTTGAATCTCAACATAATCTCCTTTATCCGTCATAACCACGTTCATATCAACTAAGGCAATATGGTCCTCTTCATAGCACAGATCAAGTATTGGTCCCTCGTTACCTATTCCAACGCTAACAGCAGAAACAAAGTTAGTTATAGGGATTTGGCTAATATGGCCTTCCTTATGTAATTTATATAAAGCATCAACTAATGCTATAAAGCCGCCGGTTATAGAAGCAGTTCTTGTTCCTCCATCAGCTTGTATAACATCACAATCTATCCAGATAGTTCTTTCCCCAACTTTAGTAAGGTCTATAACACTTCTTAAGGCCCTTCCTATAAGTCTTTGAATTTCTTGACTTCTTCCATCAACTCTACCTTTAGAAGAATCTCTTACCTTTCTAGAAATAGTTGATCCTGGTAGCATCGAATATTCTGCTGTTACCCATCCAGTTCCTGTACCCTTTAAAAATGGAGGTACCTTATCATCTACCATTGCAGTACATATAACCTTTGTATTTCCCATTTCAATTAATACAGAACCATAGGGATGCATTAAATAGTTCCTTGTAATTTTTACTTCTCTTAATTCATCATTTTTTCTATTGTCTAATCTCATTTAAATCTCTCCAATCTAATTACTTATTTTATCAGAGTCCTTAAGAATTGACAATTGAGAATTGACAATTATTCGGGTCAGTCATATTAGGTTTGGATAACTATTTATATGTTTTGCATAAATAGGCTTAGTATGTAAGTTATTTAAGTATATCATTATCTCTTTATATCTAATTTTAAATAAAATAAATGGAGATTCCTTGATTTAGCTGGTAACGTCTTAGAAAGTACATTCCAACTGTCACAAGAAATCCCCTGCTAAGATTATTATAGACTTAATAATTTTAAATTATAAAAATATCTAATTAATATTCATTAGCAAATACAGGAACAGATGTATTGATTATTTCTTCTCCTACTAATACTTCTACAGCTTCTATTTCATCAAATTCGCTGAGAGTTAAGCCGATATTCTTAATTAAATCATCAACTGTTGCATCTATTGTTAACATACTCTCTGCACCTAGATTAATATCAACATATGCTGTACCATCCTTTATTTCTACTCCTTGGAATTCTGCATCAAATGGTATGTCAGATGTCAAGCCTGAATCTTCTGGTGGCCCCTCAAATAGAAGATCTAAAGCTGTAAAAACGTTTGACACAGGTGCCATTGTAGGAATAGTAACAGGAACAAAATATTCAAAATCAGTATCTGAACTACCTTTATAATATACTACTACATTTGATCTTCCGTCCCCTGGATTTCCTAATAAGTTTATATTTTCCCTAGTTAGAACTGAAGCTACACTAGTTCCATTTCTTAATGAATTTATTTCTTTTCCTTCAACTAATATTTTTACCTCGTTAATTGTTGGGAATTCAGTTAAAGTATATACAACACCCTTAAGTAAATTTTCTTCATCCTTTTTAGAATCTTTGTTTAGGAATTCTTCAGAAAAATCAACCTTACACAAACCTGTATCAGGATCAATTGACATACCATATATTTCAGTACCTGCTGGAATAAGTGGTAATAATCCAGTTGAACTTAATGATTCCCTTAACTCAGGTGTATCAATCATATTTCTTAGAGTAACTTTTGCTATACCTTCCTCCCAAGGAATCCTTCTCATAACAGGTACAATATATCCATTTTCATCTTGGAAGTATAATACTGTTTTTCTCATACCTTCCTCTTCTACGATATCTAAAATGCTATCATCAGAGCTTACTATTTCAATTTGATCTGGAACCTCTGAGATATCATCAGAAACAAGATTTCTTCCTAATGTAACAGCCGTTATTACTAATACAACTATAATAGCAAATATGGCTATTCTTCTATTTACCATAACTAACCCCCCTATCATAATACTAGTATATTATATTAGAGGGGTTGTTAGACTATGAATAAAATACTTATTTTTTAATATTACTAAAATACCCACCACTAATCGGATTGATATTGTTTACTGTTATGAAAGCATCTGCTTCATGCTCATATACAAGTTTCTTTAAATTGTTTAAATCTTTTCTGTTTAAGGCAATATTTAGTACTTCCTTAGGGCCATTTATTCCCTCTCCTCGAATTATAGTTACTCCAAAGCCATGCTCTCTAAGCGAATCTACTAAATCGTGATTCTCTGAATTTTTTAATATAATTTGTGCAGAAAGATTTCCTAAAGCTATTTTATTTTCAATTGTAATTCCAACAAAGTTTCCTGTAGCAAAACCTAGACAATATGCAAATAACTTCAAAGGGTCATCTAAACTGCTTACCACTGAGCTTAATGCAGTAACGTAAATTCCAACTTCAAAAAATCCTATCGCTGCTGCCTGAACCTTTCTTCCCTGTACTACCATCAATGTTCTGATTGTTGCCAATGTTACGTCCATGACCCTAGCCATAAATATAATAACGTAACTGAAAATTAATGACATATAAATCCCCTTTCAAAAATAATGTGGGAAGGTCTCCCTCCCCACTAATATTTTAATACATTTCAAAGTAATTTTGAATACCATTTACTAATCCTTGAACAACTAGATTGTGATGATTTTGATCAATTATTCTCAACTCTTCTTGTGCATTTGATAAATATCCAACTTCAACTAGTACAGCAGGCATATTAGTTTCTCTAATTACAACAAGTCCAGGCCTTTGAATAATTCCTCTATCAACACCTTTTGTACTTGCTATAATTCCCTTTCTAACAGCATCTGCTAAAGGATATTGATCCTCTGTCTTGGCAGTTCCCTTTTCCCTTGGACAATAAAGAATTTCTAAACCATTAATATCCTTATTTATTGTTGAGTTATGATGGATACTAACAAATATATCTGCATTATTACGGTTTGCAATATTAGCTCTTTCATATAAATCTACAAATGTATCATCAGTTCTTGTCATTATAACATTATATCCAAGAGACTCAAGTAAACTTTGAGTCTTTAAAGCAATTTGTAGATTTACATCTTTTTCTTTCGTACCGTTAGGAGAAATAGCACCTGGGTCCTTTCCACCATGACCAGCATCTATAACTATTGTTTTATCCGTATATGGTATACTAGGGTCCCTTTTTACTGAAACCACTATTTTTTCATCTTTTCTGCTTGAAAAAAGATCGTATACAATACCTCTTTTAAAGGTAATTGAAATAATCTTATTATCAGCTTTCTGAGTTACTTCAATATACTCAATGAAGTTGTCCTTTATAGCCGTAATCCCTTCTGCAATGGATATACTTTCACTTGGTATTTTTATATCCATTTTCTTTAATGTAGCATCGTATTCAACATCATACTTTGTTTTTTCATCATTTTTAATTGTAATATATCTTTCGTTATTGTAAGTTTCATAAGATATAAATTCCCAAATACTCTTTTCAGGAGTAATTACTAACATATCTTTATCTCTTTCAATAGATATATTAGGTTCATTTACTCCATCCACCATGTCTAATACTATCCTAACGATTCTATCGTTAGGACTGTAATTTGAGTCACCTGCAAATTGTGATACTCTTACTTTTTTAATAAATCCAGCTTGTACATCATATTCATAAATTTTTTCTTTAAGGTTTGTATCTAATAGGTCAATTACTATTCTTTCAGGAGATTTTAGCTTCAATACATTATATTGTACGTTTTCCATACCTTCAATAATTAGTGAATCTTTACCGTCAACTTCTTTAACTCTAATCCCATCAAACTCATATTCTTCAAAGGTTAATATTGTAGTCTTTCCATCTGATGAAGTATAAAAATCATAATCGCACTCATCATCAAGCTGTACAACAATCCTAGTAATATATGGATTAGTATCATATTGAGAATATGTTACTCTTTTAATATATTCATCATTAACGGAAATATCACCAGGTGTGTCTCCTTTGATTGTTTTAAGCTTTGAGTTCTCAATATCTACTATAAGCTTATTAGAATCTGGTAAAAATATCGCATCGAATTTGATAGCTCTATCACTATCAACAACCACCCTGTGTTTCGAAGTGCTTCCTTTTACAACTCTAATATTGCTTATAGTTGCAACATCTACTTCTTCTTCATCCTTAGGACTAGGAGTTATAATAGGGTTTAATTCAATTACCTCTACATCTTCATCTGGAGAATTTATAAAAGGTACTTCATTGTTTTCGTCCCAGCCAACTTCATATCCTAATACCTCTGAAATAAATCTAACAGGTACCATTGTCCTAGAATCATTATTGCTAAATGTAACTAGTTTTGGTATCGAGTTAGTGTCTAATGTCTTTACTTGATTGTTTACAACTACTTTGTTACTGTCTATTGTTAATTTAACTTCATTATTTCCATGTTGTACTGTGGCAGTTTTTGTCGATTGTTCCCAGTCTACTTTTGCACCGAAACTTTCAGCTACAAATCTAATTGGTACCAAAGTTCTATCTATATATATAAATGATGGAACGTCAGACTTAAAGACTTGTCCATCTAATAAAACTCCGACTTCCTTTACTTGAACCTTACTGCCATTCATACTTACATTTATAAAGCCATTGGCACCAAAAGCAATGGAATTAACCGTTAACAGAATTAAAAGTAGTGACAATACCACCAACCATCGTTTCATTATATAACCTCCCTTTATACCTCCTCCTTCGTAATCTACCTAAGTTATTTATATCACTTAAGGAAATATAATGTCAATGAATTGGGAATTTTGTAATGGTATTGTAATGGTTATGTAATAATGACTTATTTTTTTAGTGCTCTATATAATTCATCACTTCCGGGAGGGTCAATTTCATATTGAACACCATCCTTAATGCAATAAATTCCTTCTTCTATTACCTCTCCGATTAGGGTTGCCTTGATATTGTATTTATTTAATTCTCCCTTTAATTCCTCAAAGTTTTTCTCACTAATTATGATTAACATGCTTCCACTTGAGATTAATCTGTGAGGATCTATATTTAATACATTACAAATTTCTCTTGTAACGTCCTTAATAGGTATTTTCTCTTCATAGATTATCAAGCCTTTCTTAATGGCTAAAGCAGCCTCCCAAGCAGCTCCATAAACACCACCTTCTGTTATATCATGCATATAAAGTGCATTATATTTATTAGCTATAACCCCTTCCTTAACAACACTCAACATTTTGTCCATGTTCGCTGCTTCCTCTAACTTCTCCTTGCTTATGCTGTCAATTAATTTATCTTTTAGTTCCTTTGAAATAATCGAAGTTCCTTCAATACCTATATATTTAGTAATTACAACCTTATCTCCAACCTTTATATTCTCATAATTTTGTAACTTGCATTTTAGCTGTTTTCCTATTACTGTAGTGCTTACTACCACCTTATTTACGCTATCAGTTACTTCTGTATGTCCACCTATAATTTCTACATTTACTTCAGCTGCAGCCTCTGAAGCATCCTTCATAATCTGTTCAAGTTCTTTTTCAGATGTCCCAGGCGGACAAAGAATTGTCATTAAAACTGCTATAGGTTCTGCTCCACTAGTACTAACATCGTTACACGAAATATGTATAGCTAGTCTACCTATATCCTTTGTGGTCCCAGTTATAGGATCAGTACTTAAAACACAGACGCTATCACCAAAATCAATAATACCGTTGTCTTCACCTATTGCCGCCCTTACAAGCACTTCTTTTCTCTTATTTTTTATATTATGAAAAACTATTTTTTCTAAAACTTCATTTGGTACTTTCCCAATCTCCATTATTTGACCTCCTCACGAGTCGACTAATTATATAATAACAAAATTTCTAAATATTTCAATCTATCTACAATTCTCTAAACAAGGATAATAAATTCATATATGGACAAAATAAATATACACCCAAGATAGGAGGAATATTATGATACAATGCTCTGAAAAATGTATTCATGAAAATGATGGTTTATGTACTTTAAAAGAAGTTACACACCCTTCTAAAACTCCTATTAAGAACTGCCCTTATTATTCAAAAAGGGAATATAGAAGCTCTTTAACATCTATGAAAGATGATACTAACCATATCCCGCCTCCAATACATTAAATTGTAAAAGACTCAGTTGTCAAAACAACTGAGTCTTCTCGCTTATCTTTCATTTATTATTTCCAATAACATTTTATTTACTAGTTGAGGATTTGCTTTTCCTCTAGATGCTTTCATTATTTGACCTACAAGGAAGCCTAATGCTCTGTCTTTTCCATTCTTATAGTCAATAATTGATTGCTCATTCTCAGATAATACTTTTTCAATTATTTCCTTTAAGGCACCTTCATCACTTATCTGAATTAAGCCCTTTTCCTTAACTATAGTTTCTGGAGATTTTCCTGTATCAAACATCTCCTTTAGAACCTTCTTACCGGTATTGTTATTGATTTTTCCATCTCTAATTAATATTAATAACTCTGCCAAATCCTTTGGTTTAAGATTTGATTCTTCTATTTCGATTTCATCATCATTTAATCTTCTAAGAACATCGCCCATTATCCAATTGCTTACAAGTTTGCTATCATCAATATATTTTAATGTATCCTCAAAGAATATGGATAACTCTTTAGATTGAGTTAAAACTCCAGCATCATAGTCTGATAGATTGTACTCTTTTATAAATCTTTCCTTTTTAGCATGAGGTAGCTCTGGTAAGGACTTTCTTATTTCCTCTATCCATTCACCTGCTATCTTAATAGGCGGAATATCCCCATCTTCTGCGAATCTATAATCGCTTACCCCAAATTTCTTTCTCATTATGATGGTTTCACCCTTGGTTTCATCCCATCTTCTTGTCTCTCTATCAGTATTGCTACCAGCTTCTAATAGTTCAATATGTCTCTTTTCCTCAAATTCAATTGCTTTTACAACAGCTTTAAAGGAATTAAGATTTTTTATTTCTGTAATATTTGATTTAACATTACTCTTAGTATTTACAACATTAATATTAACATCGCATCTTAAGGAACCCTCTTCCATCTTTACATTGGAGACACCTATATATTTTAATATAGCCCTTAGTTTGTCAAGAAATAGCTTAGCTTCTTCTGCAGAATTTATATCAGGGTTAGTTACTATTTCTATAAGAGGAACACCGGCTCTGTTGAAATCTATCAAAGTCATACCATCCTCTGAGTGTAATTGCTTTCCAGTGTCTTCTTCTATATGGATTCTATTAAGAGTAATTTTTTTAGTTCCTTCTTCAAGTTCTATCTCTATATATCCACCATCACAGAATGGTATTTCTGCTTGTGATATTTGATAGCCCTTTGTTAAATCAGGGTAGAAATAATTCTTTCTATCCATTTTAATAATATTTGAGATACTTCCATTAAAAGCTATACCTGCTTTTATACCATATTCTAGTGCCTCTTTATCTAAAACTGGTAGAGCACCTGGTAATCCTAGGCATATAGGGCAAACCAGTGTATTAGCTTCAGCTCCGTACTCATTAGGACAATTACAGAATATTTTATGTTTTGTTGCTAATTCTACGTGAATTTCTAAACCAATAATAGTCTTATAAGCCATTATAACACCGCCCTTTCATAGCCTAAACCTGCTTTTATAACATTTGCATCTTTAAATCTATCTCCTATAATTTGTAGTCCTACAGGTAATCCATCAACTGTTCCCATAGGCACAGACATTGAACATAGCCCCGCTAAGTTTACTGGAACAGTATAAAGGTCTGCCTTATACATTTCAATAGGATCATTTATAACTGAATTGAATTCATATGGTAGTATAGGTGACGCAAGTGATAGGATTATATCATGATTTGCAAATACTCTATCAAAATCTTGCTTGATTAGAGTTCTTACCTTTAAGGCCTTTTTATAGGATTCTTCAGCTAATCCTTTACTTAAAGCATAAGTTCCTACCATTATTCTTCTCTTTACTTCTTCTCCAAAGCCCTCTGTTCTAGTATTCTTATATAATTCATCTAGGGTATTGTACTCTTCAGCTCTGTGGCCAAATCTTATACCATCATATCTAGACATGTTTGAACTAACTTCACAGGACATTATTATATAGTAAGTCTCTAATGCATATTCTAAATGTGGTAATGATACAATTTCTATTTTTGCTCCTGAATTTTCAAATACCTTTAGTGCATTATCGAATTGTGCCTGTACTTCTTTATTTGAAGGTCCTAACTCTATGTATTCCTTTGGGATTGCAACAGTCATACCTTCAAGGTAATTTATCCTCTCATTTAAATCTATTGAAATAGGTAGATCTGATTTCTTTGATGATGTGGAGTCCTTCATATCATAACCTGTAACAGCGTTTAACATTAGAAGTGCATCTTTTACATCCCTACCAAATACTCCTACTTGGTCTAGGGTATTTGCCATTGGAATAACTCCATATCTTGATATCATACCATAGGTAGGTTTTAATCCAACTACTCCACAGAAGCTAGCTGGTTGTCTAACGGATCCACCAGTATCAGTACCCAATGCCAATGGCACTTCATTTGCACCTACTGCAGCTGCCGAGCCACCGGAAGAACCTCCAGGCACCATATTTTTATTTATTGGGTTTTTAGTTGGTCCAAAGTATGATGTTTCAGTTGACCCCCCCATTGCAAACTCATCTAAATTAGTCTTTCCAATTACAATCCCATCATTAGCTTTAATCTTTTCAATTACTGTAGCATTATATGGTGGAATAAAATTTTCAAGTATTTTAGATGCACAAGTAGTTCTCAAGTTCTTAGTTGCTATATTGTCCTTAATTCCGATAGGCAATCCAGCAAGTAACCCTAATTCTTCATTGTTTTTTATTTTTTCATCTATTCTTTCAGCTTCTTTTAGCGCTTCTTCTTTATTTAATGTGATAAACGCATTTATTTCTGGTTCAACTTCTTCTATTTTCTTTATATGAGCTTCCAATAATTCTCTGCTGGAAATTTCCTTATTTAAAATTTTCTCTTTCATTTCCCAAGCCTTTAAACTTGTAATATCCACAATATCACCCCTTCTACTCTACGACTTTCATTATTTTGAAGTAGCCGTACTTTTGCTCTTTTGTATTTTGAAGAACCTCTTCTCTAGTTAATGTTGCGTTTCCTTCATAATCCTTTAAAATATACGTATCATCATTAACTTGGTAAGTTGGTTCTACATTTTCTGTATCAACCTCTTTTATTTTATCGACAAATTTTAATAGTTGAGTAAACTTTTCAATAGCACTATCTAATTCGTCAGTGGAGATGTTTAATTTTGCAATATCTGCAATATACATTATATCTTCCTTAGAAACCATTAAATCCTTCCTCCTCCGTTTTTATGTAAGCCTATGATAATATAAATCGGTTCTCTGTTCACTATGTTTATATTACCATAAGCTTTTATTCTCTAATCTATATAATATTGTATATTTATAAAAAAATCTAAGATATTTATTATTAATTATTCGTTGTTTATTATATCTCTTAATTCTTCTTCATCAATAATCTTTATTCCTAACTCTAATGCTTTGGCGTATTTACTTCCTGGGTCTGCTCCTACTATTACAAAGTCTGTTTTCTTGCTGACTGAGCTAGAAACTTTTCCACCTTTCTTTTCCACTATATCCTTAATTTCATTTCTTGACAATCCCTCTATAGTCCCAGTAATTACAACTGTCTTACCCGTAAATATAGATTCTTCAGTTTTTACTTCTTCGTAATATGGAGTAACTCCTTCTTCTAATAGCTTGTCTATTCCACGTAATATTCTTTCATCTCCAAAGAACTCTAAAATGCTATTCGCAATGACATCTCCAATATCCCCAACCTCTATTAGCTCCTCATAAGTTGCCTTCTTCAAATTATCTAAAGACTTAAATCTATTGGCTAGATCATTGGCTGTTTTGATTCCTACATTAGATATTCCTAATGCATAAATAAATGAAGCTAGGCTAACATTTTTGCTTCTTTCTATGGCATCTATTAGGTTCTGACTTTTCTTATCCTTAAAGCCTTCAAGCTTTTTTAGATCCTCAAACTTAACCTCATATATGCTTGGTAAATCTTTAATATCCAAATCCTCTATAAATCTTTCGGCAGTTTTTTCACTAAATCCTTCTATGTTCATAGCGTCTCTACTTGCAAAATGAACTAGTCTAGCAACAAGCTGAGGCTTACATGTTAATGAATTAGGACAGAATATGTGAACACCATTTTGAACTAATTCGCTATTACAATATGGACAATGGGTAGGTTTTTCTATTTCATAAGTCTCTTCTTCTGTATCTAAGGCACCTAGTATTTCAGGTATTACATCATTTGACCTTCTAATTAGGACCCTTGAATTAATTCTGACACCTTTTCTTACTATATCATCATAGTTATTTAGTGTAGCTCTTCTTACAGTAACTCCACCAATTTCAACTGGCTCAAGTATAGCAGTAGGTGTTACCTTTGCTGTCCGACCTACATTCCATTGAACACCAATAAGCCTTGTACTTATTTCTTCAGCTTCAAATTTATAAGCTACAGCCCATCTCGGAAATTTATTGGTATATCCAAGAACCTCTCTTGTCCTCATATCATTTATCTTTATAACCATTCCGTCTGTCAGAACATCTAGAGCAGCTCTGTTTTCATGGTTTCTTTCGATTTCGTCTATCAAATCTTCTATTGACTCAAAACACTTAAGATATGGGAAAACTGGCAACTTATTTTCCTTTAAAAACTCAATTTGCTCTATATGAGTCTTAAATGTTTTTCCCTCTATATATCCAACATTATAGAAAAAGGCAATAAGCTTTCTCTTCTCTGTGACCCTAGGGTCCAAATTTCTTAAAGCGCCTGCCGCCGCATTTCTTGCATTTTTTAAAGGCTCATCAGCAGTCTTGTTATACTCTTCTAAAACAGATAAAGGCATAAGCCCTTCGCCTTGGATTTCAATAGTATTTTCAAAATCTATTCTTAATGGAATTGACTTTATTGTTTTAAGCTGTTCTAATATTCCTTCACCAATAGTACCATTTCCTCTTGTAGCACCCTGAACGAGCTCACCATTTTTATAGGTTAGATTTACTGTCAAACCATCAAATTTATATTCCAGTATATAAGTGGGATCTGGTAGTTTCTCATCCGAGTTTCTATTATAATCTTCAATATGTCTTCTAACCCTAGCATCCCAATTTCTTAGTTCATCAAAGCTCTGACTCTTGTCCAAGCTCCAGAGCCTTCCTAAATGTTCATGTTTTTCAAACTTTTCTAGGATATTTCCACCTACCCTTTGAGTAGGTGAATATGGATATATAATTCCAGTTTCATTTTCTAAACGTACTAGCTCATCATATAGCTCATCATACTCCTTGTCGCTTACCTTTGGATCATCTAGAGTATAATAGCTATAATTTAAATCATTTATAATTTCAATTAGTTCTTTAATCCTCTCTTCATGATTCAAACTAATTACCTCCTTAGATAATATCGATAGGAGCAATGGACTGTAGAAGTTTCTTCAAACCTTCTTTATCAAATGCAATTGTTAGCTCTTTATCTCCATCATCTCTTGTTTTAATCATCACAACTGTTCCTATACCCCATTTTTTGTGTTTTACCTTTGTGCCTATTTCAAGTCCCATTTCAAACTTATTTATTGCCTTAGGCTTTGGAATATTAAATCTTGATTCATCATAGTCTATTATATTTAACAGCTTTTCTTCAGGTCTTGACTGATTATTTAATCCTGGGAGCTTAACGTTCTTCTTAATATTTCGCTCTATAGAATCGCCCATTTCATCTAAAAATCTTGATGGCATTGTATAATTTGTACTACCATATATGGTTCTTCTCTTTGCATTAGTTATTATTAAATGTTTCTCGGCTCTTGTAACAGCTACATAGCAAAGACGTCTTTCTTCCTCAAGCTCATCATCATTTTCCAGTGCTCTTGAAATAGGGAATAGTCCTTCCTCCATGCCAACTAAAAACACTATAGGGAATTCTAGACCTTTAGCACTATGAACTGTCATCATTGTTATTTGAGTATCAGTATCTTCGGTCTTATCTACATCTGAAAGCAATGATATTGAAGCAAGGAAGTCTTCCATATTAGCATCTTCATTTTTCTCTTCAAAGGTAAGAGCAACAGACAGGAAATCTCTTATGTTTTCGATTCTTGTTCTAGACTCAATTGTATTTTCTCTCTCTAGTTCCGCTACATAACCTGATGAATTTATTAATTCTTCGATAAAGTCCTTAATTCCCATTATTTCCTTCATTGCCATAAATCTATTCATCAATTCAATAAATGGCTTGATACAATTAATTGCTCTAGATGTTAAACCAGGAACATGTTCTATATTTAACATAACCCCATACATAGAATCTCCAGTTTGTAATGCATAGTTCTCTATTTTTTCTATGGTACTACTGCCTATGCCACGTTTTGGTGTATTGACTATTCTTTTTAATGAGATATTGTCATTAGGATTTTGTATAAACTTTAGATATGCAATTAAATCCTTAACTTCTTTTCTATCATAGAACTTTAACCCACCAACGATTTTATATGGAAGGTTCTCAGCCATGAAAACCTCCTCAAATGTTCTTGACTGAACGTTAGTCCTATAAAGAATTGCTATATCTGAAGGCTTATATCCTTTATATAAGAATTCATGAATCTTTCTTGCTACAAAGAAAGCCTCTTCTTCTGAATACTCACATTGTTCATATACTACAGCATCACCTTCAGAATTATCAGTCCACAAATTTTTCTCTTTTCTCCCACAATTGTTCTTAATTACATTATTAGCAACATTTAATATGCTTTGCGTTGATCTATAATTTTGTTCTAACAAAACTACCTTTGCACCAGGGAAGTCCTCTTCAAAATCAAGGATATTTGATATATCTGCCCCTCTCCATGAATATATACTTTGGTCGCTATCCCCTACGACGCATATATTCTTATGCCATGCTGATAATAGTCTTACTAATTTATATTGAATCTTGTTTGTGTCCTGATACTCATCTACGAAGATATATTGGAATTTCTTTTGGTAGTAATCCAATATGTCCTTATTTTGCGTTAAAAGCTCAACTGCCTTAATTAATAGATCATCAAAATCTAAAGCATTATATGCTTTGAGCTTCTTTTGATATAATGCATAGATTTCTCCTACATTTCTTTCCCTAAAGTCCTTGTAGTTTTGATTAATGTAAGTATCTGGATCAATCTGTTTGTCCTTTAGAGAGCTAATTTTTGCAAGTAGAGAGGATTCTTTATACATATCCTTATCTACATTTACTTCCTTCATACACTCTTTTATAAGAGTAATCTGGTCGTCTCTATCATAAATTGTAAAGCTTCTATCATAACCTATTTTATCTATATCACGTCTTAATATCCTAACACAAATAGAGTGGAATGTTCCCATCCACATATGCTCAACGTCCATATTTAAAAGATCTGATAATCTTGATTTCATTTCCGAAGCAGCCTTATTTGTAAAAGTGATGGCTAATATGTTTCCAGGGTAAATATTCTTCTCTTCTATAAGATAGGCAATTTTATGAGTAACTACTCTTGTTTTACCTGACCCTGCACCTGCCATAATAAGTAAAGGTCCTTCAGTATGAAGAACCGCTTCTCTCTGTCTATCATTAAGTCCTGCCAATAAATCCATTATTCCACCATCCTAACTATTCTCTATTTAATTATATAGTATTGGTGGTAGAAATCCAATAAAAAAACCCGCTGACAGGAAATTTGGGCTATATAATTTTTGATGTTGGTGCAATAAATATTATAGCTAAATCTAGTTATACTAAAGATACCTTTAGGGAAGTAATTTATTTACTACTTATCTTTTGCATTCTTTGATTTGACTTAGATGAGATTATTAATGAAAATAATAAGGTGGTTACATGTATTTATATATAATTAAGTTTAAAAATATGGATTTAATTAAGATAGGACTATCATCAAGTGATATGAGAATTACACAACTTATGAGAGCTTATAAGGATATAGCTGTTGATTTAGATAGTTCATTTAAAGTCACTGCCAAATTTGAGTACGATTTAAAGATGTTAGAAAAGCAACTTCTGAATGATTATATCGAGTATAAGATAGAGGATGAACAATTTAACAAAAGGATAGGATATAAAGAACTACGAAAAGGAATTATATTAAACTCAGTATTAGATGATATCAACTATAAAGCAAAAAAGTTCCCTAATAAGGAATTTAAGTTACATAAAGGTATTAAATTAGAGAGCAGTAAAACTTGGGAAGAAAAAAATAAAGAAATTCGAGAAAATAATAATAAAGTAAAAGAGAATTATTTGACTTTCTTAAAAGTCCATAAAGATAATATCTCTGAGATTACAATTAGGAATAATGGTGCTAAAGTTAAATTTTGTAATGTTAATACTATTGACGCAGAAAAAAAATATAGAGCTATAGGTATGAGTTTATCATTTAGTAGTGATTACAATATATGTAGTTTTTCGGTATCTTCAGCCAAATATTATGTGAAGTCTCAGGAACTTATATTTGATTTAGAGTGGCAATTAGATTTAGCAGATGTAGAAATACTTAACTGGTTCTTAAAAGATTTTTTTAAGACTATTTATTATATTAATCTAGATAATGTAAAGAAACTGACAAATAATCTCTAAATTTTTAGAGAGTCTGTAATAGTTTTGTGCTTATAAAGTTAATTTGCACTTAACTGCAAGAATTAAATATTTGATATTTGGAAATTAAAGGTACATTTATTTACTTTTTAGTTTCTCAAAATATTTTGATTTTATGCATTAAATTTGTAACTATTTGGAATAATTTAAAATGAGAATTTTATTCTCAAATGCGACTTTCTGAAAGAGACTATAGAAGGAAAGATGACTTTTCTTTTCTATAGTCTCTATTTATTTTTAATGGTAACTGTCTATTCGACCTTCAAAGAAAATTATTTAGCTGGTTTAATATTTAGGTACCAATTTAGGTAACGCTGAGTCCATTTCTTTATATGCATTTTGACTTGCTAAATACAGCATTTTCTCTAAAGATTGATACGATTGAAATACTGACTTTGTCTTAGTGACTTTCCTTAATTGTCTATGGAATCCCTCTATTATATTTGTAGTATACATTATGGTCCGTATCTCAATTGGGTATTTAAAGAATGTTGATAATACATCCCAATTTATTTCAGCGCATATGGGTATTTCTTACCCCATTTGCCTTCTAAGATTTTTAAATTCTCAAACGCAACATCTTCATTAACAGCTTTATATACATTTTAAAAATCTCTAGCAAATTCTTTTATATCTTTGTAACTAACATATTTGAAAGAATTTCTAAGCTGGTGTATTATACATCTTTGAATTTCTGCTTTTGGATAAGAACTTGAATCGCTTCTGTGAGTCCAGTTAATCCATCTACGCTAAATATTAAAATCTCTTCTACACCTCTATTTTTAAGATCATTTAATACTCCTAACCAAAATTTTGATGACTCATTCTCACCAATCCAGATCCCTATTACTTCTTTTAATCCATCTAAATTGACTCCTAATACTACATAAGCTGCTTTACTCTTAATTTGACCATCTTCTCTTACTTTGTAATGGATAGCATCCATGAAGACGAAAGGATAGATGGGCTCTAAAGGTCTATTTTGCCATTCTTTAATTTATGGTAGCAAACTATCTGTTATTTTATTTACCATTTCTGCTGATAATTCAATTCCGTAGATATCTTTGATTTGATCGTGAATATTTCTAGTTGACATACCCCTTGAATAAAGTGATATTACCTTTTCTTCTATTCCTGAGATGTCTCGTTTGTTCTTTGGAACTACTATTGGTTCAAATTCTCCGTTTCTATCTCTAGGTATTTCTAGAGGTATTTCGCCAAATTGATTTTTAACAGTTTTTTCACCTAATTGTATAGTGTAACAAAAGAGATTTCCATAAAGAAATAGGGTATCAGAATACTCCTATATGGCTTAAAAAAGTAAATACTTAAAGAAAAAACAACCTTAGGAGTTGTTTTTTCTTATACATAATTATTCATTTACTTCTTGCTTCAAGGATAATATACCAATAGGACAATTAACTACACAAGTAGAACATTTAATACAGTTTATATCATCAAACTGGTTGTTTTCATTGAAATTTAAATAAGGTTGCAATTGGAATGGGCACACTTTTTCACATAGTCCACAGCTTTTACATTTTTCTTTACTTTCTATTGTTATTTTTTTATTTGTTTTCCTTGTAACACCAAGTTTTCTACCTATCAAATAAGATATCTTTTGCATACTACCCATTGGACAGAACTGACACCAAGTTCTTGGATTTACAACTATTGCAAAAAGGCCTCCAACTATCATAACCATTAAATAAGTATTAGAAAATATAGCTCCTAATTTATCTAAAAAATCATAAGTACCCCAAAAATGAACTATACTTAATATCCTTCGGATAAAATTCCACATAAAAAATATTAAAAACACAAGTATTGTATATTTAGATTTAAATATTTGAGGAATCTTTTTATTCTTACTAATTGGTAATAGTAGTGAATCGAAGAAACTTCCATGAGGACATATGTTGCCACACCAGTACCTTCCAGAGAAAAATGACGTTATTATAAGTCCTGTCATAATTAGTACAACTAACAGCCCAATCTTCGGTTCCCACTGTCCCCCAATGGCAACTAATACTGTAAAAATGCAACCATACTTTCTTAAATTTGTAAAAGTACGATTAGTTTTTATATAGTATTGCTTCTTCATATCAAGTATCATCCTTTCATATGTCATTTTCTATATACCCCCCACAGGTATATTATTAGTATATGAAGTGATGATAGAAAAGTCAATATGTAAATAAAATATAATATTTCTAAATTTATTACTTGCTAAATATTTTTAATTGTGTTATACTTAAGCATAACTTAAATGAAGAGTAAATAGTAGCACAAATGAATTTATATACCTTTATATGTGTATCTAAAATTGTTAGTTGCAATATTGAAGTAATTTAAGAAATAAAAATTAGGAGGTACACATAATGAAGGGTACTGTTAAATGGTTTAACGCAGAAAAAGGATTTGGATTTATTACTGGGAAAGACGGAAATGATGTTTTCGCACACTTCTCACAAATTCAAAAAGAAGGTTTCAAATCATTAGAAGAAGGCCAAAACGTTGAATTCGATGTAGTTCAAGGTCAAAAAGGTCTTCAAGCTGAAAATATTTCTATTATTGATTAATAATAACGGATATTTTACCCCTAGAATTAAATTCTAGGGGTTTTTTATTACTCAACTCTTTTTAAAAACAACCGTAAAACTGACATAATCAAAGTAAAAGAGTTATTTTATAATACTAATTGAATTTACTACTTAATAAGAAGATATTACCTACTCGTATAATCATTTACATACTCAGTGATTATTAATGGTGATTTAGCACTTATTATATTAATTTTTTCATCCTTATCTGTTTCTAACACTAATAAGGAGAAGCCTTCAACATTTCTTTCTCCATGATTATCTATTGATAAGACAAAATCATTCATAGAAAATATAGTAACTATCTGTGATCCTTTAAGAGTGTACTCGTCTCCTTGGTTTAGAATTTGCATCTTTGCAAGACTTCCACTCTTTACTATGAAATTGTAATCTCTGCAATCCAGAGTATTTTTTGAATAAGTAGTCCATGAACCATCAAAATACTCTACTTCATACTTATCTAATTCTCTATTATATAATCTTTCATGATATAAGCTTAGTTTCCCCTCTAGAGGAAGTATATATCTTTGATAACCAGTAAAGTCTGAAAATTTTGATTCAGTAGATGTAAAAGTAGCTGATGAAACTCTCCATATGAAATTTCTCTCAGAAAAAACTGCCTCCTCTGGGTATATTGCTAATTGAGTAGTTTCTCCACCAGCCCATTTCGTGGTTATAAAATCTTCTTTCTTGATAATTTTCTCTTTCATAATTAGCTTCATCCCTTAACCTATTTTTAATTCTTGTATAGCCTTTTTAAACTCGTTAATCTTAGCTTCATCTTTTACAAGCGGCAAATTTGCTTCTATATTCATTAAGCATCCATTAGTTCCAATTTTAGCAAGTTCGTATCCTATTACTAAATCAGAATGGCAGTTAGGATTTGTCTTGCCTTCTAATTCAATACCAATATCATAAACTCTTCTACATAGTTTTGCATTTTCCATTGGTGAAGTAGCACCAACTATTCCTGCATTTGCAATAGCTTGTTTTCTAATTTCTTTTTCTTCTTCAGTTTCTTTAGGTAATTTATATGCATCTCTAATAATACCATATGCATTTGCATCATTTACTACGCCAGCAAGTAACTTATCTCTTAGCTCCTCTAACTCCTTAGCATACTCTAATTGTTTTTCAGGCGCAATACCAAAATCCTTTTTTGTAGATAGTTTGCAAACCATGCCTATAAGTCCACAAGCTTTAGCTCCAGCAAGAGCTGATGCACTACCTCCACCTACTGTTACATCATCTGTATCTAAGATTAAGTCTAATACTTCTTTAAAGTCCATATAATTTCCTCCGTTCTTAAATTTATGCGTCATCAATTATCACCTAAATGAATACAATTAAAGACCCGCTTAAAAGTGAGTCTTTAATTGTATCTTTATAAATCTTTTCTATTGTTGGTCTAACAATCTTTTTTCTAGAATTTGATCCAAGCTAAAGTTTTCTATTTGTAGATAGTACTCTGCAACGTCAAGTAAAGATTTCATAGGAACAGTACCGATAACTTCACTGCCTACTACATTTACTCCATATCTTCTTGCTTCCATCTTTACCATTTCAAAAGCTTGATAAACTGCTGATTTTTCATAGTTAACTAGATTCATTGAAACTTGAGTTTGATTTCTTTCTTCTAGCTTTAACCCTATAGCTTTTACATATCTTAATCCACCGCCAATGTGTCTTACTCTTTTTGCGATTTTATTTGCAATTTCCACATCTGGTGTATCTAAATTTATATTAAATGCTACTAGTGGAACTCTAGCACCTACTGCTGTGCATCCACTCTTTACATTCATTTCTTGAGGACCAAAATCTGGCTTCCACTCTTCTTCTTTAATTTTTTCAAAGAAACCTTCATATTGACCTTTTCTAACATCTGCAAGATTTTTTCTTGCTGGTGTGGATGCTGCATCTTCATATAGATATACTGGAATTCCCCAGCTTCCTATTTCAGCACCTACTTCTTTTGCAATTTCCACGCACTCAGTAATTGTTACATTTGATACAGGTGTAAATGGAATAACATCTGTTGCTCCCATTCTAGGATGGGCACCCTCATGCTTTGACATATCTATAAGTTCTGCAGCTTTTTTTGCTGTATTAATAGCAGCTTCCTTTACTTGCTCAGGAGTACCTATCATTGTAAGAACTGTTCTATTGTGATCCTTATCTGATGAATAGTCTAATATTATAACTCCTTCGACTTTTCTAGCTTCATCTATTATTTTTTCTACAATCTCCTCATCTCTACCTTCACTAAAATTCGGAACACATTCCATTAGTTTTTTCATATTATCTCCTCCTAATTGTCATTACAATATACTTTCAACAAAAGTCTTAATAAACCAGATAGTTTGTGGTTGATAAATAATATCTACTAAAAATGCTCCAACTATCGGAACTATCATCATAGCCTTTCTGCTCATTCCATATCTTTCATTAACAGCAGTCATATTAACTATTGCAGAAGGAGTAGCCCCTAGTCCATGACCACATAGACCTGCGCACATAACGGCTGCATCATAGTTTTTACCTAGTATTCTAAATACTACAAAGTAAGCTAGTAATATCATCATGACTACTTGAGCAAAAACTACTATTAAAACTCCACCTATTAATCCAGCTAATTCCCAAAGCTTTAGAGTCATAAGAGCTAGTGATAAATAAAGGTTTAGCATTACATTTCCAATTTCATCAACTAAAGTAAAATCAAACTTATAGAAATTGAATTTCTCATTTGCGTTTCGAAGGATTACAGCTACAAACATAGCACCTACATAAGTAGGGAATCCCATGTTTATTATGTCGCTAATCCATTTAGATATAATAGTTCCTATAGCCATACAAATAATTATAGCAGATACATTTTTAATTATATCAAGAGAGCTTAATTTCTCACCTATGCCTACATTAATTTCAGTAACAGATGTATCAAAAGCATCGTCCTCATCTGGTCTTAGATTATATTTTTCTATAAGTCTTCTACCTAATGGTCCTCCAACAAGTACGGCTGTTATAAGCCCAAAAGTTGCTGCTGCTGCCCCAACTAACGGTGCTACATCATACCCCATTTCAGCAAAAGTAGTTCCATATGAAAGTGCTGCTCCATGACCACCTATCATAGAAATAGCGCTAGCAAGCAAAGCATATGGTGCCTCTAAGCCTATTACTTTAGAAACTCCTATACCTAATATATTTTGAAGTATTGATATAATTCCTGCTACAAGCCAGTATACGACTAATAGCTTTCCACCTTTCTTTAATAATTTAAAGCTTGCACCTAGTCCTACTGTTGTAAAGAATGCTAACATGAAAGTGTCTTGAAAAATGTTGTCAAACTTAAAATTAAAAGTATTAGTTGAATAACCAGCCCAAGTAATAAACATGAAAATGAATCCACCAATAACTGGCGCCGGAATACAGTATTTCTCAAGTATTTTTACTTTATTTTTTACATAATATCCTAAAAGTAATAATATTGCGGCAAAAGCTAATGTTACAGCTGAATTCACATTAATTACGGTAATACCATCGACAAATTCAAAGCCCATGAAATAACCTCCTATTGTTTTAAAATTATAAGTGTTTTTAAATATTGGGTCCTAGCGTAAGCTGTTATATCAGTAGGAACATTCAATTTTTAAATCCAGAAAATTATAAATAAGCTCCTCCTTTCATCAGATTTTTCGTATTAATTAATACCTCCTACTAACATGTTGAATACTTATATTGCATAATTCATGCCAACTTTGAAAACGTATACAAACCTGAATATTTCAGGCTTGTCCCCAAAAGTTTTATTAATTTACTTTGTTACCATGCAAAAATAACCCTGCAAAATTTGCATGCCGGCAAATTTTGCAGGGTTGTTCTAAAGATCGTATTCTTTGATTTTATATCTTAGCGTTCTTTCTCCAATCCCTAAACTATCAGCAGTTCTCTTTCTATTTTGCTCATTATTTTTAAGTGCAAATTCTATAACCTTCTTTTCTATTTCCTTCATATTTTCGCCTTCATAAATCTTTATATATTTTTTCCCTAACTCATTTCTTTTTGTACTTTCCTGTGTATTAATAAATAGTAAGTCAGATTCAATATAATCAGAAGTACTCAAAAGAACAGCTCTTTGTATCATATTTTCTAACTCTCTAATATTTCCTTTAAAACTATAATTACTAAGAATTTCATAAGCTTGATCAGTAATTCCTTTAATTTTTTTATCGAAAGAAATATTATATTTGTCTATAAAGTAAGGTATTAAATATTTTAAATCCTCTATACGATCCCTTAAAGGAGGTGCTACTAAATTAATCACATTAATTCTATAATATAGATCTTCTCTAAAATTTCCTTTCTTTACTTCCTCCCTTAAATTTCTATTTGTTATACAAATTATTCTTACATCAACTTTATATGTTCTTTCATCTCCAATTTGTCTAACTTCCTTATCTTGTAAGAATCTTAAAAGCTTTGATTGCAGTCTTAAATCCATCTCTCCTATTTCATCAAGCAATAAAGTTCCCTTATCAGCTCTTCTTATAATACCAATCTCATCCTTAAAGGCTCCTGTAAATGCTCCTTTTTTATATCCAAAGAGCTCACTTTCCAAAAGATCACCTGGCATAGCTGCACAGTTTATAGCTACAAATGGCTTATCAGCACGTTTACTCGATGTATGTATTTTGTGAGCTATAAGCTCTTTACCTGTTCCACTTTCCCCAGTAATTAAAACTGTTGCATCAGTGTCTTTTATTTTATTAATGACATTAATGATCTCCTTTATATGTGGAGATTCTCCTATTATATCCTTTTTTATATGCCCCTCAAGAGTATTAATCTTTTGTGTCATTTCTAACTTTTCTACCGCTTTATTCAGTAATAATAACAACTGTTCACTGTCAATCGGCTTAGTTATAAAGTAATATGCTCCTGATTTTATTGCATTTATTGAATTTTCTATTGTCGAATATGCAGTCATGATAATTATAATAGCTTGAGGATCTATCTTTAAAATCTTCTCCATTAGATCAAGTCCACTATCTTCTTTTAATCTTAAATCTAGAAGTACTAAAGAAATTCCTTCTCTTTTAAATATTTCTAGTGCTTCATTTGAATTGTCACTTGTAAAAACTTCAAAACTATCCCCTAAAAGAAAGTTTAGAGATCTTAGGATCTTTGGTTCATCATCAACTATTAAAAGTTTATTCTTCATTTAGCTCACCCTTTTTTGTCTTTACAATAATACACATTCCTTTGTGTTCGCCATCACTTTTTGCAGAGATACTGCCACCATTTTCATCTACAATCTGCTTTACTATAAACATCCCCACACCGTTACCTGAAACCTTTGTTGTATAAAATGGTTCAAAAATATATTGGATGTTATCTTCATTCATTCCATAACCATTGTCTTTGAAATACAATATTATTTCCTCATCAGATTCAACGGCTGATATTTCAATAATCGGACTTTCAACATCTTTTACAGCATCCATACTATTAAGCAGAATATTCAATACCATCTGTTTAAATTGAGAAATATCAAACTTTATATAATAAGATTTATCAACATCAATCTTTAATTCTATATTTTTTATCTGCAACTTAAATAGTTTAATTGAGTTAATTAATTCTTCATATAGATTAAAATCTTCTATAACAGGTTTTCGCGGAGAAGTATATTCCATAAACTCCTTTATTAATGCATCTATCCTATCAATTTCTTCTGGAATGTCCTCAGATGCAGCCATCAAAAACTCCTTATCATCTATCTTGCTTTTCATTTGACTTGAATATAATTTAATTGAAGTCAGAGGATTTCTTATTTCATGGGCAACGGAAGATATTATTTTATCCATAAACTGCATTTTATCATAATGTCTAAGCTCATTTATAAGCGCTTTTTGCTCTTCTGTCTTAACTTCTATTGTTTCTTTTAACTGTTTATTAAAACTTTGAACAACTAATACTACAAATACCAAAGCGCCACATATCCCTAGGGATACCTTCAATAAAATTTCATATCGAGTTTTCATATTCTTTATAGGTGTTCCAAACCATTTCCTATACAAAGAATCATACATCCCATTTTCCTGAATTTCAGCTATTCCTCTATTAAGTTTTTCTAAAAGCTCCTCATTATCTAAAGCAACTGCCATGGCATATTTTTGCTCATTTAATGTATCTCCTACAATTTTTACAAGATCAATACAATTTTTCTCCTTGCAAAGATAATTAACGGTAGTGGTATTTCCAATTAGCGCATCAACATCACCAACTAGTAATGCATTTAACGCTTCTTCCAATGAATCATATTGAAATATTGTTACATCTTTTAATTTACTTATATCTTTATATATAATATCTTCCTTATTTAATGCAATAGTCTTACCTTCTAAATCCTTATTGCTATATATTGTTCTATTATCATCTAGTACAAATATTGACTGAGAATTTACTAAAAGCGAATCAGTAAATAAGAATTTGTATTTTCTTTCGTCTGACTCTTTCATGCCTTGAATTATATCGGCTTGTCCACGATCTATGGCGTAATATGCATCCTCCCATTTCATTGGTATAAATTCAAAGTTTATACCCGTTACTAGACTTATAGCCTTGATTATGTCAACATTAAAACCTTTAAATACTCCATCAGAATCGACATATTCATATGGTGGAAATTGTTTATCTCCTGCAACTCTATAAGTTTCTGAAAAAGAAATGGATGGATAAGATATTAAAATATTAATTATAACGCATAGTATTATAACTATTCTCTTTTTCATTTTTCATCACCATTTATGAAAATATATAATTTAATCAATTTTCATTCCCATAAATATAGTATCATAGAAGTTTACATTAATAAATAAATCTCTTGTAACAAGTCCTTTCTCTGCTGAAAAGTATGCACTATTCTAGGTTTTGAACCACCTGAAAAGCAAACCTATTTTCTTCTAGTATCTTGCTATCGATCCTACTCATTTATCTCTTCTACTTTAATTTTAAGTAATAATACATTTTTATCTTCATTTATCATTTCTTTTATAGATGTTTCATCTTGGTAATCATACCCTACTCTAATTTGGTTATTAGCTTGGCGATATACAGCAATTACTTTTTCTTCACCTGGCTCTAATCCAATAGTTTCCTCGCCTATGGCATAATCCCACATGCTAATATTTGCATCATTAAATAAACTTATATCAATTGATTGAGGTTGAGTTTTTGTTCCTATAGAATATATGAACATTTTTGGCTCCTCTATATCCGGATTTATAATTCCAAAGCCCATCTACCTTCCTCAACTGAATTAGGAAATGATCCGCAAGAAAGTTCCATAAATTGTGAAGCTTCAATTGGGTTGCCATTACTATATCCCTCTACCCATATAGTCACCCAACTTTTATCTGCCCTAGTTAATTTTAAGTTAAAATCAAATAAAATCCCCAAATTTAAGTCTTTAAATGTCTTTATGTAATCTGAATTAGGATTTGAAGAAATATACGCAATTTTATCTACTTCGCTTACATTATTACATCCAATAATTAAAGTTAACACTAAAATTAATACTATTAAATACAAATTATATTTTCTAAACAAAGTACACCTCCATAATTAGAAGAATCTTTTGATTGAATTTTTATTTAATCAGATTCATATCCTATACTCTTTAAAATTTTATGCTATATTAAAATCAAACTAGTATTTGATAAATTATTAGGTAAATTATACCATACAATTTTAATCATCTACCATAAATAACAAAACGCCGCTGAAATTATTCAGTGGCTAATTGTTCATTTATGATTTTAATACAAATTAATCCAATATCTTTGGGTTATTCTATCCCCTTCTTGTACTTCATTTTCCAATACTCCACCATTTTTTATAATGGTTTTTGCAGATGCAATATTGTCTTTATCGCATGTTATTAGAACTCTATCTATATTTAATCTTTTACACTCTCTTAGTGCTAAAGATAACATTTCTGTTGCATAACCTTTCTGTCTTTCGGACCTTCTCACACTATAGCCTATATGTCCGCCAAAGTTTAACAAAAAGTCATTTAATCTATGTCTAATGTCAATCATACCTATTAACTTATCATCATTCGTTATAGCCAAAAATGTAGTAGCTGGAACCAAACCATCTTGAACTGTTTCTTCCTTCATATTAGATAGCAAATCCCTGTACCATTCCTCAAAGGTTTCAGCATTTCTTAATCCAGCAGTACCATCCATACTATCTCTGTTTTCAATAAACTCTTTCTTATATTCCATTACTTTTTCCTTATATTCTGGTGTTGGTAAAATCAATTTTATGCGGTTCATATATACCCTCCAAATAAAAGCTTTATTTTATTCACTAAGAATAAAATCTGTAATTTTTGTTTCTTCCCATTCTACACCATTAGGAGAAATATTAGAATACAGTGTCATGCCATTTTCATCAACAATGACTTTAAAATCAAAATTCATCTCCCTTGGTTGCAAGTATTCATCATACATTTGCTGATAGTTCTTATTCCCACTTTCCTTTGCTTCTTTAATATATCCCACAGTATCTGGATCTTTATCATAATTTTTTACTATGAGTGTATAGAAAAATGTTGCTTCTATTATACCGTTTACTTCTTCTTCCTTGTAATTAGATATTTTGAAATCTAATAGCTCATAATATGGAGAAAAGGCTTCAATACATTCATTTTTCATATATTTGCTTATTTTATCATAGGTTGTTTCTTCAGCTATTATATTATCGGCTTTTTCTAAATCAATAGCAGTTACACCTTCATTAGTTATATCATTATTTTCTTTTGATGCATCTATATCCTTGCAGGCGGAAACTCCAATTAAAATAAATATTGATAATAAAATTAATATTAGTTTTTTCATCTTTATCCTCCTCATAAAATAGACATTATATCTATTCTTATTTTAATAATATGTAAACTTTACAATTATTCTACAGTTCTAAATACCTGTACATATCTTTAAATGATATTCACTACTTCAAATAAATTGTGTGATTTTAATTTAATAAAGTTTATAAACTCTTCCACATTATGAGACGATAAATCTTTCTTTTGTAAAACAGTTACTCTATCATTCCAAATTAAGATAAATAAATCCTCTGTGATGAAAATTTTTTCTATTTTACTATAGTCAATTGAATCATTGCCTCCTAATTGTACTTTATCATTAGTAAAGGCAACAGTAACTTTTCCCGAAGGAATTTCATTATATCCGTTAAATAACTGTATCGCAGCTTTATCAAATGACGTTAGCTTTTCCTTTTTCAATTTACTCCCATATCTAAATTTTAATATTCCTATTACTATAGCAAAAACACTTACTAGCAACGGTACCAGCATTTCCTCGGGTTTCATTAGGGAAGGAATTAATATAAAAAAACCTAGGAGAAGTAAAAGTATTCCATATATCTTATTTCTCCTACGGCGCTTTTTTAACACTTCTTCAGAGACTTTTATCCTCGAATTTATTATATCTATATACTTCCACATCTGTGGGTGTTCTTTTCTTGAAATTAATTCCGTTCTATTTTCTAATACCTTACTCACTTGTTGCGTGAATGTTACTTCATTATACTTAGTTAATACAAAAACAAACTCCATACATTTCTCCTTATACAATCGTATTTTTTTACTAAATCGACACATTGTTTAAACTATCTTCATTAATTTGTAATAATTTTATTAAAGTCTTTCCTAATTTCATTATAAAGATTATATATCGACTCAAGCATATAAACATCATCATTTAACATTATATTCTCTTTACCTTCTATTCTTTTCAATAGATTTTCATAGTATATACTTGTACTATCTAAATTTATTTCTTCCACATATTTATACTTATCCCATAGCTTTTGTATTTCATTACTTACATCTTTATTTATGAAGTCAGCCTTTTTCTTAAATTCAAACACACTTCTCTCTAAATCGTCATGATACATAGTAAGAAGTTCTATATCTTTATATTCTATATATACTTCATCTTTATTTGAAGTGATATTATCAATCTTGACTTTACTTTTAATAATTAAATTGCTAATCCTGGTTATAAATTGATCTTTATCTACTTCTATATATCTCCTGAGTCTGGCATTAATACCAATAGTATAGAGTAATATAACAACTAAAAGTATCAATATTATCGTCTTCCACTTATTAAGTATTGCCAATTTAACTCCCCCTCTCGTAATTAAAATATTTGTACATAATACTACTAATGTACATTTTATAAATTATGTGTCATACAGGCATTTAAGGATTATCCCAATAACTTTACCTGAAATTAAAATTTAATTCTTTTTATCAAGTGCTTTATAATAAAATGATACGCAACCACGGTAAAAATAGGTATTACCACTAAATAAGAAATAATGTTAAATGGAGTAAAGTTCATTGTATTTGATACCTCACCATATTCTAAAAAATATCTACATAGCATTCCTAATCCAGTTAAAATCAAACTTGCAACATATACAAATTTCTCTTTATTTATGCCGTAAGTTCCTGCAAATCCTAACCCGATAATTCCATAAGAAGCAATCACTAAATATGCCTTATTGAAATCAAAAGGAGAACGCTCATTTGCAAAAGGAAATATAACGCAACCAGCAAATATGATATATCCTAATATAATTTTTTTAGGTATCTTGGGATGATTCTCTAAATATAATCTAAATTTATTCATAATGTCCTCCAATCTAAATGCCAAATTATCTTTACACTATACAAATAATAACACTATACAAATAATATTTGTTACATACAAAACTACTTATATGTCATATAAACTCTTTATTTTAATTACCATAAGGTAAATTATACCATATATTTCAATTAACTAGTATAATATTAAAAAGCCACTAAAATAAAACTTTCAGCGGCTTATTTGTTAAGATTACCTATTCAAAGAATTCCTTAGGATAGATAACAGTTCCTGATATACCTGTTAGACTTCCACTCTCTAATTCTAATGCCATGAAGGAATCATCTGGTACATTTTTATCCATTACAAAAAATAAAACAGAGCAGAAGTCTAAAATATCTACTCTGAAAAAAATATATCTTATTAATGCTCTATGGCTTTAGTTAATCTATCTAAAACAACTTCTAAATCACTATCATTCATCAACTCATAATCACAGGAATTTTTATAGATGTTATATCTCTCCTTGAATAAATCATATAGTTTTTCCTTACCATCTTTGAGCAAAGGTCGGCTAAGGACATCTATATCTGATAGTATATGATCTATAGGTCTATTTATAAAAACAATGAAACCATTTTTCTTTAAATTTTCAATGTTCCTAGGATTTTTAATTACTCCTCCACCTGTATCTATAATCAAACCTGTTTCTTTACTTATATCTTCAACAGCTTTGGATTCTAGTTTTCTAAAATAATCCTCACCGAATTTAAATATATCATTAATTGTTTTTCCTTCTTTATTTTGTATATAATCATCTATACTAAATAATTTCATATTAATTTTATCAGAAATTAGTTTGCCAATAGTAGTTTTACCACTACCAGGCATCCCAATTAAAACTAAGTTTGCCTTGTTTCTCAAATGTACTCCTCCATTAATAAATCTAATATTACCAATGCAGTAGCTGCCTCTAATACAGGAACTGCCCTTACAACTATAGTTGGATCATGTCTTCCTACTACATTTATTTCAACATTTTCCTTTGTCTCCATATTGATTGTTCTCTGAGTTCGTGCAATAGAAGATGTTGGTTTCATAGCAACCCTAAAAATTATAGGCATTCCATTCGTGATACCACCAAGTATTCCCCCATTGTTATTGGTGTGGGTTTTTACTGATGATCCCTCATAATAAAACTCATCATTTGACTCTGAACCTTTCATTTTAGTGATATCAAACCCAGCACCAAATTCAATACCTTTTACGCCTGGAATTGAAAAAATCATTTGCGAAAGTCTACTTTCAACAGAATCAAAAAACGGACTACCAAGACCTGCCAATGGATTTATAACACCAACTTCTATAACTCCACCTACTGAATCCATTTCAGACTTGGCCTTTAAGATTAATTCCTCCATTTGTCTAGCCTTTTCATCATTTATAGTTGGGAATCTCTTATTTCTTAATTTTTCTACTATGTTTTCATCTAGTTCAATACCTAAAAATGATTCTTCTGATATGTTTCCAATACCCTGAATATGGCTTGTAATTAAAATTTTCCTTTCCTTTAATATCTGTTTAGCTATTGCTCCAGCAAAAACAATTGGAGCCGTTATCCTTCCAGAAAAATGTCCTCCACCTCTATAATCATTGTATCCATGATACTTTAATTTCCCAGTATAATCAGCATGACCTGGTCTAGCTATATTCTTTATTTTTTCATAATCCTTTGAATGTATGTTGGTGTTTTTTATCACTATACAAAGAGGTGTCCCAGTTGTTCTATTGTTAAAGTATCCACTTATTATCTCAAATTCATCAGCTTCTTTTCTTGTAGTAGCTAGTATATCCTTACCTGGAGCTCTTCTTTCCATTTCTTTTTTTATATACTCTAAATCTAACTCTATTCCAGGAGGTAATCCATCAATATTTATTCCAATGGCAGGTCCATGAGATTCCCCAAATATCGATAATTTAATTTTTTTCCCCCATATTGAACTCATTAACCTTCCCTCCTAGACTTTTAAAATCCTCCCAAAAGTTCGGATATGATTTCTTAACTGCATCACTATTTAAAATTTTAACATCATTTTTACACCTAATAGAAGCTATTGCTAGAGACATTGCAATCCTATGGTCATTCCAACTATCTACAGTTCCTCCATCCAAACTATCAACGCCATTAATCATAAGCCCATCCTCTAACTCTTTAATATTAGCACCTAATTTATTTAACTCAGTAGAAATTGCCTTTAATCTATCAGATTCTTTAATTCTTAATCTAGAAGCATTGACTATTCTAGTCTCACCTTCACTTACTGCTGCAAGAACTGTGATTATAGGTATTATATCAGGACATTGAGATCCATCTATTGAAATTGCTCTTGTATTTGAGGATCTAGTTACAATAGTTGAGCCATCTATCTTTAATGATCCATTCATTTCCTTAATTAATTCTACTATTGCCTTGTCACCCTGTAAAGAACTTGGATTTAAACCTTCGGAATGTATCTCCTCTCCCAATATACCACCTACAAGCCAAAACGCAGCCTGTGAGTAATCTCCCTCTACTCTATAATTATTTTTAATAAATTTTTGATTACCTCTTATATAAAATTCTTTATACCCCTTATTTTCTATTTTAATGCCAAATTTGTTTAGTACATCTAATGTTAAATCAACATATCCTTTTGATTCTAAATCTGTAGTTATGATTATTCTAGAGTCGCCTTCTAAAAAAGGAAGTGTAAACATTAAGCCAGTTATAAATTGTGAGCTAATATTCCCTTCTACTTTATAGTCTCCTGGCTTAAATTTACCCTCTACTTCTAAGGGTAATTTACCATTTTTATTGGTATATCTAATCCCCTGCTCTTTAAAAATTCTATAATAGGTATCTAGTGGCCTACCAACAAGTTTACCTCTACCAGTAAAAGATATTTTTTCATTGTATAACAATGAGATTGGTATCAAAAATCTTAAAGTTGAACCGGATTCCTTACAATCAATTATTTCTCCAGGTTTAAATTGAGGAAAACCCCCTTTTACACTAACTTGATTTTCCCCAACTTTGTCTATCTCTGCTCCTAACTTTTTCATGGCCTCAATTGTTGCAATAATATCATCTGAAAATATGATATTTTCAATAATACTCTCTCCGTTAGCTAATGCAGCACAGATAATTGCTCTATGGCATAGGCTCTTTGAGGGAGGTATTTGTATTTTCCCCATTAATCTACTGGGTTTTATCTCTACATATTTCACCTTATTTTCTCACCCTATAATATTATTTGGTTTTATTAGTTTTAATTATATTCTCCAATAGTTGTTTTAATTTTCCTTTAGTATTGCTAGTTTCTTTGTTTGTACCCCATTCTTTTATTCTCTTACTTTGCTTTTTATCGCAGCAATTAGCCATACCATATCTCTCCTTTACAATTTTACGTATCTATTATAGCAGAATTAAAATTTAATGTATATAAAAACACTAGGATTTACCTTGAATTAAATCTTACTCAAATAATCCAAGTATAAATATCCCTGCCATAACCATAGCTATTACAATATATTGCTTATAGTTTAATCTTTCTTTTAAAAATATTCTACCAAGTAAAACAGATACAATACTATAACTTGCAATCATAGGTGCTACAACTACAGAATTTGTATCTAATGCATAAACATAAAAAAATTGGCCAGCAGTTTCAAATATTGCTGCGAATAATTTATCTTTTTCTTTATAAAATAGAAATTTCTGTCTTTTGATTAAAATAATATAAAAAAGTGAGATAACTCCACAGAGAAGAAAAGTAAGTTCATATGATATTAAGGCTTCTTCAGGGCTCATTAGACGACTTAGGTAAACATCATCTAAGAAAGTACCCATAGCATCTACAATAGCATAGAGAATGGGAAATATCAGAGCAAGCGCACCTAATCTTTTTCCTGATAAATAATCCTCTGAAAGTTTTCTTTCTATGGATGCGATTGCAATAAGACCTATTGTTATAATAGTTATAGCAAAAAATTGCATAGAGTTCATTCTCTTGCCTAAAACTATAAATGCTAAAATTCCAGCAATGGCACCAGAAGTATTACTTACTGGTGAATTAATAGAAACTTCTAAATACCTAAGTCCTACATAACCTAATGCCATCGATAAAATATACATGGCTGATACAGGTAGATACTTTATAATATTTGCAGGATTATATTGCCAGTTCATCTTCATAAGTTCAAAAATCGCCTGAATCCCCATTATTAGACCAACCATGACTACAATTCTTAAATGACTATATCTATCATTTGGGTCTGTACCTTTCTTGTAAAAAAGATCAGCTATCCCCCATAATAAAATTGTTAGTACTGCTGATACATACCAATTAAATATCACTATTTACCTCCTAATTTCAATAAATAATACATATATGGTCTTAGATTTACTTATATAAAGTACCCACTAAGTTATCTTATAAAACATAAATGAGAGGCTTAAACTTGTTATGTTTAAGCCTCTTGTTTTAGATTATCTCCTGTTTGAGTGAATCTATTATATTTTCTTTTTTAATCTTTGCGCTTGAGTAAAGCATTGTTACTCCAACTATAATAAATACTGCAACAATTGTAATTATAATATTTATCCATGGAATAGTAAAGTCATAGCTAAAACTTATGTTTAAGTTCCTATGCATTAGATACATTAATGCTATACTTATTGGGAGCCCATACATTAGAGCCTTGAGACCATAAAATATGCTTTCATAATTAATCATTTTACTAAAACTGCTTGGAGTCATACCTACAGATTTTAGCATTGCAAATTCTCTTTTTCTAAGAGCAATACTTGTTGATATTGTATTTAATATGTTTGCAATACAGATAGCAGTTATTAACGTTATAAAACCATAGATAAATACAGACATTAGTAAAATCATTTGCTGTTCATTTTGTCTTACCTGATGTACATTATATATATAGAGATTAATATCCTGGATTTCTTCAATCTCCTTTTCAAGCTCCATTGGATTATCTGTCTTAATATATAGTTCTGATGTGATATTATATTCAACATCTTTATTATCAACAATTCTTTTTAAGACATCTCTTGAAACTATTATATTTAAACCACCTATATTATCTGTACTACTTATGCCCAATGGAAGTTTATCTGTTAAAGCTGCTATTTCAATTGTAGCTAGTGATATTTCCTCGTCATCGTCAATATATTTTAAATCTAGCTTATCTCCCTTGGTTGTTTTGATAGTCTTTTCTTGAACATATTTGCCTACATTACCATCTTGATATTTCATAGTATCTATAACTATGCCCTGTGGATTATCTGTTTGCTTTAATGCTTCAAAATCAACACCTACTTCCTTAGAATACTCCATTAAAGATTCATCATCTAAGGCTTTAACATCTACATAATACGGATATTTCCCATCCTTATTTTCATATTCATAAAATTGCATTAAATAATCTGAAATTTTGGCCTTATCTACCCACGCCCTTGCAACTATTGTATTTATTGATGTTGATTCTTTTACATTATCAAGCATCTGGATTTGATTAATTATTTCTTCTTGTTCTTGTTCATCATCCATATTTACATGTACTAATATATCAAAATTTATTCCATATTGAGTAAGTATTAAGGATTTTTCTAAACTTGATGTAAAATATGATACTGATAAATATAATACTATGCTTATAATCAAAGAGAAGACTGTTGCTTTATATCTACTTTTATTTCTTTTTAAGTTCTTAAGTCCCAAATCTCCTTCTATTCCAAATAGCATTCGAGTAAGCTTAGATGTTTTTACTTCCTTATTAGATAATTTAATATCAGCTGTTTGCCTTATGGCATCAATTGCAGATATATTCGATGCCCTTTTGGCAGGAATAAATGTTGAAATAAGAATTGTAGTTATTGATATTAATATAGAAATTATTATAGTCGATGGTAATATGACTACTTTAAATTTTTCTGTAATGTTTAAAACTCCTTCAATTATTGGGTTAATTGCAAAAAATGTTATACTGATACCTACAAAACCAGCAAGAATACCAATGGGAATACTAATTGCTCCGATTACAACTCCTTCAAAGAAAACAGAATTTCTCTTCTGCTTTTTTGTTGCACCCACACTGGACAGCATTCCAAGGTGTCTAGATCTCTCAGACACAGAAATTGCAAAGGCATTATAGATTAACGATATAGAACCAACTATAATGATTACCATAATAATTGCTGATAAATTGACCAGCATCTTTCTTACAGAATCATTCTTAATTACTCCATAATATCTTAATAGTTCATTGTTAAAGTAAAATTCTTCTATACTATTCTTCGCGGCAATTTCTTCAGCATGTTTAAATAAAGAGCCCTTTACCTTGTTAAAAGTTATATAAACATCAACAGCATCATCTTTATCTAAGATATTTTCGTCTATATAAGATATTGCAGTATACCCCGGTGACCATGCATATTCCCAATTAGGACTTTCAATAATTCCAACGATTTTATAAACCTTAGTAAATTCTGTTGTTAGTACCTCTTTAATACCATCCTTATCCCTTTGCAAGGGGTTATTTCGGATAATAAAGTCATTTGATCCATCAAGCATGTATCTATGACCAATACCAAGTGAGATTTCATCTCCAATACTTAAATTAACCTTTCCATAACTTATTATAGATTGCGAAATTACTAATTCATTGTTATTTGCTGGTAATCTTCCCTCAACTAACTTGATAGGTTTACTTTTAAACCCAGCTTCATTCAACTCTTCTATAAACAAATATGGTTTGTTTTGATTCTGACTACCTTTAAGTGGGGAAAATCCCAAATCTCTGCTTAGATATAAACTTTTAGTTTCTTCGTCATTTTCTAGCGCTTCAAGTTGCCCTATATTTACATTCTTATAATTAATATGCCATTCACCGTCTTTTGCAATAGTTTGTCTAATTAACAAATCTAAAAATGATACTCCTATTGTAGCTACAGCAGTTATCATTGCAACTGAAATGATTGCACCAATTATTGTTACTAATGTTCTTTTCTTATTTAGCATTAAATGTCTAATAGTAAGCTTATTTACTATATTCACTGACGAATCACCTCGTCCTTAGCAATCTTTCCATCTTCTATAGCTATAATTCTATCCGCCTGTAATGCAATGTTCTCATCATGAGTAATTACAATTAAGGTTTGCTCATAAGTTTTATTGAACATCTTTAAAAGTGAAATAATTTCTTTGCTGTTTTTGCTATCAAGATTACCTGTAGGCTCATCAGCTAACATTATTGCAGGATTGCTTATTATCGCTCTTCCTATGGATACCCTTTGCTGTTGTCCACCAGAAAGCTGATTAGGAAGGTGCTTTAGTCTATCTTTTAATCCAAGTATTTTTACAATATTGTTAAAGTGTGCCTTGTCAACCTTATGACCGTCTAGTAATAATGGCAATGTAATATTCTCTTCTACATTAAGCACTGGAATTAAATTATAAAACTGATATATAAGTCCTATTTGTCTTCGCCTAAAAATAGCAAGTTGTGTTTCATCTAATTTATAAATATCTGAATCTTCAATTAAAACCCTGCCGCTAGTTGGCTTGTCAACTCCTCCAAGTAAGTGTAACAATGTTGATTTACCTGATCCCGAAGGACCAATAATTGCTACAAACTCACCTTTTTTAACTGAAAAACTAATATCATTTAAAGCTTTTACAGCAGTTTCTCCACTGCCATATACTTTAGACAGATTTTCTACTCTTAATATTTCCATACTAACCCTCCAAATATTTTGCTAACTTTAGTATATCTGTCCAAAATGACTATAAGGTGACTCAATTATTACAATTTAGTCACCTTTGATCCTTATACTATTTGCTTATAAAATTTAATACTAAATTGTGTTCCTTCATTTTTCTTACTCTTTACTGTTAAATCCCCATTTTGACTCTCTACAATGCTCTTTGCCATAGCTAGCCCAATACCAACACTATCACTGCTAGCATTTTTCCCCTTGTAGAACCTTTTAAAAATATAGGGCAGGTCTTCCTTATCAATTCCATTCCCATTATCAGATATTTTTATTTCAGTGTATAATGGATTTTCTTCATAAGATATTGTTATACTTCCAGTTCTATTAGTATGTTCAATACAATTCTTAACTATATTTATTATGGCCTCTGCTGTCCAATTAAAATCACCAGTGAAAGCCACATCTGAATCACCTTCTATAATCAAGTTTTGTTCCTTTAATTCTAATGGTATAAGCAAGGCATTTATTGCTTTTTTTATAAGTTCTGATACATTTACCATCTCTCTTTTAAAGCTAATAGTACCTGCGTCAATCTTAGATAACTTCAATAGTGATGTTAAAAGCCATTCCATCCTATCTAACTGTGCCTGAATAATTTTAGTAAACTCCATTCTTTTTTCTGCTTCCAAGTTTTCATTACTTAACAAGTCTGTCATTACCATCATTGAAGTTAACGGTGTCTTCAATTGATGAGATATATCAGATAAAGAATCTGCCAACAGTTTCTTTTCTCTTTTTTCATATTCTCCATACTTAGAAAGTATTAGGGTAACCTTATATATTTCATTTTTTAATATACTAAGTTCTCCCTCAACGTTATCCCTAATATCCATGGAAAAATCTCCACTACTAATTGTTCGTAAATATTCCGATAGCTTTTTGATTTCCTCATATCTCTTTTTGGTATAAAAAATGCAAAAATAGATAAGTAAGATACAAGTAATCATTGTTACAATTCCTAAAAACACATTAAATACTAATATAATAATAGTTCCAACAATGGATATAATTAGCATTAAAACAAGTAGGTTCCTAAAATCCTTATTTCTTAGCAAATTAATCACCAGCCTTATATCCAAGCCCCCTAACAGTTTTAATAACTTTAGGGTTTTGAGGATCGTCCTCTATTTTTTCTCGTATTCTCTTAATATATACTGTCAATGTATTATCATTTACAAAATCTCCTGCTACATCCCATATGCTCTCTAACAGCTGATTTCTAGTTAAAATTTGTCCCATATTATTAAAGAAAGTTAATAATAGTCTATATTCCAATGCAGTAAGGTTTATTTCCTCCCCACCTTTATAGACTTTTGCTTCTAAGGTATTAATCTTTATATTTCCCAATTCAATAATAGACTTTGAGTCATCATCCTTTTGATATCTACGCAATACTGACTTTATCCTTGAAACTAGCTCTCTAATTCGAAATGGCTTAGTTACATAATCGTCTGCACCCATATCAAGTCCCATTACAACATTTACTTCATCATCACATGCAGTCAAAAATATTATAGGTGTATCGCTTCTATCTCGTACCATTTTACATAGTTCATAACCACTACCATCTGGTAATGTCACATCTAATAGTATTAGATCAAATTTCTTTCCTTCTATTTGCTTTTTACCACATGCTACATCATAACAAATAGTAATATCATATCCTTCCTGCTGAAGGGAGTATTCCAATCCTGCTGCTATAGTTTTATCATCTTCTACTAATAGTACCTTCAAGTTATCACTCCTTTCAATAACATAGTAATATTATACCAATTTTGGATTTAAAAAAAGCAACAATCCATAGACTGTTGCCTTTAGTATAAAATATTATGATGGTATAGTTATTGTAAATGTAGTATTCTCTACATTACTTTCTACTGTTATTGTCCCATTATGGGCTAAGATAATTTCTTTAGCAATAGCAAGGCCTAATCCTGCTCCCCCTGTATTTGTTGATCTGGCTGAATCAAGTCGATAAAATTTATCAAAAATAGTATCAAGTTTATGGGGTGGAATAGGATCCCCTTGATTCCTAAAAGTAATAGTGATATTGTCTATATTTTTAAAAGCAGAAATTTCTATAATACTATTTTCATAGCTGTAGGCTATAGCATTTTTTAAAATATTGTTGAATACACGTGCAAGTTTATCAGCATCTCCTACCAAGATTAAATCATCGGGCACAGAAATAACTACCTGTTTTCCTTGAGGTTCTAGCAATGGATAAAACTCTTCAACTAACTGGTGAAACATAAACTCAAGCTTTATTTTACCTTTATTCAAAACAATGGACTGTAGATTAAATCGTGTTATATCAAAGAACTCGTTAATTAATTCCTCTAATCTATTAGCTTTCTCTAAAGCTATACGAACATATTTCACTTTTTGATTCATGGGCATATCAGGCTCTTCATCTAAAAGACTTAAATATCCGATTATAGAAGCTAAAGGTGTTTTTAGGTCATGGGCTAAATAAGTAATCAGGTCATTTTTCCGTTGCATTTCGGTTTGCACAAGTTGCTGATTCTTTTGAGACATTGCTTTTATCCTCATAAGTTGTGTTTCAATTTCTGAATACTTTTTGGGTAGCATTAATTCATCCATATCTGAATTAAAAAGCGAATTGACTGAACTTGTAAAAATCGATATATCTTTTTTACTTCTGTAACGCCCATAGAAATATGCAGTAATACTTGTGGTAAAAACCAAAAGTATTATAAATGAAACTAATACAGCTATAAGAAATTGCTTTATTTCATACCAACTTTTAAATAAAACTCCTAGTTTATCTGGGCTTTTATACCATGGTTCAATAATAAAGTTATCATAAAACCACTCTTTTACTACTCCATTAAAGCTCCTATTCAACATAAACAATGCTAAGGTAAATATAATAATTCCAGTGATCAAGAGAGATACATTTATTGCCTTCTTTTTATCATTTTTCAATTTTATAACCAACTCCCCATACGGTTTTTATATATTTAGGGTGTTCTGCAGAATCATGCATTTTTTCTCTTAAATGTCTTATGTGCACCATTACCGTATTATTGCTGTTACTAAAATATTTATCCCCCCACACTTCACGAAATAGTTCCTCAGCACTAACTACACGCCCTTTGTTTGATGCTAACACCCATAGAATTGAAAATTCAGTTGGGGTTAAATCAATTTTTCTTTCATTTACTATACATTCATGAGTATCCTTGTTCAACACTACACCAGAAAACTCAATTATATTCTCATCATTTAATGTTTTTTTTGAATTATACTTGATATATCTTCGTAATTGTGCTTTAACACGGGCTACGAGTTCTAATGGCTTAAAGGGTTTAGTAATATAATCATCAGCACCAAGTGTTAATCCGGTAATTTTATCGATTTCTTCTACTTTTGCCGTCAACATAATTATAGGAAAATTGAAATTTTCCCTAATCTTTTGGCATAGTGTAAAACCATCAATATCTGGAAGCATAACATCAAGTATTGCAAGGTCTAACCTCTCTAAACTAACACACTTTAATGCATCCTGTCCATTGTAAAATTTATGAACTAGAAAACCTTCATTCCTTAAATACACTTCAATTAGGTCAGCTATTACTTGCTCATCGTCTACAACTAATATATTAATTCCCATATGGTTCATCATCCTTCTTTAGTTACTTAGAAACTTTCCATATATCGTTAAAGCATCCTTTATATGATACTGTTCTGTATAATTATTCCCCGCCGCTCCTGCTGTTACTAAGAGATATTCACTACCATTTTTTTCAGCTAAGCTAGCCAAGCAAAGTCCAGCTTCTTCAGTATAACCAGTCTTTCCACCAAGAATTTTTCCTCCATCAAATGTTAAAGCGTTTGTTTTCTTAAGCAATGTGCTATATAAGGTAATTCCATCGGGATGACGATTTGTACTTGAAGTAGAATGAATCATTGTGGTAAATATCTCATAAAATACTTCATTATTAAGTGCATATTCAAGTAGCTTGGCTATATCTTTTACTGTAGTATAATGATTATCATCGTGAAGTCCTGTGGCATTTGTAAAATGGGTATCCTCCATCCCAATTTCTATTGCCTTCTTATTCATTAACTTTGAAAATTCACTTTCTGAACCAGAGACTCTAAGAGCTAGCCCTATTGAAGCTTCAGCTCCAGAAGGTAGTAGAGTCCCGTATAACAAATCAATTGCCGCTACTTCTTCCCCAGGTAAAAATCCAGCCATTGAAGCATTAGCATTGTACAGGTCAGAAAAAATCTCTCTCGGAAGAATGATTAGTTCATTTAAATCAGAAATATTTTCAATCGCTACCAAAACAGTCATAATCTTTGTAAGCGAAGCAGGAAAAATTCTCTCCTCACTTCCTCTTTCAAAGACAACATAATGATTCTTTAAATTAACCAGTATTACATGTGGACTATTTAACTCTCCTAATATATCTTGATGTACGATTGTTTTGGCTTGTTCTGATAAATGATAACTTGCATTATCTGGTATTTTGCTATTATCAATTGAGAGATATTTAATAATAGTTTTATATGATTTAAATATCAATAAAGCAATAATTAAGGTTAATATACAATTTCTACGATATTTACTACTTCTCCTAGCATTTCTTTTTTGTCGCATTAAAACACATCCTTTCTATGGTCTATTTAACCATAAAAGAAAGAAATGTGTTTTAATTATTGCTTATCAAAATCTTAAGATTTTCTTATGTGATAGATTTTAATAAAATTCTATGTTTTCTTCTGCTAATTTTTCTTTCCACACGAACTTCATTACTTCCAGTTCTTCACTATAATCAGTCTTAGATTCATCCTTGTCATATTTTAACCTCTCAAGAATTTCTATTGTGAAGTTCTCTTCACCATATTCTTTCCATTCTCTTTGAAGTTCTTCATTAGGATGACCGCCTGAATTAAGTTGAAATCTTGTTCTGTTTATATATCCATTCAGATTTTGCGATGTTACAATAAAGCATTTGTTAGTCTTATTTGAACGTACAATAAATATACCCATATCAGGTCTCATCTGCTTATACTGTTCTTTAAGCTCTTTTTTTCTATCCAATTTTTATACCCCATTTCATCTGTTTTCTTATTATCAGTACAAGTATAAATATATATCTATTTTTTGTCAAACAGAAGGTAAAAAAATAGAGACCTTTGAAGGTCTCTTGTATTATGAAAAACTTATCTTCTTATAACAGTTGCTGTAAATGTTATAGGACCTAAAAGATTAACATCATCATCGTCTGTAGATATTACCAAAGAGTAATTCACAGGTCCTGCTTGAGTTATAACATCTACTGTCTGAACAGGTATTAGTGCTAAATCATCATCTTCGCTTCCGTCTACATTCACTATAAACTGATAAATTACATCGCCATTTTTTCGAATTCTTGTATCAATTTCAACAGGAGAATTTGAATTATTATCTATCCTAAATAGTCCATTAATCCAAATCTCATCCCCAGGTTCAAGCCCAAATAACATTACATTCGCAACCTGAGTTGGGTTGTTTGGTTCTTCTGAAACTCGTATAGGTTCTACTGGATTAAGAGTTTCCCATGCAAAATCCTTAAAAATAGATTGACTAGTAATATCCGAATTACATTGACAACCATATTTATTGACTATGCTTCCTACAATCTTTGACATTTGTATATCACCTTCATACTTATATATTTCACTCATTAATAGAGCTAATATATAATATGAAAGACTTTAGATATTTGTTATTTTATAGGCACTATAGCAAGATTATCTATTTTTAACTTATCTCCCACGTCAAACTTCACTGCATTTTTAAACAATGGTCCATCAAAGGCAAATGTATGATATTCACCATTTTCACCACATATATCTGCACCTGATTTTTCTATTTCATCAGCTACTTCCCTTGTAAGTACTTTTCCCACAAAGTATTCTGGCATTCTAGAAGTGTCCACTACAGTTATCAAAGTCTTAAAACCTAGGTCTATAAACTCATATACAAGCTTTTTTCTTGATTCTTTCCATAGCGGAAAAAATGCTTCTAGGCCTACCGCTTTGCATCTTTGTGTACACCATTCTAGATGTCCCTCTAAATCTATGTCCCCAAAAACACAATATTCAGCACCATTTTCCTTTGCTTCACGAAGCTTTGCTTCAAATTTTTCAGTATATTCATCACCTTTTGTCCTTATTAGGGAAATAGGGATATTCATCTCTTTTGATATATTGTCTAATATATTTTGTGGTATTCCGTGAAACCAAGTTCTTTCTTTATCTACATTAAATGTAGTAATTAGTTCCATTGGTATCATGCCCAGCTTAATGGCTCTATAAATTGCTAATGTACTGTCCTTGCCTCCACTATATGAGGCCACAAATTTTCTTCCTTTATATCTATCCATACTATTACTCCTATTTTTCTTTCTTTAGAATTCAGATAACATTTCCCATTTCTTTAAAGAATCTAACATAAATCCTACTACATCCATACTGTATACTTTGTTTAATACGTTACTAGTTACAGCCTTATTAGCACTTCCACAGGATACTATTCTACCCTCTTCTAGTATTAAAAATTTATCACCAAGCCTCATAGCGAGATTTATATCATGTAAGACCCCAACTATAGAATGACCTTTCTCCTTGGACCACTCTTTTAAATAATCTATAAGTTCTGCCTGATACTTTAAATCCAAATGATTAGTAGGTTCGTCTAACAAAATAATATTAGGCTCCTGTGCCAATGTACGTGCTAAAAAAACTCTCTGAAGCTGCCCACCTGAAAGTTCATTTATTTGCTTATCTTTTTGCTCGTATAGTCCAACTGCCTTTAAGCACTTTTCCACACATCTTTTATCATAGGACGTTGGCCCCTTAAATACTCCCTTCATATGCAAATACCTGCCTAGTAATACGGTCTCATATACGGAATATGAAAAGAATATAGATGATAATTGGCTCATAACAGCTATTTTACTAGCAATTTCCTTTCTTTTCATATTACCTATATCTTTTCCTTCTACTAAAATCTTTCCTTTACAAGGAATAAGACCAGCTATTGCCTTAATAAGGGTAGTTTTTCCACATCCATTTGGCCCAAGTATACATAGATTTTCGCCATAATTAAGACTTAAAGATATATCCTTAATTACGTCTATTCCATCATAACCTGCACTTACATTTTTTAGTTCTAACATATATCATCTAACCTTTCGTTTTGAAAAATAAACATGGGCAAAAAATGGTGCACCAATTAATGCTGTAACTGCTCCTACTGGTAGCTCCGAAGGTGATATTATAGTTCTGGCTATTAAATCACATATTACCATAAAGGCTCCCCCTATGAACATGGACATTGGAATAACTATTTTATGTGATGAACCAAAAAAATTTCTAACAACATGAGGTGCTATTAAATCAATAAATCCAATGACTCCAACAAAGGAAATAGCACTTCCTGTTAAGCCTGCGGACAATCCTAATAGAATCCACTTTACCTTATGTGTCTCAACTCCTATAGCTGAAGCTTGATCCTCTCCGAAGGTCATCAAATCAAGCTCTCTTGAATACCTCATTAAAATTATTACTCCAATAACTACAATCGGAAGCAGTATTATTACACTTGACCATTCCCTTGAAGAGAAACTACCCATTTGCCAGAATAATAACTGTTGGACATGCTCCCTTCCCAAAGCAGACATAAGGGTTAAAATTGCATTAATAAATAAGGAAAATACCATTCCTACTAATATAATAGTATTGTTAGACATATTCTTATCTAATTTAGATGTAAAAGTTATTGCTAAAAAAACTGTTAGTAGCCCAAAGGTCAAACCAAATACAGGTAGGGTAAACATACCTAAAAAAGGTATGCTTAATCCTGTAATTATAATTATCCCAGCACCTACTGAGGCCCCTGATGAAACCCCTAAAGTATAGGAGGAAGCAAGTGGATTCTTAAGTACTGACTGCATTACAGTACCACTAACTGCCAATGCTCCTCCAACTATAAAAGCAAGGAGTGTACGTGGTATTCTTAAATTCCATACTATAGAAACTGAAGCATCTGGAATATCACCTAAAGGTTTAGAAAACATCCTACTTATTAATATATTTATAGTAGTTTTAGGCGGTACATAAATGCTTCCAATGCCTATGCCCAATATAATCACAATAATGCATATTAACAAGGTAATTAATATTTTTACTTTCGTCTTCATAATTAATCAAACTTATCAGGATATACTGCCTTTGCCATTTCTTCTAAAGCTATTACAATATTGTGATCAGGGACGGAACTTTTCATATTGTCAACATAGTAAACTTCATCGTTTTTTATTGCTTTTACATTTTCCCAGCCAGAACGAGATTTTATTTCTTCCACAGGATTTTCTATATAATTTACATTTGTGATTATAACATCTGGATCTGCAGCTAAAACTGCCTCATCTGAAACTGATATCCAACTTTCTTGATCACCTAAAGCATTTACTGCTCCTATTATTTCAAGCATTTCATGTAAGAACACACCTTTACCAAAACTGTACATATATGGTGCTGCACCTATTTCAAAGTAAACTGTTTTCTTTTCAGTAATTGTATCTCCTATTTCTTTAAATTCAGCTATTATTTCTTTCATATTATCTACTATTTCTTGCCCTTTTTCCTCTTCACCTACAACCTTTGAGATGAACATAATATCATTATATATTTCTTCTATGCTTTTACTTGAAGGAATATAAACTACTGGTATTCCTAAATCAGAAACAGGTTTTAATGGATTATTTCCTTCTACCATCATCATACCCGTTGCAAATATTAAGTCTGGATTTAATGCAATTATTTGCTCAATATCAGGAGACATTAAATCTATATATGGTAAATCCTCAGGTAAAATTCCTAAAGTTTTAGTTTGTGCATCTGATGCTATGATTTTATCCTTAAAGCCTAATTCTACTAAAATCTCAGCATTTGAAGGCCCTAAAGGTATAATTGTATTTATTTCTTCAGGAATCATGATTTCATTGCCTTCTGAATCTACTACTACATTTGGGGCATTACCCTCATTTAGCTCTTGACTTTGCTCTGTTTGTTCTTGTTTAGCTGTACATCCACTCAATATTGAAATTACTAAAATAATTATAATCCCTATAGAAAATATATTTTTCTTTTTCATTTCATCCCTCCATTGTCATTTAAATTAAATACTTTGTCACTCACTAGGTCATAAAAAAACGTCCCGGATACTCCGAAACGTAAATAACCACAAATAAACTTTGGGACAGTTATCCCAATACTTATTAAGTTACTATTACCCTATCCGTGTAGAGCATAGCATTTGCGGTATTTACGCAAATAATATTGGCAGGTATTCCGACTTAGAGTTCATCGCTTGTTTTTAGCCTTCCCAGATTTCTCCAGTGGCTTGCTTTCGCATAAAAACAGCTCTCTCATCACGGCAGCAGGACTGTTTAGGATTTTAACCTAATTCCCTATTAACACATTTTGTGACCAATATTAAGTTTATTTAATTCAAACTTAGTATATTATACCTTTTTTATTCTGTCAATATGAATTGAACTACACGTTATAGTATTACAAGTATAATTACTCAGATAAAAAATCCTACAACCCATTATAAACTCTTGGATTTCGGGATTTCATTTATATATGTATTATAGTAACTATCTGCTAATTGCCTATAAGTAAAAATACTTAAATAAACAATAAAAAGATTGAAAGAATTTTTTCCATTCAACCTTTTTACGCTTAATCTATACTATTTTTTTACTCTTTTTTTTGTCTAAATACATTCTTCTATCTGCTAAAGCCATTAAATCATTTATTGAAACAATATCTTTTTCATCGGAATATGCTATTCCATAAGCAAAACTAATCTTTATGTTAGCGCTTTCATCATTAAAGTCTGAAACCTTCTTCTCCAAGGTCATAATATATTTATCCATCATTTTCTTTGGAATATTTTCGAATAAACCGATGAATTCATCTCCTCCATTACGACATATAAAACCGTAATTAACACTTATATCTCTAAGAATATATCCAAATTCCCTAATTAAATTATCTCCCATATCATGGCCATATGTGTCATTTGTCGCTTTTAAATTGTTTAAATCAATAAATATACAAGCTAAATTTGGTAGTCTGTCCATCTTAGAATACTCTTTTACTACTTGGTCACAACGTACTCTATTTGGCAACTTAGTTAAAGGATCTATATATGCTATTTTAGACAAATTCATGTTGTTCCTATTTAGGTGGATATATTTATATAAAGCATACATATAGATAATTAAGACCATAAAGCTTAAGAACATGAGCGTACGTTTAAGTGATAAAATTTTTTCCATTTTTAACTCAGAAGTTTCTTGAGCTATTAATACTAGCTTATTTCCTAAAGCAAAATTTGTCTCACTTAATTTGTAGATATTTCCTATATCACCTGTTTCTCTAAAGCTATAAATTTCATTTACTAAATTATCCCATTGATTTTCAAATTCTAATAATGCATCTTGAAAATCTGGACTCTTAATTGTTTTTATTCTAAAGATGCCTGCTTCACCTTTGAGCTCATCAATAATACCATTTAACAGTCCAATGTAACTATCCATATGTTTATTAGATATCTCTTGATTTACAATATGTTGAACTCCACCTCTTAATAAGCTAGAAAAATTTATTGTTCTGGCATCACCGTATAAGTCATCAAAAGTTTGAAAAGCCATTAGCAAAAATACAATTATAATAATAAATATAACAGGTATAGCGCCTTTAAACAATTTGTTAACTCCCATTAAGCCCCCCACAATTAATGACATAATTTATTTAATAATACCACTATTCTGAAAAAAAGGTAGGGATTTTTTATATCCCTACTTTATCTAATTCATCTAAATTGTATTGTTCTATTAACCTCATTAATTTAATAGCATACTCTGGATCAGTCGCATAACCTGCCCGCTTCAATGCCCAAGCACCTTGAGTATAATCAAACATTACCTCCCTAAAGCCTGTATATCTATCTCTATTTAAAAATTCCTTGTGGTCTGCCCAACTTTCTTCTGGACTGTTATATGCTCTAAATTCAGCATCTATTCTATAGGTTACTCCATTGTAAACCTCCCAAGTATTAGAAGTTACACTTCCTGCTGAACCAACACCCTTTATTCCAAATAAATTATTAGATAATTGACCAGTATATTTATCAACTGGAACACTTTGACCCCAACCAGTTTCTAGGATAGATTGAGCTGTCTGTAAAGCAGCGGACATTCCAGTCTTTTCATAGTATTTTTTAGAAAGATTAGATGCAAAACCTAGATAATTATTTTTCTCAATTATAGGCTTTGGTCCAAATGTTTCTCCAAGGAAAATCTTAAATGTAATTTGTTCACTTGTAATCTTCGTCCCTTTATATCTACCTTCTGCCTGTATTACCCAGTCTCCATCAAGACCTGTTGGATTGAATGTATATTCCGCAGGCAAAGCTAAATTTGAGGCTAGTACTTTTGTTGCACCAGTCTTAGTGTTCTTTAATGTATAACTTATAGAATCAATTTGTACATTACTTGATGCCTTAAGTTTTACTTCTTCTGATACTACTTGTTTAGGTCCTATTCCTGCTATTAATAGTTTTGGACTTCCATCCACAGTTACTCTTATTGGTTCACTATCATAGACTACACCAGCAGAAACCACTCTAACAATTAATTCCTTAACTCCAGAATCTTCTGGGCTTGGATTCCAAGTATATCCTCCATAAGGTATTGTTGCTAAAACCTTAACATAACCTGTATTTACGTCTTTCATTAAATATTGTGTTTCACTAACATCAAAGTTTCTCTTGGCTATTAGATTTACAGATTTATTTATTGTACTTCCAGCTGTTACGCCACTTAATTCTAAATATCTTTCAACTGCCACTTGAATATTTACAGGTGCACTAGAATACTGATTATCATTGTGGTCATATGCTATAACCCTTACAGTATAATTACCATTTTGCTTCAACTCAGGACTCCAGTTATAAGTTCCCAGCGGATCTTGAATATCAGTTACAGTTACTTTTCCTGTATTTAAATTGATAAATTCATATTTAATATATTTAGGAAAGAAGTTAATATCTGCACCAATAGAAGCAGTTTTTGTAATAACTTGTCCATTATATATTCCCTTTAAACTTATTTGTGGCTCAATTTTAATGTTTACAGAGACTGAATCTCCTGCAATAAACTTTCCGTTTTTATCATATATTGCCCCAACTAATATTTTACTTCCGTTATCCTTTAACTTTGGTAGATAAGTATAATTTCCGTTTATATCTTTACCTCTAGCAATAATGAAACCTTTTGAAGTAGAAGGATCTAATAATAGAAATCTTACTTCATTTCCATCTGCCATATATTCTGAAGATGCACCAAGTTGAAGATTAGTTTTTCCCTTTATAACTTGTCCATTTTCATGGGATAATAACTTTACATTAAAGAAATCTGTATCCTCTGATGGTAAATTAGAATCTATTATAACTGTTCTAGTTGCTTCATCCCAATCAATTCCAATATCTAGAGCATTACTAACTAGTCTTAATGGTACATAGGTACGATCATTTATAATCTTTGGAGCTACATCACTTAATTCATAATCCATACCATTATCATAAGCAACTAATTGACTTCCTATTCTTAATAAAACTGAATTATCATTATCTTCAACTAATACTGTTCTGTCTGCTTCATCCCAATATACTTTAGCTCCAAGTTCCTCTGAAATAAAACGAATTGGTACTAAGGTTCTATCATTTTCAATAATAGGACTAGACAATTTTGTTATGTCTTTTCCATTAACAACTAAACTTATTGGTTTAGCTGCAATAGCTTCTCTATTTGGACTTCCACTAAATAGAAGGGAACCTGTCATACAAAATAACAATAATTTCTTTTTAAACTTCTTCATAGAAATCTCCTTTCTGCATCCTTAGTTTGATTCATTGATTAATCTTTTAATTTTACTTTAAAATAATTATATCATAGTTCAATTATTAAACTTGTTACAAAGTTATTACATTGTTTTTCCATGTAAAAAAGTGCCATTAACTTAACGGCACTTTTTATTCTGAACTATTCCTCGAATAAATTATTAAATTTTTCCTTAATCAGCTCTTCTCTAATAGCTGTCTCCTCATAATCTACAAGGATTTTAATAACATCTCCTTCCTTAACCTCTTTAGGTAAGATTTTTATAGGAATATTAACTATATCCTTGTTTTCTAGCTCAACGACAGCATATTCTTCTTCAAATCTATCGATTACAAATTTCAACTCTTTCACCTCTCATATTAGGTAGCTATTAGTGTGTATAAGTATAAAAATCTATTATAGTTCCATCACTAGTGGAAATAATGGTTCCCATCTCATCAGTTCTTAGAACCTCTATATTTTTCTCCCCTAATAGTTCAATTATTTCCCTATGAGGATGTCCATATTCATTATCCTTGCCAACTGATATTACAGCATATTTTGGATTAACTGCATTTAGGAATTCCTCTGATGTAGATGTTGTACTTCCATGATGGCCAATTTTAAGGACGTCTGAATCTAGGATCTCAATGTTGTTCTCAAGCATTTCTTTTTCTGAAAGCACCTCAGCATCCCCAGTAAATATATAGGAGTTTTCCCCATGAATAAGCTTAACAACTACAGAATAATTATTTAATTCCTTATATTCTTCACTATTGGGAGCAAGTATAATTAACGTTGCATCGTTTAGAGTATATTCCTTACCTACTATAGGGTAGGTAATCTTCAACCCCTTGTTACTTATACTACTAAGTACATCTTCAAAGGTTTTAGTTGTATGCATTATTTTGGGCATTATAATTTTTTCTATATCAAAATTATCAATAACATCATCTAATCCACCTATGTGGTCTTCATGAGGATGAGTTCCTATTATATACTTTAACTTATTTATACCCTGCTCTTTTATATAGTTCACAACCATATCGCCATCTGCATTATTACCAGCATCTATTAGCATCGCTTCTTCTCCACTTTTTATCAGTATTGAATCCGCTTGGCCTACATCAATAAAGTGTACTTCCAAATTAGAAGTAGCCTCATTATATATAGGTTGTGATCCTTCATTTCCAAAAATATTGACTAGCAGTACTATGACCAACGCAAAAACAAGATTAATAACCTTTTTCTTCATATTATCTGTCTTCCCCTTTCTTCTGTCAAAATATTGTTCCTGACCACATATACCCAATTTTAGTCGTTTGCCTTCATAGAGTCAACCATTTCAATATTTTTGAGCTTCCTATACATAAATATATTCACAATAACAGAAAAGATGATTGTTATAAATCCTGCCATTACATAGCTTAATCTACTAATGTCTCTTCCAAACATAAATTCTGGATTTTCAACGGTAAGTATTACAAAACTATGAAGTAATCTTCCTAATACTAATCCTACTAATGTTCCAATAATGCATAATATTGATGTTTCTCGAAAAATATATGCTGCCACTTCTTCATGATGAAATCCCAAAACTTTTAAGGTTGCCAATTCTTTTCTTCTTTCATTGATATTTATATTATTTAAATTGTAAAGAACTATAAAGGCCAAAGCTCCCGAAGCAATTATAATTACTATTACTATATAGTTGATACTATTTAATAGATTATCAAAGGTTGTTTTTGTCTGAGATATAAATTCAGCGTTCATTATTGCTTCATTTGACAACAGTTCTCCTATAAACTCATCCTGCATATTTGGACTTAAGTTTATAGTATCAACTAAAATTTTATTGATGACTTTTTCAGATTGGAATTCTTTTTTGTACATTTTTTCATTAAAATATACATAATTACCTAAATAATTCTCAGTAATATCAGTTACAGTAAACTCTGAAATGTGCCCATCTGAATTTTCAAGCTTAAATTTATCGCCTATTTTTAAACCTAAGATTTCAGATATCTTTTCAGTAATGACTACTGATGAATCACTAAGTTTTATACCCTCAGCTGTTTTTCGTTCAATTAGACTTACAAACTTACTAAATATTTGCTTATCTTCATAAACAAATATGCTTACCTCTAAATCCTCATCATATGTGACTTCCCCCTGATCAATATAAACTTCTAGGTAGTCCTCAACTCTTGAATCTTCATTTAAGAAACTAACAAGATCATCTTTTGACTTATCTTCATCTAAATCAATCTGCACATCATATTTAAATATGTCAACATATTGTTTTGTAGCAACTATACCGATTGAATCCCTTAAGCCAAATCCTGTTAAAAGCAAGGCTGTACAACCCGAAATTCCTATTACTGTCATAAAAAAGTGCTTTTTGTATCTAAAAATATTTCTAGCAGTTGATTTGGCATTAAAGCTCATTCTAGACCATATAAAAGTTACATGTTCTAACAATATTCTCTTTCCAGCTTTAGGAGCTCTTGGAAGCATTAAGGTTGAAGGTTTTTCCTTTAGTGCCTCATTACATGCATAGATAGTTGCACCTATTGTGCTTAAAATAGCCAATCCAGAGGAGACTATTGCAATATTAGCATTAAATGGTGCGATAAATTCTGGCAAATGAAATAAAGTATTGTACGCATCATAAATTATGATTGGTAGGACCTTAAATCCAACTACTAGTCCAAATATACTACCTAATACACTAGCAAGACCACAATATATGATATATTTTAAAATTATTGATCCCTTAGTATACCCTAAGGCTTTTAAAGTCCCGATTTGGATACGCTCTTCTTCAACCATTCTAGTCATAGTTGTTAAAGATACTAAAGCCGATATTAAATAGAAAAATATTGGGAATACTTTTGCTACTGCAGCAACTTTTTCAGAGTTCATTTCAAAGCTTACATAGCTAATATTAGAATCTCTATCTAGTACATACCATTCAGGAATCTCTAGGTCATTTATTTCCTTTTCAGCTTCTTTAATATCCTTTAGAGCATCAGCTAGTTCCTGTTCTACCTCTAGCTTTGCCTCTAAGTATTCTCTTTCTCCATCGGAAAGCTCTAAGAGGCCTTCTTTGTAATCTCTCTTTCCTTTAGCCAGCTCAATTTCTGCATCTCTTATTTCCCTATTTGCCTTTTCTATTTCCTCTTGAAACTTCTTCTCAGCATCAGCTAATTCTTTTACTCCATCATTATATTCCTTCCAGCCATCGTCAAGTTCTTTCCGTCCATCATAGTATTTCTTATAACCATCCTCTAACTCTATCCTTGCATCTTCTAGCTTGATGCGTCCTTCTTCTAATTCAGCCCATGCATCTTTCAATTTAGTACGATTCTCTTCTAGCTCTTCTCCTGCCTTTATTAATTTTTTCTCTGCTTTCTCAATCTCTCTTTTACCTTCTTTCATCTCATCTCGCCCATCAAAGTATTTATCCCATCCTCTTTCTAATTCTCTTCTAGCATAATTTAGCTGGGATTCACCATTTTTTATAGCCTTCCAATTTCCATAAAGGATATCTGAATTTTTAGGAAAAACTTCTAAATTTGAATATAAAGTCTGCAAGCCATTATTTAAATTAGATAACTGTAAATTATATTTTGCAAGCTCAGATTCTAAGTAAGCTAATTGTTCTTGCTGTTCATCATCTAAAATTTCTAGACTTTTCAAAAATGCTATTTTACTTTCCATCTCATTAATACCAGCTTCTAACTGCAGTTTAGTGTTTTCCAATTCTATAATCTGGTTTTCTATTCCTCCAATCATTTGAGCAAGTACTACATCTAAAGCCCCTTTAATCGCGCCAGTACTGTCTCCTTCCATCGCTTTAAAGAGCTCATCTCCGGATGAATAGCCAATTGCACTAGCAATAGGTGCCATTAATTCTTCAAATTTAGCTTTATTAGCATTCAATTCTCTAATTCCTTTAGCTAATTCAGCTTCCCCAGCTTCTAATTCTTCTCTACCTTTTTCTAACTCTCTTTCTCCTCTTCTAATTTTTCTCTTAGCATCCTCAAGCTCTTTTAATCCATCGAGGTACTCCTTCTCTCCTTTATCAAACTCTTCCTGCGCTTGTTCAAGTTCTCTTTTTGCATCAAGGTATTCAGCATAACCTTTAAGATATTCACTCTGTCCATCTTGTAGTTCTATCCATGCATCTGCTAGCTCTTTCTCACCATCTTCCAATTCAATAAGAGCATCAGCTAATTTCTTTTTTGCATCTTCAATTTCCTTTTGAGCATCAATTGTCTCTTGCTCTAAAGTCTCTTTTGCATCAGCTAGTTCCTTTTCTCCATCTATTAATTTCTTAAATGCATCACTAAGCTCTACTTTCCCATCTTCAATTTTCTTTAAAGCATCAGCCAATTCTTGTTCTGCTTTTAATTTACCTTCCTCATACTCTCTCTTTCCATCTTCTAATTTTTCCTTTGCTTCAGCCAATACATCATTATATCTTATTAAGGATCTATCCTTTCCTAATTCCTCTAGCTTCTGAACAATATTTTCAATTTTTTCTTCATATTCAGCAGAAAATGTATTAAGCTCTTTTACATCTTTAACAGTTAGATAAAAATCAGTATATACATCTAGGGCATAGCTATCCTCATCAACATAGATAATTGTACCTAATCTGCCGTTTCCAACATTTGATCTTTCTCTTTCTTTAGAAAAGTGAAATGGATTTGATACTATACCTACAACCGTAAATTCTGTTGTATTATATATATCTGGGATATCATCATAATTATCATTTTCTTTAGAAATAGTAAATTTTGTACCTACTTTATAATTGCTTAAGAAAGTGCCACCAATTTCTACTAAACATTCATCTTTCTTTTGAGGTAGACGACCTTCAATTAACGTAAGCCTGTTTAAATAATTTTTGTTATTGAATTTATTTATTAGATCAAGTCCATAAATCCTTGTTGCTATTATTTCATTTTCTTCGGTTTCCATAAGAGTGTCTGTTACAAAAGCAGGCATAATCTCATCAATATATTCCATATCAGACAAAACATTCATGTCATCCTTTGTAAGCCCCATAGTAGACTTTATAAATATATCAGCCACATTATTTTTATCATAATATTTATCAACAGTTAAATGCATATCCGGTGTAGTGACTAATAGTCCTGATAAAAACCCAACTCCTAAGGCGACTATGCTAAATATAGCCACAAACCTACCAAAACTTCCCTTTATTTCACGAACTATTATCTTTGAATAGGTCCTTTTCACTACCACTCTATCCTTTCTACAGGCTGAGGATTATCATTCTTATACATAGATTCAACAGTTCCATTCTTTATATGTATAACCCTATCAGCCATTGGTGCAATTGCTAGATTATGAGTAATCACAATAACGGTTTTTCCTGTTTTTCTACAGCTATCCTGTAATAGCTTTAGTATGTTTTTGCCTGTATTATAATCAAGTGCACCAGTCGGTTCATCACATAGAAGTATTTTGGGATTTTTTGCTAGGGCTCTTGCTATGGAGACCCTCTGTTGTTCTCCACCTGATAATTGAGCTGGAAAATTATGCATTCTATCCTTTAACCCGACCTGAGCCAGAACCTCTTTTGGATTCAAGGGATTTTTGCTAAGCTCTGCTGATAATTCTACATTTTCTAAGGCAGTCAAATTCTGAACTAAATTATAGAACTGGAATACGAAACCAACATCATATCGCCTATAATCTGTTAGCTGTCTTTCATTAAATTTGCTTATTTCCTTTCCATCAAGCATAATAGTCCCACTACTACAAGAGTCCATTCCTCCTATCATATTTAAGACGGTGGTTTTCCCAGCACCACTTGGTCCAACTATTACACAAAATTCCCCTTTGTCAATAGTTAGACTGATGTTGTTTGCAGCAGCAATTTTATGCTCTCCCATCTGATAATATTTGCATACATTTTCTAGCACAACATAATCCTTCATTTGCATTCTCCTTCACATTCGTCTACACATTATGCCTCTTCATAATATCAACTGATAAATCAATCAATCTTATAAGTTCAAGTGTATTCTCTTCACCTAATTCCTTAACTATTATTTCAAACAAATTCTCAACATTCTCCTGTTTTTCTCTAATAAATGACAATCCATCATAAGTTATTAATACTCTCACCTTTCGTCTATCTTCCTCAGATGCTATCGTATCTACATAGCCCTTTTTCCTTAGAGTATTTAGTGCAGCTGTAATCCTTGGCCTTGATATGTGCAGCTCTTCACTAAGCATAGATGGATAAACCTCAGTATTTTTATTGTTAGAAAGAAAATATAATATGTATAATTCCCCTTGTAAAAACTCAATTAATTGACTAAAAGCCTCCATGTAATAGATCTTACCTAGGGAGTCTATTAATTTATCCTTTAAACTCATTTCATACATATTAAACCTCCATAATTAATTAATAGCGTTAATAGTTAACACTATTAATTATATTATAGTGATTAATATTCTACAACAAAAAAGCAATAATTTTTCAATTATTGCTTTTTGGGGGCTTCTTACATTAACAAGAACTTCTAACTCTTTGGTTTTTCAAAAACCATTATAATTCCTATAAGACCAATAAGTAAAAAGATACAAGCCCAATGTAGACTTAAATCAAATACATACTTAATTTTCATAACTTCAAACGTTAAAGTAAGCAAAATACTGAATAAAATCAATGCTATTCCTTGCAATTGCTTTCTCATATATCTCCCTCCTAGAATTCAAAAAATATAGGATAGGTAGTTATATATAAAACTATCTATCCTATAGCCTGAGTTTAATAAAGCTTATTACTTATTAAATAAATTATTCTATTGTTAAATCAATTTCTACACGATTTTCAAATGAAGCTTTTATTGCAGCAATAATATTTCCATGGCTGTCATTTAAACTCATTGTAGCTGCTGATGTTACATCTGCAAGCATTGCTTTTTCTTCATCTGTTAAAGCTTCATATTTTGCTTTATCTTCTTCTTTGTCTGAACCTTCTTTTAATGGTCTTCCGTTTAGGTCTGAAGTATATTTATTGAACCATTCTTCTACTTCTTCTACAGTCTTTCCTATAAAGATTTCTTGGAACTTATCCATTTGCTGATACCATGTTCCTGTTCCCATTCTATAGGAATCTCCACGTTCTCTCTTTGTTTTCCAACCTTCGATTTCAGCAAAGAAGTTCTCTTCTGTGTCTTTAGTCTTACCATCTACTTTTCCATCATGATTTTCATCATAGTTATATCCACCTTGTCCAGGCCATCCACTAAAGTGTGGCATTCCATCTCCATCATAGTTTGGTGTAGCTATTTCTAATTGATCTACATATAATGAAATTATTCTTCCTTCTTCATCAAATAATGTGTTAGCAAAAACTTGATTTATACTCCATACTTGTGTGCCTGTATCATCTTTTCCAGGACCTGTTCTTGGACTACTAACAATGCCAAATCCTTGTGCTGAAGCTGATTTAATATCAAGTGGTACACGTTTTTCATAAGCATCTTTTATAGCTGCTATAATGTTTCCATGACTGTCATTTAAACTCATAGTTGCAGTTGAAGTTACATCTGCAAGCATTGCTTTTTCTTCATCTGTTAAAGCCTCATATTTTGCTTTATCTTCTTCCTTGTCAGAACCTTCTTTTAATGGTCTTCCATTTAGGTCAGAAGTATATTTGTTAAACCATTCTTCTACTTCTTCTACAGTCTTTCCTACAAAGATTTCTTGGAATTTATCCATTTGTTGAGACCAAGTTCCCGTTCCCATTCTATAGGAATCTCCACGTTGTCTCTTTGTTTTCCAACCATTTATTTCAGCTGCAAAGCTTTCCTCTGTAGCTGTTAACTGTCCATCTACTTTTGCATCATGATTTTCATCGTTATTGTAGCTTTGTCCTGGGAATCCTGTGAAATGAGGCATTCCGTCTCCATCATAGTTTGGTGTAGCTACTTCTAATTGATCTACATATATTGAAAGAATCTTTCCATCTCCATCGAATAGTACGTTTGCAAATACTTGATTTGTACTCCAAACTTGAGTATCTGTGTCATCTTTTCCAGGTCCCTTACGTCCTGAATTAGATAAACCAAATCCTTGATAAACTTCAGCTGCTGTAATTGCTTCTTTTTCTTTAGGCTCTTTAGCTTCTTCACCAGGAGCAGGGTATGTAGTTGGATCTAATGCATTATTTACAGCATAAATTATAGCTTCACTAGTTACAGTTGCACCAGCTATTACATCAACATCTGTTGAATTAGCTTCAACAATTTTTGCTGGTAGTTGTTCAATAGCAGGAGTACCTATTCCATTAGTTTCGTTGTGTTCAACTACCTCTACTGCTGTAATTTTGTCTCCCTCTTTTGTTACTTTTACCTTAAGTTCTCCCCCAAAACCTTTTCCTACACCAGTTAATACTTCCGCACCAGTTGATGCTGCAGGTTCTTCAGCAGGCTTGGAACATGCTACCATATTGATAGCCATCGCTAAACATAGCAACAATAATAATGATTTCTTCATAATTCTCCTCCTTTTATTACTAATTGATAATACATTAACGATTATACCATTTACATAATGTTTGTTCAACTATTTGCACAAGAGAAAAGTGCTAAAAATCAGGATTTTAGCACTTTAATTCATCGTTAGTTCTTTAGCTATCAATTGCAGGAGATAATACTTCTGTTATAGGTGGAACCACTTGTTTCTTTCTAGATAAGACACCTGGTGCAAGGAAGGAATTATTTTCTAATGTCTTGCCAAAGGCTCTTGCAGCTAAATCCTTATGTTCTCCTACAACAATCATCTCGGACGCCTGATTGAATATATCAGTTAACATAAGTATAAATATAGAATATCCGTATTCACGAGCCCTTTCTTCCATTATACTAATCAACTCTTCTCGCATATCACTAAGGCTTTCTGGGTCCATTGTATATACTTGTGATATGCCAATTTTCTCAGATTTTATTGTAAAAGCTTTAAAATCTTGATTAAGTAATTCCTGAGGAGTTCTACCTGTTAGAGACGTTCCAGCCTTGAACATCTCCTCTGCAAACTTATCTATATCAATATCTGCTATTCTGGCTAATCTTTCTAGCATCATCTTATCAGTATTAGTTGCAGTTGGAGATTTTAACAAAAGAGTATCAGATATTATTGCTGCAGCTAGAATACCTGCAATCTTTTTAGAAGGTCTTCTACCATTTTCAAAGAATATAGAAGCAATTATAGTAGAGGTACTTCCAACTGGTTCGTTTCTAAAATAAATTGGATTTCCTGTAAATACATCTGCTACTCTATGATGGTCAATAATTTCAAGTATTTCGGATTCTTCAAGTCCATCTACAGATTGACTTCTTTCATTATGGTCTACTAAAATAACCTTCTTTTTCATACTTGAAATAAGGTGATATCTTGAAATCAAACCAACAACTCTTTTATTATGGTCAATTACAGGATAACTTCTAAATCTAGTCTGAGACATTTGAACTTTTACATCATCAACTAAGTCATCTAATTCAAATACCACAAGATTATCTGTAGTCATTGCATGACTAACTGGTACACTTTGAGTTATCAGTCTAGAAGTCATAAATGTATCATATGGCGTAGATAAAATAGCTATATTCTTTTCCTTTGCTAATTCTAAAAGGTCTTCATCTACTCCACCATTTCCTGTTACAATCATTAGGGCAATATCATTATTTAATGCAAATTCCTGACTATCTCTTCTATCACCACAAATTATCACACTATTTTCAAAATCATTATCTTTAATGGAAGGAAGATCCATAGCTAGAATTGAAATCTTTCCTGTCATTTCCTTAATCTTATCAGGTATAAGTACAGGATTTGCGCTTAAAGTATCTATTATATTATCAATTGATGTACCAGCCTTACCTAATACAGTATTATCCCAGACATCTATATAGTTTTGGATAATATCAGAGACTGTAACTATTCCAATTATCCTTTCATCATCATCGACAACTGGAAGACTGTTTATATTATTTTTCTTCATTATATTTAGGGCCATTCTTAAAGAAATATCTGCACTTATAGGAGCAACCTTATCAAAGTTTAAATCCTCTACGCTCAATCTTACTGTTTCAACTAATCTTGGTGCTTTAACACCAAAATAATTCAATATAAATTTTGTTTCTAGATTCATCTCTCCTAGTCTGATAGGAATTGCCTCAACATCTCCATTCCCATTTTTAAAATCTGCATATGCTAAGGCAGCACATATTGAATCTGAATCTGGATTCTTATGGCCGGTTATATATACAATATCTTTCATACTATCCTCCATTTATCACTCATTATCATATACAACAAAAGTCATTTAGACATAAATAATTTGTGTAGTAATTTTCTACATATATTGTATTGCCGCAACAATTAAAGATCATTATCTTTAATTATAACACAAAAAACTACAGAAACTAAAATATTGTCTCTGTAGTTTAGCAATTATTTTTTGCTTTGTGTCGTTTTTATAGTCTTGCTATTATTCTTATTTCTACCTACTGTACAACAATCTAATGGTTCTGAACCGAAGTTCTCCTTATTAGCAGTTTCCAACTTTTCAAGCCATCTTTTTATAATTTTTTTCATTAGATCACATCAATCCCTACCACATCGTAGCCAGCATCTTCTACTGCAGATTTAATAGTTTCATCTAAATTGTCACTAACTACTTCTACTAAGGCATATTTTCCTTCTAAATTAACATCTACACTTTTTACTCCATCTATTTCATTTAATGCCTCTGTTACATGACGTACACAATTATGACAGCTCATACCTTCAATAAATAATTTCTTTTTCATTTTATTATCTCCCCTCATTATGATATATTTAATCTGCATATTGCAGCTTCTATCTTATTGGTTTAAATCTCTTTAATCTTAATGCATTAGTTAATACAGATACTGAACTCAAGCTCATTGCAGCTCCTGCAATCATAGGATCTAGTAATGGTCCACCAAATATGTGAAGAACACCCATGGCTATAGGTATTCCTAAAGTATTATACCCAAATGCCCAGAATAAGTTTTCTTTAATATTCTTAATAGTCTTCTTACTTAATTGAATTGCAGTAGGCACATCTAACAAATCACTTCGCATTAGAACTATATCTGCTGACTCCATGGCAACATCTGTACCAGAACCAATTGCTATACCTATATCTGCTTGAGCCAATGCTGGAGCATCATTTATACCATCCCCAACCATCGCTACCTTTTTGCCTTCAGCCTGAAGTTTCTTTACTTCATTTGCCTTGTCCTCTGGCAATACTTCCGCTAAAACTATATCTATATTTACTTGCTTAGCTATTGCCTCAGCTGTTCTTCTATTATCACCCGTTATCATGGCAACCTGAATTCCCATATCATGAAGTAATTCTATGGCTCTTTTACTATTTTCCTTAACTGTATCTGCTACAGCTATTATACCAGCAATTTTATTGTCAATTGCTATATACATTGGAGTTTTTCCTTCTTCTGCTAATCTATCAGAAGATTCTTCTAAATTCTCCAATGAGATATTTCTTTCTACCATTAGCTTTCTATTACCTGCTAAAATATTTTTACCTTCTATTGTTACTTCAATTCCATGACCAGGTATTGCATTAAATGAATCTACCTTTTTAAACTCAATACCCTTTTCTTCTGCATCTCTAACTATTGCTTCACCAAGTGGGTGCTCTGAACCTTTTTCTGCTGAAGCTGCAAGTTGTAAAAGTTCACCCTCTGATAATCCTTCTATGGCAATTATATCAGTTACCTTAGGTTTTCCTTCGGTAATTGTACCTGTCTTATCAAATACAATTGTTTGTATTTGATGGGCTGTTTCCAATGCTGTACCACTCTTTATCAACACTCCATTTTCAGCACCTTTTCCAGTTCCAACCATAATTGCCGTTGGTGTGGCTAAACCAAGTGCACATGGACAAGCTATTACTAAAACTGAAATGAATATTGTTAAGGCAAATGTTGTTGATTCTCCACCAATAAAATACCATGCTAGACCGGATATTATGGCTAATGCGATAACTATAGGAACGAAATATCCGGAAATAACATCAGCAAGTTTTGCAATAGGTGCCTTGGACCCTTGTGCATCTTCTACCAATTTAATTATTTGGGCTAATGCTGTATCCTTTCCTACCTTTGTTGCCTTATATCTAATAAACCCATTTTTATTTATACTAGCTCCGATTACCTGGTCCCCAACATTTTTTTCAACTGGGATACTTTCTCCTGTAAGCATTGATTCATCTACAGATGTAATCCCCTCAATAACCTCTCCATCTACTGGAATCTTTTCCCCTGGCTTTACAACTATAATATCTCCGACCTCTACCTCATCAATTGATACTTCCACTTCTTTACCACCTAGTATAATTGTTGCAGTCTTAGGTTGCAGACCCATAAGCTTCTTGATTGCCTCAGATGTCTTACCTTTTGATACAGCCTCTAAATACTTACCAAGGGTAATTAAAGTAATTATTACAGCTGCTGATTCAAAATAAAGATGCATTGCATAATGTACTTCACCATCTATTATCTTATATATAGCAAATAATCCATATACAACTGCTGCCCCTGTTCCAATCGCGATTAGTGAATCCATATTAGGGCTTCCTTTAATTAAGGTTTTAAGCCCTACTGAATAAAACTTTCTCCCTGATATAACTACAGGTATAGTTAGTAATAATTGCGCTAAGGCAAAATTAAGTGGGTTAGCCATTGGATCAAGAATCATTGGCAAAGGAGCACCTATCATATGCCCCATTGAAATATACAATAATGGTGCAGAAAAAATTGCAGATAATATAAATCTCTTCCAAATAGCTTTTATCTCATTATCTTTTTTCTCTTTATCTATATCTACAGTAACTTCATCTTCTATTGCCTTGTAGCCTGCTTTTTCAATTGCATTTTTTATATCAGAAACCCTAAGAGCTGAAGGTTCATAGCTAATAGTAAGCTTCTCAGTTGCTAAGTTTACATTAGCATCGATAACACCCTCTAGCTTTTTAGTGACTCTCTCTACAGCCTTTGCACATGCTGCACAGGTCATTCCTTCTATTTTAATAGTTTTTGTAACAGCATCTGATACTGCCTTGTAGCCCGCTTTTTCAATGGCAGCTTGTATGTCATTTATTGTCAGGACATTTTCATCAAATCTTATATTTAACTTTTCTGTTGCAAGATTGACATTTGCCTCAGTTACACCATTAAGCTTTTTAGCTGCTCTCTCGACTGCATTAGCACAAGCTGCACAAGTCATTCCTTCTATTTTCAAAGTTTTATTTGCCATCTATCTCCCTCCTTTTCACATGAGTTATTTCCCAATAACCTTAGCTAAAAGTTGCATAACTTCATCTATTTTTTCATCACCCTTATCATTTTCAAAAGCTTCTTTAACGCAATGTTTAAGGTGTTGTCTTATAATCAATAAATCAGCCCTCTTTAAAAGCGATTGGGCTGCCAATATTTGATTTGATATATCTACACAATAACGACCATCTTCAATCATCTTAATCGTAGCTTCTATCTGACCCTTTGCGGTTTTTAAGGTTTGTAATGCTTTTTTTTGATCAGCATTCATTATATTTCCTCCCTCCCCTCCCCCTGGCCGGGGGGTATATTTATATAATATTTCTTTTATTTTTATCTGTCAATACTCTATTTTAATATTTTAACCAAAAAAGAAAAAAGTCAGGGCTTCCTTACTAGGAAACCCTAACTTTTATTCACTTCTAGAAAAAATCACAGTTACAGAAAATAATAACTAGCAATAAGAAGAAGAACAATAATGAGGTATCAGCTCCTCTTACATCATCTCGTCTATCTCTTTCCCCTAAAAATTCGTTGCCCATATTCACACCTCCAATAATTTTTAAGTACATTGTTCTGTCATAATAGAATATGCTTGGAGGTTTGAAAGTGTTAATTATGAATATTTTTAATAAATTACTTCTTAATCTCAAGTAAATCTTTAATTACTTCTCCTGCTGCAATTAAACCTGCAACGGATGGAACGAAGGATACGCTACCTGGTATTTGTCTTCTTTGTGTACATTTACGAACAGTATTAGGAGGACAGACACATTTAGTTTTACAATTATCATCCTCATTTTCTATTGGTTTAATTGCTGGTTCTTTAGAATAGACCACCTTTAACGACTTAATTCCTCTCTTTCTTAATTCAGATCTCATTGTTCTTGCAAGTGGGCATATACTTGTTTTATATATATCAGTAACTTCAAACTTAGTTGGGTCAAGTTTATTACCTGCACCCATGCAGCTAATAATTGGAACACCACATTGTTTTGCTTTTTCTATTAGTGTTAGCTTGGACGATACAGTATCTATTGCATCAACTATATAATCATATTTAGAGAGATCATATTCATCTGCATTATCTTTTGTATAGAAAGTCTGATATGTTTCTACATTGCATTTAGGATTAATCTCTAGTATTCTTTCCTTCATTACTTCAACTTTGTATTTCCCAATTGTTTTTCTAGTTGCTATTAATTGTCGATTTATATTTGTTAAACACACCTTGTCATCATCAAATATTGCAATATTGCCGACTCCACATCTAGCAAGAGCTTCAACAGTAAAAGAGCCTACTCCACCTACTCCAAATACTGCTACACTTGAATTTTTAAGCTTGCCGACACCTTGAACTCCTAAAAGAAGTTCAGCTCTAGAAAATTCATTCATCTATATTCTCTCCTTAAAATTCTTAATTAAAAAAACCCACTGTAAAGTGGGATTATTATTTAATTATACAATTTTATTCCCGCTTTTTCTACCCTCATTTTATTGTTGGTATTAAGGAGTTTCATCAGCATAGATAAATACTATTAAATAAATTCTAATTTTGTGACTCCTATTCACTGATTTGAAACTTGCCCTACTTAAATTCTTAGTTATTATATTTTTAAGTTTTATAAGAAAGTTAATACTAGATATCATGGTTCATATATTCTTTGTACTAAGCATGTTATTAAGATATAATGAAATTATAAAATTTACTAATTTTATTAGTAATAAATTATTTTAAATAAGGAGGGGATTTGAATGAAATTGAATTATAAGCGTACAATTCTAATCGGCTTGGCTTTTATGTCTATTTCTTCATTTTGGCAATTATATGATAATATTATTCCGCTTATTCTTCAAAACACCTTTGGACTAGGAGAAACTTTAACTGGTACTATAATGGCATTAGATAATGTTTTAGCATTATTTTTATTACCTTTATTTGGTGCATTTTCAGATAAAGTTAATACAAGACTTGGTAAGCGAACGCCTTTTATTATTGTAGGTACAACTGTTTCAGTAATCTTTATGATGTTAATACCTTATGCGGACCAAGGTAAAAACTTTATTTTGTTCTTTATTTCATTAGGTACTGTTCTAATAGCTATGGGACTATATAGATCACCTGCAGTAGCATTAATGCCGGACCTAACACCAAAACCCCTAAGGAGTAAAGCCAATGCAATAATTAACCTTATGGGAGCAGTTGGGGGAATATACACCCTGGCAATGATAAGTCTCTTGATACCTAAGGAAATTAATCCAAATTATACTTCTGTATTCTTCGCAGTAGCATCATTAATGATAATTGCCGTAGTACTTTTAGTGTTAACAATTAAAGAGAATAAAATTTCTAAGGAACTTAAAGATAGAGGTTTACTTGTGACAGATGATGATGCTAAAGGTGAGAATCATTCTAATGAAAAATCTCATATGACGGGTGATGTTAAAAAGAGTTTAATATTTATTCTTGCATCTGTTTTCCTATGGTTTACTGCTTATAACGCTGTCACAACAGCATTTTCCAGGTATGCAGTTAAGGTATGGAATCTTCAAGGTGGAGGGTTTGCAAATGCACTTATGGTTGCTACAGGAGCAGCTATACTAAGTTATATCCCTATAGGAATTGTATCAAGTAACATAGGAAGAAAAAATACAATTATTATTGGTATTATAATGATGTCAATATCCTATTTTTGCGGTTTTCTTTTTGTAGAATATTCTCCACTAATAAATATAGTCTTCGCCTTTACTGGTATTGGATGGTCTGCAATAAATGTTAACTCCTATCCAATGGTAGTAGAGATGAGTAAAAGTAGTGATGTAGGTAAATATACTGGTTTATATTATACCTTCTCAATGTCAGCTCAGATATTGACACCAATATTATCAGGTATTCTTTTAGAAAATGTATCATATAGGACTTTATTTCCTTATGCTGTTGTATTTTCACTAGCATCCTTATGTACTATGTTATTCGTAAAACATGGGGATTCAAAACCTCCTAAGAAGGGTAAGTTAGAAAGCTTCGATGTAGAAGATTAAAGGTGAGATAAAATGTTAGTAATAGTATTCCTGTTAGTAATAGTTTATCTATTAGCAATTATGCCTAAAATGTTTAATCGAAAAAACTTTTATCCTTTTGAAAACTTTTATTATGCTCATAGAGGATTACATAATAACAATAGTGATGCTCCAGAGAACTCAATTAAAGCTTTTAAATTGGCAGTGGAACATAATTACGGAATAGAACTAGATGTAAGGCTTACAAGAGATAGAGTGCCTGTTGTATTTCATGACAATTCCTTAAATAGAGCCTGCGGAGTAGATAAGCTAGTAAGTGAAGTAAATTTCGATGAACTTAGTAAGTATAGGCTTTTTAACTCAACTGAGACAATACCAAGCTTTGAAGAAGTTTTAAAGATTATAGATGGTAAGGTTCCACTTATTGTAGAACTTAAAAACACCAATAATATTGGCCTATTATGTGAAACTATAACACCTATTTTAGATAAATATAAAGGTATGTACTGTATTGAATCATTTAATCCATTAATCGTAAAATGGTACAAAGAACATCGACCACATATAATCAGAGGTCAGCTGTCCTCTAACTTCATAAAAGAAGGAATAAAAAATGATAGATTATTAAATTTTCTTATGCAAAATTTAATGTTAAATTTTATTTCAAAACCAGATTTTATTGCATTTAATTATAAATATAGAAATATGTTCTCCTTCATACTATGTCGAAAATTATTTAGAATACCAACTTTTGCATATACAATTGACTCAAAAAAGGCTATGGAGGAAAGTAGAGATAGCTTTGATTATTTTATATTTGAAGGGTTTAACCCCCATTATAAAAACTTTTAAAAAAATGGATTTCCTCTGAGAAATCCATTTTTTGCTATTATTCGTCTTCTTTAATAATACCTAATTTCTTGAAGATAACCTTATATCCATCCGCCCCATAGTTTAATGATCTGTTTATTCTACTTATTGTTGCTGTACTTGCACCAGTTTCAGCTTCAATTTCCGTATAAGTCTTATTTGATTTTAGCAGTTTTGCAACTTCTAATCTTTGTGCTATTGCTTGTATCTCTTTTACAGTACAAAGATCTTCAAAAAAACGATAGCATTCTTCAACATTTTCTAATAATAAAATTGCTTCAAACAATGAGTCTGCTTGTGGACTTTTTAGTCTTGATTCGTAAGCCATTGTCCCCCTCCTATGTGAATTAATATATTATTGTAGTGCAGCGAAGAGTCAAAGATTAAGCTGGGCTATACCCAGCTTAATACTTAGAATAATCCTACGATTTCTCCACTTGGTAATATATCTATACTGTTAGCTGCTGGAACTTTAGGCAATCCTGGCATTGTCATTACATCACCTGTTAAAGCTACAAGGAATCCTGCACCTGCAGATATTCTAATTTCTCTAACTGTAATTCTAAATCCTTTTGGTCTAGCTAATAAAGTTGGGTCATCTGATAAGGAATATTGAGTCTTAGCCATACAAATTGGCATTTTATCATAGCCTAATTTTTCAGCTTCCTTAATTTGTTTTAGTGCAGCACTTGTAAAATCAACACCGTCAGCGCCGTACACTTCCTTAGCTATTTTTTCAATCTTAGCTTGGATTGATTCTTCTACATCATATAAAGGCTTAAAGTTAGACTCCTTAGTTTCAACAACTTCAACAACTTTCTTCGCTAATTCTACTCCACCTTCACCGCCTTTTGCCCATACTTCTGAAAGAACAGCTTCAGCACCTAATTCTTTACATCTTTCAATTACATAATTTAATTCAGCTTCTGTATCAGTTGGGAATTTGTTTATTGCAACTACAGCAGGTACGCCAAATTTATTTACATTTTCTATATGCTTTTCAAGGTTTTCAAATCCTCTTGCTAATTGGTCAAGATTTTCAACGCCTAATTCTTCTTTCTTAGCTCCACCGTGATGTTTTAGAGCTCTAACTGTAGCAACAATTACTGCAGCATTAGGTTTTAATCCACCAAATCTAGCTTTAATGTCGAAGAACTTCTCAGCACCTAGATCTGCTCCGAATCCTGCTTCTGTAATAGTGTATTCAGCTAATTTTAATGCCAATTTAGTAGCTAGCATTGAGTTACATCCATGTGCAATATTAGCAAATGGCCCACCATGAATTAAAGCAGGTGTATTTTCAAGAGTCTGAACTAAGTTTGGCGCCATGGCATCCTTCATTAATAGAGCTACAGCACCTTGTGCTTGTAAGTCTTTTACATATACTGGACTTCCATCGAATTTATAAGCAACAATCATATTGCTTACTCTTTCTTTCAAGTCTTCAAGGCTACTTGCTAAACAGAATATTGCCATGATTTCTGAAGCAACTGTTATGTCAAAGTGGTCTTCTCTTGGCATTCCATTTGGCTTACCACCAAGGCCTACAACTACATTTCTTAAAGCTCTATCATTCATGTCCAGAACTCTATGCCATACAATTCTTCTAGGGTCTATACCTAATGCATTACCTTGTTGAATATGATTATCCAATAAAGCAGCTATTAAGTTATGTGCAGTAGTGATTGCATGGAAATCACCAGTGAAATGAAGGTTAATGTCCTCCATTGGTACTACCTGTGCATATCCACCACCAGCTGCTCCCCCTTTTACACCAAAACTAGGTCCTAAGGATGGTTCTCTAATAGCAGTGATTGAAGTCTTACCAATTTTATTTAATCCCATAGAAAGACCTATATTTGTAGTAGTCTTTCCTTCTCCTGCAGGAGTAGGATTTATTGCAGTAACTAAAATTAACTTTCCATCTGGCTTATCCTTCAAATCTTCAAATGCCCTTAATGATATCTTGGCTTTATATTTACCATAATTAATGATATCGTCTTCCTTAATACCAAGTTTAGAAGCAACTTCATTGATAGGGACCATTTTTGCTTCCTGTGCTATTTGTACGTCTGTTTTCAAGTTATCTCCTCCTAATACTATAGTTTTTTGAAGTTCCCGATGTAAAACGTTATCACTGTTACAAATAGAACACATTCGTACTATATAGTAGTATATCAAAATATTGACGATTTGGGAAGAAAAAAAGCGAATTTGATTTATTTTGTAATATTACGTAAAAAAATACACTTTATTCAAATAAATATTTTTATTAGATATATATTTATGATAGAATAAGTCATAATAATTTTAGGATTAATTATATGTGAGGTGGAATATGCAAAATCAATATGTATTAATTATTGACTTTGGTAGTCAATATAGCCAATTAATAGCTAGAAGTGTTCGTAAACTTGGGGTTTATTGTGAAGTTAAACCATCTACTATTACATTAGATGAAATAAAATCATTAGAACCAGTAGGAATAATTCTTTCAGGAGAATCAAATAAAGATTTATCTAAACTAGGAATCCCTACTCTTGAATCAAAGACTCTTGTTGAAGATAATACCCTAAAGGCATTCTTATATGATACCTGTGGATGTATAGGTGACTGGACAATGACAAGATATATTGAAAATCAAATTAAAGAAATTAGAGATAAGGTTGGAAATGGTAAAGCACTTTGTGCACTTTCAGGAGGAGTTGATTCATCAGTTTGTGCAGCTCTAATGTCAAAGGCAATTGGTAGCCAGCTAACTTGTGTATTTGTAGACACTGGACTTATGAGAAAAAATGAAGGTGACGAAGTTGAGGCAGCTTTCTCAAAAAACTTTGATGCTAAATTTATAAGAGTAAATGCCCAAGATAGATTTCTTAGTAGACTAAAAGGTGTAACTGACCCTGAAACTAAGAGAAAAATTATCGGAGAAGAATTTATAAGAGTTTTTGAGGAAGAAGCAAGAAAAATAGGAAAGGTTGATTTCCTTGTTCAAGGTACAATTTACCCTGATGTTATAGAAAGTGGTATTGGAGATGGTAAAATAGTTAAATCTCACCATAATGTAGGAGGACTTCCAAGCGTTGTAGACTTTAAAGACCTAATTGAACCACTGAGATCACTGTTTAAAGATGAAGTTAGAAAAATTGGTGAAGAACTGGGTTTACCAGACTACCTAGTATGGCGTCAACCATTCCCAGGACCTGGCTTAGGAATTAGAGTTATAGGTGAAGTTACAAAGGAAAAATTAGATATTCTAAGAGATGCAGACTATATCTTTAGAGAAGAAATAGCAAATGCAGGTTTAGACAAAGAAATTAACCAATACTTTGCAATAATCACAGATATGAGAAGCGTTGGTGTTACAGATGATAAAAGAACTTATGATTATACCCTAGCACTTAGAGCTGTTAAAACAACTGACTTTATGACAGCTGAATGGGTTAGAATGCCTTATGAGTTACTAGATAAGGTATCTCAAAGAATAATAAATGAAGTTAAACATATTAATCGTATAGTTTACGACATAACAAGCAAACCACCTGCAACTATTGAATGGGAGTAGATTTTTAAATAATAACCGTGTGTGATTTAAGTACATACACGGTTATTTTCCTTCTATTGTATAACATTAGAGTTGATTATATTTTTTAGAATTCCCCTTACTCTTTTCTATTGGATATTTTTCGCTGTTTTTCTTGAGCTTATTTAAAGTCACTTTAATTATATCCACATTAATTTCATTGCATAATAACAATAAATACACAAATATATCTGCTATTTCATCTTCAACTTTATATTTTTCAGAACCATTTAGCATCAAATCTACTTCATCTATGTTTTTCCACTGAAAACATTCTAATAGCTCCCCTGCTTCAATATTTAAAGAAATAGCTAAATCTTTTGGATTATGGAATTTCTTCCAATCTCTTTCATCTCTAAATTTGAGTATTTCTGAAATTAACATATCTATGTTTCTTTCCATGATTCATCCTTCTTTCAATGTACTAATAACTCATTTTATTGGGAATTACCCCACGAACCCCACCTCTAGGGTCACCTTCAATATCACCCTTATATCTCGGTATTAAGTGAATATGTAAGTGAAAAATAGTTTGTCCAGCATCCATGCCACAGTTAATACCTATATTGTAACCACTAGGTTTATATTTTTCGTCTAGTATACTCTTAGCTTTATCTATTAGTTCTAATATCGCTAACTTTTCATCTAGCGTAGTATCAAAGTAATTGGCTACATGTCTTTTAGTAATGATTAAAATGTGTCCTTCATTTACAGGGTATTTATCATAGATAGCAAATGATAAATCGTTTTCTATTATTATCTCTAATTGTTCTTGTTTACAGAATGGACAATTCAAAACAAGTCCCTCCTTATCAACCTAATAATTCCTAGCTTTGGCAAGAAATCCAAAACTTTCTTACTAAATTACCTTTTATAGCGTTCTCCAACTCAAAGGTAATCTTGTTGTCTAATCCCTTAGTCCTTAAGATATTCATAAGCCTTATATTCCTATCTTCCAGTCTTTTTATCGTTTCCTCGCTAGGAATAATATTATTCTTACTACTATTGCAACTCTTATGAGTAAATACTAAATTCCATAGGTTATCATCATATAGGTAAGACCACGGAATTACATGGTCTATCGAAGGTTTTTCGCCTATTATCTCCTCACCACAAATAAAACATTCTCTTGATTTATTCTCATATTCTATGTACTTAATGAATTTATTTAAGGGCTTTCTTTTTACTTCTTCTATGTCTATAACCTTTACCTTTTTTGAGATTTTAGGTGAGAGGTTAAATTCCTCAAGGATCTGAGTCCATCTAAAGTTAATAATATCAAATACAATTAGATAATTCCTATTGAGTTCTTGCAAATTACTCTTTAATATTACTAACTTATCATCACCTTTATTGTATTTATAAATATTCTCTATCTTCTCTCCACCAAGATTTAAGAACCTATAGCTTACATCTTGCTTTAAAACTGCTACTATTTTATTAATTGTTTTATCATAATTATATTTTATAATCTTATCAACTTCTGCCTTATAAAATTTCACAGGCTGTTTTGAACCTACCTTTTCTTGATATGTATTTATTAGTTCTTTAACTAAAGAGATTATTTTAGGTGGTTTATTAGGATTACTTCCTTGTATTAGATCAAAGAAAATAGTTTGGTCAAAATAGTATTTGAGCATCTTTTCGGCAATCTGCTTTAAGTATATTTCTATATATTCAGATTCATCATTATAGTCAATTTCTAAAGAAATTTCTGTTATGGCCTTTGCCCATGCCATTTTATATGTATTATCAATATTACAATTTCTAATAATATTTAACCATTTATCTAAAAATGTCATACCATTCAAACCTCCACCTCTCTTAATCTCACCTGTATTTTATCATATATAAGAAAGCTATGTGTATAATTTAATTTATAAGGAAACATGAAGCTTAATTATTTAAATCAAGATAAGTATCAAAATAGAGTAATATAGAAAAGAGCTAACTGATTTATGTAATCAATTAGCTCCATTATTTATCTTCATTATTAAGCTTCTTTATGTTTTATCTTGTACCTTCCCGAGTATAGATTATACAATAAATAGCATATAGGAAGTAGATACAAGAAAAATGCAACCAAAATACTGCTAGTTGGTGCTCCTACAGAAGCAAGAGGTACTGCTCCAGCAATTGACCAGGGAATCAGAGGTGCAATAACGACTACTGAATTCTCAAGGTATATTGCCAACTTCTTTGGATCAGGTTCTATATCTTTACATAGCTGGTGAGTTAACATAATTGCTAGGGTTTGGTTACAAGCAACCATTGATGCTACCACAGAGGTTACTAGCATGCCACCAAATGGTGTTATCTTTGCACTAAGTTTAATTAGCAACTCCTTTATGTGGTTAAGAAGTCCAGTTTTTTTAAATATTCCAGCATAAGATGAGGATATGGTAATTATAGCCATAACCTTCAACATTGAAAGTATTCCTCCACCGTTGAGCATAACAGCTACTTCCTGATCTCGGGCGCTAAATCCTCTGATAGCCACCCTTATAACATCCATTATATCCATCTCCTGAACAAACAAACAGATAAAAACTGATGCAACTATGCTGACTGACATGGCAATTTTTACATTTACATGAAATCCGGACAAAACAAGAATGATGATGGCAGGAATTATTGCGCTCCAATGTAAATTTATTTCACGGCTGAGAAGTTGATTCAAGTCAACTGGATTTCCTATATTATTTGAGAACAGACCAACTGCTGCATATATAAAGCTAGCAAGTAGAAAAGGCACTAGCGCTGTATGTAGCATTTTCTTGATGTTATCAAAAATGTCAGTATCGGTCAATTCGCTAACCAAAAGAGCACTGGTAGAAACAGGCGAGCAGCGATCACCAAAGAACACACCTGACAATATAGCACCACCGACAAATACTGGATCAGTACCCATAGAAACAGCCATTGTCATGCATATTACTCCCATAGTTGCAGCTGTACCAAAAGCTGTACCTGTAAGCATTGATACTCCACAATTCAAGAGGAAAGACATTAACACAATGGTACTAGGGCGAATAAGTCGGACTGCATAACTAATAATTACTGGTATAGTTCCACCAGCCCTCCACAAGGCAGTCAACATTCCTATTAAAACAAATACTATCAATATACTTTTTGCTGTTTTTATTCCAGACAGGATCATTTTTGCTAGGTCTCGATAAGAATATTCTTTCATCTTTCCATAGATACAAAAGATAAGGAGTCCAGAAAGCAAGGCGTATATGATTGAAATTTTAAGTATAATACAAATTAATAATATGGCGCTGAATAACAATAGTGTGAAGACTTCCATTATACCACCTACCTGATGATATTATAACAGCTACAAATACAGTTGTAAAACTGATAAATTCAGTATATAATACAGTAAAATTACTGTGATATTGAGGCGATAATCATGAATTTTCTGAGCATGAAATATTTTGTAATGGTAGCCAGAGAAAGAAGCTTTACAAAAGCTGCCAAGCAATTACATATCACCCAACAGACACTGAGTGCACATATTTCCTCTGTCGAGAAAGAGCTCGGATGTCAACTATTTGTACGCAATGTACCTTTAGAGTTGACTTATGCTGGACAAGTATTCCTAGACTATGCATTAAGATTTGAGCAAAGCTATCAAGCTATGTGTAAAGAGTTTTGTGACATCACCGCCAATCAAAAAGGAACTCTCAGAGTTGGCGTTGCATATACCAGAGGGCGTTTGATTATGCCTGATTTAATTTCGGTTTTTCAGGCAAAATATCCCAATATCCAAATAATATTGAGGGAAAGCTCCAATGATGGGATACTTCAGTCCTTGATAGACGGTGAAATTGATCTTGCCATTGGGAGTTTTCCCAAATCACTACCGGAAATTGAACTGCATGATTTCTATGAAGAGGAAATAGTACTGTTGATTTCAGAGGAGTTATTATCTGGAATTAACGAAGAAGATTTTGAAAACAAGATCTCCCATGGAAACCTATCATTTTTGCAAGCGTGCCCGTTTGTTCTTGGAAATCCAGAAGACATTGCAGGACAAATTGGCAGAAGAATAATTAAACATTCAGGATTCCAGGCAAATGTAAAGGCACAATCAGATAATATTGAAACACTTTTATCACTATGTACTCGTGGCATAGGTGCCTGTTTTTGTCCAGAAAACCTTGCAAGATTAGCTCTGTCAACCGAACAACTATCGAAACTAAGGATGTTTCGTTTCCCCAACGATACAACATATAAGATTAGATTTGGGTATCTTAAAAAGGCATATCAATGGAATATAATACTGGAATTTATAGAAATTGCTAAGCAGATATTTGGTTAATATAAAGTAACTTGAATTAGATTTGACCTAAATTAAAATTAAATAGGAGATTCTTCCCCATGGAATTATCTCCTATTACCATCTGCCTCCTGCACCACCGCCACCAGAACGGCCACCGCCACCTCTAGATCCCCCTGTACCTCCACCTCGATATCCTCCTCTCCCAACACCTCTTAGCAAACTAAATGTTAGCCAACCTCTAAAGAACTTAAAGTCAATAAATATAAAGATTATTATCCCAATAATTACATAGATACTTGGAATTCTAGTGCCAGTTTGAACCTGATTACCAGGATAATAGTCACCACTTCTCGTTTGAAGTTCAATGTTATATTCCTTTTCAACATAATCTAGTATTCCTTCAAATCCTGATAAGACTCCAGTATCGAAGTCTCCTTGTGAAAAATAAGGGATTATATTGTTCTCAATAATTCTTTTTACTCTACTATCTGGTAAAATTCCTTCAAGCCCATAGCCAACCTCTATCCAAATTTCATTATTCACTGGGACAATTAACATTAATAGACCATTATCGTACTGCGCCCCTCCTATTTTCCACTCTTCAAATAATTTAACAGCATATCTGTTGATATCCATAGATTCTAAATCATTGATTGTAGCAACTACAATCTGGGCGCCTGTTTTTTGATATAGCTCATTATTAACTTCTATGATATAACTTTCTGTTGTTGAATTTAATAAATCTGCACTATCATAAACATAAAACTCATAACTTGGATTAGGTATAGCATATATAGGTGAACTTAATATAATTAAAAGTGCAATGATAAAACCTATATATGTCCATTTGAGCCTTTTCATTTAGACACCCTCTTAAAAGTTTACTTCAGGAACTTCTGCATCTTGTGGATCTATCTCAAAATACTCTCTTGAATCATATCCAAAGATACCTGCAACTATATTGGCCGGAAATCTTCTTATAGCTGTATTGTATTCTCTAACAGCATCATTGTATCTCATTCTTTCAGTACTTATTCTATTCTCAGTTCCAGACAATTCTGCTTGAAGCTCTAAAAAATTCTGATTAGCTTTAAGATCTGGATAATTTTCAACAACAATATTTAGAGATCTAATTGCTTCATTAAATTGTGCATTGGCCTCTGCAAATTCCTCTGGTGAATTAGCATTAGTAAGACCTGCTCTTGCATTTGTTATCTGAGTAAGAACTTCCTCTTCATGTGCTGCATAACCTTTTACTGTATTGACTAAGTTTGGAATTAAATCTGCCCTTCTCTTTAGTACATTTTCAACCTGCGCCCATGCGCTATCTACACGTTCCTCCATTGTAGCAAGTCTATTGTATGTTCCTATGGACATTGCACCTATTATAACAACAATTGCAATTATGATAATTAAAGTTGTGGATATACCTTTCATTTAAAAGCCTCCTAATAATTAAGATTATTTTATTATAATTTTTTATCGATTTTGTTATTAATAATTTACCCTTATTAGTTTATTCTAAATAACAAATATATATTAAAATAGAAGTCAGTTTTTCAACGACTTCTAATAAAACTAGAATTTCATTTATTTTTTTATATAACTTTTTAACTCTAAGGTGCACCTATTTCCAAGATTCTTGTTAATTGCCCTTTACTAGGGTTAAATCTATCTACCTTCCAATTTTCATCTACCTTCTTCATATATAAATGTCCATCTAAACTTGTATTTTCTCTAATCTCATCCTCGTGACTTACCATAGCTGTAACATTGTATTTATATATTCTATGTTCATCTGATATCTCTATTTCAGTTAATTTAGTATCAATTACGTAAAGCTTGCTACCAGACTTTTTTGCAGCTAATTCTCCAGCTGGTATTATTCTATTAGCTACCGCTTTTTTGAGTCCTCCTTCTGTCATTAATGCTCCATATTTATTTTGTAATGCTTCTTCGAACCCAGCAACCTCAGCTATTATAAGGCTATCATCGTTGGCACTAGTATTTGCTGGTACAGAGTTTTCTAATAATCCCGCTAAATCATAATTTGTAATAGTATAGTACTCCATTAAGAATTCATTAGCCGTAGCCTCAGGGGTATTCTTTGTTAAACTCGATATTAAAAAATTTAAAATCATTCCTACTACAAATCCAATAAGAAATATCAAAACTCTTCGCTTTCTATCCTTCATAATACCCTATAAGACCCCCTTTATTTGAAATTAATATGTATATTTTTTAGGTCAGTTAAAAAAGCCTTAAGAAAAATATAGGAGACTTCTATTTACAGAATTATCTCCTGTATTTATTATCTAATCATATTGCTATCTAATATTACATAGTTTGCACGGTGAATATAAAGACTCCTTCCATCAATATTTAATCTTGTCATCTTAGGTAAATTTTCAGGTACTGTAACATACACATCTTCTCCTTGATATACTCCTATTGGGATACCCATTTGACTAGATACTATGATGATCTTTTCCTTACCTATTTTGTTTTTCAAATCGTTTATTAATCTATCAAAAGGAACAAATCCACCACCATTATTAACAGCTATTTCACTAGGTGTTTCAAAGTCCTCTACTAGATTTAAACCTTCTTCAGCAAAAATTACTGTATTACCAACCTGAAGCATTTGATTTCCATTTATAGTAATTTCTAATACACTTGATTCAAATCCTATGGCCTCTGCATCTTTATTTGCTTCATTCTCAAATAAACCTACAGTAATTTTAGTCCCTTCTAATTTAAGGGTTTTATTTGCATAATGATCATATACTGATATTTCAAATCTATTGCCTATTAAATCCCCTCTAAGAACTGCCAATTTATCTCTAATTATTGCACAACCTGCTAAACCTAATATTATTATTAGTATAAAAATTAGTAAAAGCTTAGTATTTCTTTTAAATTTCATTCTATCCTCCAATGTTTGATTAGACCTTATTCGATGATAGTTGGTGTATGATAATAATACCCCTGTAAATAATCTATACCTATCTCTTTGCAAATTTCTGCGATTTCTCTTGTTTCTACTCCTTCTGCCACTGTTTCTAAACCATTTTGGCGACAGAAATATACTATACTTTCTACTATGCTTCTAGACAGCTTACTTTCACAGATTTTGCCTACAATGGACTTATCAATTTTTATTATATCAATAGGCACTTCACCTATACTCTTATATGATGAATATCCTGTGCCAAAGTCATCCATAGCAATATTCATATTATGTTCCTTAAGAATGTTAAAATATTTAATTGCTTTTTCCTTATTTAATAATATTTCTTCAGTAACTTCTATTTTTATTTTCTTGAAATCTATGTTGTTTTCTCTGATTAAATTTATTAGGTAATTAATATTTTCATCATTAAAGGCTTTAGGTGAAAAATTAATAGATACAATAGCATCTTTATTAGAAGAACAAAATTCGATGGCCTTATTTATCATAAAAGCTGTAAGTTCATTGATTAGCTCTGTATTTTCAATTACAGGAATGAAGATGCCTGGAGATAAGAAATTACCACTATCATCTTCCCACCGAGCTAGAAGTTCTACACCAAATATATCTTCTGATTCTGATTTGACTATTCTTTGATATGCTACTCTTATTTTATTTAACGCAAGAGTAGATTTAAAGTTAGCTGCAATATCAACAACATTTTTATAGTAGGTATCTAAATTAGCATAATAAAAACACCTTTTTTTATTATTTATAATAGCATATCTTAATGCAACTAATGCTTGCCTAACTCCCTCTAATACATTTTCATTCTCACTAATATTTGTTATCCCAACTAGAGTCTCTATGTAAATTGGTATACCATTTACCTTTAATGTAAGCTCATTTAGCTCTTCTAATGAATTTATTATGGCATCTGTATTAATATAATTATTTTCATGGGAAACTATGAGTATGAATTCCATACCATTATATTTAATAATCTCTATATTTTCGAACTGATTTAATAATTCATTTAATTTCTTAGAAAATGTTAAAATTGATTTGTTAATAAAATCATAACCAAATATGCTAAGGGTTTCTTCATAGTTTTTAACTGTCAATGCAATTATTGTTTTCTTTTTTTTGTCATGATTTTCTTCACGTTTTAGTGATTCAATATTTCTAAGGTCAGTTAATGCATCATGGGTTAGCAGATTAAGTATATACTCTCTATTCTTTCTACTATAATCAGAAAAGAAACCAATTATAAATGCCATTAATAGATAAATTACAAGTCTTATGATCCAATTAAATACTGTTTGACTTTGTCCAAGTTCAACGTTTAAAGGCATCAATGGTCCGAGCAAAAGTCCACTGTATACGGCGTGAATTAAACCCTTTTTTAGTCCATTAGTTGATGATATAATTGCTATTGGAATATACATAAGATTTGTGTAAACATTCTTAGTTCCACCAGTGCTATAGACTATATAAGTTACAATTAGTGATAATACATAAGATGCTATTAAAAATCTTCTGTTAATATTTTTTCTATCCATAATAGTATTTTTCATTAGGAGCACCATTCCTTGTAACAACTTTCAAAGTTCAAATTACTTTATACATATATACCACTTGGTATAATAATGCACACATCAATATTCTTAAAAACATCTGACAAATTATTATATATTGTTATTTAGTTCGACATAAAATAAAAAAAGTTAATAATTTTCCAATTTATTTAATCCTATTTAATTTAGTATATAATAAATGTAGGAATATTTTAGGAGGTCTGTCCATGAAGTTTGATTTAAAACGATTTGTCATCATTAATATTGGCCTATTAATTTTAGCTTTCGGTTTATACTTTTTTCTAAATCCTTCGAATCTTGCAGTTGGTGGAGCAAGTGGTCTTGCACTTGTAATAAGTAATCTATTACCAATGATTAGCTTTAGTCTACTTCTAGGCATAATTAATGTAACCTTATTCATTATAGCCTTTATAGTACTTGGTAAAGAATTTGGTGGATATACCCTTTACGCAAGTTTAGCCTTATCTGGAATACTATCTTTACTAGAACACCTATTTCCAATGACAGAGCCTTTTACTGATGATTTATTTATTAATTTAATTTTTGGTATTCTAATCACTGGTGTTGGCATGGGTTTGGTTTTTAATGAAAATGCATCAACTGGAGGAACAGACATTATCGCAAAGATAATACATAAATATGCTCACATTGAAATTGGAAAATCTCTATTAATAGCTGACTTTATTATTACCCTTTTTGCAGGATTTGTTTTTGGACCACGTTTAGGTATGTATGCTCTTTTAGGTGTAATTATAAACTCCTTCGTTATTGATAAAATGATTGCTGGATTTAATATAAAAATAAATATGATAATTATTACAAATGAATATGAAAAAGTAAACGACTATATTATCCATACAATAGTAAGAGGTACCACTATCTATCATGGAACAGGTGGTTATTCTAAAGAGGATAAAAGAATAATCAATACTATTGTAGATAGAAGCGAATATATTAAAATAAGAGATTTTACAAAATCTGTTGATCACAGAGCATTTATAGCAGTTTCACATATTACAGAGGTTGAAGGAGAAGGATTTACTTTTGATTAACCCTTCCTTTAGTTTTGATCATATTAAAAATTATATGTTTTTTATATTATATCATTGATTTCCCAATGAAAACCCTGATTTAACAGTATTGGTAAAATTTAAATCGAATATTCATATTTTTAATCATGATAATAATTATATGGACAGAAAAAACACTCTTCAAAAATATATGTTTTATGGTGTACTTGGTTTAGCATTAGAAATCTTTTTTACAGGCTTTAAATCACTATTAAATAATGATCTTACATTGGAGGGAAAATCATATATTTGGATGTTTTTCATATATGGGTTAGCTGTTTTTGCAGAACCTATACATGATAGGATCAGAGATAAGAGCTTTATTATTAGAGGGCTAATCTACATGGTGTTAATATATACTGTTGAATTTATAACCGGGGGTTTTATAATGCTACTCATTGGCAAGTGTCCTTGGGATTACACTGGTAATGGCGAAAATTCAATAAGTAGCATAATTTCAATAAAATTTGTACCTATATGGTTTGCCTTAGGGTTATTCTTAGAAAAGGTGCATGACTTTTTAGATAGAACAACAACTTTTAGTTGATTTTATATTTATATTTGACAAATTCATTGTATACAAAAAATAATATTACTTTTTATAGGCTGCCGAAAATATATATAAATAGGCAGCCTTTAGAATTTTTTGAATTATTAACATTATATATTGATTATGAATACTATATATACGATGGTAAAAAAATCTCTAATTATGGAAAGGAGTGAAACAGTGGAATTTACAAAAATTCAAGGTCTTGGAAATGATTTTATAATTATAAACAATATGCAATTAAATCTACCTATACAGAAATTTTCTAATATAGCTAAACGACTATGTAGACGAAGGGTTTCTATTGGAGCAGACGGCTTAATAATTGTCGACTATGCAGATGGTAACGCAGATTTTAAGATGCATTTTATCAACTCAGATGGTAGCATTGGTGAAATGTGCGGGAATGGAGCTAGATGCATAGCTAGATATGCTTATTTAAATAATCTTGCTCCTAAGAAGATGACCTTTGAAACGTTAGCAGGCTTAGTAACCGCAGAAATCCTTGACAACAGACTAGTTAAAGTTAGATTAAATAACCCTGAAATCATAAAATTGGAATTAGATATAACTATTGATGAAAAAGTTTATAAATGCTCTTATATTGAACTTGGAAATCCTGGGCTTCCTCATTTAATAGTAAATTATCCGGGACTAATTAATATTCAAGAACCTGAAATCTTTGAATTAGGAAAAATGTTAAGATTTCATGAAGAGTTTCCAAAAGGAGCAAATGTTAATTTCTATGATATATTAGACATGGATAAGGTTGTTGTTAAAACCTACGAAAGAGGAGTTGAAGGTTTTACTCTAGCATGTGGAACAGGCGCAGGTTCAACTGTTGCAGCTCTGATACTAAAAAATGAAATAAAAAGCAATAAAGTAAAAGTTCTAGTTCCTGGTGGAGAATTACTTATTGAAGTTGAGAAAAATGAAGAAACGATAGAAAAATTATACTTAGTTGGTGATACAAATATTATCGCCGTTGGTCAAATATTTGATGAAGATTTAATTCAATAATATTGAGGGAGTTGGTTGAATGAATAAAAAGAGTATTTGGCTAAACTATCGTTTCCCAATTATCCTTATTATTTCAATCGCTGTAGGTAGTATTATAGGAGTTATATTTGGAGAAAATGCAACTGTACTTAAACCATTTGGTGATATATTTATAAACTTAATGTTCACTGTAGTTACTCCATTAGTATTTGTAACAATATCTAGTGCTGTGGGTAACATGGTCAATATGAAAAGACTAGGTAAAATATTAGGTAATATGTTCCTAACATTTGTTGTCACAGGATTAATTGCAGCTATATTAATTATTTTTGTCGTTAAAATATTCCCTCCAGCTGAAGGGGTAAATATTGCTATAGAAACCGTTGAAGAATTAGAAAGGATTACACTATCAGAGCAAATTGTCAATGCACTTACAGTTAATGATTTTAGCAAATTACTTTCAAGATCTAATATGATGCCTCTAATAGTATTTTCAATTTTATTTGGATACTGTGTTAGCTTGTTTGGAGAAAATAACGCGGTTGCTAAAGGTTTAGATGCACTTTCAAAGGTAATGATGAAATTAATCAATGTAGTAATGCTATATGCCCCAATAGGGTTAGCAGCATATTTTGCCACTTTGATTGGTGAATTTGGGCCTCAATTATTAGGTGCTTATGCAAAAGCAATGGCTATTTATTATCCAATCTGCGTATTTTACTTCATAGTAGCTTTTACAGGTTATACCTATTTTTCTGGTGGTAAACCTGCTGTAAAATCTTTCTTTAAAAATATAATTAGCCCTACTATTACATCTATTGCTACTCAAAGTTCAATAGCAACACTTCCCGTTAATCTGGAAGCAGCTAAGCGCATTGGTGTCCCTAAGGATATACGTGAAATTGTACTTCCAATTGGTGCAACAATGCATATGGATGGTACAGTACTCTCATCTATACTCAAAATTTCATTCTTATATGGAATATTTAATCAGGATTTTACCGGAATTGGTACTTACACAATAGCTATTGTAATTTCAATTTTAAGTGGAGTAGTAATGTCAGGTATTCCTGGTGGGGGATTAATTGGTGAAATGTTGATTGTTAGTTTATTTGGATTTCCATCAGAAGCCTTTCCAATTATAGCAACTATAGGATTTTTAGTTGATCCCCCAGCAACCTGTATAAATGCAACCGGAGATACAGTTGCGGCAATGATAGTTACAAGATTAGTTGAGGGTAAAAATTGGATGAGTGAGACATAAAGTCCCACTCATTTATTTTGCCTAATCCAATGCTTTCGAATATATATTTGTATAAATTAATCTTCCTTTTATATTCTCTGATTTCATAAGGTCAATTCTGTCAACTATTATCTTTATATTTTTAATTTGATTAGAAATTATTTCTGAATTAAAACCATCTCCCATTACTACTCTCCTACCTAGGGTTAGATGAGGCTTATATGGTCTATTTTCCAAGGTGAACCCTTGCTCTAATAAATATCTGTGCAGTTCAGCCTGAAGATTTATTAGAGATCTATTCTCCTTTAATCCTATCCAGTAGATATTGCCTTCTCTACGCTTAAAGTGTCCTATATCTGATAATTCTAGGGTAAATCCTTCTTCTTTTACTTTATTCATAGCATGCTTTATTGAATCTAATTTACTTTCATCCACCTCTCCTAAAAATTCTAATGTAATATGCATATGCTCCTTACTTACAAATTTACCTTTATCGGCGAATTTTTTCACTTTATCAGAAATTTTGTGAATTTTATCCTTTGTTTCCTCATCAAAATTTATAGCTATAAATAATCTCATTCCAATTACCTCTTTTTTATAATGATTTAAAAGACAAAGTGGGGCAAGTTACATGCTATTTCATTACTCTCATGGAGTTTAGAATTGCTATTAAGGCTACTCCCACATCAGCAAATACAGCTTCCCACATTGTAGCTATACCAAAGGCACCCATAACCAGAAATACTCCTTTTACAACTAATGCAAAAACAATATTTTGCCATACTATCTTTTTAGTTTTATTAGCCATCTTTATAGCCTCAGCAACCTTTGATGGTTCATCAGTCATTATTACTATATCAGCTGCCTCTATTGCTGCATCGGAACCTAGTCCACCCATTGCTATACCAATATCAGCCCTTGCCAGTACCGGTGCATCATTGATTCCATCACCTACAAATATCAGCTTACCTTTTTCTGATTTTTTCTTAAATAGCATTTCTAACTTTTCAACTTTATCTGTAGGTAATAATTCAGTATATACTTCATCTAGCCCTAATTCATTACCTACTTTTTCTCCAACTAATCTAGTATCACCTGTTAACATTACTGTATTTTTGATTCCAAGTGTTCTTAGTTCCTTTATAGCCTTAGCAGAATCTTCTTTTATTTCATCGGATATTATAATATATCCTACATATTTTTTATCTAATGCAACATGGACTACAGTTCCAATAGCACTTACATCATTATAAGCTATATTCTCTCTATCCATCAACTTCTTATTCCCTGCTAGGATTTCTCTATCATCTACAACTACTTTTATACCGTGACCAGATATTTCTTCATAATTTTCTATTAATGATTTGTTTACCTCTTTGCCATATTCCTTCAATATTGAAGTAGCAATTGGATGATTTGAAAAACTTTCTGCAAATGCTGCTATTTCTACTAATTCATCCTTAGCAAAATCCCCTTCTGGTTGAACTTTTGTTACCCTAAATACACCCTTAGTTAAGGTTCCTGTTTTATCGAAAACCACTGTTTCAACTGTGTTTAATGCTTCAAGATAGTTGCTACCTTTAACCAATATACCTCTCTTAGAAGCTCCTCCAATTCCTCCAAAAAAACCTAGTGGAATTGATATTACTAGTGCACAAGGACAGGATATTACTAAGAAAATCAATGCTCTGTAAAACCATTCAGAAAATGTTGCTCCTTTTAGAAATAATGGTGGTATAAATGCTAAAGCCAATGCTCCATAAACTATTGTTGGAGTATAATATCTTGCAAATTTTGTAATAAACTTTTCTGTAGGTGCTTTTTTACTACTTGCATTTTGTACTAAATCAAGAATTTTAGATACTGTTGATTCACCAAAATTCTTAGTAACTTCTATATTTAAAACACCATTTTTATTTATAAATCCACTCAATGCTTCACTTCCAGGCTCTAATTCTCTAGGTAATGATTCACCTGTTAATGCTGAAGTATCTACCATAGAATTACCCTCTATAACTCTACCGTCTAGAGGTATCTTTTCACCAGGCTTTACAACTATTATATCCCCTATATTTATATCTTCAGGAGATACTACCCTAATATCATCACCTACTTTTAGGTTTGCATAATCTGGTCTTATATCCATTAGTTCACTTATAGATTTTCTTGACCTATTTACTGCAATATCTTGGAACAGTTCTCCTATTTGATAGAATAGCATTACCCCTACTGCTTCAGCATATTCTCCTACAAAGAAAGCACCAACAGTGGCTATACTCATAAGAAAGTTCTCATCAAAGACCTGACCTCTTAATATATTACTAATTGCCCTAGATAATACTTCTCCACCTACTACTGTATATGCCATTAGAAATATTAGCAAATTAAATAACGGTGTAGTCTCAATTACAGATCCTAGTATCAATAGGCCAGCACTTAAAAATATTTTAATAATCTGTTCTTTTGCTTCAGATTCTCCATGTTCGTGTTCATGGTCATGTCCGTGGTTGTGCCCATGTTGGTGTTCATGAGACTGTACTTCTTTCTTGTAAAGTCCAGTGCTTATCATTTTTACATTTGGCTCTATTATATTTACAATTTTACTAACTTTTTCAAGTATATCTTCTTCTTCAGATTTATTTTTAATTTCAATGGTCAATTTCTTTGAAACAAAATCAACCATAGCTGTATCAACTCCATCAAGTTCATTTACCTTGCCCTCTATTGTCGTTGCACAATGGGCACATCCTAACCCTTCGAGGATATATTGCCTCTTAATTGGTTTGTCTATTTCTTTTTCAATAACCTTTACATGTGGTTCATGTTTATGAACAATTGTAGTAACTTGTTCAATTAAGGATTTTAGATCGTAATCACTACTTGTTTCCAAGGTTAATGTCTTAGTTAAAAAATTTATAGAGGCAATAACACCATCTATATTATTAACATCATGTTCAATTTTTGCTGAACAGTTAGCACAATCTAATCCTTCTAAAATTAACTCCTTTTTTGTTGCTATAACCATGTCATCTCCCCCTTTCTAATGCTTAATATTACTCTTTAATATGCATTAAGCCTTGATCAAAGATTGCTTTTACATGGTTATCATCTAATGAATAATAAACCACTTTACCTTCCCGTCTATTTTTAACAAGCCTTGCTTGCTTTAATACTCTTAATTGATGTGATATGGCTGACTGAGTCATATTAAGAACTGAAGCTATATCACAAACACACATCTCAGATTCATCCAAAGCCCATAGTATCTTTACTCTTGTGGAATCCCCAAATACTTTGAACAACTCAGCTAAATCATATAGTACTTCTTCATCAGGCATATTTTTTCTTACGTTTTCAACTACGTCTTCATGAATTACTGTACAATCACATTTATCCAACTCTATTTTTTCCTTCACTTTTTCTCCCCCTTCTGCTTGAACATTTGAACAATCGTTCTTATGTATATAATAATTATATGCAAACATCCAACATATTGTCAATATATCATATGAATAATTATTCATATGATTGTGTTTAAAGGAAGTTGTGATGTAAATATGATTACTTTATTTTTCAAATCATTAAATGGTATAATGATTATAGTTCACATTTGTAGATTTATGTGGATACTGATTAAAATATATGAAAGCGGTTAAATTATCAATATATTTATTCGCAATATAGGTTGAAGGTAAGTTATAGATATAGTATTATATCTTTATTGGGAATGAAGTTCTCCCTTGGTAATATAATTACCAAAACCGCAATTATGCTGATGACTTCTGCAAAAACTATGCAGAAATTGTCAGCTTTTTTATTTCTGTAAATCTAAGGAGGATTTTATGCTTGCAAGTTTAGCACTCATTTTTCTGTTAGGTCTGATGTTAGGAAAAATATTCAATCAACTTAAATTACCTAGTTTACTAGGTATGATTATTACGGGTATGATTTTAGGTCCCTATGCTTTTAATCTATTGGACTCATCTATCTTAGACATATCTGCTGATTTAAGGCAACTAGCCTTAATAATTATATTAACTAGAGCAGGATTGTCGCTTGATATTAGTGATTTAAAAAAAGTCGGTAGACCTGCTATAATGATGTGTTTTGTTCCTGCTTGCTTCGAAATTGTAGGAGTTGTATTATTTGCACCACGAGTATTAGGTATCTCCGTATTAGAAGCTGCAATTATGGGAAGTGTTCTAGCAGCAGTATCACCAGCTGTAGTTGTCCCAAGGATGCTAAAAATTATGAAAGAGGGTTATGGAAAAGAAAGAAGCGTTCCACAATTGATTTTAGCTGGGGCATCGGTAGATGATGTTTTTGTTATTGTACTGTTTACAGCATTTACATCATTAGTAACAGGTGAAGTTGTTTCAGTATCAAATTTTCTTCAGATTCCCATATCTATCATATTAGGTATTCTAATTGGGTCTTTGATGGGTATTGGATTAACTATACTTTTTAAGAAATTTCATATGAGGGATACTGTAAAGATTATAATTATTCTTAGTTTGTCATGTCTACTTATTGAATTACAGAATAGCTTAGAAGGAATAGTACCCATTTCAGGGTTACTTTCGATTATGAGCATGGGAATTGCAATTTATCAAAAGTATAATATATTAGCAGATAGGCTTTCAGATAAATATAATAAGCTTTGGGTAGCTGCGGAGGTGTTGTTATTCGTTCTAGTCGGTGCTACAGTAGATTTAAACTATGCTCTTCAAGCGGGAGGATATGCTATAGCTATTGTCCTAGGAGCATTAATGTTTAGAATGATTGGAGTTTATATATGCCTCTTAAGAACTAAGTTATCAAAGAAAGAAAGATTGTTTTGTATGGTAGCATATACACCTAAAGCAACTGTACAGGCAGCAATTGGAGCAATCCCTCTTTCAATGGGATTAGCTAGTGGTCAACAAGTTTTAACAGTGGCAGTATTATCGATTTTAATTACAGCTCCATTTGGAGCTATGTGTATTGACCATCTATATACTAGATTATTAGAACTTAAATAATTGTTTATAAAGTTCGCATTGATAATTATCTAGTTAAGACACATTATTTATAAAACACGTCATAGTTGTATTTTTATATGGCTTCATTATAGTATTTTCAAAATTAGCCTATATCTTAAATTACTATGTAAAATAAGATATAGGCTTTATATTTTCAGAACCAAGAATCTCTATATACTTTTAAGGTTTCCTTAGCTGCTTAATAAAAGGATATAATCATTCCTTTATCACCTGCATATGTGCCCATTGTTGCTCCCATATAATTTATTATAACATCTTTGGGATTAAATCTTTTTATAATCTCAGACTTTAAAAACTCTGCATCCTTCTGATTATTAATGTGAGTTATACCAAATACAGTATTTGAAAAGTCATCTTTAAGGTCTCCAATTAACCCTAAGGTTCTATTTAAAAATTTCCTCTTCCCTCGTATTTTTTCAAGTATTTCAACTTTTCCATTTACTCCATGTAATATTACTTTTATATCCAATACCTTCGCTATTGAACCTTGAAATTTACTTAGTCTACCACCCTTTACAATATTCTCAAGAGTATCTAACAATATTAATATATTTGAATGTTTCTTCATCTCTTCCAGATGGTCTACTATTTCATCTATACTTTTTCCTTGTTCCCTAAGCATACACGCTTCTAATATTTGAAGACCATGCCCCAAAGAGCCAGCTAAAGTATCTATTACCCGTACATCCTTACCTGAATCATCTCGACCTAAACAGGCTGATTGATAAGTACCGCTAAGACCTGAAGATATAGTTAGACATAATATAGAACCCTTTTCAGATAACTTATTAAATACTTCAGCAAACACCCCAGGTGATGGCATTGAAGTTTTTGGTAAGCTTTTAGCATTTTTCATTTTTTTATAAAATTCCTCAGGAGTAATGTCTTGACCTTCCAAATATTCCATCCCATCAATATTAATAGTTAAAGGTACAACTGAAATATCGTATCTATCAATAAGTTCTTTAGGCATATCCGATGAGCTGTCAGTAACTATTTGTATCATAGGTACCACCCCTTTTAAATTACACCGCTTATGAAACGGAGACATCTTTAACCTCATTATATAGTTTAAAAGAGGTACAAACAAGCATTTATCCCAAAAATTGTTAGTTATTGAAAATTTAGTTTACTTACCTATATCATTCCTATAACATACTCCCTCAAATTTAACTTTTCCAATGTTCTTATAGACCTCTTCTCTAGCCTTTGCTATATTTTCACCTAAACTTGTTATGGATAATACCCTACCTCCGTTTGTTAGTAGCTTATTATTTTCATACCTTGAGCCATTGTGAAATACTATAATGGAATCGTCTAATTCTTCTAATCCACTTATTTCATAACCTTTCTTATATTCTCCAGGGTATCCTGATGAAGTTAGAACAACAGTTACACAAGACTTATCATCCCAAACCAAGTCCGTTTCAACTAAGGTACCATCTATAGTTTTTAGGAACACATCTACTATGTCAGATTTTAACCTTGGAAGTACAACTTCAGTTTCAGGATCACCAAATCTTACGTTGAATTCTAGTACCTTTGGCTCACCTTTTACTATCATAAATCCTATAAACAAAATGCCTTTAAAGTTTAATCCTTCATTTATAAATCCATTGATTATTTTATCTAAAACATCTTTTTTAATTTTATTATTCAATTCTTCAGTAAATAATGGGCTTGGTGAAAAGCAACCTACCCCTCCAGTATTTGGTCCTAAATCTCCATCATAGATTTTCTTATAATCCTTCGCACTTTCTAGAGGTATTATCTTGTTATCTGTTACAAAGCATAAAAGAGAAGCTTCCACTCCGTCTAAAAACTCTTCTAAGACAATTTTTCTGCCTTCATCACCAAAGATTTTATCAACTAATATTTTCTTAATTACATTCTTGGCTTCCTCTTCTGAATTACAGATTATAACTCCTTTGCCTAAGCATAATCCATCTGCCTTTATAACTAAAGGATAAGTAAAATTCTTAAGTTCACTTACTGCTACTTCATGATCTGTAAAACTTCTATATTTTGCAGTTGGCACTCCATACTTTTCCATAAATCTCTTTGAAAAATCTTTACTTCCCTCTAATTGTGCACACTGTTTATTTGGTCCAAAGATTTTTAGATTATTTTCCTCAAATTTATCTACTATGCCATGTACCAATGGATCTTCAGGGCCTACTACAGTTAAATCTATATTATTATTAAGTGCAAATTCCAATAGCTTATCTATTTCATTAGGCTTTATATCTATATTCTCAGCAATTTCTCTTGTACCGCCATTCCCAGGGGCACAGTAGATTTTACTCACATTTTTAGATTGTTTTATCTTCCAACACAAAGCGTGTTCTCTTCCGCCACTTCCGATAACTAGGACTTTCATCTTTTCCTCCTATTAATGTTAAATAATTAAATCCGAGATTCTTCACATTCGTTCTGAATGGCAATAAAGTCATCATTCAGAACTTCGTAGAGGTATCAATCTAGGGTTTTATAGAGTGAACATTTGCAGACCGACTCTTCAAGTCCGAAACCGAACGGGTTTCTATTATAATAAGCCGGTGATATTTAGTGTTTAAAATGTCTCATTCCAGTAAATATCATTGCTATACCATATTTATCTGCTGCTTCTATTACTTCATTGTCCTTTATTGATCCACCAGGTTGAATTACAGCCGTTACACCAGCTTTAGCCAATGCTTCAACAGAATCGCTAAATGGAAAGAATCCATCTGAAGCTGCAACACTATTTTTGATTTTGTCCTTACTTCTTTCTATTGCATTTTCTGTTGCCCAGAATCTATTAACTTCTCCAAGGCCGATTCCTATTGTAGCCTTATCTTTAGCAATTACAATACCATTTGATTTTATATTTTTAGCGGCCTTCCAAGCAAACATTAGGTCTTCCATCTCTTTTTCGTTAGGTTTTCTTTTAGTTACTACTTTAAAATCATCCATAAGTAGTTTTTCATTTCTATCCTGCATTAAAAGTCCGCCTAGTACTTTTTTAATGTCCATAGCCTCATAATCATTTTTACCTATATTGTCTATTTGAATTAATCTTATATTTTTCTTTTGAGTTAAGATTGATATTGCATCCTCAGTAAATGATGGTGCTAAGACAATCTCAATAAATATTTCATTTATCTTCTGTGCAACATCAGAGTCAATCTCTCTATTAGCTGCTATAATTCCACCAAATATTGATTCCTTATCACACTCATAAGCTTTTAAATATGCTTCCAATAGCGTTTGTCCACTTCCTATGCCACATGGATTAGTATGCTTTACAGCAACTATAGTAGGTTCTTCAAATTCCTTTAAAATTTCCAAAGCCCCATTTGCATCATTTATATTATTAAAGGATAGTTGCTTTCCATGTAGTTGTTTGCCTGATGATATAGAACCCGCAACTTCAAATACTTCCTCATAAAAGCTCGCTTCTTGATGTGGATTTTCTCCGTATCTTAGATCCTGTGAGCGCTTATAAGTTAGAGTCAATGTTTCAGGGAATTTAACTTTTGTAAATCTATTAAAATAATTAGCTATTAAGGCATCATAATAAGCTGTATAATTAAATACCTTACAAGCCAAATACTCCTTTGTTTCAATACTTACTTCATTATTTTCTTTTAACTCCTCTAAGACTTTTTCATAGTCATCAGGATCAACTATAACAGTAACAAATTTGTAATTTTTTGCCGCTGCCCTAATCATAGAAGGTCCACCAATATCTATATTTTCAATTATATCCTCATGGGTTGAACTAGGATTTTTTATGGTCTCTTCAAAAGGATAAAGATTATTTACAACCATATCAATTGAATTAATATTTAATTCTTTTATAGTATTTACGTGCTCTTCTTCATCTCTTTTATATAATAATCCACCATGTATATATGGATTTAGCGTCTTTACTCTTCCATCTAATATTTCGGGAAAATTTGTAACTTCCTCAATTTCAATGACATTTATTCCTTCTTCCTTTAATGCTCTTGCAGTTCCACCGGTAGAGATTATTTCCCATCCTAATTTAACTAATCCCTTTGCAAACTCTACAATTCCATCTTTTTTATATACACTAATTAGTGCTCTTTTCATTAAATCACTCCTATTTTGTTCTAACTATTCTTCCGTCTATAGTTAACCTATTGTCACAGTATAATTTAATAGCCTCAACTAAAATACGATGTTCAACTTTTAATACTTTCTTTTGAAGTGTATCTGGCGTATCATCTTCAGCAACTTTAACAGCTTCTTGTATGATAATAGGTCCAGTATCTGTATTTTCATCTACAAAATGTACTGTTGCACCGGTTATCTTACAGCCATATTCCAGAACTGCTTCGTGTACTCTTATTCCATAATAATTTTTCCCGCAAAAACTAGGTATAAGGGAAGGGTGTATATTCATTATCCTCCCAGAATACTTATTTATAAATTCCTTAGAGAGTATCTTTAAATACCCTGCCAAAACAATTAAATCTATATCTCTTTTCTTAAATTCATCTATTAACCTTCTATTAAATGATTCTTCATTTTCATAATCTTTAGGGTTTATATATATTGATTCTATTCCGGCTTTTTTCCCTCTTTCTAGACCATAGGCATTCTCTCTGTTGGAAATTATTAATTCAATACTTCCATTTATATTTCCTTCATTTATATTGTCAATAATGGACTGTAGGTTAGTACCTCCACCTGAAATTAGAACACCTATTTTTGTTTGTGACATAGAACAACACCCTTATTACCTTTTCTAATTTCTCCTAATACATAAAACTTCTCATGTCTTTCATTTAAATAGTTTTCTATATCCATTAGTTCATCTTTTGAAACAACTAGCACCATTCCAACGCCCATGTTAAATGTAGAATACATCTCGTCTATATTGATATTTCCCCATTGCTGCAATAGATTAAATATTGGAAGTGTATTAATCTTTGTACAATCTATATGTGCTGACAAGCCTTCAGGTAACATTCTTGGAATATTTTCATAAAATCCTCCACCTGTAATATGACTCAAGCCTTTTATTTTAAATTTCTCTATTAAATCATAAACAGGATCTACATAAATTCTTGTTGGCTTAAGTAATTCCTCACCAATAGTACAACCTAATTCTTCAAAATACTCATTTACATCAAGTTTTTCCTTTTCAAACACTAGCTTTCTAACTAGTGAATAGCCATTACTGTGAATTCCATTAGAAGGTAAGCCTATGATAATATCTCCTTCTTCTATGGCTGATCCATCTATTATTTTTGACTTATCTACTACTCCTACACAAAAACCAGCCATATCATATTCCTCTTCACTGTATAATCCTGGCATTTCCGCTGTTTCTCCACCAACTAATGGACATTTTGATTTAATGCATCCGTTGGAAACTCCTTCAACTATACTAGCCATTTTTTCAGGGACTAATTTCCCAGTAGCTATATAATCAAGGAAGAATAAAGGTTTTGCACCTTGGCACAAGATATCATTTACGCACATAGCAACACAATCTTCACCAACGGTATTGTGTCTATCCATCATAAATGCGATTTTTAACTTTGTACCAACTCCGTCTGTACCTGATACTAAAACTGGTTCCCTATATTTTGTAGTATCTAGTTGAAATAACCCTGCAAAACCTCCTATTTCAGATAACACTCCTGGCATATGGGTCTTTTTTACTAAATTCTTAATAAGCTGTACTTCCTTGTATCCAGCCTCCTTGTCAACTCCTGAATCCTTATATGTTATAGACATGTATATCCTCCTTAAATTCAATTCAATCCTATTTAGTGAATTTCTTTAGTATTGTTAAGCAACTTTCGCGTCCCTAGGATTTGACCCCAGAGAGAATTGAAAGCTATTGGGGAGTAAACCCGAGATTCTATTCACCATTAACTTTCTTTACGAATGGCTTAATAGCATAATCGCCAGTAAAGCATCCTTTACAAAATCCGTTATTCTCTCCTACTGATTTAACAAGTCCATCAATAGATAAATAGTATAGCGAATCAGCACCTATCATTTTTCTAATATCTTCTGTACTATAATTAGCAGCAATTAAATTTTCTCTACTAGGTGTATCCATTCCCAAATGACATGGATTTACCACCTGTGGAGATGCAATTCTAACATGAATCTCTTTTGCTCCTGCTTTTTTTAGCAAATCCACAGTTCTTTTTATTGTAGTACCTCTCACAATTGAATCATCTACTAAAATTACTCTTTTGCCTTCTATATTTTCCTTCACTGTATTTAACTTAATTCTTACTCCTTGCTCTCTCAAATCTTGACTTGGTTGTATGAAAGTTCTACCAACATATCTATTTTTAATTATTCCTTCTGCATAAGGAATCTTTGATTCTTCAGCAAATCCTATAGCAAATACAATTCCTGAATCAGGAGCACCGATTACAACATCCCCATCATTTTCCGATTCCCTAGCAAGTTGTCTACCAGCCTCTTGCCTTGATAGATAAATACTTCTACCGTCCAATAAGCTATCAGGTCTAGCAAAATAAATTAACTCAAATAAGCAAAGGTTTCTTTTCTTAGGATTTCTATTTATCGTTCTTAATCCTTCATTATCAATAACTACTACTTCTCCTGGCTCTATATCCCGTATAAACTCCGCACCTATTGTATCAAATGCGCAGGTTTCTGATGCTAATATATAATTATTATCTAATTTACCAAGGGATAATGGCTTTAAGCCAAAAGGATCCCTTGCGCCTATTAATCTATCATTTGTCATTAATACAAGGCCGTAGGTTCCTTCAACTTCGTTTAAGGTTTTTATTATGGCTTCTTCTAAATCACCCTTGTGATTTCTAGCTATTAAATTTGCTAATACCTCTCCATCTAGACTGGATTGAAAAATGATACCTGCATCCTCTAGACTATCTTTAATTTTTTCCGAGTTAACTATTGTTCCATCTAGAGATAAAGCTAGAGCTCCTCTTTTATAGCCTGCTACTAAAGGTAGTGTATTAACTTGACTATGTTCATCATGGGAAGGGGCATATCTGACATGGCCTATACCTATATTGCCTCTTAGTCTTCCTATTTTTTCTTTAGAGAAGACTTCATGAACAAGTCCAAGCTCCTTAAAATAATCTATATATCCGTTGTTATTCACTGCAATACCTGAACTTACTTGGCCTCTATGTTGAAGTGCATAAAGACCATAATATATAAGTTGAGATACATCATTTCGTTTAGAACTATATATTCCAATTATTCCACTCAAGGCTGAGCCCTCCTAACTATTTAGTTCTCTATCCATTCTTATAACTTCTTCTTCCATTTCCTTCTTGTATTCTTTAAACTTCTCTCTTAAATCTGGATATTTTACTGATAATATTTGAACCGCTAATAGCCCAGCATTTTCCCCACCATCGATGGCAACTGTTGCTACCGGAACTCCCTTTGGCATTTGAACTACTGATAATAGTGAATCAAGCCCGTCCATAGTGGAAGATTTAGCAGGAATTCCTATTACAGGGAGCGGTGTTATACCAGCAATAACACCTGCTAAGTGAGCCGCCTTTCCTGCAATAGCTACGATCACTTCAATACCATTTGATTCAGCATTTTCTGCAAACTCAGCAGCTATATGTGGACTTCTATGAGCTGAGATAACTCTTGTTTCATAATCTACTCCGAATTTTCCTAAAACTTTTATAACCTTATTTCCAATTTCTCTATCTGAAATACTTCCCATTACTATACTAACCTTCATCACATTCACTCCTAAACAAAGTATTTTACCCCTGATTCAAATATCTTGTGTCTTCCTTTTATTTTTACGTTCTTATAGACTCCTTCTCCCATTCTATCTATGGAGGTTATAGTACCTAGAATTCTTCCATCTTTACTTGTGAATGATTCAACGGCCATATCTGAACCAGTAGGATTAGTTGAAACAAATTGAGTTACAAGCTGACCATTGATTAATAGTTCATCTGCACTATTGCCTAGTAGAATTCTACCTTCTTTAGTAGCTATTGGAACAGTATATACTTCACCTACTTCCATTTCATTCATCCAAGGTGATAAATTAGACACTACCTTTACATCCACCATTGTAGAGATGAATTTACCGTCAATATTATTCGTAATATATGGTGATTGCAATAAACCAGCTTTTATTAATCCAAGTGCACCTTCTCCAATTCCTAGGATAAGTCCATCTCTATTTTCTAGAAGCTCATCAAGTGATTCCTTAATATAAGGGTTGTTAAAGATAATGTTTAATAGCTTTCCACCAGCTTCTGGCTCATCACCGTAGATTTGGCCATGAGGTAATCCAAGGATTTGAGAATTCTTTATTTTTTCTGCTAAAATCTTGTATGACTCTTCAATATTATCCTTAGTTAATGATTTGAAAACATAGGTTTCTACTTCTGCACCAGCTTTTTCAAAGGATCTAGCCATATCATATTCACCATGAGTTCCAGTAAAAATTGGAATGATTACTTTTGGCTTAACTATTGCTCTTTGCTTCTTAATGATAGTTCCCTTTGTATATGGTCTAATTTCTGTTTGCTCAAAAGCTTTTCTATCAGTAGGGAATACCTCTTTCAATGGTTCTTCCCATTGAACTAACAATTCATCAAGTCCTATAATTTCATCCTTTATCTCTATTTGCTCTTTTGCTATTGTTCTACCAATTAAGGAATAATCTATTCCCTCAAATATTTCTTCAATATTTTCTCTATTGCTTATTTCCAATATGATAGAGCCATAAAGAGGTTTATAGAGTTTGTCTACTATGCTTTCTTCAATTTCACAACCTATTTTATTACCTAATGTCATTTCAGCTATACTCTTTGCTATTCCTCCAAATGTAATACTTGAGCTTGCTAGAACTTTCTTTTTATCTATTAATTCATTTATCCTTATATAATTCTTCTTTAATTGCTCAAAGTTCACTAAACCATTGTCATCTATGTGTAAATTAACCATTACGATATTTGACCCTACTTCTTTAAATTCCTTTGAAACAATGTTGTCAACTTTATCATAACTTACTGCAAAGCTTAATAATGAAGGTGGCACATTTACACTTCCAAAGCTACCACTCATACTATCTTTTCCACCAATGCTTGGAATATCTAAGTTCTTTTGAACTAAAAATGCTCCTAAAAGGCTTGCAAATGGCTTACCCCATTTAGTTGGATTATCTCCTAATCTCTCAAAATACTCTTGGAATGTAAGTCTAACTTTTCTATAATCTCCACCTAAAGCTACAATTTTCGCAATAGATTCAATAACTGCATAGTATCCGCCATGGAATGTACTCCACTTAGCTAATTTAGGGTCATATCCATAGGTCATCATAGAGCAGGTAGTTGTTTCTCCTTCTGGAACTGGAATTTTTGCTACCATACCTTCCTGTGGAGTTACCATTTCTTTACCACCTAATTGCATCAATACAGTACCTGAACCAATTGTATTATCAAATCTTTCAACTAAGCCTTTTTGTGAGGCAACATTTAATTCTTTTATATTTTCTATGAATGCTTCTTTAAGTCCCTTATTCTGTACATGACATGGATCGTTTATTAAATACATTTCATCATTTGGCATGGCTATATTTACTTTAGCCTTTTTTCTTATTCCATTTGTATTTAGGAATTCTCTATCTATATCGATTATCATTTTTCCTTGCCATACCATTTGAAGTCTATTTGTATCTGTAACCTGAGCAATTACAGTCGCCTCTAAATCCTCTGCCTTTACAAGGCTCATGAACTCGTCTAAATTTTCTTTATCGATAACTACTGCCATTCTCTCCTGGGATTCAGATAGTGCAATTTCAGCTCCATCAAGTCCTTCATATTTTAGAGGTACTTTATTTAAATCGATATATAAGCTATCTGCCAACTCTCCCACTGCAACTGCTACTCCACCAGCTCCAAAGTCATTACATTTCTTAATAAGCTTTGTTGCATTTGGGTTTCTAAACAGTCTTACTATCTTTCTCTCTAGAACTGGATTTCCTTTTTGTACTTCTGCTCCTGATTTTTCAAGGGATTTCTCTGTTTGTACTTTTGAAGAACCAACAGCAGCACCTAGACCGTCTCTTCCAGTTCTCCCACCAACAAGAAGTATTAAATCTGTAGGTTCTGATTTGCCTCTTACAACCCAATCCTTAGGAGCAGCTGCAACTAGAGCACCTAATTCCATTCTCTTTGCGACAAAACCTTCATCATAGAATTCCTTTATATAGCCTGAAGTAGCTCCGATTTGATTGCCGTATGAGCTATATCCTTCCATAGCTGTTTGAGTTATTTTTCTTTGAGGTAATTTCCCTTTTAATGTATCTTCAAATTTTTGGCGTGGGTCAGCTGCACCTGTAATTCTCATAGCTTGATATACATATGCTCTACCAGATAGAGGATCTCTGATTCCACCACCTAAACAAGTAGCTGCTCCTCCAAAAGGCTCCATTTCAGTTGGATGATTGTGAGTTTCATTTTTAAACATTAATAGATATTTTTCATTTTTACCATTTACATCAACGTCAATTACAATACTAGCCGCATTAACCTCATCTGTTTCTTCCTTATCATCAAGCAAGCCCTTTTTCTTTATTTCCTTCATGTTTATAGTAGCTAAATCCATTAAAGATGTAGCTCTCTCTTTGTCTTCGTAAACATATTTCTTTGATTTCAAGTATTCCTTTATGGCTTCTTCGAATATTTCTTTATATTTCCCATCTTCGATTTGAATGTCTGTTATTTCTGTCATGAATGTAGTATGTCTACAATGGTCTGACCAATAAGTATCTATTACTCTGAGTTCTGCTATGCTTGGATCTCTATTCTCAGACTTGAAGTATGATTGACAGAATAATAGGTCTTCCATATCCATTCCAAGACCTTTTTGATTTTTTAAATCCATAACTTCATATTCAGACATATTTATAAATCCGCTTATGATTTCTACATCCTTTGCTGCTTCATCTATAGTGCTATCATCAACGTAATCTAGATCAATTTCTCTATACTCTATAGGGTTGATATAATAGGTCTTAATTTTTTCAAATTCTTCATCACTTACATTACTTAATACAATTATTTTGGAGTGTTTTACTTCTATATCATCAAAGTTTAAAAATTTCTTTATAATCTCATTTGTTGAATCTTCTCTTTGATTAAACTGTCCCTTGTGTGCTTCAAATCTAAATGCCTTTTCATTTTCTCCTAATGTTAGAACTGTATATAGCAAATCTGTATATGGTTCATATAGTACCTTTTCTATAATTTTCTTTGTTTCATTTTCATTTGCATTCTTTATATCATATACGTTTATTACTCTGACTTTTTCTAAGTTGGAGATACCTAAATAATTTTTAAAATCATCTAAATAATTTTTAGCTTCAACATTAAACAATTCTTTTTTTTCTATAAAAACTCTTGTATTCTCCATTTTATCCTCCTTAATTTTAAAACCCAGGCGGGTAGGTAAAAGAACCTACCCGCCTGGGTTTTTCTCCCTTCGGTGTAATACTAAAATAGTATCTGTACCGCTTGGACCAGCAAGCTTTATGCTTCGGAACCCTAGGTACACTTCCATCCCAACCTTATTATGGGATTTTTCCAAGTATCTTATTAATCTAACATTATTCTTTCTAGCTGCAGTGGTTCAATATATGAACCGTCTTTATATGCTCTCATATTTCCTCCAGATATTTCATCTATAAGAGCTATGTGGTTATCTTCCCCCACTCTTCCAAATTCAAATTTTATATCATAAAGCTCCAAGCCTTTTTTACTAAGTTCTTCTTTAACTATACTTCCAATTTTCTTTGTAAGGTCAACTAGTGTATTGTATTCTTCCTTTGTCATTATGCCTAGCATTTCTAAAGCTTCATCAGTAATCAATGGGTCATTTCTCTCATCGTCCTTTAACGTTACTTCAACATATGCGTCTAATTTTTGACCCTCTTTTGCATACAATCCATATCTTCTTAAAAAACTACCAACTGCCCTATAACGACAAATTACTTCTACTCCTTTTCCAAACATCTTAGCAGGCAATACTGTCATTGTTGCATTTTCTATATCTGAACTAACATAATGCGTTGGAATATCTAGGTCATTTAGCTTTTCAAAAAAGTATTTAGTTAATTTTAAACCTGATTTACCAATACCTTCTATACTTAACCCAACAGTATTTGCTCCTGGATCAAATACTCCATTCTCACCAGTAACATCATCTTTAAACTTAAGTAGAAAATTCCCATCTTCTAATGCATATACATTCTTAGTTTTGCCTGTGTACACTAATTTCATTTTTTCGCTCCTTTTATTTTCTTATTTAAAAACAAATATAGCCCAGTCGGGTAGGTAAGCGAAACCTACCCGACTGGGCTTTTATCCCTTCGGTGTAATACCATAATAGTATCTGTGCCGCTTGGACCAGCAAGCATCAAAACTTCGGAACCCTAGGCACACTTTCGCTCATAGCCAAATGATTTACGGTCATTAGGTAGAAACATCCCAACCTTATTATGGGATTTATATGAGCTAATATTCATCTTTACACTTTGATATTAACACAAATTTTTTGTAAGTCAAGACAAAAAATATTATTTTACATGTAATTAACATTTGGATATACAAATTTCGCATCGTTATGCTATTATGGTTTTAAGTGAGGAAAGGAGCTGATTTGATGAAGTTTGTTTCTTATATTTTCGATAATATTGAATCATATGGTATAGTTTCGGAAAACGATAATTCAGTAATTCCTATGAATTTAATACTAGAAAAAATTAACAAAGAAGTTCCAGTTAATTTATTAAATTTTATAGAAAAATATTCTAATGATATCAATGATGAAATTCTTAGTACCCTAGAGGAAAACCAATTTAAAGGAATCGAAATTGATAAGATAAAAATTGCTGCACCTATACCTAATCCTAGAAGAAATGTATTTTGCCTTGGAAAAAATTATGCTGAACATGCTTTAGAAGTTAAAAGTCTACCAAGTGGAAATGCTGCCATCCCTGAGTATCCAATTTATTTCACAAAGGTAGCTGATCCAGCAATTGGACATATGGATAAGGTAATTATTCCAAAAGGATATACTGAAAAAATAGATTATGAAGTGGAGTTAGCAATAATTATTGGAAAGGATGGAAAGGACATTTCGCCAGATGCAGCTGAGGATTATATTTTTGGCTATACCATTGCAAATGATATCTCAGCAAGAGATATACAAGTTAAACATATTCAGTGGTTTAAAGGTAAAAGCCTAGATACTTTTACCCCAATGGGGCCTTATATCGTTGATAAGTCTGAAATTAAGTTCCCTGTAAAACTTGATATTAGCTGTAAAGTAAATGATGAATTAAGACAAAATTCTAATACTAGACATTTAATCTTTGATATACCGTATATAATCTCAGACCTTTCAAGAGGACTTACCCTTAGAGCTGGAGATATAATTCTTACAGGTACTCCATCAGGCGTTGGAATAGGCTTCGAACCACATAAGTACTTAAAATCAGGGGATATTGTTGAATGTAGTATAGAGAAGATCGGTACCTTAGTAAATTTTATTGAGTAAAAAAGAAAAGGACATATTCAAATGAATATGTCCTAAGTTTATTTATCTTGCAGCTTTTAACAGTGCAATATACTAATTATTTTTTGCTGTAACTATTTCTATGATTTCAGCTTTAAGCTTAAAATCAAAAATTACTTGAGATGTAACCTGTTTGTCACCTAAATTTCATAAAACTTATATATAATTAAGCTAAGATATCTCCTACTACATGGGTGTTATCATTACTTGAATTAATCAGGGAAAGGAGAAATTTATGAGCAAGAAATCAATACTTATATTGGTACTTATGATAATTTCAAGTATGCTTATATACGGCTGTGAAATAGCCCCTAAAGATATAGTACCTTCAACTATGCCATTAGAAGATTCAATTAAGGAAATAATTCGTTCAAAAGGTGAAGGGTATGATTTTCTACAAGATGAACTTTTTATAAGAAAAATAAATGAGCTTGGCATAGAACATGATTTTACTCTTGGAAACTTAGATGAAGACAATATCCCTGAACTAGTAGTGTTTGTAGAAAGAAACCCACAAGACACTAGTGATAAAGGTAAGCTTGAAGTCTATAAATTTTCAGGTGAACGATATGAAGTATTAGATAGTGTTGAAATGAATTATGATAATTCCAACTATCTGCTTGTAGTTGGAAAGATCTCAGAAAATCAAAATGGAATTTTATTAAGCAATCAAGTAGGTGGAAATGCTGGTGTTACCTATGGATATATACTTGAAAATAGCAAGTTAAAAAGCATATTAAATGACAAGAAGCTTTCCCTTGTATCCATAGCCCCTAAAAATGAAATTAAGGATATAGATGAGGATGGCATACTAGAATTCAGTATATATACTATAGACCCAGAAACGGAAGATACAAATCCTGAAACGGCAGATAAAATGATCCTTTGGTATAAATGGGATGGGAAAGATAGTGGTGAGCTAATTCAGATAGATAGATTTTCTGATGCAGCTATAGTTAATGAGGTTAATACTGAATCAATAGAAGCATATAATGACTTAAACCTTTCTCATTTAATAGGACATAAAGATGAATACAATAGATATGAACTAACTGACATAATTAAAAACCTTATAGAAGTTCTGGATAGCTCTAAGGAAAATCTAAGTATTGAATTGAATAACTTATATATCAAGTATCAAGAAGGTAATAACTTTGATTATTTGAATAATAAATATGGATTATCATTAGATAGGTTGAATGATATTGACTATCTAAATAGAGAAAAAGTATTACAATCGGAACCTGATTTAAAGAGTAACTTGATTGACTCTTTGAATAAGGGATACAGAATTCAAAGTGCAGAGGGCTCATACTTTTATGAAATAGATTATCAAAAAATTATTCAGGTCTTTGGTGATTACTTAACCAAGGAATATAGGGATTATTTAAAAATAAAAGCAAAAATGGTTAACAGCCCTATTTTAGCAGATGGTGCTCTTATTGTCACAAGGGACAAAATAGCTGAAAGAATAGTTGAAATTGAGAATTTTAGATTAACATATCCGTATTCTAATTTTATTGACGAGATAAATAATATATATTCTTTTTATGTTTCTAATTTTATATATGGAAATGTGAATACTCCAAATTTCGAAAGCAACAATAAATATAATGAAGGTAGCATAGCAGTATTTCAGGATACTATAAATAAATATCCTCATACTCATTTTGCAGATATCCTTAAAAATACAATTAATCTACTAAACGCTAACTTAAATATTCTAACTGATGACATTAAAGAAAAAATAAATAATTCAATAATTTAGAACATATTCCTCTTTCCTTTTTACTATATATATTAATGTGTAGTGTAAGGAAGGAGGTATTTTTTTGTTGCCGAAAGACGCATTAATTCAAAAATCCCTAGAGATAAACCTCTTTTACCAAAGAATAATGAAGGAACATCTTTTTTTAATTGAAACTCATTTACCTTGTGTTGAAACAGGCTATATCCTAGAGGCAGATATACTTAAAAAAAGTTTTGAAGAACTACTATCAGAAACTACAATACTATCAAACGGGATGATAAGTGAAGATGCAATAAATTCAAATGAGTTTGTAACTAAATATACCTTATCAGCAGAAGAAATCACTTCCAAGTTGACTGGTGCTAGTATAAATACTAAAATCACAGAAGCAGAATTAACCTTAAAACCTGATAAAGATTATGACTACACAGGCTGGTTTGAAGATACTATATGTAATTTGAATCAAAGATCTAGAAATTTACTCAAAGATGTAATTGAATTTAAGAAGAAATTGCTTTCTTTAGTCCTTACATGTAAACTAGAACTCATGTTATATCCGGATATGCTAGAACATTTAATTGAAGAAGCAGAAATTTACATGGAAGTATTAGAAGCATTAATCAATAAGGAAATACCTAAAAAGACTACTTGTGGGGAACTAAACTTCTGGAATCACATAATGGCCGAACACGCTGAATTTATAGATGGCATGTTAGACCCTACTGAAGGAGAACTTAAGGATGCAGCAAAAGTCTTTACTGATAGATTTGAAAAGTTAGTAAAGGAATGTGTTGACGATGCAAGCAGCAAAATAATTAAAAAGAGCTTAGAAGCGACAACGGAAATAAGGGATTATAAAAAGACTGCTACTGAAGGCCTACTTGAATGTAAAATCAAGTCCATAATACCTCCTATACTAGCTGACCACGTACTTCGAGAGGCAAATCATTATATCAGAATACTTAAAAATAGGAAATAATTTAAGAGGGGCCTAACCCCTCTTATTTATTCCAAATCTTCATTTAATAAAACCATATGAATATGGTCCTCCCACTTTCCATTTATCTTTAAGTACTTATAAGCAATTCCCTCATTATAGAAATTAAGTTTTTCAACTACCCTCAAGGAAGCCTTATTCTTTGGCATAATATTAGCTTCTATTCTATGAAGCTTTAAGTCCTTAAATGTAATATTTATTACCTTTTCTACCGCCTCTGTCATAAATCCTTTATTAATCTCATCCTTATCTAATTTATATCCAAGGTGGCAAGACTGAAAGGGTCCTCTTACAATATTACTTAAGGAAACAGTGCCTATGGTCTTACTCATATCATCTTTCTTAAAAATCCAAAACCTTAGGGAATTACCTTTATCATCTTTTAAATTCTTCTCGTGATATTGTATAGTATAAAATCATCAGCCTTTACTGCTTCCCACTCCTTTAGAAATTCTGCATTTCTAATATAATAATCTAGAACCAAATTTGCATAAGATTTATCAAGAACCTTAAGTATCAATCTTTCAGTTTCATATGGCATTCTTCTAAATTCTTCCATGTTACACCTTCATTTCATATATTTTATTAATTTCATCTGTTATTAATGATTTTGCTACATACATAGCCTTTATTATATTATCAAAACGAGTATAATGAGAGGTACCCTCAGTAAATTTTAGCCGCCCTTTTTCACATTTGCTGATAATTGATGATACAGGATTTAGAGCCTCTATCAACTCATCTTTTGAATACTTTTCAGTAACGTTTTCACCTTTTATTAATGAGTTTGATATATACATGGCTTTCAACCTATTCTTAAGGAGTGTGTGTTGAGAAGTTCCCTCTGCAAACTTCAGCTGCATTTTTTCACATTTGCTTATAGTTGAAGATACTACTCTTAAGGCATTTTCTATTTCTTCTCTTGAAAATTTATCCATAGTTTATCACCTCAAATTCATATCTAAAAAGTTGATAATCACTTATTCTATCATGTTTTTATAATAATCACAATCATTAAAAAGTATAATAAATATAAATATATTGATTACATTTTCAATAAATACAAATAACAATAGTAGTATTGAAAAACACCAGATATAATCTGAATAAATTTTATGAATGGTTTTTTTCGTAATTTTTTGTAAATACCATATTTTAACATATGCTTTATATTAATTAACAATTATATATTAAAAGGCTGATAGAAACGTAATATTTCTACCAGCCTAACTTTAATTTCGCTTAACTTCCCTTAACTTCCTTGCAATATCAAAATATTCTCTCTCTAACTCTAACTTCTCTTCATCCTTTGCATTGGTTAACTTAAAGGATAAATCTGCTAGTTTCATCTCTAGCATCAATATATCTGCTTTATATTCATGATTATCCTGTGTTTTTATCATGTAATAATCATAATCTCCTAGATATACATTTAATTTTTTATCCTTTAGCACCCAGATTTCGTTAGCAATATTCTTAACCAAATATCTATCATGGGTTACAAATAGTATGGAATTGTTGTAGTCCATAATTGCTTCTTCAATAAGTTCTTTAGTAGGTATGTCTAAGAAGTTTGTAGGTTCATCTAAGATTAACATATTGTATTCCTGGACTAATAATTTAGCTAAAGCTACTCTTACCTTTTCACCATAGGACAGTTGTTTAAACTTCTTATAGACATCACCTTCTCTTATCATCAGTTGACCTAAGGTATTGCGTATTAGTGATAAATCATCTGTAACCTTTTGCATTTCTTCTATTACTGTATTTTCAAACTCAAAACCTTCAAATTCCTGTGATAGATATCCAATCTTTGTAGATGAGTTAATTCTAATACTTCCCTCATATTCAGTTCTGCCAAGAATTATATTAATAAGGGTTGATTTTCCTGTTCCATTATCACCTAAAAGAGCTATCTTTCTTCCCTTATTAACTTGAAAGTTAATATTCTTAAACAGCAGTCTATCAAAAGACTTTGATATATTTTCTCCACTAATTAAAATAGATGATGTTGTCTCAGCTTCATCAAATTCAATATATACTTCCTTTTCTATAAAAGGCTTATCTACTTCCTGCATTTTTTCCAAACGCTTTAAAATAGATTTTGATCTTTTAGCAAGCTTTTTGTTTCTTCCTCTTAAATAATCATTTTTAGATGTGGCATTTAGTTTATTTGCCTTATCCATAATTCCTTGAGCTGCTTGTTTTAGTGCCTTTTCCTTCTTTTTATACTTAATATACTCAATTCTTTCTCTTTCTTCTTCTTTCTCCTTCTGTTCTTTATAGCTTGAATAATTGCCTTTATATCTTTTTATTTTACCTTTGTCTATTTCTAATATCTCTTCTACTACATTATCTAAGAATACCCTATCGTGGCTAATAGTTAGTATAGCCCCATTGTATGACTTCAAATACTTTTCGAATATCTCTATGGTCTTCCAGTCTAAAAAGTTAGTAGGTTCATCCAATAGCAATAATTGTGGTTCATCAATTAAAGCTTTAACAAATAGTAACTTAGTTTTTTCTCCACCACTAAGAAGAGATATATCTTTATTCTTAAGCTTTTCTAAATCAAGGTCATGAATTAATTTTCTAATTTCTTTGCTTATTTGATTGTTATCAATTATTTTGGCCAGGCTTATGTTTTCTGCCTCATTAGCCTGTGGCAAATAACCTATCTTACACTTTATATCAGAGAATCCACTATCTGCTGGAACTTCTCCCAAAATAATCTTCATTAGTGTTGTTTTCCCACAGCCATTTCTGCCTACTATACCGATTCTTTCATTATCATTTACTGAAAAACTAATATCCTTTAAAATTTCTTTGTTTAAATAAGTTTTACTTATATTTGAAACGTTTAATTTTAGCAAGTTCATTCCTCCTATGAGGAACCTTGCTAATTATTCATTTTAAATAAGTTAGCATAGTTCCTCTATTTTATTAGATTTTTTAGTGAAATTGCTTTTATCATCATTGATCCATACCTCCTTATTTACTTACTTATATAGTAACAGTTACAAAATCTGCAATCAAGTGTAGTTAATAGTAAAAAGACAAAAAAAGTCAAAAATAGACAATTAGTAAAATTTTACTGGTTGACTTTTCATTGACGTAATTATTTTATTATTTAATTATATTTTTTAAAATCAACTAAATACGTTTCCACAAAATGTATTATCAAGACGGAGGGATTTTATGCACAAATTGTTCAATAGTTTAAGAGCTAAGATTCTACTAATATCAATTGCTACTACATTTATTACTCTAGCACTTTTCGGAAGCATTATGTACTATGTAATTAGCAGTGAATCTTATGAAGATTATTATAGTAATTCCAATGAGCAAATGAAAATTGTTGCGGAATCAATTAATATCTTTTATGACCAAATTGATAAAACGCTGAATATGTTTGCTACACATCCTTTAGTAATCAAAGCAGATAATACTATAACGTCTTACGAAAACACTACAGAAACAGTACAAATGACTCCATCAAAAAATGGAGGGCTAGAACAAGAAATCTTTGAAGTATTTAAACACTTTGGAAAATCTAATGATGATACTATGTACATTTATTTTGGAACAGATGATGGTTCATATTTACAATGGCCAGAAACTACTACGGTTGCAGGATATTCCCCAAAAGATAAACTATGGTACACTGCAGGAATCAGCGGTAATGGTAATATTGTGAGAACAGATCCATATTATGACCCTGTTACAGATTCATTAATAACTAGTAACGTCCGCTCTTTTTCAGATGAAGAAGGAAATGTAATTGGTGTAATCGGACTTGATGTAAAGCAATCAGTTATTAGTGATATACTCAATAAAATTAAAACTGGCGAGACAGGCTACTCAATGATACTACATAATACAGGCGTAATAATGGCAGATGGAAGTAATCCAGAAAATAATTTTAAAAACATAAACGAAATAGGCATTGAAGGTTTGGACGAGCTGTTAAATGACACTTTAGAACCATTCAACGTATTGATTAACGGTGAAAAGTACTTAGTAAATCCATGCAAGGTAGATGGAACTGATTGGATTTTGGCTACATTTATTGCTGAAAGTGAACTAACAGAAAGTATGAGAAATATTATTAAATTTGGTGGAGTATTTGCTATAGTTATGCTCATACTAGCCATAATTATAACTAGTATTTTTTCAGAAAGGATAACAAAACCTATAAAAAGATCCTCCGAACATCTGAAGTTAATTGCAACTGGAGATTTCACTAAAGAAATTGACGAAAAAGATTTATCTAGAAAAGATGAAGTAGGAACAATTATTAATGGTATTAACTTCATGAAGGATTCTCTAAAACAATTGGTTGATAGTATTAAAAACGAATCTTTAGCAATAGATAATGAAGTTGATAATGTTATTGCTAATGTTACTATGTTGACCAATGATTTAGAAAACATATCAGGAATAACTGAGGAAGTTGCAGCAAGTATGGAAGAAACAGCTGCTTCATCTGAAGAAATGTCTGCTACATCACAAGAAATAAAATTAGCAGTTGAGTTAATTGCTAGAAGGTCTCAAGAAGGCGCACTTGCAGCAAATGAGATTAATAAAAGAGCAGAAGACACCAAAGAAAATGTCAATATATCTCGAGAAAGAGCCTTAGAAATATTTACAGGTACAAAGCAAAATCTTGAGAGTGCAATCAATGAATCAAAAGTTGTAGAAGAAATCAATATTCTAACATCATCCATAATGCAGATAACTGAGCAAACAAATCTGCTTGCATTAAATGCTGCTATTGAGGCCGCAAGGGCTGGAGAGGCAGGAAGTGGTTTCTCAGTAGTTGCAGATGAAATTAGAAAATTAGCCGAGCAATCAAAAGAAGCGGTTTTAAAAATTCAAAATATGACTTCAAGAGTAACCAGTTCAGTTGATAATTTAATTAGCTGTTCAAATGATTTACTAACTTTTATGTCTGAAAATGTTCAAAGTGATTATAAAACCATGATAAATGTAGCCGAGCAATATAGTAATGATGCAAAGTTTGTTGATGAACTTGTTACTGAATTTAGTTCCACATCTGAACAACTTTTAGCATCAATACAAGATGTACTTGTAGCAATTGATGACGTTGCTGCAGCAGCTAGCGAGGGCGCTAGTGGAACTACAGATATTGCAAGTAAGGTGTTAGAAGCTAATTCTAAAGCAAGCGAAGTGCAAAATCAAGTTATTAAGGCAAAAGAAAGCGCTGATAAACTAAAAGAAAAGGTTGATAAATTTAAAATATAAAGACTAATAACCATCTCAATAAAAGCCATTATCAATATTTTAGTTGATAATGGCTTTAAATTTTAAAATTTTTTATAAAAAAGAAGGATTTTTTTATAGCCCTATAGAATACATTAGTATAGAGAAAAGGAATTAGTAAATTAGGATGATGCTTATGAAAGTTGAAGTAAGACTGTTTGCTACCTTTAGAAACGGACGATGGAAAAGTAACATTATAGACTTTAAAGATGGAATAAATATTAAAGAGGTTCTTACTCATCTAAATATAAGAGATGATGAGTTGGGAATCGCTTTGATTAATGGAAAGCATAGTAGTCTAGATGAAACCTTAAAGGATGGGGATGTACTTTCACTCTTCCCGCCAATTGGTGGAGGCTAAAATTTAATTAAAATATAATTAAAATCTCGATTCATGTGGACCATCATGGCCTATATGAACGATAGGGTATAGAAAGCAATTTCCATGCCTGCCAATGCGCAAAGAGATTATTAACCACACTACACTTGTGGCTAATAATCTCTTTTCTATTTTTAAAATATAAAAGGGGGTTGATTAAATTGGCAAAAGGTATAGTTATTTCTCCGGACAAATGCACAGGTTGTCATACCTGCGAACTTGCTTGCTCATTTACAAAAAATGACCTATTTAATCCAAAGGATTCTGCTATTTCAGTTCTATCATATGATGAAGCAGGATTGCAAGTTCCAATGACATGTCTACAATGCGACGATCCTCATTGTATGACAGTTTGCACCGTAAATGCAATTACAAAGGATCCAAAAACAGGTGTTGTAAAAGTTGATAAAGACAAGTGTATAGGCTGCAAAATGTGCATAAGTGCTTGTCCTTTTGGCAATATGACCTACAGCTCAAGATTAAAGCAAGTTATAAAATGCGATTTATGTAGTGGTACTCCTCAATGCGTTAAAGAATGTCCTTCGGCAGCTTTAGAGTTTAAGGAATTAGATGGACCATTGCATAAGAGAAAGAATATTGCCAACCTGTTTAACAATGTATTTGGGGAGGTGGCTAAATAATGAAGGGCTGGATTGGTAAACTTATAAGAGTTAACTTAACGGAAAAAACAATAAAAGTAGAAGACTTAAATATGGAAGATGCAAAGTTATATCTAGGTGGTAGAGGATTAGGCTCTAAATATCTATATGATGAAATTGATCCTACAATAGATCCACTAAGTCCTGAAAATAAGCTAATATTCATGACAGGTCCATTAACTGGAACTTACGCTACCTGCGCAGGTAGATTCAATGTAGTTGCAAAAGCTCCATTGACCGGTACAATAGGAGCCTCTAACTCTGGAGGATACTTTGGTCCTGAGTTAAAATTTGCTGGATATGATGGAATTATTTTTGAAGGAAAAGCTGATAAACCAGTATATTTGCATATTTATGATGATATTATTGAATTAAAATCTGCTGAACACTTATGGGGCAAGGACGTATTTGAAACCACTGATACTCTTCTTCTAGAAAATGAAGAAGATGCAAGAGTTGCCTGCATAGGTCCTGCTGGTGAAAAACAGGTATTATTTGCAACTGTAATGAACGATAAGGATAGAGCAGCAGGCAGATCTGGTCTAGGGGCAGTAATGGGCTCAAAAAACCTTAAGGCAGTTGTTGTTAGAGGGACTAAAGGCATAGGTGTAAGTGATAAGTTTGATTTTATGAGTGCAACAAAAGATGCCAAGGAAAAAATATATGCCAATGCAGTTACCGGAAAAGGTGGAGGACTTGCTTCTTATGGAACTGAAGTATTAGTCAATATCCTAAATGAAATGCACGGATTGCCTACAAGAAACTGGCAAACTTCATACTTTGAAGGTGGCGAATTGATAAGTGGTGAGTATTTAGCTGAAAATTACTTAATAAGAAATAAGGCTTGCTTTGCATGTCCTATAGGATGTGGAAGAGTAATAAAAATTCCAGATGGAAAGTACAAAGGAATAGTTGCAGGTCCTGAATATGAAGCTGGATGGTCCTATGGTGCTTGTTGCGGTGTTGATGACTTAAATGCCATCAATAAAGCAAACCACGTATGTAATTTACTAGGCCTTGACCCTATTACTATGGGCGCAACTATTGCTTGTGCAATGGAATTATTTGAAATAGGAGCAATCTCCAAGGAAGACCTTGGTGACGAATTAAGATTTGGTGATGGAGACTCAATTATTAAATGGACTGAAAAAACTGGTAATAGAGAAGGCTTCGGAGACTTACTAGCCCTTGGCTCCTATAGATTAGCAGAAAAATACGGCCATCCTGAGCTATCCATGAGCGTTAAAAAACAGGAAATGCCAGCTTATGATGGTAGAGCAATTCAAGGTATGGCATTAGAATATGCTACAAGCAACCGTGGTGGTTGCCATGTTAGAGGTTATCTAACATCACCTGAAGTACTTGGTATTCCTATGAAAACAGACCCATTGACTACAGAAGGCAAAGCTGGATTGTTGAAATTGTTCCAAGACTTAACGGCTTTAGTTGATTCCTCAGACATCTGTCTATTCTCGACCTTTGCTATAGGTCTTCCAGAAATATCAAGTATGCTAAGAGCTTCTACTGGCCTTGAATTAACAGATGAAGAGTTCCTACTAGTTGGAGAAAGAATTTGGAATCTTGAAAAACTATTTAATTTAGAAGCTGGCTTCACTAAGGAAGATGACACTCTTCCACCAAGGCTACTAAATGAGCCACTTACTACAGGCCCTGCAAAGGGTAAAGTTGCCGAACTTGAAGTAATGCTAGAGGAATATTATGAAGTAAGAGGATGGGACAAAGAAGGAATCCCAACTGATGAAAAATTAAACGAACTTTCATTATCGGCTAAGGCCTTAGCTTAATAAATACTTAGAACATCCATTGTTAGTACAATGGATGTTCTTATAAATTAGAAGGTGATAATATGAATCTTGAACTTATTCACAAATATCCTAGAGAAAAGCGATTTACTCTTTCGATTTTACAGGATATTCAAAGAGAATATAACTATATTCCAAGAGAATATATGGAGTATATTGCAGAATATTTAAATCAACCTTTAAGTGACGTATATAGCATAGCAACTTTTTATAAAGCATTGAGTTTAAAACCTAAGGGCAAATATACAATAAAAGTATGTAATGGAACTGCATGTCACATTAGAGGCTCTGAATCTATTAGGGAAGAACTACTTAAAGTTCTTAATTTAGAACCTGGCGAAACAACTGAGGACGGCTTGTTTTCCGTTGAAGTAGTTAACTGTATTGGAGCATGTGCACTAGCACCTGTAATTTTAATAAACGATAAATATTATGGTGGCATGACTAAGGAAAAAGTTAAGGACTTAATTAATAGCTACAGGGAGGTGGCTATTAATGCATGATACAACAATTAGGAAAAAGATTCTAGTCTGCTGTGGAACTGGATGTCTTGCAAATAATAGCTATTCTATTTATGAAAGATTCGTTGAAAAATTAAAGGATAATCCAAATATAACAGTAGAAACATCAATAAAAGCAACAGGTTGTAATGGACTTTGTGAAAAGGGACCTGTTGTTAAAATCCAACCTGATGATATCTCCTACTTCAAGGTATCAATAGAAGATGTTGATGAAATCATAGAAAAAACTATAATTAACGGCCAAATTATAAACAGGCTATTATATTTAGATACAAATCAAAAGAAGAGAATTGTAAATCATATGGATGCTTCCTTCTATAAGCATCAGCACAAAATTGCATTAAGAAATATTGGAGAAATAGATCCACTATGCATTGAAGACTATATTGAAAGAGATGGATATAAGGCATTACATAAGATTCTCTTTGAAATGAGTCCTGAAGAAGTAATAGATGAAGTTGAAAAATCGGGGTTAAGAGGCCGAGGAGGAGCTGGTTTCCCTACTGGAGTTAAATGGAGAACTTGTGCAAGCTTTAACAACTTCCCTAAATACGTAATTTGTAATGGTGACGAAGGTGACCCTGGAGCTTTTATGGATAGAAGTATAATGGAAGGTGATCCTAATACTATAATTGAAGGCATGATTATTTGTGGATATGCTATAAAATCTAACAAAGGATTTTTATACATTAGGGATGAATATGAGCTTGCCCTAAAGAACATGCAAGCTGCTATTGATAACGCTAGGTCCCATGGTTATTTAGGTAAGAATATCCTCGGCAGCGGTTTTGATTTTGATTTGGAAATTGTGCGTGGTGGTGGAGCATTTGTTTGTGGTGAATCTAGTGCTTTGATGGCATCTATTGAAGGAAACGTGGGGGAACCAAGAGCTAAGTATATAAGAAGTGTAGAAAAAGGCCTTTGGGATCAGCCAACTGTCTTAAACAATGTGGAAACATGGGCTAATATACCTCCTATTATTCTAAATGGGGCTAATTGGTTTAAGGAAATTGGTACAGATACAAATGCTGGTACAAAGGTATTTTCACTGGTTGGTAAGGTTAAGAATACAGGTCTCGTAGAAATACCTATGGGAACTAAATTAAGTGAGCTCGTATTCGATATTGGAGGAGGCATTATAAACAACAGACCTTTTAAAGCCGTACAGACTGGAGGTCCTTCTGGTGGTTGTATTCCAAAAGAACATATGGATGTTCCACTTGATTTTGACTCATTAAGCAAAATGGGTTCTATGATGGGTTCTGGTGGCGTAATAGTAATGGATGATACCACTTGTATGGTTGAAATTGCAAGATATTATATGGATTTTTTATCCGAAGAGTCCTGTGGTAAGTGTACTACTTGTAGAGAAGGCATAAAGTTAATGCTTAATATTCTCACAAATATAACCGAGGGTAAAGGTGAACTAGAAGATATAGATGTACTTGAAAGCCTAGGAAATACTATAATAAAAGCATCCTTATGTGCTTTAGGTAAAACTGCTCCAAATCCAGTATTGACTACTATAAGATACTTTAGAGATGAATATATAGACCACATTGTAAATAAGAAGTGTCCTGCAGGAGTATGTAAGAACCTAACAACTTACTTCATAGATGAAGAAACATGTATTGGCTGTGGAATATGCAGAAAGAAGTGTCCTGTTGATGCTATAAGTGGTTCACTAAAAGAAGTGCATGTTATTGATGAAGGAATATGTATTAAATGTGGCAACTGCTTTACTGCTTGTCCTAAGGATGCTGTAAAGATTGGAGGTGCTGCATATGCTTATTAAGATAGATGGCAAAACTTATAAAGGACACCCTGGAGAAACTCTTATGGAAGTGGCCAGAAGAAATGGAATAAATATACCAAGTCTATGTTATAAAAAAGGTTTCGAAGGCCTTGGTAGATGCAGATTATGTCTTGTTGAAGTAAGTGAAGGTAAAAGAAGCAAAATTGTATCGGCTTGTGTTTACCCTATTAAGGAAGGTATAGAGGTTACAACAATTACCGATGAAATAATAAAAATGAGAAAAGATATTATTCTGCTATTGTTATTACGAGCTCCAGATAACGAATATATACAACAATTAGTTAAGGAATATGAAGTAAAGGCTCCTGAAAGGTATATTCAAAATGACAATGACGATTGCATCCTATGTGGTTTGTGTGTAAAGGCATGTGAAAAACTGGGAACTAAAGCTATTTCATTAGTAAATAGAGGCATTACTAAAAAGGTTTCTACTCCTTATGATGATCCATCTAAAGATTGTATAGGATGTGGAGCCTGTGCAGAAACTTGTCCTACGAATGCAATTAAGTTAGAAGAAAGCAATGGAATTAGGACCATATGGAACAGGGACTTTGATTTAGTTAAATGTTCAATATGTGGTAAGTATTATACTACTTTGGATGCACTAAAATTTATTGAAGATAAGTTAGCATCAAATGAAGAACATATCTGTGATACATGTAAAAAGAAATCAACAGCTTCAAAATTTAAGGAATCCTTCCAACACATTTATTAATTTAAACAATAAGAAAACTCTCATTAATTTCAAAGGAACAGCCCTATTGAACTAATGAGAGTTTTTAATATACGTCAAAAACAAATGACTTTATAACTGCAAAATATTCTCTTAAATAGCTATTGAGTATTATAGATGGAGGTGTTTTTGCCGGTAAACCATAGGCAACAACTCCTAGTCTATTACCCAAAAACTTAGCCCTAAAAACATGAAATCTGTTGGTAACTAACAATATCTTTAATTCTTCCCTATTGTCCTCTTCTCTAATTTTCTCAAGGCTAAATTTAATATTTTCATAGGTACTTGTTGACTTATCTTCTACTATTATTCTATCCTTATCTATTCCTTTTGATATCAGGTATTGTTCCATAGCATTAGCTTCAGGAATATCTTCATTTGCACCCTGACCTCCAGATACTACAACTTTTAAACCCTTATGTTCAAATAAGTAATCTCTAGCTACTATTAATCTTTCTCTTAGAGCTGGAGATGGTATAGTGCCATATAGTCTAGCACCTAGGATTATTACATAATCAACCTCTTCAATAGGCATTTTCCATCCATTATATATAATTAATCCTTCTATGACTAAAAAGGACAGTAGTATTAAGACAAATGAAACTGCCAGAATTTTTATAATGCGCTTATTCATATTTTGAACCTTTCTTCTTTTGCTTCGCCGCTAATTTCTCTTCATTCCTTTGGATATTTTCTTCCAATGAAAATCCAGCAATTCTTTTTATTAAATCCTCTGGTATTTCCTTATCATAAGGAATTGAATTGTTCCTTTAAATGTCTTATACTCCTTTAGCTCATCTTGAAATGCACCAACTGCATTAGGCCCTGGGTGAACACCTACATGTTTTTCATCGATTATCTTTGGTAAATTATCTTTTAGATTATTCTTACTCAATTATATAATCACTATCCTCATCAATATTTCCTCTATCTCCATTTAAAACATTATAAAGTCTTGCATAGGTAGCTTCAACATATGGATTGACAAAAATACCACCTATACCAAAGAATAATGCTCCTAGTATCCTCCAACCTATAAAGGATAAATCTAGAACAAACATATTCCACTTTTCACCATAAGTTAAATTCTTACTCTTTTCTATTGCTTCCCTTGCAGTTAAATTAGGTTCGTTTACTAGTATATATGGCACAAATCTATATTCATAGAATTTAATAATTCCTGGAATTATAAGTAACAATGTCCATAAAAACTCGTATAACCCTTTTATAAACATACAACTTATAATTCCCCAGTATTCTTCCTTGTTAAAAGTTGAAATCAAATATTTGATATCAACATCTTCCTTAAAGGCTTGAAGGAAAAACCTATTTTTACCTACCTCTAGCAAAGGAAAAATAAATATCTTTATTATAATTGCAATAAATGCTGCGAATAAGAATATACTAGTTCCTATAAGGAAAAATGGTATTCCACCTAACTTATCTATAATGAAATTTAGGCCTCTATAGGCTGTTTCTATAGGTATTACTTCACCGTCTAATATTCTCTCCATCGCATGTGAATCTAGATTAAAGCGGTATTCAACATTTGGCTTTTCAACCCTATCAAAATGATTACCTGTAATTAAAGTAAATATAAGACATACTATAAATGCCTTCCAATAATGTTTTCTTAAAAATTCCTTAGCATATGTTTTAATATCAGCTCTACTCCACATATTTTCATCCCCCTTAACAATATATTACCATATATATGATTTCTAAACAGTTTATTTGTTAGAATTTTAATAATTAAGAAAAATCATAAAAAAATAGAAGGATTTCTCCTTCTATTTTAATTTAAATTCTCGACTACATCTAATTTTTCATTAAAAACTTCTGTAAACTTAAGATGTTCTTCAAGCATAATCTCTGTCTGAAGTTTTTCCTTAGCAACTGATAGCATCAGTTTAATTCTATTTTCCTGGTTTACCTTAGTTGCACTAGGGTCATAGTCTATCGGAACTATATTTGCATTCTCATGAATACCTTTAATCTTTCTAATTAAACCTTTACCTATTATATGATTAGGTAAACATCCAAATGGCTGAGTACAGATTATATTTTCATAACCCAGTTGAATTAATTCCATAATCTCTGCAGGCAATAGCCACCCTTCACCCATTTTACTACCTAGATTTATGACCTTTTCACCAAGGTGCTTTAAATGCTTAAAGCCTGTAGGTGCTACAAAACACTCATATTTGGCTACTGCATTGTTCACTGTTTCCTCTATCTTGCTTAGATATTCATTTATTTTCTCGGAAATCTTACTCTTAATAATATTTCCACCATAAAGTGCTGTATCAATTATGCCATTTTCAACACAGTACATTAAGAAGCCCATAAGCCCTGGAACCATAACTTCGCAGTCTTCATTATATAAAAATTCTTCCAATTGATTATTTCCAAGACTGGAATATTTCACATAGATTTCCCCAACTACTCCCACCTTTACCTTTGGTGTTTTATTTATAGGAATTTCTGAAAATGATTTTACAATTTCATTTATATTTTTATTAAGTTCATCAAATGTATACCCCTTATTAGCTGCAAGTTTATCAGATACCTTTTTAACCCACTTTTCAACTAATGCCTTGCTTTCGCCTTTGTTGATTTCATAGGGCTTAACTTGATTATTTAGAAGCATTAACAAATCACCGTAAGCAACTACTGCTACAGCCTTTCTAAGCAAAGGAAGTGTAAGCTTAAAACCACTATGCTTCTCTAAACCAGATGCATTTAGGGAAATTACAGGAACTTGTTCGAAACCCGCCTTAATTAAAGCCTTTCTAAGCAAATGGATATAATTAGATGCACGACACCCCCCACCAGTTTGAGTTATCATAAGGGCTGTCTTATTCACATCATACTTTCCAGATTTAAGCGCATCAATTAATTGACCAATTACTAACAAGGCAGGATAGCACGTATCATTATGTACAAGTTTTAACCCCTCTTCAACTACAGATGGCCCCTCATTTTCTAAAACCACCATATTATAGCCATGGGAACAGAAAACATGCTTTAACATTTCAAAATGTATAGGCAACATATTTGGTACTAATATGGTATATTCATTTTTCATTTCTTTTGTAAATTCAATAAATTTACCATTATCATTAAGCATGCCTTAATACCTCTTCTCTCCTTTGATCAATTGCTGCAAGTAAACTTCTAAGTCTAATTTTTACTGCACCTAAATTTGTTATTTCATCAATCTTTATTTGAGTATAAATCTTTCCCTCATTCTCCAAAATACTTTGAACTTCATCAGTCGTTATAGCATCAAGACCACAGCCAAAGGAAACTAATTGAACTAGGTTCATATTTGGCTTATCTTTAATATATTTTGCAGCTGCATATAATCTAGCATGATATGTCCACTGATTTAATACATCAATCTTAAATTTGCCTACCATATCGCTAATTGAATCCTCTGAAACTACAGCAACACCGAATTCTGTTATTAGCTTAGCTATACCATGATTTATTTCTGGATCTATATGATATGGTCTTCCAGCTAGTACTATTATCTGCATATCATTTGCCTCAGCAAGTGCTATGTAGTTCTTACCCATTTGTCTAATTTTCTTCATATAGGCGTTATATTCTTCATAGGCCTTTTCAACAGCTTTCTTTACTTCAGCTATTGAAAATACTCCAAAATTATCTTCTAACATCTTGTGGAATTTTCTTGTGAAATCCTTTTTTCTATGAATTCCAAAGTAATCATATATAAATCTTGTATCTTCAAGAGCCATGACATTAGCCTTTATTACCTCAGGGTAATAAGCAACTACTGGACAATTGTAATGATTATCTCCTTTTTCCTCATTTATATTGTAAGTCAAACAAGGATAAAAGATAGTTTCAACACCCTGGCCTAATAGATACTCAATATGTCCGTGTATCAATTTGGCCGGGAAACACACAGTATCAGAAGGAATTGTATGCTGTCCCTTTAGGTATAGATCTCTATTAGATGTAGGAGAAGTAATTACCTCAAATTCTAATTCAGTAAATAATGTATGCCAAAATGGTAATAGCTCATACATATTTAGACCCATAGGAATTCCAATACGACCTCTTCTTCCCTTAACAGGCTTATACTCCTCTAATAAGGAAAGCTTATAATCAAACATATTGTACTTAGGCTTATTACTCTTTGTTGCTATTGGCCTTTCACATCTATTGCCTCCAATAAACTTGCGATTGTCATTGAAAGTATTTACTGTTAATTTACAATTATTGTTGCAGAGACCACATGTTACGACCTTAGCAGTATGTACAAACTCATTTAACTCTTTCAGGTTTAAAAGCTCGCTTTTTTCCTTTTCATTATACTTTGAATATAAGGCTGCACCATATGCACCCATTAGACCGGATATATTTGGTCTTACAACATTCCTATTCAGTTCCTTTTCAAAAGCCCTTAAAACTACATCATTGTGGAAGGTGCCCCCTTGAACAACGATATTTTCTCCTAAACTATCAGCTGATGAAGCCCTAATAACCTTATACAAGGCATTCTTAACTACACTAATTGATAG
>JAKELU010000001.1:130590-142530 GCA_022760735.1 Firmicutes bacterium FC7
CATAAATACTGTACATCTTGAGCCTAAATCAACAGGTCTTGTTGACTTTAAACCAAGTTTAGCAAAATCCGAGATCGAATAATCTAAAGCCCCTGCAAATGTTTGAAGGAATGATCCACACCCTGATGAACAGGCTTCATTTAGAAATATATTATCTATGACACCATTTCTAATTTTAAAGCATTTTATATCCTGCCCACCAATGTCTATTATAAAATCAACATCCGGTTTAAACTTCTTTGCAGCTGTATAATGAGCTATAGTCTCAACAATGCCAAAATCTACTTTAAAAGCATTCTTTATTATTTCTTCTCCATATCCTGTCACTGCAGAGGATTTAATTTTTATATCAGGGAATTTTTCATAAAACTCTATTAAGAAATCCTTAATTATAGGTACTGGATTCCCACTATTAGGCAAATATTGTGAATAGAGTATCTCTTCATTCGAATTAATAATTGCCGCCTTTACAGTAGTAGAACCTGCATCTATTCCTAGGTATGCATATCCTTTATATTTTTTTGGATCTGCATATTCAACACGCTCTAAGGAATGTCTATGTACAAATTCATTGTAGTCCTCTTCGCCATCAAATAACTTCATAGTACTTGTGAAATTCTCTTCTGATTTATAATTTTGAATTTTTTCAATAGTTTTATCTATATCTAATTCCTTACTTATGTCGGAATAAGCAGCTCCAATCGCTACGAAGTATAGTGAGTTCTCAGGACATATTCCTTTGATATTCAAATTGCGATCAAAACTTTCCCTTAACTCAGAAAAGAAAGTCAAAGGACCTCCTAAATATACTACCTGCCCCTTTATTTCACGTCCCTGAGCTAAGCCTGCAATAGTTTGGTTTACTACCTCAGCAAAAATACTTGCAGATATATCATTTTTATTTGCTCCCTGATTTAATAGTGGCTGGACATCTGTTTTTGCAAAAACACCACATCTCGAAGCTATTGTATATATTTTATTATAATCTTTTGCTAACTCATTCATTTCTACAAGGCTTACATTTAATAGAGTAGCCATTTGGTCAATAAATGCACCAGTTCCACCTGCACATGAACCATTCATTCTAACTTCCATGCCATTTGTAAGGAATAGAATCTTTGCATCCTCGCCACCAAGTTCTATAACCACATCTGTATGAGGTATAAGTCTCTTTACAGCAATTCTGGTAGCGTATACCTCCTGTACAAATGGTATCCCATTACTTTCTGCCAACCCCATTCCCGCTGAACCGGATATACATAATTTAAATGTTTTTTCCTTTGGGAATTTTTCTCTTACTTGCTTTAATAATGAAGCAGTCTTTTCAGTAATTTGAGAGTAATGCCTAGCATATGAATGAAAAACTAAGTTGTCATGATCATCCATAACCACACATTTTAAAGTAGTGGAGCCAACATCTAAGCCTATCTTCATCTATATCACCTTTCCTAGATGTATAATACCATATTCTTGAAAATAAGTACATTATCCTCATTTGTAAAATTTATGTTAAATCTATGTTAAAAATAAAGGACATATTCTTATAATATACAAGAAATATGTCCTAATTGTTAATAAAATTTATTCTAACTCATTTGCAACCTTTATAAAATGTTCTCCCTTGTACTCTTCTATCATTCCATTGTCCACTAGCTTTGCTATTTCAGGATCTACAGGCAATTTTGTAAGTACTTTTAGTCCATGCTTATCGGCAATCTTTTCAATATTGCTGTCACCAAATATCTTATGTTCTTTATTACAGTCAGGGCATTTAAAGTATGACATATTTTCAACTAAACCTCTAATAGGTATGTTCATTATTTCTGCCATCCTCACAGCCTTCTCTACAATCATTGAAACTAGTTCTTGAGGTGATGTAACTACTACAATTCCATCTATAGGCAATGACTGGAATACTGTAAGAGGTACATCTCCTGTTCCAGGAGGCATATCGACAAACATATAATCTATATTATCCCATATTACATTTGACCAGAACTGTTTTACAGTACCTGCTATTATAGGTCCCCTCCATACAACTGGATCTGAGCCTTTATCTAATAAAACATTTAAAGAGATTATTTCAATACCTTTCTTACTCTTTACCGGAATAATATTCTTACCATCTTTTGAAATAGCTTTTTCATTTATTCCAAAAGCTTTTGGAATAGAAGGACCAGTAATGTCTGCATCAAGTATAGCAGTTTTATATCCCCTTCTGTTCATTTCCACAGCAAGCATAGACGTTACTAAGGATTTACCTACTCCTCCTTTACCACTTACTATTCCGATTACCTTCTTTACACTGCTGTATTCATTTAAATGCGCTTTAAAATCAAATGGCTGACTCATATTTTCGTCTCCTTTTAATTAAATTTACATCTTTCCTTTTAAACACTTGCCATTGGTACATCTAGCGGAACCATTACAAATTTCAAAGTTACCACCTTCGATTCTTAGTACTTTACCATTTACTAAGGCTTCAGCAAGTTTTTTCCTCGCGTCAATGTATATCCCCTGAACAGTTGTGCGTGCAATATTCATACGCTTTGCACATTCTTCCTGTTTAAGACCTTCTAGATCAATTAACCGAATAGTTTCATATTCATCTACAGTCAATATAACAATATCCTCTGGATTCAATTTTTCATCTAAAGGTCCAAAACCTTTATTCTCAGGAATATCGCATACCCTTCTCCACTTTTTTGGTCTTACCATATATTTCACCTTGCTTTAAATATTTTAGCAATCTTATTACATATCTACACTCTATTATATATCTATTTTTCGACATATGTCAATTATCAGTGTGAATTTCCTATTATATTTTGTGTAACACATTTAAATATATTTACTTTAGTACAAATAACAAAAATGTTATTGATTTAACTATAATAAGATGATAAGATATTAACAATATTGTTTTTTTATTATAGAAGGAGGTTTTACATAATGACTGAAAAACAAATTTCAAGAAAAGATTTCTTGAAAAAAGCTGGTATGACAGTCGCTGGAGTTGCTGTTACTGGTTCTTTAGCAGGTGTTTTAACTGCATGTTCAACTCAGACTACTGCATCAGCTGATTCATCACAAAAACCAGAATGGCCTTTTAAATATAAGAAGATTGATCCAGCTGTTGCTGAGGAAAGAGCATTTAAAGGCTATAAAGAAAAAGGTGGCTGAGGCGTTGGTGTAGCCGAAGGGTTCTTCGGTACATTAGCTGATGAAGTTGGTTATCCATTTAACCAAATTCCTACTGAAATGTTCACAAATGCATCAAGTGGTTATCAACAAGCTAGCTTATGTGGCTGTATTGGAGTAGCAGCTGCTTGTATAGGAGCTGTTTGCGATGTTGATACTGCTAAGAAAGTGATTGGAGAACTTGAAAATTGGTACAAACAAGCAGAAATGCCTATGTATCAACCAGAAAATTTAGGTCTTAAAACAACTGTAGCAGAATCCATTTTATGTGCTGATTCTGTTGGAAAATTCATGGAAGCTCAAGGTGTTGCTTATGGGGATCCAGAAAGAAAGAGTCGTTGTGCAGGTGTAACTGCAGACACTACACGTAAAATGGTAGAAATATTAAATGAATTATTAGGCTAATCAAAAAAGTAGTGGTATCATATCAATCACCACTACTTTTTGTTATTTTATATACTAATTTTATAAATATTATCTATAGTAACTATGGTTTAATAGATATATATTATATTTAATGATAATATTATAACAATACTTTGTCACATTTATTAAATTAGTGGTTATTAAAAAGATGTTGAATTACATAATGAAACATTAGCTTAATATATATGAGAAAAATAAAATCGTGGAAAAAATCCACGATTTTATTTTTCTTCTTCATATCTACTTTCAACCTTATCCCAGTTTACTACATTCCACCAATAATCAACGTAATCTCCTCTATTATTCTTATATTTTAAATAATAAGCATGCTCCCATACATCCAATCCTAAAATAGGTGAAATACCATCCATTATTGGACTATCTTGATTTGGAGTTGTAGTAATTTTAAGTTTCCCATTCTCATCTTTAATTAGCCACACCCATCCACTTCCAAATTTCTTAGTGGCTGCTGTTTTAAATTCCTTTTTAAAGTTCTCAAAGGTACCAAAACTCTTCTTTATAGCATCCATTAGCTCTCCACTTGGTTTATCTATGCTTTGATCACCCATTATGGTCCAAAACAAGCTATGATTATAATGGCCACCACCATTATTTCTTATGGCTTCTCTTACATCTTCAGGTAGGCTATCTAAATTCATCAGCAAATACTCGATGGATTTATCCTTTAACTCTGGATATTTTAATACAGCAGCATTTAGATTATCTACATAAGCCTTATGATGCTTTTGATGATGGATTTTCATAGTTTGAGTATCAATAAAAGGCTCCAAAGCATTGTACTTATACGGTAATTTAGGAAGTTGGAAAGGTACCTTAGAATTTGCCTCAGATTTAGTATAGTTAGTAAAAACTATACTAATTGCAAAAGCTATAGCTATAATCCAATAAATTCTCATATGCTTATTTTTCATAGATTACCTTCCTTTTTATTTATTCTAGGTATCTATTAGTTTTAACCATATAAAAATATAGTAGGCATCTATTTTTTGGTGATATTTCTAATCTGCATGTTTCAAAGTTACAATGCCAATGGTAAAAAATACAACGGTCATTATCATTAGCACTATTATTGAAGAGATAATATCATTTAATTCTCCACCATAAATTATAATTTTCTCCATTCCCTCAATTGCCCATTTTTGTGGGGTAAAATTTGCCAAAAATAAGAGTAGTTTTGATTGAACTATATCTAATGGCCACATTGCACCGCCTAACATTGAGGTACTTGTCAATATTATGGGAGTTATTGTTGATAGTTGCCTTTGTGTTTTAACAGCACCTGAAAGCATTAACCCAAGACTTGTAGTAGTCATAACAAATAATAAGCCAATTAAAACAACTAACTTTATATCTTCACCATCTCCCCAATCCATTCCCATCAATTGCTTAGTAAGAACTATTAATAACAAAATTTGTCCAGCTCCAACTATAAAAGTAGAAATTAAATTCCCACCAAGTATTTGTTTTCTACTTAATGGTGAAATCAACATCTTATCCCAAGTATGATACTCCTTATCCTCTAAAATCGAACCTATTCCAAAAACTATGGTAAACATGGACATAAATAAAATTATACCTATTGTTAAGTGTTTAGTTCCATCATATTCTAAAGTATTTACACTATTCAGATACTCTTTTGAAACAGTCATGTGTTTTTTCTCAGTTACTGACTCTAGAATTTCATTATAGGCTATTGTTTCAACAGCATTATTATCTACATCCTTTATATTATCAATATAATTTACTATGGTTTCAGCCATATCAGACATTGACTGGATGCTAAACAATGTATTTGAAGCTAGATTTTCAAGAATAAATATGTTTATATCTTCTTTGGTTTTTAATATGGATATTTCATCATTTTTAAAATAAATACCCGCTATAATTTTTCCTTCTTCTACTTCAGCCTTAACAGTATCATAATCAGCCTCTATAAACTCATAGCTTTTATTTTTATATAGTTCATTCATAAATCTTACGTAGGAAGGGGTTTTCTCATCAGTTGCTACTAGGATTTTGTATTTATAGACACCATTATTTGGACCTGCAAATATAAATATAAATCCTATGGTTAAAGCAGTCATCAAAAGTACTATTGATATATCCCTCTTATACTGCATTAGCCTTAACATTAGTATGCTTGACATTTCCTATCCCCCTCCCTTTCTGAATTAATGTAAAGGTTGCTATATTAATAAAAATTAAACCCAATAAAATTAACCCAACAATACTATAAATATATTCATCCAAACCATAGCCATAATAATTTTTCATAACTGCATTCATAAAAAGTCCATTAGGTATTAGTTTACTTGCCATTCTTGCAAATCCTGGCATAATCTCTACTGGAACCATACTTCCACCTAAAACAGCCATTATCTGAATAATAAAGGAGGAGAATAAATTAGCCAAATTATAACTCTCTGCATAATAAGTTATACTTGCCAGCATTATTCCTAATCCTGCGACACAAAATGCTGAACATACAAATATAACAATTAAATTTGAGAATTGGCCCCACTTAACTTGAAGTACTGTTGATGAAAATAAATATGTTATTATCATCTGCATTAAAGCTACTAAAAATATAGTTGCTGATTTCCCTATTACAATGGTAGATTTCTTTACTCCACTAGCTGACATTCGATCATATGTCCCCATTTGCTTTTCTTCCAATAAAAATTTGCTTCCATAACCTGCTGCAAATAGCATAAACATTGCTGTCATCCCAAAAGAATAGTATGCTCTGCTGTTCATAGGCGGTCTGTCATTTAACTCCTCGTATTTTAACTTAGGCTTTTCAGCTCCCAGTACATCTGCGATTTCCTTTGATAGTGGTTTAATATGCTCTGCTATATTCCCCTCTATTCCTTCATGATTATAAATCCTAGCAAAAGTATTTTTTGCGGCTATATTATAGTTTAATACATCGGTAAATCCCTTTAGTATTTCTTCAACTATGGTTGTTCTAATGTTTTTATCAGTTCTGCCAATCACTTGTATATCGACAATATTTCTAAAACTAGTTCCAAAATTAATCATTGTATCCTTTATAAAACCTTTTGGTAATATAACTATAGCAGTAATTTCCTTATTCTCCATTTTCTTAACCGCTGCATCTCTTGTCATTATTTCGTATTGAATAATCTCCTCTATATCTTTATTTCCCAGGAAATCATCAAAAAATATCCTTTCAATATCAAAATCACCAAAATCTATACTTTCAATGTCGATATTTGATTCTTTTGGAATCATTTCTAATAGCTCTGTCTTTTCTGCTTCTATATCATATTCCTTTACTACCGCAATTTTTATGGTTTCAGTATTTGAAAAATCACTAAATGTCATTGTCAAGGCAAAGCCCAAGATAGCCATCAGTACAATTGGCATTAAAATTAGCTCTATTATTACTGCTCTGTCACTTAGTGCAATTCTAAAATCTTTTATTACAATATCTATGATTTTCATAATTTCACCTCTAATCTCTTAGGGCTCGCCCGGTTAAATGAAGAAATACAGTTTCTAAACTAGGCTTTTGTACGTCGATTGAAAGTATTCGTGTATTGCTATTTTTAATAATTTGAATTAAATCACCTAATAAGTTTTCAGCATTTTCACTTATGATAGAAACTCTGTTGTCTAAAACTGTAATTTCTCCTATATAGAATAATTTCTTAATTTCTTCCATAAACTTTGAATTAAGCAACTCAAATTGTACATCTATTCTTTCCCTGCCATTTATAAGCTTTATCAACTCTAGCTTTGTTCCACTTGCTAAGACCTTTCCTTTGTCCAAAATGCATATTCTATCACACAGTTCTTCAACCTCCTCCATATAGTGAGAGGTGTATATTATTGTCATGCCTTCTTTATTGAGCATCTTTACAGTATTTAAAATATGATTTCTTGATTGAGGATCAATACCTACAGTAGGCTCATCCATAATAAGGAGCCTAGGTTTGTGAATAAGAGCGGCTCCAATATTTAATCTCCTCTTCATTCCACCAGAATATTTATCTACCCTATCTTTTATCCTATCTGATAGACCTATTAATTCAGTGATTTCCTCAATTCTATTTTTTAACTCCTTACCCCTAATGCCATAAACATGACCCCAGAATTTAAGATTATCGTAACCACTAAGAGTTGGATATAGGGCTATATCCTGCGGTACAAGTCCTAATTCCTTCTGAAGCTTATTAGGTTTAGTCATTATACTTTCATTTTTATATATAATATCTCCATCATCAGGTGGCAGCAAGGATGCAATCATAGATATAGTAGTAGATTTACCAGCACCATTAGGGCCAAGTAGACCAAATATTTCTCCTTCATCTATCGTAAAGCTTAAATCATCAACAGCCTTTAGCTCTTTAAAACTCTTTGAAATCCCCTTAATATCTAATAAGACCATTCAATATCCTCCCATTTTATTTCCTCAATACTTATGGTATTTTCTTCAGTTGGCATATCAAAGCCTAAATTCTGCTCCTTTTCTATATTTGTATATTTAATTGTCATTTCAAAATTTATGGATTTAAGCTCTCCTTTATCTACTTCACTATTGCTAAGATTAAATTTAATATCTTCCTTTACCACGTAACCATCAATGTCTATATATGCCTTATAGAAAAGATTTAGTTCTCCGGATTCTAATAACATCTCCTTAAATGATGAATACATTAGATCGTATATTTCATTTTTATCCTCTTCACTTAGTCCTTTTTCATCTGAATAATAAATCAATTGTTCAAGGTACTCTTGGAATTCCTCATTATCTTTAATAATATCTAAAAAATAGCTTAGTAACTCCTTAAGTTGCTCATTGTTTAAATTGATTGTAAATTCTCTAGATTTCACCTCTCCATCATCAGTGGTAATAAGTACTTTTTTACCCTTTACAACATTATCTTCCATTAAAATTTCGTGCCATTTATTATTAAATTCACTTATTAAATCTTCAAGTAAATCCCGCTTAATGGTTGCATCATCCATTTTTATCCCTATATATTTTTTGTCACCTAAATTTATAAATAATGGTTCAACATAATAACTATCATCTATGCTATATATATTTAAGTCATAACCTAAATCTCCAAACACTATATATATTTCATCAATTGATTTTTCCTTTTCCTTGTCAAATTCACCTTTAGATGTAAATTTAATCTCATCAAATTTATCAAGTATTTTTATTGCTTCATCGTCAAGTCCTTCAGTATTGTATTCTATAGTGTTGATTATATCAATTTCAATTTTGCCTCTTTTCATATTTTCTGTTTTTACCATAGAACTTTTATAATGTTCCAAGTCGCTTTGTGTGCAGCCAACAGACATTATCAATAGTGATATCGTTAGCATTAAAATTCTAATTCTTTTCATTTTAATCACTCTCCTTAAGCCTAGTATATTAATTACTAGGCAGCGTTTCTTCTTACCTTTTTCCTAAATATAACTCTCAAGATATGACTTTTGGCACATATTCAAATATTATTTATCCAGTTCCAGAAATCCTGTCCTTCTATTATATTTTGTTTCTTACAGCAAATAAGGCTAATTGAGTTCTATCTCTTAGATCTAGCTTGTTTAATATTGAGGTAATATGATTCTTAACGGTCCCCTCACTTATATATAGGGATTCGGAAATTTCCTTATTGGACATCCCCTCACCTAACTTTTTCATTATTTCCTTTTCCCTTTCTGTTAGTTCATCAATCCTACTATCTCTTTCCACTTCTTCAGTTGTCATCTTTGAAAACATATCAACCATCTTCTTTGCTACATTAGGTTGAATTAATACGTTGCCATTATGAGCTTCTAAAATTGCTTCAACAATTTTTTCCATAGTAGCATCCTTTAAAAGATAACCTGATGCACCATACTTTAATGCATCAAAGATATATTCATCATCGTTAAAGGTTGTAAGTATGATTATTTTTATATGAGGAAAATCCCTCTTAATAAGCTTTGTAGCCTCTACTCCGTCCATTACAGGCATCTTAATATCTAGTAACATAACATCTATTGAAAATTCAGTACATAATTTATATGCATCACGACCATTTTCTCCTGTTGCCATAACTTTAAATTTCTCATTCTTAGATAGCATAAAGCTTAAACCTTCTCTTATAATGCTCTGATCATCTATTATAGCAAGATTAATCATTTTGCACCTCCAATGGTAGATTTATTAATATACTAAAACCATCCCTAGAAAGAAATGATATATTTCCACCTAAGGAAAACACTCTATCCTCCATGGCATTAAGTCCAAAACCTTTCATAATTTTCTTTGCTCCTACACCATTATCTTTAATATGTAGCGAAATAGAGTCTAAATCATATTTTATATTGATAAAAATATGGTCAGCTTTTCCATGTCTAATAGCATTTGTTAAACCTTCCTGCACAGTTCTATAAATTACTATGTTTATATTAGGGTTTGTCTTTACAGGGGTCCCTTCTATATTATAGTCAACTTTTACATTTGAACTTTTTGTAAAGGAATCAATTAACTCTCTTATAGATTCAACCCCTTTAGATATATTTTCATTGGGATTTAATGTGCCTACTACCTCTCTTACATTAGCCAGGTTTCTTCTGGTGTTTTTCTTAAGATCAATAATCATTTCCTTAGCCTTTTCAATATCCTCATCAATCAATATCTGTATCATTTCAAGGCTCATTATGGTTCCTGTTAAGCAATGTCCAATGGTATCGTGAAGGTCTCTTGCAATTCTATTTCTTTCTTCAATAATAGCCATTTCATTTAATCTTACATTTGCTTCCATAAGTTTCTTATTAAGAATCCTTTTCTTTTTTTCCTCTACTTTATAATATTTTAAAAAGTTTATAAGTAGCGCTAAAAATACACCTGTAAAAAGAAAAAATATCCCTTGAGATATGTTACCAAAGCCAGGTTTTATATATATTAAACCTATAAATTTAACAACAGAGAACACAAGATTTATTAATGATAGATATATACTTAATTTAAAACTAAAAAAAATAGGAATTTCCAATAGCATAAGAAAATAAAATAAATGAAAGATATAATTAACTTGATATCTGGAATAATGTTCAAATAGATAGATTATAATAAGCTCAAATACAAAAGATAACAATAATAATTTCTTCATACTATTAGGTGAGTTTTTCCAAGACATAATGGCAGGATATCTAATTACATTTACTGCAATAAATAGGATAAATAAAATAAAATAAACTAATGTTCTATGTAATAATGCATTTTCATAATTTAATGCAGCTATAAACAGTATAAAAGTTGTAATTAGCTTTAAATTAACTATGTTTTTTTTATCAATATTCATTTGATCCCCCCTCATATTTAATGATACCATTTTATGTAAACTATTTGTACTTTTAGTTGTACATAATTTTATTTGTTGTTATCTCTACATATAATTGGTGTTGTAAATAAAATAATTTAACTAATTGGGTTAGGTCATAAAAAAACTGATAGAGAATATTCTCTATCAGCTAGTGATATCTATCTATTTCTCATTAAATTTACGCTACCTAATACTACATGGGCTAAACCAAAACCTAATAGCCCTGTTGCAACCATTGTTTCTACATTTCTTTTTCTCTTACTTCTTTTTAATATATCATCGCCATTATAATATAGCGTTGCACCAGTTACAGCTGTTCCTAGCATAGTTGGTATTATCCCTTTTCGCATTTTATAGCCTCCTTATTAGAAAATAGATAGATTCTTTAATTATTATCTTATAAAAGATTTATTCTTATACAGTTTGGAACTAGTTAGGTTTTGGTAAATTATTAAAAAAGTCCTAAAGTTTTTTGATATTTTAGGACTTTTTATGTGATATTAAATTATCTTCTTGAATAGTTAGGACTTTCCTTTGTAATTTGAATGTCATGTGGATGGTTTTCAATTAAAGAAGCAGAAGTAATCTTCATAAATCTTGCTTTTTCCTGTAAATCAGGTATTGTTCTAGCTCCACAATATCCCATTCCAGATTTTAAGCCTCCAACTAGTTGATAGATAACATCTCCTAAGGAGCCTTTATAATGTACTCTTCCTTCTACTCCTTCAGGTACGTATTTCTTAGTATGCTCTTGGAAGTATCTATCATTACTTCCTGAATTCATTGCACCTAAAGAACCCATTCCTCTATATACCTTATATCTTTTTCCTTCATATAATATTTCTTCACCTGGAGCTTCATCAGTTCCAGCAAATAGTGAACCAGCCATTACAACATTAGCTCCCGCTGCTAAAGCTTTTGTTATATCGCCAGAATATTT
>JAKELU010000001.1:142540-325606 GCA_022760735.1 Firmicutes bacterium FC7
AATACCACCATCTGCTATTACAGGAATTCCATATACCTTAGCTGCTTCTGCACAATCAATAATAGCAGTTACTTGAGGCACACCAATTCCAGTTACAACTCTAGTTGTACAAATTGAACCAGGTCCAATACCAACCTTAATTGCATCTGCTCCTGCCTTTATTAAATCAACCGTTGCTTCTGCTGTTGCAACATTACCTGCAATTACTTGTAAATCAGGATACTTAGTCTTAATTTCATTTACAGCATTAATTACATTTTTTGAATGTCCGTGAGCAGTATCTAGAACTACTACGTCTACTTTAACTTTAACAAGAGCATCTACTCTCTCCATCATATTTGCAGTTACTCCAACTGCAGCTCCAGCTAATAATCTACCATCTTTATCCCTTGCAGAATTAGGATACTGTATTTGCTTTTCAATATCCTTAATAGTAATCAAACCTTTTAGCATATATTCGTCATCAACAATTGGAAGCTTTTCTATCTTATGGCTCTTCATTATGTCTAACGCTTCATCCATAGAAATACCTTCTTTTGCTGTAACAAGGTTATCTTTAGTCATAACTTCTTCTATTTTCTTGGATGTATCCTGTTCAAATCTAATATCCCTGTTTGTAATTATGCCTACTAATTTGTTAGCTTCATTTGTAATTGGTACCCCAGAAATTCTATATCTTTCCATTAGTTCTAACGCATCTGATACAGTATGTTCAGGGGAAAGGAAAAACGGATCTGTAATTATACCATGCTCCGATCTTTTAACCTTATCTACTTCCATAGCCTGATCTTCTATGGACATATTCTTATGAATTATACCAATTCCACCTTCTCTTGCCATAGCTATTGCCATTCTAGATTCTGTTACTGTATCCATTCCGGCACTCATTAATGGAATATTCAACTTAATTTTCTTAGTTAAGTACGTGGATATATTCGTTTCCCTTGGAAGTATTTCTGATTTTCCAGGTACTAATAATACGTCATCAAATGTTAAACCTTCACCAACAAATTTCAAAGCGACTCCTCCTTAAATTTTACCTTAGTACACGATTTTAATATTAGTTTCCTAAAATTAATTTTCTTACTAATCTATCAAATATATTCACTAAAGTCAAGAAAAAAAGAACCCTAAGGTTCTTATATTTTACAAGCTTAAACTTTAGTTATTGATAAGTATTATAGCATGGCCTTAAATTTTTCAATTATTCCAATTTCTGATAATGCATACAACCCCAAATTTGTAAAAAGAACAATAATGACTAAAAATATGCTAAATATATCATATTTTATAATGGTTTCATCATCTTTAGATTTAAATCTAAAGTATAATATTTCAGTGCCTAACAATATGAGCATCAACGGCCAAAGCTTCATTATCGTATTAATAGCTGTTATACCACTAATTTGGGAAAAAAATATGATTAATCCAAGAACTATCAAAATTATTGCCATGGTATTTGTTCCAACTCTATATGTTTTCATCTTCCTCCTCCTCTTCACTAACTTCTACTTTTACTTTTTTATTTTTATTTAGAATATATATCCCAGCAATTATAAATATTAGTGATACTATCGAAGTCTGTATATATGTCCTAATTCGATAATCTATCAAAGGATAAACAATCCTTTCAATAATAATTACAATACCTACGCCAATTAATCCATATCCTATCCATTCATGCTTTACTTTAGGCAGTTCAAATTTTTGATCTATTACTTCTTCCTTTCTTCCATCTACTATATGCAATGCATCAAAGAAACTATAGAACCAGATTAATGGTAAGATGAATAGCAGTAGAGATATGCCTAACCATCCCATAAAAAATATTGAGAAGAAAAATGCTGCCATTATTAATAAACCTTTCTTTTGGTATCCAAGGTACATATGACCTGCACCCGGTATAATTGATAGAGATAATGTTATAGTTTTTTTATTTAACTTTTGATCAGTATCAAAAGCGACTTCACCATTGTTATAAAGATGACTCATATTTATTTTATTTATACATGTAAACGAATCTATCAAAGCCACCAACCAAATAAGCGGATACCCTGCAACAAAGATAGCCATAAAATCTCCATTACCTGTAATTACTGATAGTCCTATACTACCTAGTAATAAGCCTGCGAATATCATAAAAAATATTAAAGCTCTTTCTGCCAACCCTATATAAAAATGGGCTAATCCTGGTATAGCTGATAATATAAAGGCTGTAAATTTACTTTTTCTTTTCATTATCTTTCCTCCTTGATTCTTTGATTATTTTCAATACTATACAAAAAACTTGAAGTCGAATTTACAATACTATTAGAAACATTAGCTATAAAATTAGGTCTTTTTTCAACAACTTGAATACTGGATGTAATTCTAGGCACAGCATCTACAAAATTTGTAAAAAATCCACTTAAACTCAAAATAATTGTAACTGATGCAACAGCAACATAAGTTCCAAATTGAAAACCAAAATTAGATTTTTTCTTTTGAATATTTTTAGCCTGTATATTTGCTACTTTAATTTCTGATATTTTATTCATGACTTTATTAGTAAAATCCTCTGGTATAGCAACATCAGCTACTTCAATTTCCTCTTTATCAATTAGGGATAAAAAAATCTCCATACATATATCACAATTATATAGATGATTTTCCATCTCTTCTAATTTATCAACTGATAATGCTTTGTTCTTATAAAGCAACCATTCTACATAATCATAATGTTTCATTTTTATCCCTCCATTTCTCTTTAATTAACAGCTTTGCCCTATATAACCTTGATGCTATTGTTTTTATGCTAACATTCTCATCCTTAGCAATTTCTTCATATGATTTCTCTTGAAAATAAAATTTAATAAGTACATCTTTATAAATTTCAGGAATGCTGTTTAAAATATTTAATATTTCTCTCTTATTTTCCATTTCTACTAAATGCAATTCCGGAAGATTTATACTATCCTGAACACTTTCAATTTTTTCTACTTCAAGATTTACTTCATTCTGCTTAGCCTTTTTCTTTCTTAAAAAATCAATTGATTTATTTGTGGCTATTCTGCCTATCCATGCCTTAAAGTTATCATTATCATAGTGGGGTAGGGAAACATAGACTTGTAAGAATACTTCTTGAGCAATATTCTCTACTTCATTGTAATCCTTGAGGAAATTAAGTATTATTGCAAAAACATATTTTTTATATACTTCAATTAATTTTGAAAATGACTCTTCATCTCCTAATTTTGCCTTTTCTATCAACAAGACTTCATTATCCATGTCTCCCCTCCTTCCTACATTAATAATAACGGAATAATTTTAAAAAGTACTGCAAAAATATTAAAAAAAGAAGAAGAATTTTTTTCTTCTTCTAAAAGTTTGTAGATACTCTATTTGAATATTCATAGTAATATTTTTTTAAATAACCCTCATATATCATTTCTAATTCTTCACAACTTCTAAAATCAATCGGTGCAGTTAAGCTCGGATTCTTATCTATTAATTTTATTCCACTGTTTAATAAAACCTCTGATACAAATTGTGAGCAGAAATACTTGTATTTCCTACGTAACGGAAAATTAAATGCTGCACTCATTACTCCTAATAGATTATATCCATATTTATCTTTTTCTTTCTTAAACTTCTCTAATTCACTTTTTAATTTTTTATATTGTTCTTCATCAATTTCTAAAGAATATAGGGCACAGGTGGTTTTTGGAAATCTACCATATGTTCCATTCACTATATCTTCCTTCACAAATCCTCCTATAATTGGATTATATGGATTGATTCTTCCAAAGCTATATAGCTCATTTAATTCCTTATCCAATGCTATGGATACATGAGTATATATAGCTTTTGAAAAAATATTAATCAATTTTGAAAAAATTGAACCACTATGTGATAATAATATATAAATCTTATGATTTGTTTCCATTGATACACCTCTATAAAATAAATATAATTGCATCAAATAACCTGCTATAATATGTTATCAGCTTCTAACAAAAAAGTTAACACCTTTTTTTGAAAGTTCATTTATATTAACGAAGAATAATAAAAAAGTACTGCAAAAAAGACATAAAAAATTTGAGTGATGCTATGACCACTCAATAGTTAATTAAAAATTTTATTCTTCATTCATTGACATTGTAATCAAAGGCCTGTTCGAGTATTTTGTCTACATCTCTAATGTAGCATCTAATAGAGTAATTACATCCTCAGTTGGTTTTGGGCATAACAGCTCCGATACTAATTTATTAATTTCTATATAATAATCATCTAATATTTACTTATGTCCTCCCTCTTTATGGGTTCTCCTATTGTGTCTCCTTCAATTTTACAACAAACCAAATAGATAACAATCCAATAACTCCAACTGCAGAAAAACCAACGGTTAATCCATAACTATCTGCTATTGCCCCTAATATCATAGGACCTATTATCATGCCCACTCCATATGTAGCTTGAAAAAATCCCATAGTTGTAGACATTAGATGACTTTCTACCCCTTTTACTACCATTGCCATTAATATTGAAAAGGTAATTGCTGAACCAATACCACTCAATATTTGAATAATATAGAGAGTATATATATTTGGTGTAAAAGGTGTTATTACGCATATTATAACAGAAAGTATAAATCCTAGCAGTAATGTTTTCTTTTCTCCAAATTTTGTTGTAAATACAGTACCAGAAAGAATGGAAAACAAAATCTGTGGTAGAATATTCAAAGTTGATAAATAACTAAGTTGTAAACTATCTGCACCAAGATTTGTTGCGACTATTGGCGTAAAACCAAAAGTAGTAGAATAGGTAATAAATTGGGTAATACATCCTAAGAAAGATATTTGTAAGACATGCTTATTCTCAACTACGGTTAAAATACCCGGTTTATTTGACTCATTTACTGTTTCTACTTGCTCTTCCTTTACAAAAAAACCCATTAACAATGAGACTAGTGCTACAATAGCACAAAAGAAAAATAGGTTTCTAACTCCTATGGAGATTGCAATAAATCCACCAATAAACATTCCAATTAATTGACCAATTTTACAATTGGAATTAACAATCCCTACCGCCTTTGCAGATTCGTTCTGCCTAAAATAGCTTATGAATAATACAGTAAAGTTTACCCAAGTAGCTGAAGCAACCCCTGCTAAAAATCTCGCCAGTACTAATGTATACGGATTCGGTATAAAATAAACAATTATACTGCTTATAAATGCGCATAGTATGCCAAATAATATAAAAGTTTTACGATTCATAAGCTTGTCTGATAAAATTCCGATTGGGATTCTTAGAACAGTCTGACTTAATCCATAAGCACCTCCAATTATACCAATTAGTTTATATGAAGCACCTAATTCCTCGGCATAGCTTGCTAATTGAGGTACATAAGCATACATGGAAAACCAAAATAAAATCATAACTATAGAAAAATATGTTTTTTTACTGTTTATGTTTATGGATGTATCCATTATCCGCACTCCTTTATTGTTGTAAAAATCCAAATAAGCTACTATAGATATACTATAGTAGCTTAAGTTAGTACTTTTACTCTAAAAACGCTGATCTTTTTATTCTATAACCAAGTTTATGGGAAATACTTTGTGCAGCCTCAGTAACCAAATTTGTATAGCTTGTAGTATCCTTTGGAAATCTATATACTGGTCCTGAAATTGATATACATCCTATTACTCTATTTGCATTAAATATTGGTGCTGCAACACAACCTATTTCTACAAACTTCTCTCCCATACTCACGGAATATCCTTTTCTTCGAATTTCCCTTAAATCATTGATAAATTCATCAGGATCAACAACAGTTTTATCAGTAAACTGTTTTAGTTCCTTAATCATTTCATCCCATACACTTTCATCTAAAAATGCAAGAATTGATCTCCCTGTTGCTCCTGCCCAAATAGGGAATCTTTCCCCTACCTGAACTGTCTGTTTGATTGGCATAGGACTTGGAACCTGTGCTATACATACTCTATCATAGTTTTCAAGTAGATATAGATTACTAGTCTCATTTGTAAGCTTTGTCATCTTCTCCATAAAAGGTAGACTTATGGATCTAATATCCAAGCTTTCCTTTGCTACTATACCAAGCAAATATATACTATGTCCCAACTTATATTTCATTGTATCTGGATCTCTTATTAAGAAACCTTCGTTTTCCAAAGTTGAAAGAATTCTTGATGTGGTTGACTTTGGCAAAGATATTTTATCTACAATTTCTGAGAATGTTAATTCCTTATTGTCCCAATCAAAGCATTGTAAAATATTTAAAGCTCTTTGTACTGATCTAATGCCCGAATCTTTTGTCGTATTCTTCTCCACTCTAACACTTCCTTAGATTTAATATACAACCTCTATAAAATGCGGAACTCATTTCCATGATAATGTTAACATAAAGAGAAATCGTTGTCAATTAAGCATGTAAAGTTGTATTTAAAAAATCTTATCATAGAAGTAACTAACCAATAGCGGGATCTTCAAAAGAGCAACTTTTATTTTCCAAATATTTCTTTCTTAATTAAGTCTACAGGCATGTCTTTTTCAGTCCATATATTAAAAGCTATTGCTCCCTGCCAAATCATCATCATAAGACCATTCATATATCTTACACCAGCTTGTTCAGCTATTTTTAATAACTTAGTTTGATCTGGATCGTATACTATATCTGCAACAAAAATATCCTTTGGTAACTGATCAGGTGATGATATAATTGCTTGGTCAATCGTTGCTTTCATACCCAATGATGTACAGTTAACTAGTACAGTGGCATCCTTAATTTCCTCAACCAATTTTGCCTCATCCATCGCTTCAGCTCTTGCTTTACAAGTTGGAATATTGTTATTGATATTGTCAGTTATAGCTTTAGCATTTTCAATGGTTCTGTTGAAAAGTACCAACTCTCCAGCTCCATCATAAGCAAGTTGAGTAGCTACTGCTCTTGCAGCACCACCAGCGCCAGCTAATACAATTTTCTTGCCTTTAAAGTTAACTCCGTTTTCCTCTAATGCTTTAACAAAGCCTTTACCATCAGTATTATATCCTGTTATTTTTCCATCTTCATCTATTTTAATAGTATTTACCGAACCAATTATTTTAGCATCTGGAGAAATATGATCTAGGTATTCTACAACCTTAGTTTTGTGCGGCATTGTTATATTGCCACCTTTGGCTCCAAGTACTCTCAAAGCATCTAAGGCTTCCTTTATTTTCCCATCTTGAACCTCAAAGGCTAAGTATACATGGTCCAAGCCTAAAGCCTCAAATGATGTATTATGCATATGAGGTGATTTACTGTGTTTCAACGGATAACCTATTAATCCTAATAATGTAGTTGTACCTTGAATTCTATTTGCCATTTAAAAACCCCCCATTTATTTTTAAATCTTTAATTTATTTATATAGGATATTATATAAGCAGAAGATAGAATTGGTATCTTCTGCTTATAAGAGCCTACCTTGGATTATTTAGATGCTTTTTCAACTTCATTTAATAAACTTTCAACTAGTTCGTCTCCAACTGCACCTTTTATAGTGCTATAAACTCCTTCTGCTCTTGCAGCCATTTCTGCCTTTAATTCATCACTTAAGTCCACGATTTCAGAACCGCTAGATGTGATTATATTAACTCTATCTTGAACTCTTGCATCAGCTTGTTCTCTAGCCCATACTTTTGCTTCTTGAGCCGCATCTAATACTGCTTGTTGCTCTTCAGCTGTTAAGCTATCAAATACTTGTGGACTACCAACTAATGCTAATAAGTGTAATAAGTGATTAGTATTGATTACATATTTTTGTTGCTCATATAATTTTGCTGAAACAATAACTTCATATGGATTTTCTTGAGCATCAATTGTTCCTTGTTGTAATCCAATATAAACTTCTGCGAAAGCCATTGGTGTAGGGTTAGCTCCTAGAGCTTTCCAATACTCTAAGTGATATGGATTTTCCATAGTTCTTATCTTTTGACCTTGGAAATCATCTATCTTTTCAACTTTAATATTTGAAGTCATTGTTCTAAAGCCTTGATCAGCGTATGCTAAAAGTTTTATATTATTTTCTTCATATTTTTTCGCAATTGTATCAAAGAATGGTCCATCAAGTACAGTTCTAGCAACTTGAGCATTTACGAATAAGTTTGGTAAATCAAATACAGCTAACTCTGGAACAAAATTTACTTGAGGAGCTGTGTTTTGTACTACAAAAGCTATATCTCCATTTTGTACACTTTCAAGAATTTCTCTGTCTCCACCTAACGTACCATTTGAGTAAACATCTATTTTTATAGAACCATTTGTTTTTTCATTAACTAATTCTGCAAATTTATCTGCAAATAAGTAAGTAACTGTATCTTCCGGACTGTCTATTGCAAGGTTATAAATCTTTGTTTCTGCAGATGATGTAGAGTTTCCACTAGTAGGCTCAGCACCACCACTTTTACTTCCACCATTTCCACCACTACATCCTGCAAGTGAAACTGCTAGTAATACTAATGATAAAGATAAACTAATAAATTTCTTAAATTTTCTCATTTTATCCTTCCTTTCTTTTTTATATTAATTAAACTAATAATAAACTAATTTGAGGTATAAATGTGATTACTAATAATGAGATTAGGAAACCAATCATAAATGGAGCTGCAGCTTTAGCTATCTTCATAATTGGAATATCTGTCATACTACTTGCAACGAATAGATTAACTCCCATTGGAGGTGTAACAAATCCTATTGCTAAATTTACAACCATTATAATACCAAAGTGGATTGGATTTACTCCAACTTGTTGCACTATTGGTAATAAAATTGGCGTTAATATAAGTATAGCAGGTGTTGTATCCATTACCATACCTACAAATAACAGGAATAAATTGATTACAAGCAATATACCAATCTTGTCTGAGACGATTGAAGTTATGGCATTTGCAAAGAATTGAGGTGCTCTAAGGAATGTAAGCACTCTTGCAAATCCCATTGCCGCTGCTAAGATAAACATAATTGGTGTGTAGGAATCTACGCTTTCCTTTATTAATTTAGGAAAATCGCTAAACTTCATTGTCTTATATACAAATACACTTATAAAGAAAGAGTAGAATACTGATATTACTGCTGCTTCAGTAGGTGAAGCGACTCCACTGTAGATGCTCCCTAAGATAATTACAGGTGAAAGTAAAGCCCAAAAGCTATCTTTGAATACTACTAAAAAGCCTTTTTGTCTAAGGTCACCTGTGAAAGAATCAAGTTTTTCTTTATCTTCTCCCTTTTTCTTACAATAAAAGTATGCATATACTGAAAGGAAACCACCTATAAGTATACCTGGTAATACACCTGCTATAAATAATGAGCTAGTAGACTGACCAGATGCCATACCATAGAATATGAAAGGAATACTTGGTGGAATGATTACTCCTAGACCGCCTGCTACTGCAACCATTGATGTAACAAAAGTCTTGTCATATCCTAAGGAAACTAAAATTGGAATAGTCATTGATCCAACTGCCGCTGTGGTGGCCGGACCTGATCCTGATATTGCACCATAGAATAAACAAGTTATAATTGCTGCTATAGGAAGACCTGCTGTTCTCTTACCTACGAAAAAAGCAAACATATTGAATAGCTTTTCTGATATCTTCCCACGTGCCATTATAATACCAGATATAATAAACATAGGAACTGCTAAAAGCGGGAAACTATCTATACCACTAAGCATCGATCTAATTATTAACTGAGGATTTCCTGCAAAACTACTATTAGCTAATGAAGGTAAAATTGCAGTAATAGCCATTGAAACCCCAATAGGTAACCCGATTACTAAAAAAAGCGCAAACAGTAGAAAAAAGATTCCTAGTGACAATTTTCTTCCTCCTTTCCTATAGGAGCTTTAATAGTAAGTATTAAAGCTTGTAGAGTTCGAATAATAGCTAGTCCAAATCCGACCAATGAAGAAAATTGAATTAAATACATTGGCAAGCCAAGAGCAGGACTTCTTTGTCCACTATTCATTGAAGATTGAACTACACCAATAGAATTCTTAAACATAAATATAAAGAATATGAACATTAATAAATATCCAATAATCCATAAAACTTTCTTGACACCTTCTGGTAAAACTGTAAACAACTGATCTATTTTTAATGCTATATTTGTTTTTATTGTATATGGAAGAGAAAGAAATGCTGACCATACGAATAGATATCTTGTTAACTCTTCTGACCAAGATAATGAAGAGTTAAACACATACCTTGCAACAACTTGTACACCCATGATTAAGATCATTAGAGTGAGTAGTATACCAAGAATAAACTTTTCCAAATTTTCATCTAACCATTTTATGGCACTCAAAATTTACACCTCCATTAATATACATAGCATTTTGCAAAACAAATTATTATTTTGGGTATATCCAACCCCTACATAATTCTTAATTTTATACAAGATTATTCCCGTTCTACGGAACTGTATAGATATGTATGGAACTTATTTTCATAATATCACTGTATGAAATCGTTGTCAACATTGAAAACACCAAATTTTTGTATATTTACCACATAGAGGTTTTGATCATATTTTCAATGTTATGGGAGGAGAGGGAGGGGTCAAACTCCTCCCATTTCTTCCTTGCTATTTCTTATTTGTATTTATGTGATATGATCTTGTAGCTTCACCATATATTAACTTACCATTTACTACATTTTCTTTTGGATTATAAATATCATTTATATTCCAAATTCCTTCAGTAGGTACTGGTATATTTTCCATCGGTACATCTATTAAATATGGTACATTTGAATTTATTGCTTCCTCAAATACACTCCTGAATTCTTCTGCAGAATTTATTCTTACACCTCTAACGCCATATGCTTCTGCAACTTTAGCCCAATCTGGATTGTAAACTCTACCTTCTGAATCACGGAATTCTGATCCAAATGTATGACCATAGGCACCCATACCTAAACCTGCAATTGTACCAAATGCATTATTGTTCATGATTACCCATACTACTGGAATATTTTGTTCTACAGCTGTTGCTAATACAGATGGATTAGTTCCAAATCCACCGTCTCCAATAAGTGTAATTACCTTCTTGTCTGGAGCTGCTAATTTAGCACCTAGTACTGCTGCTGAACCAAATCCCATTGTTGCTAATCCACCTGGGTGGAAGATTGTACTTGGTTTAGTTATATCAAATTGTTGTCCTACACCATTTTTATTCCATCCTACATCTGTAAATATAAGGCCATCTTCAGGAAATACTTCTCTTACGTCTTTTAATATTTTCTGAGGTGTCATAGGGAATCTTAAATCCTCAGATATTGCTCTATTGGATTCTTTGAAATCCGCTTTGTATTTAGCAATTCTTTCTCTTAACTCTGGTCTTTGTATACCTTCTGGTTTCAATTCTTTAGCAGCTTCTAATATTTGTGCTAGGGCCTCCTTTGGATCAGCAACTGCACCAATTTCTACTGGATAGTTTCTACCGATTTCAGCTGGTTCCATATCTATTTGAATAAATCTCGACTTTTCTGTAAATGTAACTCCTTCATACCAGGAGCTTGAATCTGCTTCGGCAAATCTTGTTCCCACTCCAAGAATCAAGTCCGCATTTAAGGTTATTGAGTGAACAAAATCAGTACCCCAAAATCCAGTCATACCTACCAATAATGGGTGTGTGTCTGAAACTCCACCTTGACCCATTAATGATCTAGTCATAGGAATATCTAAAAATTCTGCAAGGGCTGCCAATTCTTCACTTGCTTCATGCCATACAACTTGTCCACCAAAATGAATTAAAGGTCTTTCAGCTTCAATTAATCTCTTAGCAATTTCCTTTGCAGTTTCCTTTGGTAATGCGGGTTTTACTGTAAAATGAGAATCACGATATGTTCTTGCAAAAAGACTATCATCCACTTCTCTTGACCACATATCCATTGGAACAGATATAAGAACAGGTCCTGGTCTGCCTGACTCAGCAAGTCTAAATGCTTTATCTAGTATTTCTGGCATTGCATCTGGATTATCAAGTCTCCAAGCTCTCTTTACAAATGGCCTATATATTTCATATTGTGAACCATCTGCATGCATATTTACCTCTTGATGAGGATGTTTTCCATAGTAATAACTAGGTACATCTCCAGCTAATACCACCATTGGTATAGCATCAAGTGCTGCATTAGCAACACCAGTTGTTGCATTTGTAATTCCTGGTCCTAGATGTGTCATTAATACTGATGCTTTTTTAGTCACTCTCGCATATCCATCTGCAGCTGTAGCAGCTATCTGTTCGTGTCGAACTGAAATGTATTTTAGCTTTTTACTTTTTGCAATAGCATCAAGAAATCCAATTACAGTGTGTCCTGTTAATCCAAAGATGTATTCAACATTTCTTCTTTCAAGATAATCAACTATTTGATGTGACAGTAGCTTTTTCAAAGATTTACCTCCTTTAATTCTTATTTTTCTAATTCAGGATCGTAAAACTCGCCAAATAATTCCTCATCTGAAGGTCTATCCTCAGGTATAGGAACAGATACCCAAGTAAAGTTCATGTAGTGCTTCAAGCTAACATTTTCTGAGGTAATATTTCCACCCCAAGTACCACATCCTAAAGATGAAGTCATAGGCATACCATTTGTAAATGAACCTGCATTTGCTCTTGAATTTGGTTGTCTTACCATGATTCTACTTACTGGTGCATTTAATGCATGTCTATGGATGTGATCTTCATCGAAGGAGTAAATACCACATGAATGACCCTTTCCACCAACTTCAAATATATCTCTAACCATAGCAAGAGCTTCTTCAAAATCACCGTATTTATATAGAGCTAGAAGAGTAGTTAATTTCTCATGAGAGAATAGATGCTCTTTGCCAATTCCATCTCCCATTACCATTATGAACTTTCTATCTTCAGGAATTTCAAAACCAGCTTTTCTTGCTAATTCAGGTGCTGCTATAGCAACTGTATCTGCCAATCTCTTCCCGTTTTCATCCCACATAACTTTTTTCAAAGCTGCCTTTTCTTCTTCATTTGCTAAATATCCACCAACGTTTATTAATTCTTCTACCATATCATCAAAGATGCTTTCTTGAATTATAAGGTTACCATCAGCTGAACAACCTGAACCGAAATCTGAAGTTTTACTTAACATCGTATTCATTGCAGCTTCCTTTATATCTGCTGTTTCATCTATTACCATAGTCGAATTTCCTGCTCCTACACCATAAGCTGGTGTACCTGCTTTGTAGGTACGTCTAACTACGTTTTGCCCACCGGTTGCCATTACTAGGTCTGCTTCAGCTGCTAATGCCATTGACATTGCCTTATTAGGATTTCCCTTTAAACACTGTAAAATATCTGGGTTTACTCCTTCTTTTCTCAAAGCTTCTCTCATTAACTCTACAGTTTTGTAAGTAGTATTTTTTGAACGTGGATGCGGTGAAAAGATCACAACATCTCTAGCTTTAATTGCATTAATTGCCGTACCTGCTGGGGTTAAATCAGGATTTGTTGTAGGAACTAAAGATGCAACTATTCCAGCTGGTTTACCGTATATTTTTATACCTTTTTCAGGCATCTCTTTTACAACACCAACGCTCTTTTGACGAAGTGCATCTCTTAAAACTCCTCTTATCTTGAATCTCTTGTTCATTCTTGTAACAGGGTCACCTAAGCCTGTTTCCTCTATTCCGAAGCGTACAAGCTCTTCAAAGGTCTTTTTATTAGCCACAGACCATGCTACTGCTCTAATTAGCCTGTCTACTTTTTCTTGATCAAAGGTCTCAATCTCTTTAAAAGCTATCCTAGCCTTTGCAAAGACCTCCTCCAATTCATAAATTTGTTCATCAGTTAAATCTGGATATTTTTCCTTAAATGAACTATTATTCTTAGACATATATAATCCTCCTTTACACACATCCATTAGATGCTATTTTACTTATTATATTAGGCAAAGTTTACTAACTTCCAATTATTTATTACTTTATCAATTCACAGCTCTTACCCGCTCTTAATATATATCCTGGTAAGCTATGTCCAACAATATCCTGAACTCTCCTAGCTATTTCAATTGCCTTATCCAGATTAATACCTGTTTCGATTCCCATTTCCTCTAGCATATGAATCAAATCTTCACTTATAACATTCCCTGTTGCACCTGGAACAAATGGACAACCTCCTAATCCCCCAAAAGATGAATCAAACCATGTTATCCCTGCCTGCATACCAGCTAATACATTAGCATTACCTGCTCCTCTTGTATTATGGAAGTGTAAAATCCACTTCACTTCTGGATATTTCTCTTTTAAATCAGTACATAAGTTATATACCTGATTTGGAACTGCCATTCCAGATGCATCTGATAATGAAATTTCTCTAATCCCAACGCTTAAATAAGCTTCAACGATTTTTTTTACGTCCTCTACAGGAATTTTGTGCTCCCACGGAGAACCAAATGGCATAGAAATAGATCCTGAAATTCCAAGTCCGTTTGAAATAGCTAAATCAACACATTCCTTGAATTTAGATACACTTTCCTCTGGAGTCATATTTAAGTTAGCTAGATTATGCTTTCTACTTGCAGACACATTTAGCTTAACTTTCTTGCATCCACATGCTATAGCTCTTTCAACACCCTTTAAATTTGCTACTAATGCTCTATATTCCACGCCCTCTTTCTTGTTTATTTTCTTAAAAACCTCGTCAGTATTAGCCATCTGTGGCACTGCTTTTGGACTCATGAAAGAACCTACTTCGATAACCTTATATCCTGCTTCTGTAATCGCATTAATCAACTCAACCTTTTCATCTACAGATAAAACCTTTTCCTCGTTTTGTAAGCCATCCCTTGGTCCGACTTCACATATTATGACTTTCTCTGGTAACTTCATTAGATAATTACCTCCTTCTATTGATTCATTTTACAGAATCAATGTTAACATTATGTTAAGAAAACTAATAACTATGTTCTTCCAATTTTCTAAGGTTCTTAGCAAAATAGTCCTTTGCAGTCTGTAAACATCTACGAGCATGCTCGGCATAACCAAACTCAGCTACCCTCTCAAGATGTGGCAATTCAATTGAATATACAATACCATCAGGCAATCTATTTACTATAGATGCAATATCGATTGCACCTTCTCCAACGTATAATCTTGCATCACGTCCTGTATGAATTAACCCCTCTTTATCAGATGGAATCTCAGCTGGTCCATCACAAATATGTGCAAAGTGGAACCATTCTCTTGGAAGTTCATTCAATTCTTCTAGGCTAACTCTTGACCTATGGAAATGTAACGTATCAACCATTATGCCGGCATTTTCTCTGTTTACAGTTCTTAATACATCTACAGCACCCTTTAAATCGCTAACACTTGCCCATGTAACGAATTCTAAATCTACATTTAGGCCATATTTTTTTGCTATATCACAAAGATCTGCAAACTGCTCCAAATAAAACTCACGATTTGATGTCCATATACTACTTAGGACACTTTTTGCTCCTAATTCTGCTGCTACTTCTATTGCAGGTTCATATTGTCTAACATTTCTTCCGTCTTCTATTTTTGCTAATTCAATATCGTGTACCTTTAAACCTGTATCAGCCAAAGCTCTTTTCGTTTGTTTAAGCATTGTCTTATTGTTAGCTAAATCATAATTTGGTTCACCAGGTAAGCCCATATATATCGGCCTGATACTGATATAATCATAACCTGTCATGGCTGCAATATATGCCATTTCAGGCGGTGGACATCCGAGAACAGTAAGATGTGCTAACGAAAATTTCATTTTTTATCCCCCTTTGTTCTGTCTATCGGAACTTTATTTCATTATTTAACGTTTTCCTTTATTATAATGAAACTAATTTCATCTGTCAATAGTTGGATTGAATTTTTGTACATTTTTCCATAAAATAAAAAAAGAAGAACCTTCTGTTCTTCTTAACTACTATATACTTAGTTTAGTTGCTGCAAAATTAATCCACTCTCTACTAGCGTGGGAAAGATATCTATCCTTTCTCCAATTTATCGACAAATTTAAATATATTGATGGTTCTTCTAGGGGAATATATATTAAATTTTCCTTCTTTAATTCCATACACGTAACCTCTGGCAGAAATGCAACACCTACTCCAAAGGCTACCATTTCAGCAATAAATTCTTTCTGCGAACTCTTGCATATTATATAAGGTTCAAAACCTTCCAATTTACATCTTTCAATAATATTATCATTCAGTTTAAAGTCTTCCTGAAACAAAACAAATTTTTGGTTTCTAAGATCATCAAAAGAAATGACATTTTTATTGGCTAACACACTATTCTTGTTCACAACCACAAGAAGAGGACTTCTCACGAATTCGATTGAATCATATATTTCACTTTTTGATGGATTAGATACCATTATGCCAATGTCTAATTTCCCCTCTTCAAGTCGAGTTTCAATTTGCTTAGAACCACCTTCAAATAATTTAATTTTGATATTTGGATATTTATAATTAAATTCTCCAATGATTTCTGGAAAAAATGATGATCCTGTTAGCGGTGGAATCCCAATATTAATTTCACCCTTGTTTAACTCATGATAATTCTCAACTTCTAGAGGTATACTCTTCATTAAGTTCATAATATTTATACATTGTTTATAAATAGACTTACCAACTTCAGTCAATTCAATATTTGGAGTACGATAAAAAAGTTGAGTATCTAATTCATCCTCCAAGGACTTAATCAATTTGCTTACAGAGGATTGAGTGACATAGAGTTCTTCTGCAGCCTTAGTAAAATTTAAATAATCTGCAACTGCTATAAATGTTTCAATTTGCTTCAAATTCACAAGAATTTCCCTCCATTCCAATTCGGAATAGTTATAAGTATATATATGAATTTTACTTATACTAACTTTTATAATACTATAATACTTAACCAAATACAACGAAAATAAGGGGGCTTTATAATGTTGAATGAAAATCTAAATCCTTTACAAAGTGCTCAAAAGCAAATAAGAACAGCTTGTAACTTATTAGAACTTGATCCTTCAGTATTTGAATTGTTAAAAGAACCAAAAAGAATAATTGAAATAAGTATTCCTGTAAAAATGGATGATGGTAGTGTAAAGGTTTTCAAAGGATATAGGTCAATGTATAATGATGCTGCAGGTCCTGGAAAAGGGGGAATTAGGTTTCATATTGATGTTAACAGAGATGAAGTTGCAGCATTATCAGCTTGGATGGCAATTAAATGCTCTGTCTTAAATTTACCAATGGGTGGTGGAAAGGGTGGAATCACAGTAGATCCCCGTACTTTATCACAAGGAGAATTAGAAAGGTTATCAAGAGGCTACATACAGGGTCTATATAAGTACTTAGGAGATAAAATAGATATCCCTGCTCCAGATGCAAACACTAACGGACAGATTATGGCATGGATGACAGATGAGTATATAAAGCTAACTGGAAATCAAAATCTTGGAGTAATAACAGGTAAGCCAATTGAATGGGGTGGTTCTAGAGGAAGAGGAGTTGCTACTGGTTATGGTATTTCCATAGTTGCTGAGGAAGTTTCTAAAAAGCTAGGACTTGATATTACTAATGCTAAAATTGCAATACAGGGCTTTGGCAATGTGGGTAGTAATGCTGCTAAATGTCTACAAGACTTAGGTGCAAAGGTTGTTGCAATTGCCAAGAAAGACTTTGCAATTTACAATGAGAACGGAATAAATATTGATGAGTTAATTGAATACAATGACAAGAATAAAGATGTTGCAGATTTTATTGGAACTAAAAAAATATCCTTAGAGGAATTCTGGCAGTTGAATGTTGATATCCTAGTTCCTGCTGCTCTTGAAAATGCTATTACTAAAGAAATAGCCAATAATATTAATGCTAAAATTATTTGTGAAGGAGCAAATGGACCTATTACACCTGCAGCAGATAATTTATTAAATAAGAAAGGTATTTTAATCACACCTGACATTCTGACAAATGCTGGTGGAGTTGTAGTATCTTACTTTGAATGGGTTCAAAATCTTTATGGATATTATTGGACTGAAGAAGAAGTACTTAATAAAGAAAAAGTTCTAATGAAAGAAGCATTTGATACCATATGGCAAATCAAGGAAAAACATAATATAAGTTTTAGAGATGCTGCTTATATGTATGGTGTTAAGAGAATAGCCGATATTATGAAAATTAGAGGCTGGTATTAATTAGAATATAGAATATAAAAATGCTCCTTTAAGTATACGATTTTATCAAATATACTTTCAAAGGAGCATTTTTGGGGAATTTTGTTTATTTAAACAAAATAATAGCTATTTAATACTATCTTTCTGAGTTTACTTTTGTCTCTTCCCAGAAATCAACCTTATCTTTAAGATTTATAGAAGAAGCTTTAAATACTGGATTATTACCACTCTTTCTTTGTTCAATATAGTCATTCATACATGCTATAACTGGATCTTTTAATATAAATATTGCTGGTATATTAATCAAAGCCATAGCGGCCATAAGTACGTCTGCTGTATCCCATGCAACACCAAATTCCATTCCAGCACCAAATAGTATAACAACTACTGCTATAGCACGAAATACTGTTAATATACCCTTATTCACCTTTTCACCAACTATATATTTTAAGTTTGCCTCTGCATAGAAGTAGTTTCCTATCAATGTTGTAAAACCAAATAAAAATAATGCAAATGTGAAGAAGTGTTGACCAAAAGCTCCAAAGTTGTTAGTCAATGCAGCTACATTATATGGAGCACCAGCAAGTTCTGGATCTGGAGCAACTCCTGATGATAAAAGCATAATTGCAGTTGCAGTACAAATTACCCACGTATCAAGATATACTGACATCATCTGAACTAGTCCCTGTTTTACAGGATGAGAAACATCTGCAGCAGCTGCTGCATTTGGTGCAGAACCAATACCAGCTTCATTAGAATATAGCCCTCTCTTTAATCCCATCATTACAGCAGATCCAGAAAATCCACCAAATATAGCTTTAAAGTCAAAAGCTTGTGTGAATATATCACCAATCATTGCAGGTACAATAGCTATATTTTTAAATATAATTATTATTGCTACTATAATATAAGTTACTGACATTATTGGTACTAGCAAAGAAGCAGTTTGACTTAATTTCTTTCCACCGCCAAAAATACTAATTCCAGATATAATCGCTAAAATTCCTCCTACAATAATTGGAGTTAATTCAGGGTTATAAAAACTATAAGTAGTAAAAGCTGAGTTTATATTGTATGATGCAAGCATATTAAATCCAATCATATAAGTTAGAATTAAAATAATTGCAAAAGTTAACCCTAATGCTTTGCTTTTCATACCATTTTCAATATAGTGCGAAGGTCCACCGTAGGATCCACCTTCTTTGTCACGCTTCTTGTAAATCTGTGCAAGAGTACTTTCTACAAAGGCAGATGCTGCTCCAACAAACGCTACAAGCCACATCCAAAATACCGATCCGGCTCCACCTATACATACTGCAGTAGATACACCAACGATATTTCCAGTTCCTACCCTAGAAGCAGTAGAGACCATTAGCGCCTGGAATGATGACATTGATTTTTCATCTTTTGTAGGTTCACTTACAACTTTTATGGATTCCTTTAGTAAACGAAGTTGAACAAAATTAGTTTTAAATGAGAAATAAAGTCCACCACCAACTAATAAAATTGGCAAAACGTAAGTATAAAGAAAACCACTTAAACTACCAATAAACTTTGCATACATGTTATCCCTCCTATTTTTTTATTAATGATTAGATTTGCATCTGCATTTATATTTTATCACCTTCTTTCAATATTTTTTATACACTAGCAATAAAAATTTTACTACTAAATTCATTGCTGAAATAATGAAGTCCCAATTTACTTGATAAGAATTCTAAGATATGATACCCCCCTATACTATTCCCCTTCTCATCTAGTGCAGGACCAAAAACACCAATTCCCATTTTGTTTTCAGAACAAGCAATTATTCCACCGCCTACTCCACTTTTAGCAGGCATTCCTACCCTTATGGCAAATTCACCAGAACTGTCATACATCCCACAGGTTACCATAAGTGTCTTAGCAATTTTTAAAATTTCACTATCAATTAATCTATTACCTGTGTTGATATCTATTCCACCGTTAGCTAAGACACATGAATAATTAGCAAGATCATTTGTATTTACTTTAACTGAACACATTTTAAAATAAAATTCCAAAGTCTTTTCCACATCTGTTTCAATAATTCCACTATTCTTCATAAAATATGCCATAGAACGATTTAACATACCTGTGCGATTTTCTGATTCGAAAACGTTTTTATCTATATCAATGGAATTCCTCCCACAAAGCTTATGTACAAAGGACAAATACTCTTTAAATTCAAATTTGTCAGCAATTAAGCCGGCAACAGCAATTGCCCCAGCATTAATGAAAGGGTTTGATGGACATTTACTTTTAGTTTCAAGTCTAGCCATAGAATTAAAGGGATCTCCTGAAGGCTCCATTCCTACCTTACTAAATACTATTTCTTTACCAAGATGCTGAAGAGCAAAAACTAATGAAATCGTTTTAGATATGCTTTGCATTGTAAAGTCATGTTGCCAATCACCAGCATGGAAACGATCCCCATCAACCGTTATTATACTAGCTCCAAGCAAATTCTTGTCCACTTTAGCTAACTCAGGAATATATGATGCAACCTTCCCTTCTCTTATATATTTACGACTATCTTCAAGAGCATTTCGTAAAACTTCATCAAGATTCTGAATATTCACAACATCCCCTCCCTCCTGAAGTATTAAAGTTGCCTGTAATTTTATTCTATCGTTTATAGTAATAAAATGGTAATATCAATTCGATATACCTGCTATATATAACTCTTATAGCTAATTTTTTAACTATGTGTTACACTTTAATTAATTATATTTTTACACAACTTAATATAACTCAAAGCTTAAGGAGGTAGCATTAACTTGGACATTAATCATTTAGAAGAATTTGTAACAGTTGCTGAATGCGGATCTATAAATAAAGCAGCCAACAAGTTATATATATCTCAACCCCATTTAAGTAATATAATCAGAGATTTAGAAAACTCCATTGGATTTAAACTGTTTAAGCGCACTAACAGAGGCGTCAGGCTAACTCCTGCTGGGGAATATTTCTTAAAGCATTCTAAGGCAATTTTAAAAGAAATACAGGCTTTGAAAGAATTTACTCCTACTTGTGCGAAAGTTTCAGACAAGCTTCGTGTATCAATGACTAAATTTTCACATACAATGGAAAGTTTTAATGAAGTATGTAACCTTAGTGAAAATATAGGTGAATTTACATATGTACTTAACGAAGGTACAACTAGAGATGTTATTATGGATATTGCCAATGGTTATACAGATGTTGGAGTTATACATTATGATATAAATGAGGAGAGTAATATCCATGCCTTCCTTGAAAAAAATGAACTTTCTTGGAAAACGATTGCTAATTTCAAACCGGAGATATGTATTTCTAAAAACCATGAATTAATTAGACAAGGAAAGAAGGTAACACTTGATGCACTTAAGGATTATGGCTTCGTACGATATCTTGGACAATACGAGGATTTTATATATAATATAGCAAAACGAGGACGTCACATGGATTTAAATAATTCAAATAAGATAATATACGTTTATGGACGGGCAACCTTAATGCAACTTATATCTACTACTAACTGCTATACAATTGGAATTACAGAATTTGATAATCAGGTTCAAATGTTTCAGGTTATATCAATTCCAATTGAAGGTTGTGAGAACAGTATTCAATTTGAGATAATAACAAGAAAAAATGCAACTTTAGACGAAACTGCACAGAAATTTATAGATAATGTAACAAAAAGATATTGTCGTTTAGCTGAAATGAAAAGCACTCAAAAAACCTCCGAATAACTTCGGAGGTTTTCTTAATAAGGGGAAGACCTACATCATTCCGCCCATTCCACCCATACCGCCCATTGCAGCAGCTGGGTCTTCTTTTTCAACATCTGCTACTGCAGCTTCAGTAGTTAATACCATTGAAGCAACACTTGCTGCATTTTGTAATGCTGAACGAGTTACTTTAGTTGGGTCAACTATACCAGATTTAATCATATCAACATATTCTTCAGTTAATGCGTTAAATCCTATTCCTACACCAGCTTCTTTAACCTTTTCAACTATAACTGAACCTTCTAATCCAGCATTTGCTGCTATTTGTCTAACTGGCTCTTCTAATGCTCTTACGATTATGTTTACACCTGTTCTTTCATCTCCAGTTGTTTCTTCTAATAATTTAGCAACTGCTGGTATTGTATCGATTAGAACAGTACCACCACCTGGAACTATACCTTCTTCAACAGCTGCACGAGTTGCTGCTAAAGCATCTTCGATTCTTAGTTTTCTTTCTTTTAATTCAGTTTCTGTTGCAGCACCTACTTGAATTACTGCTACTCCACCAGCTAATTTAGCTAATCTTTCTTGTAGTTTTTCTTTATCAAATTCTGATTCAGTAGCTTCTAATTGAGCTTTCAATTGTTTTACTCTGTTTTTAATTTCTTCTTGGTCTCCTGCTCCATCAACTATTACTGTAGTTTCTTTATCTACTTTAACCTTTGAAGCCCTACCAAGCATATCTATAGTAGCTTCTTTTAAGTCATATCCTAATTCTTCAGAAATTACCTTACCACCTGTTAATATAGCAATATCTTGAAGCATATCTTTTCTTCTATCACCGAATCCTGGAGCTTTCACAGCTACACAGTTAAATGTACCTCTTAACTTGTTAACTACTAATGTAGCCATAGCTTCGCCTTCTATGTCTTCAGCTATAATTACTAATGGTTTACCCATTTGAACGATTTGCTCAAGTATTGGAAGTATTTCTTGGATGTTTGAAATCTTCTTATCTGTTATTAAGATATATGGATTTTCATATTCTGCTACCATTTTTTCAGTATCAGTTACCATGTAAGCAGAAACATATCCTCTATCAAATTGCATACCTTCAACTACATCTAATGTAGTTCCCATTGATTTTGATTCTTCAACAGTTATAACTCCGTCATTTCCTACCTTTTCCATTGCATCAGCTATTAGATTACCAATTTCTTCATCTGCTGCTGAAATTGATGCAACTTGTGCTATAGCTTCTTTAGTTTCTACTTTAACTGAGAATTCTTTAATTTGATCTACTGCTGCATTTACTGCTTTTTTGATACCTTTTTGAATAATCATTGGGTTAGCACCAGCAGCTACGTTCTTTAATCCTTCTCTTATGATAGCTTGAGCTAATAATGTTGCTGTTGTAGTACCATCTCCTGCAACATCATTAGTTTTTGTAGCAACTTCTTTTACAAGTTGTGCTCCCATATTTTCATACTTATCTTCTAACTCAATTTCACGAGCTATTGTAACACCATCGTTAGTGATTAATGGAGCTCCAAATTTCTTATCTAATACAACATTTCTACCTTTTGGTCCTAATGTAACTTTAACTGTATTTGCTAATTTATTAATTCCGATTTCCATTGAACGACGTGCTTCTTCGCCGAATCTAATTTCCTTAGCCATTAATTAACACACCTCTCTGAAATTTTATTCATAAAATTTTAATTCACAGCTCACAGTTCTATTTATCTTTTTTATAAGTCTTTCTGACGACCAAAGGTCACATCTACAACTGTGAATAGTACATTGTGAATTGAAATTGTCATTACTCAACTACTGCTAAAATATCACTTAATTTTAATATAGTTACTTCTTCTCCGTCTATTTTTATTTCAGTACCTGCATATTTAGAGAATATTACTTTGTCCCCTACTTTTATTTGATCTTTCTTCTTTTCGTCCTTCGTGATTTCATCACCAATTGCAATTACTTCAGCCATTGATGGTTGTTCTTTAGCAGTACTAGGAAGTACTATGCCACTCTTTGTTTTCTCTTCAACTTCAACTTTCTTTATAACTACTCTGTCTCCTAATGGTTTTAAACTCACAGTAATACCTCCTTATTTTGATTGTTACTCACGTTATTAGCACTCATTTAAAATGAGTGCTAATATCTACATTCATAATAATACTTAAATTATGTGCCCATTTCAAATAGATGTTTCCCCTAAAAATATCGATTATACAAAATTATACTTCTTTTTCTAAAATATTCTTCAATTATCTTTCATTTTCTTTGTTTTTCATATTATGTTAGTTAATGCCAAATAGATAATTGGTATAAAAATAGCAGGTAGCATATTTGCCACTTTTATTTTCTTGATACCTAGTATATTTATTCCAATGGCTAAAATTAATACACCTCCTACAGCTGACATCTCAGTAATTACTTCTGGAGTTAATAAATTCTTTACAGAATTGGCTAGGAGAGTAATTCCTCCTTGGTAGATAAAGACAGGAAAAATTGAAAAGGAAACCCCTATTCCTAATGTAGAAGCAAGTATAACAGACATAACTCCGTCTAGGATAGATTTCGCAAACAATGTTTCATGATTTCCACTAAGTCCTGATTCCAAAGATCCAACTATGGCCATAGCACCTATACAAAAAATTAAAGAAGCAGTTACAAAACCCTTAGAGAAGTTAGAATCTCCTTTACCGAATTTCTTCTCCAATCTATTTCCCAAATATTCAAGCTTTAAATCAATATCAATAAACTCTCCAATAATTCCACCAACTACTATACTTCCTATAACTAATATAATATTATTCGTTTCGATGGCTGATGTTATACCAATAATTGCTGTAGATAGACCTATGCCATCCATTATTGTGCTCTTGTACCTCTCCTTTATACCCTTTTTAATTAAAATGCCAATAGAAGTTCCTAAAATAATTGCTATTACATTTACTATTGAGCCTAACATTTTCTTCCCCTTCCTATATCTTTATTTATCCTAAATTGATATATTCATATTAGAATACACTATTTTAAGTAAATTTTCCATAACAAAAAGAACCTGGAAAGGTTCTTTCTGTGTATTTGTAGGACTAAGACTACTTCCCTATTCCTAACTCTCTAGCATAATAGAATAAATACTGTTGAGCATAACCGGCAAGTCTTCCAAAAATTCTAGCTCCTGATAGACCTATTTGCTTTGGGTTTGTTTCTTCTTTTAGATAAAAGTATTCCATTACCCTCTTAACCCATACATCTACAGGGAAGGCTTCTTCCTTATCAAAGGCAAATAATAATATACAATCACTAACCTTAGGTCCTACTCCTGGTAATGTAGTTAAAAGATTCTTTCCTTCATCTCTTGATAGATTATAAATACAATCTAAATCAAATTCACCTTCATAAATTCTTCTGCTTGTTTCCTTTATTCTATCTGCCCTAAAGCCTACTCTATATTTTTCCTTTATATATTCTACATCAAGACTAGCAAGCTTTTCTGGCTTTGGAAAACTATAATAATCTTTTCCATTCCAGCTTCCTGCATATTCTCCTAAATCCATTGAGATTAACTCTACTGCTTTTTTAATCCTAGGAATTTGATTGTTAGCTGATATTATAAAGGATATAACCGTTTCATAAGGTTCCTGATTTAAGAGCCTCATTCCTTGACCAAATTTAATTGCCTCTTCAAGTATTGGATCCTTTGATAGCTCTTTTTTTATTGCCCAATAATCCTTTCCTAAATCAAAGTAGTCAAACCAGATATTATTGAAATCATCCATATTAGTGTTGGATAATATAATGTCATTATCTACCTTTTTTACATTTATGACCTTGCCATATGCAATTGTAGTATAACTTCCATCTTCTTCAACATACCATCTAAAGCATTGTCCACACTCAAATATGTGCTTTGGATCGAAATCCAATATATTTTTAATAATTATCTTATTATTTTCTTCTAATATATTGTAGCTCATGAATTTCTCCTTACTTAAATGTATAGTTTATGTTACTATACACATTATAACATAATTTTAATCTTTACTCATATCTTAGAGCATCAATTGGATCGAGTTTTGATGCTTTACTAGCTGGATAGATAGTTAACAAAAAAGTTCTGCAATATATGTATGATTTTATTCATAAAAAAACTGGTCTTTCGACCAGTTTTTTAGTACCAACCTCTTAATTTCATTACATCTGCAACTTTCTTTACAGAATGCATATAAGTTGCCTTTCTCATTGGTACATTGTATTCATCTTTTATTTTCCAAATAGCATCAAATGCTTCCATCATTGCACGTTCTTGCTTATCTACTACTTCTTCTACACTCCAGTAATAACCGTATAGATTTTGTACCCATTCAAAGTATGATACTGTTACTCCACCTGAATTTGTTAAAATATCCGGAGAAACAGGAATTCCTCTTCTATTTAATATTTCATCTGCATCTGGAGTAATAGGTCCATTTGCAGCTTCGCATATTATCTTAGCATTTATCTTTTCCGCTACTTCAGCAGTAATTGCATTTTCTAATGCTGCTGGAATTAATATGTCTACATCTAGCTTCCAAAAATCATCTAGTGTTATCAACTTCGCATTTGGATAGTTTATTAGATTTCTATGTTCTTTCATGTATTTTGCTAAATCCTCATAATCAAGTCCAGCTTCATTATATAGTGCATAAGTACCTACTTCTCTTGTCCATTCTGCTAAGGCAACTATTTTTGCCCCTTGACCTTGAACATTCTTTACTGTGAAGCTTCCTACATTACCAAAGCCTTGTACCGCAACTTTAGCACCTTTTATATCTATACCATGCTTCTTAGCAAATTCTCTTGCGATAACTGCAACTCCAAATCCAGTTGCCTCATTTCTACCCTTTGAGCCGCCCCATTCTACAGGTTTTCCAGTTATTACTCCAATAGAATGATCCCCTGTTAGTTTTATGTACTCATCTGTCATCCATGCCATTATTTGTCCATTCGTATTTACATCTGGAGCAGGAACATCTATCTTTTCTCCTAAATATTTGTGAAGTCCTTGGATATACCCTCTTGATAATCTTTCAAGTTCACCCTTAGATAGAGTTTGAGGATCTACAGTCACTCCACCTTTACCTCCACCATATGGAATACCTGTTACACAGCATTTAAATGTCATCCATATGGACAATGCTTTTACTTCATCTAAATTTACAGCAGGATGAAACCTAATCCCGCCCTTTCCAGGACCTACAGCATCATTGTGCAAAGATCTATAACCTTTAAATACTTTTACACTACCATCATCCATCTTTACAGGTATTGAAATTTCCACAACCCTTTGTGGCTCTTTTAGCAGTTCATATACAGCCGGTTCAAGCCCCAATGCTTCACAAGCTGACTTTATTTGTAACTGAGCATTCTCTAGTGGGTTTAATATTTCCTTTGACATAATACGCCCCCCTTTGATCTCATCGAAAACGTTTACACTTTTTAGACATTATAACACACCTTAATTTAATAGGTCAACTCCTGCTAAACTAAGGTGTGTTATATTATAAAGACTAAAACATCTATTTGTTTTCTAAGTTCTTAAGGAAGTATGATAATATCAAAATACTTTCGTTAAGTCGTACGTTCTCGACAATTACTGTTTCAGGTACTATTAAGTCGCATGGAGCAAAATTCCAAATTCCTTTGATACCAGCCTTAACTAATCTATCAGCTATAGGCTGAGCCCCTTCTTTTGGAACAGTTATGATACCAACATCTATATTATTTTCTCTTACATAATCCTCCAAAAGATCTATATCGCGAACTTCAATATCACGTATTTTTAATCCTATCATTTTTGGATTTCTGTCAAATAATGACACTACTTTGAAACCAGCTTCCTCAATACCTTTGTAATTTGCTATTGCCTGACCCAAATTACCGGTTCCGACAATTACAGCAGTATATCTTTTATCAAGCCCAAGGATTTTACCTAATTCTCTGTGTAAGTCGTCAACATTGTAGCCATATCCCTGCTGGCCAAAGCCACCAAAGTTATTCAAATCTTGTCTGATTTGTGATGCTGTAAATCCAGTTAAATTGCTTAATTCTTGGGATGATATTCTGCTAATTCCTTTATCCTTAAGCTCTGTTAAATACCTATGATATTTCGGCAACCTTCTGATTACCGTTAAAGATATCTGAGTATCCCTATCCATGTTTATATCACCACCTCTTTTATAAATTATATTATACACTTAAGTTAAATTTCTGTCAATTTGATAACAAGTGAATATTTTTCTTAACATTGCAAATATTATAACTAATATTTCCTCAAAATTTCAAGGAGGGTAATTATGGCAAGCAAAGAACAGTTAAGAAAAGTAGCTTTATATTGCGACGAATACAGTTCAAATCTAGACAAAAGGCAAAGTCTTACTAGTAGCTTCGAGGAAAAATATGAAAACTGCACAAATTGTAAACACTATACCAAAGAAGGCAAATGTGACCTAAATTTAATTGACAAAGTACTTACCTCCATGTCTATGGATCAAGAATTCAAATCCTAAAATACTCCATACTGTTAATGGAGTATTTTTTTTGATACAATTATAAAAGAATATTAATTAGGAGGAAAAATTATGCCAATCCTTTCATGCAGCAATATAACTAAATCGTATATAGTAGACACTATATTGGATGGTATAAGCTTTAACGTAGAAGATGGAGATATAATAGGTGTTATCGGTCTAAACGGTACCGGTAAGACTACACTATTTAACATATTAGCAGGTGAAATAAGCAAAGATTCTGGTGATATATATATTCATAAGGATACTAAAATAGGTTATTTAAAGCAACATGTAAAAATAGATAGTGAAAAAACAGTGTTTGAAGAATGCTTAGAAGTATTTAACAATCTTATACAAATGGAGAAAGAACTTAGAGAGCTTGAGAAAAAAATAACAATGTTGAGTACAAATGGAGATTCATCTGAACTCAATAAAATAATGGATCAATATGGACATCTATCGGAAGAATTTGTTGAAAAAAATGGCTATGGATACAAATCAGAGATAAAAGGTGTTTTAAAGGGTTTAGGTTTCAATGATGAAGATTTGGACAAGTCAGTTAATGTTCTAAGTGGGGGACAGAAATCAAGGCTTTATTTAGCCAAGCTTCTATTGACAAAACCAAAACTTTTACTATTAGACGAGCCAACTAACCATTTAGACATCGATGCTATATCATGGCTTGAGAAATTTTTAAAGGATTATAGAGGCTCTGCTCTAATAATATCTCACGATAGATATTTTCTTGATAATGTAGCCAATCGTATATTCTATATGGAGAATAAAAAGCTGTATATTTACAATACAAATTATTCAAAATTTATGGTACAAAGAAAAAAAGACCTGGAATTATTAAAAAAGCAATATGAAGATCAACAAAAAGAAATAAAGCGACAGGAAGAAATTATCTCCAGGTTTATGAACTATGGTGGTTCTAGATATATTAAGCAAGCCCAAAGTAGACAAAAATTGCTAGATAAGATGAAAATTATTGAAAAGGTGACTGAAGCTAAGAAAACTAGGTTTAAGTTTGAACCTTCAATACAGTCTGGTAAAGATGTCTTAATGGTTGAAAATATAAGTAAGTCTTTTGGTAATTTGGAGCTTTTAAAGAATATTAGCTTTAATATCTATAAAGGTGAAAGAGTTGGGCTAATTGGACCTAATGGTGTAGGTAAAACAACACTATTTAAGATAATTCTTGGTGAAATTAAAAAAGACGATGGTTACGTTAAATTAGGCCATCATGTTCATCCTGGCTACTTCGATCAAGAAATGGATAAATTGAATCTTGAAAATACTGTAATAGATGAAATATGGGATGAAAATCCACATTTAACACATTATGAAATAAGAACAATATTAAGTCAGTTCTTATTCGTAGGGGATGATATTTTCAAGGAGATTAAAGACCTTAGTGGTGGAGAAAAAGGAAGATTAGCACTTCTTAAGTTAATGCTATCCAAAGCAAATTTCTTATTAATGGACGAGCCTACAAACCATCTGGATATCGATTCTAAAGAAGTTCTTGAAGATGCTCTTCTTGATTATGAAGGAACTGTTTTTGTTATATCCCATGATAGATACTTTCTAAATAGGGTGGCAACTAAAATTATCGAATTAACATCTGAAGGTATACATGAATATTTAGGAAATTATGATTATTATCTTGAAAAGAAAAATGAAGTTGTATATGAAGATGATGAGGAGCAAGGTAAAACAAAGACTCAATTAAAAATTGAAAAGAAAAAGGAAAGAGAGCTCCTTCAATTAGAAAGAAATAAAAGAAAGGAAATTCAACAATTGGAGGAAAGTATTAACACCATAGAAAAAAATATAGAAGAAATTGACAATATGCTTGGTAACCCAGGTTATTATGAAAATCATGAAAAAATTATCGAATTGTCTAGAAAAAGAAATGAATATGAAACTGAACTTAATAAATTATACGACAAATGGATTGAACTAACCGAATAAAAGTCCACAGAAAATTAACAAGTTATTCACATTGTCCACACGGTTATCCCCATGTTATATGCTTATTCTTTTAACCTTCCTACCTATTTCCCACATTATCCACAACTTAAACCTGTTTATTTTTGTTCGGTTGTGGATAATGTAAGGGCAAGTTTATTTCCTACATATCACTTTATGTCTAAATTCGGCATGACATTCATTCCAAGGTCTGATACTTTCCCATTGATATAATTAAAATACCCTGCAGAGCCTATCATGGCTGCATTGTCTGTACAGAGAATTCTTGAAGGATAGTATATTCTTATTCCTTCTTTCTTTCCCCTTTCTTCCATCATAGTTCTTAAGCCTTTATTAGCAGCTACTCCACCAGCTATAACAATTTTATCTGAGTTTCTTTCCTTAGCAAGTCTAAAGGTTTTATCCACAAGTACATCTAAAACAGCCTGTTGAAAACTTGCAGCAACATCTTCTATTATTATTTCTTCTCCTTTTTGTTTCGCTTGATTCAAATGGTTCAAAACTGCAGTTTTTAAGCCACTAAAACTAAAATCATAGGTATGGTCATCAATGACAACCCTCGGAAAATCAATTGCTTCTTTATTACCTATCTTAGCAAGTTTATCTATAAGGGGCCCTCCTGGGTATGGTAAACCTATTGAACGTGCTACTTTATCAAAAGCTTCACCGGCAGCATCGTCTCTTGTTCTTCCAACTAACTCATAATCAGTATATCCATTTGCTTGAACTAAATAGGTATGTCCTCCTGATACTATAAGGCATGTAAATGGAGGCTCTAATTCTTTATGCTCAATAAAGTTTGCACAGACATGTCCCTCTATGTGATTTACCCCTATGATAGGTATGTCTAATGCATATGCTAAAGCTTTAGCTGTAGATAATCCAACTAACAAAGCACCAACTAGACCAGGTCCCTGTGTAACAGAAATTAAATCAATATCCTTAAAGGCAACTCCTGCTGTATCAAGAGCTTCCTGTAGTATATTATCTATGCTCTCAATATGCTTTCTGGAGGCTATCTCTGGTACAACTCCCCCAAATTTCTTATGAATCTCTATTTGGGAGGAAATTATATTAGATAAAACCTCCCTGCCATCTTTAACAACTGCACAGGAGGTTTCATCACAAGATGTTTCTATAGCTAATGTCAACATTTTACCACCTTCTATCCTTCTATTGTTTTCCACATAATAACAGCATCTTCATGGTCATCGGCATAATAATTTGGCCTTATTCCACAATCTTTAAATCCGAATTTTTTGTATAAATTTTGAGCTACTATATTTGATTTTCTAACTTCCAAAGTCATATTAATTATACTATGCCTTTTACAATAATCTACTAATCCCATTATCAAGTATTTACCAATACCTTGTCCCTGATATTCCTTCTTAACCGCTATATTTGTAATATGTCCTTCATCTATAATAAGCCATATTCCAGCATAACCTACGACCTTACCATCAACTTCAGCAACTATATATTTTGCTAACAAATTTTCAGTAATCTCCATTTCAAACGCATTCCTTGACCATGGCGTTGTAAAGGCTTCCTTTTCAATCTCCATAATTTGATCTAAGTCACTTAACTCCATTTCACGTAAGATAACATTCATTTCTACTTACCTCTTTCTCTATATTCCCTTTGAGCCTGTGTTTCTAATAAATAATCTGGAGCTAATGTATAAAAATCATCAACTTCATTTTTCTTATATCTTAATAACGCTAATTCGCAAATACTAGATGCCTTACACATATTTTGCCCAATAGTAGAAAATCTTACTTTGTCCTTTAATTTTTCAATGATCATATCCTTATATACTAAGCTTCCATCTCCATTAACTACAATTTTGTTATGGTCTCTATCCAATATATTTAATAATTCCGTAACTTCTAAGATACAAGGCTTCATTATAGCTTCAAGCTCGTTACCTTTCCATTTATAAATTGCAGTATATACCCTATCACGTCTAGCATCTAGCATAGGCACTACAATATCATTAAATGGTAAATTGTATGCTAAAGCTTCTAATGTAGATACTCCTATTATTGGCTTATTTGTTACGTGAGCAAAGGCCTTAACTGTTGCAAGTCCTATTCTAAGTCCTGTGAAAGACCCAGGACCTACAGCTGCAGCAAATAAATCTATATCATCAACCGTAAGATTTAAACTATCAAGCACTTCCTTAATCATAGGAACTAATTTTTCAGAATGACTCATATCCTGACTTAAAGAATATTCCCCTACTAATTTATCACCATCTATAACACCACATGTAGTCATAAGAGTGGATGTATCTAATCCTAATACTTTCAATCCAATTTCAACTCCTTCATAAGTTCATCAAGTCGAGCTTCATCACCAGAAAATTTAAAAATTCTTTCGTTAAGATTATTACCCTTTTCAATGTCAATTACTATTCTTTCTTTAGGAATCATTCTATCTATTTTATCAGCCCATTCTATTATACAGACTCCATTACCATAAAAGTATTCATCAAAACCTAGATCAAAAAGTTCTTCAACATTCTCTAATCTATATACATCAAAATGATATACTGGTAATCTTCCACTATATTGATTAATTAGAGCAAAGGTAGGACTTGTAATATATTCTTCTACCCCCAAGCCTAATCCTATGGATTTAGTTAAAGTGGTTTTTCCAGCACCTAAGTCTCCATTCAGACATAGTATGTCTCCTCTTCTTAATGATCTTCCAAGCTTAATTCCAAATTCTTCAGTTTCTTCTAAGCTATTTAATCTAATTTCCAAAACCCTCACCTACTTATATAATTCATCACTCATTATATCAAATGCGTCTTAATTTCACTATAAAAATATACCATAATAACAATATTATTGCTAATCAAAACTAACAACAATTGCTTATATATTTTATAATGGAAATAATAATAAGAATAATATAGTTTTAGGAGGAAGTTCTATTGCTATTCATAATCGATATGCAAAATGATTATGTAGATATAAAGGGGAATAAATATATTAAGGACGCTGAAAAATTAGTACCAGGAATTATAGAAAAGATTATGGAGCATGAACGAAGAAACGATATTATATTTTATACTTCAGATATTATTTTACAAAATATTGCTAAAAACGGAGTGGATGTTATCAATAATAATGATAAAATAGGAACTATAGTAGGAGAATTAAATTCTAATTTAAATGAGAAATGGGGCTTTGAACCCTATAAATTGCTAAAGCCATATTTAGAAAAGCATATTAGGATTAAGAAAAGTTATTATGCTATTCCACCTGAGTCACTTTTGGAACTTCAGGAGAAATTTAAAGGTAAATTCAATATAGTTGACCAAATTGAATTTGTAGGAGTAGAAACTAATATTTGTGTACTAGCTAATGCCATATGCATTCAAAGTGCTTTTCCAGATGCAAGAATAATCATTGATGCCAACTTATGCATGAGTAGAGATGCAGAAAGTCACTATAAGGCTTTAGAAGTAATGGAATCATTAGGTATGATAGTTAGGAGGTAAAAGATGAAACTTGAACAGGAAAGATTAGAAAAATTAACGAATGACCTAATCAAATGGACAAAAGAAAGTATCGAGAGTTCAGGTGGTAAAAAAGCCATAATTGGAATATCAGGAGGTAAAGATAGCTCAGTAGTTGCTGCTCTTTGTGTAAAAGCATTCGGAAAAGAAAATGTCTATGGTGTTCTTATGCCAGATGGAATTCAAAGCGATATATCCTATTCTAAGGAACTTTGCTCATTTTTAGGCATTAAAAGCATTGAAATAAACATAAAAGACATAACTAATGCAATTCTTTATAGCCTTAACAAGATAAATGACGAAATAATACCTGAAGTATCGAATCAAACTAGAATAAATATAGCACCAAGAGTAAGGATGACTGTACTTTATGCAATATCTCAATCAATAGATGACAGTAGAGTAATAAATACGAGTAATCTTTCAGAAGATTGGGTAGGATATGCAACTATTTATGGCGACACTGCTGGAGCAATTTCTCCATTGGGTATGTTAACAACCGATGAAGTAATCCAGGTAGGTGAATATCTAGGGCTTCCTGATAAGTTCCTATCTAAAGTTCCTAGTGACGGCTTAACAGGAAAAACAGATGAAGATAATTTTGGTTTCTCATATGAAATATTGAACAAATATATACGTGAAGGTGTAATTGAGGATCAAGATACTAAAGAAAAAATTGATAGAATGCATAGAATTAGTAGATTTAAGTTCCTACCAATACCTATGTTTCCAGCTGATTTACCTATAAAAGCAGATGATATAGCCGGAGTCTATAAGAAGTAAATAATAATAAAGACATAACATTCAATTTAGTTGTTATAATCTAAAGGAGAATTTACTGTGAAAAAGAAAATTATATTTATACTAATATCCATTATATGTTATATGCTTTATTTTAAGCTATTACAGCTTATAGAAGACTCAATTTCTATAGGAATAAGCCCTATGTCTAATATGATAGAATTGATGATTGCTATATTTATGATTCCCCTATCGGTTGCAACTGCGCAATTTATAATAAGAAAAATAAATCAAGTCTATAATAAAGAGAATTAATAATTATTTAATTATTATGAACTTCTATATAAGAAGTTCTTTTTTTATCCTTGACGAGTGTGTGTTGACAAGTGTATATACACCTGTTATAATTATTACATCTTCAGTCAGGAGGTATATACAATGAGCGTGAAGAAATTAACTTTTGCATCTGTACTGACAGCAATCGCTATTATTATTCCTTTCGCAGTATTTTTCAAAGTCGTTATACCACCATTTTCAGCTACATTAGGATCGCATGTGCCTATGTTTATATCCATGTTATTAGGTCCTCAGGTAGCTATTATGGTTGGATTAGGTTCAGCATTTGGATTCTTTCTAAATCTTGGACCAGTAGTTGGTGCTAGAGCTCTAATGCATGTTTTTGTAGGTCTAATAGGATCATATCTAATTAAAAAAGGATTATCCTTTGGAAGAGTATCTTTAATTACAGCACCTATACATGGTATTTTAGAAGCATTAGTGGTAATGCCTTTTATAGGATTTGATGTATATAATCTACTTGTTATTACAGCAGTAGGTACTATTCTACACCACGGTGCAGATGCCTTTATATCACATATTATTATAAATATTTTAGAAAAGACACCGGTTGTAAAATTGGCTAAATAATAAAGAAAGCGTCCATTTTGGACGCTTTCTTATTTATGAAGTATTGGTGATACTTTCTTATATAACAATATCGTTAAAGCTGAAAGGAATACTCCTTTCAATAGATTAAATGGCACTATAGAATAAATTACCATTGTTTTCATATCCACTATCTTTCCGTTTATTACTGTACCCATTTCAACTAGTGCTTCTATTGGCATTCCAAATAGTCTTGCATAGAATGGGAACATAAAATAGTAATTTGCTATTGAGATTACTATTGTCATTACTACCGTACCTAAGCCTAAACCTATTATGGCATTTTTGAAATTTTTATTCCTATAATATATAGCACCTGCAGTATAAACAAAAGCTGAACCTACTACAAAGTTAGCAAACTCTCCTACCGCACCAGTTGTTGAGCCTTCAACTACTAAATTTAATACGTTCTTTAACAGCTCTATTATTACTCCTGCCATAGGCCCTAATGCAAACGCACCGATTAATGCGGGTAAATCAGATATATCCAACTTCATAAAAGTCGGTGCTAACCATATTAATGGAAATTCAAAAAACATCAGAACAAAAGATATAACAGATAATACTGATATCTTTACCATAACTCTTGTGTTCCATGCTTCTTTTTTTAAAGTATACATTATAAATCCCTCCAAAATATTTTGTTTCTTCAGGGATATTGCATTGACCTACCATCAATTTGCAGAAAATAACTGAAATTTGGTTAGGTCATGAAAAAAACCCCGAAGTCTTCTTCGGGGCAAATAGGCATAACGATTAATTAATCTTCTCCCATCCAGACTATACTGTCGGCCTTGGAATTTCACCAAGTCAACCTTTCGGCTCGCGGGCTTTACCGCCGGTGAGGACTTGCACCTCCCCCTGAAGATCTTTTACTATACTTTATTATATTATACTTTCATTATATTCTTTATACATATAAGTGTCAAGTATATATAAAATTTCAAGTCATTTGTTCGGATAATAAGACTAATGATAATAGAAATTTAGTGAACATTTGGAGAACTTGGTAGAATTTACAATCCCTTTACAGGATGAACTGCAACAGTTGAGTAATTAATTATAACTCTCATGTAGCCCTTAAACATTGCATTTACCTCATCGTCTCCTGTATCGACTAACAGCGGACGATTATCTAATGATTGCAGTTTATCCTTAGTAGCCACTATAATTACATTATCTTTTCCTACTCTTTTAACAACTTCTCCACTTAACTGTTGGTTTCCTCTTCCAAAGATATATCCTTGACCTCCAATTACAGTCACGATTATCTTTGCCTTTTGACCATTGATTATGTCAAGTATTTGTCTTTCATTCACATCTGAGGCAATCAACTCTTTATTCTTTACTATATCGATTCCAAGTAAAGTGTTTGGAAGTCCCAATCCTTTCATTATAGGTTTAATTGTTGTCCCAGAACCTATAATGAAATAAGTATCAGGTTCTTCTTCCATTATTTCAATTACTTTTTCAGCTATACCTTCTAGTACTTCCTCTTCTGTTGCTATTCCTCCAGATTTTTGATTCTGTACTAGCTCTGGCATATATGGAATTCTCATATAACCGTAGAGTTTAGCTGTAACAATCCCTTTCCTAAATGCGTCTTCATCTATATCCATAACTTCTGCTTCTTTAGTATTTAGCTCACCATTTAAATATCTTAGTGCAATTTCCCCAGCACTTTTTGGGTGATTTGCGTAAACACCAGAATGTATTTTTACACCTGCAGGAATACCAATAACTGGAACCTTGTCACCTACTACATTATAAACATTCCTTGCAGTTCCATCACCGCCAGCAAATATTAACAGTTCAATTCCCTTATTAAGCATTTCTCTAGCAGCGTCCTCTGTGTCCTGCGAGACTGTTTGGTCTTTAGATGAACCTAATACTATAGGATTAAATCCTAATTCTCTTGCTTCATCCTCACCCATTTTACCTGGATATGTATATAATTCTATTTTATCCTTAAGAGGCGCTAAAATCTTTAGGGCTAACTTAGCCTTATGTGGTGATTCCTCTACTGCTCCAAGTTTTCTAGCTTTTTCAAGAATCTCTGGCCCGTCAGTTCCTTTTAAACCGACTTTCCCACCCATACCTGCTATTGGATTGATGATTAGCCCTAACTTCATATATCATAACCTCCTAAACTGTTCATTGAATACTGTAGCCATCAGAATATATCGGTAAAGATATTTGAACTGTAGTTCCTTCATTCAGCTTACTTGATATCTTTAATTTACCACCATGGTTTTCAACACAATTTTTAGCTATATTTAGTCCAAGTCCAGTCCCATTTTTCTTTGTTGTAAATCTAGCCTTGAACAACTTATCCATTAGCTCTTCGGGTATTCCAGTACCAGTATCCATTATATCTACTATTATAAAGTCATTTGTTTCATTATTATATACATCTACTGTTAGGATACCCCCTTTTTCCTCCATTGAATCAATTGCATTCATTAGTATGTTTAAGAAGCATTGTTTTAAGTCATATTTATTACAAAATACCTTTGCATTGGATCTTATTTTTAAGTTTAGATTTAATTCTCTCCCAAAACCACATGGTTCATGCAACCTGTATTTAATCATTTCCAATGCTTCATCTACAATTGTATATAATACATGAGGTTCTTGCTTTTTTTCGGTATCACCTAAAGTATAGCTATAATATTTGTTTAAAGTATCTCTAAAATCACAAGTTGCTTCATTGATTCGAGATAGATATCCTTTCAGCTCTTCCGATTGAGTTTTAATCATCGAAAGTTGCGCTAGTCCTGAGATAGTAGCCAATATATTCTTGAAATCATGAAATATCTCCTCAGATAGCTCTATCATCATCCTATAATTCTCTATGGCCACCAAATCATTGATGTCGTTATTATATGAATTATTCACACATTAGCCCCCCTAACTAATTTGTTTCATACTTAAAGAAATCCTTCCTCTTTCTTTGTCAACATCAATAATTCTAACTTTTACTATATCTCCAACTTGTACTACTTCTTTTGGATGCTTTATATATTTGTCTGATAACTGTGAAATATGAACGAGGCCATCTTCCTTTACTCCAATATCTACAAAAGCCCCAAAGTCTACAACATTTCTAACAGTGCCGTTTAATATCATATCCTTCTTTAAATCCTCAATTTTTAAAACATCTTGTCTTAGAATAGGCTTTTGCATCTCGTCCCTTGGATCCCTACCTGGTTTCTCAAGTTCTTTTATAATATCCTTTAATGTAGGAACTCCTACTCCCAGCTGTGTAGACAGCTGTTCAATATCCTTATTTTTGTAATCAATCTTAAGTAATTGTCTTGCTATATCATATGATTCCGGATGAACACCAGTATTATCTAATGGTTCTTCCCCTCCTGGTATTCTTAAAAAACCAACACATTGTTCAAAAGTTTTAGGCCCCAAGCCCTTTACCTTTAATAATTCCTTTCTTGTTGAAAACTTTCCGTTTTCTTCCCTGTGAGTTACAATGTTATCTGCTACTCTTGTTGATATCCCTGATACATATTTTAACAATGAAGGACTTGCTGTATTTAAATCAACCCCTACACTATTTACACAATCCTCTACAACCCCCTTTAGAGCTTCATCTAATTTACCCTGGTTAAGATCATGCTGGTATTGGCCTACACCAATATGTTTTGGTTCAATTTTAACTAATTCTGCTAAAGGGTCTTGAAGTCTCCTTCCAATTGATACTGCTCCTCTAATAGTAACATCTAAGTCCGGAAACTCCTTTTGGCCAACTTCAGATGCAGAATATATTGATGCACCTGCTTCACTTACTATAACATATGAAATATCGCCATTTAATTCCCCAATCATTTCTGCAACGACAAATTCTGTCTCTCTTGATGCTGTACCATTACCTATAGCTATGATATTGACGTTATATTTATGAATAAATTCCTTAAGTTTTATTTTAGTTTTTTCTATATGATTTTGTGGTTCAGTAGGATAAACTGTCGTATAATCAAGCAGCTTACCTGTTTCATCTAATATAGCAACCTTGCAACCTGTTCTAAATCCTGGATCTATCCCCATAACTACTTTGCCCTTAATAGGTGGTTGCATTAATAGTGGTTTTAAATTCATTGAGAATACATTGATAGCATCATCTTCTGCTTTCTCAGTTAAATTATTTCTAATTTCCCTTTCTATTGATGGAAACAATAGTCTTTTATATCCATCTTCAATTGCATTGTAAAGATAAGTTGTAGTAACATTGTCCTTATTTTTTACTAAGCTATCCTTAAGAAAATTAATCACTTCATCATCGTTTAAACTAATGCTAATTTTTAGTTTTTTCTCTTTTTCTCCTCTGTTTATGGCTAATACCCTGTGATTAGCTATAGATTTTATTGGTTCCTTATAATCATAGTACATGTCATAAACAGTTTTTTCTTCCTTGTCTACAGCTTCTGAAACAAGAATACCTCTTTCATAGGCAATTTTCTTAATTTTAGCCCTGTATTCAGCATTATCAGAAACAATCTCAGCAATAATATCCATAGCTCCAGACAATGCATCTTCCTCAGTTAAGACTTCTTTTTCTTCATCAATATATGTATTTATGATTAATTTAAATTGTTCTTCAGTTACATCCTGTGCCATTATTACTTCAGCTAAGCCTTCTAAGCCCTTTTCCTTAGCAATAGTGGCTCTTGTTCTTCGCTTTTGTCTATATGGCCTATATAAATCCTCAACTCGCTGAAGTGTTTCAGCAACAGTTATTTCATGTTTTAACTCATCAGTAAGTTTTCCCTGTTCATCAATCAGCCTGATAACTTCATTTTTCCTATCCTCGAGATTTCTTAAATATGTTAATCTATTATAAAGCTGGCGAATAGTTACATCCTGCATTTCTCCAGTTTGTTCTTTTCTATATCTAGCTATAAAAGGTATAGTATTACCTTCGTCTAGCAAATTTATTACATTCATTACATGATTCGGTTTTAGTTTAAATTCTTCAACAAGTATACTTAAAATATCCATTTAATCCAGCCCTTCTCTTATTCTCAACACTAACTTAACATAAAATTCATATTTCCTACAAATTATATTCTACATAAAATTAAAAATTCCTTCTAATATTACAAAATTATTACATTTTTATTACAATAATATTTTATCATAAAATTTCTTTGCGGAAAATAAAAGCCCTATTTAAGGGCTTTATATTTCAAGTATTCATTAATAAAAATATCTAAATCTCCATCCATAACCCTATGAATATCTCCTACTTCAGCATTTGTTCGATGATCTTTAACCATGCTATATGGATGGAATACATATGATCTAATTTGAGAACCCCAGCCTATTTGTGAATAATTTCCTTGTAAATCCTCTATTTTCTCTTTATTTTCTTCTTCCTTAATTTGTATTAGCTTTGCCTTTAACATATTTAAAGCTGTTGCCTTATTCATATGCTGGGATCTTTCAGATTGACATTGAACTACTATTCCAGTTGGAATATGTGTAATTCTAATTGCAGAATCTGTTGTATTTACGTGCTGCCCACCTGCTCCGGAAGATCTATATGTATCTATCTTTAAATCCTTTTCATTTAGTTCAATATTTACTTCATCATTAATTTCAGGAATAACGTCTATACTTGCAAATGAAGTATGTCTCTTACCTGCAGAATCAAAAGGTGATATTCTTACAAGTCTATGAACACCTCTTTCTGATTTTAAATATCCATAAGCATTATATCCCTTAATCAATAAGGTTACAGATTTAATTCCACCTTCTGTATCCGATAATAAATCTAAGGTTTGAACTTCATAACCTTTTGACTCAGACCATCTTCTATACATCCTTAAAAGCATTTCTGCCCAGTCTTGAGCTTCCAACCCACCTGCTCCTGAATGTATCGAAAGTATTGCGTTATTTTGATCATACTCTCCACTCAATAAAGTAGAAAGCTTGAACTCTTCAGAAGTTTTTTCTAACTTCTTCATGAGCCTCTCTATCTCTTTATATTCTTCATATGATTCTTCTTCAATAACCAATTGTATAAGTACTTCCAAATCATCTATATCTTCTATAAGGGCTTCATATTCCTTGATTTTATTGTTTAATCCTTTTATTTCCTGCATGGTTTTTTGAGCCTTTTCAGGTTCTTTCCAAAAATTTTCATCATATGTTGATTGTTCTAAATCTAATACCTTATTTTTCAATCCAGGTATGTCAAAGTGAAACACCCAATTCTTCAACCATGGATTTAATTTGATTTAAGCGCTCCCTAACTATATAAATATCTTCCAAACTTCTCACTTCCCTCTGTACAATTAGCTATTAGCCCTAGGTCTATGATACTAGAAATATAGTGAACATTAGCTGGACTTGATGAAATTCTTAGCAAATGGAGATAAAAATCCGTTAAGCAGCTTTCGCGTCCCTAGAGCTAGACCTCATAGAGAATTGAAAGCTGCAGGATTTTTTGATTTCCAGTATCATATACTTTATTATTGGTTCGCTCCACAGCATTTCTTGTATTTCTTACCACTACCGCATGGGCATGGGTCATTTCTACCAATCTTCTTTTCCTTATTTACAACTGTTTTATTAACAGCTGTATTAGATTGATTATCCATATTAGTAGCTACTGGTTCTGCAACTCTTTTTCTTTGAATTTTCTCAGGATTTTGAACATGGTATAAGAATCCTACGGTGTCTTCCCATATACTTTGAGTCATTTCATCAAACATATCGAAGCCTTCCTTCTGATATGCCATAACTGGATCCTGTTGACCATAAGCTCTTAAGCCAATACCTTGTCTTAATTGGTCCATTGCATCTATATGATCCATCCACTTTCTATCAACAACCTGAAGCAATATTATTCTTTCAACTTCTCTGAACTTGTCTTCTCCAAATTCATTTTCCTTTTCCCTATATCTAGCTTGAGCTTTTTCAAAAATAAGGTCTATCAACTTTTCTTTTGTAATATTTTTAATATCAATTGAAGCAAATATGTCTTTACTTAATCCAAATTGCTTTAATAGATAGTTTTCTAAACCTTCAACATCCCAATTTTCTACATCTTGGGATTGAGCAGTATAGAAGTTTACATTTGTCTCTATTAATTCCTTTACCATACCTAAAATCTGGTCTCTTAAATTTTCACCTTCAAGTACCATTCTTCTTTGGCTGTAGATAACTTCTCTTTGCTTATTCATAACATCATCATACTTCAAGACATGTTTTCTGATGGCAAAGTTATTTCCTTCAACTTTCTTCTGTGCATTTTCAATAGTCTTAGTTAAAAGTGAATGCTCTAGAGGTTCATCATCAGGCATATTCATTGAATCTATTAAGCTCTTAATTCTATCTCCTGCAAACAACCTCATTAAGTCATCTTCTAAAGATATATAGAACCTAGAACTACCTGGGTCCCCTTGTCTACCTGCTCTACCTCTTAGCTGATTATCGATACGACGTGATTCGTGTCTTTCAGTGCCAATTATATGAAGGCCACCAACCTCAATTACTCTATCATGCTCAGCGTCTGTTTCTTTTTTATATTTCTCAACTAATGAGTTATATACTTTCCTTGCTTCTATTACCTCTTCACTATCAGTATCAAAGAAGCTATCTACAAGAGCAAGAACCTCATCAGCATAACCCTTTTTCTTCATTTCCTGTTTTGCCAAATATTCTGGATTGCCGCCTAGAGTAATATCTGTTCCTCTACCTGCCATATTTGTAGCTATTGTTACTGCACCAAACCTACCAGCCTGTGCCACTATTTCAGCTTCCCTTTCATGATGCTTAGCATTCAAAACTTCATGTGGGATGCCCTCCTTTTTCAACAACTTAGAAAGCAGCTCAGATTTTTCTATGGTTACAGTACCTACTAGGATAGGCTGTCCTTTAGCATGTCTTTCCTTAATATCTTTAATTACAGCATTAAACTTCGCCTGTTCATTTTTATATACGCTATCTGGTAAGTCCTTTCTAATAACAGGCTTATTAGTAGGTATTTCTATTACATCCATATTATAGATTTCTCTAAATTCATCTTCTTCAGTTTTTGCTGTACCTGTCATACCAGCAAGCTTTTCATACATTCTAAAATAGTTCTGGAAAGTAATTGTTGCAAGGGTTTTAGATTCTGATCTTACATTAAGATTTTCCTTTGCCTCAATTGCTTGATGTAATCCATCACTATATCTTCTTCCGAACATCAATCTTCCAGTAAACTCATCAACTATTATTACTTCTCCATCTTTAACTACATAATCTATGTCTCTTTTCATTATGGCCTTTGCTTTTAATGCAATATTTATATGATGGGCTATTTCCATATTAGATGGGTCTGCTAAGTTTTCAATACCAAAGAACTTTTCAGCTTTCTCAGTTCCCTTTTCAGTTAAGGATACAGTTCTTTTCTTCTCATCTATAAGAAAGTCTACAGTTTCCTCTTTAATTTCTCTGTTAAATGGATCAAACTTATTATCATCTTCATCTGGGTCTAAAACTCTACTTGTTAAATTCTTTACAAAGTTATTCGCAACTTCATATAATTTTGTAGATTTATCTCCAGTGCCCGATATGATTAAAGGAGTTCTTGCTTCATCCACTAGTATACTATCAACCTCATCAACTATGGCATAGTATAGCTTTCTTTGAACCATTTCTTCTTTATAAATAACCATATTATCTCTTAGATAATCAAAGCCAAATTCGTTGTTTGTTCCATAGGTTATATCACTATTATATGCTTGTTTTCTCTCCTTATTGGATATACCATGAACAATACATCCTACTGTTAATCCTAAGAACTCATAGATTTTACCCATCCATTGCCTATCACGTTTTGCTAAGTAGTCATTTACTGTAACTATGTGCACTCCTTTTCCAGCAAGTGCATTTAGGTAAGCTGGTAATGTTGAAACAAGCGTCTTTCCTTCACCTGTTTTCATCTCAGCTATTCTACCTTGATGAAGTATTATACCACCATATATTTGAACTGGAAAATGCTTCATACCTAAAACTCTGTATGAAGCTTCTCTCACAACTGCAAATGCTTCTGGCAGCATACTATCTAAAGTTTCTCCATTATTGTATCTATTTTTAAACTCTAAAGTTTTCTCTTTAAGCTGTTGGTCACTTAATTTCTTCATTTCTGCATCCAACTCAAGTACCCTGTTAACCAATGGAGCTATCTTTTTAAGTTCTCTATCACTATAGGAACCAAATATCTTCTCGAATAAACCCATCCTTACCATCCTTTCAACTTCTACGATTAAATTTAATTCTACCATTTATTATGACATTTAACAACTTGGAAATATACACTAAAAAAGTGCAGGATTTACATCCTGCACTATCTATATATTAATATTCCGGTTGAATCAAACCGTAATTACCATCCTTTCTTTTATATACAATAGCTATATCTGATGTTTCTGCATCGGTAAAAACAAAGAAATTATGTCTCAATAATTCCATTTGCAAAATAGCTTCATCTACTGACATTGGCTTTAAGTTAAATTTCTTTCTTCTTACTACTTGTGATTTTTCTCCTACATCATCTCCATTAGATAATGGTAATACATTTTCAAATCTTATTGTTTCATTATTTTGATATCTTTTTTGTAATCTTGTTTTGTATTTTCTTATTTGTCTTTCTAAAATATCTACTGTTTTATCAATAGATGCATACATATCATCACTTGATTCCTCTGCACGAAGAATTGTTCCAGGTAGGTTTATGGTAACCTCAATTATTTTTCTATTTTTTTCTGTACTGAACGTAACATTACCTACGATGTCTTTTTGAAAATACTTATCTAGTTTTCCAAACTTTTTTTCAGTTACATCTCTAAGTGCCTGAGTTACCTCCACATTCTTACCAGCAAAATTCAATTTCATAAACCCAACTCCTTCCAAATGAGTCTTAGACTTTAATCATTGGAATATAGATCGGTACCCCGTATAAAAAGCCATTGGGTACATCTAAGGCTCTATTTATTATTTAATAATATAATACCCATAAAATTATATGATATAAACATATTATAAATATTATTTAATATTGTTATTTATTTGTGGACAACCTATATTTATACCTGTGGATAATGTGGGCAATATTGTGGAAAACTTAAAATCACCGAATGTCTATTGTGAATAAAATGTTAACATTTGTTTTGATCTTATCAAGTGTGGTATAAATATAGTGTTGTACTCAAAAATTTAGCCTTTTATATTATTATATAAGCGAGGTACTTTTATTATGTTGAAACTCAAACAATTTAAAATAGGATTACGTACTATTAAAACAAGTGCTGCAGTTGGTCTTAGCATGTTTTTGGTAGATCTATTAGACCTTGAAAGTCCACTTTTTGCTGGTATAGGTGCAATTAGCTCTATGCAATCTGCCGTATCAAAGTCCTTTATTGAAGGAAAAACTAGAATGCTAGGTACCTTTGTGGGTGCAACTTTAGGATTTATTATATCTACCTTATTGCCACAAAATTATTTTTTTCTGAGTCTTGGTATCATAATAATTATTGTTATTAATAATCTATTTGGCTGGAAAAAGTCACTGCAGCTTTCATGTTATGTATATCTATCAATATTTCTAAGTGATGTTGATGAAAGAATCCCATATGCAATCTATAGATTATTATCAACATTTGTTGGTATTGTTGTTGGAACTATAATAAATTATTTTATAGCAGCACCTGATGTAAAACAGAAATTTATTAAATCAAAAGCTCACATTTATGAAACAAGTAAGGAGCTAGTTTATAATCTTGTCTCAAAAGAAAAAGAAATTGAACTAGAGGAGCTTACAAAGGAATTAAACTCTTTAGAAAATAACTTTAATTTATATAAGCAGGAACTTGATTATCATATAACTAAGAGTAAAATAAGCGAAGCTTCTATTAATATCTTAGGTATGATTGATGAAATATATAATGCTCTACACACTTTAATAAGGCTTCAAATGAAACCTATATTAAATAAAGAAAATGCAGAATTATATAAGAAAATCTATAATCTTGATTATCAACCTAGCGCTAGGGAAAACAACGAACTAGATATTGTGTACAACTATCACTTAAACAGAATTCTTCACAATTTAATAAACATCGAAAATTTATTAAATGCTTAGTTCCGGAAGAAAAGTTTCCGGAGCTTTTATTTTGGATTTAGGGATGATTTTGATATATTTCACTGGAAGGGTACGTGTGCCCAACAGTAGAAATATCCAAAATTTTATTTTGATATATTTCACTGGAAGGGTAAGATTTGATAATATATAATGATTATGAAAGTATTATGATGGAGGAAAAGATGCAAAAGTTAAATTATGATCTATTACATAGATTAAATCAACATACAACAAAGAAATTATACGACTTTATAAATAAAGAAACTAAAGTAGATGAAATAATAAAAAAACTAGGAGCGGATTTCCCGTTTTCAATGGATGATAGTAATTGGATTAAGTTCAATACATGGTTAAGTATAGATTATATAAATGAAGATGGAAAAACATTTATAGAAAAATTTTTAGATAGTAGTTCAAAAGCATTAAGCAAGTTAGAACGAGAGGTATTACAAGAGAGAAGTAAGTCTTTTATCTCTTTGTTTGAAGTAAAGGATATAAAGGACGAGTATTTAATAGTCCAAGACATTCTTCAAAACAAAGAGTTTTCAATTTTGGAAATTAATATTAACAATTTTCTTAATCAAGGGGATTTTATATTTGCAAGAATTGGTAAAATAATAGAGGAATATACTTTTATAGAGGATGTAAGCTTTTTACCACCTTCAGTAAAGCCATTATTTGTAGAGCAGTTTTTAGTTGACTATAACAAAAGAAGAATAAATCAGCCAAATCTCTTAATTAAAGATTATTTAAAGAGATATTCTCTTGAAATTATAAAAATATATAATAAGTGTATCTTTAGTGCAATTGAATCCGACGAAGAACTTAATACCTTTATATATGATGAATTAGATGAATTTGAAGGCTATTTATCGTACAAGTGTAACAGTTTTGAAATTAAAGAGCATATTACTAACCTTATTGAATTTTTTGATTATTATCTATCTCAAGAGGAATTAACTCTATATGATCTAGATAATCTTGATTTTAGGTTGTTCTTTGATATAGCAATTGAAGATGGCTTTATATCATCAGTGGAGGAATTTAATTCTTATATAAACACCTTTAAAAATTATTTAGGATTTTTAAGTAAAAAAGACACTATATATAAAGAAAATTACACTAAAATTTTAGAGATCAGCAAAATAAGGTTTGCATACATGGCCAAAATCAATAAACATAGTACAATTTTTGATATAGATAGGATTATGGAATCTAAAATCTCAGAAATCTTAAATGAAGAGGCCCTAATGTTTTTAATGGACTTTGATAAATTTTTACTATATTCCTTTGATAAGAATATTGAATTAACTGATAAAAGAAAGCAGATTAAGAAAAGTTATCTAATAGAGCTTTGTCATATATTTTACGATGGTGACGATGACATTAGCAATTATACCCCTAGAGACAGGGAATTATCTTTAATTGATATGTTTAATAAGATATCTCAAAGATTAGGACTACTAGAAATTCAAAACAATAAGCTGATATTAAGCAAGAAGGGCTCTAATTTTATTAGATTAAAGGATGGAGAAAAGCTTTCATTAATTTTTAATTGTATTTGGAATATGGGTTTTATTGAAAATGAAAATATCAAGATAAATATTATTGAGTTATTCAATGAATTCGAAAAGAATAATATCTATGATGTTAAGTTTATTCTATCAAAATACAAAGGAAATCCTGATGAGCTTTATCATTTAAATAAGTATTTTAAGATAATGGGACTAATAAGAACTAATTTTTATCCTTCATATACATGGGAAATAACTAAATTGGGTAAAACTTTATTTTCATATCTATTTGAAAGGAACACTACTACTAACAACAATAGTAGTATTATAAACCTAGATAACTACAGGTAAGGTAAGAATGGGGGGTGTTGTAATGGAAAAACTACAGCTAAAAGATTTTACAAAATATAAATTTTTATCAGGCATAAGTTTCTCACCCGATGGCAAAAATTGCGGATTTATAGTGCACAAAATCGATATAGAAGAAAACAAGTACCTTTCAAACATCTATATATTAAATGATGAAGAAAAAATTATAAGATTGACAAACATGGATGAAGAAAAGTCCTTTATTTGGGATACAAATACTTCCCTATTATTTCCTGCAGTAAGAAATAAAAAGGACAAAGAAAGAAAAGAAAAAGGAGAGCCATTTACTATATTTTATGAAATATCAATAAATGGTGGAGAGGCACAAAAGGCATTTGAAATCCCACTAAATGTAACAAGTATTAAAAAGCTAGATGAGGATAGTTTCCTGTTGACAGCAGCCTTCGATCCAAGATTAGCGGATTTGGAAACACTGCCGGATGAAGAAAAAGAAAAATTCCTTAAGGAAATGAAGGAAAAGAAATCTTATGAAATCTTAGATGAAATTCCTTTTTGGTCAAACGGTGATACTTATACTAACAAAAAGAGAAATAGACTCTACAAATATAATAAAAAGGATAATTCATTAAAAAAAATAACTGATGAATTTACCAACGTTGAAGATTATGAAATTAGTCATGATAAAAAGCATGTAGTATATATAACAGCCTCATATATAGATAAAATGCATACTAAAACCGACTTAAATATTTATAACATCATAGAAGATAAATACGAAAAAATATCTCCATTTGACAATTTTAGATATGATTATTGTGACTTTTTAAATGATAATATCGTGTTTATAGGCAGTGACATGAAAAGTCATGGATTAAATGAAAATCCTCATATTTATATAACTGATTTTACAGGTAATTTTGTTAATAGAATCTCTAATTTTGATAGTAGCACATGGAACTCTGTAGGTTCTGATTGCAGATACGGAAGTTCAAGAAGCGCAAAGGTCCATGGGGATTATCTATATTTTACTACAACTGAAGGCCCCGATTCCTTTCTAAATCGTATTGATATAAATGGCAATATAGAAAAACTAACAGCTCCCAATGGTTCAGTAGATGGTTTTGACGTTATTGATGATAAAATATATTTCATAGGATTAAGAGAATTAAAATTACAAGAGATATATTCATTAAATAATAAACAAGAAACACAGTTGACTAATTTTAATACTTGGGTTAATGAGAAGAAAAAACTCTCTAATCCTGAAAGAGTATCATTTACTTTAGAAAATGGAAAAGAAGTAGAAGGATGGGTACTCAAGCCAGTTAATTTTGAGAAGGGTAGATCATATCCAGGGATTTTAAACATTCACGGAGGTCCTAAGTCCGTTTATGGCAAAGTATTTTACCATGAGATGCAATATTTAGCTAATGAAGGATATTTTGTTTTCTATTGTAATCCTAGAGGAAGCGATGGCTATGGAAATGAATTTTCAGATATAAGAGGAAAATATGGAACTATAGACTACGATGATATAATGGATTTCACAGACTTGATACTAATGAATTATCCTGAAATTGATAAGGACAGAATTGGTGTTACTGGTGGTTCCTACGGAGGTTTTATGACTAATTGGATAATAGGTCATACTTCAAGATTTAAGGCTGCAGTTTCTCAAAGAAGCATTTCCAACTGGGTTTCCTTCTTTGGCACTAGCGATATTGGCTACTATTTTGCTGACGATCAAATAGCAAGCACACCATGGAATGATATTGATAAAATGTGGACTCATTCACCACTTAAATATGCAAATAACGTCATTACTCCAACCTTATTTATCCACTCAGATGAAGACTATAGGTGTTGGATACCAGAGGGATTGCAGATGTTTACTGCTTTAAAATATCACGGAGTAGAATCAAGGTTTATTGCTTTTAAAGGCGAAAATCATGAACTATCTAGATCAGGAAAGCCAAAGAATAGAATTAAAAGATTAGAAGAGATTACAGCATGGTTTAATAAGTACCTTAAATAGCAATTTACAATTAAAAATATACCAATTCACAATTGAATAGAGAAAACACTTACTCAAATAGATATTTTATTTAACAAATAAAATATCTATTTTTTTATAACCAGCAGGAAAATAGAAGCATTTGATTTTTGGGTATTTATGAAATATTAATTAAATAATTTAATATAATATAGAATAACCGCCAATTTAAAGAGATTGATCTATTTTGATAATTACTTCACATAGAAATATCAAAACCATAGATTTAAAAATGAATTAAATTGTGAAATGTGAATTGTTTGTGCCCAACAATAAAAATTAATCCCGAGGTGCTAAGATGGAAGACTTTTTGAAACGAATAATAAAATATAAGCCAATCATATTCTTAGACAACTTTATTTATAGAATCGGAGAAGATAAAATTTTTGCTATCGGAGCACAACTTTCTTATTTTTTAATAATATCACTCTTTCCGTTCCTAATTGTATTTTTAAATATTATAAGCTATACATCGCTGGTCAGAATTGATTTAATCTATGGATTTATACAATATCTTCCACTAGATATTCAAAATATAATTAATAGCTTTATTAAGGATTTAGTTATAAACAGTAACCAGAAGCTTTTATCCATAGCTGCATTAGCCGGTCTTTGGACTGCATCAACAGGGCTAACATCTGTAATAAAAGCTATCAATAGAGCTTATGACTATGAGGAAACTAGATCCTACTTTAAATTGAAATTTATATCAATAATATTTACTATTGCACTATTGGCATTATTAAGTTTAGTCTTTATAACCCTAGTACTTGGTGAAATAATTGGCAGGAAACTCTTTGAATACCTTGGTAAAGGAGAAGTCTTTATAAAAATTTGGATGAACATCAGATTTGTAATACCTGTCATATTTATGATATATACATTTGCTTTATTATATAAATATAGTCCATGTGTTGCAAAAAGACAAAACATTACCCTTAGAAGTACCATCCCTGGAGGAATATTTGCCACCTTTGGTTGGATTATAACATCTATGGCATTCTCTATTTACGTTAACAATTTTGGCAAATATTCAACTACCTATGGAAGTCTTGGAGGAGTTATAATACTTCTTATTTGGCTTTATATAAGCAGTATTATAATAGTTCTTGGCGGTGAACTTAACGCTACAATAGAATACTTTAAGATCAATAAATATAAAGCTATTGAAGATAAAAGTGTAATATATAAATTATTAAATAAAATAACTAAATAATCCTGCTTGAGGTAAGTGCCATGGCAATAACCTCCTTTGAACCATTCTCTATTAATAGTTTTGAACATTCATTAAAGGTTGAGCCTGTTGTTATTAAATCATCTATAAGCAGGATTCTCTTATTTTTTATTTCATCTGGATTTTTGACATTAAAGGAATCCCTTAGATTATTTAATCTTTGAACCCTATCCAGGGTATTTTGCTCTTTAGTCCATTTTTTCTTTATTAAGTTCCCTTTTGAAATTGGAATATTCAGCTTTTGAGATATATACCTTGCTAAAAGCTCAGATTGATTATACCCTCTAATAGCTTCTTTTCTATAATGTATAGGTACATACATTATTAAATCCACACCATGAATATCCAGCTTCTTGATTGTATTTATCAATATTTCAGCAAAGGGCTTATACATATAGCTTTTTCCATTAAATTTAAAATCATGAATAAGCTCTCTTAAAAATCTATTGTAACTAAGAGCATATACAGTTCTTGTGACATACTTAGAATCAATATTAACTTGTCTATAAACAAACTCTAATCTTTCAAGACACTCAGGGCATACAAAGGCCGTTAAAAATGGGGTTTTATCCTTACATAAAAAACATAGGTCTTTAGTTGGAAACAACAGACTCTTAAAGCTCATAAGGCCTCCTCTTAATTTAAAAACATACTTAAATATTCCTTTATCTTTCTATCTAAGGAGGAATATCTTTTTGCAATAATGTTATTTTTAACCATCATATACATATACTTTTCCTCACCTACTAAGACTACCAACTTTTTTGCTCTAGTAATGGCTGTATAAAAGAGGTTTCTAGTCAATAACATAGGTGGTCCTGAAGATATAGGCATAATTATTACTGGGAACTCACTACCCTGAGATTTATGAACTGTTGTAGCATAGGCAAGTCTTAATTCATCTAACTGTTTAAAGTCATATTCAACTTCTTTCTCCTCGTCAAATAAAACCTTTAATATACCTTCTTCTATATCTATATCAGTTATATAGCCAAAATCACCGTTAAAAACCCCTTCGCCCTTTTCTACTTCATAACCATCTTTAATAATTTTCCACTCTAACTTGTAATTGTTCTTAATCTGCATGACCTTATCGCCTACTCTAAAAACCATCTCACCAATTTGCTTTTCAGCTTTATTCTTGGATTTCGGGTTTAAGGCCTGTTGAATATGTTTATTTAAGGAGATTATACCCAAATCACCCTTTTTCATAGGTGTTAGTATTTGAATATCTCTAATTGGGTCAACTCCGTAGAAATTTGGTAATCTTGTTTTATTTAACTCTGTAATAGTATTTAGTATATCCTGGGTATTCTTAACACTCATAAAGAAAAAATCCTTATCTTTTTCATTTAGTAAAGGTCTTTCTCCTTTATTTACTCTGTGGGCATTAACGATAATCATACTTTCTTCAGACTGTCTAAAAATCTCATCTAGCATAATTACCTTGATTGTGCCAGAATTGATAATATCCTTTAAGACATTGCCTGGTCCTACAGATGGAAGTTGATCTACATCTCCAACTAGTATCAATCTAGTCCCAGGACTAACAGCTCTTAACAAACTATTCATAAGCAAAATATCTATCATTGATGCCTCATCAATTATAATTACATCAGCTTCTATTGGATTATCTTCATCTCTTGAAAAGCCAGCATCCTCTTCAATAAAGGATATTTCTAGAAGCCTATGAATTGTCTTTGCTTCTCTACCAGTGGTCTCTGTCATCCTCTTAGCTGCTCTACCAGTTGGAGCTGCTAGTACTACTTCTAAACCCAAATCCTCACATATTGATATAATTGCGTTGATTGTAGTAGTTTTGCCGGTACCTGGTCCACCTGTAATAATAAGCATACCATTCTGAAGGGATTCCTTAATAGCAATTTTTTGTTTGTTCCCAAAAGCAATATTATTCTTCTCTTCTATATTTTGAATTTCCTTGTCAGCATCAACATCTAATTCATCAATTTCAACCCTCGACAATTCAACTATCTTCCTTGCAACATTGTTTTCTGCAATATGATATGGCGCATAATAGATATTCGTTTCCTCACCGGTATTTATTACATAGAAGTTGTTCTTTAAAGCTAATTCCCTTATACCATCCTCTATCTTGTCCGCACTAGTATTTAAAAGGTTTGTAGCCTTATTAATAAGTTCATCCTTAGGTGCATAACAATGTCCTTCACTAGCAAACTCCATCATTATATACTTTAGACCAGCTTCAATTCTATAGGGTGAATCTACACTAACTCCTATTCTTTTCGCTATTGCATCTGCTGTTCTAAATCCTATTCCATAAATATCTTCTGATAATCTATATGGGTTTTCACTTAGTACTTTTATTGTCTCAGAACCATATTGCTTATATATCTTTATGCCATTATTTATAGAGATATCAAACTGCTGTAAATATACCATAATATCTCTTATTTCCCTTTGCTCCTCATAGGCTTCCATTATCTTTTGTAGTTTTTTATCCCCTATCCCCTCAATCTCTTTAAGTCTTTCAGGGTTATACTGGATAATATCAAGGGATTCTAACCCAAATTTCTCTACGATCTTTTTGGCCGTCTTAGGTCCAATATTAGGGATTAATCCTGAAGAAAGATAACTTTCTATACCCTTTAATGTCGATGGCATAACTACTTTAATTGTAGTAAAGCTAAACTGCTCACCATATTTGGTATGATATATCAACTCACCCTCCAGGCTAACAGTTTCCTCTAGATTAATAAAAGGAGCATAGCCAACTATAGTTATATCTCCATCAGACGTATTTAAACGCCCAACAGTATAACCATTGCTCTCATTTCTATAAATTATCTCTTCAATTATTCCCTCTATAACCACTATTAGCCCTCCAATCTACATTATTGTATCAAAAAAACTACCCTCCTTCCATAGTTTCCTATGAAAGGAAGGTTTAAACCATATATATTATTTAATAGTAGATATTACTTTTGCTAACTCATTAATACTTCCTGTAAGCTCATTTAACTTCCCTTCTATTCTTACCAATAAATATATGGATATAACAATAGGGAAGCCTAAATTAGCTATACTGGAATACAATTGATCCATATTACACCTCCTATCTCCACAATATACAATTCACAATTATTCGAAATATGTTTTTAAGCCTTATATATATATGGTAATAGAAATGGAGTGAACATTTGCAGGACTTGATAGAATTCTTAGAGAATGGAGATGAAGAATCCGTTAAGCAGCTTTCACGTCCCCATAGAAATGACCTTAAAGAAAATTGAAAGCTGTAGGATTTTTTATCGGAATGAGCTTTAGAATTCTTCAAGAAGTCCGAAACCGTAAACGGATTTCTATTATCATACAGCATACCAGATACATTTAAAGGGCCCTAAGGCCCTTAATTAAAACTCCAATTCATTGATACTTGTCGTAATTACCCTAGCCCCTCCAACAGCTACTAAATCACCATCTTTTGATGTAAAGATATTCTGTGCAATTATGTTCTCCATGGCTGATTGGATTTCACTAGGTACTAAATCTGTTCTTGGATCATCAAGACTTATTTTTACTACCTTATTTAATGAATCTAAAAAATCCATTTCTAATTTGGTCTTTTCCATTGACTAACACCTCCCTTCCTTATCAATTCACAATTCACACTACTCTTCCATCAATACCGTCTCCTCTAATTTTTTAACCTTTAATAGGTTTTTATTTTGAAGACCTGATAGTTCCGTTGCAGCTAAATGTAGATTTTCATCTAAGGCATCCTTCTTTATATTATTGAATACCTTAGAAGTTATTCTCTGCTTTCCATCTACAATACCTGCATCTAACTCTAATTTAAGAGTCACCTTTTCTTTAGTTCCAATTATAGCCATCATTTTCACCTCCCTCATAGATTAATTGGTGCTTAATTTATACTGCTTAATTAACATATAGAATGAGGGAGGTTTTTTTACTATTCAAAAAAGAAAAAAAGTAGATAATTTAAATTAATCTACTTTTTTCTTTTAAACTGAGGATTCTTCCATTGTACATTTATACTGCCCGTTTCAAAATAACAGAAACGATGTTCACTCTTAGTTTTTAATTATGAATTGTGCGTTGTGAATCCTAACTTGTTCTTAAAGTCCTGCTTCTTTTTTTAGAATTTCTGCCTTATCAGTCATTTCCCAACGAACATTTAAGTCTTCACGTCCAAAATGACCATAAGCTGAAAGATTTCTATAAATTGGCTTCCTTAGGTCTAAATCTCTAATAATTGCTGCTGGTCTTAAATCAAAATGCTTTTCAACTAAAGCTTTAATAGCATTATCATCAATTTTTCCTGTTCCAAAAGTATCTACATATACAGACAATGGACGAGCAACACCTATTGCATAAGCCAATCCTACTTCACATTTATCCGCTAATCCTGCTGCAACCACATTTTTAGCTACATATCTTGCAGCGTAAGCAGCTGATCTATCTACCTTTGTTGGATCTTTACCTGAAAATGCCCCACCACCATGTCTTGCATATCCACCATAAGTATCAACTATAATCTTTCTTCCAGTTAATCCAGCATCACCCATAGGTCCACCTATTACGAATCTTCCTGTTGGGTTAACATAGTATTTAGTATTTTCGTCTAACATATCCTTAGGTACTATTGCATGAATTACATGTTCAAGTATATCTTTTCTAATTTGTTCTAACTCTACATCTGGACGATGTTGTGTTGAAACTACAATGTTTTCAATTCTTACTGGCTTATTATCATGATATTCTATTGTAACCTGAGTTTTTCCATCTGGTCTTAAATAATCTAAAATTCCTTGTTTTCTAACATCAGTAAGTCTCTTTGATAGTCTGTGAGCCAAGGATATAGGCAAAGGCATAAGCTCTTTTGTTTCATTACATGCAAATCCAAACATCATTCCTTGGTCTCCAGCACCAATTAAATCTAATTCATCATCACTAAATTCCTTTTGTTCCAAAGCCTTATTAACACCTAAAGCTATATCTGGTGATTGTTCATTTATTGATGTTAAAACCGCACAGGTATCAGAGTCAAATCCATATTTTGCCCTTACATAACCAATTTCCTCTACAGTTTGTCTAGCAATCTTAGGAATATCAACATAGCAGTCTGTAGTAATTTCCCCCACTACTAAAATAAGACCTGTTGTAACAGTTGTTTCACAAGCTACCCTTGCATTCGGATCTTTCTCCAGAATCGCATCTAATATAGAATCCGATATTGCATCACATATTTTATCCGGATGGCCTTCTGTAACAGATTCAGAAGTAAATAACCATTTTTTCATTTGAAACCTCCTAAAAAATATAATAACTTAATATATCGATTAATTATCTAATATATTATTTACATATAAAAAAAACCTATCCAAAAGGAAAGGCGTTTAAAAAGCATAATCACCTCATCTTTCAGAATTTACATTCTGTGGGATTTAGCACCTTTGTTAATAACAAGGTTGCCGGATATCATTGGGCCCATTCCCTCCATCACTCTTAATAAGGTAGCATTAAGATTTTTATTAAATTATATATCCACTTCATTTTAGCATAATGTATATCCATAGTCAATTTTTTCTTAAGCAAATTTTGTCAACTTATGCATTAAATATTTTATTATGTTTTCAAACAAAAATTTTGTTGTTTATACACATAAAAACGCTGTTTATACATTTTTTATTTACAAACAAATCTAATTTGTTATTATTACATATGAAACTGGGGGGATTTTAAAGACAGTATAGTAAACTACTATTTTTCCATTGGAAAAGCCAAAATAGTTTACTATACTGTTTTTTATGCTCTTTCAAGTGATACTTTAAAGACCACATAATTTTCTCCATCTACAAAGTCATTTTGAGAACTAATTAAGGCATTATATTTTTTAAGAATTTTAATTAAATTAGGCAATCCATAGCCACGATTATCAACATTTTTTGTTGAAAATCCCGAAATAAAAATCTTTGAGAGTGTTTTGGTAAGTACTTTTCATAGGTCGCAAGCATTTTCTCTTCATATTCATTTCTTAATCCATCTTTTACTATTACTAAATTTACAAACAATAGTCCTATAGATAATATTGCAATTATAAGGATATTCCTAATAAGACCTTCCATTGCAATGCACCTATATATTAAAATGCATATTAAAATAGTAAACATATTCAATATCAGACCTGTAAATACCATATTTTTATCATCCGAACTTTAGCAAAATTTTTAACGGCATATACTTATTAATTAAAAGTAAAACTGGTAATATTATGCATTGTGCTAAAAGACCACTTCCAAAGTCAAAAGTTTTCTCTGGGTAAAAAGTCAAAAACACAACTAGGACTAAATATTGAATTATTAAAAGTATGATTGTTGATATTAGGTATGTATAAATTGATTTTTTTCAACTTTTCATTATATAAAAAATATATAAAGAAAATGGATATAATCATACCATATAGGAAATTGTATTTTCCTATTGGTGATACTCCTAATACTCCCATTATAAATGATAATATAACCATGATAAAAACAATTCTTGCTAACTCTTTTATATCTAACAACTTAAATTTTGCCCCTACTAATTTACTAGATATAATAAAATAATCTGTCAAGTCCAAAAATGTCATAATGAAAATTTCAATTATGTTCATATATAACGCTCTCTACATAATCTTTGTATTTTCTACCAATCGGGATAATATCTGTTGTATTTTTTAAACTTATATAACTATTAGTCTTATCTATTGAAGCAATATAATTGCTATTAACTATGAACCCCTTATGACATCTAATAAAATTAGATTTTAGTTCTTCTTCAAGTCTTTTTAAGGTATAGTGGGACAATTCAAATTCTTCATTAATAGTAACTACTTTAATCCTTCTATGAATAGCTTCAAAATAGATAATATCACTCATTTTAACACGATATACAAAATTTTTAAGATTAAAATTCATGTACACTTCTTTCTTAATTCCATAATTTAAAATCGTACTTAATGCTTCTCTAACTTCATTCTCGCTAAAAGGTTTAACTATATAGTCGTAGCAATGTATTCGTTTAAAAGCTAATAACTCTTTAGTAGGATTTGCTGTAATAAAAATAATAGGAGTAAGCTTGTATTTATCCATTTTTCTTAGTTCTGTTGCCAACTCTAACCCTGAATAATCTAATAGCTGTATATCTAGCAAGAACAAGTCATAGATTAATTTGCTAGATTCCTCTAATGCTTCCTTTGCAAAACCTGTAATCATAATTTCTACGTCATCTCTAATAGAAACAATAATAGATTCTAACCCTTTTGCAATTTTCTCATCATCTTCAACTATCATTATATTTACCATGTATACCCCCGAAGTAGATTTAACTTCTAGTCAAAACTATCTCAAATTTGACTTTTTATATTTTACCATATAAAAGAAATAATCACATCATATTAAAAATATTAGAAAAACAAAGATTAGATTAGTAATTATTTTAAAAATGGTCATAATACTATATAATAAAGTTCTTTAATGGTAAAACAACTAAATTTTATCTTGATTATTTTTATAAATTGCCCTATACTATATAAGTGTCAGCTAGGAACTCACAAATTGAAACAGCAAGAACCAATTTTAATAAAATAAGAAATTTATAAAAAAACTCTTGCAAATTTTAAAAAAGTGAGTTATACTATAATAGTTGACCGAAGAAAACAACAAACAAATATCGGGGTGTAGCGCAGTTTGGTAGCGCACGTGGTTTGGGACCATGGGGCCGGGGGGTCGAATCCTCTCACCCCGACCATATTTAAGAGACTTGGTAATCCAAGTCTTTTTTGTTTTTTGTATCATTGATTGTGAACTAATAACTGTTTTTAGTTAACCTGTACTTAATTAACTTGTAATGTATTTGTAACCACATTGTGACATTTAATTTATATAATGGGACTAAGACTTAGTCCCATTGCAGCGGTGTGATGAAATTACTACGTAATTTCTTCTGTTGCTTAAAGAGGGTAAACCTCATCATTGCTACGTTGAGAAGAAATCACATTATAATTTCTTCTCATGCTTAAATGTGGGTATATATTCTATACTCATTGAAGCAATGAGGTGATTTCATAAATAAGCAAATTTTATACTAGAAAGGTGATGTTAATGAGAAAAAGAGCAAAGAAGGCATTCTTGTCGATTTTGGCCGCTACCACTATACTTACGAATTCGGGCCCAGTCCTTGCTAGTAAGATTACAGTTACAATGCCACAATTAATCTACGAATCCACAAATAAAGAGAATTTATCTTCTGGAGTAGTCCATGAACATATACAAAGATTTACGGATGTAGGTTGGTGGAATATTAACGTAATAAGGATTGATTTAAATAATCAATATACAGAATTAAAAGGACTTTTTAATCCAAATGGTATACCAAATAGAGACACGGTTAGCAACATGGTCCAAAAGCATGACGCAATAGCTGGAATTAACGGTGATTATTTCAACTATCAACCTTTACCATCATCTCTTGGAACATTGATAAATGATGGAGAATTGATTTCATCATCTATTGAAATAGAATGGGCTTTACCAACATTCTTTGTAAACAATTCAAGTAAAGCTTCTATTGATTACCTAGATAATAAGATGGTCATAACGAATATATATAACGGAAGTCAAGCGATTATTGATTCTATTAATAAGGTCTCTACTGACTTCAGTAAAATTACCCTTCTAAATAAACACTGGGGCGAAAAATCTATAGGCAATAGATTTCACCAAGACTTAACCGAAGTATTAATTGTTAATGGACAAGTTCAAGATAAGCGAAAAGGTGGCGAACCATTTACTATCCCTACCACTGGAGATGCTTATGTACTTGCTGTTAGAAATAACTCATTAGATAACTTCAATATTGGTGATATGGTAGATTTAGAATTAACTACCGTACCTGATGTTGAAGGCATAAAGTTTGCAATTGGTGGAGGTAGCATAATACTTAAAGACGGTGAACTATCCCTTACTAATATTAACAGTAAAGGAAATGAACCGCGTACTGGCATAGGAATAAATCAAGACAAATCAGAGGTAATATTAGTTACTATTGATGGTAGAGATTCCTCTTTTAAAGGGGTAAGCCAGGAAATGTTTGGAGCTATCTTAAGAGAGCTTGGAGCATATAATGCAATTAACCTTGATGGTGGCGGATCTACAACGATGGCTATAAAGCCTAAGGGTGAAGATAAAGCTATAGTTGTAAACAAGCCTTCCGATGGTGGTCAGCGTTCAGTAGTAAATGCTGTAGGAGTATTTTCAAATGCCCCAATCGGAGAGCTTTCATATCTAAAATTAACAACTGACGAAGCTCAAATGTTTGTTGATACCACAAGGACAATAAAAGTAAAAGGATATGATGAAAATTATAACCCTATAGATATAGATGAAACCCTTGTAAAATTATCATCTACAGGCATCGAAGGAATCTTTGAAGGGAATAAATTCAAAGCTACAACTTCAGGAAAAGGAAAAATTATTGCAGAATATAACGGAATTATCGGCGAAATGGAAATGGAAGTACTAGGTCCTGTAGTAGATTTAGTGACTAATACCACTCGTATTAATGTAGATACTAATAGCCAATATAATTTAGGTGAATTTTACGGAAAAGATAAATATGGAACAAAAGCAAAGATATATCCTGAAGATATTGTATTTAACGTCCTTGGTGGTATAGGCGAAATTAAAGATGGTATATTATATAGCACCGAACAGGCAGTAGGGGGTGCAATCTCAGCTTACGTAGGTAACAGCGTTGAGAACATATTGGTTTCTGTAGGCTCACATGGTAGATTAGTAGATGGATTTGAAACATTAGATGCATTTAGTTTTACATCTTATCCTAGCATTGTGACAGGAGATGTTACTTTAAGTGATGAATCTCATGAAGGGAAGTATAGTTTGAGTTTAAACTATGATTTTTCACTAGGAGAAAACACTAGAGCTGCATATGCTAACTTTACTCCTAATGGAGAAGAAGGCCTAAAATTACCTGAAAATCCACAAAAACTTGGACTTTGGGTCAAAGGAGATGGCAGCGGAACCTGGTTAAGAGGTAACTTAAAAGATGCTAGCGGAAAAGAACATGTAGTTGACTTTGTAAAAACACTTGATTCTACTGAATGGCAATACGTAACTACAGACATTCCTAAAAATATTGCATATCCAGTTACACTACAAAGAATTTATGTTGCTGAGACAGACAGCCTAAAGAAGCCTAGTGGAAGTATATTATTAGATGGATTAACTGCATACTATCCATCACCTATTGCTGATATCAATTTACCTACTCCTACTGTTGTAAAAGATGAGTTGGCATCAAAAGAACAAGTTAAAGAAAATGGATTCTCATTCATCGTAGCAGCAGAACCTAAGGGATTAAATGAATTAGTAGGTTATGATGCAGCAAGTACTCTTAAATCAAGAATTTCTAAGAATAAAATTGGTGTGCTACTAAATGGTGCTTCCTGGGATTTCTCTAAGGGTTTAACAAATTACGCTCTAATAGATACTACAAATGCATATCGTATATCTAAGCACATGGATGCTATTTTCTTTAACATAAATACAGCCAAAGGTGGTATAAGAGCAACAGATTCTAGCCAATGGACTAAACTTTTAAATGATTTAGAAAGCAGAAATGAAACTAACTTTATACTATTCTTAACATCACCTGTATTTGGCACAAATGGTTTTACTGATAAGTTGGAAGCCGAACTATTACATTCTAAGCTTGTAGAAGCTAAAGAAAAAGGTAAAAACGTATTTGTTGTTTATGGCGGAAATAGCACAAGCTCAGATTTAATTGATGGAATAAGATATATTAGCTTAAACACTAGTCAAATAAATAATAAAGCAGATATTTCTAATATATCTGTAGTAGAATTTGTAGTAAACGGTAGCAATATTTCATACCAGATAGATAAAGTATATTAGATACATTAGTAAAAGAAAGGATAGAATATGTCCTAATGAAATAGCATTCGGCCCATTATGCCCACTGATTTCCCACCTCTCTAATTTAAAGATAAATCTAGTGATGTACATTTATTTGTCATATGCATATCATATATTTTGTAGCTCTTTCAACCTGTCATGAGTATTATATAAAAAAGATTTAGGTTTTTCCTAAATCTTTTTCTTTATCTATATCTTGATTTTTGACCGTCGTCCATACTCTTTTCTAATACTTCTACCCAATCAAGTGATTTACCTGTTCCTATGGCAACACACTCTACTGCATTCTCTGCTACTTTGGTTTTAATACCTGTAGTCTCTTCTATCAACTTGTCCAAACCATAAAGAAGAGAACCTCCTCCTGTCATAAGGATACCACGATTGCTAATATCCGCCGCTAATTCTGGTGGAGTTTTTTCTAACACTTCATGTACTGCTTCAACTATTTCTTGAACAGGCTCTTTTAGAGCTTCTAACATATCAGTCGAAGATACCTCTACATTTAAAGGAAGTCCTGTAAGCAAATTTCTTCCCTTAACATTCATATATCTTTCTTCTTCAAAAGGATATGCGCATCCTACATTAACCTTTAATTCCTCTGCTGATCTTTCGCCTATCATCATATTATATTTTTTTCTTATGTACCTAGTTATAGCATCATCACAATCGTCACCAGCAATCTTTATAGACTTGCTAACTACTATGCCCCCAAGGGAAATAACTGCTACATCAGTGGTTCCTCCTCCGATATCCACTATCATATTTCCATTTGGCTCTGTTATATCTAATCCAGCACCGATTGCTGCTGCAATAGGCTCCTCGATTAAATATGTCTTTATAGCTCCCGCTTCATTGCTAGCTTCTATTACAGCTCTTTTTTCAACCTCAGTTACTCCACTAGGAACACAAACAATTAACCTTGGCTTTAACAACATTTTACCTAAGGACTTCTGAATAAAATACTTCAACATTCTTTCAGTAATATTATAATCAGATATTACACCGTCTTTTAACGGACGAATTGCAATTATATTTCCAGGTGTCCTACCAAGCATTCTTCTAGCTTCTTCACCTACTGCCAGAAACTTGTTTGTATTATTATCTATAGCTACTACGGAAGGCTCTTTTAATACAATACCTTTTCCTTTTACATAAACTAAAATACTAGCCGTTCCTAAATCTATTCCCACGTCTGCCCTTAAAGCTGCCATACGCCCCCTCCTTTATTACCATCCTTCATCATACAGTCGCAACGATCCTGGAATCGTTTTAACGCTACCTGTTTTACCTTGTTTTAAAATTCTACAAAAATCTTTATAATCCTTCCAAAAATAAAAATATTTTCTTATCATATATTATCAAACATTTCACATTATGACAATAAGATGCAAAAAATAAAAAAGGCTCCAATTGATTATAAGGAAGCCTTTTTTTGAAACTCTTATACGGAAAGTTCATTCATTATATAAGGCAATAAACAGAACTTCCCTATTGGTTTAAAAAAGGTCCCAGACCTGGAACCTATTCAGCTTTTACAGCCTTATATTTTAATTTAGTAGCTTTTCCTCCTCTAATATGTCTTTCAGCTTTATTAGTTTCAAGAACTTGCTTTACCATTGATGCTACAAGAGGGTTTATCTTTGGGAGACGTTCAGTTACATCTTTGTGTACAGTACTTTTACTCACGCCGAATACAGTGGCAGCTTGCCTTACGGTGGCTTTTTCACTAAGTATGTACTTTGCAATCTCTAAAGCTCTTTCCTCTATATAATCTTTCACATACTTAACCCCCTTTGAATTTTGGGACTTTTAATAAATACTTATGCACATTTACTTAGTAATAGAACGAGGATCAATGTTTTTACCATTTTTAAGCACTTCAAAATGCAAATGTGGCTCGGTTTTCATTTCTATCTTTGCTGTTTCTCCCACAGTACTTATATAATCTCCAGCATTTACAGTAATCCCCGGTTTAACCATTTCCATAGTTCCTAAATTTGAAAATCTTGTTTCTAAACCATTACCATGATCAATAACTATGGTTATCCCCCATAGGTCATCTTCTCTAACTTCTTTGACAGTACCACTTAGTGGAGCTATCACTTTAGTGCCAACCGCCGCTCTTATATCTATTCCAGCATGGTGTCTCCATTCATCTAATGTTGGTGAGTATATTAGCTTGTCATTTGAGAAGTCAGTAATAATTTCTCCTTCTACTGGCATGAAACCCACTGAAGTATCTGTAACATAATCTGTATCATCCTCATCCTCTTCATAGTCATCTATAAACTCTATATTTTCGTTTATAGTTTCTTCTGCTAATGTTTCCTCAGCTTCTTCAGGCATTTCTTCTTCACCAGCTTCTTCATCTCCCTTTGCTACCTCATTAATAGGCTTTTCTTCTTCTTTTTCTTCCATTATGCTCTCTTTACTGGTCTCTTCACTAATTTGGGCCTTATCGATTGATGAGACCTCTTCAAGAATTACAAGATCTTCATCTTTAACATTTCTAGCTTCTCTAAGCTCCTGAGTTGAAATAAATATTGTGCCAGCTGCGACAGCACATACACATATAAAAAGAAAAAGTAAGAATCCATTTTGTTTTATAAAAGTCATAAATTTATTTTTCATTTGTCCACCTCCGTGTTAGTATTATTTCCACATTGTAGAAAATAATACATATGGAGGTAAATTTATAGAGAAAAAGATAGGAATTTTTTCCTATCTTATTTCAACGCCAGTATAATAATGCTCAAGGATTTCTATATAACTACTACCTTTTTTGGCCATTCCATTAGCCCCCCATTGGCTCATACCTACCCCATGACCAAATCCATATGTAGTTATATCAATAATGTTTAATTGTTGATCATAAGTTATTACAAAATTTGTTGAATTCAAAGCAAATAACTCCCTAAACTCTCTCCCTTCAATAATTCTGTTTCCAATTGCTATCTTTTTAATTCTTCCACTTTCAGTTCTTTCTATTAGCTTAATCTTTTCAAAGAAGTTATCCTTTGCTAAATTGGCATCAGGATATTTATTATTAATTTTCTTAATAAATTCATCACCTGTTATGGTTACTATAGACTTATACTTCGGTGCATCTTCTTCATAAGGACTTATAACAGCCTTTAAGTATGGCATATCAGTAGAAAAAACGTCGATAGCATCCTCTGTCATCCCTCCGCTTGTCGAATGATATAAAGGTTCTATAACCTCACCTTGATAATATATAAGCAATCCCTTTGTTGTCATTACAGCTTCTTCAATCTTTCCCCAGTATTTTCCCTCCCAATCCTCTCCATGGATGTGTTTCAGTTCATCAAGGGACAGATAAGCCTGACAATGAATTCCTATACATAATGGTGCTTCCATATGGTCTGGATGTCCTTCTTCATATTTTAAGGTTCTACTTACAGCATATGTCCTAGCTGCTACTGCCTGAGCCTTTAGAGCATCTATATGAAATTCAGCTGGCATTTCAGCTGCAACTACACCTTTTACATACTCCTCTAGGTCCATTTCTATAGTCTCATTTGTATAGGGATTATAAACCTTCACTGTCTCAATTTTCTTTTTTACCTTCTTGTTAGGTGGCTCTGATATTATATATTTAGGAGGTTCCTTGGTTTCTTCATTAAATCCTACACCTGACACAGTATTTTCCTTAGGCACAAAATTAATGGTCTTAACAATAACTGCTGGTAGAATAATAGTTATTATCAAGACCGACACCATATAAACCCCTAACCTTTTCATCTTTATCCCCTCGTTTCCTTAGTATAATCAGTGATGATATAACTATAGATTTAGTTATGTTACTTAAGAAAATACTATGAGATGTAATTAGAGATTAGAACCAAAACTTCAATTCATACCTAATAACATGCAATTAAGTATATTATCACATTTAAATTTTTACAGTCATAATGACAGGAAATAATTTACTGATTAAAAAACCCGAGATTCTTCACTACACTTATGATGACAATTTGCATCCTAAGTTTACGAAAAATCTCGGGTTACTATTCAAATTATATTAAATTATAATTACTGTTAATTTAAATCAAAGTGAATGCATTAAAATTTCTTTCTATATATCTTTGCTCCTAATTTACTAAATTTATCCTCTATACCATCATATCCTCTATCTATATGATGAATGTTTTCTATTTCAGTTACTCCCTCAGCTACTAGACCAGCTAATACCAATGCGGCTCCAGCCCTTAAATCCGAAGCCTTTACAGGAGCACCAGCTAAGCTTTTAACACCCTGTATAATTGCCGATCTTCCATCAATCTTAATATCTGCTCCCATTCTCTTTAATTCATCAACATGCATAAATCTGTTTTCAAATACAGTCTCTATTGCAACACTAGTTCCTTCACAAACAGTCATCATTGCCATAAATTGAGCCTGCATATCAGTCGGAAATCCTGGATATGGTAGTGTCTTTATATCTATTGCATTTAGTTTTTCAGCACCAATTACTCTAACACTGTCTCCATTTTCAATAATAGTACATCCAGCTTCTCTTAATTTTGCAATGACAGGCTTAATGTGGTTAGAAATTACATTTTCTACAACCACATCTCCACCAGAGATAGCAGCTGCCACCATAAATGTACCTGCTTCAATTCTATCAGGTATAATTTGATGTCTTGCTCCACCCAGATGTTTTACCCCTTTAATTCTTATTGTAGATGTACCCGCTCCTTTAATATCTGCTCCAAGCTTATTTAGGAAATTAGATAAATCTACAATTTCTGGCTCCATAGCCGCATTATCAATTATAGTCTCACCTTCAGCCATTACTGCAGCCATCATAATATTTTCTGTGGCCCCTACTGAAGGGAAGTCAAGATATATCTTGTCTCCAACTAATTTATCAGCAAATGCACTTATATTTCCATGGTCTACATCAATATTTGCTCCTAAAGCTTTAAAGCCCTTTAAATGCAAATCTATCGGACGTGTACCTATAGCACAACCTCCTGGTAATGAGTTCTTAGTCTTTCCTAACCTTGTTAAAAGAGGTCCCATTACTAAGAACGAAGCTCTCATCTTGCTCATCAGTTCATAACTAGTCTCATATTTATCAACATTAGATGAATTAATCTTAATTACATCTCTGTCTAAGTATTCAACTTTTGCTCCTAAAGACGTAAGTACTTCACACATTATTTCTACATCCTTTAGCTTAGGAACATCTTCAAGAATAATATCCTCAGTTCCTAACAAAGAAGCAGCTAATAATGGCAACGCTGAATTTTTAGCCCCACTGATTCTTACATTGCCTTTTAATGGGGGACTTTTCTCCACCAATATCTTCTCCAAGTTATCTCCTCCTATTTAATAGCCGCTGGTTATTATAGGTGTTCCAATCCAAATAAGAGTTTGATCATCATATTCATTATATCTTAGTGCTACATTGAGATTAATTCTATCTTCACCAGCTATTATATATTCTTCTATTCTATTAGTATATGTCGTATAGGATACAAGTTGAGAATCCTTATAAACATCTACAATTTTACAATCTAACTTATGTAGTGTTTTTCGTGATAATTTGTCGATATCTGTCTCACTCAATTTACCATTAATGTACCCTACAAGGCAAGTGGTAATTTCTACATTCTTTTCATATTTTTCAAATAAATATTTTACTTTTACTATTATATCATTTATTTTATTAAATTGCTCTTTTTTTATCAAATTTATATATAAATATGTTTGTCCTTTATTTGATTCTTCGTTTAAATAAGAACTTAATATTATAGTCATTGGATTATCATTTTTATCAGTTCCAAAATAATTAATCTGTCTGTAGCTATTTTCAATTATCTTCTCGACAACATATCCATTACGAGTTTTTTCTGTATTTTTAGCATTTTCTAGGCTTTGCAAATCTAAATATTCTACTATGTCCTCACCAAGGTTGTCTAATTCTTCCTCAGATAAAAATCTTTCAATCAACAGGCCGTTAGCACTAAAATCCCCTTCTAAGAGTTCTCCATTCATATCTTCTAGGATTGTTAATAAAATATCATTTTCTGCGCTTAAATCATTAGCAGATGTTAACACAGGTAATAAACAAATAAATATAATTGCAAATAAGATTATTTTTTTCATAGTAATCCTCCTTACTATTTTAATAAATGATTAAGGGAGGATACTTTTATATAAAATGTAAAGGGGGACAAAACATTTTATTAAAAAAAGTACCCTTCCCTTATAGTAAAAGTATTACCAAAGGAGGATACCTTTTATACCTAGTTTTTATTAAATTTAAACTAAAATTAGTTAATCAAAATTATTAAAATAATAACATATTAATCTTTTTTAACTTCCTTAAGAAGGATATCTACTATCCTTTCTGATGCCTTACCATCACCATATGGATTAATAGCTTTAGCCATCTTTTCATATTCTTTTTCATCACTTAAAAGCAAGTCTAGATTCTCAAAGATTGAATCATGTTTAGTCCCTACCAATCTAGCAGTTCCAGCTTCAACCCCCTCAGGCCTTTCAGTTTCTTCTCTTACAACTAAAACTGGTTTTCCTAATGTAGGGGCTTCCTCCTGCAATCCACCTGAATCTGTGACAACAATATGACATCTTGCCATTAAATTTGTAAATGGCTCATAGTCTAATGGTTCAATTAAATGTATACGTGGATTTTGGCCAAGTATTCTATATGCAATCTCCCTAACCTTAGGATTAAGATGCATTGGGAATACTACTTCAGCTATCCTATGTTTTTCTATTATATCCCTTATAGCTAAGAAAATATTTTCCATAGGTGCTCCTAGGTTTTCTCTTCTATGAGATGTTAACAGGATAACTTTTCTATTATTAAAATCAATATTATTTAAAAGATCATTTTCAAAAATATAATCTTCTTTTACAGTATATTGCAAAGCATCTATAACTGTATTTCCTGTAATAAATATCTTTTCATCTGAATAACCTTCATTAAGAAGATTTTGTCTATTCCTTTCAGTCGGAGCAAAATGATAATCTGTAAGGACACCAGTTAGCTTTCTATTTGCTTCTTCAGGATACGGCGAATACAAGTTTCCACTTCTTAAACCAGCCTCAACGTGTCCTATTCTAACCTTTTGATAAAACGCTGCCAAGGCACCTGCAAACACTGTTGTAGTATCCCCTTGAACCAATAGGACATCTGGCTTTTCCTTGATGATTATATCTTCAAGGCCTTTAATAGCCTTAGTTGTTATGTCGGTTAAAGTTTGTCCAGGTTCAAAAATGTTTAAATCATAGTCTGGTATGATATCAAATAGGTCCAAAACCTGGTCCAGCATCTCTCTATGCTGGGCTGTAATACATGTTACACACTCAATTTCTGGTCTATTTTTCAAAACCTTAATTACTGGAGCCATCTTGATTCCCTCTGGTCTAGTTCCAAATACACACATTACTTTCATAATATCACTTCCTATTTTTTCTTTGTTCCAAACAACCCAAATTTTAGTCCCATTATTACAGTAATTGCAAACATTATTACAGATAGGTATACTGCTTGCTGGCTATTTGATTTAGCCACTAGAACAGCAAAGGCTCCAAATGCTGCGGAAATAGAATATAATATTAATACAGTTTTTCTTTGAGTATAACCTCTAGCAAGTAGTCTGTGATGAAGGTGACCTTTATCTGCAGATGTAATTGACTTACCATTTAATAGCCTTCTACATATGGCAAAGGTAGTATCAAAAATTGGTACACCTAAAATCAATATCGGCACTATAATTGCTATAGTAGCAACACTTTTCATTACGCCTTCTATAGAAATTGCAGCTAACATAAAGCCTAGGAATAAGGCTCCCGTATCTCCCATAAATATCTTTGCAGGGTTATAGTTAAATGGTAAAAATCCAAAACAAGAACCTGCGACAATAGAAGATATAATAATTACTGTTGTATATCCAAATTTTCCAGCAACTAATGTTAAAGACAAACTAGAAATCATGGCTACTCCTGCAGCTAATCCATCAAGACCATCAATTAAGTTCAACGTATTGGTTATACCAACTACCCAGAATAATGTTATAGGAATGGAAAACCAGTTAAGGTATATTACCTCATTGTTAACAGTAAAGGGATTTGTGATAAAATCCACCTTTACATCACCAACAACTAAGCAAATTCCAGCCAAAAGCTGAAAGACTACCTTTAATTTAGGACTAAGTCCTTTTAGATCATCTATTATTCCGGATATTAATATTAGTGTTCCACCAATCAAAATGGATATCAATGTTTTATTCATAGGCAAAAACATCAAACTTGAAATTAAAACACCTAAATAAATTGCTAATCCGCCAATTAATGGCATTGGCTCCTTATGTACTCTTCTATCATCCTTTGGTATATCTATAGCTCCTATCCTAAAAGCAAGCTTCCTTACCAAAGGAGTAGTTATAAATGATATAAAAACTGCAACAAAAAATGGAAGAATAATTCCCTGCATTTAAACTCTCTCCTTGTATTAGCAACTTAACTTGATTTTATATTAGTAAATTTACAATGTCAATCTTAAGAAGTATTAGGTCAAAAAAATAGGGGCAGATTATTCTGCCCCTTTAAATTATTTAGTTCCAAATAATCTATCTCCAGCATCTCCTAATCCAGGTACTATATATTTATGATCATTTAGTTTTTCATCAACTGCAGCAACATAAATATCTACATCCGGATGCGCTTCTTCAACAGCTTTTATTCCTTCAGGAGCAGCTATAAGATTTACTAGCTTAATAGATTTTGCACCTCTGTCCTTTAAGAATTGAATCGCAGCAACAGCTGAGCCCCCAGTTGCTAACATTGGATCAAGAACTATTAACTCTCTCTCACTTACATCATGAGGAAGTTTACAATAATACTCTACTGGTTGGAATGTTTCAGGGTCTCTATATAAGCCAATATGACCGACCTTTGCTGCAGGTAATAGATTTAACATACCATCTACCATACCTAAACCTGCTCTTAGTATTGGTACAATACCTACTTTTTTACCTGCAATAACCTCTGATTTCGTTTTACAAATTGGAGTTTCTATTTCAACCTCTTCAAGAGCCATATCTCTAGTAACCTCATATCCCATTAACATGGAAACCTCAGTAACTAATTCTCTAAATTCCTTAGAACCTGTATTTTTATCTCTTATAAATGTCAATTTATGCTTAATTAACGGATGATCAAATACTACAACTTTTGACATCATATCTCTCCTTTCGTATAAATTTTCCTATAGCATTATATCATAACTTACCCTTCAATATCACTAATTTTATTTACCCTTTTTTCATGCCTTCCGCCTTGGAATTCACTTTTTAGCCAAGTACCAACTATTTCTAAAGCTAAATCAACACCTAAAACTCTTGCTCCTAGGGAAAGCATATTTGCATCATTATGTTCTCTACTCATTCTTGCAGAGTATGTGTCACCACATAGAGCACATCTAATGCCCTTTACTTTGTTTGCAGCTATGGATATACCAATTCCAGTACCACATATTACAATGCCTCTATCTACTTCCTTTGAAACAACAGCTTCAGCTACACTTTTCCCATAGTCAGGATAATCTACAGAGTCCTTGCTATTTGTTCCATAATCTACAACATCAATACCTTGTTTTTCTAGATAGTCTTTTACTACCTCCTTTAATTCATAACCACCATGATCACTACCTATACCTATTTTCATAAATATTACCTCCTATCAATTTGCAAGTAGAATCCTTCACTATTTTCCCTTCTTAATATCTTTTCATTGTCAATTTCTTAATTATTGCTTCTGACGCTTTATAAATTTGATCTCTTACCTCTTCATATACATTTAAACTTCCACCAAAGGGATCTGATATATCAGTGTACTCACCAAAGGCATATTCATTATATAAAAAAGTCTTGTTTTTTGCATTCGGAAATCTTCTAAGCAAATTATCCTTATGAGAATTTGTCATTGTAAGTATTATATCTGATTCATCTATCATATAATCATTAATTGAACTTGACCTATGATTAGATATATCAATACCCAAATTTTTTAGTGCTATAACGGAATTATTTGATGGATTATCACCAGTAAATGCTGCTATCCCTGCTGACCTAACTTCAATATCTAAATTATTTTTACTCGCCAATGTCTTTAGAATCCCTTCTGCCATTGGACTTCTACAAGTATTACCTGTACAAACAATTAGAATCCTCATAATTCACCCCTAGATATTTATTATCTTTCCTCCTGATGCCTTCATCATTCTATTCATTATAGCTGTTCCTATATGGTCTGATTCAACACCCTCAGCAATAATTATATCTACATCTTTCTCATCAAATAGTCTTATGGTCTTAAATAGATTAGATGCAATACTTTCTTTGTTTTCCCTTGAGCCTACAACAAACACCACACCTTGTGTATAATTATTCTTAGTCTCCTCTGTAGCCATTATACCGACTTTCTTTCCTTCTTTTATTAGGATAGAAGTCTCTTCTTTTATTCTATTAACAACTTTATCAATATTTCCAGTAAATACAAACATATCAGCCTTAGGAGCATAATGTCTGTATTTTTGTCCTGGTGATTTAGGTACTATATTTGCATCAGACTTAATAGTTCCTAAATCTTGAACTACACCCGGTATAAATTCCTGTAAATCCTCCAGCGTAACTCCACCAGGTCTTAAAATCATCGGAATATCTCCTGAGACATCTAAAACAGTAGATTCCAAACCTACGCCTGTTTCTCCTCCATCTATTATCATATCTATTTTCCCAGCTAAATCCTCTATTACATGTTGAGCATTAGTCGGGCTTGGTCTTCCAGAAAGATTAGCAGATGGTCCAGCTATTGGAAGATTTGCTTCTTTTATAAGTTCTAATGCTATTTTGTTATTTGGCATTCTGATGGCTACAGTTTCAAGTCCACCAGTTATCATATAAGGCACAATGTGGCTCTTCTTAAATATCATTGTTAAAGGTCCCGGCCAAAATCTCTTCATACATTCATAGGCTATATCAGGAACTTCTAAAACTAAGCTTTTTAGCTGCTCAATGCTACTTATATGCAATATAAGCGGATTGTCCTGAGGACGACCTTTTGCCTTAAATAGACCCTCAACTGCTCTTTCATCTAATCCATTTGCTCCTAGACCATATACAGTCTCCGTTGGAAAAGCAACTATCTTTCCTTCTTTAATTAATTCTGCAGCTTCTTTAATAAGATTCATATCAATATTTTCTTTATCGATTTTTATAATCTTAGTTTCCATAATTCCACCCTTCTCAATATACAAAAATAGAGGGTACTACCCTCTATTATTCCATTGCTTGTAACTTTTGAGCCTGATCAGTTGTAATTAATGCATCAATCATTTCATCTAAATCTCCATCAATGAAGCTATTTAGCTTATATAAAGTCATATTAATTCTATGATCTGTGACTCTACCTTGCGGGAAGTTATAAGTTCTTATTCTTTCCGAACGATCACCAGTACCTACCTGACCCTTTTTCATTTCAGCAATCTCTGCATTTTGTTCAGACATTTTTAAATCGTAAAGTCTGGACTTAAGGATCTTCATGGCCTTTTCTTTATTTTTTAACTGACTCTTTTCATCCTGACATGAAATTACTATTCCTGTAGGAATATGTGTAATTCTTACAGCTGAGTCAGTTGTATTTACAGATTGACCACCGTTTCCTGATGAACGGAATACATCAACTCTTATATCATTCGGTGCAATTTCAATATCAATATCCTCTGCTTCAGGTAATACCGCAACTGTTGCTGTAGATGTATGAATTCTTCCACTAGCCTCAGTTTCAGGAACTCTTTGAACTCTGTGTACTCCTGATTCATATTTTAATCGGCTATATGCACCCTTACCGCTTATCATAAAGATAACTTCCTTATAACCACCTATACCAATCTCGTTGGTACTCATTACATCCACTTTCCAGTTGTTACGTTCAGCATATCTTACATACATTCTAAATAATGTACCAGCAAATAGCGCTGCCTCGTCTCCACCGGCTCCTCCTCTAATTTCAACAATTACGTTCTTGTGGTCATTAGGGTCTTTTGGAAGTAATAATATCTTTAATTCTTCTTCATATTTTGCTAAATCATCTTCAAGAACCTTTATTTCCTCTTTAACTAATTCCTTCATCTCATCATCAAGTTTATCATAGAGCATTTCTTTAGCATCATCTAGATTCTTCTTTGTCTCATTGTATTGCTTATATTTTTGAACGATAGGCTCTAGATCTGCATGTTCTTTCATTACTCTTTGCCATTCTTCACGATCTTGATTTATAAGATTAGGGTCCATCATTTTTTCTTCAAGCTCTTTGAATTTAGTTTCAAGAAAAGCTAATTTATCTAACACAAATATACAACCCCTTCTAATAATTACCGTAAAATACTATCAATATTCAACTTATTTAAACATCACAAGCTGCAATCAAAATTATCCATTCTTAATTATAATATATTTTCCTACAATACACAACAATTCAGTTTACAATTAAAACTCTAATTTCATCCTCTACAGAGTTCTGCAGTATAGATAATATAAATATAGTGAACATTTATAGGACTTTATTAAGAGTACAGCGAATTTATATTATCTTGTACTTATTAATAAGAAATGACCCTAAACCTCCTGCTATTACCAACCAAATAGGACTTACATCAAATAGAACAATAATTAATATAGTTCCTAAAACCACAGCTAATTTAGCATATCCAAATTTAGATTTTTTCCACATTTTATATACTGCTGATAAGATTAACGCTACAACTGCAGGTCTTATACCCATAAACACTTGATCTATTACTGTATTATTTCTAAATTGGAAGAAAAACATAGCAATCAATAATATGATTAAAAATGATGGTAATACTGTCCCTAATGTACAAACTATAGCCCCAGTTACACCTTTTAATTTATACCCACAATAAACACTTGTATTTACCGCCACAGGTCCTGGAGATGCTTGAGCTAAAGCAATTGCATCCATAAACTCCCCATCTTCAATCCATTTTTTCTTTTCCACTACTTCCTCTTGAATAATAGGAATCATAGCATACCCTCCACCGAAGGTAAAAGCCCCAATCTTAAAGAAAGTAATAAACATCTTCCATAACATCGCTTTCGCCTCCTAGTATAATATTACTCCTAATATTCCAGCTACAACTATCGCTAGAATAGGGTTAAATTTCTTAAAGGTAACTATATAAAATAAGAATATTGCTATGATTACTGATTTAATATCAGCAAATGTACTATGGGCTACAGATATGGCTGCTGATGCAATAAGACCAAGCACAACAGGTCTAATCCCCTTAAAAATCCAATCTACATAAGGTGAGTTTTTAAATTTATAAACAAAATGAAATATGATACTCATTACTATAAATGAAGGTAAAACTACACCAATAGTAGCAATAGCTGATCCTAAGACCCCTGCAACCTTATATCCTAAGAAGGTTGCAGAATTTACAGCTATAGGGCCTGGTGTCATCTCTGAAATAGCAATTATATCTATAAATTCGGTATGTGATATCCAATTATGTACCTCAATTATCTCCTCTTCAATTAGAGGCAACATGGCATAACCACCGCCGAAGCTGAAGGCACCTATTTTTAAAAATGTAACAAACAGTTCCAAAAGTAAATTCATTTTGCACCTCTTATCTACAATTCCCTAATACTACTCTATCTAACCCCTGTAAATCTTTTAAAATCTTTACATCCTCAAAATCATTATGTTCCATAATTTCTTTAACTGCTAGTCCCTGGTCATATCCTATTTCAAATATCAGTAGTCCATCACTGATGAGAAATTCCTTAGCCTGTGAAATGATTCTTCTATAAAAATCAAGCCCATCCTCTCCACCATCTAAAGCCAATCTTGGCTCAAAATCTTTTACTTCCCTTTGTAGTTTTTCTATTTCCTTTCTTGGAATATACGGTGGGTTGGAAGCTATAATATGAAAGGTATTTTTCATATTATATATTGGAGCAAACATATCTCCCTTTAAAAATTCTACGTTGGATAGGTTAAATCTTTCCTTATTTATGTTGCATACTTTTAATGGTATATCATCTATATCTATTCCATAAACATAAGAATTTGGAACATATTTTGCAATAGATAGGGAAATGGCACCGCTGCCACTTCCCAGATCTAATACTTTTATGCTTTTATTTTCATAATTCTTCTTAATATAATCCAATACATATTCAACTAGAATTTCTGTATCAGGTCTTGGTACTAGTACTCCCTCTTCTACATAAAAAGTAAGCCCCATAAATTCCTTCTCATTTATAATATATTGAAAAGGGAAGCCTTGTGCTCTTTTAGAAATAAGCTCTAAGAATTTAGATTCAATATCCTTAGGTACTTCCTTATCTCCATAAGCATATATATAAGATTTGTCCACATCTAGTAACTTGGCTAAGATTATTCTTGATTCAAGTTGTGGATTAGAAAATTCTTTATCCTTTAAAATTTCCAAACCCAATTTTAAAAGCTCGTTGATTACCACTTGTCTGCCTCCCTATCTTCAGGAATAACAGCCAGAAGAGATTTTATAGCCACTTCTATCTGTTCACCATCCGGTTCCTTAACAGTAGCAAATTTCTGTATCATTAGTCCAGGAAATGATAAATAATAGCATGCTTTTAAATCACTTCTACCAATAAATCTATTTATTTCATATGAAATACCTGCAATAACAGGGAACATCAACACCCTTATTAAAACTCTAAGAATTGGATTTGGCCATCCAAAGAATGACAATACCAATATACTTACAATCATAACCATAAATAAAAAGCTTGTTCCGCATCTAGGATGTAGAATTGGATACTTCTTAACATTTTCTACGGTCAACTCTTCACCATGCTCATAACAATGTATAGTCTTATGTTCTGCTCCATGGTATTCGAAAACCCTTCTAACATCATCAATTTTAGACACCCATATTATATATATTAAAAATATAATTATACGGATAAATCCTTCTATAAGATTTAATAGTATTGAATTACTAATACTTCCCTTTACAAAATTCGTAATCACACTAGGTAATACCATAAATATACCTACTGCTAAAAATATTGATAAAGCCAAAGTTAAGAACATCTCAACATCGGCAGCCTTTTCCTTAAAAATTTTCTGAGTCCATGACTGTTTTGCTTCCTGAGGTTCTTCTTCCTCAAAAAATTCTGCTGAATACATCAATGCCTTTGTTCCTATTGACAGTGATTCAATTAAGCTTACAACACCTCTTAAGAAAGGCATTTTAAATATTTTTCGTCTCATGGCCAGAGTATTTAAATCATCAACTCTTACATCGATTTCTTTGTCCGGCTTTCTTACGGCTATGGCAACCTTCTTTGGGCCTCTCATCATAACACCTTCAATAAGAGCCTGCCCACCGATGGTAGTTTTATGAATCTTTTCATTATTATTCTTTCCCATTTATTCACCCCTATCTACTCATTAATTTTTCTTTCCACTATCTATACCCAATACTAGTACAGTAAACAATCACAATGTCATTCATTTGATTCCAAACTCTAGACCCCATCAACTTCACTCAGGATATCTTTAGTAAAAAAACGTCCAACAAATCGGGTTAGGTCATAATAAGAAATGCTTCTTAAGAAGCATTAGATGTAGCCTTTCTTGTTACTCAATGACGGAAAGTTCTAAATTATAGTTAAAAAGTGGAACTTTCCTATTTCGTAATAAAAAAAGGTTAGATGCACATGCGCAACTAACCTAGTTGTGAAGAATACTAGTCCATATTGTATTTCTTCTTGAATTTCTCTACACGTCCACCACGTTCAGTAAATTTTTGACGTCCTGTGAAAAACGGATGACATTCAGAGCAAATTTCAACTCTTAATTCTTCTTTTACTGAGCCTGTCTTAAATGTATTACCACAAGCACAAGTTACTGTAACCTCTTTATATTCTGGATGAATGCCTTGTTTCATTAGTTTCACCTCTCTCCAAATTCCTATGAACAAATTTCACTTCAATAATATAACCACTAAATTATAGCATATAGTCAGAATTATTTCAACTAAGTCCAAATTTTATTTCTTAACTCATTAACAAACTCTTCATTGGTCTTAGTTTGCACAAGCTTTTCTATCAAAGCTTCTGTAACATCTTGAGTTGATTGATTACCCATTGCTTTTCTTAAAGCCCAAACAGTTTCCAATTCTTTCTGGGAAAGCAATAATTCCTCACGTCTTGTACCTGATTTGTAAATGTCAATAGCTGGGAATATTCTCTTTTCCGAAAGCTTTCTATCTAGATGGATTTCCATATTTCCAGTTCCTTTGAATTCCTCAAATATTACATCATCCATCCTACTCCCTGTTTCAACTAATGCAGTTGCTAAAATAGTTAAACTTCCACCTTCTTCAATATTTCTAGCTGCACCAAAAAATCTCTTAGGTTTATGTAAAGCTCCTGGGTCTAAACCGCCTGATAATGTTCTTCCAGTTGGAGGTATAGTAATATTATAAGCCCTTGCAAGTCTAGTTATACTATCTAATAATATTACAACATCCTTCCCATGCTCTACAAGTCTTTTAGCTCTTTCCAGCACAATTTCAGCAACCTTTGTGTGATTCTTAGGAAGCTCATCAAATGTTGAATAGACCACATCACCCTTTACAGATCTTTTCATATCCGTCACTTCTTCAGGTCTTTCATCTATTAATAAAATTATAATTTCTACTTCGGGATGATTTTTAGCAATAGCATTTGCTATCATCTTTAATAATGAAGTTTTTCCTGCTTTAGGTGGGGAAACTATCATACCTCTTTGGCCTTTACCAATAGGGGCTACTAAATCAATCATTCTGGTAGCATATTCATTAGAAATGGTTTCAAGATTTAATCTTTCCTGTGGGTAAATCGGTGTAAGACTATCAAAATCTGGTCTATTTATAGCAGTTTCAGGGTCCATTCCATTTACATATTTAACATATAGGAGCGCCTTAAATTTTTCTCCTGCCTTTGCTGGTCTTGTAATCCCTGTAATCTTATCGCCGGTTTTTAATCTGAATCTTCTTATCTGAGATGGTGAAATATATATATCATCATCTCCTGATTGATAATTGTCTCTCCTTAGAAATCCATATCCATCAGTATGTAATTCCAGTATGCCTTCAGCTACATCTATGTCTTCTAAGTTTTCTATTTCCTCAGATGCATTATCAGATAAGTCATCTAAATCTATATCGTCTAAATCTACCTTTAAAGTATTATCTTCTTCAAATACATTCTCTTTCTCTTCATTCTTCACTTCTCCATCTACTACGTCTTCAACAATATCATCATTTGAAGACGATAAAGTACTTACAATGACTTCGATAAGTTGATCCTTTTTATATTTATATGCGCCACTAATGCCATAAGCCTTTGCTATTTCTCTAAGCTCAGCAAGTGTTTTTCCTTCTAACAACTCGTGACTCAAGCTTTTCTCACTCCTTTCACCATTAATATTATACCTTATATTGTCAACTTTTAGCATCAATTATTATTAGCAAAAGCCTATTTTCTTAAACTTTAGAATTCTATCTTACTATATACTGACTTGCATCTAGTCAACCTTTTAGCTATCAACACTATTATAGCATATAGATTATTGAATTAGTACATAACATTTGATATTATAAAAGCGTGGACTTATTTTTAACATAAGTAGTATCGATTCAATATAAGGAGGTTGGCTATGAAACAGGGAGGCAAATTGTTAATTGCACAGGGTGGAGGACCTACTGCAGTTATTAATCAGTCATTAATCGGTGCAGTATTAGAAGCTAGGAAATTCCCTCAAGTATCTAAAATATATGGGGCTATTCACGGAGTTTCAGGAATAGTAAACGAGGACTTTGTAGATTTAACTCAGGAAACAACTCACAATCTTGAATCAGTAGCATGCACACCTTCATCTGCACTACTTTCAACTAGAGATAAACCAGATGAAAAATATTGCGAAGAGATGTTTAAAGTTATGAAAGCACATGATATTAGATATTTCTTCTATATTGGTGGTAACGATTCTGCTGATACAGTACGTATTGTAAATGAAAAAGCTAATGAGGCAAATTATGAACTAAGATCAATACATATTCCTAAAACAATAGATAATGACCTATTAGTTAATGACCATTGTCCTGGATATGGATCAGCTGCTAAGTATGTAGTTCAAGCCTTTATGGGAGTTAATTTAGACTTAACAGCATTACCTGGAGTATATATAGGAGTTGTAATGGGTAGACATGCAGGTTTCTTAACAGCTGCAGCTGCTATGGCTAAGAAATATCCAGAAGATGGCCCACATTTGATATATCTTCCTGAAAGGCCATTCTCTATAGAAAAATTCTTACTAGATGTTAAAGCAACCTATGAAAAATATGGTAAATGCATAATAGCTGTATCCGAAGGACTTTGTGACAGTGATGGCACACCTATAATAGCTAAATTGAACAAGGAAGTAGAAAGAGATAGTCACGGAAATATCCAATTATCAGGTACAGGTCAATTGGGAGACTTGCTAGCATCTGAAGTTAAAGCAAAGCTAGGTATAAAGAGAGTTAGAAGTGATACATTTGGATATATTCAAAGATCTTTCATGGGATGCGTATCTGATGTAGACCAAAGAGAGGCAAGAGAAGTTGGAGAAAAAGCAGCACAATTTGCTTTATGGAATAATGTAGATGGCTCTGTTACAATTCATAGAACAGGCACCTATGCTGTAGAATATAGATTATCAAAATTAGAAGAAGTTGCAAGGTTAACTAAGTCAATGCCAGATAACTTCATCAACCAAGATGGAAATTATGTAACAGATGCTTTCAAGGAGTATGTAAGACCTTTATTAGGAAGTCAAATGCCAGAAGCTCATAGACTAAGAGCTCCAAAGGTAGAAAAAATATTAAACAAATAACAGGCTATGAAATTCCCCGTGATGAAAAGTCAGCTATAATCAAGCTGACTTTTCTTTTTCGATTTAAACTTTTTGTAACCTATTAATATACTTAGGTATGATAGAATACTATTAATATTAGAGATTGGGGGGGTAGTGAATATTTGGATGATCTAATAGTTTTGAAAAATCTTAGAAAAGTTTACAAAATGGGCGATGAAAAGATTATAGCTCTTAATAGTATAGATCTAAACATTAAACGAAATGAATTTGTATGTCTGCTCGGTACTTCCGGATCTGGAAAAAGTACCCTCCTAAATATGATGGCAGGACTAGAAAAACCAACTAAAGGAGAAATAATAATAAACGGTCATCATTTAGAGAAAATGAATGAAACGCAGCTTACAAAATTTAGACAGCTTAATATCGGATTTGTATTCCAGTCCTATAATCTCATTCCAACATTATCTGCTATGGAAAATGTAAGCCTTGGATTAACATTTAAAGGGGTTCCAAAAGCCAAACGAGATAAAATGGCAAAGGAAATGCTTGAAAATGTAGGATTAGGTAACAGACTACATCATAAACCATCTGAAATGAGTGGTGGACAGCAGCAAAGAGTTAGTATTGCAAGAGCCTTCGTTGGCAAGCCAAAGATTGTTTTTGCAGACGAACCAACTGGTAACCTAGATACTAAGACAACCTTTGAAGTCATGGACCTTATAACCGGAATGGCAAGAGAAAATAATCAAACCTTAATTATTGTAACTCACGATAATGAAATCTCCAGCTACGCTCATAGAGTCGTATATATAAGAGATGGAAATATCGAAAAGATTACGCATAATCAAATCATAACAGAGGGGGAAAAAACTAAGTGAAACGGGCTTTATGCATATTAATAATATTTACAATTATTATTACAATGGTACCATCCATTGGATTTGCACAAAATGGGTTGATAATTACCAGTAATAAAACCATAACAGCAACATCAGGAGATTCAATAAAAATCCCGATTGTTATTGAAAGCACTTATGATGACATTGAAGATATAATAGTATCTGCTGACATTAGTGACCCAACTTATGTATATTTAACAGATTCTTCAAGTGAGTATATTGACTATCTTGAATATGGAGATTCTAAAAGAGTAACTTTTAAAGCTAAAGTAGACGAGCTAGCACCACGAGGAACATATAAGGTAGATGTAACATTTAGATATTCTGGTGGTATTCAAAACGAAACAGTATATATTCGAGTAAATAGCAATCCACCAAGTCTTAATATTTCAAGAGTTGACATACTACCTGAAAAAGAAGTTCACCCTGGTCAAAAATTTAATATAGGAGTAGAATTAGAAAATCTTGGTGACATTACTGCAAATGATATAACAGTAACATTAGAAGGACTATCTGAAAGCGGGATATCCCTAGCTAATGGTTCAAGCACTCAGCGAATTCAGTCAATTCCTGGTGGTTTTAAAAACTACGCAGCCTTCCAGTTAGAAGCTTCTAGGTCTTTGAAAAGAGGTAGTCATCAACTTAAATTAAGACTTAAATACAATGGGAATATGGAAGAAACCCATGATATAACAATTAATGTAGAAACAGACAGGAATGCTACATCAAATTTAATTTTTGAAGATCTTACATTCCCTAGTGGAGCAATTAGGCAAAATCAAGAAGTTAAAATAAGTTTTAACCTAAGAAACCAAGGTCAAAGCGAAGCAAAAAATATAATTATTAAAGCTATTAGTAATGATGCTAACGGATTGGTTCCAAAATCCCTTAGTCAACTAAAAATTGATTCAATCGCTCCAGGTGAGTTTGAAACTGTTGAATTCCTATTTTTAACCACTAAAAACTCAGAAACAAGAAATTATCCAATAGATATTAATGTAGACTATGAAGACGACTTAATTGCACCTGGTGAAACATATAATATAAATCAATTTGTAGGGGTTTTTGTTGAATCTCCAGACGAAAATGCAAACCAATCAACTCCAAAGCTAATAATTGATAAGTACAGCTTTGAACCTTCACTTGTTAAAGCTGGGGATACATTTACCATGAACTTATCATTCTTTAACACTAATAGCAGTAAAGCAGTTAAGAACATTAAAATATTCTTAACTTCCGATGAAAGAACAGACCCAAATAGCAACTCTGCTGGTGGTTCAGTATTTACTCCTGTTGATAGTTCAAATACTTTCTACATCGATAGCATACCTCCTAAAGGAAGAGTTGAAAAAAAGATAACCATGTTTACAGTACCTGATGCACAAGCAAAAACTTATACCTTAACAGCTAATTTTGAATACGAGGATGGCCAAGCAAATCAATATACAGCAACTGAGCTTATTGGTGTACCTGTTGTGCAACAATCCAAGCTAGATGTTGGTGAAGTAAGCTTTTTCCCAGAAGCATATGTAGGACAGTCAACTCCAATCTCATTAGAATTTTATAATACAGGTAAGGTTACGCTTTATAATATGATGGTAAAGCTAGAAGGAGATTTCCAAACAGAGAACGGCCAATATTATGTAGGAAACTTCACTAGTGGAAGTAGTGAGTATTTTGAAGGATATGTAATACCTAATTCTCCTGGCGAATTAAAAGGTGCCGTGGTATTTACCTATGAAGACTCCACAGGTCAAATTCAAGAAGTTAGAAAAGAATTTACCCTTAATGTAATGGAAATGATGATGGAACCAGAATTTCCAGGTGAAATGCCTCCATATGATGAGATGCCTCAAAAAGGTGGTTCTAGCGCCGCTAAGATTATTGGAGGTATAATGGCAGCTATAGCTATTATAGCTGGTGTAGTCATATTTAAGAAAAGAAAAAATAAAAAATTAGAGGCAATGGAAATAGATGAGTAACATAGATTTAATCCGAATGGGCATTAAGAATCTGTGGAGAAGAAAGTTAAGAACCTTTTTAACAGTATTAGGAGTAATTATTGGTACTAGTTCAATAGTTGTTATGCTAAGCTTAGGATTTGGCCTAACCCAAGGCTTCCAGGATCAAATTTCTCAATGGGGTGATCTAACAACAATTAATGTTTACCAGCGATGGGTAGACCCTTCTATGCCAAGCAAGGATCAAGTTAAACTAGATGATAATGCAGTAGCAGCATTTAAAGCGATTCCTCATGTTATAGCAGTTAGTCCTACAATTGAAACCTATGGTACAGTTATAAATGGCCGATATATAGCACAGGTACCTATTAAAGGTATCGATCCTGATGTAATGGCTGAATTTGGATTTGAAGTTGCTGAAGGAAGACTTCTAAATAACTCAGATGAACTAACTGTCGTTTTCGGTGGTGGAATGCAGCACAATTTTTGGGACCCTAAAGCTAGAGTTTGGCGTGAGCCGAAGATTAACTTAATGAAAGACAGAATGTCATTAACCCTAAATCCTAATTATGGTTATGAACAACCAGGTCAAAAGACACCAAATTATAAGGAATACAAGATAAAGACTGCTGGTGTACTTGTAGAAGGAAATTGGGAGACAGACTATGGTATATATATGCCTATAAAAGTAGTACAGCAGCTAATTAAGGACAAAGAAAAAGCCGAAAATCAAAAGCCTCAAAAGGGTAATAACAACGAATCGCAATACCAGCGAATCAATGTAAAAGTAGATGACATGAAGAATGTACAAGATGTACAAGAAACCATAAAGAACATGGGACATGAAGCATATAGCTTAAATGATCAACTAGAATCAATGAAGCAAACAGCTGGTATAATTCAAGCTGTACTAGGAGGAATTGGAGCTATCTCACTACTAGTAGCAGCCATAGGGATTACCAATACGATGGTTATGAGTATATATGAACGAACAAAGGAAATAGGAGTTATGAAGGTAATTGGAGCATCTCTAAAGGATATTAAGAGACTATTCTTATTTGAGGCAGCCTTAATAGGCTTACTTGGTGGAATACTAGGTATATGCTTTAGCTATCTATTATCCTTTATAATAAACCATTTCGGTTCATCATTTTTAGGTAATTTCTTTGGAACTGGCGGAGAATCTAAAATATCCATTATTCCTATATGGTTAATATTTGCAGCTATGGCTTTCTCAGCGTTGATAGGAATTATATCTGGGTATTATCCAGCAAGAAGAGCAATGAATTTATCAGCTTTAGAGGCTATCAGAACTGAGTAAAGAAAATATGCTCAAATCAAAAGAGATTGCATACTATACATGTATAATATGTAATCTCTTTTAATGTATTACTAGTCTTTACATTTCTTACTTACTTTATTTTTTTATAAAAAAAGATATAGAATAGGTAGTTAGCAAACTTTCTATTCTATATCCATTATACAACAATTAATTTACGCCAGTCTTATCTTATATTTATTTCTGTTACGATTAGTTTATATCCATCATAATATCCAAATACCAATACTTCCATATCATCGTCCAAATCATAAATGTCTAAGTTATAATAATTTCTCTCTGTAATTAAAGTATCATCATTAACCACAATAGTTAATTCATCACCATAGTTATATTGACTAAGGTCAGAGCTTATTACCTCAAGTTCAACTTCTTTTCTTCTTGTATTGACATCTGTTATTATACCTCTTATCATGGATTCTGCTCCACGAGTATCAGCTTCTAGTTCTAGTATCTCATCACTACCTACAATTACTACTACATAATATCCTACATTTAAATTTGTTACATTTGCTGACTTTTTGTCTACTTTTATTTTTGCATCTTTTCCTAAGGAATAAGTTTCCTCTTTACCAGTTTCCTTATTTCTTATTGTAATTTCTGTTCCACTGTTAAGCCTTGTAGAAATTGCAGAGATAACTCCTTTTATCTCATGTTCTACGACCTCAGCATCTATATTTACAACCAATCCATATTCTAGATCAAGAACTACTTCATCACCAATTCTTAAATCCTTGAAATCTACTCTTTTACCATTTCTACGAATATCCACGTCTTCATCTAATTCGTATTCAACCTTATTCCCTTTAGTCTTTTCAACTGTTATATAATAAATAGTCTCTTTTGAAACAACTTCAGATCCTAAATCTACAATAATCCCTTCAACTTCTCCGCTCATTGCAGTTGCTTCTATTTCTGTAACTAGATTATTTTCTGTGAATAATACTACCTTATCGCCTTTATTTAAATCGATAAGCTTTGCTTTAGCTCCATCTAATGTAATATCCGCATCATTTACTACTACAAACTCAACAGTTTTAGTTGTACTGCTTTCCTTATACTCTACAGTAATTTTATTGGTTACAGGTGAAACACTTATTATAGTCCCTGTTATTTCAGCTTCTAAAGTTTCCGCTTCAACACTAATTGCTGTACTAGTTCCCTTTTTAATTGTAACTTCAACTGTTTGTCCTTCAAATAAGCTTGTAGATGTAGTTGTTTTCCCATCAAGCTTTATAGTAGTAGTTGTATCAACTAAATATGCCGCTTCCGAACCTGATTTAGCTTTTACTGTAATAAATGTATTAGTACCTATTTTATTAATTTTGGTAATAGTCCCCACTATAAGGTCTGTTTCATCTACTGGTGTATTTGGTTTCTCAGGAGTCTGAGGGTTCTTTTTCAAATAATTATAGGCAGTTGACATCATTTTAGCCATCTGCTCCCTCAATAAAGGAGATGATGGTTCAAATTTACCATTGCCTGTACCATTAGCACTAAGCACACCTGCTTCTATTAGGACATAAAGCGTCTTATGATATTCAGGTTTTATTAAATCTAAGTCGCTAAATGTCAATGATACAAAAGATTTGCTATTTGCTACTTTTTCCAAATCCATTGCTTTAGCCATATAGATACTTATATCAAGTCTTCCAACTCTTTTATTAGTCCCAGTTCTTAACATATCCAATGAAGCAGCTTTTCTCAAATCGGCTTCTGAGATTACATTTTTGTAAAGGCATTTCATTACTGCTTCACGTGCCCATGTTGGAATATTTAATTCAGTCATTAAACCGCTGTATTTATTTTGACTTGCCTTTATCTCATCGTTTGTCATACTTAACAGCTTGGACAATAACTGCATAGTTTCTAAGTAGGTTAATGTACCTCTTGGTTTAAAGGTACCGTCATCGTAGCCTTTAATAAATCCTAATTTAACCATTTCTTCGATATAAGTATATGCCCAGTGAGTACTAGGTACATCACTAAAGGTTGCCGCAAAAGTAGGTATCGAAGGCATTATCATAAGAACCAAAAGTACCAATGCAACACCCCTTAGAAGTTTCCTACTAAATACCATATTTAGTCCCCCTTTTCTATTAGTTTAGTTATAGAAACATTTGTTATATTTACCTAATTATATTCTATAACAAAAACAGGGCATTTGGTGTTACATTTTGGTGACAACTATTGGTTTCTCTTTTTTATACATGCAGCAATAAAGTCTTTAAATAAAGGATGAGCCTTAGTAGGTCTTGATTTAAATTCAGGATGGAATTGAACTCCAATAAACCATGGATGATCTTTTAATTCAACCATTTCAACCAGGCTATCATCTGGCGAAACCCCTGCTATTATAAGTCCCTTCTCCTCTATTCTTTCTCTGTATTCATTATTAAACTCATATCTGTGTCTATGTCTTTCATAAATAATCTCATCATTATAAATGCTCATGGACTTTGTATCCTCTTTTAATTTACATGGATAAACCCCAAGTCTTAAGGTGCCACCGATATTTTCCACATTCTTTTGATCAGGCATTAGATCGATAATAGGATGAGTTGTATCAGGATCTACCTCTGTACTGTGAGCATCTTTATATCCTAAAACATTTCTAGCAAATTCTATTGTTGCTAATTGCATTCCAAGACAAATTCCAAAGAATGGAATGTTATTCTCTCTTGCATATCTAATAGCACATAATTTCCCTTCTATACCTCTGTGTCCAAAACCACCAGGTACTAGAATACCATCAGCATCCTTTAAAGCATGTTCACAATTATCTATTTCTAAAGCCTCTGCATGAACCCAATCAATTTCAACTTCAACGTCATTAGCAATACCCGCATGCCTTAATGCTTCTGCTACAGATAAATATGAGTCCTTTAATTCAACGTATTTTCCTACTAAAGCTATCTTAATTTTGCCCTTAGGATTTTTTACCTTCTCTACAATTGAATTCCATTCAGTTAAATCAAGTTCTCCACAATTCAAGTTCAAATGCTCTAATACTTTAGTAGATAAACCTTGGTCCTCTAACATTTGAGGTAATTCATAGATAGTTGAAACATCCATATTTTCAATTACTTCTGATGGATCCAAGTCACAGAACAAAGCTATTTTTGCCCTTAATTCATCGTCTAAATGCTGCTCTGTTCTACAAATTAATAAATCAGGCTGGATACCTAGACTTCTTAATTCTTTTACACTATGTTGTGTAGGCTTAGTCTTAAGCTCTCCTGCCTTTGAAAGATAAGGAACTAATGTAACATGTATATACATTACATTTTCTTTACCGACATCATATTTAAGCTGTCTAATAGCCTCTAAGAATGGTAATGATTCAATATCTCCAACTGTACCACCAATTTCAGTAATAACTACATCAAAATCCCTTTCCTTTGCAGATCTTAGGATTCTTTCTTTTATTTCATTAGTAATATGTGGTATTACTTGTACAGTCTTTCCACCATAATCTCCTCTACGTTCCTTATTAAGAACTGACCAATATATTTTGCCTGTTGTAATGCTATTGTTCTTAGTAAGATTTACATCAATAAAACGCTCATAGTGTCCTAAATCTAAGTCTGTCTCCGCACCATCTTCAGTAACGAAAACTTCACCGTGTTGATATGGGCTAAGTGAGCCTGGATCAACATTTATATAAGGGTCAAATTTTTGTATAGTTACTTTTAACCCTCTACTCTTCAATAGTCTACCTAAACTAGCAGCTGTAATCCCCTTTCCTAGCGAAGAAACTACACCACCAGTAACAAAAATAAACTTCGTTGCCACACACGTTCCCTCCTCAGTTCTCCACAATTAAATCTTTAACTACAATATTCTATACCAATTGATAGTTTATGTCAAAATATATTTGTAATCTCAATTTAATATTATAACCCACTAATCCATAGTATAATTATAATGTAGGTAAATATCCATAGAATGTTTTTACCCTAAAATAAACTTTAAAAAACTACAAGAAAGGAGAGATATAGTGAAAAAAATTATAGTAATATTATTGGTCTTATCTATGCTATTATCTTTATTAGTTCCTATAATTGCTAATGCTGAACCAGAAGATATATTTCTCTCCTCTGGCAAGGCTCTAAAAGCCTTAGGTGTATTAGTAGGTAATGAAAATGGAGATTTAATGCTAAATGACAAACTAAAAAGACAAGATATGGTTGTCCTAATGAGTAGACTTTATAATAAAGAAGATTCAGCAAGAACTTTTCTGTTAAAACCTTCATTTACAGACATAACAAACAAATTCTATGAGCCTTATATTAAATGGGCAGTAGATAAAGGTTTAATCGTTGGTATGAATGAAAGTACATTTGGTTTCAATCAACTAGTAACTGTTAAGCAGTTTATGACAGTCTTACTTAGAGCTTTAGGTTACGAAGAGGAAGCAAAATTATGGGATACTGTACCAGAACTTGCAAATACTCTTGGAATAATGAAGGGATTGGAATTAAATCCAGATTCTAGCTTAACTAGAGGTCAAATGGCAGTAATGACTCTTAACACCTTAAAACTAACAATTAAAGGAAGTACAATGACATTAGCAGAAAAATTGAATTTAAGTCTATAGAAAAACCCGAAAATCGGGTTTTTTTGGTATAATTTAATATAAGAATTGCGAAAGGAGAATGTATATGAAGATTACTTATCTTGGACATTCAGCATTCATATTAGAGGATGGAGATTTCAAAGCAGTCATAGACCCTTTTATATCCGGTAACCCTATGTCTAATATAAATGTAGATGAGATTACTGGATTAACACATATCTTTGTAACCCATGGACACGGAGACCATTTAGGAGATACAATTAAGCTCGCTAAGAATAACGATGCTTTGATAATCTCAAATGCAGAAATAACAAATTACCTAAAAAGCCTAGGCCTCAGGACTCATTCTATGCATATAGGAGGAAGGTATAAATTTGACTTCGGTACTGTAAAACTTACACCTGCCTTACATGGTTCAGCAATCCAAACAGAAGAAGGAACAGTTTATGGAGGAAACCCTTGTGGATTTGTAATTGAAGTAAATAGCAAAAAGGTTTATCACCTAGGCGATACAGGCCTAACCATGGATATGAAGTTAGTTGAAATTGAAAATATTGATGCTGCATTAGTGCCAATAGGTGGTAATTTTACAATGGATATCGATGATGCTATAAGAGCTATTGACTTTATAAAGCCAAAACTGGCTATACCTATGCATTATGATACTTTCCCTGTTATTAAAGCAGATCCTAAAGAATTTGAGAAGAAGAATAAAACTTGTAAGACTCTAATTATGTCAATAGGAGAAACATTTGAATTATAATTAACAAAAAATATAAAGGGGGCAGTTTCCTGCCCCTCATTTTTATGTTATTTTTATATCATACTTTCTAATTATATTATATAGATATGTCATAATGATGTCAAATATATTTTGTAAATTCCTGCATTTTCCAAGTGTCAACATCTTGGTTTCTAGTTTTATATTTAACAAAGTTTTACATAAATTTTTATAAATAATTCTCTTCTATTTGTTATTTTATTAATTATTCTACACATGTAAACGTTTTCATCGTATAATTATCTTATCTTTTCATTAGGAGGAGAGAAAATGATAATAGGTGTCCCAAAAGAAATCAAACCACAAGAAAACAGAGTAGCTTTAACTCCAGCAGGAGTCGATGGACTTGTAAGAAACGGTCATAAAGTCCTGATAGAATCGGGAGCAGGTTTAGGCTCAAGCTTTTCAGATGATGAATATAAATCTAATGGCGCTGAAATTATTTTAGATGCAGCAGAAGTATGGGAAAAAGCCGATATGATACTAAAGGTAAAGGAACCTCTAGAGTCAGAATACACATACTTCAGACAAGGACTTACTATATTTACTTATTTGCATTTAGCCAGTGATGAAAATTTAACTAGAGCCCTAATGAAATCTGGAGCAGTAGCAATTGCTTACGAAACAGTGCAACGCCCTGATGGAACACTACCTTTACTAGCACCAATGAGTGAAATTGCCGGCCGTATGGCTGTACAACAAGGTTCAATCTACTTAGAAAAGACTCGTGGAGGTAAAGGTATGCTAATTGATGGTGTACCTGGTGTTGCTCCAGCACATGTTGTTGTTGTAGGTGCTGGTATTGTTGGGACCGGTGCTATTAGAAGAGCTATTGGACTTGGATGTAGAGTATCAGTTCTTGATATAAATCTGGATAGGCTTCGTTATTTAAATGAAGTATTTATGGGTCGAATTGAAACCTTATATTCAAATAACTACAATATTAAGGAAGCATGTAAGACAGCTGATTTAGTTATTGGTGCAGTACTTGTGCCTGGCGCAAAAGCACCTAAGCTAATTACTGAGGATATAGTTAAATCTATGCAACCAGGATCTGTAATAGTTGATGTTGCAATAGATCAAGGTGGTTGCGTTGAAACGATAGATAAGCCAACAACCCATGCAGACCCAGTGTTTGTAAAGCACGATATAATACATTATGCAGTTGCAAATATTCCTGGAGCGGTACCTAAGACTTCTACCCTAGCGCTTACCAATGTAACCCTTGGATATGCCATAAAACTTGCTAATTTAGGTTGGAAGCAAGCTTTTATCAACGATCCATCCTTTGCTAAGGGCGCCAATGTTATAGATGGTAAAATCGTTTATAAACCTGTCGCTGATGCTTTTGGTATGGAATATACACCGTTAGAAGAAGTAATGAATAATTTTTAAAAAAGAAAGTGGTGTTGATTTAATTTTCAACACCACTTTTCATTTTAATTTTTTAGAATTCTAAAGCTATTCTCGTATTTTAGTATAATTTAAATAGAACATGGACTATATCCACAATCTTGACACTCTGAACATCCACCAGTGTGATTTAGCTTTCCACCACACATTGGACATGTATCAGGGTCCTCAGCAAGTTGCTCTGCAGCTAATTGATTTAACTCCTGTTGTAGTTCATCAATTCTTTCTAGCCTACTCTTCATAGACTTATTAGTAAGCAAGATTCCGCTTCTTGCACATCCATCACGGTAAATAGTTATTCCCTTAAGGTCTTTCTCCCATGCATGTAGATATAGGTCTTCTACCTCTTCTACCGTAAATTCATTAGGAACATTAACTGTAGATGAAATACTTGCATCTATATATTGCTGCCAAGCTGCTTGTACTTCTATTCTATCCCTATAATTTAAATTTGATGTGGTAACAAAGAAATCTGGCAGCTCATCTTCCCTACTTAGATTGTTCTTGTCCATATAGTCTTTAACAATCTGTGTAAAGACCTTATAGTAAGTATCCTCATGGTGAAGTGACTCGGACTTTCTTGTATAGGAAATTTGGAATATAGGTTCTACACCATTACTACAGCCTAATAAGGTAGAAATACTTCCTGTAGGCGCAATTGTTAATAGCTGACTGTTTCTTAATCCATATTCCTTAATTAACTCCAACACATCTTCATCTGCGTTAGAAATTAAGAATGGTGAACTTAAAATTGCTTCTGCATTGTATCTTGGGAATGGACCATGTTCCTTAGCTAAATATGCTGATTGTCTTAAGGCCTCATTTATCATTGTTCTTCCTATTTGATGGATTAAGCTTATGGATTCACTACTTCCATACTTTATTCCAAGTTTAATGAACATGTCGGCTAGCCCCATAATTCCTAAACCAATTTGTCTTAAATCCCTTGACATATTTCTTTGTTGTTCAAGTGGATGAAGATTCATGTTTTCATCTAATACTTCATTTAGATAAATAACACCATTGTGAACCATTTCTATGAAGTTTTCAAATTCAAATCTTGCGTATTTTGTAAACGGATTTTTTACAAACTCACTTAAATTTATAGAAGCAAGGTTACAGCTTCCAAACGCCGGCAAGGGCTCTTCAGCACAAGGGTTCACACCGGTGTATTCAAATGTCTCATCTTCACTCATTAGATGCCATGAATTTATGCGATCCTTAAATAGAATTCCTGGCTCTGCCATATTCCAATTATTCTTTGCTAATTTTTTAAACAATGCCCTTGCATTGACTTTTTTTCTAATCTCCTCACCTGTAGCTTCAACATAGAAATATAATTCATATTCTTCATCATTCTTTACTGCTTCCATAAATTTATTATCTACATTTACAGAGATATTTGCATATGTTACCTTATTTAAATCATTTTTTACATCGATGAAATCTTCAATATCAGGGTGATTAATATCAAGGTTTAACATCAACGCACCACGTCTACCTCTCATACCTATAAGACCAGTAACCATGGAATATAAGTCCATAAAGGAAACAGCACCAGTAGTTGTGCTTGCAGCATTATTTACCTTTGCTCCTTTTGGTCTTAGCTTTGATAGTGTAAGACCTACTCCACCACCATATGAATATGTTCTAGCAAGATATTTTGCAGTATCAAAAATGGATTCAATATTATCCTCTACTTTTGGCATTACATAGCAGTTGCTAAGTGTAATTTTTCTACCTAATTTATCTAAACCTCTCCCAGCCAAAATTCTACCAGCAGGCATAAACTTCTTATCCTTTATCGCCTTCTTTATAGGTCCATTCCCGCCGCTTACTCTTTCTAGGAATTGTTCAAAAGTTTCAGAGTCAAACCTATACTTTTTCTCATATATATCTCTCTGCAGGTCTGTCATATTCCAGCCCTGCTCTCTTAACTTTGCCCTTTCCTGTCTATATATAATATATTTCTTTGCTGCATCTGGTCTTACCTTCATAAGTTCAATTTCAACAAAGTCTTGAATTTGCTCTATATGAACTGTGCCTTTACTAATAAATTCTTCATATGCTGCATCTGCTATCTGTTTAGCAACAGCCTCATCAGCACCTTTATCAGTTTCCTTCATCGCCTTTGATATGGCTATCTCTATTTTCTTTCCTTCAAAGTCTACAATCTTACCATTTCGTTTTTCAACCCGTAACATTTCATGCCTCCCCCTACTACTAACTAAATTTATAATCACTATATATTGTATACCCAATATAAACAGAATACAAGATATATAGTTCAATTTATAGACACCATTTTATTTTAACATATAAAATCGCCTAATCATATAAGATATTTATTACAATTTCCTTACTGTTTATGGACATAAAATCAGGGCATCAACCTATAATTAGGTAATGCCCTGATTTCTAATTATTTTCTTATTTCTTTATAGGCTCTTAATGTTGCCAAATGATTTATTACATGATATACAGTTCTTTAGTTCCATCAAAAATCTCCTTTACTTTTTTAATATTATTTGATAGGACTTGTTTATTCATACAGCAAGCTATATCTTTACCCTATCCTTTAATCTTGCAGTGCTTTCTCTAACTATTAATTCCGGCTCAAAGGGTTGTATCACTTCTATTTTAGACCTGTTTTTTATTGAATTTATTAAATAATTTGTTGCGACTTTTCCTAATTCATTAACTGGTTGATGTATTGTTGTGAGAGGGACCGAAAAATTCTCAGCCAAAAATATATTATCGTATCCTATTAGAGATATATCATCTGGAACCTTAAAACCTAGTTTTCTCAAACCTTTATATGCACCAAATGCCATATAATCATTGAAGGCAAATACTGCGGTAAATTCTTTATCCTTCAATTTATCTATAGCAGTTTCACCACTGGCAATGTCAAAACTTCCTTCAATTACAAGGTGTGGATTTACATCTAAGTTTCTATCATTTAAGGCCTTTTTAAATCCTTCCAATCTAGCTCTTGAGTCTTGAAGATGAATAGGCCCTGTAATACATGCTATTTTAGTATGTCCTAGATCCAGTAGATGATTACCTGCTAAATAGCCGCCATTAAAATGGTCTAATTTTGCAACTATCTCGTCACCCACGTTATATGATCTATCCACCATTATATAAGGTATTCCCTTTCTTCGTAATTGTTCTACAAGCTCTTGGTAATTTTCCAAGGATGTATCATTTGACATACAGTATAGTATTCCATCAACACCTTTACTTTGTAACATATCGATATACTCTAAGTCCCTCTTAAATATATCGCTTGTATTGCATAAAATTAATGTCCAACCATTTTTTCTACATTCATCTTCAATTCCTTTTGCAAGTGTTGAGAAGAACATGTTCCTTATATCTGGAATTATTAAACCTAAGGTCTTAGTCATTTTAGTTATTAGCCCACGTGCAAGTGCATTTGGAACATAATCCAATTCTTCGGCAGTTTTAATTACTAACTGTCTTGTCTTTTCAGGAAAATTTCCAGTATTATTCAATATCATAGAAACTGTAGTAATCGAGAGGTTTGTTTTCTTAGCTATATCTTTAATGGTAGTTCTCATTTTTAATACCACCTAATAGAAATCTATGCACTATAATGAGCAACAGCTTGTTTTAGCATATTCTTATAGGCTTCAAAATCAATGCTTTTTACAACATCAACATTTTTTTCAGCCTGTGAATGCAATCTAATATCTACAACAGTACGACCAAACATTCTTCCATTAGTTAATTCAACACTAACAGGTAAAATTTCAGATACTGCAATCTCAGGTTTAATTGCAACAGCCATTGCTGCAGCATCATGTATAACCAACTTTTCTTCACCGTATTTATTTTGCACTCTTAAATAATGGTCAAGCATTGGTGCAAGCTTGTCTGAAAAACTTGTCTTAAGATCAAATATTTCCTTCATTTCATCAAATGTCATTCTAGTAGTTTCAGTAGCATTCAATCCTACCATTCTTACTTTTATCTTAGCATTCAAAACTGCTTGGAATGCATAAGGATCACTATAAACATTCGCTTCACTATAAGGTTGTTCATTACCGAAAGAGGAAGATCCACCCATAACTACTATTTCCTTAATATATTTTGCAAGGTCTTCATACTTAAAAAGCGCTATAGCTATATTAGTTAAAGGCCCTAAAGTAATTATTGAAAGCTCTCCATTACAAGCCACTGCTTCTTTATATATAGCATCCCATGCATAGTCTTCTCCTAGCTTTCTTGGTGAAGTTTCAAGGGTCGCTCCACCTATACCATTTGGACCATGGAATTCAGGTATAGGTCTTCTATCAATAAATAGTGGGTTTTCAGCTCCCTTATATACATCCACATTACCACCAAATAAATTTACTAAATTAAGTGCATTTTCAGTTGTTTGTTGTATTGTATTATTGCCAAAGCAAGTTGTTATAAAAGCAATGTCAATATCAGAGCTTGCAAAGGCTAGCATCAATGCTATTGCATCATCTATTCCAGGATCACAGTCTATAATAACTCTTCTTTTCATCTTTATCACAATCCTTTCTATTTGCTTTATTGTGCATTACTAAGCCTAGATTCAAGCTTTCTGCAAGACTCTATAATTAGGTCTAAAAATCTCTTTCTATCAACATCAAATATAACTTTACCATTATCTTCAACAGGTCTTCTTTCTTTAGGTCTTAAATCTATTATACATGCACCTCTAGTAATCTCTCCATCCAATTCAATATCTATAACTGCGCTCTCTCCTTTAAAAAGAGTTGGATCTATAAGGTTAGCAACTGCACATGAATCGTGCATTGGACATCCTTCTAACTTTCTTTCACCAGTATAGCATATTGAATAGAAATCTAAAAGGTCTGCAACAAATTGAAATATAGGCCCCTTTTCATTTCTAAAGATACTAAATTCTTCCTTTTTAATTAAAGCTTTATGAGTAACGTCTAATCCATGTAATAGTACAGGGATACCGCTTCTCATAACTACTCTAGCTGCTTCTGGGTCTTGCCAAATATTAAATTCTGCAACTGCTGTTCTATTACCTTCTAAGTATCCTCCACCCATCACTGAAATGCATTCAATCTTTTCATGTAATTGAGGGTATGAAAGAAGGAAAACACCTATATTTGTAAAAGGTCCTACTGCAACAAGAGTTACCTTTTCTTCGCTTTCTTCAACAACCTTTGCTATAAATTCAACAGCAGACAATTCAACTGGTTTAATTGCAGGTTCTTTAAGCTCTGGACCATCCATACCACTTTCACCGTGCACATCATCTGCAACCCGAATTTCTTTCATTAAAGGATTACTTCTTCCTACAGCAACTGGTATATGTGTCATTCCTGTTAACTCTAATACCTTAAGGGCATTAATTGTTGTCTTTTCTACTTTATTATTACCTCCTACAGTAGTAATCCCCTTTACATCCAATTCATCACTAGCTAATGCTATAAGTAGGGCAATAGCGTCATCATGTCCTGGATCACAATCTATAATTACAGGTCTCTTACTCATTTTTTTCCTCCTTCTTAAAAGTCAACTTTTTATTATTTCCTCCGACTAACATCAATCCAATTAAGGTTACGATATAAGGTACCATTTGCATGAATTCTGATGGAAGTCTAAGAGATTGCATAATATTTGATAATGCTTCTGCAGAACCAAAAAGTAGTGCAGCTGCAAATGTTGGGATAGTTAGTCCACCACCTAAATTTGAAGCAGCTATACCCATAAAACCTCTACCTGCCATCATATCACGAGTAAAAAATGGCAAATATCCCATTGACATATAGATTCCACCTAAGGAAGCTATAAATCCTCCAATCATAAGTGCTATGAACTTAGTCTTAATAACTTTGATACCAACTGATTCTGCAGCATGAGGGTTTTCACCTACAGATCTTATTCTAAGTCCTAAAGGAGTCTTATTTATCAATATATATACAACTACTACAGTAATTAGGGCTACATATGTCAATATATTATGTCCTGATAAGATCTCTCCAATTACTGGTATATCCTTAATTATCGGAATATCTACATTAGGTATTATTAGGCTCTTTAGTGCAGTAGAGCTTCCCTTATCACCACTTATTAGATAAAGCATAAATACCGTTCCACCGCTTCCCAATATATTTAAAGCCAAACCCGTTAAAACTCCATTTGAATTCAAAACAAGCACAAAATATGCAAATATCGCAGAAATAGACATTCCTAACAATAGACCAACTAGAATACCAACTAATCGACTTTGACTAAATGCACTTCCTATAACAGCCCCTAAGGCAGAAAATAACATCATACCTTCAAACGCTATACACATTACTCCACCATTTTTTACAACTAATGCAGCTAGAGAAACGAAGATTAACGGCGTAGCAACTCTAAGGACTGAAAAGAAAAATTCGGTTGAAAAAATACTATCTAAAATTATTTCCATATTTAAGCCTCCCCCACAACTTGCTTCTCAGCTTCTGCATGAGTATCTTTAGTAGCTTTAACTATTCTTCTATATTTCCAACCTTCTAAGAATCTCTCAGATGCAACAAATATGATGATTACAGCCTGGATAATTGATACAATTTCAACTGGAACATCAGACGTTCTTGCCATAACGTCTGCACCAACTCTGATATATGCTAAGAAGAAAGAAGCTAAAGGCACAAACTTAGGATTATATCTTGCAAGTATTGCAATCATAACTCCATCAAATCCATGACCTGGTAGCTTTTGGTATTGGAATCTATTATACATTCCTAATTGTTCTACTGCACCACCAATTCCAGCAATAAAACCACCAATTAACTGACATGATAATAAAATAGCTGTTACGTTCATTCCTGAGTATTTGGCAAAACTAGTATTTTTACCAATCATTCTAATACTATATCCCCATTTACTTCTCATTAAGAAATAGTATCCGAAAACTACAACAGCAAGTCCAATAATTAAACCTAAATGAACATTTGTTTTAGAAAACAACTCCGGCAATATGGCGGTCTTCGCAAATTTATATGAAGCCATATATCCTGCTTGTGGGTCTCTTATTACATAATTGACTATAAATAGCCCTAAGTATAAACATACATAATTAATCATCAAGGACGATACCACTGGTAATGCATTAAACTTTATATGCATAATTGCTGGGATACCACACACTATTGCACCTACTATTCCACCCGCTAAAATACTAATAATAGGATGTATACCACTAGGCATTGTATATGTTACCGCAACATAGGCTGTAGCAACACCACCCAAGAAAAATGCACCTTCACTAGCCATATTAATCATATTAGCTGAATACATAATACATACACCAACAGCAGTAAATAATAACGGTGTCATAACTTCAATAATATTTCCAATTCTATTAATTGACGTAAAAGGTCCTATTATAAAGTTATACATAGTGTATAGCGGATCATCACTAACAAATGAAATAATCAAGAAGGCAATTGCTAAAGCTATAGCAATTGAAAATGCTATACGTATTACCTTAAATTGATTTTCAATTTTCATGACTTTATTCATAGCAAACACCTCCTATTTCTTCTGCTGTTTGTTTTTTAATTCCTAACATATATTCACCAACTGTTTCCTCTGTAAGATTCTTTGTATCTTCAAAGTAAGCTACTATCTTTCCTTCACTCATTACTAATAAGCTATCACTAACTGTAATAACTTCTGTTAAGTCTGCAGATATTAGAAGAATTGCTGCACCTTCATCACGTAAACTGACAAGCTTCTTTCTAATAAATTCACTAGCACCTACATCTATTCCTCTTGTAGGTTGATTTGCTATTATCAATTTTGGGTTGGATGTAAATTCTCTTGCAGCTACTACCTTTTGAATATTTCCTCCAGATAGTGTTCTTATTTCTGCATCCTTGCTATCACATTTTACTCTATACTCTTTTATTAATTCATTACTAAGCTCTGCTATCTTCTTTTTATCAAGTAATCCATACTTGTTATAATCATCTTTATAATATCGATCAGAAATTATATTTTCTTCTACAGAAGCATCTGCAACAGTACCATAAGTCATTCTATCCTCTGATATATGTGCTACTCCTTTTTCTCTTATCTTTCGTATACTAATATTTGTAATATCCTCATCGAATAATTTTATTTCACCTGATTGATTTTCAATAAGTCCTGTAATAAGAGAAGAAATTTCTCTTTGTCCATTCCCTTCTACTCCTGCTATTCCTAGTATTTCTCCTTCTCTTATACTAAAAGAAACATTGTTTACTATAGCTTTATTATCCGAATTTTTGTACGTTAAGTTCCTAACTTTTAATACAGTTTTCTTAGGTTTTGCTTCTTCCTTATCTATTGTAAGCATTACATCTCTACCAACCATCAATCTAGAGATATCCTGTTCTGTTAAATCTGCAACTTTTGCAGTACCTGTAACTCTTCCATTTCTTAAAACTGTTAGATTGTCACAAAGTGCCTTTATTTCATTTAATTTGTGAGAAATAAAAATAATTGTATATCCTTGTTTTTTTAATTCCCTTAATTGAACAAATAACTCTTCAGTTTCTTGAGGTGTTAAAACAGCTGTAGGTTCGTCTAATATAAGAACTTCTACACCTCTTAATAATATCTTTAATATTTCCACTCTTTGTTTATATCCTACCGGTAAATCCTTAACCTTAGCCCTTGGATCAATTGGTAGATTGTATTTCTTTGAAACTTCCTCAGTAAGTCTTACAGCTTCTTGATAATTAAAAAAGCCTTTATTTTTTGGTTCTATTCCAAGCACCATGTTTTCTGCAACTGTTAGCGAAGGTACTAACATAAAATGTTGATGGACCATACCTATTCCATGTGCAAGCGCAACTAATGGGTTTGTGATCTTTATTTCCTCACCTTTGTAGAAAATCTTTCCTTCTTCAGGTTGCTCTTGTCCAAAAAGAACTTTCATTAATGTACTCTTACCAGCACCATTTTCACCGATTAGTGCATGAATTTCTCCTTTTTTAACTCTTAAATTTACATTTTTATTTGCCATGAACCCATTACCGTAAATCTTAGTAATGTTCTCCATACGTAAAATGTATTCGGTATTATCAATAACTTTATTCACTAAGTCCACCTCATTCTAAAGATAAAATTTAGTAATGATGGAGGTCAGGAACTGACCTCCATTACAATATCTTATTTACTAGCTTTAGCCTTGATTGCTTCAACCTCTTCAGTTGACATACCAATGGCAGTTGGAACTTCAATTTCTCCAGATTTAACTTTTTCAGTAATTTCTTCTACCTTTTCAATTATTTCTGCTGGAACAATTTCTCTATAGTATTTATTATCTGCTAAGCTCATACCATTTTCAGCTAATCCAGCACCTATATGTTTGCCCCATTCAATTTCTCCATTTACATATTCAGCGATCTTATCATATATTAAAACATCTAAGTTCTTCATTACTGAAGTTACAATGTGTTTAGAAGTTTCTGGATCTGTTTCTTCTAAGTTTAATGCGTGGTCTTGGTCTACACCTATTGCTAATCTACCAGCTTCTTTACTTGCATTAAGCGCTCCTAAACTAGCGGAACCTGCTACAGCGAATACAATGTCTGCTCCTTGTTGATATTGTGCAAGAGCAAGCTCTTTCCCTTTTGCAGTATTTGTAAAGTCTCCTATATATGAATACAATACTTTTACTTCTGGATCTACATATTTAGCTCCTTCGATATATCCTACTAAAAAGTCGTTAATAGCACTGTTTTCACCGCCACCAACAAATCCTATAACCTTTTCTTCATTTGTGCCTTCAATTCCTGAACTAGTTAACATAGCAGCAAGAGCTCCAGCTAAGAATGAACCTTCATTTTGTTTTGACATAACAGATACCACATTGCTGTAGTCATCTTCAGCAAAATCTACTTCTGTATCATAAACAATGAATTTTTGTTCCGGGAATTCTAATGCTGCATCTTGAGTAGCTTCTTTTAAGTTGAATGTTCCTGAAACTACTAAATCCCATTCTCCACTTTCACTAAGCTCAGTTAATGTTGGTTCTTGTCTAGTAGCATCCCCTAGTAATTCAAATGCTTTAACTTCTAAATCTAGATCTTCAGCAGCTCTAGTTACGCCAGACCATACTAAGTCTGAGAATGCCTTATCTCCTAGATTAGTATTAATTACAACAGCTACTTTAGTTTTATCTTTACCTGAATTTGTATCTGTTGAACTATTTCCACCGTCCTTAGGTGTTGCACATCCTGTTAAAGTAATTGTTGCAGCTAATGCTAAAGCTGCTAGTTTACCAAATTTTTTCATTTTTCTGCCCCCTTAAAATATGTTAATTACTTTTTCTATAAAATATTTTTATAGACCTTGTTTAAATATTTTTTTGTAAAAACCAATAAAAAACTGCATGATCTTGCCTGTTAAAAATACATTTAATACTGTACCTAGTCCATACACACCTCCCATTAATATACCAATTATTAAAAGTGATATATCAAAAAAAGTTTTTGCTGTCTTATACTGCCAATTTGTTTTCTTATAAATGTATTCCACTAAGCATTCTAAAGGTCCCATACCTAATTCAAGCTGTATATAAAAACTTAAACCCATTGAAGCAAATAAGGTACCTAATAGACTAATTGCTATTTTAAAAATATAAGAAGAATTGGCAGCTAAATCTGGTATGATAGCATCCCACATATCAATGTACATGCCAATTGATACGACTGTTATAAGTGTACCGATACCTAGATTTTCTCTGTTTATACCTAAAGCCAATATTAAAAAAAATACATTTAATATTAAATTTGCTACTCCATAGCTTGTACCAGTAATTTTACTTAAACCATCGGCTGCAGTTGCCATAGGATTAGATCCTAAATAAGATCTATATAAAAGTGTTGTTCCTAAACACATAACTAATAAGCCTATGGATAATAAGATTATCTTAAAAAGTAATTTACCAATACTATGATGACCTGTTCCTACCTGGTTGTTTATCAACTTCTCTATATCCTCCTTTATTCAAACTGTTCTACAATTGATAGTTCAGGTATAGAGTTAGATGCTCCTTTAGTTTGTATAGCTATACTACTTGCCTTACTTGCTAATTCCATTGCCTTATCAATTAACTTGCCTTGAGAAATACTAGCTAGTAAATATCCACAAAATGTATCTCCAGCTCCAGTTGTATCTATTGGCTTAACCTTATATGCATTTTGATATATTTTTCTTGTACCATCACTATATACGGAACCCTTATCTCCTAAGGTTAAAACAATTGATGCTCCTGGGTACTTCTCATTCATATCTGATACAATTTCATCCTTATCTTCTTTACCAGTTAGAACTTGACCTTCTATTTCATTCAGAATAAATATGTCAACCAATTCTAACGGATATTCCAATAATTCATTATTTATTGGAGAAGGATTTATTGCAATTTTTAACCCTCTCTTTTTAGCTTCATGCATAGCGTATGGAATCATTGAAGTTTCATTTTGTATAAGCAACATATCATCTGGACCAAATTCTTCTAGAATATTATCAATGTATTTTTCTGTAATCTGTTGGTTTGATCCCCCAAATACGATGATGCTATTTTGTCCAGACTTTTCTATTTGAATTACTGCATGTCCACTAGGAAAATCTATTTCTTCTATAAATTTTGTATTTACTCCACATTCCTTTAGGTATTCAACTAGAAAACGACCATCTTTTCCGATCATTCCAGCGTGGTAAACTTTAGCGCCTGCTCTAGCTAAAGCTACTGATTGATTCAATCCTTTCCCACCAATAAACTCTTTATAATTTAAGCTCAAAATAGTTTCACCTGGACTAACTATTTTTTCTACCTCATATACCTTATCAATATTTAATGATCCTAAGTTTAATATCTTCAAATAACTTCCCTCCGTTTAGCATCACTTCAATAAAAGCATCACATAAATAGAAATATGTTATACTATTATACAACATTTTGTCGAAGAATGGTAGTAAAACCTTTCACTAAAACATTACATTAATATTAGCACAACGTTTTCCTTCATGTCAATAAAGAATTATTTATTTCATTATCCATTATTTGATATATCGCTTGCTATTAAATCTCTAATAGCTTGAATTGCAACCTCTATAGCAGGTGTAGTATCAAATGTTGAAATTTTTCCAGTATTATATTTTTCTTCCCTTTCTCTATTCCTAGCTAATAGTAAAATACTGCCACATCTTACTCTAAGTGTAGAAGCTACTACAAATAAAGTGGATGATTCCATTTCTGAACCTAGTGCACCAGCCATTTTCCAAGCATTCCACTTATTCTTCAAATCATAACCTACAGGCATTCTATCAGGAGAATGTTGCCCATAATATGAATCCTTACACTCTACAATCCCTAAATAGCTTGTCTTATTTAACTTATCAGCTGCAGTTTTTAAGGCATGTACAACATCATAATTTGCAACAGCTGGAAATTCAATAGGTACATATTCCCTACCTGTTCCATCCTTTCTAATTGCTCCAGTAGCTATAATCAAGTTACCAGGAATTAATTCCGGGTCGATTCCTCCACATGTACCTACTCTAATAAAAGTGTCTGCTCCACACATAACTAACTCTTCCATGGCTATTGATGCCGAAGGTCCACCAATACCAGTAGATGTTACACTAACCTTTACTCCATCTAGATATCCTGTATATGTTACATATTCTCTTTTAGTTGCTATATGTTTTGCATTATCAAGATATTTTGCAATCTTTTCTACTCTTCCCGGATCCCCTGGTACAATAACATATTTACCTATATCTCCTTTTTTACATGCTATGTGATGCATTACTTCATTGCTCATATTTTTGCCTCCTTTAAAATGTTATAAATTTAATTATAACTTATTATTACATATTAAATTTTGTAACCTTTTTTCCATTTAAATATACATTTAGTCCTTTATAGTCATTGCTATTAAAAATGATATACTTAAAAGCATAAACGCTAGTATATATGCTATAGTATATTGATTAAACTCATCGTAAATGGCAGCTCCTGCCATAGGACCTAATATTCCTCCAAATCCCCATGCGGTAAACATTAAACCATAGTTTTGACCATAGTACTTAGCTCCGTACCTATCAGATACTGCAGCTGGAAATACTGAGAATAAAGAGCCATAACAAATTCCTGCTACTGATACGCCAATTATCATAGATATTAACCCATTATAATAATTAAATAAAAAAAGATTTATTGCTCCTACTATAAATACCAGTCTTAATAAATTAATTCTACCAATTTTGTCAGATGAATACCCTCCAAGTATTCTACCTATGGAATTAAATACAGAAATAAATATTATTAATATATATCCTACTTCTAAATTTGTTTGTATCTTGGAGATAGATGAAATATGACTTATTATCATAAGTCCTACAGAACTTGCTAAAAAATACATCGTCCATAACTTATAAAAATACTTATCCTTTAAAAGATATTTATAGTTTCTGTCAATTGTAGTGCTAGTTGTTTTTATCTCCTCTGTATTCATATAAGTTTCTGGATACTTAAGGAATTGGGAAAGAAAGGTTGTAAGCACTAAAGCTCCTATACCAATATATAAAAATGTATAATTTATACCTACACTGTTTAATAAATATCTTCCTAAAGGAGAATATATTAAGGATGAAATTGCAGCACCAGAAGAAACGATTCCTGTAATTAATCCTTTTTTATTAGCTGGATACCACTTAACTGCTGTTGGCGCTGTTGTAACAGTATGAATTCCTATCCCTGACCCTGCTATAACCCCTATGGTCAGCACTAATAAAATAGGGCTCTTTGTAAAGCCTGAAGAAATAAATCCACAACCAACTAATATGGAACCTAAAGTTGCTGTAAATCTAGGTCCTCTCTTATCCTGTACATAGCCAAATATAACCATTGCTATTACAAAAAATATTGTATAGGTTGAATATGGAAGTGAAGCCTGCTTGCTTGTCCAACCCCAAGATGAAATTATAGCTTGGCTGATGGCACTCCATGTATATGGCATCCCGCCTATGATATTTATGACAGTAGCTGATATAAGTACCAACAAAGCAGATAATCTATTATTTTTCATAGCCCTCTCCAATTCTTATTATTTCTTTAGCCCCTCTAAATGTTGGCTCATAATCTACAATATCATATCCAAACAATAATATACAAGCTCATGACATATATAAAACCATCTAAATTCGTATGCTTTTGAAGGAAAAAGAAAAATCGTCAATTTTGACGATTCTTCTATTATGCTAATTCTAAAGCTATTTCCATCATTCTTGTAAAGCTCTTTTCTCTTTCCTCTGCTGTAGTTTCTTCCTTATTTACTATTGAATCAGAAACTGTAAGTATACAAAGCGCATTAACACCAGCAGCTGCAGCATTGCAATAAAGAGCATATGCTTCCATTTCAACAGCTAAAACATTCATCTTAGCCCATCTTTGTGCTTCAGTTTCATCTGCTGAATAGAATGTATCACTTGATAGAATATTTCCTACTGTTACAGGAATATTTTTCTCATCTGCAACCTTTTTAGCCTTTGAAAGCAGCTCCCAAGATGCAGTTGCAGAGAATGTACCAGGTAAATTATATTGGTGAGCATAGTTTGAATTTGTGCTTGCTCCCATACCAAAGATTACATCATATAACTTTAGATCTTTTTGAAGGGCACCACATGAACCTACTCTAATAAGATTTTTAACTCCATAGAAGTGTATTAACTCATAAGAGTAAATTCCTATAGAAGGAATACCCATACCAGTTCCCATAACAGATATCTTCTTTCCTTTATATGTTCCTGTATAACCAAACATGTTTCTAGTGGTATTAAATTGCACCACATCTTCTAAAAATGTGTCTGCAATAAACTTAGCTCTTAATGGATCTCCTGGTAGTAATATAGTTTCAGCTATATCCCCTTTATTTGCTGCTATATGAGGTGTTGCCATAAAATCACTCCTTAACTTTTGCTATTCTTATCCTATCTACTATTATCGGTCAAATCTGAATTATTATCAAGATATCCATATAACTTATTGATATAAGTTTTTACCTTAACAATATTGAAAAAAGTAGCAATTGCTGCTATTAGCAATATAGATGCATACTATGTTTGTCCTTTCACTTATTTAGCTCGAATAATTTCTATATCATATCCATCAGGATCAGTTATAAAATAGAATTTTGGAGGCTCACCTGGTAGGCCATATAATTCTGTTACTTCATAGCCCATTTCAATATGTCTTTGTCTTGATGCCTCTAAATCATCTACTGACAACGCTATATGGCTAAATCCATCACCAATTACATAAGGTTTTTCCGGATTATAGTTATAAGTCAATTCAAGCTCATACTTACCCTCTTCATCACTTAGATATACTAAGGTAAACTCATCTTCTGGGAAGTCCTTTCTTCTTGTTTCAACTAGCCCTAGGGCTTCTTTATAAAACTTTAAGGACTTTTCTAAGTCCATTACTCTTATACATGTGTGTAAAAATTTATAATTCATAATTTCCTCCCTTAATTGATTTACTATTTATTTATTATATACCCTTATTTTCTATTAACTGCACAGAATTTTCAAGTCCATGTTTTCTTATTGGGCCTTTTTAGTTGCTTGCACACTCTGCCTTAAAGCTTCCATTAGGTCTATTACATTTGCCCTAGGTTCAGGTTTAGCCTCTACCACTTCTTGACCGTTTATCTTCTTCTCTATAGCATCTCTTAATTTTGCAGCATATTCATCCCTATATTCTTCAGGTTTAAATTCTTTTGTCATATTATTTATAAGCATCTTTGCCATATCTAACTCAGCCTGATTTACTTCTATATTTGTCAATGGTTTGGGAATAGCCTTTATTTCCTCAAGGAAGTACATGGTCTCAATTATTAGTCCTTCTTTTGCAGCTCTGATGGTTACTAGAGTTTCCTTTGTTCCTAATACCGTCTTTCCTATAGCTACCTTTTTTTCACTTTCCAATGCAGCCTTGAAAAGGGCATATGCCTTATCACTACCGCTAGGAGAAACATAATATGTCTTCTCAAAGAAAATTGGATCAATTTGGTCTAGATCTGCAAAATGAAGGATAGTTATGGACTTATCTTTTTCCGTCTTTATTTTTTCAAAGTCTTCATTTTCCATAACAACATATTTATCCTTTTCATATTCATAACCTTTAACAATATCATCTGCCTTTAAGTCATTTATATTACAGTGTGGACAAACCTTCTTGTATTTAATTCTTTGCTTACAGGTTTTATGCAACTGGTTAAACCTAATACCCACATCCTGAGTAGCAGTATATAAATCAACTGGAATATGAACTAAGCCAAAGGAAATTGCTGCCTTATGTGCTACTGCCATAAAAACACCTCCAAGCTTAGTTTAACCAAAAACACAAAACCTATATAGGATTTAGATACATGTCTATGCTAAACTCATTTCTTATAATTCTTATACTATGACTCTCATAATTCATAATAAAGTTCACCATAGCTGATAATAGGTCCACACTTCTTAGTAAGTGTATAGTACAATAATTATTATCCTTATTTGTAGTAAAGCGGATTATAATATTTCGAACATCTCTAAATTGAAATCTACTATCCATATAATCTGGCATTTTGTCAATGTTTAAGTTTAATACTCTTAAATCTACAGGAATAAGTAAGTCTATATCCTCATTTTCTTTTCTTAATAGTCTAATCTCAAAATCACTTTCGATGACCAATTTGCCATTTTCATATCTATTCATCCTATGCTTAAAACACCTCCACTTCATAGGCTTATACTAAAATATACCCATATAAATAAGAATTTAAAAATTAAAACAGGAAGCTACATAGCTTCCTGTTTCTGAGACATGGCTCCTGCTGTATGCCCTTTAGGGTATCCCATTGTCCCGTCTTTGTTACATCTTAATTTGTGACTTTCTCTTTCTTAAATAATCCTGTTAACATTAATGCAATTGCTCCATCACCTGTTACATTACAAGCTGTACCAAAGCTATCTTGAAGTGCAAATATTGATAACAATAGAGCAACGCCTGCGTCATTAAATCCAAGAACACTTATAACTATACCTAGTGAAGCCATTACTGTTCCGCCTGGCACTCCTGGCGCACCAACCGCAAACACACCAAGAAGTATAATAAATAGTAACATTGTTCCAAATGATGGTAATTGACCATAAAGAATTTGTGAAATAGTCATTACAAAGAAGGTCTCTGTTAATACTGATCCACATAGGTGAATTGTTGAACCTATTGGAATAGCAAAGTCTACTATTTCTTGATCAAGTACCGATGATTTTCTAGCACATTTTAAAGCTACTGGTAATGTTGCTGCACTTGACATTGTACCTACAGCTGTTAAGTACGCTGGTCCATAGTGTTTAAATACCTCAGCCGGATTCTTTTTAGATATAATACCTGCTATTGTATAGAGCACTGTCAACCATATGAAATGTCCTACTATAACAATTACAATAACCTTTAAGAAAACAGGTAATTGTTTTGTAATTCCACCCTCATATGCAAGACCTGCAAATGTAGTCATGATAAATATTGGTAATATAGGTATAATCATTACTTCTACGACTTTCAACATTATATTATTGAACTCATTTAATAGTTTTTCAAAAGTTTCAGATTTTGTCCATATAACAGCAAGACCTAATACAATAGCTAATACTAAAGCTGACATTACAGGCATAATCTGAGGAATATTTAATTGAAACACTATTTCTGGTAGTTCTCTTAAGCCCTCTGCTGTATCAGGTATGTTTAAGTGAGGTATCAATACATAACCAGCTATTGTTGAGAATAATGCTGCTCCTACTGATGATATATATGCGATAGCTAAGGCAGCTACTAACATTTTACTAGCATTTGCTTTTAAATTTGTAATAGCAGGAGCAATAAACCCTATAATTACCAATGGTACACAGAAGAATATAAATTGTCCAGCTACATGTTTAATTGAAAGTAAAATTTCAATTAAGCTTTCATTTACAACTGAACCTAATATAATACCAATAATTACAGCAATTAAAAGTTTAACTATCAAATTGTCCTTTACTTTACTCATAGCTACTCTCCTTTATTATTAATAATATTAATAATTGCAGAATCAGCACGATCAAGGCCTTCTTCACAAAGATAGCCTAGATTTCTTATTGTAGCTTCTATAGAATCCCCAATAACCCCTATATTTTTTTCAGCAATAACTCCTTCCATTGCTAAATAAGCTGCTATTACCGCCTCTTCTGCACTAGTTGATAGTTTAAAAGCACATGTGTCTTTTGCACCATCACAAATCATACCTGTAAGATTGGCAAGCATGTTATTGCAACTTCCAGCTATTTTCTCATCATCACCTCCAAGCATCCATGTAATCGCAGCACTTGCTCCTACACCAGCAGCTATTGCGCAGCCACATATTGAAGAAAGCTTACCTGTAAACATCTTTACATATCTATTAATTAGATGAGCAAAGAATACAGAACGCATTAGCTTTTCTTCTTCTATATTCTCATACTCTGCTACTACAGCAATAGGAACTATTACTCCTATTCCCTGATTGCCGCTACCACCACTGGTCATTATAGGGCAATTACCACCTCCCATTCTCATATCACATGCTGCAGCAGTCAATATTCTTGCTTTAGTAAATACATCTATATTTAACTTGCCCTCAGAGTGCAGCCTATTTAGTGTAGAACCTAGACGAAGTCCTAGATTGGATTTTAATCCTTCCTCAGCAGCGTTTAAATTCATCGAAACGCCTTCTTTTACGAAATCGATTTCACTCAAGTCAATATTTTCACATACTTCTCTTAATTCCTTTATTGTCATACTTTTTAAGAAGTCATGAGAAATACTATCTCCATTCTCATATATGTCTTCATATACTACCTTTCCATCTACCTTTACCTTATCAATATGAATATGGCTGTTTTTTATATAGACTTCAACGACTTCTTTATCTGTAGTTATATTAACATATACATAAATTGATGGAGATTCTTCTAGGTAAGTAACTGATACAATACCCTTTTCAACCATTTCCTTAGCATGGTTTATCTTAGTTTCGTCCATGTTCTTTATTATCATAAATTCGTCCTTTGGGTCCCCTGCAACAACCCCTAGAACAGCAGCTAAATCCAACCCTCGGCTATTAGTTTTAGGTATATATACTGACTTTCCATTTTTAAATATACTTTTACTTGTTACTACATTTATACTTACTATATTTCCAGTAATATACTTACCAGCTACCGCACCAGCATAAGCCACTGCAACAGGCTCAGTACAACCTAAAGCAGGGTTACTGTCTTCTTTTACAATGTCAATAAATATATTTTTTACTTTTTCCATATTTAACCCTTCCTTCACCTTTGTTGCCTACTTACTAATGCATAAATCATGCCAAAAGTAATAGAAAGTGTAAACATGTATTTTTAGCCACTTTACTAAGTAGAAAAAAAGCATAAAAATAGGCCTTTTCGCAATTTTGCGAACAAAACCTATTTTTACTTAACAAACCAAGCTATATTGCCATTTGCAAAATTGCGAATTTTTAGCATTATTGCAAATTATGCTTATTAAGTTTTCTATATAATGTAGCCAAGTTAATATCCAGTATTTCAGCTATTCTAACCTTTGCTTCAGCAGATGAACCATAGGTCTTAATCATATCTACTAGCAACTCTCTTTCGTACTTATCCATTCTCTCTTTTAAACTTCCTCTATTTTCATATTTCTCACAAGAAAGATAATTTAATATATTCTTTGGCAAATCTGATTTCATTATTACATTGCCCTTAACCGTATTTACTAAATACTCTATACAGTTTTCCATTTCTCTAATATTACCTGGCCAGGAATAGCACTTGAAAATTTCCTTTACTTCCTCAGAATATACGATATTAGACTTATTAAGCTTTTGCAAATATTTCTGTAATCCATATTCAATTAACAGACTTATATCATCACCTCTGTCTCTTAAAGGTGGTATCTCTATAGGAATGACATTGAGTCTATAATATAAGTCGTCTCTAAACTGGCCTTTTTCTACCATCTCCTCAAGATTTCTGTTTGTTGCAGTTATTAATCTGAAATTTACAGATATCAATTCCTTGCCACCAAGTCTAGTAAAGCATTCATCTTGCAATACCCTTAATAGCTTAGGCTGAAGATGTATTGGCAGATCTCCTATCTCATCTAAAAATAAGGTACCGTTATTAGCCAGCTCAAATTTCCCTATCTTTCCTGATTTTGAAGCACCAGTAAATGCACCTTCTTCATAACCAAAAAGCTCGCTTTCCAATAAATTCTCAGGTATGGATGCACAGTTAATTGCTATAAATGGAGCATTTTTTCTTGTACTTTCATTATGTATAGCTCTAGCAAAAAGCTCTTTTCCTGTCCCACTTTCACCTCTTAGGATAATTGTAGACTTGCTCTTAGCAACACTTTTAGCCAATTCCTTAACCCTTTTTATCTCTTTGCTTTCACCAATTATATTGCTGAAATCAACATTTAGATTAACATTCATGATACTATATGCATCTTGTATGACTTTTGAACTTTTGTGTATTGTATATAAATTGCCTGATATTTTGCTTTCAAACAAAATTGGAATTCTAGAAAGTATAAAGCTTTCTTTTTTACCTCTTATATCTAATTTTACTTCTTTACGTACATTAGGTGTAACTCCTACTATATCTAATGGCAACAACTCAGAAATATCTTTACCTATAACTTTATCCTTATCAAATTTTAACATATCACAAACAACAGAATTTAGAAATTGTATTCGATTATCCGTATTTGTGCAAATTAGCCCACTATCCAAATTATTAATAGTCAAATTAATTAGCTCATCTTGCACCTTTAATTTTTTAATATAGGCAGCATTTTTAAGGTTCCCTACTAATAGCTCAGACAGCTTACTTAGAAATGTTAAAAGAGAATCATACTTATCTAATAGCTCATCCTTTTGGCTTGGTTCAAAGGCAATTAAGCCAATTACTCCCACAAGCTTATTACCATCCAATATAGGATAACCTAAGGTTGACTTTTCGTGACAACTACCTTTAGCACTGCAGTCTTTGCATTCATCGCTGTTCGGATTTCTAATAAACTGGACTTTCCTTGAAAGAGCTATTCGCTCAAAAGAACAATTTTCAGGAAGTCTTTCTCCAATAAAATCTCTATACTTTCCTGTTGCAGCAACTCGTATTAAATTGTTATCAGCTATTGTAACATCAACATGAAGAACAGCCGATATTGCATCTGATATTTCCTGAGCTGTTTTTCTTATATCATATAGACTCATTAGAATCACCTAAAATTTACACTATTTGTTAATATTATATCATTTATTTTGCATTAAAGCTAATTATTCTCTTCATATTCTCTAATCCTTTAACCTTTGTATTTACCACTGTCCTGTAGGACACCCCTAATTTTTCAGATATTTGGCTAATGCTTAACCCTTCATAGTAAAAATCGATAATAACCTCTCTTTGCCTAGTTGTTAAAGAATTTAATGCACTATAGAGCATGTTATTCTCCTCAAGCTTTACTAAAGTCTCTAATGGATCGTCAATATCTGATTCTAATAGGTCAATTAATTCTTCCTCTTCATCATCTCCAACCTTATCATTTAATGAATTGACATCTTTTTGCTTATTTTTATCTAGATAATAGTAACTAAGCATTGTTTTTACATAGCCTAAAAAGTATGCCCCCTTAGTTTCATCAAAGTTGTTTATACATTCAAGTACTATAACTTTACCTTCCTGCATTAAGTCTTCATACTCCATTGGCCTATTGTAATTTCTTCTAATAGAGGCTATAATTAAAGGTTTTAACTTATCTAAAAGCCATTTTTTACTCTCCACATCACCCTTCTTTGCTAATTGTAATTCTTTATTTATCTCATCATACACTCTTATTTCCTCCGCAAAGGAAGGCGCCTTCCAAAGTATTCCTAGGTAGCTACAGGATACTAACTATTTTTGAAAATGAGAAAAGCAGACTTACAATCAATCACTAGTATCATTTACATTAAATATATTAAAAAATAAAAATCCTATAGGAAATTCTAAAAACTCCCTACAGGATTTTAAAAGAATACTTATTATTTATATTAAATTACTTTATTGTGATGTTCACCTTTTAACCAGTTATAAATATTATCCATAAATGTAATATGAGCTCTTCTAACCATAGCTTCCTCAGTTGCATATCCAACATGGGCAGTAAGTATTGTATTTGGTGCAGTTAGAATTTGGTATCCAGATGGAAGTGGTGGTTCCATATCGAACACATCTAGACATGCACCAGAAATTAATCCTTCTTTTAACGCTTTAGTAACGGCTGCAGTATCAACTACTGGACCTCTAGCTGTATTTATTAAGATGGAATTAGGCTTCATTAGCTTAATATTATCTTTATTTATCAGGCCAGTTGTTTCTGGTGTCAATGGTGTATGAAGTGATACTATATCACTTTCCTTAAGTAATTCTTCTAATGATACATATTTAACTCCCATTGATTTTAGTTCCTCATTTTCACGATTACTATATGCTAATACATTAGCACCAAAAGCCAATGCTATCTTAGCTACCCTTGAACCTATTGCACCAGTACCTACTATTCCAAAATTCTTACCATATATCTCCTGCTGTCTTGAACCATTTTTAGTTCCACCAAATCTTACCTTTTTATCTAGGGATACTATATCTCTTAGCATTGAGATTGCCATACCAAATACTAATTCTGGAACAGCTATAGTTGCATATCCTGCAGCATTTGATACTTGTATATTTCTTTCTTTACATGCTTCTAAGTCCACATGATCAAAGCCTGTAAACGCTACAGAAATATACTTTAGATTTTCTGCGGCTCTAATTACCTCGCCTTTTAATGGCATATTGGCAATAACTAAAATATCTGCATCCTTAACATATTGCTTTTGTAATTCTATATTCTCTGTCTTTTGATGGAATACTAATTCATGTCCCTGATCTATAATTGGCTTGGCAATTTCCATAATTTGAGATTCAGGTATTGCCAAATCTTCAAGTATAACTATTTTCATAAGAAACCTCCTACAATTTTACCTTTAGTAACTCTAGTATTTTCTACATACTATTACATTTTACCATATTAAATCAAATTTACCCCTTTATTCAGTAATTATTACTTAACCCTATCTAAATTTGAGAAGCTTAATATAATATCTGTTATTATATAAAAATGCTTATAAGTCTTTGATACAATTGATTTAGACTATATTAAAAAAACAAAAAAATAAATGTGCTAATGCAGATATAGAGGAATATTTACTGGGGGGTATTCCTTTAACGCATTAACACATTATGAATAAAAAACGATAATGGCTACTTATCGTATTCAACATTCATAAATATATTATAATTATTTAATTATGTCAATATTAGACATTTATTTAACAATATCCCTTCTTCTGTAAAATTATGCTATATTAAAAAGATTAATATTTCTTTAAACTGTGAAAATTGTCGCCTTTTCTTTCCCTTCAGCTAAATTTATCAATATATCTTTTTTCTTTCCCTTAGCTACTATCAATGGGGTACCGTATTTAGTCACAAGCTTAGCCGCTTTTATCTTTGTCTCTATACCACCTGTACCAAAGCTACTCTTAGAACCTATTGAAATATTTTTTTCTAATTCTTCTATATCTTTAATTTCTTCTATCAACTTGGCATTTTTATCCTCATTAGGATTCTTATCATATATACCGTCAATATCACTTAAAAGTACCAATAAATCTCCGCCCCATAGTACAGTTGAATGAGCAGCTAACATGTCATTGTCACCAATTTTTATCTCATCAACACTTACAGTATCATTCTCATTGATTATAGGAATAACTCCTTCATCAATTAGAGTAAATAAGGTGTTTCTTATATTAAGAGATCTGGCTTTGTCTTCTATATCCTCACGTGTTAGTAGTATTTGTGCAACATGTAAATCATGTTGTATAAAAATCCTTCTATATGAATCCATCAATTCAACTTGACCTATGGCACATAGGGCTTGCTTATAGTGAATATCCTCTTTTCTAGACCACTTGCCAATAGTACTTACCCCGGCAATTCTTGCTCCAGAAGATACTATAACAACTTTCTTACCTAAGTCCATTAGAGTCTTTACTTGTAAAGCCAAGTTCTCAATAAAATCCTTATCAATAGAACCATCTTCACTTGTAATGGTGCTACTTCCTATTTTAACAACTATTTTATGGCTATCTTTAATCACATTATTCATCACTATATCCCTACTTTCTTATTTGGCCATCGCCTACTACTAAATATTTATTAGTAACTAATTGATCTAATCCAACTGGACCTCTTGCATGAATTTTTTGTGTACTAATGCCCATTTCTGCACCAAATCCAAATTCAAAACCGTCTGTAAATCTTGTTGAAGCATTTACATAAACTGTTGAGGCATCTACTTCTCTTTGGAACTTTCTTGCATTTGTAAGGCTTTCTGTAATAATAGCTTCAGAATGCTTAGTTCCATATTTGTTTATATGCTCAATAGCTTCATCTACACTGTCTACAACCTTTACAGCTAGAATATAATCAAGAAATTCCTCAGCCCAATCTTCCTCAGAAGCTTCCCTAGCATCAATTATATTCCTTACAAGATTATCTCCTCTTAACTCAACCTTATCATTTATGGCATCATATAGCTTTGGTAAGAATTTATCCGCTACATTCTTATGAACTAATAGGGTTTCACAGGCATTGCAAACGCCAACTCTTTGTGTTTTAGCATTTAAAACGATATTAAGTGCCTTTCCAAGGTCTCCTGATTCATCTACATATATGTGACAATTACCTTCACCTGTTTGCAATGTTGGAACTGATGAATTTTGTATTACATAATTTATTAAATCCCTACCACCTCTTGGAATAATTAAATCTAAGTATTTAGTAGCATTTAGCATTTCCTTTACATGCTCTCTATCCGTATCCTCTATAAATTCAATTACATTTTCAGGGATATTGCTTTCTCTTAAACCTTCTTTTATTGCTTTTACTAAAGCCAGGTTGGAATTTATTGCAGAAGAGCTTCCTCTTAACAATATGCAGTTTCCAGATTTTAATGCAAGACTGAATGCATCTACTGTTACATTTGGTCTAGATTCATATACAATACCAATTACACCTATAGGCACTGTCATCTTGGAAATAGTTAATCCATTTTCAAGAGTCCATACCTTATCTGACCTCCAAATAGGATCCGGTAGCTTGATAACAGTATCAATTCCCTCGATAATTGCATCTATTCTATTATCATCCAATTTTAATCTGTCGATTAGTCCTTCCTTCATTTTCGACTTTCTAGCATTAGCTACATCTTTTGCATTTTCTTGTAAGATTTCCTTCCTATTATAATTGATAGAATCCGACACTTTTTTTAAGGCAAAATTTTTGTCTTCAGTAGATGCTATAGACAATTTCTTTTCAGCAAGTTTAAGACTCATTCCTTTAATATCCATGTAGGCCATAACATAACACCCCATTAATTAATATTTAAATTATTATAACAAAACATATAATAATTCACAATAAATAGTTGACATCTAAGCTTTTCTAACTTTCTACCATATTCAAGTTAATTATAATTTGATATTTTATAAAGTATTCTATGTATTCTAGTTAAAATTGACGCTAATTTATAGGCTTATATTACCAATGTTAATTTTTGTCGTAGGATTTTTTGAACAAGCTTGAAAGCTCAACATTTTCTGACGACTAATTTGAAAAATTTGAGAATATAATAAAATGAAAATGTTATCCTGTTGCGTCATTGACTAATAATTCTTGAAATTTACTACAAAACGTGGTACACTTTAAAAAACACATTAAATATTTTCAAATTATGAAAAGGGGGCAATTTTAATGAGCAAAAAATTTCTAACTTTAATGAGCCTACTTCTTGTAATGGCAATCGTTGTTACAGGATGCTCAAGTCCAGCTAAGGAGCCAGCTCCAAGTGAAACTCCTAGTACTGAAGCTCCAGCTGAAACTCCTTCAACAGGGGAAAAGAAAATTTTAAGAACAAATAACAGTAGTGAACCTGGTTCACTAGACCCAGCTTTAGCACAAGGTACTCATGAATCTTGGATACTATCCAATACTTTCGAAGGTCTTATGACTTATGACCAAGAAGGAAAAGTAGTACCTGGTATTGCTGAAAGCTATGAGTTATCAGAAGATAACTTAACTTACACATTCAAACTTCGTGATGCAAAATGGTCAAATGGCGACCCTGTAACTGCTCACGACTTTGAATTCTCATGGAAGAGAGCATTAGACCCTGAGCTAGCTGCTGACTATGCATTCCAACTATATTATATCAAGGGTGCAGAAGCATATAATACTGGCGAAGGATCAGTTGATGATGTAATGGTTAAGGCATTAGATGATAAGACATTAGAAGTTACTCTAGAAGCTCCAACAGGATACTTCTTAGAATTAACTGCATTCTATACTTATTATCCAGTAAGCAAGAACGTAGTAGAAGCTAACCCAGATTGGGCTAAGACTCCAGAAACTCATATTTCAAACGGACCTTTCAAGCTAGTAACTTGGGAACACAATGCTTACATCGAACTTGAAAAGAACCCTAACTACTATGCAGCTGATCAAATCAAACTTGATGGAATTCACTTCGATATAATTGAAGACGAAAACACTGCATGGCAAAAATATGAAGGTGGAGAATATGACATCCTTGCAACTCTACCACAAGCTGTAGCAGCTCAAATGTCAGCTGAAAACAATCCAGAATTAGTAATCGGTAACCAAGTTGGTGTTTACTACTATAATTTAAACAGCGAAATCAAACCTTTCAACAACGCTAAGGTAAGAAATGCATTATCAATGGCAATTGACCGTACTGTAATCGTTGAAAAGATTACTCAAGGTGGACAAATGGCTGCTGAAGGTGCTGTTCCTTACGGTTTAACTGATGAAACAGGCGGAGAATACAGAGATAAAGTTGGTAATTTAATAGTTGAAGATCCAGCTAAGGCAAAACAATTATTTGAAGAAGGTCTAGCTGAAGAAGGCATGACAGTTGAAGATTTCAACAAGGCAGGCTTTGTTCTTCTATTCAATACTTTAGAAGCTCATAAGAAAATAGCTCAAGCAGTTCAAGAAATGTGGAGAACTAACCTAGGAATCAATATTGGTATAGAAAATGTTGAATTCCAAGTTAAACTTGATAGAGAAAAAGCTGGAGATTATCATATCTCTAGAGGTGGTTGGACAGGTGACTACATGGATCCTATGACAATCCTAGATCTATGGTTAACTGGCGGAGCATTTAACGATGCTAGATACTCAAATGCAGAATATGATAAATTAATATTAGAAGCTAAGGGAACAGCTGATCAAAACATTCGTTTCAACAATATGAGAGAAGCTGAAAAGATATTAATGAAAGATATGCCAATTATCCCAGTATACTTCTACACTCAACCATATGCAGTAAAACCTAATGTAGAAGGAATTTACAAGCTTCCAATTTACTATCCAACAATAACTTATGCAAATATCAAGTAATTTAGAAAATATTTAATGAACCCATAAAAATTAATTTAGAAAATCGAGTGACTAAATTTTTTAGTCACTTCGATTTTCTTTTAAAGTTTAGAAAAGGAGAGGTAAAATGAAACGCTACCTTCTAAAGAGATTAGCTATGTCCATAGTAACACTCTGGGCTGTTATTACGATAACGTTCATTTTAATGCACTCTGTACCAGGTAATCCTTTCGCGGCAGAAAGTAAAATGCCAAAAGTTGTTTACGAAAACTTACAAAAGAAATATGGACTAGATAAACCTCTTACAGAGCAATATTTTATTTATTTAGGAAATCTCTTAAAAGGAGATTTAGGTGACTCAATGAAATCAAGAGTTGAAACAGTAAATGACATGATAGAAAGAGGCTTCCCAGTATCAGCAAGACTTGGGGTTCAAGCTTTACTTATAGCTATTTGCTTTGGACCAGCTCTTGGAGCATTTGCAGCACTATATCAAAATAAACTTCCTGATTACATATCGATGATTATTGCTATCATTGGTATATCTGTACCAAGCTTTATAATGGGTACGGTGCTTATTCAATTTGTAGCTAGAAATGTAGATTGGCTTCCTATTGGTGGTTGGGGAGAGTTTAAACACACAATACTACCATCATTTGCAATGGCTTTAATGCCTATGGCAACAATGGCAAGACTTATGCGTTCAAGTATGCTAGAAGTCTTAGGACAAGACTATATTAAAACTGCAAAATCTAAAGGAATTACTAGAGCAGCTGTAATTTTAAAGCACGCCGTTAGAAACGCTATATTACCTGTAATTTCAGTATTAGGTACTACAATTTCTAACCTATTGGTTGGTAGTTTCGTAATTGAGAAAATATTTGGTATTCCAGGCCTTGGAATGTTCTTTGTAAAATCAATAAATAACAGAGATTATACCCTAATAATGGGTACAACTATCTTCTATGCAGCAATCTTAATTACTATGTTATTATTAGTCGATATTGCATATATGTTTATTGATCCAAGAATTAAGCTTACTAAGGAGGGACGTTAGTGAAAACAGAAATTCAATTAACTAAGGATATGTTTGAAAAGGCTGACCTTTCAAACCGTGATGCTGACAAGATAAGACGTCCTAGTATTAAATATTGGCCAGATGTATGGCGAAGACTAAAACAGAATAAACTTGCTATGATTGGCTTAATTATTATCATTGCAATGTTAATAATGTCAATTATAGGAACTAATATAAATGGTTTTGAATATTATGAACAGGATTATAGTAAGATAAACGTACATCCAAATAGTGAACACTGGTTTGGTACAGATGAGTTAGGAAGAGACCTATTTTCAAGAACCTGGCTTGGTGCAAGGTACTCACTTATTATAGGTGTTCTTGCAGCAGCAATCGACTTTATTATTGGAGTATTATATGGCGGTATTGCAGGTATGGCAACAAGAAAAGTTGATGCCATAATGATGCGTATTGCAGAAGTTATATATAGCGTACCTTATCTACTTGTAGTTATACTTCTATCAGTTGTATTTTCATCAGCTGGTGCTGGTACTTCTATGTTTGTAATGATATTAGCAATGAGTTTAACAGGTTGGGTTCCAATGGCAATATTAGTAAGAGGACAGGTACTTCAGCTTAAAGAAGCTGAATACTCATTAGCAGCAGAATCTCTAGGCGCAACTAAAGGTTGGATATTAAAGAAACACATAATACCAAATACATTAGGACCTATCTTAGTAAATATTACCTTAACAATACCTAGAGCTATATTCTCTGAAGCAACACTTGGCTTCTTAGGTTTAGGACTACAACCACCTAAATCAAGTTTAGGTACTCTAGCAAATGAAGGTCTAGCAGGTATGACAGTTGGAAACTCATATCAAATTGTTATTCCGGCATTATTTATTTCTCTTATAATGTTTGCCTTCAATGTATTAGGAGACGGCTTAAGAGATGCACTAGACCCAAGATTACGTAAGTAGAAAGAGGTGGAAAAATGGAAAAAGTATTAGAGGTTAAAGATTTAGCCGTATCCTTCAAAACTTTCTTCGGAGAGGTTGAAGCAGTACGTAAAATAAGCTTCGATGTAGGCAAAAAAGAAACTGTAGCCATTGTAGGAGAATCAGGATGTGGAAAGAGCGTTACTGCAAACTCTATAATGAAACTTCTTCCAATGCCACCTGCATTCTATAAAGGTGGAGAAATCCTATTTAATGGTGAAGATATAATAAAGAAAACAGAAAAAGAAATGCAAGAAATTCGCGGAAACCAAATTTCAATGGTATTCCAAGACCCTATGACTTCCTTAAACCCAACGATGAAAATTGGAAAGCAAATCGTTGAAGGTATTATAAAACATCAAGGTTTAAGTAAAGAAGAAGCAAGAAAAAAAGCAATTGAGATGCTTGAATTAGTATCAGTGCCTCAACCAGAAAAAAGAATAAATCAATATCCACATGAGTTTTCTGGTGGTATGAGACAAAGAGTAATGATTGCATTAGCAATGGTATCTAACCCTAAGCTTTTAATAGCTGATGAACCAACTACTGCACTTGACGTAACTGTACAAGCTCAAATTCTAGACCTTATGAAAAAATTACAAGAAAAACTAGATATGTCGATCATTATAATTACCCATGACTTAGGTGTAGTTGCAGACATGAGCGATAAGGTTATAGTTATGTATGCAGGCCAAATAGTTGAACAAGGATTAGCAGATGAAATATTTAAGAATCCAAAGCATCCATATACACAAAAACTTTTGGCTAGTGTTCCTCGTTTAGATATGGATAGAAAAGAATCAATTCACTACATCGAAGGAACTCCTCCAGACCTTTATATCCCTCCAAAGGGCTGTCCATTCTATGATAGATGTGACTTTGCGATGAAGGTTTGTAAGGACAATATGCCAGATGCAGAAAACCATAGTAAATCCCATTATAGCCGTTGCTGGTTAAACCACCCATATGCAAAGGCTGCTAATGAAGGGAGTGAAAAATAATGGCAGAACCATTGATTTCAGCAAGAAATATTAAGAAGCATTTCCCTGTTGGTTCCGGTATGCTTAAAGCAGTAGATGGTATCAGCTTTGATATATATCCTGGAGAAACCTTTGGTCTAGTTGGTGAATCTGGGTGTGGTAAATCAACAGCTGGGAGAACCATAATTAGACTATATGAGCCTACGGATGGTGAATTGTACTTTAATGGTAAAAACGTATATAAATTATCCCGTCAGGAAATGCAAGAAGTCAGAAAAGACTTCCAAATGATTTTCCAAGACCCTTATGCATCCTTAAATCCAAGGATGACAGTTGAGGAAATTATCGCAGAACCTTTAGATATTCACAAGGCATATAAGAACCAAAAGGAAAGACGCGAAAGAGTTATAGAATTGCTTAAATTAGTAGGTTTAAACGAAGAGCATGCTGATAGATTCCCTCATGAGTTCTCTGGTGGACAAAGGCAAAGAGTTGGTATTGCAAGGGCTTTAGCTTTAAATCCTAAATTTATAGTGTGTGATGAACCTATATCTGCTCTTGACGTATCTATACAAGCTCAGGTTGTTAACCTATTAAAAGATTTACAAAAGAAGTTTGGACTAACATATTTATTTATAGCCCATGACCTATCAATGGTAAGATATATTTCGGACAGAGTTGGCGTTATGTATCTTGGTCATATGATGGAATTAGCAAGTTCAGAAGAACTTTATGACAATCCAATCCATCCATATACACAAGCTCTACTATCTGCTATACCAATACCTGATCCAGAAATACAAAGAAATAAGCAAAGAATTATGCTAGAAGGGGATGTTCCTAGCCCAATTAATCCAAAGCCAGGATGTAGATTTGTAGATAGATGTCGGTATGCAGTTGACAAATGTAGACAAGTAACGCCTGAATTCTTAGAGGTTAAGAAAGAACATTTCGTAGCTTGTCACAGAGCTGATGAAATTATTGAAGGAACAGCTAAACCAACTAAATAGAAATGAAAGCAAGAAAAATATAAAACCCGAGATTCATCGACTACGTTTAGTTATGACATAAATATCTGTCATTCTGATGTTATCGAAGTATCTCAGGTTTTTTATTATTTTTTAAATGCCTTCCCAATAAATCTAAGTTCCTTAACTTTAAATAACATTAAGAGTACAAAGTATATTATTGCACCTACAGCTATTGAAACTAACAAAATTAAAAGCTGTAGAGCCTGTATTTGAGGCAAAACCCCTCCCAATACATAATATATCAAATAAACCACAAAACCCATTACAAGGGCAGATAAAAGGGTCTTTATGAATACAAGAAGCATTCGTTTTATTCCTAAAGGTCCTAACTTAATTCTTAAATCTATCAATAATAATAAAGATGTTACTATTGAAGATATGCTTGTCGCCAAAGCTAATCCCCTATGTTCCATATGTTTAATTAAAATGACATTCAATACCACATTCAAAAGTACTGCTATTCCCCCATTTATCATAGGAGTTTTTGTATCCTGAAGTGAGTAGAAGACTTTATTCAGCATTAATCTAATGGCTATTGGCACTAATCCTATGGAATAATAAAAAAGTGCTCCGCTTGTCATAATTGAAGCTTCAGTGCTAAATGCACCCCTTTGGAAAAACAGCTGTACCAACGGTTGGGAAAGTATCAATAAACCTATAGTAGCTGGAACTGTAATTATAAAAATAATGCTTATACCTTGGTTTAGAATATTAGTAACTTCATTTGTATCATTTTTTGAAAAGGCCTCTGATAGCATCGGAAATACTACAGTTGTTATGGCAGCAATGAACACACTTATGACCATATCATTTACTCTAGCTGCATAGGATAAGGCAGAAATGCTTCCTTCAACTAGTTCAGAGGCTAATGTCTTATCTATTATTACATTAATCTGTTGCATTGTAGAACCTAATAAAACAGGCAACACTAGAAAAAGAGCCTTTTTAACATATGGATCCCTTACATTCACATTCAAAGAATACTTAAATCCTAAATGTCTTGCTGCGGGTATCTGAATTAAAAACTGTGTAGCTGAAGCAATTACACTAACTAACATGAGAACATTTATATTGGTATTTTTGGCAAAAAATATTAAGTATATTAAAAAAACTGCATTATATGGAATACCCATTATTGCATGGGGCCCAAATACTTGTGATGATTGTAGAAATCCTTCAAATACATGTGTAAATCCAAGAAATATTATTATTGGTAAGCCAATTCTATTAAGGTTCACTGCTAAATCAAATTGTTCCCCTTTAAAACCCTTTGCCAGAATTCTAATTGTTAATGGAGAAAATATATATGCTAAAATTGCTAATATTAGCGTAATTAGAAATACAATGTTTAAAATATTGTTTAAAGATCTAAGCTTGCCTGCTTTTCCTCTTTTTGTTCCAATTTCTGAAAATATCGGAACCAAAGTAGTATTCATAGCTGAACCTAATGTACTCATTATCATAACAGTAGCCGTCATAGCTACAAAATATGTATCTGTTTCCATACCAGAACCAAACTTTGAAGCAATCATTACCTCTCTTATAAAGCCAAGACCTTTACTTAGCAGCGTAAACACTGCTATCATGGCAGCAGATTTAAACACCTGTTGTTGTTTTCTAGTCATTATATCCCTCTTTCAACATGTTATATACTCTAGTCTTCTATGATGCTAAACTTTAGCACCATAAGCATATTATAACACATGAAAAAAACCTAGTAAGCACTAATTAATCTTACTAGGTTTAAATACTTAGATTGGTTATCATCTGCTAACAACGCTATTATAACCATCTAAAATAAAATTATAAGGAGCATTACTTAATGAGCTTTTATCTATTTCTAACGTCAATGTTTTATAGGTAATTACCTGTGGTAGAATAGAATCAGCTTTCGGCGGAGTAATATTGAAATAAATTCTATAATTTTTTCCCTCTTTCATTATTTTATCGACAGTCATAGTATAGCCCGGAGTTGGAAATTCCTTAGTTATGGTAAGTAATACCTTAGGTCCTTCCTCCTTAATTATCAATTCCTCTTGATTATTGTGAGATTGTACTATACCAAGTGTATTAAAGGCTATGGTATTCATATCTTCTAATACCTCCTTAACTCGTTGTAGGGTTATAATCGCCTCTACCTGTGAAAGTTCTCTCTTCGGACTAAAGCTACTTTCAGAATCCCCCACTACTATCATTCTATTATATAATAGCTTTAAAAATTCTAAACTATCACTTGACATAGTATTAATATCTCTAAAAGGTAGTTCTATATCCTTATCCCTATTAATTCCTATTTCAGTTAGCTTAGTCCCCAATAGGTAGGCCATATCCTCTCTTGTTAATATATTATTCGAACCCATGCTAGAGGTTTCATAACCATAGTCTTTAAATAAAGAAGCAATGGATAAAACGTAGTTTTGCTCAGTTATAGTACCTTTTGGATCAAATTGTGCAAAGTTGTCCCTTGCTAAATATGGAAAATAATATGCCATAAAACTTCTACTTATAAGGCTGTCAGCCCAATGATTTTGTAGTTTCTCCGCAATTGTAGCATATGTATTAGTAGTAAATGAAAACAATAATACCAACACCATCAAAAAACTTAAGAATCTTTTCATACTAACAACCCCCCCATTTAATTTATACCATAAAGAACTATTTACAATTCACAGTTCTCAATTTACAGTTAGTTACAAGCCTGAAATACTATTTAGAAATCCTGATTAAATGTTGAATTAGTAGATTATAAATTTAAAAATTGTGAACCGTGTATTGGCATCATGGTTTATATTTATTTTAATTATACCCCTAATAATTCCAGTTTAAGTTTACATTATGGTTACAATTAAAAAACCGAGATCCCTCGACTACGCTCAATATGACTAAGTCATTTTCGAGCAAGTGAAGAATCTCGGATAATAATTTCTTATTTAGCTTCTCCTAAATACGCTTCCTTAACCTTATCGTTGTTTAATAGACTTCTGCCTTCTCCTTCTAATACTATAGAGCCAGTTTCTATTACATATCCATAATGTGCCACTTCCAAGGCTTTCTTTGCGTTCTGCTCAATCAATAGTATTGTATTCCCCTGTCTATTGATTTCCTTAATAATTTCAAATATATCCTTTACAAGAAGAGGCGCAAGCCCCAAGGAAGGCTCATCAAGCATTAATACCTTAGGTTTAATCATCAGTGCTCTTGCAACTGCTAACATCTGCTGTTCCCCACCAGATAAAGTGCCCGCTTTTTGCCATTCCCTTTCTTTTAATCTTGGAAACAGCTCAAACATTTTATTCATCTGATTTTGTATAGACGCCTTATCTTTTATTGTATAAGCCCCTAAAATAAGGTTCTCTTCTACCGTCAGATTAGGAAAAACTCTTCTGCCTTCTGGCGATAGAACTATACCTTTCTTAACTATCTCCTGAGTTTTAAGATTAGTTAAGTCATCATCATCATATATTATGGTACCTGATTCCTTCTTAACTAAATTCATAATTGCACGTAATGTTGATGACTTCCCAGCGCCATTAGCGCCTATTAAGGTAACAATTTGACCTTCTTCAATTTTTAAATTAATCCCTCTAAGGGCTTTAATTCCTCCATAACTAACGTGTAAATCATTGATAGCAAGCATTTTAGTCCACCCCCAGGTAAGCTTCTATTACTTTAGGATTGTTTTGTATCTCAAGTGGATCTCCATCTGCAATATGGGCACCCTGATCTAATACATAAATTCTATCACATATACCCATTACAACTTCCATATGATGCTCTATTAGAAATATAGTTAAATCAAATTCTTCCTTAATATTTTCGATAAACTCCATTAATTCCTGTGTTTCCTGAGGGTTCATTCCTGCTGCAGGCTCATCTAGTAGTAAAAGCTTAGGGTCTGTTGCCAATGCTCTGGCTATCTCTAGCCTTCTTTGCTTTCCATAAGGAAGTGAAAACGACTTTTCATCTTTCTCTTCATACAATCCAACTTTTTCTAATAAATATTTAGCTTTTTCATACATAGCTTTCTCTTGCTTTGTATAATTAGGCAGTCTAAGTACAGATGAAAAAATTCCTGATTTTAATCTCAAGTGGCTCCCAATAAACACATTATCTAGGACAGTTAACTCCTTAAATAATCTTATATTCTGAAAGGTTCTACATATGCCTATTTGAGCAATTTGATCTGGTCTTAAATTTATTATTGACTGAGAGGTACCATTAGGAGTAAATATTATATCTCCTGAAGTTGGTTTATAAACCCCTGTTACCATATTAAATACTGTGGTCTTACCTGCGCCGTTAGGTCCGATTAACCCAACTATTTCACCAGGGTCAATTTTTGCACTAAACTGATTTACAGCTACTACTCCACCAAATCTCATAGTTACATTATCAATTTTTAGCATATCTTCCCCTCACTTTCACTAGGGTAGATTTTAATACGTTATCCTTTTTAAATATGATTACAGTCATCAGTATTATTGAGAAAACAACCATTCTTAACCCTGGTAATGCAGGTGTTTGGATAAATCCAAGGTTAAGAGGTTCATCAAGGAATCTCAATGCTTCCATAGCTATTGTTACAACAATGGCTGATATAATCGTACCGTTTATATTTCCCATGCCGCCTAGAACAACTATTAAGATAATGTTCCAGGTTAAGGAGAATTTAAATAGGGTTGGGTCTATTGTTCCAAGGGATACTGCTAATAGTCCTCCACCTATTCCAGCTAAAAATGACCCTATTGTAAAGCTCATTACCTTATGCTTAAAGAGATTTACCCCCATACTTCTTGCAGCTATTTCATCTTCACGAATAGCCTTAAAAGCTTTTCCATAGCTTCCTTTCATTAATAAAAACATAAATACAATTGTTATAATTGCACCAATGCCAGCCCATAAGAGATTGATGCTATGACTTAGACTTATACCAAAGATATCCCTAAGCAACTTTACAAAAAATTGATTGGTCTTCTGTGGAATTCCCTTAAGACCTAATGCTCCATTTGTTACACTTTGTAGGTTTATAATGACAACCCTGATAATTTCAGAGAACCCTAAGGTTGCAATAGCTAAATAGTCATCTGTTAGCTTTAATACTGGTGCACCTATTAGAAATCCAAATAAAGCTGCTAAAAGACCTCCGATTATTAGTGCAACGATAAAAGGCATATTAATCTGTTGTAAAAAAGACACCATTGGTTTCATATAGTAGTTCATTTCCTTCATTTCAGGTGTCATTGTTAGTATTGCTACTGTATATGCACCAATTGCCATAAAACCTGCATGTCCTAAAGAAAATAATCCTGTGAACCCATTTATTAAATTCATACTAAGTCCAAGTATTATATATATAAAACATAGATTTAAAACTCTAACCTTATAGCTATCTAAAACAAAATTTAAGAAAATCATAGCAATTATAGCAACCACTACGCAAATTATATATTTGATGATCTTGTTATCTTTCATGGCTACACCTTCTCTGCTATTTTTTCTCCCATTAAACCTGTTGGCTTAACAAGAAGTATTAAAATCAATAATATAAATGCAAATGCATCTCTATAACCTGTTAAGGTAGGTAAAAATGCAATTAGCATAATTTCACCAAGACCTAAAATAAATCCACCAATTACTGCCCCAGTAATATTACCGATTCCACCTATAACAGCTGCTATAAAGCATTTTAGCCCTGGCATTACTCCCATATGTGGAACTAGCTGAAGATATTTAATTCCCCACATAATGCCCCCTACAGCAGCAAGGAATGAACCAATAAAGAAAGTAAATGAAATTACTTTATTAATATCAATCCCCATAAGGCTTGCTGCCTCATAGTCCTTAGACAAGGCCCTCATAGCCATTCCTGTCTTTGTCTTCTGTATAATAAAGGTTAAAAGAACTAATAAAATTATTGTTACCACTGGTATTATCAATGAAATAGTTCCTACTGATACTCCTCCAATATTTAAAACTCCATTTAAGAAGGCTGGAGCAGGAAATGCTTTAGGTCTACCACTAAAAATTAGTATTCCTAAATTTTGGAATAAGAAAGAAGCACCAATAGCAGATATTAGTATTGTAATCCTTGGTGAATTTCTTAATGGTTTATAGGCTATTTTTTCTAGTAATAACCCAATAAGTCCTGTTAAAACAGATGCCAATATGAAAACTAACCACCAAGGTAGTGGTGTGAAGAAAATACCATAATATGCTATGTATGCACCCAACATAAAAATTTCGCCGTGGGCGAAATTAATTAATCGCAGTATTCCGTACACCAAAGTATATCCAATTGCTATTAGAGCATAAAGACTACCAAGTGATGTTCCATTTGCCAAATGTTGCAGGAATTCCTGAATACTCATATTCATTCCTCCAGTCAAAATTTAGTGATCACCCGGAGATTCCAGGACTAGGGATGACACCCCTTGTCATTCCAAAGACATTTAGAGAATCCCGGGTACAATCATTTCAGCTCACTACTTCTTACTTTTCAATTACGGTTAAAGTTGCCTTCTAAGGTTCTACAGTTGTTAAGTAAACGAACTTACCATCCTTTACTTGATTAATTACAGCAGATTTTACTGCATCGCCATTTTCATCAAGAGTGATATTACCTGTAGCTCCTACAAAGCCAGAAGTTGCTGCAATAGCGTCTCTTATAGCGTTAGAGTCAGCGGATCCTGCTCTTTCTATTGCATCTAAAACTAGCATATAAGCATCATAACCTAATGCTGCAAAAGCATTAGCGTCCTGGCCAAATTCTTCTTTATACTCAGATAGGAAAGTATCTGATACACTTGTAACTGGAGCTTCTGAAGTAAAGTGGCTTGAGAATGCTGCACCTTCAACAGCCTCTCCACCTATTGATAAAAATTCTGGAGATTCCCAAGTGTCTCCACCAAGGAATGGAGCATTTATTCCTAAATCTCTAGCTTGTTTGATAAGTAATGCAGATTCGCCATAGTTACCTGGTGCAAATATTACGTCTGGATTTAAGGACTTAACGCTTGTAAGTTGAGCTGTAAAGTCTTGATCTCCAGCGTTGTATGATGTTGTAGTTAATATACTATTTTCATTACCAGTTAACTTTTTAAATGCATCTGCGAAATATTTTGAAAGTCCTACTGAATAGTCATTTTGAACGTCTTGAATAATAGCCGCTGTTTTTGCACCTAAATTATTAAATGCATAGTTAGCCATTACTGTACCTTGGAATGGGTCAATAAAACAAACTCTAAAATAGTAATCATTATTTAATGTTACCAATGGGTTAGTAGGAGAACAACCAACTGCTGGCACCTGAGCATTCTTTACAATATCTCCTGCTGCCATGGATAATGAGCTACCATAACTACCTATAATTGCCACAACCTTATCCTGCTCTATTAATTTTGATGCTGCGTTTGCTGCTTCAACCTTGTCTGATTTGTTATCCACTATTACTAATTCAACTTTCTTTCCTAGAACTTCACCCTTCTTTTTATGAGCTAGTTCTATTCCTTCTACAGTCATCTCTCCACCTGCTGCATTTGCACCAGTCATTGGTTCAAAAACACCAATTTTTATTACATCTGAGTCACCGCCACTTGTTGATGTGGTTTGTGCACACCCCGATAGCACTCCAATAATTAACGCTGTGCACAATACTAAAACTAGACTCCTTTTCATTTTATTGCCCCCTTTGTAAATATTTTGAATATTTTATTTAATTATAGACCTTGGCAAAACCAAAGTCAATTCTAAACATTTGGAATTGTGTATATTTACTGAAATTTTAGTTTATTAAAAAATTAAACTTTTGATAAATGTTTTCTCACAGCCCTTTCACTTATTCCTATGCTTTCACCTATTTCTTTAAGACTAAAACCTAAATTTCGACACATATTTATATACTTCCTTTTCAATCCCATTAGATATGATTTCTTTGATCCATTTTTTATTAATTCAAAATCTGATCTATTATTACAAATTTCCAACAATATTTTATCTAGCCTATTAAATAGCTCATCCTTTTCATTATTATATTTATATTTAGAGTTCATAATATATGTATACTTTTCAATTGCTAGGTTTCTATCTTCGTTTAATAAATCTAATATATAATCAATATCTAGGATGCTATTTAAATTAAACTTATAAAACACATGGCTACTCCACTTATATTCATCCATGGAATCAGCACAATTGAATAATATAGGTAGTTCATGTATAGTTTTTATATAGTACAATAGTTCCTTATCTTCCTCTATTACACTACATTTGTATCTACCCTTATATGGCGAATTAGAGCAGTTATATTTTTCATTAAAATATTTTGTATAGTACATCTTTAGCCTTTGCATAACTTTGCTTATAGGGATATTATGAAATTTAATAACAAGATCAAATTGATTATCTAAAATACAATAAGCTAGTATTTTCAGTTCACACTTATACCTAAGTTCCTCTAATATCTCTAAGAGCACGCTCTTATCTTTATCACTTTTAAAAATATCGATCTTTCCAACCTGTGATATATGATAGATTGCACCATAATATTCAATTCTGCATCTTCTACCCAATGTAATACCACCTTCGTCAATTTTGATTTCGAGCATTTAATTTACATTTACTTATAAATTCTCCATAATTTTATAAATTCCTTCTTTAATATTAAAAAAGTTCCAAATCTAGCGTCAAACTAGATTTGGAACTATATGAACCATCCTCACTTATTATAAAGCTGGGATCACAATTATTTGACCTGGGAATATCAAATCAGGATTTGATAATTTGTTGTACTCAGCTAATACTTTCCAGTCAATATTAAATTTAATACCTATCTTTGATAGCCAATCTCCTGGTTTTACTACGTATTTAACCTCTTCTTTAACTGGCTCTGGAGTTGGTTCAGCAGGTACTGGTTCTTCTGCTGGCTCAGGTATAGGTTCTTCTGCTGGTGCTTCTTCTACTTCCTCAGCTGGAACAACTGTTATTCTACCCTCAACTTTTGGATTAACTTCTCCAAGTTCTTTAATGTAATCTACTAATACATCTGATAATAATCCACCTTCTGCAACAAAAGGTTTACCTTCAAACATTGTATAGCCATCGCCACCAGCTGCCATAAAATCATTTGTAACAACTCTATAAGTAGCTTCTAAATCTAATGGCTCTCCACCTACTGTAACCTCTACTATTCTTTGGCCTACTTCTTTATCTGCATCAAACTTATAAGTCATGCCACTAACATGTGGGAAGTGACCAGCTTGTTCTGGATATAAGTCTACACCATGCTCTAATGCATCCATTAACTCACTACCTGTTACTTCTATTACTGCTAAAGTATTTGTAAATGGGAATGATGTAATTATATGACCAAATGTAACATCCCCTGCTGGTATAGATGCTCTAATTCCTCCACCATTAGTAAAGGCAATATCTGCTCCAGTTGATGTTCTCATAGCGTCAGTAATTAAGTTACCTAATGTAGTTTCACCTGTTCTAACATTAGCTCTTTCTCCATTTAAATCAACTAAAGTTTTTCCAACTACTTCTGCTTTCTTTGGAGCGTTGATTTCAGCAATCTTAGCTATTTCAGCTTCTATTGCTTCATCTGGAACTATTTCCTTAGCAGATTCAAAGTCTATTAACTTAGCTTCTTTGTTTACTTTTCCATCAACTATTTCAATTTCTACTACACCAATGTTTTTCAAATGGCTTCCAGATTGAACTAATAATGTTTCTCCAATAGTTTCGTTTAATTCCTCATGGCTATGGCCATCAATTATCAAATCGATTCCTTCTACATTCTCAGCAATTGCCTTTGAAGTAGTTAAGGTAGTTCCATCTATACCTAAGTGAACTAATCCTACTATTAAATCTACCTCTTTTTCTTTTAATTCAGCTACTACTTCTTTTGCAACTTCTATACCATCTTTAAATTCAATTCCTATTGTATTATTTGGATGTGATTTAAATTTTGTTTCTTCAGTTGATATTCCAAATATACCGACCTTTAATCCATTTTCAAATTCCTTAATAATATATGGATCAAAATCTGATGTCCCATCAGCTTCTTTTACAATATTTGCTCCTAATATTGGGAACTTAGCCATTCCTTTTAATTCTAATAATCTATCATAACCATAGTTAAAGTCATGATTTCCAGGTGTCATTACATCAAATCCCATTAAGTTCATCATATTAACCATGATTTCACCTTGGGATAAGTTAACATCAACTTCACCATGTAGAGTATCTCCTGCATTTACAAACAATAAATTTGGATTTTGAGCCCTTAATTCTTCTACCTTAGCTTTTAATCTTCCAAAACCTATTGCCTTATTGTAATCATCATACTTTAACAATCCATGGACATCGTTTACATGAACGATAGTAAGCTTTTGACTTTCTTCAGCAAAAGCACCACTAGGTACAATAATGATACCTAAAATAAGGACAAATGATAAAATGACACTAATAACTCGTTTGTTTCTTAGATTCATATCAATTTCCTCCCCTTTTTTTAATATTAACATTTAACCTGCTAGGTTAAATATACATATTATATATATTCCCTTCAAAACTATTAAATCCTCTTTTTTGTTATAAATTTTTGATGGTACAAAAGGGACAGGGTGCCTGTCCCTTTGTCCCTAATTTGCTGGAATTAATATTATTTGGTTAGGGAAGATTAGGTCTGGATTTGCAATCTTATTGTATTCTGCTAATACCTTCCAATCAATATTGAATTTGATACCAATCTTAGATAGCCAATCACCAGGTTGTACTACATATTTAATATCTTCTTTAACTGGTTCTACTGGTGTAGGTGCAGGAGTAGGTTCTTCTTCAACTGGAACTGGCACAGGTTCTACTTCAACTGGGGCTGGTTCTATTCCATATTCCTTTAATACCTCTTCAGGAATTAAACCTTGAGCTATCATTTCATCAGCGTTGATGCCCTTAACATTAAAGCTTCTACCATCTTCTGATACTGGAACTGTAATATTTCCAGCCTTTATTTCTTTAATTATATAATCTCTTAATGGATGATTAACATCCGCATTTATTATCTCCCAGTTATTATCTGTAACAGGCGCAATTGGACTATTTTCAGCTATATAATCTGCTATAAAGCTTCTTAAGGACTTAGGATCTGAATTGAAATATGGGTCATTCTTAATTATTCCCATTCCTTGTAAACCTGAATGTCTGTAGTTATTGATTGCTAACTTAAAGGTATCTTCAGGCTTAACTGGTTCTCCTTTAAATGTTAAATCAACAATTCTTTCCCCTGCTGGCTTTGATAAATCAATCTTATACTCTACTCCTTGGAACATATCATAATTATAAACTCTTATATTAGGATTAAAGCTTATATTAATATCTCCAGGTTTAAATGTATTATAATATGCAGCTGACCATTCCATATAGTCCTTTAGCTCTGCTCCTGTTATCTCAACTGCAACTAGAGTATTAGGATACTTATAGATTTCAAATATGCTTGCATATGTCACATCGCCTTCTCGTAGATTTGAGTTTTGGCTAAATAATGCAGCTGCTGATATATCTGCTCCAGTGTATTTAAGCTGTACATCATTTATTAAATCAATTAATCCAGTATCTCTAATTTGAGCCTCAGGAATACCAGGAATTTCTGACTCAGGTGCAAAGTTTTCGGTTGCTTGACCTATTACAGCTACTAAAAAATCTAATGTTTTCTCATGATATTCTTTAGCATATTCCTTTAATTCTTCTGATGCAGGATATTCATTAACATCAATAACTTTAACTGAACTATCTACTACCTTCCAAGAATCTTCTTTTGCTAACTCAAAATCAAATCTTACAACTTGAGCACCAGCATTTTGAGCTGCACCAACTAGAGTATTTCCTACTTTCCTCTCTTCTGTAACGTGAGCATGACCAGTAAGTACTCCAGCTATTTCTGGGAATTTAGCTACAATCTCATCTGCCCCGTCTCCACCATATTCAGACTCATATCCTATATGAGCTGATACGAATATTAGATCTACACCTTTTTCTTTCATTTCTGCTATGTGTTTTTCTGCTGCTTCAAGTGGAGTAGTAAAATTTAAGCTTTGAACTTTAGGTCCATCCCATCTTGGAATATTAGGATTGGTTAAACCTAAAATACCAACCTTAATACCTGCTACTTCTTTAATTACATAAGGTTCAGCTAAATATGAATTATCTTCCTTATAAGTTGCATTAGCAGCTAATATTGGGAATTCAGCCTCTTCAATTATCTTATCAATTAGTTCAAGGCCAAAATTATATTCATGATTACCCAATACCATTGCATCATAACCCATGAAATTCATTATATCTATTACAGGATGCTTCAATTCTAGGTTGTTGTTATACAAATCATCTGATAGAATTGTCCCTTGAACAGTGTCACCATTGTCTATTAGTAAGGTATTAGGATTTTCAGCTCTAATTTCTTGAATTACCGAATAGACCTTGGCCATTCCCAGATTGTCCACTTCTTTTCCGTCTTCATAGGAGTAATTATATATATTTGCATGAAGGTCAGTAGTTCCAATAATGGTTAGTTTAACGTTTTCACCTTCAGCAAATACACTTGTTGGAGCTATTATAATACTTAACACCAACATAAATGCAATTGCTAAACTAATTAGCCTTTTGTTTTTATACATAAAATCTCCTCCTTTTATATTTATCTCAATAATATATATTCCATATTTTGTTTTATAATCCTCTTTTTTTGTCACAATATTTTAGGGAATTTATCCCTAATCTCATTTGGTGGTAGTGGCTTACAATAATAATAAAACTTTCTTAATTTTTGCATGTAATTTGCCCCTTTAAACACTTATTCCCATTTAATTACCAAAAACAGCAAAATTTTTCTGGGACATAAGGGATGGGACATAAGGGACAGGATACTTGTCCCACTTTTTATATAATAATTATTGTATATACTGTAATAATTTGGTACCATGGGGATGAGGTGATAATTCTATGGCAAGGGGTCCTAGAGTGCGAAGTGAAACTGGAATTTATCATATTATGTTAAGAGGTATTAATAAACAAAATATCTTTGAGGATGATGAAGACAGACTAAAATTTCTAGAAATAATTAGTTTCTTTAAAACCCAATGTAAATATGAGCTATATAGTTATTGTCTAATGAATAATCATATTCACTTATTAATAAGGGAAGTTGATGATTCAGTTTCTGAAGCAATAAAAAGAATTGCTTCTACATATGTAAGATGGTATAACAAGAAATATGAAAGATGTGGTCACTTATTCCAGGAGAGATTTAAAAGTGAGCCAATCAATAATGAGTTTTCACTATTAAGAGTTATCAGATATATTCATCAAAATCCTTTAAAAGCAGGAATGACTAAATATATCATGGAATATAAGTGGACAAGTTATCATGAATACATAAGCAAAAAAGTCATTGTGGATATCGACATCATTTTAGATATTTTATCCACAAATAGAGATAAGGCTATTGAGATTTATGTGGATTTTATGGATGAATATAATGATGATGTATTTATTGATATAGATACTAGAGCTTCAATAAGTGATGATGAAATATTGGAACATATTAAATCCTTTGGGGTTAATAGCATAAGTGAATTACAACAGCTAAATAGAAATGAACGCAATAATATTATAAAAAGATTAAAGCAGTTAGAGTTTGTGACAATTAGGCAATTGGCAAGAGTTACAGGAATGTCTAAAAGTGTTATTGGTAGGTTATAGCATAAGCAAGCAAAAAGGGACAAGGTTCCTGTCCCTTTGTCCCTATGCCTTTGTCCCTATGTCCCTTTGTCCCTATGCTGTTGCTGGAACTAATTGATCTAGTGCTTGTTTTAAATCAGCAATAATATCTTCGACGTTTTCTAGACCTACAGATAATCTAACTAATCCTTCTGAAATACCAGCTTCTGCTCTTTCTTCTGGTGTATATGGTGAGTGGGTCATACTAGCTGGATGCTGTATTAGAGTTTCTGTATCACCTAAACTAACCGCTAATGTACACAACTCAACTGTGTTCATCAATTGTCTACCTGCTTCTAAGCCACCTTTAAGTTCAAATGCAATCATTGCTCCAGGTAGTTTCATTTGTTTCTTAGCCAGTTCATATTGTGGGAAGCTCTTTAACCCTGGATAATAAATACTCTCTACTGCTGGATGAGCCTCTAAGAATTCCGCAACCTTTTGAGCATTTGCACAATGTCTTTCCATTCTTAATTCAAGTGTCTTCATTCCTCTATTGATTAGATATGCATCAAATGGACTTAAAGATGCACCTGTCATATCTTTTATACCAACTAATCTAACTTGATCTATAAACTCTTTCTTTCCAACTGCAAATCCTGCAATAACATCGCCATGACCGTTTAAATATTTAGTTGCAGAATGTACTACTACGTCTGCTCCCATATCCAAAGGTCTTTGAATATAAGGTGTACAATAAGTATTGTCAACTACAACAAGACATCCTTCAACCTCATGAGCTATTTTAGCAACAGCTTCTATATCAGTAAGGTTCATATTAGGATTTGCTGGTGATTCAAGGTAAACTACTTTTGTATTTGGTTTCATAGCTTTTCTTACATTTTCAGGGTCTGATGTATCAACAAAATCTATTTCCACTCCAAATCTTGTTAGTCCATGGTTCATGAACGCAAATGTGCAGCCATAGAGGGTCTTGGCAGCTACAATATGGTCACCTGCACTTACTGCTGCCCATATAACTGATGTAATAGCTCCCATTCCTGAAGCTGTAGATACTGCTGCCTCTCCATTTTCTAGACTCGCTAACTTTTCTTCAACCTGTGTATTAGTTGGATTTCCAAGTCTTGTGTATATATATCCACCTTCTTCTAATGCAAATCTTCTTCCACCCTGTTCAGCTGAATCGAATATAAAAGTAGAAGTCTGATATATAGGAGTTGCAAGGGCACCATGTTCATTCTTTTCATAACCTGCATGTACAGCCCTTGTTGAGAATCCCATCTTACTTAATTTTTCCTTATTCATGATTACTCCCCCTTTAATTGGATAATTTAGATGATATATGTTTAAATCTTAAGCTTCCTTTTTTGCGGCTAACTTACTCTCAGGCATATCATGTTCAAAATTCCATGGGTCTTTTTTAATAACACCATCTGTAAATGGAATATATATTGAAATAATGGCAAATACGCCTAATAGCAATTGATACCATAATAGAGGTATAACCTCAAATGGACTAACTGCTCCATTTGTAAATCCAACTGCTATTAACATTTGAGCTCCATAAGGTATAAGCCCTTGCATTACACATGAGAAAGAGTCTAGTAAAGAAGCAGATCTCCTTGGGTCTACTTTATATTCGTTACAAATTTCCTTTGCAATTGGTCCATCTATAATAATCGCTACTGTATTATTTGCTGTAGCAGCATCCGTTAAGCTAACTAAAGCTGCAATTCCAATTTCAGCTGATTTTCTCCCTTTAATGCTTCCTCTAATCTTATCAAGTAACCACTGAATACCACCTTCGTCGGCAACCATTTTAGCTAAACCACCTATTAGCATTGATAATAGGAATATTTCAAACATACCAGTAAAGCCATTATAAATCTCTTGCCCTAGAGCTAGTAAGGTAAAGTCTCCAAAAATCATCCCGATAATACCTGAGCATAGGATTCCTGCTGTTAATACTACAAATACATTAACTCCCATTAATGCTGATACTAAAACCAAGATATATGGAAGCATCTTAATAATATTATAGGAAGTATCTTCATAAGTAACTGTCTCTACTGGTTTACCAAAGATTATTAATAAAATTACTGTTAATATTGCTGCTGGTAAGGCCATTTTTATATTAAGTCTAAATTTATCTCTCATATCAACATTTTGTGTTCTTGTTGCTGATATTGTTGTATCTGAAATTACAGATAAATTATCCCCAAACATTGCACCACCAATTAGTGCTGCAATTACAAGAGGCATACTTAGTCCACCTCTTTCTGCAAGTCCTACTGCAATAGGTCCTACAGCTACTATAGTTCCTACTGATGTTCCGGTTGATAGTGAAATAAAGCATGAAATTATGAAAATTCCTGGTGTTATAAACTGAGCTGGTATTAGCGAAAGTGCAAAATTAACTGTTGAATCAACTGCTCCCATTGATTTTGAAACTGCTGAAAATGCTCCAGCTAATATGTAGATTATGCACATTATTATTATGTTTTCGTCTCCGCATCCCTTGATAAAAGTATTGAATTTGTCATCAATACTACCCTTAAACATGAAGAAAGCAAATATAATAGCTATTAGTGCTGCTACTGGGGCAGGTAATTGATAAAATGCCATGTCGACTCCTTGAGCTTGAAGAATTAGTCCAGTTCCCATGTAAACGATGATAAAAATTAGAAATGGGATTAAAGCTTTGCCACTTCTTTTTTTGTTCAGATTCTCCATTAATATACCTCCTAATATTTATTAATTAACCTTTCACATGAAAGGGTAATTTCTTTTAAAGATCAAGCTTATCCTTTTTAATTCCATACTTCTTCATTCTGTTCATTAGCAAAGTATGAGTGACTCCAAGATTTCTTGCTGCTTCTCTAATACTATAGCTCGTTTTTAAACTCTCAATAATCATTTTTTTCTCTAGACTTTCCACACTTTCCTTTAATGAATTACCTATTAAATCTGATTCTGGCACAAGAGAATAATTAAGTATAATATCCTTAGCTGAAATCTCTTTTTTTGTGGCCAGGGCAATGGCTCTTTCTAATACATTTTGAAATTCTCTTACATTTCCTGGCCAATTATAATTAATAAGCTTTCTCATTGCATTCTGCTCTATTCCTTTAATATTCTTATTATACCTAGCAGAGTGAATCCTTGTAAAATATTCAAATAAAATTGGGATATCTTCCTTCCTTTCTCTTAGAGGAGGAATATGAATATTAAAAATATTGATTCTAAATAATAAATCTAATCTGAACTCCTTAGTCCTTACCATCTCATCAATATTTTGATTTGTGGCAGTTATAAGTCTTACGTCAAAGGGAACCTCCTTAGACCCTCCTACTCTTCTAACCTTTTTTTCTTGGAGTACGCGAAGTAATTTTGCCTGTAGGTGTGGTGGCATCTCACCTATCTCATCTAAAAACACTGTGCCTTTATGTGCAATTTCAAAAATCCCTGCTTTACCTTCTTTAGTTCCTCCAGTAAAAGTGCCAGGTTCGTATCCAAATAATTCGCTCTCCAATAGCTGATCTGGAATTGCTGCACAGTTAATCGCAATAAATGGCTTATCCTTTCTGCTACTCTCATTATGTATTGCCCTAGCAAAAAGTTCCTTTCCAGTCCCACTTTCCCCTGTAATCAAAACAGGTGAATCTGATTTTGAATAAAGCTTTCCTTGATTTATGGCATCAATCATCTTGTTACTTTCACCGATAATATCGTCAAAAGTAATTGGATTATCATATCTATTAAACATACTGACTCTATCTATATCATAGAAAGACATCAAAAATCCTGTGATAACGTTTTCTTCATTTCTAATAATTTGCATGTTAACCTGATACAACTGATTACCTATTTCAACTTCTTCCTTAACCATAGGTTTTCGACTGTTAGCTTTTCTTAGCGTTGATAAAAGCTCATCATAGACATCTATATATTTCCTAATATTTACTCCCTTAACGTCCTTACCATTTGTAAAAAATATATTCTCTGCAACATAGTTATTGATGTATTTAATATCGCCTTTTTTGTTTAGTAAAATTACACCATAAGGAATGATATCTAGTACATTCTTCATCTCTGTATCTTTTTCTTCAAAAGGAAATAGATCTATCTCCTCTAGGCTTTCCCAACCTTCAATATTTGATAAGTCCTTCTTTATGCTCTCCCAAACTTCATCAGAGACAGGGTGTAAATTTATATAACATACATAAGCATATACTTCCATCCAGATAATAGGAGCATTATATTTATATAATACTGATAAAGTCCTATAAGTTAAATGTGGTATATCATCGGAAAAAGATAGTTTAATCTTTCTACTTCTCATTTTGACCCCCTCTTATGATATTGCAATTTGCATGCCAAGGAAAACGATTTACACACCATGCATAATTACATGGTTTAAAAAATATTTACATAATATTTTTTGGAATATTTTTATTCCACTTTAAATATTTATTACAAAATCCTCATTGTATTGGTTTATAATAGCACCATATGTATTAATATTAAACCATAAAGTCAGAATTTTAACAAGATTAATTGATGAAAAAATATAGATAATATACGACTTTTTCTTACAAATTCTTGCATATTTCTATTATATATTCGTCACCAATTAACAACACGTCTAATATACTAATATTGTACAACTGAATAAAATACAAAAGAAATGGAGGAAACAATATGCCAGCAAAACTATTTAAACTTGTAATAAGTGTTGATACAACTATAGATAATAATCAAATAAATCCAGATATTCAAAGATACTATTATGAAGTTGATACAGATGATATAGATGGCGTTACTGGAGTTCTTACAATAGATGCTGAACAATTCGTAGATGATAACGGAGACCCACTACAAGCAGGAGAAATTCCTGAAATAGATCCAGTGAATGGATACTATCTCTTATTCGTTAATGGTGTATTACAACAAGATAGTCTATATACTGTTACTGCAACTGAAGTTACTGTTGATGATGCATCTACACTTCAAGCTGGTACACCAGTTGTCTTAGTTGTAAATGAGTTTGCACCATCAGCTGATGCAAATAATACAGTATTAACCTAATTAAATAATATGGATGTGCTATATTGGCACATCCTTTTTTATAAATAAATTGTTATATTTATACGATATAAAGAACTTAATAGTCTGCATGTACATAAGATATTAAAGAAGCATTTATTTCCTTTTTAGTAAGGCCTCGTGTTAATATTTTATTTTCTGGAGTGATAGCTGTGTTTCTATTAAATGCAGATGTTTATCATTATAATGCCCTCTCTGATGGAATAAAGAGAATATATACTAATGATGATGAGTTAACTGAATATGGCAACAGAGGTATTTTGGATCCAAATGAAGTATCGTATTATAATTTGTTCATAAATGGAGTATTGCAGCCAAAAGTTAACTACGAAATCGAAAAGGGTAAACTCACTCTTAAAACTGAAGATGTTCCCTTAAAGGATAGTACCATTATTATTACCTTTATAACCTTTAGAGACCTAGAGTCAGCTAAGCTTAACTCTGCTAAAGTAGAAGGTATAATTCCTTCAGGGCATATATATAATGGACCTGTAACGGATATGGACATTAATATTAGAAATAATATATATTCCTTTCTAAAACTAGAAAAAACTCTGGTATCTGGACCTAATTCTATCCCACTAGGTAATATGGCCAATTGGCAGTTTACAATAAAAATAAAGAATATTAGCAGTAGCCCAATCAATAATATTATTGTAACTGATGAAGTTCTATTAGATAGTGTACTAAATATAGAAAATTTACTCCCATCTAAAGGAGATGTATCTATAGAAGGTAAGTTAGTTACATGGAATGTTGATTTTCTAGATGTAGATGAATCTGCCACAGTAGATATTCAGATAAGTGGATCTTTTAAGACTGATGGACTTCGCTTCTTAAGTAGAGGTCTGGCAACTGGAAACAGCTCTTTAGGCACTATAACAAGTGATATTGTTAGTGGAAGTGAAATAGTGGTTAGTAAAGGATTGGATATTACCAAGGTCATCACATCTGGTCCTACAAAAGTTAATATTGGAGAAATAAATACTTGGAGAATAGAAATAAAGGCAACTAACCTAAGTGATGAGGATTTATTTGATCTTTTAATAAAAGATACTTTACTTATTGACAATATCATAGACATAAAAATTGTCAGCATATCTAGCGGAAATGTAAATTTTATAGATAATGAAATCCATTGGGAAATTGATGTATTAGAAAAATTGGAAAGTTCCATACTTGTAATAGATGTAATTGGTTCTTTTTCTAATGAAGGCTATCGTAGCTTATACACAGGTGCTCCCCAGGATTTTCTAATCATCGTCTATTCAAATAAACTTCCAATAGTAGAAAAACTATCATTAGAAAAATCTATTTTAAACGAGCCTTTAGCTTCACTATCTGGAAGCCCTAAAAATTGGATTTTCTCCATTAAAATCTCCAATCACTCCCGTGATATTTTAAGAAATATCACTGTTATTGATTATATTTTGCTAGATGATTTAAATGAAATAAAAATTAAATCTATTACAGCAGGCGATGTCTCCATATCAAATAGCTCTATTTTTTGGACTATTGAAGAACTATTACCTAAAAGAAGCTTAACGGCAATTTTTGAAGTAAAAGGGTCCTTCCAGGCTGCTGGACTACGTGCACTAAATAGAGCTATTGCTACAGCTTTAAGTTCAAAATCCTGTTTAATATCAAATATATCTTCCGGTCCATCAATCAGGGTTATGGATAAAAATGATTTGCACATTTCTCCTGTTATGGTTAATAAGGTATTTTCTCAATGCAAACAAAAGCATTGCCTTAATGAAGTCAATGTGGAAATTGGTGAGGATTCCTTTAAAGATATTGTATTTAAGCCTGGTTTTATTTTAAAAAACACTCTCAAGATTATAGATTATGAAAATAATTTAAAAAGAGTACGATTTACCTTGAAAGTACCATTTGAAATAAAGACGACAAAAAATAAGATAATAAAAGGATATCTTCCAGATATAGAAAAAGACATTCTAATGCCATTTCCTAAGGCAAGAGACGAATTTATATTTAACATATTGGTGGAAACCAGCACAAAGCTTTTAGGAGAAACCGTCAAAAACGACAATTGTTTAAGTTTCTCAGTTGGTATGTTTATTATCATCAAAGTAGTAGGAAAGGTAAATATCTTAATACCTAGCTATGAATTTGTTCCTGGACCTAATTGTGAAAAGATATGTGATAGGTCAATTTATGATATTTTTAATTCTCAAGAACCTGATCTATACCCATTACAAAGAAATGTATTTGTACAAAATAAAAACGCACACCTCGATAAATGTAATTTATGCCCTGATATATTTGGCAATCTCATCATTGAAAAATATATTGTATCAGGACCTATAGAAGTTTATCCAAATGAAAATAATAGATGGGTAGTTGAAATTAGAGCAACAAATAGTGGATTTGGTCCTATAAGTAATGCTAAAATTACAGATACCTTATTATTAGATAATTTAATTGATTTTAATATAATAAGCATTTCTCAAGGTAGTATTTCACATAAGGACAATCAAATCTCTTGGGATATTGGAACCTTATACTCTAATAAAACAGCCATTATACTTGCGGAAGTCATTGGTTCATTTAATCTTGAATCCAATGTACTTAATGTAGAAAATTATCAATACAATACAATTTCAGATGGAATTAAATACGAGTACACGAATGATGATGAGATAAGTGAATATGGAAATAGGGGAATTCCAGATCCAGAAGAAGTATCTTTTCTAAATCTCTATATCAATGGGGTACTACAACCAAAAACTAACTATTTAGTAGAAGAAGGTCTTTTAACTCTTACAACAGACAGTCTTCCACTAAAAGGAGTACCAATTATTCTTGAATATATAATAATAAAGGATAGTAACAATCAAGTTATAAAGGCAGAAACTTATCAGTATAATACACGTTCAAATGGTGGAAAAGTTTACACAAATGAAGATGAAATAACTGAATATGGAAATAATGGAATTCTTGACCCTCAACAAGCTTCTTATTACAATCTTTTTATAAATGGAGTCATACAGCCAAGGGTTAGTTATACAGTCAATACTGGTATTCTTAGACTAGAGACAGAAGATTCTCCTATTATAGGAGCTCCTATTATTCTACAATTTATCTCTTTATATGTATGAAAACTGAGAAATCTCCAATTCTTAGATTCTATAAGCCCAGGAGATTTCTCAATTCTGCCTAATTCACACTATTCTTGAATTTTCCAATTATCCGTGTATAATCATATGTATAAATATAAACTTTGAAAGGGGTAATCAGGTGATTAGTTGGGATGACAAGTACTTAATTGGAATTGAGGAGATTGATGAACAACATAAGGAATTGTTCAGAATAGCTAATGAAGGTTTTAATTTGCTTAAAAATGAGTTCTATTTGGACAAGTATGACCATGTAATAAAGATAATTGAAGAGCTTAAAAAATATGCTATTTTTCATTTTAAAACAGAAGAAGAATATATGTTAAAAAATAACTACAGAAAATATTTCTCACATAAAGTAATTCATGACGATTTTCTAGATAAGGTTAAGAATATAGATCTTGAAGCCATGGATGAAAATCAAGATGAGTACTTATTATCAATATTGAATTTTATTATTGACTGGATTGAAGAACACATCCTAGGAACTGATAAGAAATTTGCAGAAGAATTAATTAAAGACGCTATGTAAAATAGCGTCTTATCTTTTATTCTCCCATTTATCTCCCCTATACCTTTTAACGAAGAAAATCATTCTTACATACCAATCGCAGATCATTGAAACCCATACTCCAAACATACCAACACCCATATGCTTAGCAAGTATAATTCCAAACCCAACCCTTACAAACCACATTGACAAAATGCTTACAGTCATTGCATATTTTACATCATTTGAAGCCCTCAAGGTATTTGGCAGTGCAAATGCTAAAGGCCATACTATACATACATTTATGCCATAGAATAAGATAATCTTCCTTGCCATTGCTGCTGTTTCAGCTGACAAATTATAAGCTCTTAATATAAACGGCATAGCTATAAATATGATAATATTAATCACAACTTCTGCTATATAGGTATATTTAAGAAGCAACTTGGTATAGTATCTAGCCTGCTTATAGTCCCTTGCTCCAACACAATGACTTACTACGGTAACCATACCCAAGCCAATGGCTGTTCCTGGAAGAAATTGAAACTGTGTTATAGAACTACTAACAGCATTAGCAGTGATTGCCGCTGTACCAAAGGTAGAAACAACACTCAATACCATTATCTTTCCCATTTGAAACATGCTGTTTTCTACTCCATTTGGGATACCGATTTTTAGTATCTTACTTACCATTGAACTATTATATCTATAATTTGAGTAGTTATCTATATGAATTTTTAATTCAGGATTTCTTAATAAAATTATGATTATAAATGCAGCAACTAATCTAGATATTAAAGTCGGAATCGCAACACCCTCAACACCCATCTTAAAACCGTAGATCAAGATTGCATTTCCAACCACATTAATACCATTCATAATAAGTGATACCTTCAAAGTTATCTTTGAATTTCCCATTGCTCTAAATAAAGCCGCTCCACTATTATATAAAGCAATAAATGGAATACTTGCAAATACTATCATCATATAGGTACGAGCATAATTTTCTACATCCTGCTCTATGGCCCCAAAGACAACATTTAGAATAAAGTCCCTACCTAAATAAATAATGGCCATTATAGCAAGAGAAATAAATGAAACAAATACGATTAATTGCTCCCCAGCTTTTATAGCCTTATCATCCCTATTCTCACCTAAATATTGACCAGCAACTACAGCACCACCTGTAGCCAGAGCAGCAAACACATTTATGAGTAGAATATTTATAGAATCTACTAGAGAAACTGCTGATACTGCACTTTCTCCTACGCTGGCTACCATTATTGAATCAGCCAGGCCTACTGCTACAGCTAAAAACTGCTCAAAAATCAGTGGTATTATTAGGTTAATCAGATTCCGCCTAGAAAATAATCTGTTTATACTTATTTTATTATCCATCTATAACAAGTCCCTTCACTTTTAATTTAATGCAATAATCAACAATCTCCCTAGAATTAATTTAAATAGAAAAAAGAGTAGAATATCTACTCTACATAAAGCAATTAAAGTTACTCAGTTATGCACTTTTTCTTCATAATACTTTATAATATCATAAATTTTTAAAAAATAAAGAGGTTAGTATGAAAGAATAAATTTATGTAAGAATTATTTTCTAGTATTATTTATTCTACTTAAGTAAAAAAAATGAATATTAATGTATATACTAATTAAATGGGTGAATTATCTATATCCTAAATTGGTTTCATCAATACTTAAAGTATAGTATAATAATACCTAATAAATACTATTGGTTAAGAAAGGAATGAGAGATGAGCAAATTGAAACTTTATGGGTTTAATAACCTAACTAAGACACTTAGCTTTAACATTTATGATGTTTGTTACGCAGTTACCGAAGAGGATAAGCAAAAGTATATAGAATATATTGACGAGCAATATAATTCTTCAAGACTTACTGAAATCCTAAGAAAGGTTACTGAAATTATAGGTGCAAATTTATTAAATATAGCAAAGCAGGATTATGAACCTCAAGGAGCTAGCGTAAATTTCCTAATAACAGAAGAACCATTACCAGAGATCTGTGTTGATCCTACATGCAATAGAGGGGATTTTGCTGCAACTCCTAGGAATGTCTTAGGTCATCTTGACAAAAGTCATATATCTGTTCACACTTACCCTGAATATCATCCAAATAAAGGAATAATGACCTTTAGAGTTGATATTGATGTATCCACTTGTGGCCAAATATCGCCACTAAAAGCACTTGATTTCTTAATTGAAAGCTTTGATTCAGATATTATAATATGTGACTACAGAGTTCGAGGATTCACAAGGGATATTGATGGAGAAAAATACTTTATTGACCATAAAATAAATACCATACAAGACTTTATATCAAAGAAAAATTTAGAACTTTATAATAGTATAGATGTTAATGTTTATCAAGAAAATATCTTTCACACAAAAATGATACTAAAGGAACTAAAATTAGATAACTATCTCTTTGAAATGAAAGAAGAAGATTTAACAAAAGAACAAAGGGAAAATATTTTAAACAAGTTAAAAAAAGAAATGTATGAAATATACTATGGTAAAAATATAAATTAAAGCAGGAGTGATTAAATGAATTTATGGTATGAGGAATTTTATACTGAAAATACCAGATTTTTAATTAAGGTAAAGGAGCATTTCTATACAGAACAAACTCCTTTTCAAAGAATAGACTTTTTCAAGTCTCATGACTACGGCACCTTCTTTACTCTAGATGGATATATGATGGTTAATGAAAAGGATGAATTCATATATCACGACATGATAGTTCACGTGCCAATGGCAGTAAATCCAGATATTAAAAAGGTGCTTGTAATAGGTGGTGGAGATGGTGGAACAGTAAGAGAGCTTACTAGATATAGTTCTATAGAATCCATTCATCTTGTAGAAATAGATGAAAGAGTCGTAAGACTTTGCCAAAAGTATCTACCACTAACCTCATCAAAGCTTGATGATGAAAGAGTAAGTATGTTCTTTGAAGATGGGGTTAAATTTGTAAAGGATAAAGAAAATGCTTACGACTTAATAATCGTTGATTCGACAGACCCTATTGGCCCAGGCGAAGGACTATTTACGCTAGATTTCTACAAAAATTGCTATAAAGCACTTAGTGAAAGTGGAATTCTAATTAATCAACATGAAAGCCCATATTACGACAAAGATGCTAAAGAGATGAAAAGAGCCCATAAGAAATTGAAGGATATATTCGAAATTTGTAAGGTATATCAATATCATATGCCTACCTATGCTTCAGGCCATTGGTTATTTGGTTTTGCAAGTAAATCACTTGATCCCATAAAGGATCATAAAAAAGAAAAATGGGAAAGCCTAGGGTTAAAAACTAAGTATTATAATTCAGAAATTCATAAGGGTGCCTTTGCATTGCCTACCTATGTAATAGAAATTCTAAATGAAGAATAGCATAAGATAAGGACTCCACTTTTTTGGAATCCTTATCTTTTTTATTAGAATACTCTAAATCCTTTATTTTTAATTTTAACTATTAGATCGTCTAAATTATCAGTTTCTACCTTAATTAAATTTCTTAAATACCCATCCTCTGTAGTACCTATAATAGCAATATTTATAATATTTACATTCTCTTCCTTTAGCAATTCAGTAAATTTGGCTAATTGACCTGGTACATCTAGCATGTCTACCACTACTTTAAGTCCTCTACCCAATCCCATTATCTTAGAAAAGGCATTAAATATGGAAGAGTGTGTCAATATACCAACAAATTCATTTTGTGAATTTATAACCGAAAGATAAGGAATCTTCATTTGACTCAACAAGTATGATGCCTTCTCAATTTCATCATTATCGTATATAATTTGAATTTTTTCAGTATATAGGTCCTTTACCTTCTTACTTGATATATATTCGAGAAAGCTCTTATAATTCTCTTCTACATATCCCCTATATATGGTCTCCTTCATAATGGTTCCCTTTAGCTCTTCATTATTGTTGACTACTGGAAGAGCAAGGAAATTATTTGTCGCCATTTTTTTCAACGCACTTTCTAAGCTTTCTTCAAGACCTGCTAAAATCAACTTATCCTTTTCAAGCATGTGATTCATAACAAACATTTAAGCCCACCTCCATTTAATTAAGGCCACAAAGACACAAGTACACTAAATACTTATAATAAGTATACCAATTAATTACATACTTTAATCCTTAAATTAGACCCATATTTTCGACTTTTCTACCCATCAACATAACTAACCTTATGTTCAAACTATCATCAAAAATAATCAAATCTGCATCTTTGCCTATTTCAATACTTCCCTTTCTATCATTTATGTCTAAAGCTTTAGCTGGATTTATAGTTGCCATCTTAACTGCCTCATATAAGGACGTATTTAATTTTTTAACCATATAATATACTGACTTTCTTAAATCTGTAGTAGAGCCTGCAAGATTACCTGAACTAAGCCTTGCTATCCCATCTTTCACATATACCTTTTGTCCTCCAAATTCATATTCTCCATCATTAAGTCCTGCTGCTCTCATGGAATCTGATACCAATATGACCTTATCATAACCCTTAACTTTAATGGTTAATAAAATTGTAGCATCATGGAGATGAACTCCATCTGCTATGATCTCGCAATATACTCTGTCATCAACTAAAGATGCACCCACTGGCCCTGGTTCCCTATGATTAAAGGAGCTCATACCGTTAAAGAGATGAGTTGCTATTGTAATTCCCTTATCTATGGCCCTTATCACCTGGTCATACTTTGCATCTGTATGAGCTAAGGTAACTCTTATTCCCTCATTTCTTAAATACTCTATTACATCTAATGCCCCTTCTAATTCTGGAGCAATTGATACCATTTTTACACTTCCCTCTGATACTTCTAATAGTTCACTTATAACTTTCAAATCTGGATTTATTATATACTTCTCATTTTGGGCACCCTTTTTTGTTGGATTAAAAAAAGGTCCTTCTAGGTGGACTCCAATGAGGTTGGTGTTCTTTCTTTTATTAATATATTCTTTAACATTTTTTATAGCTCTTTTGGTATCATCCAATGATGAAGTAATGACCGTTCCAAGAAAAGATGTGACTCCATTTTTTATATTGTATTCTGCTATCATATCTAGAGCATGATAGTATCCATCGACTATATCAAAGCCAGAGTTTCCATGGGTATGAATATCTATAAAACCGGGGCTTAAGTAATTATGATTTCCATCTATAACTTCATAGTCCCCAATAGATACCAAAGAATCAATACTTCTAGAATTATCTATATCCATAAAAGGCATGATATCTACTATCTTACCATCTTCTATAATTACACAGTAGTTTTCTAAGACTTTATCAGGAAGTACCACTTTTACATTTTTAATTACCGTTTTTCCCTTCATTTTTAAACCTCCGGTCCAAGCCATATAGGAGCAGAAAAATCTGCTCCTATATTACAAATTGCTCAAGGTATTTCTTTGATAGTCTTAAACTATCTAATATCCTTTCCTCACTATCCTCAAAGGCTCTATCCTCTACCTCTACACAGGCATATCCATTAAATCCTATATCGTTTAGTGCAGAAACAAATGCTCCCCAATTTACATCTCCCAACCCAGGTAGCTTTGGACTCATGTATTCCAATGGATAAGCCATTATTCCAACATTCTTAAGTTTATCCTTATGAACCTTTATATCCTTAAAATGAACATGGAAAATTCTATCCTTAAATTCATAAATTGGGGCTACATAGTCCATCATCTGCCATATAAAATGGCTTGGATCAAAGTTTATTCCAAAGTTTTTATTAGGAGCTATTTCAAATATCCTTCTCCAAATATCTGGAGATGTGAAAAGATTCTGGCCTCCAGGCCACTGATTGTTATCAAATAGCATAGGACAGTTTTCTATGGCTATTTTAACTCCTTTCTCTTCTGCGTAGTCTATAATGTCTGGCCACACTTCTTTAAATAGTTCAATATTTTCCTCTACACTCTTATATTGATTTCTTCCAACAAAGGTAGTCACCATATTTATACCTAGCAAATGACTTGCATCTATTACCTTATATAGATGAGCTACATTTGCTTTTCTCATTTCAATATTATTGCCTATAGTGTTTGGATAGAATGCAAGGGATGATATTTCCACTTTTCTTTTACTGCAATAATTTTTTATATAATCTGCTGTATCTATGGTCAAATTTGCCACATCTATATGGCTTACTCCTGCATATCTTCGTTCTGCATCACCTTTAGGCCAACAAGCCATTTCGACACAATTATATCCAAGGTCCCTAGCCGTATCTATTACTCTTTCAAAGCTATAATCTGCTAATATGGCACTGACAAAACCAAGCTTCATGATACCCCTCCTAATCCTGAGCTATTTTAACGGTCCTTCCAGTATTTGAAGATTCGATACTTGCAAATATTACCTTCATTGAACTTAGTGCATTATGGCAAGAAAGCTCTGTTTCCTTATCCTCCATAATTGCCTCTACAAATAGGTCTATTACCCCTGATTTTGTTTGATTGTCATTAGTCTGAATGGATTCTATTTCGTATAATATTTTCTGTCCGTTATTTAGCATTACCTTTATTGAATAATTAGGGTCATCATAGATTCTCATGATCCCCTTTGTACCATAGAGGATAGTGCTATTGTCCTCCGGGCCATAATATGTCCAGCTGGCTGTCATATTACCCATAATTCCGTTATCCATTTTGTAAATGCAAAAGGCGTTATCATCTACTTCTATTAAATTTCCATCTGCATCCCTCTTATCCAATGTAGAAAGCTTAGCTGTAGTCTCCACTATTTTATGCCCAATCAAATATTGGATTAGATATGTTTTATGAACTCCCAAATCTGCCATAGCTCCCATTGCTGCTGCATTCTTATCAAAGAACCAGGTGTTAGGGCCTGGGTTTATACTCCAAGTCTCTGGTCCACTATGCCCAAAAGTAGTCTTAAATGTTAAGATATCGCCTATAAGTCCGCTATCAATTAACTCCTTAGCCTTTTTATGTGCCGGTGTCAGCAGCTGGTTGTGCCCAATTAATAGTTTCTTCCCACTTTCATTTGCTGCACGAACCATATCTTCACAGTCCTTTAAAGTTGTTGCCATAGGCTTCTCACATAGGACATGCTTTCCTGCCCTAAGCGCAGCTATGGTTATTTCAGCATGTAGATGATTTGATACACAAACACTTACGGCATCTATATTTGGTTCATTTATTAGTTCATCATAGGTTTCATATGCCTTTCCTCCGTTGATCTTTGCCAAATTTTCTGCTCTGCTATATGTTCTGTCATAGTAACCTATAATTTCACACTTATCATTATCCAAATATTCAGGAATGTGTCTTACCTGAGCAATTTTTCCGCATCCAATAATCCCAATTCTTAACATGTTTATCCTCCTTTTATTAAGACTTTTCCTTCTTCTGAAGAAGTACGGCACATACTACTATAAATCCTTTAAAGGCTTCCCTTAAAAATGGTGGTACTCCAAAAAGATTAAGTAGGTTGTTCATTACAGCAATAATAAGCATTCCAAACACAGTCCCAATTATTGTACCTCTTCCACCGCTCATGCTGGTTCCACCTACTACAGCTGCAGCTATGGCGTCCATTTCATTTCCGCTTCCTGCGTTTGCAAAGTCCATAGAGCCAATTCTTGAAACTTGAATAATTGCTGCTATGGCTACTAGAACTCCCATTAGCGAATATACCCTTCTTTTTACTCGTTCAACATTAACTCCTGAAAGCCTTGCTGCTTTTTCATTGGAACCTACAGCTATGACTTGGCGCCCAAAAATAGTTCTATTAGATACATAATACAGGATTGCAGCTATAATTAGCCAGTATATTATTGGCATAGGCATTAAAGTACCTATTCTAAAGCTTGAAATTTGCAAAAAAGAAGTAGGAACTGTTGGGTTATATCCTTGCATAAAGTGCTGGGTTACACTTCTAAATATCTTCATAGCACCTAAGGTAGCTATAAAAGGAGGTATCTTTCCTTTTGTTATCAATAATCCTATCCCAGTACCAAGTAAATATCCAAGAATTATAGCAAGTATTATTGTAATTACATAGGCTGGAACTCCTGTAAGCCCTATACCACCAAGGATCCCCTTTGGTCCTGTATCTATAAGCATCATGATTACAGCGCCTGTTGCTACTAAGGTAGAACCTACAGCCAAGTCAATACCACCTGATATGATTACAAAGGTCATGCCTAGTGCCATAATTCCTACACCTGCATTGTTTCTTAATATATTTATCCAGTTATTGATCCATGAAGTAAACCAGCTTCCAAAGGAGTCATAATCAAAGCCTAGTACTATGGTCTGTAAAATGACCATAATAAGGAAGGCTATAGCTATGCTAAATACAGGTTCATCGTTCCACTTCTCCTTAAACCATTTCATTTATTGCTCCCCCCTTTGTACAGCGCTTAATTCTCCCCCAGTAGCCAGTCTCATAATGTCATGTTCATTCATGGTTGTTCCACTAACTTCTCCCTGTAAGACGCCGTGAAACATGATAAGTGCCCTATCGCAAATACGTATAATTTCCTGAGCCTCACTTGATAGCACAATAATAGCCATATTCTTCTTGGCAAGCTCTGAAATTATATCGTAAATATCCTCTTTAGCCCCCACATCTACACCTTGTGTAGGGTTGTCTAGAATAAGAACTTTAGGATTTGCAGAAAGCCATTTTGCAAGGACTACCTTCTGCTGATTTCCACCTGATAAGTTATTTATGTTGTCAGTAATTTTATTTAATTTAATTCTCAAGGACTTAACTTGTTTTTGAAAAATATCCTTATGTTTAGAACTATCTATGACTCCTCTTTTAGAAAACATAGGCCAAGTAACTATTGAAGCATTTTCTATTATATTCATGTCTTTTAAAATTCCATTTTCTTTTCTATTCTTAGGTAAATATCCTATTCCTTTTTGTAATGCTTGTTCTGTACTATGAATTTTAATCTCCTTACCTTCTAAGAAAATCTTGCCAGACTGAATGTCCTCTGCACCAAAAATAGCTTGAAACAACTCGCTTCTACCATCGCCTAGAAGTCCCGTTACGCCTAATATTTCACCCTTTCTTACAGAAAAACTTATGTCCCTGAAGGCATGAGCATGGGTTAGCTTTTCTACTCTTAAAACCTCTTCTCCAAGCTCGTGCCTCCTTAAGAATCTATCTGTAAAAACATCGTAGCCAACCATATAGCGAGCCAAATCATCAGGGGTAATAAATTTGACCATACCCTCTGCTACTAGCTTACCATCTCTAAGAACCATATATCTTTCACAGATTTCCATAACTTCATTTAGCTTATGGGAAATAAATATAATTCCGACTCCTCGATCCCTTAGAGTTCTCATCATTTTAAATACTCTCTTGATTTCTGGCTCAGTAAGGGAGGTTGTTGGCTCATCCATGATGATTACTGATGCATTCATCATAATAGCCCTACATATTTCTACAATTTGTTTATATGATGCATCTAAATCTCGAACCATGGTCTTTGGATTAAGATCCACATTTATCTCTTTAAAGACATTTTTCGTCTCTTCTATCATCTTCTCTAGGTCAAGTCTGCCTCTTTTATTTCTAATTTCCCTTCCAAGAAACATATTCTCATAAATAGGTAGATCATTTATTAAGTTTAACTCCTGATGAATAAAGGCAATTCCTGAATTTAAAGAATCAGAAGGATTGTTAAATTCAACCTTTTTTCCATTAATGTAAATCTCTCCTGAGTCCATTTTTACTACTCCGCCTAATATGTTCATAAGTGTAGATTTACCTGCACCATTCTCCCCAATTAACGCACAAATCTCACCATCGTTTATGGTAATGGATACATTTTTTAATACTACATTGCTACCAAAGGACTTTTTTATATTTTTCATCTCAATCACAAAATCACACCCATTCTATATAGGTAGAATAGAGGTTATGGAAAACCATAACCCCTTAGACATATTAAGAATTAATAAGGTGAACCTTCATCTAAGAAATCCTTGTAGTTGGTTCTATCAACAATTGTAGTTGGAATAATTGTTTCCATTGGAACATCCTCGCCTTTTAATACCTTAAGAGCTATATCTATAGCATCTTTAACCATGGCAGGACTGTAAAGAGCTGACTGAATCCAGATATCTTCGTTCTCTGGCATCATCTTGAAGTATTCCTGCATTCCTCCTCCACCTGTTACAACCTTGATATCAGTTCTTCCCGCTTCCCTTATTGCCTGTAGTACACCTATTGAAGTCTCATCATCCATTGAGTACACAGCATCTATATGAGGATTGCTTGTAAGTATATCTGCAAAGTCCTTTAATCCATCTTCACGTGTGAATTGTGTTGCATAAGTAAGTATTTTTAAATCAGGTGCAATTTCAGCTACTGTATCTAAAAATCCTTTCTTTCTAAGTTCAGATACGGAGCCTGAGGAAGGGACTTCAAGCATTACAACAGTTGCATCCTTTCCTACCTTATCAACTATATAGTGAGCTCCTTGTATTCCCATGTCCTCATTATCTCCTGATACTCTATATACTCCATCCAAGTCAATTACTATGTCAAAGTTTACTATTTTAATACCTGCATCTAATGCCTTCTTCATTGGAACTTCCATACCGGTCCATTGAGGGAATGCAACTATTGCATCTGCTCCCCAAGTCATTAAGTCATCAAGCTGCGCTGTCATTTCCTCTGCATTGCTACTAGTTTGTATATTGTATTCTATTTCATCAGATAGTTCTTTTGCTCTTGCTTCAGCATGGTAAGCAACTGCTGCTACCCATCCATGAGTTACTGCAGGTGCAAGTATACCTATTTTATACTTACCATCTCCTCCCCCTCCACCTGTAGGAGCTGAACTACCACAGCCAGTCATGGATATCAACATTGCTAAAGTTAACAACAAAGCAATAAACTTCTTCATAAAATTCCCTCCTAAAAATATTTAACCTTGTTAAAATCTATTACGCATTTATAATATTTATTCATTTTTTATTAGCTCCTCCATGATCTCAACACCCTTTATCACCTGAGCCTTATTTACAATTTCTGATGGAAGATTATTTTCTATGCATTGAATAAAATGAGACAACTCCCTGTAGAACATTCCTGTAGGAGGTAAGTTTATTCCTGTTTCTACTGTAAACTCTTCCTCTAGGTCATAGTAATATGGCTCCTTATCGGGCTCATATAGAATTACGTTTTTACCATCATACTCTAAAACTGCCCTTTCAAAATATACACGCCAGGCTGCAGTAAATGGGTAACTAGCATTATACCAGGCTGCTTCTACTGTTACGTTCAAGCCATCAAAGGCATAATTGATTCTATATGCTTCCTTGTAACTAGCATCAGGTCTACCACAGCTAGTAAAGTTAAACTTAAAAGGCTCTCCAAAGATACTAAGGATTAGTTCCAGATCGTGCACATGTAGGTCAAAGGGTAGAAGACCACTTTTCTCCTTATCAAATAGCCACCCATCCTTAACCCACTTTGGCTTACTAGCCAACCTTTTAAAATAACCATCTAGGGGCTTACCATACTTTCCGCCTTTTATGGCACTTTTAAGTATTTCAGTTTCCTTTGTAAACTGAACTACATGTCCAACAAAGAGTCGTAAATTCTTTGCTTCAGCTAAATCATACATATCTATGGCATCTTTAGTATTTAAGGCGATTGGCTTTTCTACAATAACGTGTTTTCCTAAATTTAGAGCTTCTATAACGTGTTTTTTATGAAGATAGGTAGGAGTACAGACATCAACTACATGGATTTCTTCATTCTCGATCATCTCCATAACACTTCTATATGGTCTTAAACCATATTCAACTGCCTTTTGCCTACTGCTTTCAGAATTACATACAGCCCCTACAACTTTACACTTATCAATATGCTGATAATTTTTAAAATGAACAGTACCCATTCCACCTAGTCCAACAATCCCTATTTTGATCATTAAAATCCCTCCAGACCTAATTCTATAAGGTACTCATAGGAATCTCTAACAGCCTGGTTTATTTCCTCTATGTTTTCTGGTCCCTTGGAGGTAAATTCTATCTCTATACTAATAGGACAGTTGTTCTTTGCCTTTTCTAACTTGTCAAAAATCATCTTAAAATCTATGTATCCCTTTCCTATGGCAGGGAAATTCCATTCATTATAAGCTCCAGCTTTATCCTTTAAATGTATATGGCCAATCTTATCTATGCAGGAATCCAAGTCTTCCTCCAAATTTACATTTCCATAAAAAATTGCATTAGCTGTATCATAGTTAATAACTACTCTCTCTGAATCTATTAAATCAACTATTTTCTTCATATGCCTTCCTGTAGCATGTTTACCATGGTTTTCTAATCCTAATATAAGGTCATATTCTTCTAAATAAGGTATCAATTCCTTTATATGTTCAGCAACAACCTCATCACTAGCCTCTGCCCTATCCTCTAAATGAGCTTCTCCTATGGAAGATATGATGTATTTGCAGCCAAAGAAATGTGCTAATTTAATATTTAAGATAAAGTCTTCTATCCGTTCTCTGTCCATTAGATTACAGTGACCACTCATTGAAAATGGAATAAGGTTATATCTCTTTAATTCATCCTTGATACTATGAAGCCTTTGAAAGCTCATATTTGGAAAGACATGCTCTGTCCAGCCCTTTGTAGCGGTTAACTCAATGTATCTAAATCCGACATTACTAATTCCTTTGATAGCATTCTCTATTTCATAGCCATGGAATGAATTTGAATTTACTCCTACAATTCTATTCATAAAATCATCCTTCCTTTAAAAAATTCTCTTGCTGAATTATATGAAAAAGGATTGCAAATATATAATTATAAGGTAAAATATTTGAGTACTTATTAAAAAAATAACAAACTTTAAAGGAGAGTATTAATGAAGAAGAGAATACCTGAAATAATTGTTTTTATCTACTTATTATATTTATTGTTTATAGGCACATATTTACAGCCAATAGACGAATTATTCCAAGGCCTTTATAATATACTTACTTCAACATCAGTTTTAATTACAGATTACATGGTTGTAGGAGGAGTTGGACCAGCATTAGTAAATGGAGCTTTAGTAGGGCTTATAGGCTTTATTCTTATTAAGATAAACAAGGTACCAATGACAGGCCCATCTATTGCAACAATATTTATTATGGCTGGTTTCGGTCTTTTAGGTAAAAATATATGGTCTATTCTTCCAATAATTTTTGGAGTATTTATCTACAGTAGAATAAGGAAACAGAAGTTTAAGACATTCATATATCCTGCCCTATTTGGTACTGCCCTTGCACCTTTTGTAACAAACTATACCTTTGCAAGTAACTTAGGCTTACCAGGAGGGATATTAATTGGAATAATTGCGGGGATACTTATACCTCCACTTGCTACTCATCTTTTAAAAGCGCATGAGGGATATGACTTATATAACGTTGGATTTGCAGTTGGATTTGTAGGATTATTTTTGTATAGTATATTAAGAGGGTATAATCTTACAAGCGAAGCAGTTTCAATGTGGGGAACAGAATTTGATAGCATCGTTAGGCTAATTATAATACCTATGGCTATAAGCATGATAATTGTAGGATTTTTAATAAACGATCAATCTTTGAGGGATTTTAAGGAAATCTTTAAATATCCAGGGGTTTTAATTACTGATTATATTCCTATTGCTGGATTTGGAAATACCCTTATAAATATGGGCTTAGTAGGACTTGTAAGTATTTTATATATAGAACTAGTTGGTGGACATTATAATGGGCCAACACTTGGAGGCATTTTAACTATTATAGGCTTTGGTGCCTTTGGTAAGAACCCTTTAACCATTGCACCAATAATGCTAGGTGTATATTTGGGAACTGTATTTTCTGTACACGAAGCAACTGCACCTGGACCAATGCTTGCAGCACTGTTTTCAACAGGCCTTGCACCTATTGCCGGAAAATTTGGTCCTATAGTAGGTATATTAGCAGGAATTACTCATTTATCCATCGTATCCTATACAGGTCCCCTTCATGGAGGCATGAACTTATATAATAACGGCTTTGCAGCAGGTCTTGTAGCTACAATATTTATTGCGCTACACCATGGATTTAAAAAAGAAAAATAGGAGGAGATTAAAATGAATTCCAGCAAACGGAGAATAGTAAGTATTGTAAGCGAGCTAATATGCAATTCCTTAGACGCAGGTGCAACAGATATAAGCGTATCCATCAACAGGAATTCAGAGAAGTTTGAAATTACAGTTAAGGACAATGGCTCTGGAATGGATGAAAAGACTCTAAAAGAAGTAAAGAGGATCCTCAATCAGCCTTTAAAAGAAGTATACGAAGAGTACTACAGTGCCCTAGCAGGAAATACATACACAGATTCAGGACTAAATATCGTAGGTTTTCAGGTTGACAAGGCAGAAGTAGAAAGCAGTCCAAATAAGGGCACAACTATTAAAGTTTCGAGAAATCTTTAGGGACAAAAGGGACAGGAACCTTGTCCCTTCGTCCCACGTAGACTTCCACAAAGGAAAAAACAGGCCTGAAAAACATCAGGCCTTTTGAAGTCTGTACTCCATGCTATTCAATCTTTCCATAATCCTATGATTTAAGCTCCCTTCTTCATATTCGCCAAATTCATTCAACTTACCAGCCTTTAGCCCCATTAAAATTTCAATTCCTTCTTCTACGTGTTCTATTGCATATATATGAAATTTCCCATTCTTTACAGCGTCTATTACTTCTTCTTTTAGCATGAGGTTTTTAATGTTTTGTTTAGGGATTATTACTCCTTGTTTGCCATTTAAGCCTTTCAGCTTACATATTTCATAAAAGCCTTCAATTTTTTCATTTACTCCTCCAATTGGTTGAATTTCACCTTTTTGATTTACTGAACCAGTTACAGCTATATACTGCTTTATTGGTACATCAGCCATAGAAGAAAGTATAGCATATAATTCAGCACTAGAAGCACTATCCCCATCTATAATGGAATAGCTCTGTTCAAATCCTATTCCAATAGTAAGCCCTAATGGTCGTTTCATTGCATATTTTTCCCCTAAATATCCACTTAAAATCAGTACACCTTTATCATGAATATTTCCACTTTGTTTTGATTCCCTTTCTATGTTTATGACCTTATCATTGCCACAATATACAGATGCAGTTATTCTACTTGGCTTGCCAAAGCTATACTCACCAGTGCCTAGCACTGCAAGGCCATTTATCTGACCAACCTTTTCTCCATGAACATCTAATAAAATACTATCTTCTAAAAACATATCATATAATTTTTCTTCGTACCTATTTGACCTATATATCTTTTTATCTATGGCCATTTGCACATGTTTAGCTGTAACAATATTTGCATTATCCTCCTGGGCCCAAAAATCAGCTTCATAAAGTATTTCCACAATTTTATTGAACCTAGTACTTAATTTATCCTGATGCTCTACCATCCTTGAACTAAATTCAACTACCTTTCCAACAGCTGAACTATGAAAATGTCTTAGATTATTTTGTTCACAGTGACTTGCTATAAATTGTGCCATCAATTGAACATTCTTCTTATCCCTTACCATTTCATTATCAAAGGCGCACATTACTTTAAATAGCTTTCTAAAATCCTCATCATATTGATATAACAAGCCATAGGTAAGTTCATCTCCTACGATGATTATCTTAATATCCAATGGTATAGGCTCTGGCTTTAAACTTGAGGTAACTGCCAAACCCATTAATTTGTTGAAGCTTTCTATATTTATTTCATTGGTCTTTAAAGCCCTCTTTATCATTTCCCATGATACAGGGTCGCTTAAAATTTCCTTTATCTGAAATATTAAATATCCACCATTAGCCAAATGAAGTGAACCAGGTTTAATCTTTGTAAAATCAGTGGTTAAAACACCCATATAGCTATCATATTCAATATCTCCAACCAAATTATTATATATAGGGTTTGATTCCTTTATAATAGGGGCATGGTCTAGATGGCTATTGTCTACAAACAAGTTCACCTTATATCTAACGAAAAATTTTTCTTTAATATCTATAACATCCCCTGGATTTTTGAACTTGTTGATATTTGCCATTACATCTTCTTTTAAATCCTGAAGATACTCAATTACAGCATCGTTGTCTGCATATTTATCCATTAGCTTTTGAATTTCAAAGTTAACTAATTCAGATATTACACTTTTATCCAATTGGTTAACATTCTTTATAATTTCCTGTTCAAGCTCCCTAATATCATTGAACTCCTCATAGGTAGCTTGTTGAAGCTCATCGTATTTAAGCATAAGCTCTTCTTTTTCTTCAATGGATAGATTTTGATATTCTTCTTCACTCATAGGTCTACTATCTACTAAAGGAACAGAAACTAATCCTTCTTCAGATGTAATATATGCAAATCCTAGTTTAGCTGATTTCTCATTCATCCTTTTTAGAATCTTATTCTTCTTTTGAAGTGATAATCGATATATGTCGTTTTTCTTAGATTCATATTCCTTGCTTTCAAAAACCTCAGGTATATATTTTCTAAAGTTCTCAATCATCAAATCTATTTCGTTCTTAAAGATCCTACCAGTTCCAGGACTTAAACTTAATGCCCTTGGTACATCTTTATTTTTAAAATTATATACATAAATCCAATCATTTGGAACTTCTCTTTCTTTTGCATATTCTTCAGCAAGTGAATAGGTAAAGCTACTTCTACCTGTACCACTTTCCCCTGTGACGAATATGTTATATCCATGTTGTCTCATCCTAAGACCAAATCTTAAGGCTTCTATACCTCGATTTTGGCCTATAATACCTTCAAGTAGTTTTATATCCTTAGTAGTTTCAAAGGCTAAATCCTCAAGATTACAGGCATTTATTAATTGCTCAGGTCTTAATTCATACTTAGCAGTCATGAGTATTACCCCCTTTCTTTTAATATACCTAGTAGGATAGTTTTAAATCATCATTAAAAATATATGCTTTTATTTACTATATTTGATTAGGTTAGTATATGATACAAAATGCAACAAAAAAGTACCAGCTAATCTATTTCTCAATTAGCCGGTACTTTAACTTAAAATACTCTATTTCATTTGTTGTCCCAAAGAATAAGTTAGTATACATCCTAGGACACAGCAAATTATACCAAGTATTAAATCAAGACTAAATTCTACTGAAGGTATAATTGCAATTATGGAACCAAGTACAAACCCTAATACAGTATAGTAGGTAAACCCATATGCTTTTTTAAATAGAGAATTAATAAACTTAGCAAACAATAAAATACTTAGACCAAATCCAAGGCCTACAGGAATAATAATCATATAATCCATACTTACAAGACCATCAAGTAGAGTCTCATATGCACCTAGATACATAAGTATAAATGACGAGCTTACTCCTGGTACTATTGTGCCAAATCCAATTATTGCTCCATAGACAATAAGAGCAAGAAGGTCTGGTCTAGATTCTGGTATTACATTTATTACATTGTTCTCTAAAATGGTAAACACAATTGTAATACAGAAGGTAATTAGACAGGGAATAAGATAAAATGTCTTAAATCCCTTCTTGTTTGCATCCCTAATCACAGAAGGGATTGTCCCTATCATAAGTCCTATAAATAAAAACTTTACTACAGTTTCATGATATTCGAACAAATACTTCATAATTCTACTAAAAGCTAATACCCCAAAAACTATTCCTAAGCCCAATGGAAATATCATTATAACTTTTCTTTTAAAATTATGAAAAATATTTGCAATAGCATTAGTTAATTTATTATATACGCCAAGCATTACTGCAAAAGTTCCACCACTTACACCTGGAGCCACAGCCCCTATGCCAATGATCACACCCTTTACGAAATCCCACAAAAAATTCAATATGCATCAACTCACAATCAATATCTATTTAGTGATTTCCTTTAGATAATCCATAAATTCATCCCTTAAATCTCCACGTCTTAGTGCAAATTCAACTGTCGCTTTTAAAAATCCTATTTTATCTCCTACATCATATCTTTGACCTTCAAAACTATAAGCATACATGGCTTCCTTTTGTGATAATGCCTTTAAGCCATCAGTTAGCTGTATTTCACCATTTTTTCCAGGTCTAGTATTTTCAAGAATTTCAAATATAGCAGGATTAATTATGTATCTGCCCAATATTGCTATATTTGATGGAGTTTCATCTACAGATGGCTTTTCAATTAATCCTTTTACTTTGTAAACCCTATCATCAATCAATTTAGCATCTACAATCCCATATTTATTTACATCTTCAATTGGTACTTCCTGAACACCTAATATTGTTGTCTTATATTCATTATGAATTTCAATCATCTGTTTTAAACAAGGTTTTTCGGAATGTACAATATCATCGCCTAACAACACTGCAAAGGGTTCATTCCCAATAAAGCTTTTAGCACAGTAGATAGCATGTCCTAATCCCTTTGGTTCTTTCTGTCTTATATAGTGAATATTTACCATATCAGATATTTGTCTAACTTCTTCTAACAGGTCTAATTTGCCTGCTTTTTCTAGTTCTAGTTCTAATTCGACAGACTTGTCGAAGTGATCCTCTATACTTTTTTTATTTCGACCTGTAATAATTAAAATCTCTTCTATCCCCGAATTTACTGCTTCTTCAATTATGTATTGTAGAGTAGGCTTGTCAACTATAGGAAGCATTTCCTTTGGCTGAGCTTTTGTGGCAGGTAAAAATCTTGTACCCAAACCTGCAGCCGGTATGATAGCCTTGCGTACTCTCATTACAATCCCCCCATTTCTTGTCACAATTTGTTTTATTAGATCGTCTATAAAATAAGTATAGCTAATTTTAGAAAACAAGTCTATAAAGGCTAGAAAAACAAACCTTAAAACTTAAGATAAAAAAATAGACCCTTCCTATTAACAGGTCTATTTAAGTATTTCATTAAATTGATTTTAATGCTTCCATAAATTTATCTGCAATTATAGGGTCAAAATGTGTACCCTTACATCTTTCTATTTCTTCAAAGGCTTCTTCAAATGTCTTAGTTTTCTGATATGGCCTTAAATTTGTCATAGCATCAAAGGAATCAACTACAGTTAATATACGTGCTAGGTAGTTTATTTCTTCGCCCTTAAGCCCATTTGGATAACCAGAACCATCATATTTCTCATGATGTTGTAGAACAATAGGAACTACCTTCTCAAAGCCTTTTATTTGACTTAAGATGTCAGCACTATCCTGAGGATGCTTTTTTAATTCTTCCCATTGATCTTGAGTAAGTCTAGTACTTGTTATAAGGGTTTCCTTTGAAGTATTGATTTTTCCTAAGTCATGAAGATAAGCTGCATATAACAATATCTTTTTGTCTTCAGAGGATAACTTAAGATGATCAGCCATTATGATACAATAATTAAATACCCTTTCCACATGCTTATAAGTATATATGTCTCTTGAATTTATTACTGTAATTAGAGTTTCTAAAGGCTTTATATCTTCTAATAAATTTGTATTAGGACTATCTATTTCAATTACCTTATCAAATATTGATGAATATACTTCTACCTTATTTCTACGTAAAAACTTAGCTCTATACAATGCCATATCTGCTCTTTCAATTAGCTCTTTATAGTTTCTCATTTGGCTACAATATGAAGAAACACCAATGGAGACACTTACTTTTTCATTATTTAGACTTTCTTTACCCAAATAATCATAATTATAGACTGCCTTCCTTAGCCTATCAGCAATATTACAAGCTTGCTTCTTGTTAGTTCCTTTTAAGATGATGCAAAACTCATCTCCACCATAACGACATAGTATATCATTGTCCCTAAGATTTTTTCTTAAAATATTAGTTATATTTTTTAACAATTCGTCTCCCTTAGAATGACCATAAACATCATTATACTTTTTAAAATAGTCAAGATCTATCATTAACAAAGAAAGTGGATCATTAGTTTTTCTACTTTCTTCAAACAAATTTTCAATAGTATCATAAAAATATCTATGATTAAATGCTCCTGTTAAGCCATCTATATTTGCGTAATTAATCAAATTTTTTATATGCAACTGTTCGAGCTTCACATAGTATCCTATAGTCCAAGCTACAAGAAAAAACATAGCAAAAAGTGCTAAGTCACTTTGGAATTGTATATTAATATTCGCATTGTTTCCAAGCAATATATCCATGGTGGATATAACCCCTGTTGCTACACCAGCAATGATTAGTCCCGTTGTCATGCCGTATTCTATGGTGTATGAAATAATAATAAATAGGAACATATATTTATTGTTGCTTTCATTTGCACCACTAACATATATAGATATAATAAAGACCAGTATAAAAATAACAATCTCTAGAACTTGGTAAACCTTATTTTCTTCATTTCTATTAAAGATAAACATAAGAAAAAACATTAGCATGGTAAAGATTATTAGTATTACACCAATATAATAAATGCTATAAATATTACTTATATTATACTTTTGATAGAAGTATTCCAATATTGGCATAGCACTAAAGAAAAGTGCAAGAATCTTTAAAGTAAAAAATACTGTTCTAATTTGTCCTCTTCTTTCATTATTTAAGCTTGGGATGCTTTTCAGCAAATCTAATCACCTACTTTCTCTGTGTGAATGCTGAAAAGACTTGTTAAGTAAACAAGTCTTTTCTGCTTAACTACTTATCTCTTAGACATTCTGGCTCTTCAGGCTGATAAGCGAAGTATATGCAAGCTGATGTTGCTATAGTTGCTGCAAATGCAGTAGCTATGGCTGCGATAAGAGTAAATAAGTTCTTTTTCTTCATTATGTATATCCCCCTTCCAAAGCATATATTTATGTAAAGTTACTTTACATACAAAAGTATAAAAAAGTAAAAGTATTACATAAAATATATCAGTTATCTCTTTCCCAAAATCAAATTTACCTTAGTATCAAGCTTGTCCAAAAGCAAAGTACCTGTTTTGGTCAAGGTAAACACTTGCCAAATTATTGCTAGGATAATGCTAACTCCAATGCTATAAAATCCTTCATAATAACTTGCCAACTTAATTGAAGCTATTGTCAATAAGAAAAATAACGTTAGCTTAAAAAAACTTTCTCTTCTTAATCTCTTAATTTTTTCCAGCTTAACAATTGGCTTATTTGGATTATCTACTGGTACCCGAAAATAAAAAACCATAAAGCTCATAGCATATACAAATATAGTAATCGTCAAGTTAGCATAAAAATTAAGATGATAATTGAATAAATAGCGGGCTGAAGCTCCTAACAATGAAATAGACATGATGCTAATTATATTGCAAGCATTCATCGTACTTGCATGAGCTCCACCAGTGGACTTTCTTATAAAACCAACGCTAAAGAATACTATTAAAGCCTCATATAAAAAATCAAATATATGTCCAAAAATTGATATAACGATAAAAAGAGTTATGACCTGCAAAATTCCTATTAATCCATAAGCAATAACAGCATTTTGATCCTTATCAAGTTCTAGTTGCAGTGAGATTTTATCAGCTATTCTATGAGCCAATCTTTCTATAATTATCACCCTTTCTTTTTAATACATAATAAAATGAAGTGATTATTATAGCAAATAATGTGTTTGCTAATACTCCAATATAGTATTTTTGCATAGGGTCTTTTACTATAATTTCAAATTGCTCTGGTCCTATTATCTTTACTACAATAGCTGTAACAATCATCTCACAAAATAAAATTAAAACGAAACATATCGATGTTGAGCGTATTGTTTTATAGGCTGGCATCTTTAAAAATAATACACATATTAAATATATAGATATCATATTTAATATTGTTTGCACACCAACAGCAATAGGAAGGATTTTCATAAAATATATTAATATCGTTACAAAGATACTTGTTAGTAAATACTCTTTAAATATTAACCTTTTCCTATTAAAGGTATAAATCCCTAAAACTATTGCAAAACTCTGCAAAACAAAACCTAATATATTTTTCATTAGAAATAACTGTAAATTATTCATTTAATTTACTCTCCTCCTGATGTTCATAGTATGATTTTTGCTTTATTTACTACTTTGATTACGCTATATACAATGATAAATACAAATGAATGAATAAGAACATCACCGATGCTTAAAACACTATAGCCAACATCGATAAAGTCTGTAAGAAATTTATATTTTGTTGCTTCATTTCCTACTATATGTATCTTGTCTACAGTATTTATAGCTATCTCATTAAAGTATCCAGTTTTTTTAGATAGAGATGCAAATACAGGCATCTTTCCTCCATTTTGGCTCATTACAAAATTATTCAACATAGAACCAATTAGAGTTAACAAAGAACCATATAATCCAGGCTTGTACAATTTGTGAACTAATATTGGTACTATAAGAGTATATAGGTAAAGCGTTTTAAATATAGAAGCGTACCTTATATAACTATAATTACCTATAAAGACATTGACCTGTAATATGATATAAGCAATTTCTGCAATTGCTAAAGGATATAAGGAATACTCTTTTAAAATTGGTCTTATTCTATATCCTTTTATTTTTGCATATAAAGCTGCAAGCAATATACTCATGCCCATTTGCTCTTCTACCTCGCTAAAATATTAACTTTATCTACATATATGTACATTTTACCATAGATGGTACATATTAATCAATTATCCATGTATTTCACATTCAATAAATATTCCTTATCCTATATTTAGCAAAATAGGCTACCATCCCCAATTTCTCAAAGTTTAAGACATAAATTTTTCTACTACGTTTTTAACATTTAAAAATCTGGGTAACTAATTAATAATATAACAATATTCGACATATTTTTTATATCTATACTTTATGTTACAATTAAGCTATAAAAATATTTAAATGAAAGGTGAAATTAATGCTATCAAATAATCTTACATTTAAGGGCGGGGTACATACACCTGGCTATAAAGGATTAACTAACAGAAAGCCAATAATAAAAGCCAACGCCCCTAAAGTAGTATATATCCCTCTACTTCAACACATTGGTTCTCCGTGCGAAGCTATCGTTAAAGTCGGAGATCATGTCAAAGTAGGGCAAAAAATTGGGGAATCCAAGGCTTTTGTATCAGCACCTGTCCATTCCAGCGTGTCCGGAGTTGTTAAGGATATAAGTATGCAATATACTCCTTCAGGAATAAAAGCCAACTTTGTAATAATTGAATCAGATGGCCTAAATGAACTTCACGAATCTATAAAACCAAAGGGTAGCTTAGAGGACCTTTCTCCAAAAGAGATAGTTGACATCATTAGAGAATCAGGTATTACTGGTATGGGTGGAGCAGGCTTCCCAACTCACGTAAAACTTTCACCTCCACCTGAGAAAAAAATAGATACCTTTATCCTTAATGGAGCAGAATGCGAACCTTTTTTAACTCCAGACCATAGAACCATGATTGAAATGTTTGAAAAGATAATTTTTGGTGCCAAAGCGATAATGAAGGCATTAAAGGTAGAAACAGGTATCATTGCAATAGAAAAGAATAAAATGGATACCATTGAAGCTTTTAAATCAGTTTTAAAGGATTCTGATAATATTAAAATAATTACTTTAAAAACAAAATATCCTCAAGGTGATGAAAAAAGAATTATTAATGCTGTAACTGGTAGAGAAGTACCTTCTGGTGGTTTACCAATGGACGTTGGCTGCGTTGTAAATAACGTTAGTACTGCAAAGGCAGTTGCAGATGCCATATTAGAAGGAAAGCCTCTATATGAAAGAATAGTAACTGTAACAGGTCATATAGTCAAAGAACCTAAGGTGCTACTAGTTAAAATTGGTACTCCAATACAAGAGCTAATTGACCAATGTGGTGGATTTACCGAAGCTCCAGGAAAGATTATAATGGGTGGCCCTATGATGGGAATGAGTCAATTTAGTACCAAAGTTCCAGTAATTAAAGGTACCGGTGGAATATTAGTCTTATCGAAGGCCGAATCGAAAGCACCAAAGGTAGAACCATGTATTAAGTGCGGAAAATGCTTAGAAGTATGTCCTGTATATTTACAACCATTATATATATCCGAATATGCACTTAAAGATAATTTTGAAGCAGCGGAGAAATACAAGGCCATGGATTGTATCGAATGTGGTGCATGTTCATATATTTGTCCATCAAAAAGACCATTAGCAGAGTCTATAAAGCTTGCTAAGCAAGAGATAAGAGCTAAGAAAAAATAATTTATATAATCATCCTGTGAAATATGCAGGATGATTATTTTTTACTTCAAATTTTATAAAAACTTTATAATGCCTTTCAACTTAATCCATTCCTCTCTATAATAATGTTCTATTCTAAAATTTTAAGACTAAAAGTATTTTTAATGGTCAAAATAAGTCATGAGTAAAAATAATTTAAGGAGGCTTAATTTGACATGAAGAACTTTACAAATGTAAAAGAAGAAAAAAATACTTCTTCAGATCTTGATCCAAGAAAGGTAGTACTAAAACTTGATCTAACTAATAACTTTGCAACTGACTACTATACTACATTTAGGTAAAAAATTTAGGGGAAATTTTCCCCTATATTAATCCTATATCAACCTTTTGACAATCAGGACAGTAGAAGCATTTACGAAAAGAAAGCTCAATCTTAACAATAGTACCTCCACATCTTCTACACTCCTTACCTTCTCTATCATAAACAAGAAGATGACTATTGTAGCCACCAGTTAGCTGATCTCCTAGGTACAAAGGTTCTTCCATATATCCCCCAAGAGATATGGCATTTCTTAAAACAGTTTGTATCGAATTATAAAGAGAAAACAGCCTATCCTTTCCTAGAGAATTTACTGTAATAGTGGGCTTAATCTTTGCTTCGAAGCAAATCTCATCTGAATAACAGTTACCTATACCAGAGATAATCTTTTGGTCTATAAGAGTAGTTTTTAATTTTCCCCTTCTAGATTGAAATATATCTTGAAAATTTTCAAAAGTAAAGCTAGGGTCCAGTGGCTCAGGTCCTAAATCAGACAGTTTCGTCACTAAGTCATTTTCATCAAGCATATGCAAATATCCTAATCGCAGGCCTATGAAATATAGCTTTATGTCCTGAAATGATAGGATGACTTGTTTAGTTCGATTAGGGCTATCATTATCATTTCCTATATACATCCATCCACCCAACATTAAATGTAAAAGAAGGTTTTTGCCAGAACTTAATCTAAAAATTAAATGCTTAGCTCGACGATCTATTTTTACAATCTGCTTACCCCTTAACTCTTGAATAAAATCTGTGCTTGAAGTATTAATTGATTTTTCTCTGTTAACTTCTATATCTATAATTGTCTTCCCAATAATTTTATTGGTAAGTAACTTTTTATAGTTTTCCATTTCAGGAAGCTCAGGCATAGTATTTTCTCCTTTGTCTTTATACTAATAGTATTAGTATAAGCAAATGTAGATAAGTTATTAAGCATAGCATCCATTACAAATTTTTTATATTTAGTTCCTTTTTTGGTGCCATAGTATTGCAAACGTAGCATTATTCACAGGATATTTTCTAACATTTTTCTTCATCTTTGTTTAAATTTGTTAAATTTAATCAAAAGCAAAAACAAAAGCTGCCGCACCAATTTATTTAGTGCAACAACCTTGTTTTAATTTTATAACAATATATTATCTTTTGACTCTATAGTCATAGAAAGTAGCAATGATAATTTAAATTCAAATTAATATTTTAAAAGTATAAAGTTATCAAGTTTACTTGAATCAATAGTAAATATATAATTATATTGTCATTAAAAAAACTTTTAATTCTCTCATCTTATTATTAAAATTAATATCTTTATCAGTACAAAAATCACTAATCCAGTTTTTATCTCTTTTAGTACCAAATTTATTGCTAAACCTTTTAACAGTAATGCACATCCTATTTTTAAAGTTCATTGGATGTTCTGCCATACTCTTTGAAGTAACTTCTTCAAACTCCCTAAATAAATCTTTTGGAGACATATCCGTTTCTAAATACTTCAAAAATAATAGCTCATAAAATGTAAAAGGCATTACATCTTCAATTAATCCTTTTACTAAAGTTTCATGAGGTCCATATTCTTTTGTATCATCAGACAAAAAGGTAACTATCCCCATAGCCTTTGCTAATGCTACAGCGTATAATTCTCCAGTATCAAATAAATAATTATATTCTTCTTTATATCTATCAAAAAGTCCTTTGACACCCATTTGAACTAAATTAGAATTAGATATTATATTTATATTTCCAGCTTCAATATCTGTTAAAAGCTGCTCATAAACTTGGTATGATTTTCTCCTAAGCTCATTTTCAAGTAAATATTCATGCATATAAAGCTTGTCGCAAAATGAAAATAATAAATCCCTTTTTCCACTTTTGTATAAATGTATTACAATATCCGTATCTAATGATGCATCCATTATTCAAACTCCTCAAAGATTTCATCTAAATCTAATTCTTCGCCTTCTTTATTATCATTCTTTTTGAAGATACTTGAATCCATTCCAAGAAGTGATAGGGATTTTTGTAAACTTGAATAAGGGATGTAACCATTTTCATAATTGCTAATGACATATTCTAAATATTTTGATGGTACCCTAATAACTTCTGCCGCATTTAATAGTCTTTCATCAGCATTTATCATCCTAAATAAATATCTGGAAGTAGTATTGTTTCTGTCATTAAATAGTTCATTCTTTTTGTAATAATCTATCAAATTTATATCATAAAGTCGTTTTACCATTGCAGCATAACTAACTTGAAATTCAATTTGTAGTCTAACTATATCAACAGCATTAAGATACTTTGTTTTTTTCTTAAGTTCATATTTTATAAATTTATTTAGTTCTTCCTCTGGCATCAAAAAACAATTGGCAAAATGATATGCTCTGATCTCCGAAATACTTTCATCTATGTTTTCAATATCTAAGTCTATTTTTATATCTTGATTACTATCTTCAAAATCATACAATATATGCCCAAGTTCATGTGCTATTGTAAATATCTCTCTAGATAATATCTCTGATGAATTTGATACTATTACTTCTTTGCCTTCATAGACAGTAGAAAATCCTAAAACTGTATCTTTGCCAAATGGATATCTAATTAAATGAATGCCTCTCTGTTCTATGAGACTAAAAATATCTTTAATGCCATAAGTCTGTATATTATGTTCTTGCCTCACCTTTAATGCTCTATCTTCAATCTCTGTAGTATCAATCCTCAATACTATCACACTCTTTCATTTGGTAATATAGCTTTTCATGTGCATGAAATACCTTCAAAATCTCTTCAACTTTAGAAACTAAAGGTACTATATTTTCTACAGTAGATTTTTCTCTAAATAATGTCACAAGTTCCTTTCTTTCTTCTTCTGCACTCGTAATCGCAGATGTTGGTACTCCTAAAAAGTCTGCTATCTTTTTAATCGTTACAAAAGAAATATCCACTTGACCTTTTTCTAAACGAGAATATCTTTGTCTACTTGTTTCTAGTAAATCAGCCATTTGCTCCTGACTAATCTTTTTGCTTTGACGTAATTCTTTTATTCTCATACCTAATGCATAACTCATAAACACTCCTCCTGTTATAATTATATAACAAATCTTGTTTTTTATCAATATTTTTGTTACACTTTTGTTGCATATATTATAACATATGCATCAATTAATTTTTGGTGACTTATATTAAATTATGTTTTTTATTTGTATAATTTTAAAAATTCCAATGAATTATTATATTCGTTTTTATACTCACTAATATCTTTGAACAAAATCTTTTAAATAATATTTAACTCAATATAATTGATCTCCTATTTATTAAATTCCAAAATATTTGATTATTTACTAATCATCATTAAACTAGTTTGAGAAGATTAATGATAATTGAATAGTAAACGACAAAAAACTCATAAAAATAGCTAAACAGCCATTTTTATGAGTTTTAAATCTTAGCAATAAGGTTAAGATTAGTATTTATCATAACTTACAATTTCATCTAATGCCTTCCTTGGTTTAGGCTCTGGAGTTTCAGCTGGGTAGCCCAATGGGAACATAGTTACAACTCTTACTTCTTCAGGAATTTCAAGTATCTCCTTTACAGCTTTTTCATCAAATCTACCTAGCCAACAAGTTCCTAATCCTTGATTAGTTGCCTCAAGAATCATAAAGGATGTAGCTATGCTTAGATCTACAGTATATCTTGGTTGACCACATGACATAACACCTGTTGGATCAGTTCCACAACATACAATAATTATAGGAGCAGAACTTATCCACTCTTGGCTTACCTCTGCAAGTTTTTTTCTAGTTTCATTGTTTCTAACAACAATAAACCTCCAATCCTGCATATTTTTAGCAGATGGTGCCAATCTTGCTGCTTCTAGAATACTTTGAAGTTTTTCATCCTCTACTAATCTCTCACTAAATTTTCTTATACTTCTTCTAATCTTTATAGCTGAAATTACATCCATAATCTTACCTCCTAAATAAAGTAATCTAATCCAATATATCACATACTTAATTATATTCCTAATTATGGATATTCAACAAAAGTTTCTAAAACCCTTTATAACTAAGTTAAAAAACTAGTAAGAACAAAATTTCACATATTTTTATACAATTATTACTTTGGGTATAATATTGAATAATTTAAGTAAGGAAGCTATTAATTTATGTTAAATACAGAATATTTTCGGACTTTGCATGACCATTTTGTTATTTTGGCTTAGATTTAGTCTATAAGCTGGTATAAATTTGCACAATTTTACAATTTCCATAGGAATCCTTTACATATTTCTTAACTAAGTTCCTTTTTTGGTGCCAAGGTGGTAAAATCTATACTTTCCCTCGACTATTTCCATCATAAAATTATCATCCAGATACTTTTTCATACTTCCATCGTCATTATATATCCCATTTTCATCTAAAATAAAGTAATCAGCTCCATTTTCAATATAGTACTGAATCTGCTCCTCTACTCCCTTAGGTATATGATCATAAAGACCAATATTAGCACGCCATCCTTGTCTATTGCTTATACTTAATCTACTTGGGTCAAAATGTCCCACTACTATAAGGTCGCCTTCTTTTGTATATTCATCTACTACTCTTCCAAAATCAACTATATCCTGACGTACCACCATTTGGTCCTTAACCATAATAAAGGAGTTATAAGCTGTATAAATTAGTATAATCACTACTATAACTCTACCAATATATCTAAGCCTAGATGAAATAAGGTATAAGGCTCTTGCAGCTAATATGGAGATAATCGGAGTTAAAAATATCAAATAATATTTAAATTTAATTACTGATACTATAAATATTACTTCTAGTATCATGGCTATTAACCAGTATAGAATTGGGGATTCTTTGTCTTTACTTGGAATTACTGATAGGGAGGTCAGGATAACAGTTAGTAGTCCTATAGTTCCTAAGACTAATATGATAATAGTAAAACTTTCAGCTAAATTAGCTTTGTAGAAATCTATTGCCTCTGGTGTAAATATAGCTGATAAAAATTTAGGTAGTATATGCTTATTACCTATACCTTCAACAAACTTAAACTCAGCTATATGTCCAGAATAGAGTATATATAAGAAAGGAGGAAATAGTGAAATTATTGCAAATATCCATAGTTTTGCTTGTTTTATAAAATAAAGCCCATATTTTTCTATGGACATAAATAGAAAGGCAAGTCCTATAAAGATTGTTGGAGTTTTTTGAGATATAGCTAAAGCAGTAAAAATTGCAGATAAGAATAAACTTGAGGTTCTTCGGCTACTCTCATAATAACTACAAAAAGTCTCTGATTGACTGTCAAATATATAAAAATAATAGAAGGCTCCATTAAAGAAGCACAAGGCTGCTGATTCAGGCATTATGGCTCTTGAGTAAAATAAATTTAGTGGCAAAATTCCATAGATTATTATAGTTATCCAGGCTATCTCTATTCCATAGATTTTCTGTGATATTTTATATAGATAGTAAACTGATATCATAAAGAAAACTATAGGAACTAACCTTGCTAAGAAATAATGTTGTCCAAATACCTTGTACAATATGGCTATTATAAATGTAGTTATTTGAAACTCCAGCTGTATGTAATTAGGCAATGGTCCATCATAGTTAAATTGAGGTTTTAATATGTTGAATTCATGATTTAGAAAATTGCTAGCAATGGACTCAGTATCAGGTTGTCTCCACATATCTCCTACCTCAGGCGGAGCATTGTTTATACCTGGAATTCTCATAAGAAATATTGATAGTATAATTAAAATTGTGATCCATTTCCTTTTATCCCTTATCATATCTATCCTACCTATTTAATATAAATACACCCATAACTATTGCTGCAATTCCAATAATTTTGTTTAGAGTAATTGCTTCCTTGAAAAATATAGCCGCTGCTATTGCTACAATTACATAAGAAAAGCTTACCATTGGATAAGCATAGCTTAATTCTGCTTTTGTTAAAACTTTAATCCACAATAGTGAAGAAATAGCAAAGGTAATCATTCCTATAATTATAGCAGGAGTTTTTAAAATGCTAATTATGCTTGGTACAAGTTTTGAAAGACTTAAATTTAAGCCATCTAGTCTATTAGCTCCAGCCTTTAGGAGAACTTGTCCTGTAGCTCCAAAGAGTATTGAAATTATTATCAATCCAAGCTGATTCATCTATCGTACCTTCCTTAATCTATGATATTTTAAGCCTAGTTTAAGATAACCGTTGATGGTTCTAACCACCTTCATCTTACTAGGTGATTCTTTTAGATTGTATTCAAGTACAAGAGGTAGTTCTTCTATTTTCCCACCTAATTTACCTGCCTTAACTATTAATTCAATCATGCAATCAAATCCCTTAGCCTCTATAAGTTTGTCCTTGTAGTGCTCTTTTAGCTTTCTTAAAAAACCAATATTATATGCTCTATATCCACAGGAATAATCCCTAACATTCTTAATCCCAAACAATATATTTGCAAACAATGATGCTCCCTTGCTCAAAAATTTTCTATGTAGTGCTAATCCTTTTTCTCTTCCACCATATTGAAACCTTGATGCAATGACTATATCTAGAGCATTATTCTTTAATTTATTTACCATATAAGGTATTATATTTGGATTATGGGTATTGTCTGCATCCATTGCTATGAGTACATCTTCATCTTTTAATTGTTGTAGAGCATAATCTATAATAGTTCTCATTCCCTGAGCTAACCCCTTGTTGACATTATGATTTAGATAGTTTATATGAGCATAGCTATTAGAATACTCTATTAAGTATTTTTCAGTTTCATCAGTACTTCCATCATTGACTACTATTACATCAATAGGTAGTTTAGATTTTTCTCTTATTTCATTTATTCGATCAAGTAATTTCCCAATACATGGACTCTCATTATATGCTGGAAGACCAACTAGTATTCTCATTATTTTCACTCTTTTCAATGGTTTATTTACTGTAGAGTATTACCAATTGGTCTCTTTAAAATACATAAGTTAAAAAAGCTATAGGAACCTAAGCAAGATTTCAATTTTAAGTCTTTCTATATAGTCATTTAAATCAATATTACAGAGTTCTTCTATTTTATTTATTCTATATCTTACAGTATTATTATGAATAAAAAGCTTGTTGGCTGCTTGTTTATAGTTCAAATTACTCTCTAAATATACCTTTAGGGTTTCGATTAATTCTTTAGAATTTTCCTCCTGCAACAGCGGCTTTATCTTATCTATGCTGCTTCCAAATTTCTTGCTTTCAACATTCTCTAGGGTCAACACACCAAATGGTCCTAAATCATAGAAGGCAATTGTCCTTAGTTTTGGATAAAGATAACTTCCAATTTCAATAGCTTTTTTAGCTTCCATAAAGCTTCTCTTAGTCATAACAATATTGTCTATAACATCACCAATGCCTATTCTAAATTCCCTCTCAGGAAATAGATGATCCAACTCTTTTAGTAGTTTGATCATTTCGCTCCTACACTCAGATAAAACATCCTTAAACCTTGATATATCATATAAAATTAGGATTGTATTATCATCTATAATTCCAAAGATACATTTTGAATTAGGTAGCTTGTACAAGACATTATTAAACAATCTTTCTCTTTCTTCATATAATGACCTATCTTCTTTATCTTGAAGAACACAAATACAAATAAAACTACTATCTATATTTAGAGAAAAATTCAAGAAATTAGAAATGGCACTACGAATTTTTTGTTTTGTATTCAATTCACCATTAACTAGGGAACTTAGAAATTCATCATAGTATTTCCCCTCAATATTATTCATTGAATAAATATGTTCATATAATTCGTAAAGTAAAGCAATGCTTACTTTGACAGAAAACATGCTATAATAGTCTATTTCGACATCCTTCTCCCATATGATTATCTTCGAAATAGTTAATCCCTTTATTGTAATAGGTATTACCAACCATGAATCTCTATGAACTGATTCTAGATCTGTAAATCTAAAAATTTTTGGTTTATCACTGATTACATCTCTCCTATAGCTAAAGTCATATTCCTCTATAGGTTCAAAGTTAATTCGATTAACAGAAGGTTTAAATGTAGAAGGTGTTGTAAATATGGTTTTATCAACTAAATTCAATACAGAGATAGGTGCTTTTATCTCATTCTCAAGGCATGTTAAGATTTCATCTACCTTCTTCTTCAAGTTATATGGTTTAAGTGGGGTATCCTTTAGAATTGTCCTTTCAATTACGCTATTGATAAATCTATTAATAGCAATGGAGTTAATTTGGCTTATTATATCAATCCAAGCAACATCACCAGGTATTTCTATCAATGGAAAGTTCAATGAATCTGCAAGATTTATTATCTCCTGAGGTATTGAGTGAAGATATCTTGAAGTCTTTATTCCCATACCTGCCACATTCTTGCTATTTAAAAATCTTATTATCTCCTTAAAAAGCTCCATGTTATCTACAAATAAGAAACCTGTTGAAAGTACTAGCTCCTTACCTCTAAACCACTTATATCCATCAGGTGCATCAAAAACAGTAGCTGCATGTATTACTCTATTGCCTCCGGATCTTCCAGCTATAAACTTATAGTCAGAAAAGAATCTATCACTCATCATTTCATTAACAGTAACACCCATTAAATCACCTCCTATATCTTTATGAGTATGTCCAAGTTAATTTTTTATTCTAAAAAAGCATAAGAAGAAAAAAGAACTATATTGACTTTGTATAAATCAATATAGTTCCGATATATAAGTAACTAATTTACTTGGCTAATTCGTATAGGACCTCCGAAAGCACCTGTGCACCTCTATATATATCATCAAAGGATGTAAATTCATCAGGTGCATGACTAATTCCACCCTTGCTCGGTACAAATATCATACCAATATCAGTAATCCTAGCCATATTGAGCGCATCATGATATGCACCACTTGTAATATTCATATATGGGATGTCAAGTTTCCTACAAGCTGAAGAAATTATGTCTACAATCTTCTTATCTGTCTTTTCAGGAACTTGGTTGGCTATAATATCTAACTCTGTTGTCAACCCTCTCTTCTTAGCAACCTCATCTATATATTTTAATACTTCATTAAATAACTTTTCCTTCCTAGCAGCTGTTACATCTCTTATGTCAATACCAATCGTTACTTTTCCAGGTATTACATTAATAGCATTTGGGTCTACATATATTTCACCAACCGTCCCTACGGTTTCCTTGCCCATTGTATTGGCCAGTCTCTCTATTTCTAGTGCTATTTCAGCAGCTCCTAAAAATGCATCCTTCCTTAGTTCCATAGGAGTTGCTCCAGCATGGCCGGCTCTTCCGTTTAGAGTTAGTCTCATATTTGTTGGAGCTGCAATCTGATCCACAACTCCTATTGGTATGTTATTTGCTTCTAATATTACGCTTTGTTCAATGTGCAGCTCTACAAAGCATTTTATCTTAGATGGATCACCCTTTACATACTCTATATTGTCCGGATTATATCCCCATTCCAATAGTGCCTGAGATAGTGTTACTCCAGAAGGATCTTTAAGTTTATCCAAATCGTCTCTGGTAAAATCACCTACAAAGGCTTTACTTCCTAGAGTACCTCCACCAAATCTTGCTGATTCTTCAGATACAAAGACACAAGCTTCCAGTGAATGCTTATGGGGTAAGTTGTTTTCTTTTATAGTTTGAAGAACTTCTATGGCAGAAAGTGTTCCAACTGTACCATCATAAGCCCCTCCAGAAACAACAGTATCTATATGAGACCCACTCATAACCTTTGGTGCCTCAGGGTCACTTCCTTCAAGGACACCATATAAATTTCCGAAATCGTCATAGTGCACTTTTAGTCCAGCTTCCTCCATATAGCTTTTTACTAGGGTCATTGCTTCTCTTTCTTCTTTAGTAAAAGGTAGTCTAGTAATCCCATTTACGCCCTGTGCCCCAATTGTAGCTAGTTCTTCTAGACGCCTTCTTAATCTATCCCTATTTAACCATTTAGCAATATCCATTTTATCACCTTTTTTATTAACTGTTGGCCTCTAACCAATCTATTGCACCTTGAGCAAGTAAGGCAGTACCTTTCCAGAATACATCTTCATCTACATTAAACTTAGAATTATGATGAGGGTATACAATTCCCTTTTCTTCATTTAATCCACCTAAGAAGAAGAAGGTACCAGGAACTAATTCTAGGAAATATGACATGTCTTCTCCACCCATTGTTGGTTCTTTAATCTCGATTATATCCTCTTCAGGTACTATCTTTTTAGCTGATTCAACAAAGCTTCTTGTAAAATCTTCATTGTTTATTACTGGAGGATATCCAAAATGGTAGGAATACTCATAATCACCATGCATTCCTTTAGCTATACCTTCTACAATACTACCAATACTTGAGGCAATCCTTTCTCTGGTTTCAATGTCTAAGGCTCTTGCAGTACCTTCTATTTCAACATAATCAGGGATAATATTGTAAGCACTTCCACCACTTACTCTTCCAATGGTTACTACAGCAGGTTTTGTAGGTTTAATCTCACGACTGACAATGGTTTGGAGAGCTGATATTACTGGCCCTAACATTGCAATTGGGTCAACCCCTGTATTAGGCATAGCTCCATGGCATCCCTTGCCTATTAGTTTAATCTTAAAGCTATCAAGGCAAGCCATTATGTTGCTATAGCCTACACCAACTTGACCAGTATCTAATTCTTTAAAAATTCCACCGATATGCAAGCCCATTGCTGCATCAACTTTAGGATTTTCCATGGCACCCTCTTCAATCATTGGCTTTGCTCCACCTGGACCTTCCTCAGCAGGTTGAAAAAGCAATTTAACATTCCCCTTTAATTTATCCTTATGTTTATTTAGAATTTTTGCAGCACCTAATAGCATTGCTGTATGGGTATCATGGCCACAGGCATGCATATTGCCATTCGTTGAAGCAAAAGGAAGACCTGTTTCCTCTTCTATAGCAAGGGCATCCATGTCAGCTCTAAGAAGTATGGTCTTACCATCTATTCCACCTTTTATAAGGGCAACAATACCGTACCCACCTACGTTTGTTCTATGTTCAATTCCCATTTCTTTAAGTCTATCTGATACATAAGCTGCTGTCTTTGGAAGCTCATGACCTATCTCAGGAATTTGATGAAGATCTCTTCTCCACTTGACTATTTCCTCTTGAATTGCCATAGCTTCATTTTTAATGTCTATCATATTAATCCCCCCAATTAAATATTAATGTAATTTACTTTCCTGCTGCTTTCTTTTGTTCAGCATTATAGAATAATCTACCTATTAGCATTGTACCGAAAACTGCAGGAAGAATAATGAAGTATGCTGGTGTTGTAGGTGCAACTAATCTAATTAATACAGGAATTCCCATTCCAAATATAGATAGTTTAGGATACTTTATAGCGAACTGTCCAAACATAGCCCCAAATATGGCTGG
>JAKELU010000001.1:325686-331418 GCA_022760735.1 Firmicutes bacterium FC7
CCCTACTAAGGCACAAAGTGTTGTACCAGCTATGTTAACGATAATTGAGCCAGCTATTCCTAGGGTTGAAACAACCTCAGCCTCATGTGTACCTGGTTCTGTTTCAGTTACTTCCAATGCCATAGCAGCACACGGTAACCTACAGTTTCCAATATTTCCTGATAGGAAGGACATGTATGTTCCTGATAAGCCAAGTATTGAGTAGAAGGAAATAGGTTCAACTATATACATAGCTCCAAAGATTGTTGCTATCATTCCCCACGCCTTCATTGCTACACCAAAATCAATGTTAACACCATAAGCAAGAATTAAGAAAAGTAGAGGTAAGAAACTAAACAATACTGCTAATAACAAAGTAACTCTACCAATTTTATTTACAGGACCTTTCCAAATCATATCAAATTCTTTCTTATCCATACTTACACCTCCTAAAGCTTTATGATAAGACTACAGCTAAAAATACACCGATTATCATTGCAATTCCAAGGGTATATTCTCTTATTTTCTTTAACTTAGGATATTTGTTTATTGCTAGACCTAGAGCAACCATTACTATTGCACCTGTTAATACAGCTATAAGATCGCCGCCTCCGTTAACTACACTTCCTGAATTTAAATATCCAAATGCACCCAATGTTGCTGCACCTGTAAGAACTGCTAGCCACTTGGTGTCATTTCCACTTACTTTGTCCCTTAAAACTTCAAGCCTTGAAGCAAATAAACCGACTAATATAAGCCATCCGCAGCCGTTAATTGCCATTGTCCACCAAGACATTGCAAGAGTATTTAAATCATAATCTGGTCCACCAAATTCAACTCCCATTGCCTGTGCTCCTACTGTTGCAGCAGTAAGTTCAGTTGGTGCAGCTCCTATTATCGATAGTCTCATCCAAGCCATTGGCCCACCAATAACTGCCATTAAACCAACCATTATGATAAATATTGCGATAACTGGACCTATTGCAGTTACCATTCCTACCTTTAAGGCTTTATCACATATTTCTTTCTTCATATTTAGCTGTTTTGCAGTTTTATAGGCTAGTTTAGCATATAATACTGCTTGTACCCCTACAACTAGAACTATAAATGCCGCTGTAATCCAAGGACCTATCCCATTGGCAATTCTTGTTACTTCTTGACTCATATAAACACCTCCAAATAATCTAATTTTTATACTTCTATTTACATTTATCTTATTTAACTATTTGACCTATATTAGTGAATTTCTATGTTATTAGAATTAGAAATTAAGAACTTTTTTGTACTCTTTCAACTTATTACAAAACCTTGTCTAGTCTTTTGTAAAAAAATACAAACATAAATTGTTTTTTTACAACATAAGAATCAGGTGATTAATTTTTTAATAAGTACAAAAAGAAAAAAGCTATATCCAATAAAGAATTTTCAATGGATATAGCTACTAGCAAATTATTTAATTGTTTCAATAATTTTATTAATGAACCTCTCTGCTTCCTTAAAATCCTTATTATTTGGATGACCTTGAGATAATTTTCCTAAGAGATCAAATATTTTAACATTGGTAAATTCCTTAGCTGAAAAATACCCTTTACATGCAAAACTCCCTTTAACTATTGCACCCTTTGATTTTAGTTTATTAACTAATTTCTTGTTATAGAATTTCATACCAACTCCGCTGGTTGAAAATGCAAAAACAGATTTATTCTTTATATCTAAGTTATCAACGAGCTTGTATAGCTTAGGAGATAAGTCCTCCCTATATACTCCAGAGCCAAATCCTATCAAATCATAGTCTTCTATATGTATATCCCCTAAATTCTTTATATTTACTAAATCTGCATTTGCCTTCTTAGCAAATACTTGAGCAATTCGTTCGGTGTTTTTCTTATATTCAGAGCAATATAAAATCAAGGACTTCAATACTTTTACCTCCTCACATAAATACCCTTTACCTCTAATCCTACTGGATATTAAAGTAAAGGGCAAGATAAATAATTACATAATTTCTTAGTATTCTATGGATACATTTCCTTTTTTATTATACCGAAACTCATATATCTTCTTATTGTTACTATAGTTTCGTATTTCACCCTCTATTTCTCCATCAAAATGCTTTCTAATTTCCTTATATATCTCTTCTAGAAGTTCTTCCTGTTTTGATTCTCTTAGGTCATTCCATTTACTCCTATCCACATATAGTATTATTTCTATTTCATCATCATCTTTTTCTAATCTTAATTCATTAATCCCATTATTATCAGCATATTTCCATTCTAATAATAATTCCAATTCCTCTATTCTATCTACTGCAAATGATATGTCTACGCTATTTCCAATATTTAATATAAAGGTAAGAATCTCATTATCTTTATTTGAATCTATTAATGCTCCAACTATGGCCTTATTTCTAATCTCTTTCCTAACCTCATTTATGATATTCTTTAAATATTCATTGAATCCTTTTGCTCTTAAGTCTTTAAGATTATTCTTATTTTCTTTTAAGTCAGTATAGATCTTTACTTTTATTTCTGTCCTTGTTTCCTCTAGTTTTATATCAAATTTAATGTCCTTATATTGGCCATATTCCTTATTAAGCCTCTTCTCTAAATCTTTTAGACTTGATTGTTCATATTTAGCTAATCTTTCTTCGAGCTCCTTTATTCTAGCTTCTTGTTTTTCGATGGTTTCCTTTTGTTCCTGTATTATTTTATATAGTTCTCCAAAATTCCCACCTTTGTCCTTTATGTGAATCCTGTAATTCTTACCATCCCAGTCTACTTCTTTATCTAACAATTCTGCTAAAGCCCTTAAAGGAACAAAGGTAGTGCCATTAATAATAAATGGTTCAATATCAATTTTGACCATATTGTTGTTTCTAAATATCTTTATACCCCTATAATATGCCTTTAGGTTTTTAAATCCTTGTGCATATGAGGTTGATGTAAAGGATAGGAGTAATACAAGTACTAGTAAGACTGCAAATATTCGTATAAACCTTTCCATAAAAAACCTCCCTAGATCATAATATACTCACATTATATTGATATTAGGTTTAGGGAGATTTATAAGTAAAATTGCCATTTGTAATTAAAATGTAATATAGACCTTAGATTGTTAATTTAATTCTTCTTAAAAATTTGTATTATCTTTTTCTTTTACGTGGTCAATTATTGATGAATATACTTCAATATCTTCTTTTGAATTTCTTCCTAATGTACTATCTATCAAAATAATAGATATAAATAGTAATGTGTTTGATAACAATCCAAAAAAGTTTCGTTGTATAGGATGATTTAATAAAATTTCAAATTGCTCTTGGCCGGAAATCTTAACCATGACAGCTGTAACTATCATTTCACAAAGAAGCAATAGATCAAAACTAAGAGAGGTCGATCGTATTGTTTTATAAGGTGGCATCTTCAATAATGTTATACACATTAAATATAACATTAGCATGTTAATAATTATTTTTACTCCCATGCTTATAGGAAGTAGACTCACTGTATATGTCAATATCGTCATCAGAACACTTGTTAATATGTATTCCTTAAACACCATACTTTGTCTATTAAATGTATAAATACCTAAAAGCATTGTACAACCCTGTAAATAAAAACCTAAGATGTTAAATAATGTTGTTAATTTTAATGTATCCATTAAGTGCCTCACTTTCTGTTGTTCAATGAGTTTAAATCCAAATACAACTATATTTTACCATAATTGTAATATTAATCAAAGTAAACACTTCCTTATTAATCCATAACAGGACCTGCTAAGGTCTATTTATCAAAGTTAAAGAGGATTTTAATAATCCAAGCAAATATTATTAATACAACTATAGGTATAACACAAGATGTTATTATTAGAATGGCAATAGCATCTAAGAATGCACTAAGTGTATCTTCTCCTTTCTTAATCATTTCAGATATATTAGTTCCTATTTTTGAAGTAAAATCAGATAAATAACCTCCTATTTTATCTAGCCAATTTTGGTCTTCCTCGTATAGGTCATTTTTCTTTTCTTCTATATATTCTTTATTTTCATTAGCAGTTTCAAGAGTATGCTCTATTGAAGCTTGATAGGAATCATATATTAAGTCGCTTACTTGTATGCTCATAGGAATTGCTGTAAATAGGACAAGTCCAAATATGGCGAGTTTTATTCCAAAATTTCTAAATATATCTTTTTTAATATACAAGTATATGATTCCTAATAAACAAGCAGCAGGAATAATAAAGGTAAATGTCACATAACCAACTACAGTAATTAGCATCTTTTCTAATAAAATTGCACCTAGTATTATGAGAAAATATGGAGTTAAATCGGCAATTTGATTAGCAATTGGCATTGCAACATCTCCAGGTATCATGGATATAGCTGTTGAGGAGGCTGCTGCAGTTGCTGCAAGCTTCATGACTGTAACTTTTTTATCATCCAATGATTCTATTGTTGCAGCATTAAACTCTGGTGCTGTTACTATTTTAGATACGACAAAAATTGAGAATAATGCTATGGAGACTAATATTATCATTACTATAGTGCGTTTTGAAAACTTAACATCAGGATTTCTTTCCATATGTTATCCCTCCTACTGCTTTATAAAGACTTTTCTCTTCTAATAAGTACCCACTGAAAATATATTTATTAGGGATAATTAAAAATATGCGATAATCTTCTAGCAAATATTCATAAAGTGGGACAAGGTTCCTGTCCCTTAGTCCCACTTTACTTTCACTCCATTATCTAAATTTTTATCTGGAGATAATATGACTATATCTCCTTCCTTTAATCCATCTAGAACTTCAACCTGTTTTTTACTTTTAATGCCTATTTTTACTTCTCTTAAAGTAGCTTTGCTATCTTCTACTACAAATACATAGTCCTTATTATCCACTTCAAATACTGCATCTTCAGGTATTAAAAGTCCATTTTCATTTCTATCAATTATAATTTTTACTTCTAATTCATAACCAGGTTTAAGTTCTATTGTATTGTCCTCTAACTGAATTTCTACCTTTATCCTCTTTTGCTCTATGCCTAGATCGGATACTTTGCTAAATGCTGTTGGATGTATTTTTGATACTTTTCCTTTTAATTCAACTAAATCTAAATCGTCACTTGATAGTATAACCTCTGATCCTTCTTTTATCTTTACTACATCTCCTATAAGAATATCACTTTCTATATAGAAATCACTTATATTTCCAATTTCCATTATGTGCATTCCAGGTTGAAGATATCTGCCTTCCTCTACTTCTTTAAACAATACTGTACCATCAATAGTTGCTGTAATTGTAAAATCATCTCCAGTATCCAATAAGCTTTGCTTTTGTAGATCTATTTGCTTTAATTGTGATTCATATTGAGCTAGGATATTGCTAGATACAGGCTTAGTTAGTTGCTCCAAATCCAACCTTGCCTTTTCAAGATTTCCCTTCTCAACATCTAAACTTCTTACTGCTACATCATATTCATCTTTGCTAATAGCTCCTGCATCAAATAGGGATTTCTTTTTATTGACTTCATCTTCTGCTGTAGCAATTCTCTTTTCAAGATTGCTAACCTCAATTTTTAGCTTAGATATTGTCTCTTGGTCTACAGGCTTTTTAGCCTCATTATATTGAGCCAAGATTGATGATCTTTGAGCATCTAGTTCTTCTATCTTTCTTGATAGTTCTTCACCATCTAATTTAATGAGAATATCTCCTTTTTTTACCTTATCACCAATATCAACCATAACATCAGATACTTT
>JAKELU010000001.1:331498-340702 GCA_022760735.1 Firmicutes bacterium FC7
AACGTATGAAGCTATAGCTCCTCTTGTAACTTCTTGAGTATTTACTACTATAGCTTTATTTTGAGCTGCAAGGGCTGCGTAAACCCCTACTATTAATACAAATGCTATAAAGCCTATAATTATTTTCCTTTTCAAAATACTTCCCCCTTTACGACACCCTATTCTTTAATGCTTCCATAAAATTAATGTTGTGGATTTTTCTTATGGTTGCTAGTTGTGCTATTGTTATAAATATTATTGTTGCTATTGCTGAAATTATATAGGTTCCTGGTGTTATCATGATAGGTATGCTATATATTTCAGTGGATACAGCTGTAGACAAACCTACACACATTCCATATCCTAATGGAATCCCAAGCAAAATTCCAAATACAGTCATTAAACTATTTTCTCTTGTTACTAATCTATATATTTGGTTTTTATCAAAACCTAAGACTCTTAAAGATGAAAACTCCATTATTCTCTCATTTATACTTACAGTAGTTACGTTATATACAATAGCAAATCCCAAGACTCCTCCAAAGATTAGCATGATACTCATAGAAGCTATTATCATATCCATAAATTCTAATAAACTTTCTCTCATATCTTGAAGGGATTGGATTTGTCTAATGTTTTTTACATCCTTTAACTTGGTTACCACATCATCATTTGAATTTAGTAAAACTCCAGTTACCAAATCCTTTTCTTCCAGTAATTCATACATCTGATTTATATCCATATATGCATTGCTACCTAAATACTGTTCAACAATTCCTACTACCTTTATGGCTTTATCATCTTTATCTGGAAAATAGCTTTTGATTACTATTTCATCTCCAACCTGTACATCTAATAATTTAGCTAATATTTGAGATAAAACTATTCCTCTTTCCGGTATCGTAAAATCTAATCCATTCTCATCCTTGAAATTAAAAAATTTAGTATCACTAGATAAAGCAATTACACTTGTTGTTTCCTTTCTCCAACCCCTACTTAACTCGAATGGAATTTCTGCCTTTGGTTCAATATGATCCGAATCAATAAGCTGTAAAACTTCTAAAGTTACATTTTTATTCATAGGTACTACAAAATCTATATTATAATCCATTGTTTGAAATTGGCCATATTGTAAATCAAACATAGTATTGAAAATTGTTGACATATATATTGGAACCATGGATATAGCATATGTCAAGGCAATACCACCCACTAAAAATAATGCTCTTCTTTTATTTCTAAATATATTTCTGATTACCATTTTCCAGCTAAATGTTATCCTATTCCAGATAAATTTAACCTTCTCTAGCCAGATTCTCTTACCTGATTTAGGGGCTTCTGGTCTCATTGACTCGGAAGGATTAATTTTCAATACACTTCTTGCACCAAAGAAACCTGATAATATGCAGAATATAGAAGTTAACAATATTCCATAGACAAAGTACTCATAGTATATTTTCATTCCGAAAACAGGTACATTCATATACATAATATATAAGTCAGTAAAGACCTTGGATAGAGGAATACTCAATAATATACCTATAAATGATCCAATTAAGCCCATGGATATAGAGTATTTGGCATAGTGAATTAATATATCCATATTGGTATAACCTATGGCTTTCATTACACCGATGGACGTTCTATCCCTTTTAACCATCCTTGAAAGCATTATATTTATAATTACAGCAGCAACCATTAAAAATATAAAGGTTATTGCACCAGACATGGCTTCAAGGGATTCTACCTCCTGCATCATCATACTATGGCTAAGTTGGTCATCTCTTTTAGTAATTCTTCTTACACCATATCTGTCAAGCTCATCCTCTATTTCATCCATGATGCTATCTATTCTATTTAATTGCTCCTCATCTATCTTGATCATTACTTCATTGTAGCTGCCCTGATAGCCCAAGACCATTTGCGCAAATTCCTCAGATATATATATAACCCCAAATTTATCAGGAGCAGGTAGTAGTGCTTGTTCATTCTCCATTAAATAAATATATTCTGGACTTCCAACTACCCCTATTACTTCAAGAGAGTATTCTGTACCACCTATATATGGCGTGATTATCTCTCCTAGGGCCATTTTTCTTCCATCAAAGAACTGCTGCAGCACTACAGTTGTACGTGGATTTTTACCTAACTTTTCTCCATCTAAGGTATAAAGGTCATTTATTCTGATTTCCTCATCAGGTATGGAAACTATCCTTACATTGACCTTTTCGCTTGGGTCCTTCACCCTTAATGGTACATCTACACTAATACGCCCCTGAGCCATCTCTACACCCTCTATGGAGGTAAGCTTATCTATAGCATTTTGAGGTATTCTGGATACTTCTACAAAAATATCTCCAAAATTAGTAATATCATAATAATGGTATATAGAACTATAGAGGTTGTCGCCAACCATACTTAGGGAGACATATATAGTAAGAGCCAGTACAATCATTATGGTGATAGATATAAACTGTCCCTTTGAATTTTTAATTGACCTAATTAACTTCGTATCCAGCTTCTTCATTACCATTCAATCCTTTCAGGGTCAACTGGATTTTCATTGTAATAATCAGCTATTATTTCTCCACTTCTCATTTTAATTACTCTATCTGCCATATCCCCAATTGGAACGTTATGAGTGATTATCAAGACAGTTTTATTGTACTTTTTATTTATATCCTTTAGTAATGTCAATATCTTGACTCCGGTTTCAAAATCCAGGGCTCCTGTAGGTTCATCACAAAGGAGCAAGTCTGCGTTCTTAGCAACTGCTCTGGCTATGGCAACTCTCTGCTGTTCTCCACCACTCATCTGAGAAGGAAAGTGATCCTTTCTATCCTCTAGTCCTACAGTCTCTAGTACCTCATCAACATTTAGTGGATTTTTACAGATTTCTGTAGCCAGCTCAACATTTTCCCTAGCCGTAAGAGTTCCCATTAAATTATAGAACTGAAAGACAAAGCCAATCTTATCTCTTCGGTAGTAGGTTAACTTCTTATCATTAAAGCCCATGATGTCCTCTCCATCCATTATTACTTTACCTTCAGTTGGAGTATCCATCCCCCCTATGATGTTTAAGAGAGTACTCTTTCCTGAACCACTAGGCCCTAATATCACAACAAATTCCCCTTTGTTTATTTCGAGATTTATATGCTTTATAGCTGGTACCGAAACTTCGCCCATTTGATATACCTTACTTACATTCTCAATACTTATTAGAGTTTCACTAGACACAATATTTCACCCCTTTATTTGCCAAGTAGCCCATATTTAAGAAAGTCATAAAACTTCTCGGAGAATTCCTTTATACCTCCATCCTTAAGAAATATTTCTGAGTGGTTATCCATAAGACCATCTAGCATTGCATTTAACAGATTTGCCATAAACTCAATATCTACTTCTTCTCTGATCTCACCTTTCTCTTTACCTTCCCTTAATATATCCTGAAATATAGTTCTACTCATCTTTTTCTTATTCTTAATTAATGTATCCAAGATAAATTTATTCTCTAGTATATCTCTATATAGAGCCAAAGAGTACATCTTTGAACTCTCTAGGGAGTAATTTAATAGGACATCAATCTTAGCTATTGTCCCTTCTGCATTTTTTAATCTAATAAGTAAGTCATTATATAACCTTTCTGCCATTACTTGCATAGTCTTTAAAAACAAATCTTCTTTTGAGGAAAAGTACTTATATATGGTCATCTTACTTATTCCTGCAGCTGCTGCAATCTCATCCATAGATACAGCCTTATATCCTAATTTGCAGAATAGCTCTTCCGCCTTTTCCATCAGTCTGTTATATTTTATTTCACTTTGAGTAGCCATATTTAGCACCTCTCTCTATCTATTTTAAATATATTGTACTTTTATAGTATAATAGTACAATATTTTTTTATATATTACAATATAATAGTAAAAAGCAGTTATAAAATTTAATCTTTATAGGGCTGTATTCTAAATGATTATGAAATTGTATCTAGTAATTTTGGATTTTTTTACTTTTTATTTATTTGTCGAATATTGTTGTATACTGTAGATAATTGAGTTATAATATGTGATTATTAAAGAAATTAGAGGGAATGATTTATGATTTATAGCATTGGACTTATATTTGTCACTTTACTTATTGTTATAAGCTTAGACGACTTTATATGGGATATTTATATTCTATTTAGATCTATTAAGGGTAAAAATAGGACAAGCCTCATTACCTATAAAGAATTAAGAGACACTGTTCCTGGATTTTTAGCAGTTATAGTGGCAGCCTACAACGAAGAAAATGTGTTGGAAGAAGTCATAGAAAATTTAATAGACACTAACCACTATCCCAGTTCCATGTATCATATCTTTCTAGGGGTATACCCTAATGATCCTGGAACTTTAAAAGTAGCAGATAGGCTATCTAATAGACATCCAAATGTCCATAAGGTTGTCCATGTATTAGACGGACCAAGCTCAAAAGCTGATAATTTAAATAATGTAATTAAGAACATATTAGAGTTTGAGAGGGAAAAGGGAATTAGATTCAAGGGCATAGTAGTACATGATTCAGAAGACTTAGTCCATCCTTATGAATTATTAGTTGAGAATTATCTTTTAAACTATCATAAGGCTATACAAATGCCAGTATTTCCATTACAGGAGATGCCAAATATAAAGAATGTTTTTAAAAATATAATCTCAGGCACCTATGCAGATGAGTTCGCAGAAAACCATTATACCTTGCTTAAAAGTAGAAATGCTACTAATTCATTTGTACCATCAGCTGGTACAGGCTTTGCTCTATCAAGAGAAATCATAGATAGCTTTCCAGATAACAATATATTCCCAGTAGGTAGTCTAACTGAGGATTACAAGCTTTCACTATTACTAAAGCAAAAGGGTTATAATTTGCACTATGTATTAGAAGAAGTGGAAAGACTTAAGGGAGATGGAAAGGTTGTAAGGGAGTTTATCTCTACAAGAAGTATATTTCCATCAACCTATAGTGCTGCAGTAAGACAAAAGAGTAGATGGATTTATGGGATAACAATGCAATCCTTTAAACTCAAGGATATTTTTAGACATAATAACCTATCCTTTACTTCAAAATATAGTCTATATAAGGATTGGAAGGCTAAATTTGGGAATCTACTGTTAGGTCCTGGATATTTGATCTTTATGTACTTTTTATTATCTTTAGTTCTAGATATACCAACTATGTATCCAAGGTTTAGCCTATCTTGGTATTTAATGATATTTCTAACCTTAATGATGATAGAAAGACAATTTTTAAGAGGAAGAGCTGTTAAAAATGTATATGGATTTAAAAGCGCATTTATTAGCGTTTTCTTCCCTCCTTTACTACCATTTAGAATGTTTGTAGGAAATATCATAAACTTTCATGCAACTGCAAGAGCTTGGAAAATGTATCTTTTTAAAACAAATACTAAAAGAAAAAGAAAGGCACCAAAATGGAATAAAACTGACCATGAATTCGTAGAATCAAGAGTTTTAAAGACCTTTAGAAGAAATCTAGGTGATATCCTTTTACATGAGAAGCTAATATCACCTAAGGAATTGCAATATGCTCTTAAAAAATCATCTACAAATGGCCTTAGACTCGGCGAAGTATTGATTAAAGAAGGAATTGTTACCGAAGAAAATGTCCTTATATCACTATGTAAAGTAAATAAAGAAATTTATTTAAAAACAAAGCCTAATATGGTATCAAAAAAGGACCTTGAACTGTGGGGAAATGACTTTTTAGTGGAAAACATTATGATTCCAATTCTAAATACAGGTAATACAATAGTATTTGCAATTTCTAATCCTGATGATAAGGAGAGATTAATTAGCTTATTAAGAGATCAGAAAAATGTAAAAGAGGATATTAAATTTATCTATTCAACTAAAGAATCCATATTAAATTCAATAAGAAACGCAAAAGAAAATAGCTATACTTTAAAACAGATAAAGTTATTAGAGAGCTTGACTAAAAGTAATACTATACTTTTAGAAGAGGCAATTACGGCATTAAAGTATCTAGATTTAGAAATTGATATCCAACAAATATTGGATAGTATGGGATTCTTAAGGAGAGAAGTTCAACAGGCTTCTTAAAATCTATAAATAAACAAAAATATATAAAGGCAACCAATTATATTTGGTTGCCCTTATTGTTACTCATTACTATTTTCCATCTTCTTAATATATTCAAGTATAGCCTTGTCCATTTTCTCACTAAGTTCTAATAATTTTTCTCTATCACAGCTTTCTATATCATCAACCATTTCATTTATTTCATCCCTTAACTCCTCAATGCATTTCAAGATTTCCATTATTGCATATCTCCTGTTCTTGGTATATTTAGCATAATGAGCATTATATCATTATACTCATCACTAATCAAGTTATATACCTTTTAGGAGAAATTAAATTTATTAGTAATTAGCGTTGCACTACCCTAGCAACATTAAAGGCCTAGGATTTATATCCTAAGCCTTTGATTATGTTTTATTAGAGTTTATCAAGTTGTTCATCAAATTTATTGATAGTTATTCACCAACACCACCATTTGACGAACCTAAATTAATGTTTATTAGTTACTAACTGAAAATTTACATTAATTGATTTTTACTATTAGTCTACTTGAATCGTGCAGATTTCAACTTTGTAAATACCAGCATTACGGAATACAACTTCCATTGTAGTTGTTACTTCGTCATTTTCAAAGTCAAAGCCTTCTGAATGCCCCCAACGACCTATTAACTCATCGCCATCAACGTTAAATGTATTATTTATTCCTTCAGTATTCTCTTCACCGTTCACCTTAGTAATAACAAAGTCACCTTTTTCCGCTGCAATCCAACTACCATTATCTTGCTTTCTAACAGATATTTGATAGTAAATATTTTCTGCTACCTCAACATTTTTGGCCAATTTCGCCGTTACAGAGACATTAATGGAATCACCAGCTTCTACACTCACTTGACAATCTTCATTAATTGGTTTATTACCTATAAATCCTGTAAGTATTATTAAATTTTCAGGCTCTAGCGCTCCAATGGCAGCTTGAATTCTTAGCATAACTTCTTCAACTGATCCAGTATATCCTTGATCTATTACAGATAAAACTACTGTACTCTTTTGGTTAGATTCAAGATTTTCAAACCCTTCTATTACATAAATAACTTGCTTAATTTCTTCAGCACCAAATCCATAAAACTCTTGAAAGTTATTAGCATACACTTCATTATCAAGAAGCTCAGCTAAAAGACCTTCACTGTCTCTCTTTATATCGCTTAAAGCTATAGTCATTTTTTCAACTGCATCATCTAAGTTTTGAGCCTGAATAAGATTCATCTTGTGGGTCTCATATTCTACTGCTATATTCAACACTTCTTGAAGTTTATCTACTGTTTTAAAAGGACCTGATATTTCTATTGCAAATTTCACAGAGTCAGCTACAGCTTCTCTCCTTCCACCTTCTGTTAACTTATAATATTGGGCCATATTTAAATTTAAAGTTCCAGCATTATCCTCTAATATTTGCTGCATATTTTCTCTAGTTGCTTTATTTATTGCATCCAAAGCTACTTGAACAGCATTAGCTTCTAAGTCAACTTTTATATAACTACTATCTTTAAAATGAATTTGTATATCATCAAGATATGCATCTTTAAATTCTTTATGCCATGCAGTTCCTGTTCCTATTTTGAAATATAGTATCTCCTGTTCTCTGTAATCAATGGCTTTACCATCTTGCCATGTAACTGAACCCTCCTGTATAACTTCTAATGTCGGATCTTCATAAGTTCCCATTGGACCATGGTTTCCATCAAAGAATCTTAATTGATTATTACTTCCGTTAGTACTCCACGTATTCCATTCATTAGCAGGAGCATTTATATTTTTGGAATACATTGGTTCAGCATTTAAACGATGACCATACCACTCTTTATCTCCACCATTGTATGGTTTTGTATAAATAGCTAGGAAAAAGTCCACACTTTTTTCATCATCAGGTTTATTTGTGGAATAAGATATATAATCAATATCCTTTATCCTCTTATGACCAAGATTGTACCTACTTGGGTCTATGTACAACTCTACATATTCGCCTTCGCCAGTGGCTTTCCATGAGCCTTTACCTATATAGCGCTTTTCATTTGTAGCTTTTAAGCCATTATCTCCAAAAATAGATGGATCATCTAAGGATATATTGTTTTCCGATGCATCGACATTAAGTTGCGCTGTTAATGTATTAGAAACTATCTTAGCCGCTGATACTACATTTGTCATACACATTACTAATACTAATGCCAATGCCAACACTCTTGATAATCTTGTTTTTCTCATTCGTACATTCCTCCAATTAATAATATTATCTTAAAACTAATATTAATAATTGGTAACTGGCTGCCATTTTACAGGCCCTATAGCTTTGCGTCCTTACCTTTCGATAAGTTTGCCTTTTTCAATTATGGTAAAATATATGTTTAATGATATGCTCCCCCCAAGCATCACCTCCTGTTTAGTATCAAATTTGCTTCATGCTGCATTTACTACTTTTTGATAGCATAAACAGTTAGTTTATATTCACCGGCCGTGTTAAAGATAATATTAGCGTTTATATTTAAGTCACCACTAATAGTTTGGTCTTCAACTAGTCGGTAGAAGCCATTTTCACCATTAATTGTACTATGAGTAGCATCTTTTAAAAGAATATCCCCATCTTCAATTTTTCCCCATTCTGAATTAACTTTCTTTTCCAGTATTAGAATAATATCAACATTCTCAATCGGATCGCAGCCTTCTATTAAACTTACCTTTACTGTTATATCTTCCTCTTGTCCAATAGCTTTGTTATCAAAAGTATCTTTATTCCATTCTAACAATACTGGTGCAACTAGCACATCAAAAGTAACAGTTTTACTAATGTAGCCTTCCTTGCTTATAACTGCTTTAAGTGATACCCTACCTTGTGATTTTCCAGTAATTGCATCTCCTAATAATTCAGCATATTGGTTTCCATCGATTATTGTAAATTCAGCTGTAGCATCAGATGGACTAATATTTAAATTCCCCAACAAATCATATTGTTCTTCTAGCCCGATTAAGATAGTCTGGTTAAGCACTGATACATTTATACTTGGTTTTGGTGTAGGTGTTGTTCCCCCACCACCAGAGCTCCCACCTCTGTCATCGTCTTTATCTTTTTTATCATCTTTTTTTT
>JAKELU010000001.1:340773-477239 GCA_022760735.1 Firmicutes bacterium FC7
CAACTGTAACCTCTGTATCCTTTGTATTTACTTCTACATTATCTGCTTTTGCTTCTACGCTTTTTACAGAACCTTTTCCTTCGATTTTTGTACCTTCACTATTTACTTCTACTTTTTCTACCTTTCCACCATCTGCAACATTAATTACAGATTTTTCAGCTTGTTTAGTAGTTTCAATATTTTTAACTTCTCCTGATATTTCAACCTTAGCTTCTTCTGCATTTATTGTAACTTTATTTATTGTCGAATTGCTTGAAACTACAAATTGAGAGTTTGATGCTGAAATATTTACATTCTCAATAGTTGCATTATTTGCTGTTATTTGAATGTCTGTAGCAGCAACTGTTAAAGTCCCTATTGTACCTTCAATTATAACATCATCATTACCGTCTACTACTACTTCTCCTACCTCTGTACCATCTTCAGCTAACACTCTAATTTTTCCATCAACGCGTGCAATTACAATGTTTTTGATATTAGAATTTCCTGTAATTCTAATGGAGTTTTCTCCACCACCACGGATAATTGTTCTTCCTGTAACATTTACATTATCAAGAACTACATCTCCATCTCCAACTCCATCACCTATGATTAAGTCTCCTTCTACTGTAACATCTTTAAGTGTTACATTTGGAACATTAATCATTACATTTCCTTTAGACAGCGAAGTATATGTACCCGCTTCTTTAATATATACCTTTACTAAATTGTCCATAATTTTGGCAAATTCAGCTCTAGTAATATTTTGCTTTGGATTTAGAATTCCATTAGATCCATTTACATAACCTGCTGCTACTAGAGAAGCTACTCCATCCTTTGCCCAAGTACTAACTAGTGCACTATCTGTAAATCGATCTAATACACCTAAATTAGCTCCACTAAGCTTGAAAGCTCTAGATAATACTACAAAAGCTTCTTCACGTGTAATATTGCTTTCTGGACTTAACTTGCTTCCATCTCCTTTAAAGGTTTGCATTTGTACTGCTTTTGCCATATCATCGTAATACCATGCACTTGGTGAGACATCTGTAAATTTACTAATATCCACCTTTTCTATTGTTCCAAATGCACGATTTACTACTGCTGCCATTTGAGCTCTAGTTAGATTCTCATTTGGCATAATTTTACCATTTGAACCTTTTAACAGCCCATTAGAAACTGCATTTTTTAATGCTGCTGTAGACCAGTTATTAGGCATATCAGTAAATTCTGATAACCCAAAAACACTAGCTGGAAATACAGCAATTATTATTGCTATAGATACCAAAATAGCAAAACTGTTTTTCCTCATATTTTCCTCCTTTGATATATAAGATTTAAGAAATATGAATGTTATTGTAATTAGACTGGATATTTTGGTATATATTGCTATTGATAATATTATAACGCATGATTCCATATTTTGTTAGGGAATTTTCCTATTTTCCTAATTTTTTTCAAACGCTTGCACTAAAAAGCTATATATCCTTTGAAGGAAGTTTTTATTCAAAAAAAAGACATCAACCATAATAGTATGATTGATGTCTTTTTGGAATTTATAACTAATTTACTACCTTATCCTTTATCTTTCTAACTTTGGCTTTTGCAGAAGTTGATAAATCATCAAATACAGTATATAGTACTGGAACAAGAACTAGGGTTAAAACAGTGGATAAAAGCAATCCTCCTATAACTACAGTACCCATAGGAGCCATCAACTCTGCCCCCTCTCCAATACCAAGTGTCATTGGCACTAATCCTAATATAGTGGTCAATGTAGTCATTAGAATAGGTCTTAGTCTAATCGGTCCAGCTATATTAATGGCTTCTTCTCTTTCTTTTTCTTCCTTACGCAAAATATTGATATAGTCAATTAATATAATACCATTGTTTACAACTATACCAGATAGAATAATTGCACCAATTAGAGCAGTTACTCCTAATGCCCTCCCAGTTAAGAAAAGCGCTAAGGCTCCACCTGAGAAAGCTAAAGGTATTGTAAACATAATGATAAATGGATATATTAAGGATTCAAACTGTGCTGCCATTACCATATATATCAGTATTATGGCAAGCAATAGTGCTAATGCAAGCTGTGTAAATGCTTCAATCATCTCTTGATTTTCTCCACCAATTGAGTAATTATATCCCTTTGGCATATTATATTCTTCTAGCTTCTTCTCAATATCTGCCATTATGCTTCCTAAATCCCTATCAACGATTTGGCCTGTAACTGATACTACTCTTTCTTGCCCCTGACGATTTATAACCGTAGGTCCTTTTATAATAGACAAATCCGCTAACTGACTTAATGGAATATTTATGCCACTAGGAGTATTTATCTCCATTTGTTCAAAATTAGCTATGCTATCCGTAACCTCTCCTATACCTCTAATAACTACATCTATTTCTTCACCCTGAACTTTATATCTAGTAGCAGTTACTCCAGATGCTCCAGCTCTTACAGCAGATGCTACTTGAGCTGCTGTTAATCCATATGTTGCAGCTATATCCTTCTTGATTAAAACCTCCAATTCAGGAACAGCTTCACTTAAGCTAGTCTTTACCTCTCTTGTTCCCTGAACACTTTCTATAATCGCCTTGAAATCATTGGATATGTCTTCAAGCACATCGAGTTCAGCTCCCCTAATACTGATACTTATAGGACTTCCTCCTGTAAAGCTCATACTTGAAGTTGCAGTTACTGATATATCAGCTCCAGGGATATCCTTCAACAAGCTTCTAATCTCTTCAGCAACTTGTGCCGTACTTCTATCCCTTTCACTTAGTTTAATCAAAGTTACATTTATACTGGCTCCATTAGTAGAAAGACTTCCTCCCATCATAATGTTCCCTGAACCTATATTAGAGAATATAATATCCAATTCATCTATTGATGATATCTTATCTTCTATAACCTTTACTACTTCTTCCACCTTTTCTATTTCTGATCCCAAAGGTAAGCTTATATTTATGGATATGGTTCCTTCATCTGTAGCTGGTAAGAATTCCATACCTACAGCAAATATGCTGAGAATGCTGGCTACAAATATAGAAGCAGCAAGAATGATAGTGGTCTTTCTTCTATTAAGAGCTTTATTCAACAACTTAACGTAAGTTCCTTGAATCTTGTTCAGTATATTATCAAATACATCATATAACTTTTGTAGTTTTTTCTTCTTCTGTATCGCCCCTTCCTCACCATCTACTGTTAATATCTTTGAAGATAGCATAGGTATCAATGTTAGAGAAACTAACAGAGATGCCCCTAGAGACAATGATACAGTTAAGGCAAAATCCTTAAATATACTCCCTACCATACCCTCAACAAATATTATAGGAATAAATACTGCAATAGTAGTTAGAGTAGATGCAACAATGGACAAGCCTACTTCCGATGCCCCATCTATGGCAGCATCTATCTTAGAATGTCCTTCAGTTCTATATCTGAAGATATTCTCTAATACAACTATAGAACTATCCACCAGCATACCTACAGCTAAGGCTAATCCACCCAAGGTCATCATATTTAGAGTTATTCCATTGACATACAATAGAATAAATGATGCAATCAATGATATTGGAATTGATACACCAATAATCAGTGTAGTTCTTACATTTTTCAAAAATATATATAGAATTAGAACAGCTAGCAATGAACCAAATATAGCATTTTTGGCAACTGCATTTATGGATTGCTTAATAAACATTGCTGTATCCATTACTATATCTATTTGGACATTAGGATAATCCTCTTGAAGAGCTTTTATTTCTTCATTGATTAAATCAGCAACCTGTACAGTATTTTTCCCTGATTGCTTTTGTATGGAAATGTTAATAGTCTCCCTACCATTTGTTCTAGATATTGAACTAACTTCTTTATTGATCAGTTCAACTTGTGCTACATCCTGTAGCTTGATAACATCACCTGTCATTAAAGGTATAGGCATATCCTTTATTTCATCAATATCTTTGAATTCTCCAGTTACCCTTATGGCTAGCTTTTGATCTCCCTTGCTAACATTTCCACCAGGAAGATTCATATTTGATGCGCCAATTAATTGGGATAGTTGATTTATACTTAAGCCATAATTAGCTAATTCACTTTCTTCCACAGATATTTCAATCTCTTTTGAAAATCCTCCACCTATACTAACAGAAGCTACTCCATCCAATCTTTCAAGTCTTTGACTAAATGTATCTTCTGCCAATGTTTGCAGTTCAGCCAAATCTCCATCAGTTGATAAAGCCACTTGAATAATAGGCATAGAATTTGGATCTACCTTTAAAACCATTGGATCATTAGCATCCTCAGGTAGAAATCCTTTTACCATATCAACCTTCTCTCTAATCTCCAATGTGGCCATATCCATATCCGTTCCAAAATTGAACAGAGCTATAACTAAGGAATTCCCTTCTGAGGACATAGACTCAACCTGGTCGATATTACCTACAGTAGATATGGCACCTTCTATCTGCTTAGTAATGAGATTTTCAACTTCTTGAGGTCCTGCACCAGAATATGATGTAGAAACAACTGCTACAGGTATTTCTATTTCAGGAAACAGGTCTATAGGCAAATAAGTCAATGAAATACTTCCCAGTAGCACAACTATCAAAACTAGCATAGTTATAGTAACGGGTCTTTTTACCGATAATTTAGATAAATTCATTACTACTCACCCCTTACTACTTTCACTTTTCCACCATTTTCTACATAGTGTTGACCTTCTACTATTACTTTATCTCCTTCTGAAATCCCTGCCTTTATTTCAATAAGGTTTCCTGTATCCAACCCTACAGTTACTTCCTTTTCTACAGCTATATCTCCATCTACTACATATATGACTCTTTTTCCATCTTTATCTAGAACTGCGTTAGATTTAACTACTATAGCAGAATCCACTTGATCCATATTTATTTTTACCTTTCCGTTCATTCCAGGTCTTATATTATTATCCACATTATCTAGGTATACTTTTACTGGATATAGTTGACTTCTTGCATCTGCAGTAGGACTAATATAGCTTATAGTACTGGTAACATATTCGTCAAAAGCAGCTGAAACATTTACCTTTACCTCTTGACCTACCTCAAGTTTGTTTACCATATTTTCAACTACATTAAATTGAATATATACCTTGTCCTTATCTACGATTGTAGCTGCCGCTTGAGCATTAGTTACAATTTGTCCTTGCTTCACATTTAAGGAAGATACAACCCCACTTATTGGAGCTGTTACAACTGTATTGTTTAAGCCATTTAATGCTTGTTCATATGCTATTTCAGCCTGTCTTAATTGGTTTAGAGATTGTTCATAAGCTATTTGAGCTTGATTTAATTGAGCCTCCAAAACGCCAATATTCTTGTCACTTGCAGCTAGTTCTGCCTGTTCTAATTGGCTCTTTGATACTGCCCCTTCTTCATAGAGCTTTCTTGTACGCTCTAAATTTAACTGTGCATTTTCAATCTTTTCTAAATTTAAATCATAATTTAATTTGGCAGTATTGATATTGTTTTCTGCCTGAGCAACTGACTTTTTAGCTAAATCAACTGCATTTGCAGCTTGCTCAACACTTTTTAAAATATCATCTTTCTCTATAGTAAAAAGGATAGCGCCTTCTTCAACATAATCACCTAACTTTACATCTACGCTTGTCACAATTCCCATAGCTTTAGGAATAATCATAATCTCCTCATTAGCTACCACTTTGCCATTTAAGGTAATCTCGTTTGCAATTGTATCGACATAAGCAGAAGCTACCTCTACTGGTGTATAATCCTCTTCAATCTTTGAACCTGTATCTTCTAAATTTTTGCCGCAGCCTGACAAAAGGCTAATGACCAACATTAAGATAATTATTAAAAAAATATAATGTCTAAACTTTTTTCCCATTACTTGACCTCCTATTGATTTGTATATAACACACTCTATATATTTATGTACCATCTCTAATGCCTATACTATATCTACAGTTGCATTTTTTCTTCACTCCCATAATAAATTACCCATACTTTCCCGTGTACTATATTGCCAAAGAATTATGAACTAATCATTAACAATTGTACTAAAACCTTTAAATTTATATTTAATAATCAAAGACCTTTATACCCTTCTACAGTAATATATAACGATGAGATACTGTTGTCAATTGCTGGCAACAAAAATGCAGCAAGATTTCTCTTGCTGCTAAAACAATAAATATATAAGCACCTTACTCTACTTGTGTACTTAATTGGTTGACTGCATTTCTTAGATTTTCTAAAGCCTTTTTAATTGTGGACCTAGGACAAGCTATATTCATCCTCATGAAGCCTTCCCCCACTTTACCAAACCAATAGCCACTATCTAATGCTAAGCCAGCTTTGTTAATAAAAAGGTCGTCTAATTCTTCTATACTTAGGCCTAAGTCTCTACAATCCATCCATAAAAGATAAGTTCCTTCAAGTTCATATGCTCTTATTCCAGGTATATTTTCATTAATATATTTTATAGAATAATCAATATTGTCCTTTAGAAAATCCACCAACCCGTCAACCCACTCATGACCTTGTTCGTATAAAACTTGAGTTACCTCTTGACTGAATACATTGGACCTGTTCAAATCCAAAAGACCTAATTCCTTCCTATAAGTAGCCATCATCTCTTTATTGTTTATAATGCAATAGGCACTATGAAGACCAGCTATGTTAAAAGTTTTACTTGGAGCTGTACAAGTTATAGAGTTATTTAAAAATTCTTCAGATATGCTGGCAAATGGTATATGTTTATTAGGTTTATAAACCAAATCAAAGTGAATTTCATCCGATACCACCAAAACGTTATTGTCGATACATATCCTACCTAAACGCTCCAACTCTTCTTTAGTCCACACTCTTCCCCCCGGATTATGAGGATTACAAAGAATCATCATCTTACAATCTTGATCACTTGCCTTTTTCTCTAAATCTTCATAATCCATGTAGTACTTACCATCTTTCAGCACTAGATTGTTCTCCACTATAACCCTATTATTTCCCTTGATTATGTTAAAGAAAGGGTAATAAACAGGAGGTTGAATAATTATCTTATCCCCTTCTTTAGTAAACTTTCTTATCATCATATTAAGTAAAAATACAACACCAGGTCCATACTCAATACTATCTCTACTGACCTTTAAATTATGTCTACGATCCAGCCAATTTACTATCGAGTCATAGAACTCTGGCATCCTTTTAGAGTACCCAAATATGCCATGATCAGCTCTTTTTTTAATGGCTTCTATCATAAAGTCAGGAGATTTTACATCCATATCAGCCACCCAAAGGGGTATTAGGTCATTTCTACCAAAGTTTATATCCATCTCATCATATTTCACTGATTTTGTATTATATCTATTTATACTGTCATCATCATATTTATACATGTCTTCACCTTCTTAATTATGATATACTATCCTGAACTTGTTTCTTCTTCATCCAATCCTTTCCATCAACAATTCTACTAACCATCAAGCTAACTACTGTATCACCTGTGGAATTTACCATTGTAGCAATAGGGTCTGTCAACAAACCAATAGTTAGTATTACAGGTAGAACTTCTTGATTAAATCCATAGAAGCTCAATATTATTAGCTCACCCATCATACCCCCACCTGGAATACCGCTAAGTATAACTCCAGACATTGTGGAAATGAGTATAGCAGGTATCCATACATCTAACCCAACAAAGTCTAGATTGAAAAGCCCAAATAGGAAAGCTATTTTAAACAGTGTAGTCATAACAGCACCATCCATGTGAATGGTAGCTCCTAAAGGTAATATAATACTGCTTATATCTTCACTAACACCCATTCTCTTGGTAGCTGCAAAGTTAGTAGGCAATGTTGCTATAGAGCTTTGAGTAGCTAAAGATGTTACTGCAGAAGGGAAAATATTCTTGTAAAATATCTTAATTGCGTCAACACCACCAGCAAAGTATGCATAACCAGTAAAAGCAATAAAGAAATAAACGATACATATTGGGAAGAACATTACTATAGCTTTACCATAGGCCCCTATTAACTCAGAACCATAATCTCCAATTAGAGCAGCAAAATATGCTCCTAAGCCTATTGGTGCATATAACATAATGATGCTAATCAACTTCATGAGTGCTTCAGCCATTATGTCAAGGAATAAAACTACTGGGTTGTTTTCGATATCTTTAGTTACAAAGCTGATACAGTAACCTAGGGCAATGGAGAAAATAATTAATGGTAACATTGCACTCCTAGATAGGATTTTACTAAAGTCATTTACTGATATAGCACTTACAATCTGGGCTAATACGTTTAACTTTTCAGGTTCTTCATAAGCACCAAAGTCTATATTGACTCCTTCAGCAGGTGGTATAATAGTAACTACAATTATTAGATAAATAGAAGCTATTATTGCTGTAATAAAAAATATTAGCAAAGTATATCTTAAAATCTTACCTAATCGCTTCATATTAGTCATTTTTGCTATGGAGCTAGATAGACTGAAAAATACTAAAGGTACAACAGCTGTAAACATTAAATTTAAAAATAATTCACCAAATGGTTTTAGAGCTACAGCCTTCTCTTTAAATACAAGACCAATTATTGAACCAATAATAATACCAGTAAGTAGAATTAAAATAAACCGATAGTTCTGCAAAACACTTGATTTTACTTTTCTTTCTTCACTCATTGCTTTCCCTCCTAATATTTATTAATAATACCTAAAGAAAACTGAATACGTTTTCCTTATAACTATTAATTAAGCAAAACTTATGCCAAATATTTGTAAAAAGAGCAAATTATTATACTAATTAAAGTGTGGTTTATTTCTAATTCTAAAGAGCCTCTAATCATTGAGATCAATTTAGATTTAGAACTTTAAAAAATGATAGAAAAATAAATAGGGTTAATGGTGTGTTTTTTCACCCATTAACCCATATAATTTATACGGATATAACTTTTTTAATATGTTCGATGCCTTTCTTAGTAATAGTTGTGCCTCCTCTTCCACGTGATGTATAGACAAGTCCTAATTCTGATAACTCCTCTAATATTCCTTTTACATCATATTCAGATATATGATAATTATTTTTATAGGCAATCTCACTAATGGTTCTTCTTCCCAACTTACTTTTATTTAAAAATGCATCATATAGTATTTGCAGCACAATTGTATTCTTATCCTGACCATAATCTAATCTCTTTGATAAATTGTAATCCTTTGATTTAATATTATTTCTAATATGATGCGGCAAATCCATAGGTTTAATAATCGGCTTATTTAGATTGTCCAAATACAATACGCAGTTTATTAATTCACGTATATTGCCATCCCAATCGTAATTTTTTAAAATTTCCAAGGTTTCTCTATCTAAGATGAAGTTAGAATTGTAATGCTTCATGAAATAGTTCAATAACGGTTCGATGTCTTCTTTTCTTTCTCTTAGGGGAGGTATATTGATAGGTAGCACATTTAATCTATAATATAGGTCCTTTCTAAATAGTCCTTTCTTAATCTGTTCCAATAGGTCTAAATTTGTTGCTGCAATAATTCTTAAATTGACCTTTATTATTTCATTGCCTCCAACTCTTAAAAACTCACCTTCTTGTATTACCCTTAAAAGTTTAACTTGAAGGTCTATGCTCATCTCCCCAATTTCATCAAGGAAAAGAGTACCGTTATTGGCCATTTCAAAGATTCCCTTTTTACCTTCTTTAATGGCACCTGTAAAAGCACCTGGCTCGTAACCAAACAGTTCACTTTCCAAAAGGGAAGGGTTAAAAGCAGCACAGTTAACTGCAACAAAGTGACTACCTTTGTTGTTGGACAAATTATGTATTGCTTGAGCCACCAATTCCTTTCCAGTTCCACTTTCACCGGTTATTAGTACTGGTGAATTAGATGGAGCCATCCTGACAATTAGCCGTCTTACTTCTTTAATTGCATCGCTCTTTCCTATGATATTATTAATATCGTATTTAGCTACATGGCCCTTTTTCATTAGTTGGAGCCTTAATTTGTTTTGGGCTTTTTCCTTAGATTCAAAATCTTCTATGATGGCATAGGAACCATTATATTCACCTGTAGGACTATTTATTTTATATATGGAGACAGTTATGTATTCGTCATTTATTTTAATGAGCTTATTCTTCATGTTAAAATTATTAAAGTCGATTTGGGGCAAATTTTCTTTCGCAGGTTTACCTATTATATCGCCACCACTTATCTTCATTATCTTTTCAACAATTCCGTTAAAGGAAGCGATATTACCATTCTTATCTACATGTATAAGACCCTTGTCCATTAATTTAAGTAAAGTGCTCAATTGATTTCTAAGTAAATTGGATTTGTTAAGCAAGTATTCAGTGCCCATATTATATGATACTAGCTTATCAAAATAATTAACTACATTTTCACTTTCCAATTTGTCTTCCATACCTAGAGCGATAAATAACTCAATTATAGTCATTTCATCTATAAGGCGATGACCTAAATCATATACTCTTGTAACAGTATCTGGTACATACCTTCTTTCACCAGTAGTAATTGCCACATCAAGATTTGGGATTTTCTCCATATTCGGATATACAGGAGTGAATTTTATATGGTTGATACCTAAGGCATATAGTAGCCCCATAGTCTCAATAGCCATCTCTAAACTTAAGTTTACTAACATGGCTGATTGAATATCTTTGAGATTCTTTAAGGTCTTATATCCTTCTTTAGATAGGGTTAACTTCCCAATAACCATATTAAAATCTCTACCTAAATAGTTCTTTATTATTTCATATTGTGAGTATGTACTAATTAGTATTAGGTCTGAAGTCTCAATTTGCCTTAGATTATTCACATCATCAAAGTCATTATTTTCAAAGGAATAATGATTAATTTGGACTTCATCTCCAAATAATTCTTGTAGTTGATTCTTATAATACAATCCTACTTCAGAACTTGTGGTGACAATTCCCAGCCTTTTTTTCATTTGATTATCCCCGACCTTTACTTATCTATTTATAAATATTATATAATAGTTTATAAAAATAAAAAGGTACCTTATAACTTTTATGTTATAAAATACCTTTAGATTAATTAATATACAGCTAATACTTCTATTTCTCCATCTTCGTCTACATCAAAGGCTATTTTATCTCCTTCTCTAACCTTTGTAGCACCGAACATTATTAAATCCCTTGAAACAAATTTTTCTTCTTCTCCTAAATCAGTTGCTATTGTAATGGCGTCTAACTTAGCAGATCTATAATCAACATCTACTACTTCATATACTCTGTTGTTTCCATGTATTCTTATATCAGCATCTACTACACTTCCAGCTTCATCAATATAAAGAGTGACTATATCCTTAGCCTTTAAGGAAGGTACTTTTGAATAATTCTTGACCTGATATTTTGTTTCTTTGCCATTTATATCTTTTCCTATAATTACGTCATTGCTATTAGGGTCATAATTAAATGACATTTCTATAGTTTCAGTTTCTAAGAAAGAATCATCCACTACAAAATCGGTAAATATTATAGTATGAGCTACTACACCTGAGTTTCCTACTCTTTTCTTGTTACCAACATTTAAGTTGTTAAAGTCTTTTTCTGATATAACATAAGCTTTTAGGTCAGTACCTACTTTAGCTTTTTCAGCAACTTCCTTAAGACTTGTTGCTACAATATCTGTAACTACATTTCCATCCATTTCAACAACATATACATTAGTAGTATTGCTTAACTCATATATACCAGATTCAAGTCTTATCCAGGAGTTACTTAGATTGATATCAAATTCTCCCTTATTTGTCTTAACGACTTTCACTGAACTTGTTGCTATATTATCAGAAGTAGCCATCTTTATTAAGGTATTTACCATATTTCCATCGTTGAAAAGATATACTATATCTCCTCTATTAAATTCATTAAGATTTCTCTTGGTATTAGACTTTGCTATATATAGGCTAGAATAATTATCTATCTTATATACTTCCTTATTACCTTCAGAATCTACTACTTCAATATCTCTTATTCCAACCTTATCTATCACTACTGTATCTTCACTAAATTCAAGTTCTCCTTCTATTAACTGAATATGTCCATTTACATCAAGAAGATATCTTACATCCTTACCCTTTAAATCATTCAATGCAGTTGATGCATCTGCAGCCATAAGCGTAAAATACTTATTGCCATCTAGTGAATATATAGGTCTCTTATAACTTGAATTTCTTACTTGATATCTGTTTCCAGCTATTTCAGTATAATATACGTCATATGCTTCTAATACTCTTTCATATTTACCGTTTTGTTCTGCATCCTGTCTTACTATTGCTTTATTGCTGTCGTATACATGTATTACATCTTCAGCCTTAATATCATTTAATTTAAGTTGTGAGTATCCGTCTTTAGAATAACTAATTACTTGTTCTAAGTTATATTTAGCTTTATTTGCTTTTACCAAGTCATCAAATACATATATTTCTTCACCAGATTTATTAACATCTGTTACTGGAGCTATATCATCAAAGGTAAAGGAATCAATAAAGTATGTTCTATTACCTTTTACAGTGACTCTTGCATGTTCAGGTATGAATAATTCGTCATCTGCACCATCAAATGCATCAAGTTTTTCTACATATTCATCATATTTAAAAGCTTGGTCGTTGTGATAAACACCAAATATCTTATCTATTGAATTAGAATATCTATTTTCTAGATATACTTCATAAGTATCATTGTTCTCCAAACGAATCTCATCTTTACCTGCTGCCATAAGTCCATTTATATATGAATAGCTATCGTCTATTGCCATTTTAACAGCGTTATCGTTCTTATCTATAGTTATATCTACCACCTTGCCTAATAGGGTCTCAGAATCGAATTCCTTAGGTAATTTAATCCTAATTTCACTATCCTTATCATATCTTAATTCTGCTTTTGGTGAGTTATTTCCCTTAGAGAATACAACAAGCTTTATTTCATCTTCTTTTAATTTACCCACTCTGGAATTCTCAGTTACAATACCCTTATATGTTTCCTGCTCTGCACTTTGTAGTAACATAATGGTGTTGTATACCAACTCAAATACCTTTTCTCTTGTGGCAGGTGTATTATAGTCATTATTAGGGATAGTAACCCCTTCAGTAATACCCACTTCTTTTGCCTTTGTGATATATGGTATCGCCCAATAACTACCATCAAACCCTGTTAACTCATGCTTATCTCCATTGATCATTACCAATATCTTTATAACCTCAGCGTAAGTAATATCTTTCTTAGGTCCGAATGTACCATCTGGATATCCGTTTACATAATTACTGCTGGCTACAAAATTTACATATCCCCTTGCCCAAAGGACATCACTTAAATTCATATCAGGAAATACACTCTTTATGCCCTTTAGTGTATTTGCTATGTCTTCCTCACCTAATGCTCTAACTACCATAGCTGCAACTTCTTGTCTTCTGATTCTGTCATTCAGTCTATAGCCACCAGCATCCCCTGTTACAAGGCCTCTTTCTATTAACCAATCCACCTTTTCATTTCCAGTAGCTGCTGTTGCAATATTTACTGATCCTAAAACCATAACTAGTGCTAGTACAATTGCTAAAAATTTTCGATTCATTTTGAACCTCCTTTACAATAAACCAGAGATCCCTCGACCATGCTCGTCATTCTGAACGCAGTGAAGAATCTCGGGTTTGCCTACTTTCCTATTATAGCTTGTATATGTCCATTTATATCTAATAGATAGGTTACTTCACTACCTATTAAGTCAAGTAAGTCTCTATCTGGATCTTCTGCATATAGCGTTTTAAAGTTTTCACCATCAATAGAGTAAACAGGTCTTTTATCTTCAGTTGTCCTAACTTGATAAGTGTCTCTACCTATTTCTGCGAAATAATATTCTCGTTCATATTCAAACAAATCAGCAAAGTATCCCTTATTCTTTGAATCCTTCCTAACTATAGCTTTATCTTTATCATATATATGAATGACATCTCCATCTCTTATACTTCTATGCTTTAGTGTTTCAAATCCCCACTCATAATTATACGATAATACATTACTTATATATAATGTTCTTAGGCCAGCATCACTGCTGTCATCATATATCACTACTTCGTCATATTTCGTTACAACATCTTCTACAGGTGCTATATCACTAAAGGTAAATGAGTCTATAAAATAAACTCTTCCATTTTTTATAGTTACATTGGCAAACTCAGCTAAGAATGCAAGATTCTCATCTTCATCATAAGCCCCTAACCTATCCACATATCTACTATATTTATAGCTTGCATCATTATGATAAACCTGCAACTCTTCATCTACACTGTAATACTCTCCATTCATACCTACATAAACCTCATCTTCATAGGCAAGTATAGGCCCTTCCATATATGAATAGGAATCATCAACTTCAACATCAGTAATAACATTGTTATTGTCTACTGTTATATCCACTACCTTACCCATTAGATACTCTACATCTTCAATATCCTTTGGTAGAGTAAGCTTCACTTTGTCATTCTTCTTATATCTTGGCTTAACATCTGACGATCTATTTAAGTCCTCAAAGACTATAAAAGAAACCTCATCATCATCTAATCTACTTACTCTGTAATTCTCCATAATAATTCCATGATACTCTTCTAAGGCAAGAGGTTCTTCTTCAAACATTGTATTGAAAACCATCTCAAAAACCTTTTCCCTAGTAGCAGGAACATAATAGTTAGAAATCTCTACTCCTTCTAGAATCCCAACTTCTCCAGCTTTAAGTATATATGGGATTGCCCAAGATGGTCCAGTATAAAATTCTAAATTAGAAGGTATATCACCGTTAACTAATACTAGTAATTTTATAACCTCTGCATATGTAATGTCCTTGCTAGGACGAAAAGTATTATCTGTATATCCATTTATCAATTGATTTATGAAAGCAGTATTTATATATCCATTTGCCCAATGATCTAAACTAACATCATTGAATTTACTAGCTAAATACTTAAAGCTATCAACATATTCTCCTAATCCACCAGCTTCAACTATCATCTTAGTGGTTTCTGCCCTAGTAATACTATCATTTAACCTATATCCTCTTGAGTCTCCAGTCACATAACCATGCTCTATTAACCAATCAACCTTAGAATTTCCAGTAGTTGAAATTGCATTTGTTATAGTTGTAAAAAACAACAACATAAGTATGGTTAGAATCAATACTTTAGTTTTTCTTGCCAAACTTATCCCCCCAATCATTGTCATACTATTTAATTATACCCTATTAAGCATAAAACTCACAATAAATGTATTATATCAATAATTTGCTAATTTCTGGTTACATTGAGGTTACAAAAATATCAAAGAAGAGCGCCTAGCTCTATAAAGAACCAAGCGCTTGACAATAACTATTTTACCAATCTAAATCTAAATCCCCATCACTATCAAATTCGAAATCTAACTCTCCAATGTCATCTTTTATATATCCTTTAACACTAGCATCATTAAATTCATCAATTATAGCTTCATATATGTCTTCTAAATAGTTGCTCATTTGAGTTTTACTTAATTCTTTAGTTATATCTTTCACATCAGCAACTATTTTAACTGTTATAGAACTCTTTTTACCACTTAAAGTGATTTTAAAATCAACACCTTTATATTCATCGAAATCATCATTTAAGTCATCTTCTAAATCATCAATATCATAACTACCTGAAGATGAACTACTTCCTAATGAAACTTTACCTTTAGATGATACAGAAAACTTAATTTTATCTTTCTCATATTCATCTTCCATATATCCTGAAATATCTGCTTTCTTATATACTTTTAGGATATCATCTACTATATCTTGTAGATAATCTTCTTTATCATCATCATCTAATGCCTTCCATGCATCATAATCAGCATCTTTTTTGGTGCTGAAGTACACTCTTACCTCTATATCATCTTCATCACCTTTAAGCTTAATTTCATTGATATAAAGTTTCTTACCAATTCTATTATGATCTTCATTTAAATCATCTTCTAAATCATCTAAATCAACTGATGCATCTTTTGCTTCCTTTAGCTTCTTATTCTCGTCCTGTAATCTAGTTAATTCTTGTTGTAAAGTGAATATTTGTTGATATAGCTCATTTGCACTCTGACCTGGTTTGTCATTTACACCAATTTTGTAATTTACTCCATCCCATGTAACATCTTTATCTACCATTTCTGCCATATCTCTTAAAGGTACATATGTAGTTCCATCAACTATAAATGGCTCTTTAGAGAAATTAAATAGTATCCCATTCTTATAAACCGTGATATTACGATAAGTTGCCTTTAAATTAGCAACCGTATTTGCAGCAAATCCACTTGACGCAAATGATAAAGTTATTATCATAACAGCAAGAAACACTGCTAATTTCTTAAAGTTTCTTTTCATTTATTTATCCCTCCCAGTTATTATTAATTATATCATATAATGGTGGGGCTAGTTTGTCAAAGGAGATTTAGTGTAAATTTGTCATTGTAACTAAATTGTAACTTTATCGAATATATTTATACGCCTTTCCCAATACCTATACTATATTCATAATCAAGTAAAGCTAAGTTGTAGGCATGAATTTGTTGAGTCAAACTCTTTTTAGCATTCATTAAGTTGATGTTTGCTTGAGTAACCTCGCTTGAAGTACTTTGACCCAATTCAAAAGTTGTCTCTGCAATTTTTAAAGCTTGTTCAGCTTGTTGTACAGCCTTTTGATAAGTTTTAATCTGTTTTTCTGCTGTTTGTAGATTCAAAACTGCACTTCTTACACCCATTTCTACTCCACTTTTAGCAGTTTCAAGGTTTTTAGCAGCTTGTTGTACTAATACATCTTGCTCTTTATACTTATAAGTATTTGAAGGAAATCTTCCACTTATAGCTTTAAGAGTCAATTTAGCTATTTCATGATTCTCATCTGCAATCTTTATTCCCACGTTGTTTTTTAATGCTATTTTAACTGAATTCTCCAAATCTATTGGTTCACTTTCTTCATAATCTATTTTATCTGTCAACTTAACAACCTGATTCAATGGCAATCCTAAAGTAGTATTAAAACTCATAAGCTGCAATTCGTAGCCCATCTTTGTAGATTCATATATACTTTGAGCTTGTGATACTCCCATTTCAAGACCTAGAAGCTGTTGTTTTGAAATTACGCCAAGATTATGTTTAAGCTTTCCTTTCTCATATTGATCTCTTGATAGTTCCAAGTTTTCCTCTGCTATTTCTAATTCCTTTTCCATTTGAAGCAAGTCAAAATATGCTTTCTGAACATTATATTCTATTGTATTTTCCTTTAATTCAAGATTCCACTTTGATATCTGATAAGCTAATTCTACAGATCTTCTTGATACACCATGCTGAATCAATGCTCTATTTACATTATCATCTGCTGTAACCTCATAAGTCCTAGGTATATTTATATCGTCTGATGCATCTAATGATTTTTCTGATTGTATTACTGCTCTTCTATTCTGGTTATAAGCTACTTCAGCTTTATCAAGCTCTAGTCTCTGTATTACCATATCCTTACTATGTTGAAGAGCATATTGAACAGCCTCATCTAAACTTAGTGAAATACTTTCTTCTTTTGTTGTAATAGTTTCCTCAGTAATTTCTTCTTTAATATCATTTGTACTAGCATATGCAGTTGGTATAGTAGAAAACAACATTGTAGCAACTAATCCATATATTAAAACCTTTTTCTTCATGATTATTTATCCTCCCTATATTTAGTTCTATAGCAATATATTACACTGTACTATTTCAATAGAATAGTACAATGTAATTATATAGTCTTACGAAATCATTGTCAATCAATGCCTTATATAAATCCCCCCAATCCCTATTTTGCAATTTACTTTTACTTATAGAGTATTATAATATCCTTTAAGGAATATAAACTGTAACATATGTTACAACTTTAAAATGAAAATACAGCAAGATTATTTAAAAAATCTTGCTGTATTTTATATATACACTATTCCCATTGAACTTCTGCTTCGCCCTTTGCTTTGGTTCCCTTATATAAAACTGCTCCTCTTTCACCTTCAACTATTATCTCTACATTGTAATAATCATATATATCTCCATAAGATTCATCAGATGGACCTGCTAATTCATCACCTGATACATATCCTCCTAGAAGCTTTACAAAATCTATACCTAGTTGCTTTAGTCTTTCCTCGGACTCCTCTTGTCCCTCAGCTGGCACCAAATAAAACTTTAGGGTATCATCCTCAACAATTATTTCTGGATCTTCTATTTCAGGATTTGCATTTATAAGATCTGCACTACCAGTTAAAGCCTCTTCTGGAATCTCAGGTCTATTCCCAGCACAACCAGCTAATATTGAGAGAATTATAACTAAATATACTATAAAATTTATCTTACGCAATCTATCTCACTCCTTTTATAGTATTATTGCCATATTAGTGTCAAATATATTATATTTTTTAAACAGAAGATTATATTAATAAATTCCGCTATTATACGTCTCTATTACTTTCTGTTTTACTTGTTTTATTTTCTAAAATCTTACTATAACTTGCAGTTGAAAGATAACTGATTATTAGTGCATTCATAAAAATTAGGAAAATATTTATGACTACAGTTTGTAAACTATCCCACAATACTTTAGTGTCAGATAGTTCTTTTATAGCTGATAGGATTAATGAATAACCAAAAACTATAAATTCAGTTTCTACCTTATTATCTTTATTAGTTAATTTACATAGTTTATCTGTAAATCTCTTTGTAAATTCTGTAGCAGCCACAACAGTAAATAATTGAAATGTGAAATTGCCAATATTATCAAGTGTTAAAAAATCTCCCTCCATAACCTATTGTTCTCCTTTATCTCAATTTTGCAACAAAGGTCGGGTAGATCATGCGACCTTTTATGGTATATTTCCTTATTAACTTGCCTTATACCTTCCACCAGCTAAAGCGCTAACTTTCCCTTCCAGCTCCATTTCAGATAGATACCCTATTAATTCAATTTGATCGATTTTTGTTTCAAAAGATATTATTTCAATGGGTTTTGGGTCATTAGAAATACATGATATTATCTTTTCCTCAATAGGTGATAAGTCTACTTTATTGTTAGATAGGGTTTTATTTGTTTGTGCTACTTTAGGTAGTATTGAATCAACAATATTTTCTTTATCATTGGAAGTTATAGATTGGATTAATAATTGTGATGGATCCACAAACATCTTTGCACCTTCTATGAGGAGTTTATTAGTTCCTTTCCCTGTAATACTAAATATTTCATGGGGAGGTACATATACCTCTTTCCCCTGGGACTTTGTATGGTTAGCAGTTATAAGCGCTCCACTTTTCTCTGCTGCCTCAACAACTAACACCTTTTTACTCCAACTACTTATGAGCCTATTTCTCTTAGGAAAATGTTCAGCTCTTGGTCTAGAACCAGGTGGATACTCTGAGATTACTGCACCATTTTCAATAATAGCTTCCATTAACTCTATATGTTCTACAGGATAGCAAATATCTACACCACATCCTAGAAAAGCCAAAGTATATCCTCCATTTTTGATACAAGAAATATGAGCATAGCTGTCTATCCCCTTTGCCATACCACTGATTACAGGGATGTTATTCTTTGCTAAGTACTCTGCAGTAGTTATAGCTATTTCTTTACCATATTCAGAGCATCTTCTTGAACCAACTATTGCTACACCTTCACAATTCTCTTTTAAAGTGCCTCTATAATATAATAAGGTTGGAGCATCATCGTACTCCTTTGATATACTAGGATATAAGCAATCATTATATGTAAGTATCTTTATATTATGTTTTTCACACTCATTTAATATGGAATATGCTTTTTCTAATGATCTGTTAGAAAGAATTGTATTAGATATTGAATTGCCAATTCCATGAACTGCTTTCAACTCTTCCTGACTAGCATCATAGATTGCCTTTGGATTATCAAATACAGACAATAATCTTTTTTCAATTATTGGTCCTAATCTCTTTATTGTTCTTAACCAAAGCCAATACTCCATTTTAATCCTCCTATAGTACTGCCATAACTGACTTATCTTTTTCTAAATCCCTAGACATTAATGTTGCAGCTATATCTTTCTTTCTTAGTTTTTCTGAACCATCCATGTCAGCAAAAGTTCTAGCTACCTTAAGGTATTTATGAAAGGTTCTAGCACTGTATTTAAACTTATTGTAGGCTAACTCCATAAGCCTCTGACCTTCTGCTTCTATGTGACAATATTCTTTAATAAGAGAATTACTCATCTGTGCATTACAATTAACTTTCTCTACACCTTCGAATCGCTTCTTTTGAATCCCTCTGGCAAGTTCTACCCTTTCTCTTAGCTCTCTTGAGGATTTCCCCATAGAATAGCTAGAAAGATTCATAAAATCAACAGGTCTTACATATTTCTGAATATCCATCCTATCCATTATAGGACCAGAAATTTTTTGTCTGTATTTTAATACTTCATAGTCGGTACATTTACATTTGTCACTTCCATAATATCCACATGGACAGGGATTCATTGCGGCAACAAGCATGAAACTTGCAGGATATGTATTAGTATATTTAACTCTGGATATTGTAACCTTTTGATCTTCCATTGGCTGTCTAAGTGACTCCAATGTTTTTTTATTAAACTCAGCTACTTCATCTAAAAATAAAACTCCATTATGTGCTAAAGATATTTCTCCTGGAGTAGCATCATTACCACCACCAATTAATGAATTAGTCGAAGCATTGTGATGTGGTGCCCTAAATGGTCTATCAACTACTAAGCCACTCTTTGTTCTAAGTATTCCTGCAACACTATAAATTTTAGTAACTTCTAGAGCTTCTTCATCAGTCATACTTGGCAATATTGTTGGAATGCGTTTCGCTATCATTGACTTCCCACATCCTGGTTGTCCAATCATTAGTAAATTATGACCACCTGCGGCTGCAACTACTATATATTCAATTAATCCATCCTGACCTTGAACATCTCGAAAGTCTAGCTTAAATCTATCCTCATCATCACCATTTGCTAAAACTATTTGAGTTTCATATTCTCTTCTGTTTTCTAAAAACTCAACTACTTCTATTAGGGAATCAAATCCAAATATATTAATTCCATTTACAAGAGATGCTTCTCTAACATTATCCAAAGGAACTATGATATTTTTAATTCCAGATTCTTTGGCTGCAATAATCATAGGAAGCACACCTGAGCATGCTCTTAGCTTTGCATTTAAAGATAATTCGCCAATAAAAGCAAACTCTTCTTCTTTTTCTTTTATAATCTGTTCTGTTTCCATTAATAATCCTATGGCTATACTTAGGTCAAAATGTGAACCACTTTTCTTTAAATCACTTGGAGCAAGATTAATTACAATTTTTTTCTGAGGAAAAGTATAATTACTATCATTAATAGCAGCTTGAACTCTTTCACGAGCTTCCTTTACTGCTGTATCCCCTAACCCAACGATTGATATCATAGGTTGCCCTTCAATTTGCTTTACCTCTACATCAACTAAATATCCATCAACTCCTAATATTGCAAAACTCTTTACAATGGAAGCCATAGTATCCCCCCTGTTTAAGTATCAGAATTATGTAACTTAAAGACAGCAACATCACTTATTGATATGCTCTTGCCGATTTCCTTCATCGTATAATTTGATTTCAAAGCAGCATCAATAAATTCTCTTTTATATGAAGTTAAATATCTTTTCCTTGAACCTGACTTTATCTCATTATATATTTTTTCATTATTAGTAACATCTTGGAGTATCTGCTCTAGAGTTTTTCTATCTGGTTTTATATATTCATCTATTATTCTAGTACTTACCCGTCCTATTACATCTGTCTTTTCAAATACATCTATATCTTCTTTCTTGTTCTCATCCATGAAATCAATGTATGCTTTTATTGCAGCTGATCTATTTTGAGAAAATATATTTAGTATAAAGTCTATGTCCACAATACCGTCCTGAATATTATATCTATAAAGTCCATCACTACTCCATGGATAATCATTTACACTCTCACACATTCCTGCAATTACTGGATTTTGATGTACATATCTTAATAATGATAGAAGATATTTATCGTCTATTACAAGGATACCCTTGTATCTATTTTCAAATACATGGCCTGTCCTTTTGTATTTTATATTAAAGGTTCTACTAAATTTATTATTAATTCTATGCATTATGTCCTTCAATGGTACATCAGAGAGTTTAATTATTAGATGATAATGATTACTCATTATGACATATCCATATATGTCAAAACCCATCTTTTGACTATATTCCTCTAACAAGCTCATTAAGAACTTCTTATCCTCATTATTTTCAAAGATATATCCTCTGTTATTTCCTCTCTGTATAAGATGATAAACACCACCTGGGTACTCAAATCTAGGTTTTCTTCCCAATTGAAAAACACCCTTTCGATTATATATTATCTTAATATTCTACATATAATTGTAAAATCCTTCTTTATTAGAGTAAATTTTTATCTATAACTAGGTTATTGATATCCCCCACTTCTTATAAGCGGTCGGGTACCTATTTAAGTAAACAGGTGGTGTGTGATAATCGCTCACCTCGTTGCAGTGGTGTGACGAAATTGCATAGCAATTTCTTCCGATACTTAAATTCAAAAGACATCTCACAAGTATCTTTACCTGTGAGATGTCTGGTTTTATTCAATCCTTACACTCGATAAGTTAGTAAGTTAAGTGACTGGCAATGTTATTATAATGGAATTTCAATACCTGTTCTTATTATTTCCTCAATTATTCCAACTGGTTTTTCATAATCATCTACTGTGAATGCAAGAGGTTGTAAATCTATATTATAATCTAATGTCTGCATGAATAGAAATTTAAAAGCTTCTAGACCTTCCAAGTTTGCAAAGTATCTAGAGAATATAGCAATATCAATATCACTACCTTCGTCATAATTCTCTTTTGCATATGATCCAAATAATATTGCTTTTTCTATAGGTATTTGGTTTCCAATCTTCTGTACATAATGCTCTATTATTTTTTGTATTGACTCAGGGATTCTAGCCACGTAAACACCTCCTTAGATTTATCCAAAATATCTTTCGCTTTTTCTTTAGAGATAAATGAAGATAATTTTTGTTTATATGTAGCGTATCTTTCAGATATATAATAATATAATAGTTCAGCGAAAAATTCTGTATATTCTTTCCTAACTTTATCAAAATTAGCATCCTTTATCATTTTCCTATTATCAGTGACATCAAATGTTTTATTGAAAATTCTTGCTATATTATGAGTTCTGTCAGCTTCTTCATTAGTATATAGTATATGAAGACCTTTTACCACTTTTTCAATTGATTGTTGACACATAAATACTACATATAGATATCTACCTGATTTATAATTAGCTACTGCAGTTTCCAAATCATACTGGGCAATATCTAACCAATATTCATATTTTTCTTTACTATTCACTATATATCACTTCCTTATATAAATTAAATTATGTGATAAGCTAGGAATTTATTATAGTATATCATTTATAAGTTAAGTGACTGGCACTGATTGGTTTCCTTGTTCTTAATTACATTATACCATTTAATACAACCGTTTAACACTATTCAATTTTTAAGATAAAAATAGTTTTATATATTTTTGTTTTATTCGCCAAACATTAATTTTGAGACTAAAAAGAGACACCCTCTAAGGATTTCTCCTCAAAGGGTGTCTCTCATTCAATGCCACACTCTCATTAAGTTAATAAGTTAAGTGACTGGCACTGATTGTTCCTGTTTATTTTTCACTTACTACTGAATCTTACTCAAAACTTACTGTTAGATAACTTCCATCATAGATTGGTTCTTAAGTTCAGCCAGGGTGCTATTTTTACTTATCTACTTCTAATACTACTTTAAACTTTACTGAAAACGGATTAGCAGCCTCCGACTCTGGAAGCCCATTAACTATTTCATATTCTTCATCAAATTCATCAAAGAAGTTTTTATACTCTTCATAGCTTGGAAATATTATACCTTCCATAGATCCCTTTTTAATCAAAAAAGAGAGGAACAAGACCTCTCGATCTCATTCCCCTCAATAAGTTAATAAGTTAAGTGCCTGGCACCTACTTATTTATTAATGATTCATTATTTCTATGGGAGACTTCTTACTTTTGAATTAACTGCTACAGATAAATTTACTTTAGTAGTAAATGATGAAAGGACTTTCAATTTTATGCTTGAAAGACCACCAATAAATCTAAGAGCTAACCTGTTTGTGATGCTGGTTGATTTGGAAAATAGAAGAATAATCAGAGAAGAGAAAATAAGCGAATATTAGGATTATGCTAACTAAGGCATAGTCCTTTTTTTTTGCAATAAAAAAAGCACCCCAGCAAACTATCAAAGTCTACCAGGGTGCTGAATACTCACACTCAACCTAAGAACATAAAAAGAACCCCTTTGGATTTCTCCGCTGGGGTTCTTCTTTGGTTGAGAACCTTGTTAGGTGTCTCTAGATTTTAGTTTTATTCTAATACTTGAGCAATGGCAGCTTTAAGTGCCGCTAAATTTTCGTATCCATCTTCTGGTCTAACTTCAAACACATGAGCTGCAACATCATCAAGTTCAGCAGCAGGAATATCTAATTCTAGCAATTCATTTTGTAACGCTTTTTTCATCATTACTGATGAAGTTGCCTCATTTACAGCTTCTAATGCTGCATTTTTAGCTGCTTCTAATGCAGTTTCATCTACTGGAACATTAATTTCAAATGAACCTTCAGCTATTACATATTCAGTTTCAAAGTCATCATTTGAAATAACAGTTACGAATGTTACTTCGCCTTCAATAGCTTCTAAATTGCCAGTGATTTCTACATTCCATTTATCATTCTTGATGCCTTCTACAAATGGTTTTGGATCAATATCAAGTAATTCACTTAGTAATAGTTCAGTTTTACCTTCTACAGCCTTATTACTTACTACTGGAGTTTCGCCATATTTAACAGTTACTTTTGTTCCTTCTGGCAATTTCCCATCAAAAGTAATTCTTGCGTCAGCAAGGAATCCTTCAATTGCTTCTGGGAATTCTTCGCCTTCTAGAGCTTCATCAAAGCTTACTGTGAATTCTTTACCTTCAGTATAATTGATATCTAATGCATATCCTTCAGTAACAGCATCTAATGCTTCTTCTAATGCTTTTTCAGCAGCTGCTTCATCTGCTCTCTTAACTAATGTCATTTTTACTACAACGCCATTTTTAACTTCAACGTCTTTAACTACATCATTTTCATTTAATTTAGTTGCTATATCTTTTCCACCAACTGCTATTGTCTTTCCATCTTCTAGTAGTCTAGTGTTTTCATCCATGTCGTATAGTTCGCCATCGATTTCTATCTTAGCACCTGTAGTTTTGTTAATATAAGTTACTACTCCTGATTCTGTTGGTGTTCCACTTACTATTCCTACTAAAATATAGTCAACGAATCTTGCGCTACTTCCTTCGTGGTAAACTGTAATTTCCATACCACTCTTAAGTTCTCTTAGATTCAATTCATCAAAATCATCATTAACATCATAGATTACTGCCTTAGTATTTAATTCTACTGCAACATCTTTTTTGTTAGAATCTTTTCCATAAATTGTTCTACCACTTATTCTGTCTATTATAACTTTATAACCATCTTTGTAATCAAATCTTTCAACTTCATTTGAAGTTTCTCCTACTACAAGCGTTACAATTGTGTTTGTATAATCTTTGTCAAATTTATCTACTTCTGCTTGAGTATACTTATCTTTTGATACTAATCTTTGAGTTTCCCCTAATACTTTAACTGTAAATTGTGCTTTTCCAGCTGTTGTTCTCTTAACTCCAGTTACTAATCCCGTTACATCTTTTGTATCAGTATCAGCATCTGTTTTTCCTACTACAGCTACTACTCTGCCTTTTTCAACATAAATTGTTGAACCTTCTTCTACTTCTGAGAATTTATCCTTAGCATTTCCTAAAGTTTCAACTTTCTTAGTCTCATCATAGAATACTAATGTATTAGATTGAAGTCTATAGCTTACTTCACCAACCTTAACATTTGAATCATCTATTTCAAATGCTTTTGCATTTTTATAGTTTTCAGGTAATTCAATTGATGTTACATCTCCGTCTTTGTCAAGAGAAATCTTTAACACTATACCTTTTTCTAATTCTCTTAGTTCTTCTAATTTAATATTTTCTAATTTGATATCTTTATTGATGATATCTTTTTCAGCTAGGTCATACTCAACTTTTTCGTTAGCTCCATTTCTTATATCAAGAGCTATCATTTTACCTTTTCTTCCTTCATAGGTTTCTGCTTTAGCTGTTAATACACCATAAGCACTATTACCTATTGATGACACTTCACCTGATACTACTACAACTCTACCAGCAAAATCAACAAATACTGTAATTGTAGCTTCATCATCTAAGAATTCATCTAGTATTTCTTCGTTTAACTCTCCAACTTTACCTTCATCAAAGTAGATTGCAGGTGTTGGTAATTCTGTAAGTTTATAAGCTTCGCCTTCAAATCTGAAAGAAGCATCTGTATAAACTCTATCTAATTCGCCTTCTGTACCTTTGTTGTATACAACTGCGAATTCTTCGTCATTGTTGTAGAATAGAATGTCTTCTTCTTCAATTCCATCTATTCCAATAGTTTTTCCTTCTTTAACTATTGTGAAGTCTTCTAAATCAACTTCATCAAAGTCATCATAGCTATAAGCTACTTCATCTTTTACTTCTTCAACTAAAATGAATCCATCAAATGTGTATCCTTGTGCCCAGATGATTTCATCATCATCATTTAATACAACTTTAGCATAATTTGCATTGAATTCATCTTGATCTACTTTTTTGCCATCAAGAATTAATGTTGCATTTCTAGCTACTTCGTAGTTTTTATCTTCTGTAACTAATGTTAATTCATCATCATCAACTTCTACAGCATCAAATTTAGCGTCTTCTTGTACTGTATAAACAACAACTACGTCATCTTTTGACCAGAATTTAGTTACTAAACCTTCTACTTCATAGAAGTCAAATCCTTCTTCTACTTCTAATGTTACATTCTTAAGATCTTCATCTGTAGGGTCAACTGTTATTTTATCAGTTTTTGTATTAACTGATATAACTCTACCTTTTACAGAATCAAATCCCATGTCATCTAATAAATATCTTTCTTCTGCGTTGTCACCATGTTCTTTTGAACCTGATACAACCCATTTAGTATCTTGACCAAATCCAACTTGAATCATCATTGGAATTTCTAATGCGTTATCAGTCATTTGAGCAACGATTCCTCTTGAAGCTGGTGCTCCTTGAGTTCCTTTAACGTCATCAAGTAAACCTACTTCGTTAGCTACGATTAAATATCCATATGGATATCCACCTTTAGCTTGAGCAGCTGCTTCATAACCTAATGCTCTTACTAACATTGTTACAGCTTCTTCGTATTTAACTGGTGCTTGTGGAGCGAATAATCCATTTCCAACACCGTTAACAATACCTGATTTTGCTGCTACACCAACAATACCTGAAGCCCAGTTATTTGCTGGTACATCTTCGAATCCTGTTGGTAAACCTTCTGCTGCTTTTGCTGCATTTGCTAATCCTTTAGCTCTAACAGCTACAGCTGCAAATTCTGCTCTTGTGATTGTGTTTTCAGGTTTAAATGTTCCATCTGGATAACCTGTTAATATCTCTAATAATGATAGTCTGTTAACTGCTTCTGCATATTCAGTGCCAGTTACGTCATCGTATTTAGCAGCTGATACGAAGCTGAAGCTTCCAAGTACCATTACTAGAGCAAGTACTAATGATAATACTTTTTTACTCATAGTCGTAATGACCTCCTTATAATAATATTATTATTTTCGTGAAGGAATTTTTGATAAACTTATGTCAGCTGCAATTCCTTCAAAACCAAGCCGACATAAGATGAATAATTAGGAGATAACAGAGTTATCGCCTACATTCTACTCTGTATTATAGCATTCTTAAACTTTGACTTCAAGCATAAGATGCCAATGTAATGAATTTGTAATATAGGGTAACCCCTACCTAACAAATCAATCTATAATTATTATATAGAAAAACTTTCTGAAATACCATTACAGTTGTGTTACAAATAAATTACGAATGTGATTCATTTAACGTTATTTATACATTAATGAATCTGTGTAAAATCCACTAACTCCATTCTCTATTAGTGCGCTTACCTTTTCCATATCATTAATTGTATGGGCATAAACATATACTCCTCTATCGTTTAATTTCTTTGGCAAATCCGTATGTGCTGTTGCTTCTGGCATTGTTACTGCCAATAGTTCATCTAGATGTTCAAAATCAAGTATTTCTTCTTTATCTCTCATTAGATATAAAGTGAAGATTATGTTTTCATAACCTAGTTCCTTTACAGGTTCATATTCTTCGGGTTTATATATTTGAGGTATTATCCTATTGATTAAATGTGGAAAGGTATCACTAAGATATCTTAGTCCCTCAATATTGTTGCTTTTTATATCTGTCACTATATATGCGTCATGATGTGTTTCCATCCATTGACTTAATATATCTGGTGTTAATTGAGTCCAATTATTTATCATGGTAAAATTTTTGAATTCATCATAAGTGTACCTATTTACTTCCACATTGAAGAATTTATTGATAAATCCATCCCAGGAATGTACACATACCAACCTATTATCCCTTGTCCATTCAAAATCAACTTCCATTAGCCTAATTCCATTTTCATAGCTTAAGTCAAGTGCATCTTTTGAATTGGTATATGTATGTCCATCTAGTTCTCCTCCAGCATGAGCGACTAGATACATGTTTCTACCTGTTAAAGCAATGGAGTTTTCAACAAGGTCCTTAAGTAAATTATTTTCAAGTATGTAATTAGATTTCTCTATTTCTGCTATTGCCTTTTGATACTGATCTTTAAACATATTTATGTCTAAGCTTTCCTTTGTATTGATATCATAGGCTCTGCTATGATCATAAATACCATCTCTAGCAAATACAAAGACAGATTCATCATCTATAATTGATCCTTTTAACATATAGGTTTGCTGGTAGACATAGTTCTTTCCTACGTGGTTATTTAGGTCTACTCCAAAGACTAACCCCTTCTTATTTTTATATCCCATTATATTTGCAATGGTAGGATAAAAATCAAGATGACTTCCTGTTACAGATACCACTTCATTTATTTCTTCTCCAGGTACTGTTATTATCAATGGAACGTTCATCATATTATCGAAATCATAATTCTCACCTAGAAAATCACTCATTATTTTCTGTTCTTTTTCCTGTGTAGATAATACTGCAAAGTGATCCCCATATATGGCAAGTACCGTATTATCATATAGACCTTCCTGCTTTAATCCTTCTATGAACATTCCTATAGCTTTATCTGTATAGTGTATAGCTTGAAGATAATTTCCTAATAAGGTGTCCTTATGTTCTTCTTTTATTTCCAGTACTTGATATTCCTCTGGCATATTAAAAGGTGTATGGCTGGTTAGTGTAACCATAAAAGCGTAAAAAGGATGCTCATTTAATTCATCAAGTTCCTTTATATATTCTAATGATTGAATAAAGAAGTCCTCATCCTTTATACCAAAGCCAATTGTATCCTCATATGTGAAATCTTCTTGTGAAATAAACCGTTGAAATCCTTGATTTACATATGCATTTGCTCTATTCCAATAATCCTTTTTATATCCATGAAAGGCCCAACAGGTATAATTATTGTCCCTTAATAGCCATGGTAGTCCGTAAAATGTATTCTTTTCATACTGAGTATATGTGGGTTCTTCCATGGAAGGGTATAGGGAATTATGAGTAACGAACTCTGCATCAGATGTATTTCCTCTACCAAGAAGTTGATAGTAATTGTCATAGTAAATTGAGGACTTGTCCATAATTAACTTATTTAAATTCGGTGTTACTTCTTGTCCGTTGTAGTTTAAGTTAATTACAAAATTTTGTAGGGCTTCTACTTGAATTACTATTAAATTTTTTCCCTTTCCAATTCCATTATATTTGCTACCTTTAAATTCGGCTCTTTCTTTTAGTTCTTGAAGATCGTCTGATGTAAATACTTCGGCTGCTTCTACTTTATCCTCATTATTTATACTTGAGTTCACAATATCATTAAAATGGTATAGGAAAACTTCTTGCGCAACTACTGAATCTAATTTACCTTGTTTGCTGTATGAAATCATGATAACAAGTAGAATAAGTCCTATGGCTAAAGGTCTTTTTGGAATGGGTTTATCTATATCTATTGATTTATAGCTTAAGAAAATTAAAATAGGTATATCTAATATTAATGTAAATAGTTTAAAGCTAAATAACGACTTTATACAATCTCCAACAGCTGATAGTAAAGGTATTAATGTAATTAGTTTAATTGAAGTAAGTTGATTAAATTGAGCAAAGTACATAGCATCTATAAACATCAATATGGAAGAAAAAGCATAGAATGCAAGAGCTATTGCATTCTTATGCTTTAATTTTGAATGATATATTAAAGAAAATATTAAAAAGGAGATTAAACTACTTATTAATACTACTTCAAATCTATTGTTAATAACATTTGTTAATTCTACAAAAAGAAGTATTTTTATTACTAACAAAATAGAGATCATTCAAACACCTACTTGTGTAATATTTTAACTGCCTCTTTTATTTGCAAATCATTATCTAATGTGTTTTCAACTATTATATCTGGCACTACCCCTACTCCATGTATGCTTGTCTTATTTGGAGTTAGGTATTCTGCCGTAGTCATCTTTAATATTCCACCATTTTCTAAAGGAAGTAATGATTGGACAATTCCTTTACCAAAGGTTTTATTACCTATAATAGTTCCTGCTTTTGTATCCTTTATTGCTCCTGCTACAATTTCAGAAGCTGAGGCACTACTTCCATTTACCAAAATCACTAACTCATATTTTGGTTTTTCATTATAAGACATATAAGTAACAAGAGACTTATTTTTCTGTCTTAGATGTACAACTGGGCCTTTGGGAACAAATAGTTTTGATATTTCAATAGCCTGATCTAATAATCCACCAGGATTGTTTCTTAAATCTAGGATTATTTTATTTATACCAACTTTGTCAAATTGGTTTAGGGCTTTTTTTACTTCCTTTGCTGCAGTTTCTGTAAAATTGGATAGTACTATATAACCTATGTTCTTTTCTATTACTTTATATTCTACTGGATTTATTTCAATTTCTCGTCTTGTTATTTCTATATAAATAGGTTGAGTTTTGTTGTCACGAATAATTCCAAGCTTTACCTTTGTACCTTCTTTACCTTTTATCAACTTTTGTACATTATCTACTGACATTCCTTTTACGTCTACTCCGTCTACAGAGACTATTAAATCATTTTTCTTTAGACCGGCAGATTCTCCTGGAGAGCCTTTTATAGTATCCACTATATTAATGTAGTTATCTTTTTGCTCTATATATACTCCTATACCTGAAAACCTTCCAAGCATGTCTTCATATATTTCCATTGCTTCTTCAGAAGTATAGTAGTTGCTATATGGATCAATAGCCTGTAGCATTCCCTTTAAAGATGCTTCAATTAGATCTTTATCCTCAATTTCAAATGGATAATTATCCTTTATATATTTAAAGGTCTCCATAAAAAAATAGAGGTCTGCTTCTGGCTTCTTATATTCTGTTACTGGTGCTGCTGCAAAAACACTATTTGGTAAAATCAGCGTTAAAGCTAGTAGTATTACAAGTAGTTTTTTTGACATGATAAACCCTCCAGTTAGTTAGTATTTATTAGGTTTTTTTGTAGTATATAGTTTGATAGATATATTTCTTTTAAAGCTCTTTTATGGAGTTCTCTAAATTGATCTATATCTATTTCCTTACCAGTTTTTCTTTCTCTGGCTGCACTATGGTCGAAAATGCCATCTCTAGACATTTCAAATATTGCATTTTCAGTTATTACCGAACCAGGCTCTATATACATTTGTGGAAAGACATATTTTTCACCATCATAGTTATTTAAATCTCTACCAAAGATCAATCCTTTTTCAATTTTATAGCCCATGATATTTACAATAGTTGGATAGAAGTCTATTTGGCTTCCTAGTTTAGTTACTGTTTCATTTATTTCCTCACCTGCTACATGAATCAGTAAAGGTACATTCATCATTTCATCAAAGTCATAAGGCTTGTTAAGCAAATCAGTCATTATATCCTTACAATATTTATCAGATAAAGGTATAGCATAATGGTCTCCATATATGACAATTACAGTGTTGTCATATAGGCCTTCTTTCTTTAATTCTTCTATAAATCTACCTATTTGCTTATCAGTATAATGAATAGCCTGTAAATAATTCCCTACCATTGTATCCTTATGTTCTTCCCTTATATTAAGAACATGATATTTTTCTGGCATTATAAAAGGCGTATGACTAGTTAGGGTTATCATAAAGGCATAAAACGGATTATCATTAACGCTATCTAATTCCTTAAGATATTTTATTGACTGTCTAAAAAAGTCCTCATCCCTTATTCCAAAGCCAATAGTTTCTTCAAATTCAAAATTCTCTTCTGAAATAAATCTCTCATATCCTTGATTTACATATGCATCATTTCTATTCCAATAATCCTTGTCATAGCCATGGAAAGCCCAGGCCGTATAGCCATTATCTCTTAGTAGCCAAGGAAGACCGTAGAAGGTATTACTACCATATTCCATATAGGTTGGTCCTGTTAAGGATGGATAAAGAGAATTGATTGTAGCAAATTCTGCATCTGCAGTATTTGCTCTTCCTACTGACTGATAATAGTTCTTGTAGTAGATGGTTGATTTATCCTTAATTAACCTATTTAGATTAGGTGTTATTTCCTGGCCATCATAATTGAAGTTAATTACGAAGTTTTGTAGAGCTTCTACTTGAATAACTAATAGATTTTTGCCATTCCCTATACCCGTTAATTTTCCGTCTTTTAGATTTTTTCTGTTCTTTAACTCATCCATATCCTTTTGTGCATATATTTCAGATGCTTCAACTAGTTCATCTTTTAATAGGTAGTCCTTTATATCAACTAGGTGATAGGTAAAAAACTCCTGTTTTGTAATGGCTGTTAGTTGGCCTATTGTACTAAAGTATGATATTAGAATTAATAAACTCAGTCCAAACACTATTGGCCGCTTTAGCAATGTAATTGGGGCTCCCTCGACCTTGATGAACTTTTTCTTAAGGAAAATTACAAATGGCAAATCTATAACTAATGCAATGATCTTTATATTTAGTAAGACCTTTAGGCTATCTCCCACTGTATTTATTTGTGAAATCTGCTTTAATATTGCTACAGAAGGCAGAGTCCTAAATTGACTAAAATAAGTTGCATCTACCAACATAAGCACTGAAACTACAGCATAAAAAATTACTTCAAAGGTTGTCTTCCTTTTTATCCTAGATTTATTAATTAAGGATATTATAAACAAGGAAAAAAGGCTACTAATTATTATAATAGGTATTCTGTTGTACTCTACGTTGAGTATATCTGTAAAGATTATATATTTTAATGTTAATAATATGGGTAACATATTAAACCACCTCATCCTATTTTATATTATTACCCAATTATTTCATTAATGTGAATATATCTTAAGTTTACACCTTATTGGATTTATTTACAAGAATGTGAAGACTGACAAATAAAAGAAAGGAGCAGAATATCTGCCCCAAATTGTTGTTTAGTTATTATTGTGGTAACTGCTTATTATTTTGTGGAATTGCAAGTTATTAACTAGAAAGTAAATGTTCCATTTTCATTTTCTACTATTTGCAGAATTTGTTCTTCTTGACCTGTTTCAGCATTGATATACACTATATATTGATTATCCTCGTAAACTCCTTTAAATTCATAGCAAACAACTTCAGTTTTGCCCTTCGGAATCATTGCTAATCTTGCGGAATTTACTTGGAAACCATTTCTTAATTTTTTAGCAGCTTCATTTTCTGAGATTCTTATTTTCCCAAAATCTCTATTTTCCTGGTGATTTAGATAGTATGCAGAAGCATCAAAGCCTACAATATCACCAGTATCTAAAGCTACCTTGACCTTTACCAAGTCAGGATATACGGTTACACCATCTTCGCTATATACGAAATTATATAAAACCGTACCATCATATCTTAAATTGTAATTTGGCTCCATATTTTTGAATCCTTTGCTTTCAAGGAATTCAAGAGCCTTTTGTTGACCCTCTTTTACAGAAAGAGTCTTATTTCCTGTTCCACGAGGGTTAGTCATATTGAGGACTACTCCTCCTTGTTTAGATACACTTATATACATCATTTCATCTCTATTTCGACTGCTTTGTGCTTGAAAGCTAAATACAGGAATTCTTGCTTCATTCATATTGTCGCCTTCTTCAAAGGCTTGAATATCAACTATTTTATCTCTACCTATAAAGTCTAGGGCAATTTCTCGTGCCTGATTAAGATTTACTTTACGATTTGGTAAACCAACTGGCTTCTTGTTCAACATTTGGTCTGCAAATGGACCGTCATAGATTAGTTCAGGTGTCTTTGCCACTTCCTTATCATAATTTACTAGGCTTGTAATTAATGCATTGGTAGATGCCTTCTCACTATCTTTATTTCGATTTCCGGCATTAGCCATTCCTACTAGAAAGTTTTCCTCTTGTATGCTTTGAGCTACATTATTCAACTCATTGTTAAATGAAGCTGTATTTAGCTGTATGTTTTTTATCTGTTCTCTCTGCTCAGGAGTTATATCCTGACCTTCAAGGTGTTTTTGTATTATAAAATATGCATAATCTGCTGCTTGTGTAAGGAATTTTTCTGTAGCCGATACCTCCGAGTGAGATATTGGCATTTGAGCTAATTTATCCTTAGCTTGTGCTGCTTCATTCATTATCTGTGTAAATAATAGGATATTTCTTTCCTTAGTTGATGCCAATAAAGCTTTGTTTAAAGATGTACTAACTTTATCTACGTGAGTTTTTACATCAAAGAACAATCTCTGATAATGATTATCCAATGCTACTTCATATTGTTGATTTCTCATATATTGATTGTATCCCCAAACAAGAGAAGCTATTAATAGTAAGCTAAGCACTGAAGGGGCAATCCAACTTCTTCTTTCTCTCATATTTGTAACCTCCTAAATACCAAACCAGTGCTTACCAATTTTTAGATTAACCTTTCTTGACCATATCCATTTACTAGTAGCTGTAGCAGGATTCCAGTAATATAGACATCCATATGTTGGATCCCATCCGTTTAAAGCGTCTCTTGCTGCATTTATAGAATCCTTATTTGGAGTCAAGTTTATCTGTCCATCTGCTACTGCTGTAAATGCAAGAGGCTGATAGATTACACCGGCTATTGTATCTGGGAATTGTGGACTTCTTACACGGTTTAGTACTACCGCACCAACTGCTACCTTTCCTACATATGGTTCTCCTCTTGCCTCTCCATGTATACATCTTGCTAGTAGGTATTCATCCGCTGATCTGCTATTTCCTTGTGCATATGCTGGTGATGTGGACATTCCCAGTGCAGCAGCTGTAGCTGGGCCTACTATTCCATCTACCTGTATACCATTTTTCTCTTGGAATCTACGAACGGCCCTATAGGTTCTAGCTCCAAATATTCCGTCTACTTGGCCATCGTAATATCCCCATCTTAATAATTTATCTTGAACTGTTCTTACATCATCTCCTTGTGAGCCCCAATATAGCAATCTAGGAGCCGTAAGTAGCGCTCTGCTCATAGAATTTGCATTAAATGATGGCTCATAAAATTGAATTACAGCTGTAAACAATAATGCTAGTATTAATGTAATAACCGTAAACTTCTTCAAAACTATATTTCCTCCTTCCACATTTTTTTACCTTTCTGCGTTATTTTTTGTAGAAAGTATAAAATTATACATATAGTTGCTAATTGATGAAAAAAATGAAAAACCCAAGATTACTTGACTACATTCACAATGACAAGCTTGTCATAATGAACGCAAGCGATACATCTTGGGCTTAAAGTAGAAAGGGGAATCATTAATTTATATATAGTAAAAAAGTATATAAGTATTATTTGAAAATTTCATTAAATAATTCAACTGTTTTTGATTTTAATTTTAGTGGTTGAGTTTCATCTATGACATATTCCTCAAAGTTATTATCCGGGTCATATGCTGCTGAATGAGTTATATCTACAAAGCATAGTGGCGGAAACATAACACACCACCAATTCTGTCCTTCTCCTTTACCTATTGTCACTAGCAATGTTTCATATGTACCTTGTGGAAATACCATATTTCCATATTTCCTCGTTGGGAAATAATCCATTCCAAGAAAAACATCTACTGGATAATCATAATTGTTTTTCCTTATTACTCTTTCTGCTATTAATTTTATCTCATTCATATTTTCCTTTATTATTTCTCTGCTTTCATCTATAGATGATGAATCCTTAAATTTTTCAACCATTACCTCTAGTATTTCATCTCTGACTTTCAGCTTTAATGCTTGATCTTCTTCTCTATCGCTATTTGCTCTAACATGAAATCTTATGATTCCTTCATTATATGGATTATCTAAAAGATACTTGTCCGCTAAAACTGGATGTATTATGTAAATAAATGATATAAGAAAAATAGATATAATTAAAATGACCTTTTTATATTTCATGGCCTTGTCCAACCCCCTTAGGATTAGTATTGCCAGGATACATTTTTATATACAAGTGTATTAAAAATTTAGTATTTATTTTAGGATTTCTAATGCTGCACTCGTAAGTAAAATAGCTGTCAGAAAAAATAGAAAAGGCGCTAAAGGCGCCCTTATTTCGTCAGTCCTCTTCTTCTTATATATACTTTTACATCTAATTCTATATCTATTTCAGGATAGATTTCATCCCAATTGTCCTTTACTCTTTTCCAGACCTTTGGTTCAAATTTTCTTAGATGGTCTCCTATTTTCAGAATGTCTACTTTATACTGTTTTTGAATTAAAGCTATGGTTTTCTTAAAGTCTTCTTCATATTCCTTTGCCACTTGGTTTTGTATATCTTCAATAATTTCTTTTTTGTCAATATGTGTATCATCTCCAATTACATAGCTGTGAATATGCCCTTCTATCTTAACATCCATTCTCACCTTTATATTGTTGTTTGAAGAACTTATTAGCTTAGGTTTTGAATGAATATTGGTAATCATTAGTGTTAGATCTGATCCCTTGTATACGGTCCTGAATCCATCCTTATCAACTCTATTTGTTAAATATGCTATATTTCTATTTGTCATTCCATCTATATACCCTATTAGCTTATAGTTTTTAAATACTGCTCCACCTTCTATTGCTATTTCATCTTCGTCTGTCATAGCTATTGGAATTATAGAAGCTCCACTAATATCTGTATCAAATATGAAATTTGCTACAGTTTTTGGAGAAAACATTGTGGAACTTTGGATATTTTGCAATAAGGTATTTAACGTTCCTTCTACCGAACTAAGGCCTCTTGTTTTAACTGCAGTGGTTAGTACATTCTTCCCATCTTCTCTTACTAAAATCATCTGAACATTTTTATTTGCAACGAAATCTCGATATATTCCATCTAATATTTGTCTCATGTGCTTTTCATTTGTAGCAACATTTTCATTTAACGCTAGTACCTTTAAATGATTTAAATAAAAAACATATTCTATTTTTGTCGATAATTTATGCATCGCATCAAATATATTATACGCTTCTGTAGATATCACATTTACTTTTTCTTCTGATATGGGATTTTTACCTAAAGCTCCTAAGTTAGGATAGGATATAGTAATATTATATAAACCCTTATTTTCATCTATTAAATCATAAGATACAGAGTAAGGGTATATCCTTTGATCTACTTCAACCATATCCCAGCAGCCAGTAGTTAACAGCATTGATATTATAATTATAATAAGCAGTATTCTTTTCATCCTTTAAGCACCTTCTTTCTAACAGATGCTACAATTAGGATTATTATAGGAATAACTATTACGGATATTGTAGCAAAAATATTAAAATATCTATCCATATCTTCAAGCAATTCTATAAAATTTTCAGGTATCATTGATATATAATATATAACTGGGATTAAAGCCCAGATAAACTTTTTATGCGTTCTTGCTCTAAAAACTTTTGACAATATCTTACCTGCTCCATAGTAAAGTGGTGCCATAGTTGCAAACACTACAATGACCCAAAGGCCCATTACTAATCCATCTAAGTTTTCTAAGAAGAATCCAGGCAAATCTAACTGCCTTATTAGCCTTAAAACAGGATAAATAATACTATTCAATTGTTCTATGCTAAAATGGCTTATGGACATTACAAACATAGCGATATAAATAATAGTTACAGTCAGCATACCAATTAGTTGAGAGTTAAAAATATTTTCCTTCTTTTCTACATACGGAATAGCCAAGAGAATTATTTCAAAACCTATAAAGCTAAAAAAGGTTTCTTTAATCCCTTTAATTATTGAAGGAATATCAGTCTGAAATAATGGTAAAATTCTTGTAAAATCAGCATATGGCAAGGACATCAGCACTATTATTAATGAGAAAAATATTATAATTGGATATATAAAATAACTTGCCCTTGCAATTACATCTATCTCATAACAAGCTATATATGAAGTAGCTAATATAAAGATTATGATTATAAACTCTAACGGAGTTGATTGAAGTAGAATAATCTTTATAAGCTCTCCTAAACTTCTAGCTACTATAGCACAGGTTAAGGTAAAATGGCCTACAATTATAATTAAAAAAATCGTAAAAATAAATGACCCCAAGGTTTCCTTTCCTATTTCAAAGAAATCTTTATCTGGATAGAGTTTAAATATTTGGTTGTAAACAGCCATTAAAGGAATCAATAATAGTCCTGCTATTAAAACAGCTATCCAGCCATTATTCCCCATGGCTTCTCCTAGGTCTCCTGGCAAGGATAATACTCCAACTCCAACACTTGTAGAAACTATTAAACCTCTTAATTGAATATGAGAAATCTTTGGCTTATTCATTCTTCTTCTCTCTCTTCATTCTCTTTATATTCTTTGGTTTTGTAAATCCTGGTCTCTGCCATAGACTTTGAACAGGTCCCTTTACAAAGGTATCCTTCAAATCTCCCTGCTCAATTCCTAGTCCAGAATATGGAGAAGATAAAGGTATTCCAAAGCTATTTAATATTACCAAGTGACTAAATAAGAGTATTACCCCTATCATAATTCCATAGAGACCAAGTATTCCTGACAAAAAGATAAAACCAAATTTACATATTCTCAATGCTGATCCTAATTCATAGGACGGAATTGCAAAGGTTGCAATGGTAGTAATAGCTACAATAATTATCATAAGGTTGCTTACAATACCTGCTTCAACAGCTGCCTGACCTATAATCAGACCTCCTACAATACCAATAGTACTTCCTATTGGTCCCGATATTCTTGTACCCGCCTGCCTAATTAGCTCCATTGTCAACTCCATTATGAAAGCTTCTATCACAGCTGGAAAAGGTACATTTATCCTACCAGCCCCTACATAATATACAAGCCTTGTAGGTAGTAGTCCTGGATGATATGCTGTAAATGCTATATATAAGGAAGGTGATAATAATGCAAGTAAAACCGCAATAAATCTAACGAGTCTTAGAAGAGTACCTTCGGTCCATCTACTATAATAGTCCTCAGTTGATTGTAACAATGTACCTAAGGTCGCAGGTACTATTAGTACAAAAGGAGAATTATCGACTATAATAGCAACTCTGCCTTCATATAGAGAAGCTGCAACGGTATCTGGTCTTTCTGTATTGTCTATTTGAGGAAAAAGGCTCTTATAATTATCCTCTATTAAATGTTCTAAAATTGAGCTGTCTAATACAGCATCAATATCTATAGCATCGATTCTTCTCCTTACTTCATTCACTAGATTATCATCTGCTATATCTTCGATATATAGAATGGCCACATCAGTTTGGGATCGTCTTCCAACCTTAGTCATTTTGATTTTTAATCTTGTATCTTTTATTCTTCTTCTTATTAAAGCTGTATTTACTCTTAAGGTTTCCTCGAATCCGTCTCTAGGTCCTCTAACTACCGTTTCAGTTTGTGGTTCATTTATACCTCTAAGCATCCACCCTCTAGAGGAAATGACTATTGCCTTATCTACTCCATCAATAAAAAATAGAGTTTCTCCTGATAAGAGCAAATCAATTAATGTTTCAAAATTTCCCTCTTCTTTAATGTCAGCACTAGCAATCCCCTCTTTCATGAGATACTCTAGTAGTTCTTCCCTTGTTGCATCAAGGCCACCCTCATCTATTTCACTTTCTGAAATCAACCTTTCAATGACAAATTGTGATAATTGATCTTTAAATGCTAATCCATCTATTAATACAAAGGCAAATTTTTTCTTTTTCTCATCGCCTACTTCTAATCTTCTATATATGATATCATCGCAATCCTTAAAACGAATTTTTAAATAATCTATATTTTGTTCAATATCTCTAGATACAGTTTTTAGCATAAGAAACCCCACCTCCGTAACTTATATAGTTACCAAAAGGTGGGGTCCTTATTCTAGATAGTTTTACAAATATATACTTTGTGGATTTTCTCAGATAGCTTTTTATATGCTAATTTAATCTTTTCTTCATCATTAAAAAGACCAAATACAGTTGGTCCACTACCGCTCATCAATGCACCTAGAGCTCCATTTTCAATCATTATATCCTTTATTTCTTGAATAATTGGGTGTTCCTTTATCATAGGCTCTTCCATTCGATTTCTTAATCTTTTTGCTACACAATGCAAATCATCTTTTTCCATACATGCTACTAGACCATCTATATCATATCTATCTCCATTTAAATCTAGCTTGCTATAGGCATATGCTGTAGATATTCCTATTCCTGGATTTCCTAATAGTATGTATTTATCCTTAAATGGTTTAAGAGGTGTCAGTAATTCACCTATTCCTTGTGCTTTTGCAGTACCTCCCAATAAACAGAAGGGTATATCTGCTCCTAGGGACTGTCCTATGACCATTAGCTCCTCTAGCGACATTTTTAAATCCCATAGCTCATTCAATGCCTTAAAGGTTGCAGCAGCATTTGAGCTACCCCCTGCCAGTCCTGCAGCTATAGGAATATTTTTCTCTATTTTTACATGAATACCTCTTTTGATACCAGTAATATCTTTTAGTTTCTCCCATGCTTTATAAACTAAATTATTTGAATCTAAGGGCATTTCTTCATTATCAGATTCTATGGTGATTCCCTCATTTTTATCAGTAAAAATTAATCTATCCTTTAAGCTTATTTCCTGCATTATACTATTTATCTCATGATATCCATCATCTCTTTTGTATAAAACATCAAGGGCTAGATTTACTTTTCCGAAAGACTCCATTATAATTTCTTTCATTATAATTCTCCTTAAGTAAATTTAACCCTTATATTATAACATACTTTGGAAAATTGACAACGATTTAAACCCGAGATTCCTAAGCAAAGGATCTCGGGTTTAACCTTTTAAACTGGTATTTCCTCTATTTTCTTTTCTATAATTATCTTGTCACCTGGATTAACCTCACCGGATGTAATATTATTGGATAATATTATATCCTCTATTGTTGTATGATACCTCTTTGCAATATCCCATAGAACATCGCCTTTTTGAACTATATATACTGTTATGCTCGGTGCGTTTTTCTTGTCAATAAGTTCATTGGTCTCAACAACCTCATTAATACAATAGATCCTTCTATTTCTACTTAAACTTGTATTTAATATCACTCTGCAATCAATTTCTAAGCCGTCCCTATTTACATTATGGTTTATACTGTCGATTACAGGGTTAACATCAACCATTGAATCTGCATTAACATCATCGTAGATATTTGATTTAAATGGAATATCCTCTCTATGTGTAATTATCTCTTCTGTAATCCTGTCTATGTATTCAATGTCTAAAGACAGAACTCCTTCCACTTCAACACCAGTATCTACTATTTTTTTATCAAGAACGCCTACATGAGCTTCTACTTCTAGTACATCACTCGCATCAATATTTAATGCTAAATTCAAGTCCTCAATATGTTTTATGTCCTTTAAGCTTTCTCTAATATTTACTTCTTCTCTTTCAATGTTAAGAACTTCCTTTGTAGAATAAGCGTCTACTATCAATTCTCTTGATTTGTCTTGGAAAGCCTTTCCTACTACCTTTACCTTAATTTCTAGATCTATTAGCTTTTGCTCGCCTTGTTCATCTACAGATATTTCACAATTTCCTTCTACTACCTCGTACTCTACACTGCCCACTAGGTCTTTATTTACTCCTTGCATTTCTATGAAATGATTAAATGGAATAGTTGTTTTATATGAATATACTTTATCTTGAGAATAGTAGATAATGTTAGCTATTATTTCTCCAGATGTAATTATTCTATCATCCACTACCATGGATTCAACTTCTCTTGTACTTGTAGTAAATTTTAATATTTCTTCAATTTCCGGATAGTCATCTCCTAGCTTTATTACATCTTTTACATGAGCATATGAAATTTCTCTTCCAAACACCTCTTTATAATTAACAGTTTCCTTTAGAGTCTGTAGAGAGTCCTTCCCTTTGATTTCCTTAATTGCCTCAATATTTTTGTATTCTTCTACTTCTCCCCATAGATTAACTAATGCCTTAAGCTGTATTCTAGATTCTTCCACTTCATGCTCAAGATATTCAATTTTTGATTTAACCTTTGCAGCCATGTCCTCATCAACGCCATCAATTTCTAACTCTTCCCTAAATTCTTTAGTCTTTTCTAATGTTTGAAGACTTCTATTGTTTTCCTCATCTACACTATTGTATAGGACATTAAACCTTACGTTTCCACTGACAATAAGCTTATCCTTAATCAATTTTGTATTGAGGACATCCACTTTACCATGCACCCATAATATTTTTTCTATATTAGGCTTAGTTGGGCTTAGATAAATTTCGTCTTCAACTAAAGTCTGGATCTCGTTGCTACCTTTTAATTCTTCTACCTTAAAGGCCTCTCGGATTAGTTCAATGGCCATATTATCCCCCCTATATTTTCCTTGTACATCCTATTTATATCCTATGAAAATATATATGAGTAAATGACCAAAATTATGAATAATGTATAGAATAACTAACTTAAATCTTCGTTTACGGTTTCTAATATCTAAAACTCTATAGTTCATTCCAACAAAAAATACTACAGCTTGCAAACTCGCTACGCTCAAACAGCGCAAGCTGCTTGTGGTCATAAATTGGATCAACTCAAAAAAATACAAACCTCTTTAGTTCTCCTAAAGAGGTTTGATATTATGATATTTTTGCTTCTTTGTCTACGTCTTCACATATAATTACTTCAACTGTCGAAGTCAATACGTCTGAATATGTGTACGATACTCTCCTAACGCTGTCGTATTGATTTGACACTTTTACAACGAATAAGCTGGGATAAGCAGATTCCAGTATTCCTTCTCTAACAATTGTCTTTTTCCTACCTTTGTTGGCTTTGAGAATTACTTTTTTGCCTACGCATCCCTCTAATTCTTTTCGAATTTGTAATACATTTTTTGCCTCCAATACGAATACCACCTTCCTTAGGATTCTCCCTTAGTGGGTAATGGAGTGTTTAGGGACACTCATTATGATAAAAGTATAACACATTTTATTACTTGTGTCAAATAAATAAAATATTATACTATTACTCTATTCCTTTGTCAATTACTTGTTTAGAAAAAAGTTTAAAAATATTTAATAATTATTTAATATTATTTTTATTTTTTATGCATAAATTTATATATTAACTATTTTTGTTAGTCTTTTCATTTATGGTGGTATATTATAGTTAGTAAGTTCAAATTAAAGGAGGACATTATTTTGAAAGGAACTATAGTTTCAGCTTGGATACAGACCTGTAGAACGCTTTATGGGGATAAGGTCACTAATGAAGCTTTAAATAGCTTTAATATCCACAAGGATAAAATTTTTTCACCTATGGAGGATATAGACGATAAGATAGCCTTTGGTATAGTAGATTATGTAGCACAGAAGGTTTCAAAAACATCAGAAGAAGTGTGGAAGTCTATTGGAAATAACAATATTCTTACTTTCTCAAAAGATTATCCTGCCTTCTTTAGATACAAAAATTTATATTCCTTCTTACAAGCCATGTATGATATTCACGTGGTCGTAACAAAAAGAATACCAGGCGCCCGTCCTCCAATTCTAAATATCACTCCAATTAATAAAAATACAGCATATATGACTTATTCTTCCCCAAGAGGTATGTTTTCATACTTCTATGGAATGCTTGAGGGTGCTTCTAAATACTTTAAAGAAGATATTGAAACTAATATTTTGGAGAAAACTAAGGATTTTACAAAGGTAGAAATTAAATTTAAAGAAGATATTTACTACGAGAAAAAATATTTCTTGAACAAGCTTTTATCTTTTGGATTTATAAATAAAATGGAATTAAAGATTGCTATTTCATCTTTCTTACTGGTAGGTATACCTACTATGCTCCTTTATAGATTTACTAATTTAATGGTTGCATTACCTATTAGCTTAATTTTGTCATTAATTATACCATTTATATTAGGTAAAGCATTGTTTAAGCCTCTTGAATATATAAATAGGTCACTAGATAGCCTAACTTCTAAGGACTTGTCCATTATAGAGGATATAGTTACCAATGATTTCTTTGAAGATATTAATAAAAAGTTAAACGAAATAAAAAAATCCATTAAGACAGACTTTGTTGGATATAAAGGAACTACAGATGAGCTTAATACCTTTATAGATAAATTTGCTGAGATATCTAACAACATGTCCTATACTTCAAAGGATATCTCAAGTGTTGTTGAACAGGTAGCAGATGGGGCAATTAGTCAAGCTGAGGAAACAGAACATGTGGCTGCTCAGCTAAATAAATCTGTTGAATCTCTAAATAATGTTGTAGATCGGGAAAACAGAGGAAAGTCTCAACTAGAAACTGCTGTAATACAGTTAAATGAAGGGTTCAATGAGTTAAAATCCACATCTGACAGTTTAAACCAAGTTTTATTACAGTTTTCTCAGGTTCGTAAAAGAGGACAAGCCTTACAAAGTAGAGCTAACGAAGTAAATCAAATTGTTGCTACTGTAGAGAGTATCGCCGAGCAAACAAATTTATTAGCTTTAAATGCAAGCATTGAGGCTGCTCGTGTTGGTGAATTTGGAAAAGGCTTTGCAGTAGTCGCCTCTGAAATCAGAAAGCTTGCAGAAAATTCAAAGGATGCTGTAAAAACCATAAATGATAATTTAGAATCCTTTATTCAGGATATAGATGGTTTTGTAGATGATATAAGCAATCAATACAATATACTTGAACAGGAGAATATGAAGCTAAATTCTGTATCTGAGGAGAACAAAGTTTCAACGGATGCTGTATCTAAGGTTTCTACTTTGATAATAGAGTTGACTAATGAACTCTCTAAGGAAACTAATTATATAACTACATTATCCTCAAGTATAGAATCCCTAGCTGCAATTGCAGAGGAAAATTCAGCTTCTTCTGAAGAGGTATCTGCCAACGTTCAAGCTTATACTGAAGAGATTTCAAAAATGATAAGCAATATTCAAGAGTTTAAAAAGGTTAGTCATGAATTTAGTAAAGAATTGGAAAAGTATGTAGTATAAGATTAGTAATAAATCAAATAGAGTCTAAGAAGGTTTTGTAACCTTTTTAGACTCTATTTCTTTATATGCCTAATAGTAAAGTTGCAATTGAAAAGTAAACTGTTAAAGATATGGCATCTACTAATGTAGTTATTAAAGGTCCAGCCATTATTGCTGGATCTATTTTTAGCGTTTTTGCTATTATTGGCAATACTCCCCCTACCATCTTAGCCATTAGAACTGTTACTATTAAGGTTAGGGAAACAGTTAATGCTACTTTTAATTCAACTTTTTCTATTACTAGTAATCTTATAAAGTTTGTAATTGAAAGAGTTATACCTACTATTATTCCAACCCTAAATTCCTTCCATAATACTTTAAATTTGTCTTTTAATTCTATTTCGCCTGTTGCAAGCCCACGTATTATTAAAGTCGAAGACTGATTTCCAGAATTACCTCCTGTGTCCATAAGCATTGGAATGAACGAAGCTAAAATAACAACAGATTGTAATACTTCATTAAACTTAGCTATTATCCTTCCTGTAAAAGTGGCAGACAACATGAGTATCAACAGCCAAGTTATTCTATGCTTTGCAAGGTTAAACACACTTGTATCCAAATAAGCTACATCTGATGGTGCCATAGCAGCCATTCTTTGGAAGTCTTCTGTTGCTTCTTGTTCCATAACGTCTACGATATCATCAACTGTTATAATTCCTGTTAATCTATTTTCATTATCTACTACTGGTAAAGCTAAAAATCCATATTTTTTAAATACATTTGCTACTGTTTCCTGATCATCGTGAGTATTTACAAAAATTACTTCATCTTGCATTATGTCTGAGATCAGCACATCATCATCAGACGTAACCAAAGTTCTAAGAGATACTATACCTTCCAAGGTTCTTTTCTTATCTGTCACATAACATGTATAGATAGTCTCTTTATTTAATCCAGTTTCCTTTAGATGAGCTAGTGCTTCCTTTACAATCATTGTCTTTCTTAGCTCAACATACTCGATAGTCATTAGACTACCAGCTGATGATTCTGGATATTTAAGGAACTGATTTATCAGATTTCTTTCCTCTTGAGTAGAATTTTTAAGTATTTTATTAACTATATTTGATGGCATCTCTTCAATTATATCTATCATATCATCAAAGAAAAGTTCATCTAATATATAGGTTAGCTCCTTATCTGTAACAGCATTTATTATTTCTCTTTGCTGTTCTGTAGAAAAATGAGCAAATACCTCAACAGCTAAATCCTTGGGAAGCATCCTAAAGATCAGCAAAGTAGTATTTGTATCAAGAGGGTCTAATATCTCAGCAATATCTACCTCATTCATTTCAGAGAGTATGCTTTTCAACTGTTTATATTGCTTACTCTCAATAAGTTGTAGGATTTCAAGTTCATTCATAATCTTCCTCCTTATTCAGTTTTTAAGTTTAGGAAGACCACAATAAAGGCTTGGATTGTGGTTCTTCCTCATTATTTAAATTGCTCTGTTTGGGTAAAGGACTAGAATCCACAATCCTCACTCCTTTCATACTTATAGTTTCAATTTCTCAATTTATTATAACACAAAGCATCACTTATGGAAAAAAAAGATAAGCTTTTGCTTATCTTTTTTAACAACTTGGACCAACTCTATCTGGTGTTACAGTAAATCCTCTTCTTAACCAGCTATCACCATAATCAACTATAAACTTGCCATAACTATTACTTATTTCATCCTCAATGACAAAGTTAAAGTCATCAACCATAATTTTATCATCGCCATCCTTAGGCTCATCCAGAGCCAATCCAAATGATGGGCCGCCTCAGCCATAAGATGCAATAAATATCCTTAGTGGTTTATTAGTGTTTTTTGACTCTATTATTTTCTTCAATTCAGATTTTGCTTTATCAGTAATTTCTATAATCATAACCAATCCCTCCTTATACTTTTTATACCCCATAAGGGTATTGCTAAACAACTTAATATTATTATATCCGTAAATAAAATTATTGATTATATAATTACATTAACAATTAAAGCCTAAAATAGACTACACCAAAATAAAAAGAGGCCTAAAGGCCTCAAATTCACTACATTGCTCTACCTGGCATAATGGCATCTACTATACCAATTACAAGGGCTCCAATTATTGAACCCCATATGGATATATTAAATCCTGGAACTATAAATTTTGTAACATAAAGAATAATTGCAGCAACTAAGAAGCCTGATAATCCTCTACCAAAAGGTGTAGCGTTTATTCCTGTAAACTTTTGAATCAAGTAATCTAAAACCCCTATTACTACTGCTGCTAATAACAAACTCCATAGTCCGTCTATAGTAAAGCCAGGTGTGAAAAATGCCGCTATTGCTACAACAATTGCTGTAATTATTACTCTCAAGAGCATTTGTCCTATACTAAAATCATTGTCTCTATTTCTTTCATTGTTACGATTTCTTTCGTTATTATCCATATTCTCACCTCCTTTTATAATTTTCTCCAAGGAGGTTTGATTTTATACACTTTTACCCCGTGTTAATATTCTAGGAATTTTGGGTAAGAATAAAAAAAGCAAAAGAAATACTATATTATACTAGAAAGTTTAAAAAATATATGCTAGTATATTAGTATGATTTAAAATCCAGATATTATGTAGGAGGAATTCACATGGAAATTACTAAAGACATGTTAATTGGTGAAATCATCAGAAAGAAACCTGAGGCTATAGAAATATTAATGAGATTTGGTATGGGCTGCGTTGGTTGTCCTTCAAGCCAAATGGAAAGCTTAGAAGAAGCGGCTATGGTTCATGGTTTAAACTTAGACGCACTAATGACTGAATTAAACAAATAGTTATTAGATACGAAAGAAAGGAGAGCAAAAGCTCTCCTTCACTTGATTTTTGACTATTCTTCTTTTAAAAGCTCATCTATTTTTTCTTTATCAAAGCCTACTACTTCCTGACCATTTACTATAAGTACAGGAACTCCCATATGTCCCATACTCATAAGTTCTTTTCTTGCTTCCTTATCAGTTTGAACATTCTTTTCTATATATTCTATACCCTTTTCAGTTAAATAATTTTTCGCTAAAGTACAGTACGGACATGTATTACTAGTGTAAACAGTTACTTCTGCCATTATAAACGCCTCCTTCATACCAATATTATACCCCGCAGGGGTATATAAGTCAATATCTTTTTTCTTTTTTACCCATTAAAACAATGTATAAACATTAGTCAATAGGGTACATAGGATTTATTGGATAAATTACCTCCCCAGTTAATGGATCAATATACATTAGCCAATAACCAGATACTTCGTTTCCAGGAAACCACGTATTGAATCCTGTAGCTCCATTAAATGGATGTTCCTCTTTATAAAAGCCTCCTGGAACTCCATATACAAAGTATTTTACATCTTCTCCCTCATTATACAGACCAAATATATAATGTCCATGCACTGCCATCATTTCAACAGGGGTAATACTAGTTTTTGATCTATAGATTCTACCATTATTATCTCCAGTTACATAATTAAAATAAGGAAGGAATCCTTTATCATCTATTTGATAATCTATTCTCCACCAATTATACCCAGATAGGGCAACGCTAAATGGGTCAACATATGGGAAATATCTTAGAATGCTTAGAACATAGTTTACTGTCTGAGTCCTTTGGATAACCTTCTTGCTATGATCATACTCAAAATCGTTGATGCTAATATTTTCCTCATGGATATCATCTGCTTGGACTTCAGGTTCAAATTCCACTTCAGCAGCAGTCTCTTCAAATCCAGTTAAGTCAGTTGTTAATTCTTCAGCAGCCTCAGTGATTATTTCTTCAATATTTATTTCTTCTGTATTTATTTCTTCAATTTCATCTAATTCTATTGCAACCGGTTCCTCTTCAAGGCCAAGATCTGCAATAGGCTCAAATTCCGGTACAAATGGTTCTGATTCCGATTCGATTAATATTTCCGATTCAACTAGTACCTCTGGTTCTTCTAATATTTCTACATTCTCTACTATTTCTGGGTCTTTTTCCTGGAGTTCTTCTACTATTTCGGGCTCTTCTGATATTCCAGATCCCTCTTCAAATTTATCTACGACCATAGGTTGTTCTTCAATCAATATAATCTCTTCTATTTCTTCTTGCTCTTCCATTTTTTCTTCAACTGCCGCTAACTCAATAATTGATTCCTGTTCTACTTTTGGCTCTTCTAAAATTTCTAGAGTTTCTAATTTAGGCTCTTCTTCTTTTTCTGGGACAGCTTCCATTGACTTAATATATCTTTCTATAGAACCATCTTCTTTGCCAGTATAAGCTCCCATTAGAATATCCTTATCTCTTGAAATAAGGATTCCGTTTAACTTATCCATTGAAAAGCCTTTGGACTCTAGATCCGATAGGTTGAAATCAATTTCTTCTCTACCCTTACCGCTCTTATCTGTATATACTTTTCCTAGAACATAACTATTATCCTTGCCGACGAGCAATACGTTGTAGAATTGATCACTTTCTGCATTTTCTAGAGATAATGAAAAATTACCTTTCAATCCCTTAATCTCTATTTTACCATGACCTTTAGGATTAAGGCCTGAAATGTTCCCATAGTCTTTTTTTAGTATGATAAACTTCTTAGTATATCCTAGAACTCCAGCCATAAAAATCCCCCCTATTAAACTTTATTTAAGTATCCGATTGAAAACGAGAATACCTCGTTACAATTATATGTTTAAAGGGGGTAATTCTGTACTAAGTTTGATAAAATCTTCCACAGAAATATTTTCTGCTCTTTCTTCTGCTTTGATACCGCTATTTTCTAATGCATTTCTAATTGTATCTTTATCGACATCAAAGCCAAATGTCGAAAGGGCATTTATTATTGTCTTTCGCCTCTTTGAAAACGCAGCCTTAACTACTTTAAAGAACTGAGCTCTATCAATATCAGGTAAATTGTCCTTAAGCTCAAGTTTAATAACTGCAGAGTCTACTTTAGGTTTAGGCATAAATACCGTATTTGGCACCTTTACAACTATTTGGGGATTTGAATAGAAGTTCACAAATACTGACAAGGAGCCATAGTTCTTGCTACCAGGCTTTGCCATCATCCTATCTGCCACTTCTTTTTGAACCATTACTGTTAAAGATTCTATATTTAGCCCTTCTTCTAATAGCTTGCCAATTATCGGTGTGGTTACATAATAAGGAAGATTGGCTACTACCTTTATTGGCCCGCCATCAAACTTTTCATCTATTAACTGTTTTAAATCTATTTTTAGAATATCACCATAGACCACTTCTACATTATCATAGCCTTCAAGGGTTTCATCTAAAATTGGTAACAATTTTCTATCAAGCTCTACTGCAACTACCTTCTTTGCATTTATTGCTAGTTCCTCAGTTAAGGTTCCCATACCAGGACCTATTTCAAGGACATAAGAATCCTTCGTAATGTTAGCTCCCTGAGCTATTTTTCTAACAATATTTCCATCTATTAAAAAGTTTTGTCCGAGGCTTTTAGAGAAAGTAAAACCATATTTGTCTAGAACTTCTTTAATTTGTTTAGGAGAATATAGTCTTCTATTTTCCATCATTATCAATCCTCTCCATAGCCTTTAGGAATTCTTCTCTTGTTATTCCAAAATTATTTAACCTATTTAAAAACTGCTTAGCATTAGCATAGCCTATCCCAAGAATCTCTCCAAGCTTTTCTCTTTTTTGACTAGAATCAGGTCCACCAGATAGCCCAAAGTCAATTAAGTCTTCCTTTGTAAATTGTTTTTGAACCTCGATTATTTCTGGACGAGCTTTTGTAATTGCTTCTATAATATCTTCTTTTGTTGCATTTTCAACCCCAATATCTCCTTTCTTTAAAGCCTTTCCTTGAGGTAAAAAAGCATGTTTACAGTTTTTAATTTTACTTGCTAAGTCTCTTCTAATTTTTTCACCCATATAATCTGGATCCGTAAGAATAATAATACCTCTTCTTTCTGCCAATGCCTTAAGAGTTTCTACTAATTCCTTGTTATATCCAAATCCATTTGTGGCTATTACTTCGCATTCAAGTGCAGCCTTTACGGCTGTTATATCGTCTTTTCCTTCAACTACTATTACTTCTTTTATCATGATTTCTCCTTTAGTTAATTTCCATTACCTAGGTCCAGAAATACAGACTTTAATGAATACTCCTTCAAAGCTCTGCATTTCTGTAGTTATTTTATACCAAATATAGTCTTTGCATTTTCACTTGTAGCCTTAGCTACTTCTTCTACACTTATACCCCTTAATTCTGCTATGGCTTCTGCCGTATATTTTACGTATTTAGGCTCGTTTCGTTTGCCTCTATATGGCTCTGGAGTAAGATATGGACAATCTGTTTCTATTAATAGTCTATCTAATGGTATAGCCTTAGCTACCTCTTTTGCTACTTTACTATTTTTAAAAGTTACAGGGCCTCCTAGAGATATATAAAATCCTAGCTTTATATATTCCATTGCCATTTCAACACTTCCAGAATAGCAATGCATAATTCCTCTAAGTTTCCCACCTTCTGCTGCTTCCTTTAATATATCAAATGTTTCCTGAGCAGCATCTCTAGTATGGATTACCACTGGAAGATCTAATTCTTTCGCTAAATCTAATTGTTCCTTGAATACCTTTTTCTGTATATCCCTTGGCGAATTATCATAATAGTAGTCTAGACCAATCTCCCCTATGGCTACAACCTTTTCTTCCTTCGATAATTCTCTTAAGATATCAAGGTAATCCTCTTCTACATCTTTAGCATCGTGGGGGTGAACCCCCACAACTGCATAGATGTTCTCAAACTTTTTAGCTAACTGCACAGACGCTTTACTTGATTTAATATCCGCACCTATATTAAATACCAAATCTATATTATTTTCCTTTAGACTTTCAATCAATATTTCCCTATCCTCATCAAATCTCTCATCATCAAGATGAGCATGACTGTCTATAAACATAATATCACTCCCGTCCTAGTCGGCTACGTTAGGTCATTAAGATATACTTGCTCCGTCGTTTAATTCATCAAGAGTTGTTAGCAATGAAAGTTTTCCTTCGTTGTCTTCAGCCGCTAATACCATACCCCTTGATTCTATTCCTCTTAATTTAACTGGCTTTAAGTTAGTAACAACAACAACTTTCTTGCCTATTAGGTCTTCTGCTGAGTACCATTTCTTGATTCCTGATACTACAGTACGAGTTTCATCACCTATTTTTAATGTTAATACTAATAATTTATCAGCCTTTGGATGATTTTCACAATTTACCACCTTTGCTACTTTTAATTTTACCTTGTCAAAATCATCTATAGTAATTTCTTGTGCTTCCTCTTTAACTTCTTCTACTACTTCTTTATTCTCTTCCACTTTATCTTCTCCATTTCCTACTTTTTTTGTTCTTCTTTCAATTAATTTTTGGTTAGCTTCATTTAATCTAACTAATTCTTTTTGAATATCTAGTCTTGGGAATATTATACTTCCTTTTTCAACCTTATTACCAATAATAGAAGCTAACTCACTATTCCAAACCTTTGAATCTTCCCACTTAGCTTCTGTATTTATACCTAATTGTTTTCTTATTTCATCTGAAGTCTTTTCCATAAATGGCTTGATTAAGATTGATACAATTCTTAAGCTTTCAGATAGATTATATAATACTGTATCAAGTCTATCTTTCTTTTCTTCTTTTGCCAATACCCATGGCATAGTTTCATCCACATATTTGTTTGTTCTTCTTATTAGCCTCCAGATTTCCTCTAGGGCATATGAGAAGTTTAATTTTTCCATTTCAGCTTCTACCTTATTAGCCACGGATACTGCTAACTCTTCTAAGGACTTATCAACCTCTTCTTCAGCCTTAGGAGCAGGAATAATTCCTTCATTATATTTTTCAACCATTGTAACTGTTCTGCTTACTAGGTTTCCTAAATCATTTGCCAAGTCAGAGTTCAATCTATGAAGGAACTTCTCTCTAGAGAATGAACCATCTTGACCAAAGGTGAACTCCCTTAACAGGAAGTATTTAAATGCATCTATTCCATATAGTTCGATTATTGGTTCTGGATAGATTACATTTCCCTTTGATTTTGACATCTTATCATCTTCAAATAATATCCAACCATGACCAAATACCTTCTTTGGTAAAGGCAAATCTAAAGCCATAAGTAGTGCAGGCCATATGATAGTATGGAATCTCACTATTTCTTTTCCTACTAGGTGAACATTAGCTGGCCAGAACTCTTTATATTTTTCTCCACCTTCTCCATCAAACCCAAGTGCTGATAAATAGCAGGAAAGAGCATCTATCCAAACATAAACCACATGCTTTTCATCAAATGGTACTTTTACTCCCCAGTCAAAGGTAGTTCTAGATACACATAAATCTTCAAGTCCTTCCTTTAGGAAGTTGTTTATCATTTCATTCTTTCTTGATTCTGGTTGTATGAAATCAGGATTTTCTTCATATAGCTTTAAAAGTCTATCTCTATATTTAGATAATTTAAAGAAATATGCTTCTTCCTCTTCTATATGCGTAGGTCTTCCACAGTCTGGACATTTATCTCCATCTACTAGTTGTGCATCTGTCCAGAAGGATTCACACGGTGTACAATAGTGTCCATTATATACTGATTTGTATATTTCTCCTTTTTCATATAGCTTTGTAAATAGCTTTTGAACTAATTTTTCATGATGCTCATCTGTACTTCTAATGAAGCAATCATAATCTATCTCAAGCATCTTCCAAAGTTCCTTGATGCTTGCAACTATATGGTCTACATATTCCTTTGGAGCTACACCGTTTTCTTTAGCCTTATTTTGTATTTTTTGTCCGTGTTCATCTGATCCAGTGGTAAAGAAAACATCATAACCTTGTAGCTTCTTAAATCTTTTAATAGAGTCGGCTGCTACTGTTGTATATGTGTGACCAATGTGCAAGTTGTCACTTGGATAATAAATCGGCGTTGTTAAATAGTATTTTGGTTTTGACATATATTTTACCTCCTTAATTTATTCATAAAGTCGGCTCCATTAGCCAAATCATATTCTCCTGATTACCTTATGGGTCATGATTTGGATTTCGCGACATCTGACCTACCATCAATTTGCAGAGAAGCATTGCAAATTGGGTTAGATCATAAAAAAACCTTCATCTCACACATAGAGACGAAGGTTGAATTCGCGGTACCACTCTAATTTATTTAAATCTCACGATTTAAATCTTAGTAGGTTTAAAACCTTATAGTATAACGGCTACATCCGTTACAGCCTATTAGACTGTAAAATTCAGGGGCCATCTTCAGATAAACTTAAACACTGGCTTTCACCTTACCCAGCTCTCTTTTGATTAAGCACTTATCCTACTCTTCCCATCATTATTTTTATAGTATTATTTCTTAATATTAGTATTTTATGGTTTGCTACTTAATAAGGAATTATACCAAGAAAAATTTGTATAGTCAAGATAACTTTATTGCTTTGCATAAAAAATTGTCTTGATTTTCTAAATTTGTAATGATAACATGTTTATATTGACTATTATTCGGGATGGATAAAGGGGGAGCATAAATGATAACTAGAAATATGTCTAGTATTAGAAAGAAGCTTATAGTTCTCGTTCTATTAACTTCAATAATTTCTTCTATACTTATGTTAAGTATTGCCATATATCAAAGTACTTATGTATCTGAAACTATAATCAATCAAATGTTCTTTGAACAAATAAATAGTGCTGATAATATATTAAGAAGTTCTTACGAAAATGCTTACGGTCAGCTAAATTTAACAAGCAATGGAAGACTAATAGATAGGACTGGTAGAGTTATTGATAACAATACAGAAATAATTGAATCTGTTAGTAAGAGCATGAATATGGATGCTACTCTCTTTGTGAAAGAAAACGAAGACTTTGTAAGGCGAATAACTTCCATAAAGGATCAGAATGGAGAACATATTATAGGTACTAAGCTAGATAAGACCGGACAAGCATATGATAATCTTATTAAAGGAAAAGTTTTTGTTGGAGAGGTCAAAATACTAGATAAATCTTATATAAGTAAATATACTCCTATTGTAAACAAAAGTGGTGATATTATTGGTTGTTTTTATGTTGGAAAGGAAATAGACTATATTAACAATTTATTATCCAAGGGACAAACTAGGACAATAAATTCAGCCACGAAATCTTCTTTATTATTGTTAATAGGTATTTCTGTTATAGGCTATTATATATCTAATTCATATACCAAGCCAATTTTAATTTCAATTAAAGAAGTAGAAAAGATAGCATTGCTTGATTTAAGGAAAACTAGTGATTTTACTAAAAGTAGAAAAGACGAATTAGGGCTATTGCATCAAAACATTGATAAGTTGAGAAAGGACTTTTCTTCATTAGTAGAAAATATCCAAGATGTTGCAAATAGTCTATTATCTTCTTCAGAGGATTTAAATATTGCAAGCCAACAGTCCGCAGCATCTATTGAAGAGATCAATCATACAGTAACTGAGATTGCTAATGGAGCTTCTAAACAAGCAATTAATACAGAGGATGGTGCATTTAGAGTTGAAAAATTAAGAGAGATAGTAGAATCTAACGCAAAGAGCATAAATGAAGTAGTTCTTTTGCTTAAAGATTTAGATAAATCTAAGGCAAACGCATTATCCCATGTTAATAGCTTAAAAAGTTCCTACAATGATGTAAAAAACGCTGTAAATACCATAAATGAAGTTGTAGAACAGACAAATATAAGTGCAATAGAAATTGGAGAAGCTAGCGAAATAATAAATTCAATTGCAGAAAAAACCAACCTTTTAGCCTTAAATGCATCCATTGAAGCTGCTAGAGCAGGAGAGGCTGGAAGAGGATTTGCTGTAGTCGCAGATGAGATTAGGAGCCTTGCTGATCAGTCTAAAGTATCAGCAAAAGTAATAGATAATAGAGTTCGTATTCTTCAAGAAAATTCAAATATTAGTATTAATGCAGTAAATATTGCATCAAAAAATATAATTAGACAAGAGGTTAGTGTTAATGATGTAATATATGAATTTAATAAGATTGCTAATGAAATTCAAAATTCTAATAAATTAATACAGGAATATTTAGAATCTGTAAAAGAGACTATTAGGACTACTGATATCCTACATGACCTTATTACGAACTTATCTGTCATTGCGGAAGAAAATTCTGCTTCTACTGAGGAAGTTTCATCTAACATAGAGGAGCAAACAGCTATCATGCAGGAAATAGCTGCTACAAGTAATCAATTGAAACAATTAGCTCAAAATCTTAAAGAGATTATTAATATTTTTAAAATTTAATATTGGCTTAATAAAAAATCCCTTTCTCATATGAGTTTGGGATTTTTTTAGTTATATTTTGGAATTCATGGAATAATCTAATAAATATTGGAAAATATAATTGTAACTTAATATCTACTTACTTATTTAATAACTTGGTAGCAAAGAGGCCTGTTTTCAGAATATTCCGGATATAATCTCAAAAATTTGACAAGTAAATGATATTAGTATACAATCTAAAAAGGCCTAGAAAAGTTACAAAATAGTTACAAATTTTAACTATTTGTAGCAAAATTAAGGAGGTAAATTATGGATAGCAATAAGATCAAAAAGGATAAATTTAAAGTCCTTGCGATCCTAGCTATAGTAGCAACAATCCTTGTAGGTTTTATCATGTACCAGGGAAATGATGTAACCGTAGATGTGGATGGAGTAATTATACAGAAAGTTTCCTACTCCAACACTGTAGAAGAGTTCATCAAATCTGAGAATATTAACATTGAAGAAGGGGCATACATAAGCGTCCCATTGAACACTAAAATTAATGACGACATAGAATTTACAATTAAGAATCCAAAGAATTATACAATAGATGTTAATGGAGATTTGTTTGAAGTTAAGTCAGTTCACACTAAAGTAGAAGATATTATAAAAGATGCTGGTATGGAATTAGGCGAGTTAGATTATACTCTACCTGAGAAAACTAAAGAAGTTAGTCCAAATACCGTCATCGAACTTTATAGGGTGACTGAAGTAGTAGAAATTGTTGAGGAAGAAATACCTTTTGAAGAACAGGTTATAACGAATAAGAATAAAGACAGAGGCGTTGTAGATGTTGTTCAAAAAGGTAAGACTGGTCTAAAAAGATCAGAAATTAAAAATGAATATATTAATGGCGTCCTTAATTCGTCTGTTGTAATCAAAGATGAAATAGTCGAAGAGCCAGTTCCTCAAATAGTAGAAAAAGGAACAAAGGAATTAGTGATAGCTACATCAAGGGGAGATACCAGATATAAGAAGTCCATGGTTATGACTGCAACTGCATATAGTGCATCATATGAAAGTACAGGAAAGAAACCTGGCGACAAATATTATGGTATTACTGCCTCTGGTACAAAGGCAAGACCTGGTGTAGTAGCCGTTGACCCTAGGGTTATCCCATTAGGCACAAGGCTATATATTCAATCCCTGGATGGTACAAAAGATTATGGATTTGCTATAGCAGAAGATAAAGGAAGCGCTATAAAAGGAAACAAAATAGATTTATTCTTTGAAACCGAAGCTGAATGTTATAGCTTTGGTAGACGAAAAGTAAAAGTTTATGTTTTAGAGTAATAGAAAAGTTCCCAAATCATTGGGAACTTTTTGTTATTAACTTTTCATATAATTTTATGTACTCTTTAGATGACTTTTCCCAGTCATTCTTAGTGCTCATCGCATTCTTTATAATTAAATTCCACATATCTTTATTCTCAAATATATTCAGTGCTTTCTTGATTGTATCAAGTAACTCATTAGTATCCTTATTTATGAAAACAAACCCATTTCCCTCTCCACTTACTTCATTAAAAGGAATTATAGTATCCTTTAATCCACCAGTTTCCCTTACTATTGGAATCGTTCCATATCTTAATGCAACTAACTGGGCTGTACCACAAGGCTCTGAAAATGACGGCATTAAAAATATATCAGCTCCTGCATAGATTAAATGTGCTTCATTTTCATTAAAGTAATTTCTAGCAGAAAATTTATTAGGATATTTTTCTTGGTAATACTTGAACATTTGCTCATAAATAATCTCACCAGTACCTAGTATAACAAATTGAACATCCTCTATTAATAGTTCATCTAGGATAACCTTAACTAAATCCAATCCCTTCATTTCAACAAGTCTTGTAACCATTGCAATTAATGGAATATCTCTATTTTGTGGTAGGTTATATTTCCTTTGTAGCTCTAGTTTATTCAACTTCTTGTTTTCTATTGCTTCAATGCTATAATTAGCCCTTAAATATTCATCTGTCTCAGGCGAATAGACTTCATAGTCAATTCCGTTGATTATACCATATAATTTATCCTTATGCTTAATCATGGTACTTTCTAACCCTTGTCCATATTCACTAGTTATTATCTCTTCTGCATAGGTTCTTGACACTGTAGTGACTATGTCAGAATAAACAATTCCTGCTTTTAAGAAGCTTATTCCATCGTAATACTTAAGCCCATCTTCTACAATATATTTGCTAGATAAACCTGCAATTTCTTCCAATATATGAGCTGGGTAGATACCTTGATATGCGATATTATGTATTGTAAAGACTGTATAAATATTATGGTAATAAGGATCATATTCCGATAAATCCTTAATATATAAAGGGATCAAACCACTATGCCAATCATTACAATGCACAATATCAGCTTTAAAGTGTATTTTTTTTAGCATCATTATAACTGCCTTTTGGAAGAAAATAAACCGCTCCCAATCATCATCTTCTCCATAGGTATTATACCTTTTAAAATAGTACTCATTGTCTATAAAGTAGTAAATCACACCTCTTCTTTTTAAAGAATATACTGCTGCATACTGGCTTTTCCATCCAATGTCTACATAATAATCTACTTCCAATTTTAAATCATCAATATTCTGGGCCTTAATACTAGAGTAATATGGTAATACTATCCTGATGTCATGTCCAACCTCCCTAATAGCAAGGGGGAATGACCCAGCAACATCACCTAATCCACCTGTTTTTATAAAGGGAGCAACCTCAGATGACACATATAAAATTTTCATCTAGGAATCATTCCTTTCTTAATCTTTAAGATTACAAATATAACTATAGTTTTTTATATCTATATCCAAATAGGGTTTCCTCCTTAGTGATGTAACCCTTATCTGCCATTAGTTTTAATTTTTCTTCTAAGGCATCTATAGTATATGTTATATTCGCTTCTTTTTCTATATCAGAAATTATGTGAACCATATCTATGTCATTTATAGGAAGCTTGTTCATAATGAGACTATAGAATTTTTCATCTTCTTCTTTAGCTTTTGATTTAAGCTCGTCAAATGGGTTTTCTGTATGTGGACTTGTTGAATATGCAGCCCTAATTCTAGCATATATTGTCCTTCCCATTGAAGCTGATGAAATAAATACATCTCCTGTTCTTAAATATGGAAGTCGTTTAGATTCCTCCATAGTAATGTCCGTTTCTTCCTTTATTGTCATAATATCTGATGCTCTTACAGTTCTGAATATAAATTTAGTATTTAATTGAGCAGTAATTGTTTCATCAAGAAGTGTAGGTCTTTGGGTTGCAAGAATTAAAAATACCCCATACTTTCTACCTTCCTGAGATATTTCTTTTAATACCGATTTAGATGGTGAATCATAGCCCTTTGGAGCAAAATTGTGGGCTTCATCTGTAACTACTATAAATGGAGGGAAATAGTCAGCCTGAGTTTTCTTGTAAATAGCATCCTTATAGTCCCTTCTTTTATGATATAGATTATTTAATAAATATGTACTAAATACCTGAAGTATTCTAGTACTTCCTTGGATTACTATTAGCTTACCATTTTGTAATCCATCCTCAATTTCTCTGATGTCCTTTGAGAAAACTCCATCATTTGCAAGTCTCATAAGCCTCCAGATTATACCCCTAACAGAGCTATTTGGGCAAGATTTATCATAGGTTTCAAAGAGCTCTTTTCTTTCCTTCCAAGCCCTTCTCTCATCTTCTGAATCGGCATTTTCAATTCTAGCCTCTATTTTTCCTATTGTCCCCTCTTCTTGGGCTTCTGATAGCATTCTCAATCTATCTGAAAAACTAGTGAAGGAGTCTCTTCTTTTAAATAATATATCTACTACGTTATGCATAGAGTCAGTTAATCTACCGGCTGCATCTAATAGATTCTTTAAGTCCTGAGGAGATAAATCTTCAAATTTCACACCTACATGAATACCGATTTGAAGGCATTTAAACTTATCAACAAAGCTTGGAGTAGTATCTTGATCTATGGCTAATTCACTAAAGTCCATTTCAAAGTGAGGATCAAGCACTATTGTAGGTATACCCTTTAGCATCAACTCTTCTAATAATACCCTAAGTCCGAAGGATTTACCAGAGCCTGAACCACCAAACACTCCTATATGAGGGTATTGATGCATGGAGCGAATATTAAATATATATGGCAGTTCTCTTTGCGGAATCAACTGCCCTTCTTCAAAGGTGTACAGAAGATTTTTAAACTCATCATCCATTTCTTCTGCTACATCATCTGTGTTTCTAATGACCCCCAATATTAGTCCTTCGTCCTTTTTAGTGTTTATCATCAAGTTCTTTATCTCAGAGAATTTAGGCAATCTAACATCTGAGCCTGTCTGGACTGGATATAAGGCTTCGTTTAGAAGTCGCACCTTTGCTATATATATGGTATCTTCATCTATGTCATAGCCCAATGCTTTTAGGGAGTCAATCACAGAATTATCCACGAAATCACCATAGATATTTAGAGGGATGTATCTATTATAGGTCTTCGCTTCTACTACTTCTCCTAATAGATCACCCTGATAAGTATCTTCAATTATTAAAAACTCATTTATTCTAAAGTTTCGCTCCTTAGACCCAATAAAGAACTCTTGCTGGGTTGTTATACCTACTACTTTCATTTAAATACCTCCGTATTTAGTTTCTTTTGTCTCGATTACCTCTTATCTCTCTCCGATATAAAGAATCTCTCGTAAACTCCTCTGTCCATATATCTTTCCAACAAGCCTTTCATCATCTCATCTGATATCTTTACTTCCTTATCTACTATATCTAGCCATAGGGGCACACCCCTACTGTTTTCTGGAGTTAGGGTGAAAACTAGCCTTGCCATCTCTTCAAGATGTTCACGCTGCGTATCTATTATATCCATTCCAATAACAGATGGTTGTAGGGATGATCTTAGAAATACAGAAGCATAGCCTTGTGGTTCTTTTTTATTGGCATATTCCTGTATCAATATCATTTCTCCATAGTCTAAGACACCAAAAAGAATCTCTTTATCATAAATCGGTTTTTCATATTCACTATTTTTCTCTACTATTAAATCTCCAATAACTGAAGTCTTTATATCCTTTATTACCCCAAAGAGGATAATACCTTCTTCTTCACATCTACTTTTTAACTCAAGCCATTTATCATAGGCATATATATTGTAACGAATCAATCCCCCATCCATCATAATAGCATAAGGTTTAAATTTATCTATACTTTCTAAAGCTGCTTCTACTTCTAAGTTAGCTAGCTTAATATTCTTTTTATCCTCAATTATCATCTCGCCTACTTCAAGTGGATTTTCGTCATGTTCAGGAATTAAAGGAGTATATATATCAGTCTTAAATAAAGGTTCATTTTTACAGTATGTAGACTTGGCCAATGCTTGAAAGATTTCAATATAATGTGGATAAGCACCACCAATTCTATTGTTAGAGCCATCAACTCCAACAATACCACCGCTGGAATGAAAATCTGCTAACTTGTCCTTATTAAGCTTGGTCATCTTCTTTATTTGGCCAACATTATCTTCTATAAATTGCCTAAACTTAGTCTTATCTAAATCAAAAATATTTTTATACTTTATTTCTAACAAATTATTAATATTTGAAATTTTTTCCTTTAATTCATCATTTATGGTGAACATTTCGCTATACCACCTTATTTTTCTTTTGTCGATAATTGTTATATTTTGTTTGACTTATTTTTACAGTATGGTATAATTATACAATGCATAGTATAAAATACCAATTATAGTTTTATTCACAGGAGGAAATGTAGATGAAATCAACAGGTATTGTTAGAAAGGTTGACAACCTAGGAAGAGTTGTAATCCCAATAGAACTAAGAAGAAACTTAGATATAGAAATTAGGGATGCTTTAGAAATATTCGTTGAAGAAGATCAAATTATCCTAAAAAAATATGCACCTGCTTGTATCTTTTGTGGACAAGCAAAGGATGTTAAGCCTTTCAAAGGCAAAAATGTTTGCCCATCTTGCTTAGAAGAATTAAAGACAGAATAATCTTTTATAAACATTCTATAGTTTTCTATAGAATGTTTTTTTATGCTATATTATTTTAACTTTAAGCTCTCTGCATATACAATATTCTTAGGTAGTTTATGTTCCTCTACAACTCTTCTAATTGCATCTTTCTTGGACATACCATTTTCGATATATTTTAAAAGCTCTTCTTCAATATTTACTTCTATTTCTTCCTCAACCACATTATTTCCCTCTACTATTATAACAAATTCTCCCTTAACTTGAACATTAGAGAATTTTATTAAAGCTCCTTCGAAATCACCTCTATAGATTTCTTCATGAATCTTTGTGAGCTCTCTAACTATGGCAACTTTCCTATTTCCCAATATTTTAAACATATCCTCAAGGGTTTCTGTTAGTCTATGGGGTGACTCATAGAATATTATAGTCCTTCTTTCATTAACCAAATCATTTAAAGCATTTTGTCTATCCTTTTTTCTAGATGGTAAAAATCCCTCAAATGCAAATTTGCTAGTTGAAATACCTGATACTACTAAAGCCGTGATTGATGCTGATGGTCCAGGTAATCCTACTACTTCTATTCCTGCCTCAATAGCCAGCCTTATTATATCTTCACCAGGGTCTGATATACCAGGCATTCCTGCATCCGTTATAATTGCTATATTCTTGCCATCTAGTATTTTCTCTATAAGTTCAGGTCCTTTTTCTTTGACATTATGCTCATGATAACTTGTTAAAGGCTTTTTTATCTCATAATGATTTAATAATTTTAAACTATGTCTTGTATCTTCACACGCCATTAAATCCACCTCACCTAATATTCTTAAGGTCCTTAGGGTAATATCCTCCAGGTTCCCTATAGGAGTGGGGCAGATGTATAACTTACCTTGGTTCATTTAACTTCACGTCCTTATCAATTCCATATATCTCATATATTTCATCTGTATAGCTTCCATCATTATTATATACTATTAAAGGATTGTGGAATTTTAAATCTGGTTTGCCAAACTTTAGACCTTCTATAAGTAGTAAATTTGGTTTTTTGCATATCTTTGGTTGTACAAATCTTATGGTTTTAGGCTCTAATTTATATTGTCTCATTAAACAAATTATATCCACCAATCTATCTGGTCTATGTACCATATAAAACTTTCCTAATGGTTTTAATAAATAACTTGTTATTCTTAATATATCCTCAAGATTGCAGGCTATTTCATGCCTTGAAATCGCATAATTTTCATCAGGGTTAACTAATGCTCCCCCCGCCTTCATATATGGTGGATTGGAAGTAATCACATCAAAGGTACATTTTTCAAAGTATTTTGGAAGGTCCTTTAAGTCCATATGTAAAATTTTAATTCTATCCTGAAGATTGTTTAACTCTATACTCCTAGATGCTAGATTTGCAACCTCCTCTTGGATTTCAACACCATATATAAGCTTTACCTTACCCCTATCTAATAGCCTTAATGGTATAATACCAGTACCCGTTCCCAAATCCATTATAATTCCATTAGGCTTTGCAAAATTGGAAAGAAATATAGCGTCGGTACCATAGGAAAATCTATTTTTATTTTGTATGATTTTATAATTTGTTCCAGGAACGATGTCTATTCGTTCAGTCATTTTTTCACTCCGTTCAATTAAAGAAACTTTTGTTACAAAAAAAGACCCAAATGGGTCTTTTTAAATAAGTACTACTCTGGTTGAGGTGCATCTACTGGACACACATTTGCACAAGCACCACAGTCAATGCATTTTTCTGGGTCTATTGAATAGATATCTCCTTCTGAAATAGCGTCAGTTGGACATTCTGGCTGACATGCGCCACAAGCGATACAATCATCAGTTATATGGTAAGCCATTTATTTCACCTCCTAGTAGCTCAATACGTTATTATTCTAACAGAAAAAAGAAAATAATTAAAGTGCTTTTGACTATTTTATTATTCTTCTAACAAAATTTCTTCGTCTTCAGTAATTAAATGGATTTCATCACTTATCTTTGCATAGGCAGGATCTACTTCATCAGTTATAACTATATCTGATATCTGGAATTGGAGTAAATCCTCAGTACCATCATCTAGTTTTACCTTTACCTTTACTCTTTCCAACAAGGTATATGAATCAACAACTGTTCCTCTACCCATTTCTGTTTCAACAATGGCGCCAATTTGAGGAATCTTAGCTAGTAATTCCTCATAGGTTTCTTGTTCATATTTTAGACAACACATGAGTCTACCACATAGACCTGATATCTTAGTAGGATTTAGAGAAAGACCCTGTTCCTTTGCCATCTTTATGGAAACAGGATCGAATTCACCAAGGAATTGGGCACAGCATACCTGTTTACCACAAGGGCCTAAACCACCCAACATCTTAGCTTCATCTCTTACTCCAATCTGCCTTAGTTCTATTCTTGTTTTGAAAATAGCAGCTAAGTCTTTAACAAGCTCCCTAAAATCAACTCTTCCATCTGCAGTAAAATAGAATATTACTTTGTTGTTATCAAATGTAAATTCTACATCAACAAGCTTCATCTTTAATCCGTGTTCTTCAATCTTTACCTGGCAGATCTCCATAGCGCTCTTAGCTTTTTTCTTGTTTTCTCTATGTATTTCAAAGTCTTCATCCTGAGCTATACGAATTACCTTCTTAAGAGGTGCAACTATTTCCTCCTCCGTAATTTCCTTTGGACCTATTACTACATGTCCAAACTCTATGCCTCGGGCTGTTTCTACTATTACAAAATCGTTAAATTTTACATCTATTGTATCAGGATCAAAATAATATATCTTTCCTGCTTTTTTAAATCTTACGCCTACTACAGTAACCATTATAATTCCTCCTGCATATTAAGAAGCATCGTCTCAATTGATAATTGAAAATTTGCATTGCCTTTAATATATTCTTTGGTTTGTTGTACCTTTTCTATTATATCATTAATTTTATCAGATTTAATATAAGAATGTTTAGATATATACTCTATTTTATCCTTATTGATTATTAATGGATTATTGCCAAGCTTTTTGTACAACATTAGATCCCTAAACCAAAATAAGAATATATCTAGAATTTCATCAATAGTTTCCTTATTGTCATTAAAAAAACCAATTGAGCTAATTGCCTTGGTTTTATCACCTTTTAACAAAATATCTATTAGATTAATTATTTCCTCTCTTTTGGCAAAAAAATCATCTGAAGTGGCTAACTCAATTGATTTTCCTACAGACCCCTTAGTAAATTCCGCAAGAAATTCCGCTTCTGTTTTCAACTTGCCATAGGAATTAACTAATAAGTCTGTGATCTTTTTAGCTTCAACAGGATAAAATTTTATATTTTGGCATCGTGATAATATGGTAGGCAGGATTTTATTTGTACTTGAGGTGATTAATATAATGTTGATGTATTCAGGCGGTTCCTCCAAAGTTTTTAAAATTGCATTCATCCCTTCTGTATTCATCATGTGAGCATTATCTATAATAAATACTTTTCTTGTGGATTCAAATGGAGCTGTTGCAACGTTTTTTATTAGATTTTCTACCTCACCTTTTTTTATCAATCCATTTTCAGGCTCTATAAGAAAGAAATCTGGATGGTTTAAACTTTCAAATTTCATACATGAAGTACACTGATTACAAGGTTCTATACCTTGATTTTTGCATAGAAGAGTCTTAGCAAAGGCTAGAGCTACTTTTCTCTTGCCTAAACCATCTTCTCCTTCAAATATGTAGCTATGGCTTATCGAACCCTTCTCAATTTGTCTTTTAAGGGTTTCTATAGCTTTTTCATGGCCTATAATCTGTCTAAAATCCATAAATTCCCCCACTAGATTCTCATATGCTTGTCAATATCCATTATAAATATATTTGCCCCGCCAACTGTTACTTTACTATCTCCATTTTTTATCTTTGTGCTCTGGCATTGGCTTTTAATAAGATCTATAACAAAGTCCACCTTGTCATCATCAACACCTATCAACAATGTAGTATTTCCAGATTTCAAAAATCCACCAGTTGATGAAAGTCTCGTCGATCTTATTTTTTCAGCCATTAAGGCCTTCATAACTTTGTTTGTAAACTCATCCTGAATAATTGTAATTGCCAATTTCATACAATTACCTCCTTTAAACTTTGATGAAATAGCTTTATACTCTCACATGTTTTTCCACGTCTAAAACAAATACAGTTGCTCCTCCAACCTTTACCTCTAACGGATAAGGAATATATGTGTCACCTGGCATAGTAACCGTTAACAAAGAAGTAGTTATCTCTCTTGTTTTGCAATTTTCTTCAATAACACTTATAACATCATTGACTTTGTCATCTTCTACACCTATTAATAGGGTTGTATTTCCTGCCTTAAGAAACCCACCAGTTGATGCTAATTTAGTTACTCTAAACTCCTTTTCAGTTAGATCTTGCACTAAACTTGGAGAATCTTGGTCTTGTACGATTGCAATTATAAGTTTCATAAGCTCCACTCCTTTTCAAAAAGTATTACCATCATTTTAACTAATCCAGGACTATTAAATTGTTAACAATTTTTCAATTTCCTCTATACTTTGATTTAACACTTCATCAATTGACTTAGTTGCATCAATTATCTTTACATTTTCAGGATACATCTTTATAAGTTCCATATATCCATCGTAAACTCTTTTGTGGAACTCATTGCCTTCCTGCTCTAACCTATCTCCGCCCATTTTTAATGTTTTTCTCTGTAATGTCAACTCCGGGTCTATATGGAAGAATAGTATGAGATCTGGATAAATACCCCTCAAGCCAAAATCATTTATGCTTTTTACCCTTTCAATACCCAATTGTCGGCCTACTCCTTGGTAGGCCAAACTGGATAATATAAATCTATCTGAAAAAACAACTTTACCTTCATTTAAAGCAGGTATTATCTTTTCATGGACATGCTGACTTCGGGCAGCTGCATAAAGAAGGGCTTCTGTCTCTGGTCCCATGCTAATATTTTCATTGTCTAAAATTATTGACCTTATTTTTTCTCCTATTTTGGTACCGCCAGGCTCTCTAGTTACAATAAAGTCTATGCCTTTTTCCTTCATATAATCACCAATTAACTTTATAATTGTTGATTTACCTGATCCGTCCGGTCCCTCTAAGGTTATGAACTTACCCTTCATGTCAACACTCCTTTGATTATTCAACTACTACTATATGGTCTTTATTATATCCCATTAATCCCACTATTTCCAGACCATTTTCCATTAGAAATACTATATGGTCATATATTTCCTTAGTAAATTCCTCACCTGCATGGATTAGTGGCACTCCTGGTGGATAAGGAATAACTGGTGCTGCTGCAACCTTTCCGATAGCATCCTTTAAGCTAACCTGTGCCTTGTGATTATAGTATGCCTCAGCAGGACTCATTACAATTTTTGGTGTAGGCATTTTTATATTTACATAATTTATTTCTTCATAAGGAGACTTCTTTGCCATATCCTCAATTGCAGCTATTAACTTCTCATATTCATCTTCTGTATTCATCGGACTTATATATGCCAATGCATAATAATAGTCTGACATTTCTACTCTAATATTGTACTCCGATAAGAGTCTTTTCTTTAATTGTGAACCTTTAATTCCCTCAATACCTATTAAGATCTTTGCAACATCCTTGTCAAATATGGTTTCATCATTATCATCACCTGTAAACACCTTTACTCTCTCAATAGCATTTAATCTCTGGATAGTCTCCTGAGCCTTATCGATATTCCATTCTAATCTACGTCTTCCCTCTTCACTATCCATATACGCTATGGCTATTTCATTTGAAAGAGTAAATAAATATGATGGGCTTGTAGTAGTTAGAAGTTGGTATCTATCTCTTAGCTTATTTAAATCTATTCTATCAGTACCAACGTGTAATAGAGATGTCTGAGTAAAGCTTGGTAATGTCTTGTGTGTACTGTGAATTACTATATCTGCACCCGCTTCCAAAGCTGACATTGGTAATCTATCTGAAAATGTCATATGAGGACCATGAGCTTCATCAACCATTAAAATCTTATTGTGCTTATGAACAATTTCTGCTATGGTTTTAAGGTCCGAACATACTCCATAATAGTTTGGATATGTCAATACTACAGCTTTAATATCAGGTTGTTCTGTTAAAATTCTATCTATATCCTCAGCTCGAACGCCTGTAATTAAATTGTACTTTTCATTATATTCTGGATACAAATATACTGGTTTTAATCTATTTATAACCATTCCATTGTAAATTGATTTATGACAGTTTCTTTGAACTAAAATTTTATCTCCAGGTTTTGTTATTGTAGCTAATGCTATATAATTGCTTCCCGTAGAACCATTTACGCCATAATAGGTAGCCTTAGCTCCAAAAACTTCAGCTGCATAGTTTTGAGACTCTTGAATTATTCCTCTAGGCTCAAGAAGATTGTCCATTCCTTCTACCTCAGTGGTATCAATATACGGAATATATTCGCCCCAATTAATCAGTGAGTTTTTGCCCTTATGCCCTGGCATATGAAACGATACACTGTTTTCTTTCATAAGGTTCTTTAGTGCTTCTAAAACGGGTGTTTTCATCTTAAAGAGATCAGCCTCCTAAATTTAATTTTTTTGACTAACATATTATATATCAGAACTTAATATAATTAAATATTTTTTTTAGTTAAATTAAACAAATATTTTAACTAATAAAATAACCCCGTATCAATTAACAGGGTTTAGTAATTGCCTATCACTTATGTAGTAACTTAGAAGTATTCTTATAAGATTTTTATATAAATCGTATCTATCGTCAGAAACAGATATATAAGCTATTTCATCAAAGCATTCTTTGCACATATTTATTCCAAAGATTTTAATGCCTTCCCTATCCTCTCCGCAGACCTTGCAATACATCAAAACACCTCCACCAAGATAATGGATACGCACAATATACCTACTATACATTTTATTCAAAATATTGTATAAAGTGCTTGGCTAGGTGTAATATTTTTCATTATTGAGCAACTTCCATTATGGCAGTCCCATAACCAATACCATAAGGACCTTCATAGGATAGAACCTTAGTCCTTAACTTAGCATTATCCAATGCACCAGCTACTATTATCAAAGACCTTAAAACACATTCATCAGCCTTTTCTGCCAGCTCCATATCAAAGTTGATCAATTCTTCAATATTACCTGTTTTAAGGATATCTATAACCCTTTTATCAAATTCTACACCATATGGAGAATAGCAATAGGGTCCTTCATCTGAAAGCTTGTGTGAAAAGTCTCCACTTACAAGTATTACTACATCTTCCTCTACTTCTTCTACAGCAGAACTAATACACTTGCCAAAACTATATAGATTTTCCGGGGTTATAAGACCATTACTTATATGGATTAATTTATAATCCTTATATTCCTTATCTACAAAGTACAAAGGTACAAGGGTGCCATGGTCTAAGCTTAAATCTATTTCATTATCCTTAGCAAATTCTTTATTTACTTGTGCTACATTTATATTTTTATATAATGCATTTCTAATTATTCTATAGGCTAAATTTAAATTGTTCTTGAATTTAAATTTAATGTCCCAATAACCATATTTCCCAAAGTCTCCCTTTAATGTTTCCTCAATTGATATGGATATTGTATCTTTGAATAAAGGTCCATGAGGTGTTATTACTATTATTGTACCTGGGGCCTTTTCTCTTATATCCTTTGCCATAGCCCTAACTCCTTCAATAGTTTCCTCTGCCTTTTTTTCTTCACCTTGACCAATGTCATCAATAATTATTGGAGGATGCGGAAATAAATAACTACCTAGTATTCTTCCCATGTGCTCAACTCCCTTGTAAATAGCTTTTAAAAATAAAAGACAGATATTACCTATCTGTCTTTTAATATTACCCAATATGTTTAAATATTATCCAAAATTACCTAAAATTTGATAACTATATTGTACTTAAAGCTTCATCTGTTTCTCCAACTTCTTCATCTTTAACTGGAGAAGTTAAAGAACAAACAACCTCATCAAGTCCGTTAAGTATTGTTATATCTTCCATTTTTGCCACATTTAAATCTCTAACATATATTGGTGAACTAAAGTCCATATCTGCAACATCTACATCAGCAGACTTAGGTAAATGCTGCGGCAAACATTCAATTTCAATCTGATCCATTTGCTGAACTAGTACAGATGGTTGTAATCTAATGTTATCCCTATTAATTAGTACAATAGGAATTGTCATCTTAATCTTTTCACTCATACTAACCTTTTGGAAGTCAATATGTGCTATGTATCCTTTAAAAGGATGTCTTTGTATCTCTTTAATAACTACAGGTAAAGTTTCTCCGTCTAATTTCAAATCAATTACTGATGATAAACCTGCTTGCTTATAAACCTTATGGAATTCTAAAGCATTTACTCCTATTTCCTTTGTTTCCTGCCCTCTGCAATATACTACTGCTGGGATAATATTGTTAGCTCTTAGTTTCTTAACTTTGTTGGACCCAATATCACCTCTTGATTCTACTTTTAATGCAAAATTACTCATTTTGGATACACCTACCTTTTCTTATGTCTTTATTCAGTATTTTGCAATTTTAACGACACAATTCGTCAAAATTGCATCTTTACCAAATATTCCTTCTATATGATAACATTATCATATTTTAAAATATTATGCAAATTGATATTTGACAAAAAGAAAAATTCACAATTGATGATTCCAATTGTGAATGCAGTGTGCCCAATATTATAGTATATTGTCATAGTATTGTTTGCAAAATCAAAAGTAATATCACTCCTGGAATGCCTAGCATTCCTACTATTACTGCGTTTAGAGGATTTATTATTATATTTAAACCAAAAAGCCCTCCAATAAGATTGAATATGAATAATAGTATTCCACCTAAGATCCCGTTTATAATGAGTTTAGGTATAACTTTTAGCGGTATTATCAATAATACTCCTAATATATATAATACAAATAGCGCTGCTAAAAAAGCTAATAAACTAGTCACCGATAAATCCATATAGTCCCCTCCTCTACTCCTATTTTATTGGACAGGTGTTGAAAATATAACCTTATACATGTTAAAAAATAATAGAAATCGAGCGAACATTTGGAGAACATTTAAACAACTCTTAGTGAATGTAAATAAAAAATCAGTTAAGCAACTTGCACTGTTTAAGCGTAGCGAGTTTGCAAGTTGTAGGATTTATTATTGGAATGAACTTTAGAGTTATCAATGTTCGAAACCGTGAGCGGATTTCTATTATTTTTCACTTTTAATGCGAATGTCCAAAGAAACTTAAGGCAACTGCCATTACTATCATACCCGCTATTGCCCCATATACTGATATGTGATGGTCCTCATCCTTTTGAGCTGCAGGCAATAATTCATCTAAAGATACAAATATCATAATTCCTGCAACGACACTAAATAAAATTCCAAAAACTAAGTCATTAAAATGATTAGATAATACTAAATATCCTAATACAGCACCTAGAGGCTGCATTAGTCCAACTAAAAGCGTATATAAGAATGCCTTTTTCTTGCTTCCAGTTGAGTAGGTTAATGGAAGGGAAATGGCTATACTTAGAGGTATATTGTGTATAATTACTGCAACTGCAACTGGATAAGCCAGGGAAATTTCCTTTAATCCAGCTGTAAATAAAGCTAATCCTTCAGGTATATTGTGAATACCAATGGCAAGAGCAGACATTAATCCCAGCTTTGTTAAGTGCGGATTTTGTTTATCATGATCATGATGATCATGGTGATGGTGATTATGAACATGTTCATGTTTGTGATTATGACCATGGGAATGAACTTCTCCAGCAAAGGAATGTACTACTCCTTCTACTACAGCAGTTAAAAACATACCAGCGAAAAACCAAATTAAGGCAACCCAACTATGTCCTTCTCCCAAGATTTCCTCAATATGATGTATTCCTTCAGGAAGCATCTCCATAAAAGCTACATATATCATAATACCTGCTGAAAAGCTTAATGCTATTGCCATTAGCCTCTTATGTTTTGCTGATATGAAGAAGGAAAATATACTTCCAAGTCCCATAGTTAATCCTACTAATATTGTTAATCCAAATGATTGCATTATATTGTCCATTTATAAAACCCCTTTAAATAATCTATTCATTATACGGCAAAAAAGGAGACAATATGTCTCCTTTAGATTCTATCCTTATTTTATATCACTAAACATTATTATTCAATAAAATTCCAAAATATATTATTAGATTATTTTTGGTTTACATTTCCAACGTTAAATATTACACTAATATTAAAAGGTAAACGTTAAATACAATGTAGAGAGGCGATTAGATGCAAAAGATAATAGAACCTATCTTACATATTTCATATCTAACCTACATATTCCTGCTAGGTAGTTATTTAATTCGAAATGCCCTAGGTAAAAGGCTTTATAAATATTTTGGCATCTTTGCAGTAACTCTTGGTTTTACAGACTTATTTTATCTCATTCCAAGAATGTATGCATTACTTACAACAGGCTTAGAAGAAAATATAGTCTTCATAGGCTGGGGCAGACTGTTTAACTCCATTTTTAGCACAATTTTGCTTCTTATCATATTTGAAATTGTAAATATCAGATATTCCAGAAAGAATAATTTGCAATTAAATAAAACATTTCTATTCTTTACAATTGTTAGAACTGTACTTTGTTTAATGCCTCCAAATGATTGGTTTAAACTAATTCCAAGTCCAACATTTGCTCTTGTAAGATTTATTCCATTGGCACTTATGACTTTGCTGTTGATGATTATCATGTATATACATAGTAAAAAACATAGGGATTTGCATTTTAAAATAATACTCATATGTGTTCTTATTTCACTGTTAACTGTTGAACCTTGGATGTATTTTAACACTTCAGATAATTTTATCAAAAGCCTTGTACTTATAAGGACATTAGCCTTAAACTTAATAGTCTTGATCGGATTTAGAGAATTCAGGAAAATTACAGAACTAAGCAGATATTAATATAGGAGGGATACCCCTCCTTTTTAAATTGCTGTTGAATTTAAACATTTCATATGCTAATATATTACTTAGCTGATATATTTTGGTCGGTTAGCTCAGCTGGCAGAGCGCCACGTTGACATCGTGGAGGTCGTTGGTTCGAGCCCAATATCGACCACCAAAAAATTTAAAGTGAGAAAAGGAATATCCTTCTCTCACTTTTTTATTTATTTATTATGTCTTTAACCTTCATTAGACGTGTAATTGTACTTCTTTCATTTTCATCAAGCTTCATTCTTATGAACCTTATTGTTTCTTCAAGATCAGGTATTGTTCTATATTCAAGGGCGTTTACTCTTCTTCTAGTCTTTTCTATTTCATCAGCCATTAGCTGACAAGCTTTTTCTACCTCTGCTAGTTCCAAAAGCTTTGGCATGATGCTATATAGTTTAGATATAGCATCATCTAGCTCTGAAGAAGTTTGAGCAAATCCATATGGATATATACTACCCTCATCATCCTCAAGCTTTCTTTTAAAGTTCATAACAGGAACGTATACGCTCATTACATTTTTCTTCTTTATATCAACTGTAATGGTTTCTTTTGGTATAGCTACTGCTTCTTCCATCATTTCAGGAGTCATTACAGCACTGGCCAATAAGAACTCCTTAAAGGAAGCTTGAAGCTCTTGTTCTACATCTAATCTAAGCTGTTTATTTTTCTTTATTAACTCGATGAACCTTCTCATAAGCTCATCTTGCTTATCCTTTAAAAGCTTATGACCCCTTTTAGCAGTTTTTAATCTAGCTTTTAAAGTTGTGAGCCACATTCGAGTAGGATTTACGTTAAGCTTAGCCATCTACTCAGCCCCTTTATCATCCACTGGAAGATATTTATCAAGATATTCATCTCTAATTCTCTTAAGTTCAGTTCTTGGAATAATCCTCAATAGTTCCCATCCTAGATCCAATGTTTCTATGATTGATCTATTGTTGTAATATCCCTGATTTACATATTTCTCATCGAAAGCCTCAGCAAATTTCGCAAATGCCTTGTCTGCATCTGTTAAAGCTGATTCTCCTAGGATTGTAGCAAGCTCTCTTGCTTCCCTACCCGAAGTATAAGCCGCAAATAATTGGTTCATAGTATCAGCATGGTCTTCTCTTGTCTTACCTTTACCGATACCTTTATCCTTAAGTCTTGATAGAGATGGTACTACGTTTATAGGTGGTTCTATACCTCTCTTATATAAATCTCTTGAAAGAATTATTTGTCCTTCTGTAATATATCCTGTAAGGTCAGGTATTGGGTGGGTAATATCATCTTCAGGCATCGTTAGAATAGGAATTTGAGTGATTGAACCTTCTCTTCCCTTAATTCTACCAGCTCTTTCATAAATCGTTGAAAGGTCAGTATATAAATATCCTGGATAACCACGTCTACCTGGTACTTCCTTTCTTGCTGCTGAAGTCTCTCTTAATGCCTCAGCATATGTTGTCATGTCTGTTAGTATTACAAGTACATGCATATCCTTTTCAAAGGCTAAATATTCAGCACAAGTTAGCGCCATACGAGGAGTCGCTATTCTTTCAATTGCAGGGTCATCTGCAAGATTCATAAATAATACCGCTCTGTCAATAGCACCTGTTTTTGTAAAATCATCAATGAAGAATTGTGCTTCCTCAAATGTAATACCCATAGCGCCGAATACTACAGCAAACTTAGTATCAGTACCTACTACATTTGCTTGTCTAGCAATCTGTGCTGCTACCTGGTTATGAGGTAATCCTGAACCTGAGAAAATAGGTAATTTTTGCCCCCTAACAAGAGTGTTTAGTCCATCTATACATGATATACCTGTTTGGATAAACTCATTTGGATAGTCTCTTGATACCGGGTTTATAGGCACACCATTTATATCTACCTTTTTATCAGGAATAATCTTTGGACCATTATCCTTTGGTCTACCAAGTCCATCGAAGATTCTACCGATCATATCTATAGAAACACCTAGTTCAAGTGGTCTACCTAAAAACTTTACGCTTGTGCTCTTAAGGTTGATTCCAGAACCACCTTCAAATAGCTGAACCATGGCTTTATCGCCATTTACCTCAAGGACCCTACCTCTTCTCTTTTCTCCATTTTTTAATTCAATTTCAACTAGTTCTTCGTATTTGACACCCTCCACGCCTTCAACAACCATCAAGGGTCCAACTACCTCTGTTACTGTTTTATATTCTTTAAGCATCAAGGATACCTCCCTTGCTTATTAAGTTGTCAATTTCTTCTTTAAGTTCTTGTTCTATCTTGTCTAATTCATCTATGTTTTCTTCTCCAATATATTTAGCTCTTGCAATTCTATTTCTAACTTCCATATTTAAGATTTCCTTTAAATAAACTCCATGTTCTAACGCTCTTAGGCCTTCATCGTAGAATTTTAGCACTAGCTTTAGCATTTTATTTGACTTATTTAATGAGCAGTAGGTATCCACATCATGGAATGCATTTTGCTGCAAGAAGTCTTCTCTAATTGACTTAGTCGCTTCAAGCTTCAATTGGTCTGTTTCTGAAAGGGAGTCAATACCTACTAGTCTTACTATTTCTTGTAACTCTGCTTCGTCTTGTAATAGACTCATTGCTTTTATTCTATTTTTAGAGAATTCTTTATCTATATTTTCATTCATCCATTCATCTATCTTGTCTTGATATAGTGAATAGGAGTTTAACCAGTTAATTGCTGGGAAGTGTCTTCTATATGATAATGCATAATCCAATCCCCAGAATACCTTAACAATTCTTAAAGTAGCTTGTGAAACTGGTTCTGATATATCTCCTCCTGGAGGGGAAACTGCACCGATAATAGTTACTGCACCTTCTCTATTGTCACTACCATAGCATACTACCTTACCAGCTCTTTCATAGAAGGCTGCTGCACGTGATGCAAGGTATGCTGGATATCCTTCATCTCCAGGCATTTCTTCAAGTCTACCGGACATTTCTCTTAAGGCTTCCGCCCATCTTGATGTGGAGTCAGCCATTATAGCAACAGAATATCCCATATCCCTAAAGTATTCAGCAATTGTTATTCCTGTATAAATAGAAGCCTCTCTAGCTGCAACTGGCATATTAGATGTATTGGCTATAAGCACGGTTCTCTTCATCAATGACTCGCCAGTTTTAGGGTCTATGATTTCTGGGAACTCCATAAGTACGTCAGTCATTTCGTTTCCACGTTCTCCACAACCTACGTATACTACTATTTCAGCGTCTGCCCATTTTGCAAGCTGATGTTGTACTACTGTTTTACCAGAACCGAAAGGACCAGGAATTGCTGCAGTACCACCTTTAGATACTGGGAAAAATGTATCTATAACCCTCTGTCCTGTTATTAGTGGCACAGTTGGATTTAACTTTCTTTGATATCCACGACCTTTTCTTACTGGCCATTTTTGCATCATTTGAAGCTTTTTAGTTCCATCAAGAGTACAAATATCATCAACTACAGTAAAGTCACCACTTTTAATTTCTGTTACTGTACCAGATACTCCAGGTGGAACCATAATTTTGTGCACAACTATAGGCGTTTCCTGTACTGTTCCTATAACATCTCCCTGAGATACTACATCTCCTACTTTTACAGTTGGAATAAATGTCCATTTCTTTTCCCTATCTAGACTCTTTACTTCAGTACCTCTAGATAGAAAGTCTCCAGCAACATCTCTTACCTTGTCCAAAGGTCTTTGAATACCATCAAACATGGTCTCAATAAGCCCCGGCCCCAATTCTACTGATAATGGTTCTCCAGTTGTATAAACTGGGTCTCCAGGTCCTATACCTGTTGTTTCCTCATATACCTGGATGGAGGCCTTATCTCCTCTCATCTCTATAATTTCACCTATCAATCTATCATTTGATACGTTTACAACGTCATATACATTCGCTTCATCCATCCCCTCGGCTACTACTAAGGGGCCAGATACCTTAATTATTTTTCCTACCTTCAAGTTAAGCCCTCTCTTTCCTTAAAGTTTCTACAATATATTTGTTCCTACGGCTTTTTCAACGTTTTCATTTATTCTACTCATGCCAATATTGAGTGTTCCTTGGTTGCTTGGAATCAGAATAACCGCAGGGATTATCTCATTGTCATAGCGTGCTATGGTATCTGGAATTAAACTAGCAATTTGCTCAGTGATAAAAATAATACCATAGTTATTTCGGGCAATAGTGTCTACAGTTCTTCTTGCTTCATCACCGTCAAATACGGTAAAAACATCTACACCTAATGCCTTAAAGGCCAGAACTGAATCTTTGTCTCCTACAACTGCAATCTTAAACATATAATTCACGCACCCTTTCTCTTATGACATCGGGAGAAAGATTGTTAAGCTTTGATACCATAATTATTCTCAAAGTTTTAATCTCTGTTTCCTTTGCTACTATATATGAAAACATCGGTTCTGGGCCAAAGTGGATGTATTTAGATGGCTTGTTTAGGTCCATTAAATAATCATCCATATACTTTTCTAAATCTGATAAGCGGTTAGTTTCCTTATATGATTCCAAACCCTTTATCAAGCCAGAACTAATTTTTGAATTTCTAAACTTATGAATCATATTTTCTATATTATCGTTTAGAGTAAATAGAATTGTATCTTTATCAATATTACCATTAGGCAGAATAACGTCCTCAAAGAATTTAATATCCTTTCCCTGTTTCTTTAGCCTAATGGATGTTCTAATGTTAATAAAATCAATCATATCCTTAACATAATTTATAAATAAATCAATCTTCGTTTCCTCTGCCATCTTATATAGGTGTTCATAATAATATTTATCTAAAATTATGTCTATTCTTTGAGGGTCCTGAGTTTCTTCTAGATCCGTAAGAACAGCTTCTATAGCCTTTCTAAATTCAGGTTTTATATTCTTTAAATCTCCATGTAAAAACTCATTTCTAATTTCCTGAAAATCAGTAGTTCCCAAAGGTACATATAAATCCGACAAATCCTTGCCAGACTCTTTTTCCTTAATCATTACCTTGAGATTATGATAATCATATTTTAAAGCCAAAATATCAACTATAGTCTGATCTTTGGATACTTCCCTCATTAACTTATATACTCTTTTTAATTCATTGGAAAGAATTTTCTCGTATTCTTCTCCTCTGGTAATACCTGCTAATGAATTAGAGTATTCAGTTTCATTTAGGACTCTAAGAACCTCATCAATATCCTTAGCTTCTATCATTCTATCTATTCTAGCCCTTGAAAGGAGTCTTTTTTCAAGGACTCTGGTTCTTGTAACGCCTTGGATAAAATCCATTCTATCCATGAAATCACTCCTATTCTCTAAATAGCTTAGCTGCTATTTCACCTTCAAGCTCTTCTCTTAGGAAATCTACCAGAGAATCAAAAGAATAATTCAAAACTATATTATTAGTTTTGATTAAAAATCCGGATTCAACACTTTCATCAGAAACTATTACAGGTAATCCTAAGGATTTTACTTTTTCTTTCATATATTCTGGCAATACTAAAACCTCCGAGCCATCTAGTGCCATGGATTCTAATTTACCTTTTATAAACTTTATAAAATCTTGTTCATTTAGATTTCTTAATCTTTCTTTTGCTAGCTCAAATACTCTATCCATAACCTGTTGCTTAGCCTTTAATCTTTCATCTCTAGCGCTTAATTCTGCGTTTGATATTATTCTATCTTTAATCATATCTGCTTCTCTAGAAGCCTTTTCTAAAATTTTTTCTTTCTTTTCATTAGCCTCCTTAATTCTTGAAGAAATTATTTCTTCCTTCTTTTTGTTAGCTTCTTCAATGATTAAGTCGGCTTCCTTCTTTGCATCATCTAGAATCTTCTGTACTAGGTTCTCTAAATTTGACATGCCTTCACTTCCTTAACATTTTTAGAAACTAACTGCATTTACTAGAATTAATGATATAACGAATGCTAAAAGCGCATATGTTTCAACCATTACTGAGAAAATTATACCTTTAGTTGATTGTTCTTCGTTCTTTGCTAATATTGAAATACCTGCTGCTGCTGTTTTACCTTGTGCTATAGCTGAAATCCATCCTACTAAACCTACAGGTAGACATGCTGCGAATATATACATACCTTCTGCAATAGACATCGTAGCACTTAATTTACCTAATACCAAAAGACCAATAACGAAACCATAAAGTCCTTGTGTACCTGGTAACAATTGAAGTACTAGAGCTTTACCGAACTTCTCTGGCTCTTCAATCATCAAGCCTGCTGCTGCCTCACCTACTAAACCTACACCCTTAGCTGATCCAAATCCTGATAATATAACAGCTACCGCTGCACCTAAACCTGCGAAAAATATACCTCCATTATTGAACATTAATTCTGCAAAATTCATTATTATTCCTCCTAACTTACTTTAGATTTATATATTTTGTTTTGTTTGTAAATAGATTAAATGCTTTTCCTCCACCTTCATAGAATTTACCAAAGAATTCTACATAGGTTAGCCTTATTGTGTGTACATAAGCACTTAAAATACTTAGAAATAGGTTAAATAATTGACCAACAAAAAATACTATGATCCCTGCTAATATTCCAAATATCCCTTTAGCAAATAGCATATCAATCATCATATTTATTGCTGAAGCTATAAAGCCACCTGATAGTCCTAACGCCATAAGTCTTGAATATGATACAAAATCTCCTACATAACTTGATATTCCATATAGGCTATAAAGTCCTCCAGCAGCCTTACCCGGTATGCTTTTAGCATCTCTACCACCAGTTGCAACGATTCCAACCATACCTATTATCATAACAATCATTGCAATATTTTTAACAATATTTGGTACACTTATAACCATTGATGCTAAGAAAACAATACCACCTACTAATGCCATATACCAGAATCCTACATCAAATAGGGCATCTAAAACCTTTCCATCTCTAATGCTTAAATAAGCCTTAAGTCCTAATCCATAGAATAGATGTATTGCACCAAAAGCTATCGAAATAACTAAAAGCTCATTATATTGCACTGCTGGATTAATTAATGCTGGCAACGGTACTATTCCTCCAAGGAAAGAACCATATATTACTCCCCAAACAATAGTAGAATAACTTAGGTAATGGAAAAACCTCATTGAGTTTTTCATACTCTCGCTTAAATTAAACGCTTTTAGAGCTACTAAGGTGCCTATTAACATCAATACTCCATAACCTATATCTGCAATCATCATTCCAAAGAACGCTAGATAAAAAGGTGCTAAAAACGGAGTAGGATCTATCTCATTATACCTAGGTAATGCATACATGCCGGTGAGCGACTCAAATGATTGAGCAAACTTTGAATTTCTTAGTAATATTGGCACATCTGGATCGTCTTTATCAGCTTCATTGATTTCAATATAGTATTTGCTTTTGAGTGCTGAGTTAATTGATTTCAAGAAGTCTTCTTCCATATCAGTTGGAATATACCCTTGAATAACATTTATATTATCGGTTGACATGAACTTTTCTGAAGCCATTAATCTTAATTTTTTATTCATAAGATATTCATATTCAACCTTTAAATCTGGGAGAGTATCAGAAAGTTGCTTTATTTTATCGTCATATATGTTAATTTCATTTTGCTTAATATTGATCTGCTCTTCTAGCCTTGAAATTTCGTTTGAAGGTTCATCTTCACCTATAAGCTTAGCATTTGAAAAACTATTGTTTCTCAAAATTTCCTTTAATTGATCAACTTCTAACTTGGAAGTCAATGCAATTATATAGAGATTGTCCTTATCTTCACTTAGAATTTCGAAATAAGTATATTGTGTATCCAATAAATCAGTTTCCAATTTTTGCTTAAGCTTCTTTGGAATTGTTCCCAAAAGCACTTCGCATTGTTCAAATTTATTTAAATCCCTTATAGGACTGTTTAATTTAGTCCATGGTTTTAAATCATCTATAGCTGCATTTAATCTTACAACTTCTTGGAGTAAAGCATCTTTCTTGCTATCTAAATCCTTTATTTGAAGATAAACATTTTCATAATCAATCTTTAAAGCTTTTGCTTCTAATTCATCAAAGCTTAATGTTTCCAAGCCTTTCTTCATAGCATCGAATCCCGATTCTTTTGGAACGTATTTAGATAAAGTTTCTATTCCATATTTAACCTTGGATATTTCCTCATCTAAGGCCACAATATTTTCTGGAACTTCAACACTTCTCAGTCCATATTCTTTAAGGGATTCATCCTCGTTTAGGTTTAAAAAATGAACATATTTAAATTTCTGAAGCTCATGGAGAAGATTTTCTCTTTCTGAATCAAAGGCAAACAGATCGAACTTACTCATTTTAACTATTGCCATTGGCGTTCACAATCCTCTCAATAATATTATTAACAGCTGACTCTATAGCATCATTGCTTAGATTAAGGATAACCTTTGCATCTGCATTGCCCTTGTCAATTATGGGTTGGGCTGCAGCTTCGCCTTCTTTAATACGATTATTTTTGATCATTTCTGCTTCGTTCTCTGCCTCAGTTAGAATTCTATTATATTCCACTTCAGCTAATTTTATAGCTTCTTCCTTGGAATTTTTAGAAGCTTGCATAGCATCCTTCAATAGCGACTTAGCTTTTTCTTCTGCTTGCCTAATAGTTTCTATTGCCTCTCTAGCCATCGCTTCACCTCCTAAGTAATTTTAGTATTTTTTGTTAAAATACCAACTATATTAAATAATAATATAATTATTAATTTAATTCAATATAGTGATTAAAAATATAAACATTTTAAATTATTCTCGATTATACCTCAATTCCACAAAAATGCCCCTATTAAAGGGGCATTTTAAAATATATTTACATTTACCGCCTTATGTCGTAAATATTATGTCATTATATAATATAATTATTAATTTTATACCCAGTTTTTATTATATAAAAACAAGATTCGACAAAAATTTTTTATGGAATTTTATTACATGTGTTGTAATAATATCCATGCATTAAAGCAATTTCTAAGACAATAATATATTTATAAGAATTTCATATTATGTCATATTGTGTTTAAACATGTTGACAAACCACAATAAATGGGTATAGAATAGCAAATAATATTCTGAATTATATAAAAATACGGGAGGGATTTTGCGTGAAAAAAATAGGTCTATTACCTAAGCTGATTATAGCAATTATTGTTGGTATTTTATTAGGTATGGTTGCACCAGAATGGATTATTGCAGTTTTAGCTACCTTTAATAGTATTTTTGGTGCCTTCCTATCCTTTGCTATTCCATTAATTATTATAGGATTTGTAGCACCAGGAATTGGTGACTTAGGAGAAGGAGCAGGAAGATTGTTAGCTATTACTGCCGGAATAGCATACGTATCTCAGGTAATTGCAGGTTCGTTAACATATTTTGCTTCTGTGACATTGTTTCCAACTTTCTTGAAAACTGGAAGCCTGATTACAGATGCAACAAATCCTGAAGAAGCATTAGTTGGAGCTTTATTTACAGTTGAAATGCCACCAGTATTTGGAGTAATGACAGCTCTTTTAATTGCATTTACTCTTGGTCTAGGAATAGCAGCTATTAAGGGAGATACTCTAAAGAAGGCTATGCATGAATTCCAAGGAATAATTGAACTTCTAATAAGTAAAATAATAATTCCATTATTACCATTTCATATTCTAGGAATTTTTGCGAATATGACATATGCAGGACAGGTAGTTACAATTTTATCTGTATTCTCAAGAGTATTCGTTATTGTAATTGCTCTTCATTTAACAATTTTATTAATACAATTTACAATTGCCGGATCTTATGGCGGAGGAAATCCTATAAGGCTACTAAAGACAATGATTCCAGCATACTTTACAGCCCTTGGTACTCAATCTTCAGCAGCAACTATACCTGTCACTTTACAACAGACTAAGATAAATGGAGTAAAAGATGACATAGCAGATTTTGTTATTCCACTATGCGCTACTATTCACTTATCTGGTAGTACAATTACCCTAACAGGATGTAGTATGGCAATTATGATGTTAAATGGAATAACACCTTCCTTTATGCAAATTCTACCTTTCATCCTTATGTTAGGTATAACAATGGTAGCAGCTCCAGGTGTTCCAGGAGGAGCAGTAATGGCAGCACTAGGGATATTAGAATCAATATTAGGATTCTCACAACCTATGCTTTCATTGATGATAGCATTATATATAGCTCAAGATAGCTTTGGTACTGCTACTAATGTAACTGGTGACGCAGCTATAGCTGTTATAGTAAATAAAATTAACGGAAATAAACTAGAAAGAAAGTAATAAAAGAAAGTAATAATTAAAGACTAGTAAAGAAGGGCCATACTACTCACGTATAATATGGCCCTTTATCATTATGTTTTTGGTTAATATTATTGCACGTATTTGATTAAACAATACTTTTTATAAAACTATAGATAGTTGCGAACGTTAAAACAATGAGTAATTGATAGAGCAATTCTAAATACCTAAATAAGCGGCTTTATATTTTCTATAGTTATTAGAAAAGAAAATATGCAAATAAATTCATATATCTTATAAATACCTTCTTTTTTTAGAATATCATTGTGTATGTCATATAAGAAGTTTTGTTTCATTAATCTTTTCATCAATATCATTGTTATATTTTTTCTCTTGTTACTCTCACTTTAATTATTAATGTAAAAAATTATTGTTTCTCTTTTTATGCCACCATTATTGTTTTGTGCTTCAAAGGTAACTACATGGAATTTTTCAATTAACTCCCTCTCTACTTGGTAGGATAAGGTAGAAGTTTTTTCATCATAAATTGGTTCATAGACAATACCGTCTAAGATTATTCTAGATTTATTTTTATCTATATTTTCTCCCTCTATATTTGCACTTAACAGCGGCTTTCTAACAGATATTCCTTCCCCCATTTTAATAGTAGGAGTTATTTTAATATCCTCTGCTATATTTTGATTTTCAGCTAATTTCTCAACCTCTTTTATAACTCTTAAAGTATTTTTACCTAATATCTTCTGAATGTCTTCGGCACTATAGCCTCGTCTAACCAATTCCTCAGTTATCTTATATAGTTCAGAAACATCCTTCATATCTAATGGAATTTCTCCACCATCAAAGTCTGAGCCAAGTCCAACATGGTCTATACCTATAAGGTTTACAACATAGTCTATATGGTCTACAAAATCCTTGATATAGGTATTGTTCATATCTTTGATAAACCCTCTATAGAGGACCATTCCCACTACACCACCATTTTCTGCAATAGCCTTAAGTTGATCATCATTTAGGTTTCTCTGGTGAGGTTTTAGGGAATATACTCCTGAATGAGAGGCTATAATTGGAGCTTTTGTGGTATTTATAACATCCCAGAAGGTTGTAGTATTTAAGTGAGATATATCAACTATCATACCTAATCTATTCATCTCTTTTACTATTTCTACACCTAAATCTGTAAGTCCACCTGATGATGGAGTACCCTTCGCATCTGCATAAGCACCATATGCACCTTCTCCTAATTCATTGGAATAATTCCAAGTAAAACCTATGGCTTTTACTCCAAGGTCGTTAAGTTGTCTTAATAATTCAATTCCATTGTTCTTACTTATTGCATATGCACCTTCTATAGAAGGTACTGCTGCTATTTTCCTAGCAAGTACTGCTCTTTCTAGTTCTGAATAGGTTTTTGTTATTGTAAATACATCTGAATTGTTTTTTTCGGTCCAATAAAGTGCATTTAGTAAAGCCAAGGTTCTGCTTAAGGCCTTGTTTGGATTTCCAAAATAGGCAGATGTATAGGCAGCAAAGAAACCAACATTAAGATTACCTGCTCTCATTTTTGGTATATCTATTTGAAGGTCCGTTTTAGTTCTTATATCAGTCACAGGAAGCCATGTGTATTCATCAACTATTTTCATCATATTGTCATTATGTGTATCAACAACAATTGAATCTATATGTAATTTTAAAGCATTAGTTTCCCTAAGCTTTGTAGCTATTGGGTTAATTGAGAATCCTAGGATAGTTACAAAAATGATTATACATATTAGAGTTCTTTTCAAGTTTTAGCCTCCTTGTACTTTTCTTACTTCCTTTAATTATACTATATATAATTCCAATAGTTTATAATACTGTAACTTTTTTGTATCCAATTATAACCTAAAATAAATTAAAATGAATGTAAGGATAAAGGTCTATAGTAGTTCTTAGAATTTTTAGGGGTTAAACTAATATATGAGGAGTTGAGATTATGAAATGGTCCAAGAAATTAGTATTATTTACTATTAGTATATTGCTAGTCCTATCGGTAGTAGTTGGTTGTAGCAGTAGAATGAAGTCTCAAAGTTCAGTAGGAACAGCTCCAGCTTCACCACCTGTTGCTCGGGAAGAATCACCAGCAGAGGCAGGAGCAGCAGATAATGGATCTTCAAATTTCGGTAGAGGTATATCAAGTCCATTAGAGCCAGAAAAGGTGATTACAACTATTCATTTAAATTTTGAAACTACTGAATTTGATAAGACAAATGAGGAATTATACAAGTTAATTGAGAAATACAAAGGGTATATAGAATATTCCAATTTATCATATAACCATTATTACAACAACAATAAGTATAGATATGGGGAGTTTGCAATTAGAATACCAAAAGAAAATATTGCAAGCTTTAAAACAGAGCTTAATGCAATTGGTAACCTAACAAGCGAAAGTACAAATAAGCAAGATGTAACAAAGCAATATACTGATACAGAATCTCGACTTAAGGTTGTAGAAACTAAGGAAGCTAGGCTATTAGCCCTACTGGAAAAGGCTGAAAAGATAGAGGATATTATAGCCTTAGAAAATCAATTGTCTGAGGTTATATATGAAAAGGAAAACTTAAAAGCAAGCCTATTAACCTTAGATGATAAAATAGAATTTAGTACTATTTATATAAATATTCAAGAAGTAGCAAAGGTAACTGCAACCGAAACTATAGATACTACATTTGCTACAAAGGTTAAAAATGCATTTAATGATTCATTGTACTTCTTTAAAGATGCAGTTGAAGATTTGATAATAGCTTTAATTTATCTATTACCATTCTTAGTTATTATTTCAGTAGTAGTATTTATTGGGGTTAAATATTATAAAAATCATAAGAAGAATAAGCCACAGTAGAACAACAAAACTCCTAAGGCAAATAAACTTAGGAGTTTTTTAATGTCTATTTTTTTCCAGCAGTCTTTCCAGCTTCTTCAGCCCATCTAGCAAGCTGATAATTTGTTCCATATGCACTATAATAGATTATTGCCAAATTAACCTTATCCATTTACACCTCTCCTATGAGTATTTTTCAAAAATTATTATTTGATTATTTTTACCTATTATTCAGAGAGGTGAACATATATTAAAAAATATTCATTGCTATATAGGATGAAAATATTGCAGCAAGTACCGATAATACTAAACTTGATTTAAAATAAGCAAATATCCCTGCTACCCCTATTCCAATAAGTGTTGGAAATAACATATCTGGTGTGGCATTTAAAATTCCTCTAACTATTAGGATGCTCAGTGAAGTATAAGGAATGAATTGAAGAAATTGTTTTAGCTTTGGACTCAGCTCCTTATTGGTTAGAAACAATAATGGTAGGACCCTTGGAATATAGGTTACCAGTCCCATACCTATTATTAAAGGTAAATAGCTTTTCAATTTTCACTTACCTCCTCATTTTTATTTAACAATGCTACACCTAAAGCCGAGGAAATAATTATCCCTAATATAATATCCCAACCAGACGTAAATAGCTTTGTTGAGTAAATTGTTATATAAATAATAGCTGTAAGTATAGATAGATACATTGTTCTTTTCTCTATTTTAAACTGTGGAAATAATAGGGCTGCAAACATTGCATATAGGCTAATGCTTAAGCTTGCCTGTAAAGATGAAGGTATTATTTCACCCATTAGATATCCAATTAAGGTTCCTACTACCCATGTTAAACTGGCTAGTATATTAAATGTAAGTACAAATGGCATTGTCAACTTCTCATTTTTAAAAGATAGAACCGAGAAGGTTTCATCGGTAATTCCATAGGCTATTATTGGTAAAAATGTCTTTTTTACTTCATTCAATTTTACAGATAAAGATGCAGACATCACCACGTGTCTTAAATTTAATAAAAATGTTGCGAGTATGATGCTACCAGCGCTAACTCCTGCCTTTACTAAATCTAAGGCCATAAATTGACTAGCTCCCGCATATACCAATGATGAAAACAAACCTGTCTCTTTAAAAGAAACTCCTTGATTTTTGGACAGCAATCCAAATGCAATAGCAACCGGCAAATATCCTAGTATTACTGGTAAGGCAGCTATAGCCCCTTCTTTTATGTATTTTTTGTTCAATTTATCACTTCCTTTTTTAATCATGCAAATTAAAATTGGTAAAAATTAAATCTATTATATTAGTTCTTATTTAGAAAATCAAGGAATAGAAAGCTATAATGGAATTAATGCTGAAGTAAGTTTTTATTAATGTTATAATGTTCTTACCTTTTTCATTTAGTGTAAATTTTACACAAATAATATTCAAGGAGTTTATTATGAGAAGAAATTATTTAGAAATTATGATACTTATTACTATACTTCTTATTTGTATGTATATAGTTGACTACTATATACAACCAAACTACTTTATTAAATCAATAATAAAAATATTTTTATTTCTATTTGTCCCTACTTTTTATTCGGTTAAAGCAAAGGCCATACCCATAAAAAACCTATTTAAAGTAAGATCTGTGAGAGAATTTTTGAAATCTATTGCATTGGGAGTCGGAATTTATATTTTTATCATTACATGCTATTTTATATTAAAGAGCTTTATTGATCTTGATAATATAAAGTCAATACTTGATACAAACCTAAGTGTTAATAGGAATAATTTTATTTATGTATCCTTATATATTTCATTTATTAATTCCTTGTTAGAAGAAATTTTCTTTAGAGGATTTATCTTCTTTAACTTGAAAAAATCCATACCTAACTTGTTGGCCCATAGTATTAGCGCCTTTACATTTTCAATTTATCATGTGGCTATGTTGATGAATTGGTTTAATCCTATTCTATTCTTAATCGCATTGACAGGCTTATTTATCGGAGGCTTATTATTTAACTGGCTTAATGAGGAGAATGGAAATATATATAATTCATGGCTAGTTCATATGTTTGCCAACTTTGCAATAAATACTGTAGGCCTTATTATGTTCGAGATTATCTAAAGTATGATATAAAGCTGAAGCAAAGTAAACAGATTTTTGCTTTACTTTTGCTTTCTATTGCAATTTGAGCTTAAACGTGTTAGATTATAATAGTCATTTTTATTCTGAAAGTGTTTCCTTGGGACCCACTTTAAAAAAATCAAGGGAGTGATTATTATGATAAGATACAGCAGGATTTTAGAAAAAAATCCACGTGAAATTGTACTTTTAAAATCGCGCCCATGTAGTTGGGGGCGTTGTTTTTTTTGCGATTATATTGATGATAATTGCACTGATGACTCAGCCATTGTTGAATTTAACCGAAAAATTTTAAAAGAGATAACTGGTGAGTTTAAGAAATTAGAAGTTATAAACTCAGCTAGTGTATTTGAATTGCCTGAGGAAAGCTTACAGGATATAAAGGACATAGTTTTCAAGAAAGGGATTAAAGAGCTATATTTTGAAAGCCATTATAGCTATAAAGATAGGCTTAATGAAATAAGATCCTATTTCCCAGGTGTAAATGTTAAATTCAAAAGTGGCATAGAAACTTTTGATGACGAATTTAGAAACAAGTATTTAAAAAAAGGCGTTGTATTTAAGAATCCAGAGGAGGTAGCAAAATATTTTAATATAATTTGTTTATTAGTTGGAATCAAGGGACAATCAAAAGAAATGATTTCAAATGATATTGATATTCTACTAAAAAATTTTGAACGTGGTTGTATCAATATTTATGTAAATAACACTACACCAGTCAAGGCAGATCCTGAGCTCATTGCCTGGTTCAAAGATGAATATTCTTATCTTGAGGATATGGATAATGTAGAAATTCTATGGAATAATACTGATTTTGGGGTAGGTGGACAAGATGAAGACTAATAAACTTGTAAGAGGAGCAGTAGTAGCAGCACTTTACGCAATTTTAACATTAACATTGCCAGCCTATGGAGCTTTACAATTTAGACTATCTGAAATTTTAACCTTGCTAGCATATTTTGATCCATTTTATGTAGTACCTCTAACAATAGGGTGTGCCATTGCAAATATTGCTAGTCCCTTTGGTATAGTTGATGTTATCTTTGGAAGTTTGGCTAGCTTCTTAGCCTTAACATCCATGAGTAAAACTAAAAATATCTACTTAGCTAGTATCTGGCCTGCATTTTTTAGTTTTATTATTGGATTGGAAATCATGTTTCTATCTACTGAGCCAGTGAATTTCCTTTTAGTAACTGGGCAAATTATGCTTTCTGAATTTGTAGTTGTAACTATAATCGGAGTACCAGTAATGAAATATCTAATGAGAAATGAATATGTGGAGAGGTTAGTGACACAAGTTTAGGGCTCAATATATGTTAAGTTAATAAATATATAGTATAAATACAAAATGATAGTACCTTGATATTTTACCGTATCAAGGTGCTATCATTTTATTTATTATGTTGCTTCCTAGCCTTACTCCTTATAAATCAGCTCATCGTAAACCTTATTATATCTAACTCTTTGTATATCTAACTCAAGTTTATCCCCTGTTCCTTCAAATCTCATGGTTCTTGTATAAAGAATCTTTACCTTATTATCCTTAGCAACTTTCTCTTCGCTTCCATAAATAGTTTCTTGAAGTTCATGCCTCTTACCATCAATATTTAAATAAACTCTGCTTAGTTGTACAGTATCCTCCGTTGTAAAGTTTATATAGGTACTTCCATTCTCTTCATATACAGCATTTATAATTACATCCTGTTCAAGCACCTTAAATCTAGTGCCTTTACCTTTTTCTAATTCAATAGCTTCTTTAACGTCATAATCTCCTGCAAAGGAAACTAATCTTAATTCTATATTTTTTGTATCTTGTGGCAATGCATCAAAGGTAATATAGAAGCTACTTCCTTTATTATCAGTAGATAAACCACCTCCTTGATGATCAATTTTCCTACCATCAGCCAATAGTTCCATTTCTATCTCCAGTGGTCTTATTCTCTTATCTTTAATTATGTCTATTCCTAATTCCAATATGTTTTGTATCTTGCCCCTTACTATTGTAGAAGTTGGGGAGGCAACCATTGTATCTACACTTATACTTCTAGAACCTAATTCAATTTTCTTATTTATGTTAAACTTTATACTCTTGCCTACAGCTTGGTTTCTGTCTAATTTAAAGGTTATTTTCCCTTCTTCATAATTTCCATCGTCTTTCTGATAATTTATATTTAATGAGATTGTCTTTTCGAAGAACATCGGAACTTCATGAGTATTAATAACCCAACTTTCAGTCTTTCCATCTGGACTTGCTATTCCAGAACCACTATAGGAATATTGCGAAAAGATTCCTCCAATTGATATATTTATATTCTTATTTTGTACGTCACCATGAGGAGCATTTATTGTGTAAAATAGAATCATATTATTATCATCAAGCATGACTCCATCTAATACTACGCTTACTCCATCTTTGAAAGTATGGGACTTATTTATAACTTGTCCCTTTCCCATTTCATTTAACTCCTGTAATGTTCCATTCATTATATCATCATATCCTATAAGTTTTTTGCTATAAAAGGCCAAAGTGTCAATATTGTAGCTCAATAATAGCACAATTATGATTGCTGCTACCCTAATTTGAAATCTCTTTTTCTTCTTTGATGGAACATTATTTAACGCTGATCTTAGTCTTTCTTCCATGTCCTCAGGAATTGATAATCTATCTAGATTTTCCTTCTCTTCATTTAATAATTTATCTAACTTATTCAATATATTCACCTCCAAGGGCTTCCTTTAGAATTTTCATTCCAGCATTTAATCTTGATTTTACTGTACCAAGGGGAATTTTAAGGACCTTACTAATTGTTTCATAATCATAATCCAAATAATACCTAAGCTTAATAACTTCCTGATGTTTTAAACTTAATGTGGATAAATATTTGTCCAGTACAAACTTATCCACCGGATTCTCAAAATAATCCTCAGCTACTTCTTCTTTAATTTCTTCGATAAATATTATTTTCTTATTTTTCTTTAATTTTGTTTTACATGTATTGACTAAGATTGTTTTACTCCAGGAATAAAAAGACTCATTTTTCTTTAGGCTTGATATATTCTCATAAAGAATGACTATCATATCCTGTAATGCATCCATTGCATCTTCTTCATTTTTCATATATACAAAGGCCAATTTATAAAAATCAGCTTTTTTATCCATAATTAGTCCCAGTAAAGCCTCTTTATCGCCATTCTTAGCTTTTTTTACAAGGTCTAATGTCTCCACTTCACCACCACCTTCTTATATAAGAGTATTATCTCAATAAAAAAGTTCAAACAAAAGCTAATTTTTTTGCCTTAGGTAAAAGAAGGGGTGCCTCATGCTTAAAGTAACACTTTGAAAGTACAAGAATAACATAATATTAATAATTGATGGAGGGATGATTATGAAAGATATTAATAATCAACCTAGGAATAAACTGAGCAGAAACGAAATAATTGGTATAGGTCTAGTTATTCTTTCTCTTATAATTTTATTCTTCTCACCAAATTCCCTATCTGACTTAATTGATGTAATAATAGCTAGGGTTTATCCTGTGGCTATTGAAATCTTCTTAATTAGTAATGTTGGTGTCGCTGTAATCGTAAGCGTTATTGTGGGAAGAATTCTTGAACGTCTAGGCTTTACAGATGGATTGATTAGAGTTTTTATGCCAATAATGAAATTTCTCAAAATAAACCCTTCTGTTATAATACCTGGTGTATACAACGTGCTTGGTGATATAAATGCTGCTGGAAGAATAGCAGGACCTGTATTAATTCAAGCAAAGGCAACAAAAGATGAACAAAAAATGGCAATTGCTACTATGATACAATCACCTCAATCCTTTGCTACTTTTGTAATTGGCTTAATTGCTTTAAGCAAGTTCGGCATTCCAGCCTTACCTGTAATTCTACTGTCCATTATCGCTCCTTTGGTAGTTATTCCACTGATTCTTAAATTGACCATTTATAGAGATACTAAAAAGGTAGAATTAGAGGAGCTTCCTAGATTTACACCAAATACACCTTTTCTACAAACTTTATTTACTTCTGCAATTGAAGGTACAGAATTGTTACTATTAGTAATAATTCCAGCTATTGCAGCTGTATTCTCCGTAATAGGAGTTTTAGATTATTTTGGAATTTGGCCTCACATAGAATCAGGATTAACAACCATGTTGAATATTCTTCACATAGAGCCAGCAACAGGTATAGTATCCATCCTTGCCAGTCCAACATTAGCAGTGGCTCAATTAATTGATGTAGTTGAAAGCACAGATCCTAGACTTATTGTAGGTTCCTTTGTGCTGGCAAACTCTGGTCTTCCATTATCAGTTATATTTGGTCAAATACCTGCTACGTGGAAACCAATAACTGACTTAACAGAAAAGGAAATATTAAATTCTGCTCTTATAGGTACTGTAATAAGACTAATTACGGCCTTTCTACTTGCATATTTATTGACACCATTAATTATATAACGAGGTGATATAGTGAAAAATGAAAAGTATCTAATTAGAGCAGGAAAATTGGTAACTGTTAGCGAGAAGTATGGAACCTTATATGATGGAGCATTCGTAGTACAGGAGGGAAAAATAATTGAAGTAGGTTATTTCCCAATAGTTATAGAAAACTATCCTGATATAAAAATAATTGATTACAGTGATTATGTAATCACACCTTCCTTAGTAGACTGTCACACTCATGTTTTAGAATATGCTCCTTCAACCATTTATCCTGTTACCGAAGATACACATTTATTAGGAGGTACAGCCTTAATTCTAAAGGTCTTGTCCTCAGGAATTACTGCTTTAGGTGAGCAGATTTGTGGTCACCCAAATGCTAATTATGGTAAAAGCGATTACAGTAAATTAATTGAGAATATGCCGATTGATATTGTCTTTTCCATTTCCACCATTTCAATAGGGCTACCTGAATTAGTTCACTTTTCAGGTTTAACGGGCTCAAAAATTCTTGATAAGTCATCGCTTATAAGTGACCAAATCATTGAAGGTTTGATTGAATTTAGTGATTATCCAGGTGAAAATATATTTATAAACGCAACTCCAGCTAATTTTGAGGAAGAATACGTTCCAAAAGCTGGTGAAATTATTTATTCTCAAGATGAATTGATAAAAATATCCGAAGCTTTTCATGGGAAAAACAAGAAAATCGGATGTCATGTAGGTGGAAAAGAAGCAATAGATATGGCAATTAACGCCAATTTTAATGTGATCCATCATGGACACGGAATTGATGATGAGCAAGTCCAAAAGGTTTTAAATAAAAGCATTATCGTAGTTGCAACACCTTTAGGAGGAACACATTTAACTCCTAATAGTCCAGAGGAAATAGTTAATCTTGTAGAAAAAGGTGTTGTTGTAGCAATTTCAACAGATGCATACCTACCTCCTTCAAATAAAGCTTCTTGGCTAAGATTTATGGATAATAGCTTAAAGGGCCCAGAGTCCCTAATGTTAATATCCAATCCAACTATGGAAATACTCAGAGAAAATGGTTGGAATGAAAATGACATCTTAAAGCTTATAACTTTAAATCCAGCAAAGGTGCTACAAAAAGATGATTGTTATGGTAGCATTGAGGTAGGAAAGGATGCAAATTTCTTGGTTTCTAATGGTATACCCGGACTTGAAATAACAAATGATGATGATATATTGCAAGTATTCTTTAGAGGCAAAAAAGTAATTAGTAAATAAGAATGGCTAAAAGGAATTCCTTTTAGCCTTCTTCTAATTCTGCTTTTTTAAATGTCTTGTTCCACAGTATTATAATTGTTAATAATATTAAAGCTAAATATATTAACCCTCCAAAGCGAATCTTATCTGATAAAGAATGTAATACTGCTAGTATTCCCATGGTTATTAAGACTTTTATTAGCTCCCAAAAACCAGTCTTCTTCTCAGTCGTTTCAAATGCCAATGAAAATGGTAAATCCTTTTTCTGAATCATATGAGTAATTATAGTAAGCAAGAATATATTAGAATATACAACTGCTAAATCAAGTAAAATCCCAAACTTAAATATGTATAAAAATACTAGGCTGACAAAAATAAATAGAGGAGTAAATAAATTGATAAATACAGCCTTTAATGAACCCTTATATATTGATGCCCTACTTCTTATTGGCATAGTTTCATAAATCCAAGCTCCCTTATAGTTTCCAGAATAGCTTAGATAACCAACTACATCTAATACCATGAATGATGCAAAATAGATAGCAAAAAATGACTTTCGACTTAAACTATCATTGAAATGTTGAGCTATAACCATTAATAGAGGGAAGACTATACTAAAGCCTAGACTAGGGTATACCTTTAGTTTAAAGGTTCTCTCCTTCTTTATCATGTTGGTTGTAAATTTATAAAAAGCTTTCTCTTCTTTATCTTTACAGATAATATTTGAAACTAAAATAATAAATTTATTTTTACTTTTAGTTTGTCCTTCTGAGCTTCTCAATTTTTGTAGACTGCTTTCAAAGACTGATGAAGTTTTTATATAGATAATTATTGCTATAATAGGAACAATCAGAGCTAGTAGGGAAAGGAATACTATGTTTTTATCAGTATTTCCTTTAATAAATAGCTCAAATGGAGCTGCAAACCAAAGGGGTGGCATAAACATCTTCCACCATGTAAGCTTTAATTCTATCTTATTGAAGTCTATAAAGGTCCAAATTCTAGACATCAGTTGATAGCCAAGAGTTATAGCGATTGTTAGTACTATTTGAAAATAGTTTATTATATCCTTAAGCTTTTCTCCACTAAAAAACCTAAGTACTAATAAATACAAAAGACTTGTAAAAACAATGCTCAATAAGTCTATAAGCACGGCTGTTAATAAAAATAAGAAAAAGAATGTATATCCATATCTTTTTAAGGATACTAGCATGGCTGGACCTAATAAAGCCATGGTTATCATAAAGATATAATAAAAAATATGTAATACCTTTGCAGCATTTAGAGTTCTACTATCAACAGGTTTCGTAAGTATAATTTCCTTGTCCTTTAAATCCAAAATAATGGTGCTAAAATCTGAAACTAGAGACGTCATTATAAAGAACATGAACATGGAGAATATTAGACTCATTGAAAATAAATAATTATTACGTATAAACATAAAAACACTTAAAAATACTCCAAATAGAAGAAAAATACCTAGGGATCTTATAAAATTATTTTTGCCATCTTTCTTCTTTTGATTCGTAAGAACAGTTGATGTTCTTCTACTATCAATTAATAATTTTATCCTTAAAATCTTCCTTAAAGTATTGTAATCAATACCAAACCTCTGAAAGAGCCCTCTAAACACATCGAGAAATTTTAAATATTTAAATTCCTTCAACTGGCTCTCCTCCTCTAATTGTAGCTACAATTTCCTTAGCTATCAATTCATGTTCATTAAAACCTGTTAGCTGGTTGAATATCCTCTCTAGAGAGCCTTCCATAGATTTGGTCTTTAATTCCTCAATATTTCCATCAGCGACTATTTCCCCATTGTTAATTAGTATAATTCTATGGCTTAATTTCTCTACTACCTCCATAATATGAGAGGAATAGAAGATGGTCTTGCCACATCTTGCAAGCTCTGCTAATACCTCTTTAATTACCATTACACTGTTAGCATCTATTCCACTTAAGGGTTCATCTAAAAACAGTATATCAGGGTCATTTATAAGTGATGAAATAATAAGAGCTTTCTGCTTCATACCCTTAGAATAAGAGCTAAGCCTAGCATCGTAGACTTCTTTTATGCCGAAGAGGTCCATCAGCTTTTCTGCTTTTTTATTAGCCTCATCATAGTCCATACCATATAGTTCACCTATGAAGGTTAGGTATTCCCTGGCAGTAAGATTCTCATAAACATCAGCTGTTTCAGGAACATAACCTATCTTTTTCTTATATTCAATGTTACCATTCTTAATATTTTGGCCAAAGATTCTTACTTCTCCTTCATATTCCCCGACCAACCCAAGCATGATTTTAACCGTAGTACTTTTCCCTGCCCCATTTGGTCCTATATATCCTATGATTTCCCCCTTATAAATATCTAAATCAATATTATTTAAAACCTTCTTTTGACCATAGGATTTACTCAAGTTTCTTATAGTTATTACTGGATTCATATAAATCCACCCCCTGTTTTTTTGCAACTCCTACATCTGACCTACATCAGCTGAGTAACGACATGATTTCTTCTGCTGATAGTTTAATTATAACCTTATGTAGATTTAAATACAAAATTAAAACTAAGGAATCCCAACTAATTAAATTTGATAAAATGATAAGATAATGTGTAATAAATATTAGCGAGAATACATATAATTATGAGGTATATTCCTATACTAAAAAGATATAAAAGTCTGTTTCCCAAAATGAAGTACCTTGATAATGTACCAGGAAGTCTATCTCTGGACGTATCAAGGTACTAACATTTTACTTCAACATCCTTTTTGTGCAGTAACCAAAAGTTGCTTGATGAATACTCCTTTAACTAGACCTTAATTTACCCCATTAAATGATACTCAAGAATTTGTTCTTTTCTTAATCCTTGTAATCCTAAATAATGATTTAAATTGTTAAGTAAATAATCTAGCTTAACTGGCCCGACTATTTCTGAGCCTGTTACAGCTACTCCATATCTTTGGGCTTCTAATTTAATTAGTTCATATGCTCTATAAAGAGGTGTTGCAGCACAGTCAAACATATTAATTGAGACTACAACTCCATCTCTTTCTGGGAATTTGATACCTACAGCCCTTGTAGTTGAGAATCCACCGCTTGGACCTCTAACAGCCTTAGCTATTGACTTAGCTATACTTACATCTTCAGTTGCTAAGAATACATTATATGCAGTTAATCCTTCCATATCAGCAGAAACAATTGTTGCACCATATTTAGGATCTAGTTTCCCATCCACTGATAAATCTGGTCTTCTAGCTTCATGGTCAGGATGATTTGGGTCATCCAACAATGCCTTGAGGCCTTCATATTGACCCTGTCTTATATAGGAAATGCTCTTCTTGTTTTCAGTTCTTGCATTTTGTCCTGAGAAGAATATAGGCACTTGATGTCTTTCGAATAATTCCTTTCCGATCTCTTCTGCTAATTCCTTACATTCATCTAAGGTTATATTTGACAATGGGAATAAAGGTATAGTATCTTGAGCACCTATTCTTGGATGTGTACCTTTTTGCTCTCTCATATCAATTAATTCATATGATTTAGCAGCCATATCTAGCAAGGCTTCCTTCAATGGCTCTGGTTCACCAATGATGGTTAGTACAGTTCTATTAAAATCATATTCTGGTTCGCAGGAAACTAGCTTTACTCCTTCTCTATTCTTAATTGTACCTGATATAACTTCAATTACTTCGGGTCTCCTACCTTCACTGAAATTTGGAACTGCAAGTATATACTTCTTATCCATTCAAATTCCCCCTTTATCTTTATCCTGATACATTTAATAAATATACATAGCAATATATATGCCAAAAAATTACAAAAGATTAATCAGCATAAAAGGCCAATTAATCTTTTTAAATTGAATTCTATTTTATTATAAGAGGAAATATTTCAAGCATTACTTAAGACTATTCTTAATCCCAGGAAATTGCATAATTTTCAAGAGGAATTTTTTCCTTTAAAGAAAGAATTATTTCTTGGCAAATACAAGCTCAACTCCCAATCTTTTTGCCTTCTTCCTCAAAGTACTTACTTCTAGACCAGTCTTTTGACTTAATTCATGTATATTTTTTACCTTACTCATATAATCTGCTAATAATATTCTCTCATAATCATATATATTTTCTTTAAAGGACTTCCTATCATCTAATTTATTATTTATTTTATTTCCTATCTCTCCACCTAATATATCGTCGATATCAATTAGGTCGGTTTCAGAAGTTACAACAAGTCTTTCAATTTCATTTTCCAGTTCACGAACATTGCCTGGCCAGTCATAACTTAGTAGTAGCTTTAATGCCCCAGATGACAATACCTTCTTATAATTGTATTTTGAATTTAGCCTTTCCACAAATACTTCAATGAGAGGTAGAATATCTTCCTTTCGCTCTCTTAAAGGCGGTATCCTAATTGGCACTACCCTTAATCTATAGTATAAATCCTCACGAAAATTCCCTTCTTCCACCATCAGGGATAAGTTCTTATTTGTTGCAGCAATAATCCTGGTATCCACCTGAATATTCTTAGTCCCCCCAACTTTTTGAAATACCTTATCCTGAAGTACTCCTAAAAGCTTAACTTGAATTCTCATTGGCAGTTCACCGATTTCATCTAGAAACAAGGTTCCTTTATTAGCAAGCTGCATTAAACCTATTTTCCCTTCTTTTTTCGCTCCTGTAAAAGCACCTTCCTCATAGCCAAACAACTCTGTTTCTATCAATGATTCAGGTAGAGAGGAGCAGTCAATTTTTATAAAGGGTCCATTTTTTCTGTTGCTATTTCCATGGATAAACTTGCTTAAAACACCCTTACCTACCCCAGATTCTCCTTCGATTAAAACAGTAGAATCAACCTTAGCTACTCTTAGAGCCAGGTCCTTGATCTTCTCCATCTTGTTGCTTTTCGACACTATGGAATTATCTTCTTTATCCAATTTATTCAGTATATTTAATTCTCTCTGTATCATTACATTGATATTTCTTAATTCATTAAGCTGTAATTTCATATTTTCTAAGCTTGTCCTATCCATTACCGTTACTACAACATTAGTTAGTTTCCCATTTTCATAAATAGGCACCCCTTTAGAAAATATGTATTTATTATTAACTCTCTGAGTTTTTGCAACTTTCCTTCCACTTTCTATGACTTCTAATGCTATGGATTCAGAGTAAACTCCATCGCTAACAAGAATATTCATATCCTTTCCTACAATCCAATTGCTTTCTATCCCTTCTATTTCTTCACAGGTTTTGTTATAAAGGACGGTAATACCATTAGCATCAACTATATGTACTCCAATGTCTAAAGAATCAAATAGATTCTTAATCAACTCTAGCTTTAGATATTCACCTAATCTTGAATTTATAGATGCCATATTACCACCTCACTCATGATTTAGTCTTATTATATCACAGTTGCCATTTATTACATATAATGAAGTAAAGATTCCTCATCTTTACTTCATTGCAGTGGTGTGATGAACGATAAGCTATTAAATTGAAAAGGTGGAGTTAACGAGATGAGATGTATAACGAAGTCAGAATTAGAAATTATGAATAGATTTAGATTGCTATGGGAACAGCATAGTGAATGGACAAGAGCATCTATTATAGCAATAGTTTTTGATTTGCCTAATAGGGAACCAACAGTTAACAGACTATTAAGAAATCCAAAGGACTTTGCTAGGGTCTTTAGAGTTTTCTATGGTCAAAGAATTGCTGATGAATTTGATAGGCTTTTAACTGAACACCTGGTACTAGCCGCACAGCTAGTTGAAGCAGTTTTAGCAGGTAATACTAGGGAGGCAGAAATAATTAACAATAGATGGTATCAGAATGCTAGAGATATTGCAAGATTCCTTGCAAGTATAAATCCATTTTGGTCTGAAGAAGAATGGAGAACAATGCTGTTTGAACATCTAGATTTTGTAGCAAGAGAAGCGACAACTTTAATTAATGGAGAATATCAGGCAAATGTTGACCTTTACGATCCTTTAGAGCTTCAGGCTTTAGAAATGGCGGACATGATGAGTGAAGGTATTATTAAACAATTTTTAAAATAAGACGTTACATTTTTATGTAGCGTCTTTTGTCATATTTATGGGTTCTAAATATATATAATGTGGTAAGGATAAGAAAGGTCTTGATATTATGAATAGGAGAATTATATCTATATTATTTGTAACATTATTCTTAAGCCTTCTTGGAAATTTATTATATTTTAAAACCACCAATACAATTTCAAATGAGCTTGAGGAAATTCATTACGATAATATTGAATCTATTATTGAATACGGAGAGCATATGGCCATAGGTGCACATTACCCTGTTTTTGAAAATAGCAATATTAATGCTGAAATTTTAAATATGGTAAACGATAAAATATATGAGTTTAAGAAAGCATTCGAGGGAATGGGCATTTTAGACTCCAATTTTAAGTCAGAATTGAATATGGATTATGAAATCTATAGACCTAATAATGAGATTATCAGCGTTAAATTTACAATAATGGAGAATTTATATTTTTATGCTTATCCAAAGCTTTACGTTGAGACTATAAACTATGATATTAGTCGAGAAAAAAATATTAAATTAGAAGATATATTTAAGGGAAGATATAAGGAAAAGCTGGAATCACTTGCATTAAAATATGCGGATAAACAGTCCTCTTATGACTTTTCAAACTTCATCATTGAAAGCGATAAGCTTGTGTTCTACTTTGATAATATTGAAAAACCTCTAACTGTCCCATACAGTACTGTGAAAGATTATTTGAAATCTAGCTTTTTAGATTTAGAGTCATTGGAAACATTTTTAGTAGAAATTGATAACCTACCAGATATTGTAACATCTGATGATATAATTGATAATGTAGAAAATGATGTTGAAGATATGACAACCACAAGGATAATCACTCCTGATAAACCTATGGTTGCTCTTACCTTTGATGATGGTCCATATGCTAGGGCTACAATACCAATACTAGATACCCTAAAGAAACACAATGTTGTTGCTACATTTTTTGTTCTAGGTAATAGGGTTCCTAAACATCAAGATATCATAAAGCGTATGGTTTATGAAGGTCATGAAATTGGAAACCATACATACAGTCACATGCAATTAACTTCCCTTTCAAAGGAAAATATAAAGTATCAACTGGACAAAACTCAAGAAACTATCTTTCAGGTAGCAGGGGTTGAGCCTAAGATTATGAGGCCAACCTATGGTTCCTATGATAATAAGATCAGGGAAGTTATAAATATGCCAATGATTCTGTGGTCTATAGATCCTCAGGACTGGAAGGTTAAAAATGCGGAAAAGATTGCAAACCATGTTTTATCTAGGGTTAAGAATGGAGATATTATTTTGTTACATGATATATTTGAAAGTACTGCCGAGGCAGTTGAAATAATTGTTCCTGAATTGATTAACCGTGGATTCCAGCTAGTTACTGTTAGCGAACTATATGAGTATAATGGTGAAATCCTTAGCGTTGGAAATATCTATAATAAAGTATATAAATAAGGACAAAGGGATACCCTAAGAGCGCACAGTAGATGATTTCCCCTTGTCCTTGTTTTTTTCTACTAATTCTCTAAGTAACTTCTTGATATCTTATACATTACCTGTCTACTTTTTACCTTTTCTAATAATCCTCTCCTCAACCCCAAGCCCTTCACTCATTGAATTAAAAAATGGATTGAGTCCTGTTAATTATAGAACTCAATCCATAAATCTAGCTTAAAAACCCATCAGTGCAGCTCCTATGGAGCCTGCATATCGTCCTAGAGGACTAGAGATTACCTCTTTACCTAATCTTTCAGATAATAGTTCTACAAACGGTTTAATCTCACACAATCCTCCAGTTAAATATATTTTTCCTTTTATTCCATGCTTATAAAGTAAGGTATATACTCTTCCTGTTATGGAATTTATGACTCCTCTGGCTATATCTTCTCTAGGTGTTCCTTTTCCTATTAGGCTTATGACCTCTGATTCTGCAAATACAGTACACATGCTTGTAATGCTTATTTCTTTACCTTTTAATGCAAGCTCAGCAAGTTCAGGAATGCCTATCGCCAAGGAATTTGCCATTAACTCTAGAAATCTTCCTGTTCCCGCAGCACATTTGTCATTCATTGTAAAGTTAGTTACTCTATCATTTTCTACTGTAATTATCTTTGTATCCTGTCCACCAATGTCTATTACAGTACAGTCTTCTCCCAATAGGTAATGGGCTCCTTTTCCATGACAAGTTATTTCTGTAATAGTTTTATCTGCATATGGAACTGAAACTCTACCATATCCCGTAGCAATAATACGAGAGTTGTCTTTATCAATATTCATTTTCTCTAGTTTCTCATATACAATTTTTGATACCTCTACACTGCTCCATCCAGTAGGCATGCTAAAATTTAGAACTAGGTTCTGGTCATTAAAGACTGATACTTTAGAAGCAGTTGAGCCAATATCAATTCCTATATAATACATTTAATCACCTTTAAGCAGAGCTGTTATTAAACTGTTGCTGATTTCTTTTCAATAGTTTCCAAGAATGCTTCTACTCTTGTCTTAACTTGTCCAGTATCTGAGTCTGAATAATCTGTCTCTATTTGAATAAATGGTAAACCTAGCTCATCTTGAACAAAATTCTTTAATGAGAATGATTCTATTGCATAGGTATGGCATGCGACCCATGTTAAGTCTACCACACCATCTACATCATATTCTTCAGCTAATCTCTTTATTAAATCGAATCTTCCATTGTTAGGAGTCATACATGAACAAGGTGTTTTTAAATACTTCTCAGCTAAAGCTAATAATGGATCTTTATCTGGGTCCTCATCAACCATTACATCTAATGGTTTGTATCCTGTACAATTTTCTAGGGCTACAACAGATGCACCTGCCTCTTCTAAAGCCCTTAGTACCTTCTCAGATCCTGACCCTATTGGACATCCTGTTAGAAGTATTCTAGGAGCACTTTCATCAAATGCAAATATTCCTTTTTCAATTCTTTCTTCTAATTCTTCTATAAGCTTTTCGATTAAGCTAATTCCATATTCTTTATCTACATTAAAACCTTTTAACCATTGTGCAAGCATCATATCCATACCTGATAATGGTGCAGGTTTATGTGCATTTAACTTATGTAATCTTTTCATTGCATCTCTTTCTCTATTCATTAACTTGATTGCATCTCTTAACTTCTCTTCAGTAATCTCTACGCCAAAGGTTTCTTCCAAATAAGCTTTAAATTTGACCATTTCCTTATGCCAGCTTTCTAAGGAATCTTCTCCTTCAGAAGTTTGAGGCAAATTCATAATATGCATTGGTTTTATTTTTCCCATTAACTCATACATCTTTTTCTTACCATCGCAGGTAGTTTCAGCTAAAAGAACATCTGAGAAGAAAAAGTACGGACACTTATCAGTAATAGCAAAGCCATAACTGGATTTTATTAATGGGCATAGGTTTCTTGGTAGTTCCTTTTCTGCATCCTCTATTGGAGCCTGAGCAGTACCACAAAGGGTAACAGGAATGGCACCGGCAGCAATTGCTATTTCTGAAGGTGAAAACATACAGTACATCCCAACTACTTTTTTCCCTTCTTCATGGGCTTCTTTAACTTTTACTGAATTTAGCCCTCTCAATCCTTCTATTTCTTCCATTGTAACTGGTCTCATAACATCGCTCCTTTGACTTGTTATTTTAATATCAATTTTAATTTTATGATAAATTGGAAGGTTCATCCAATAATTTAAATTTATATTAAAATAAGTCATATAGATAGGATTAATAACGAAAAAAGGGACTATTGTCCCTTCCTTTCATAATCTACATATTTATAATATATATCTCCCTGCCTATAAACTTCTGATACATTTGTCATCCGCCAATCAGGGTCCAAGTCTAGATTTGGAATAAATGTATCTGCCTCTGGAAAATCCATAAATACCTTTGTAATATATGCCTTCTTGCAGAACAATAGAAGCTGTCGTGCAATTGTACCTCCACCAGTTACAAATACCTCTTTTTCTTTATTAGGATTTAACTCCTTAAGAAGTGGAAATAAATCCTCCAATGAGTTGATTATATAAAATCCTTCTTTTTTATAATCCTTATTCCTTGTAACTAATATATTTATTCTATTTTCAAGTGGTTTCTGACCAGGAATAGCTTCAAGGGTCTTTCTACCCATTATGACTATATTTCCCTCTGTTAATCTTCTAAATCTATGCAAATCTTCATCAATATGGACCAGCATACCGCCACCATATCCTATTCTCCAATTCCCATCTACAGCAAATATTAAATTCATATACCCTCCCCTTCTATGCCTTAAAATTATATACTGGTCTTAAAACATCTATAACCTCCACCGTATCAGTAATTTTTTCTAATATATCCTCCATAGATTTGTAGGCAAATGGGCTTTCATCCAATGTACTCTCATTAACTGATGTAGTATAAATTCCTTCCATGGCCTTTTGAAAATCTTCAAGGGTGAAGGCTTCCTTAGCATCTGTTCTGCTCTTTATTCTTCCGGCACCATGTGGAGCAGAATAATTCCATTCTGGATTTCCCTTGCCTGTAGCTAATATTGAACCGTCTCTCATATTTATTGGGATTAGAAGCTTTTCGTCTTCATAAGCTGATATAGCACCTTTTCTTATTATATTATCCTTAAAATTAATATAATTATGAACGGTGTGGAAGTATTCAAAATCATCTATACTCTTACAAAAAAGTTTATTAAGAATTATGTCTGCCATTGTCTCCCTATTTAATGTTGCAAATTCCTGAGCTATTTTCATATCATGAAGATACCTATCTCTATATACTCCTGTTAGGTAGCATAGTTCTTTTGGATATTTAGGCTCTAAGTCCTCATATTTCTTACTCAATTTCTTTAAAGCTTTACTTATCTCCTTACGTTTTCCCTGCTCCTTGTAAGTTTTAATCAATTCTTCTTTTTTCTCAAAGAATTCTTCCTTTCCACTGCATAAGTCCACAGCAAGTTTTTGATATATCTCTGCTATTTGTTTTCCAAGATTTCTGCTACCTGAATGTATTACAAGAAATTTATTCCCCTTGCTATCTTCATCTACCTCTATAAAATGGTTTCCTCCACCAAGTGTTCCTATACTTCTTTCTATTCTCTTAGTATCCTTTAAATCCCTATAGCAATAGAGTTTATCTAAACCATCAAAGTGTACTTTTCTTCCTTCATGGACATTCCTACCAGATGGTATGTCTTTTCTTATTATTTCATCTAACTTTGGTAAGTCTAAGTCGATTTTCCCTAATTCAACTGTCAACATTCCGCACCCAATATCTACTCCAACAATATTTGGGATCACCTTATCACCCATATCAGCTGTAAACCCAATAACACAGCCTACCCCCTGGTGTACATCGGGCATTATTCTCACCTTAGAACCTTCTATAAACTCCTGATTTAATAGATTGGTAATCTGCTCAAGGGCTCCATATTCAATATCATCCGTAAATGACAAGGCTATATTGTACATGCCCCATATTTCCATTTCCTCACTCCTTTAACTATGATGCTATGACTATTATACCCATCCTTTTGGACTTATTGACTCATAATATGTTAAAATAGGAATGTAAAATTTACTTTGTAAATTTCTTATGCTTAAAATAACTAAAAGATTACATCTTTATGCCTAATCAAATAACAACATGAGGGGGGCTTGAAATGAAAAGTGTGTATTTGCGTAAGGAAGAGTGCTGTGGTTGTAGTGCATGTTTTAATATTTGCCCTACAGATGCAATAACTATGGAACCTGATGAAGAAGGCTTTCTATATCCTTTAATTAATCAGGAGGAATGCATTGATTGTAGAAAATGTGTAAATTGTTGCCCTATATTAAATGAAAATAACTTTAAAGAAGAAAGAGTTCCAGACTTATATGTCTCTAAACATAAATCAAAGGAGGTTCTTTTGAGTTCAACTTCTGGTGGAATGTTCGCTGCCCTTTCAGATGCTATTCTTCGCCAAGGTGGAGTAGTATACGGAGTGGATTTTGACGATGAATTTAAGGTGTTACATAAAAGAGCAGAAAACTTAGAGCAAAGGGATAGAATGAAGTTTTCTAAGTATGTTCAAAGTAATTTAACTGACATATTCACGCAGATAAAGGAAGATTTAATAGATGGTAAAAGCGTTCTCTTTACAGGAACACCATGTCAAACAGCTGGATTACGTGGATATTTTAAGAATTCTAGATTAGCTGAAAAACTATATGTTTGCGATCTAATCTGCCATAGTATTCCTAGTCCATTGATTTGGGAAGAGTTTAAAAAGTATTTGGAAAAGGAAAATGGCGGTAAGTTAACTAATATTCAATTTAGGTCTAAGATAATTGACTGGACCCGTGAAAATAGCAATAAGACCTTTATGTTTAAAACAACTGCCAAGGACGAATATATTTTTGATGAACGCTATTACAAGTTATTTTTTGGTTTGAAGACCATTGTGCGTCCATCCTGTTCAGAATGTAGATTTACAGATGTACATCGTGCTTCAGATATTACTATTGCAGACTATTGGGGAATTGAAAAGTATGCTCCTGAATGGATGGACTTAAAAGGAGTATCTTTGATGCTGATTAACAATGAAAAAGGAGACAAGCTCTTAGATATGATTGGTCAGGATATTTATTTTGAGAAACGACCATTGCAGGAAGCTTTAAATGAACAGCAAAGATTAAGTAGACCTGTAGAGCGTCCAGCTAATAGAGATGAGTTTTGGAAAATATATAAAGAAAAAGGATTTGAATATATTATGGAAAATATGCTTGAGTAAATCAAACAATGGAGACTGTGAGGCCACTGAATGACTTTTCAGTGGTCTTAAGTATCTCATTTAATGAGAGGTGAAAAAATGATTGAATGCAGTGTTAATAACTTAGTTAAATACTATGGAGCTGTTAAGGTGTTTGAAAATATATCCTTTGATATTCAGACTAATGAACGGGTTGGATTAATTGGTCAAAATGGTTGCGGAAAATCCACATTAATGAAAATTCTCATGGGTAGAGAGGATTATCAAGCTGGCACCATTTCATTTAGAAAGGGAATTAAGGTTGGATATCTTGACCAGATTTTTAAATTTCCTTCAGAAATTACTGTCATGGATATTCTTCAAAGTTCCTTTGAAGATATGAAATCATTAAAATTTAAAATTAAGGTCCAGGAGGAAAAGCTTAAATGTCTATCAGGCGATGCTTTAGAAGCTGAGATGAAAACTTACGGCGAACTTATGGAAGAATATGAGCGCATTGGTGGATATGAAGTCGATACCAACATTAATAAAGTCTGTAGCGGCCTAATGCTACCTGATAGCTTTAGAGAACTGCCTTTTGAAAGTTTAAGTGGTGGCGAAAAAACTAGAGTACAATTGGCTAGGCTTTTGCTTGAGGAACCAGATTTACTGTTGCTTGATGAACCTACAAACCATCTTGATATTAAATCTATTGAATGGTTAGAGGAATTTCTTCTTAATTACAAGGGCACTGTATTTATGGTTTCTCACGATAGGCAGTTTTTAGATAGGGTTGCTAATAGAATAATAGAATTGGAAGCTACATCAGCGAATTTATATGACGGAAATTATAGTGCTTATGTTATAGAAAAGGAAAAACGATTTGAGATTGCCTACAGGGCTTATGTCAATAATCAAAGAAAGATAGAGCAGATGGAAAGGCAAATTGAACGCTATCGAATCTGGGGTGCTATGCGTGATAGCGAAAAGATGTATAAACGTGCTAAGGAATTGGAAAAACGCCTAGAAAAAATGGAAATCTTAGATAAACCAACTATAGATGTAGCTAAAATGAAGCTCAACACTGATGGAATTAGTAGATCAGGAAAGATTGTTTTAGATGTAGATGGGCTAAGTAAGTCTTTTCAAGCGAAGAAATTGTTTAAAGACCTATCTTTTACTCTCTTTTATAAGGATAGACTTTGTATAATGGGTGAGAACGGAAGTGGAAAAACTACTCTTTTAAAAGTTGTTCTAGGTGAAATCCCACCTGATGAGGGTAAGATAAAAGTAGGCTCTAATGTAAGCATAGGTTATCTTCCACAAAACGTAACCTTTAAAGACGAAAATCTATCAATACTTGAACATTTTTCTAGTATCCATAAATTAACCCTATCAGAAGCTAGAAAAGAATTAGCAAAGATGTTGTTCATTAGGGACGATGTATTTAAAAAGATTAATTCATTATCCGGAGGCGAAAAATCTAGATTAAGGCTTGCTTCACTAATATTTGATAAGGTAAATCTTTTAGTATTAGACGAGCCTACTAACCATCTTGATATTGACTCAAGAGAAGTTCTTGAGGATACCCTTTATAATTATGATGGGACTATTTTATTTGTTTCTCATGATAGATACTTTGTTCAAAGACTTGCTACTAAAATGTTAATTATAAATAAAAACAATTCAAAACTATATCCAGTACCTTATGACGATTATTTAGAAATTAAGAAGAAGTTAGAATTTGAAGTTCAAGAGAAAAAAGTAGAAAAGATCCATAAAAACAAGCCCGTTAGAAAGGACAGAAAGCCTAATAATTCCTATAAGATTAAAAGATTAGAAGAAACTATAGCAGATTTAGAGAATAAACTTGATCTAATAACTAGGGAAATGGAAGAAAATAGTGATAATGCTGATAAATTATATGAACTCTATATAAATAAAGAAGAACTTGAAAATGAGCTTTTAGAAAAATATGAGGAGCTAGAAAATCTTAAATAAAGTAGGTGATTTTTATTAAAATCCTAATCATTGATGATGAAAAATTAATTGTTAAAGGTCTAAAGCATAGTCTTGAACAGCAAGGATATTCTGTTGTTGCAGCCTATGATGGCTCTGAAGCTTTAAGGATTTTAGAAAATGAGAAAGTGGACTTCATAATTCTGGATTTGATGCTGCCAGATATTGATGGAATGATGCTTTGTAAGAAAATTAGAGAAAAATTCAATATGCCAATTCTAATGTTATCAGCTAAAGATGGAGACTATGATAAGATATTAGGCTTTGAATTTGGTGCAGATGATTATATGACTAAGCCCTTTAACACCCTTGAGTTAATCGCAAGAATTAAGGCAATTTCAAAAAGAGCAGCAATAAAAACTGAAGAGGATAATGAAATAAAAATAGGAGATTTAATAATTAATATAAATGAAAGAAGATTTTTTATTAATAATAGGGAAATAGATTTTACAGCCAAAGAATTTGATATGCTTCATCTAATGGCTAAAAATCCAGGTAGGGTATATACTAGAGAGGAGATATTTAAGTATATATGGAATGAGGATGCCTATGATGTAAGGACAATTGATGTTCATATAAGAAATATTAGAGAGAAGATTGAAGAAGACCCTAAAAACCCAAAATACATTATGACTAAGTGGGGAGTTGGTTATTATTTCAATAAGAACTAAAATGCTAATAACCTACAACCTTATCATCATTCTTGCCTTTTCAATATTTGGTACGGTTATGCTTAATAATTATCGGACAAAGAGCCTTAAGAATGAAGAAAACAGGCTTTTTATGATTGCAAATATAGTTGCAGACAATTATAAAAGAAATATAGACGACATGATCTTTAGTAGCATGATGGTAAAAAGCTATGGAATGCAGGCTGAAGCAAGAATTTTAATAATAGATGAAAATAAAAATGTCATAATAGATAATTATGACTCTTACCTTGATAAAAAAATTGATAATGCAGAAATCCGTAGTAGCTTATTAGGTACTCCCAAGTCTGGAATATATAAAAAGGAACACAACGAAGTGTTGCAGCTTTCTGTTCCTATTACTTCAAATAATGCATTGGGTAACGAAGTTGTCGGAACAGTTTTAATATCCTATAGCTTAAATCAAGTTAACCAAAGTATAGATGATATGAAAAGAGATATTATTCAGATTTCCAGCATAGCACTTATAATTTCATTGATATTAACTGCAATTTCTGCCACAGGAATTACTAGGTCCATTAGGGCTTTAACAGAAGGTGTAGAGAAATTAAATTCCGGACAGCTAGGTTATAGAATAAAACTTAAGGCTAAGGGAGAAGAAGGTAAATTGATAGATACCTTTAATGAGATGAGTGAAAAGCTATTTAGAATTGAAAAACATAGAAAGACTATGATTAATAGCATCTCTCATGAATTAAGAACCCCTTTGACCTCCATAAGTGCCTTAATTGATTCATTGCTTATGGGTAACAGTAGCCTTGAGATTTATGACGAATATCTTAAAGATATAAAAAGCGAAACAGATCGCATGAGTGAGCTTGTAAAATACCTTATGGAATCTATTAAGCTTGAAGAGATGACCTTAAGCCTTGCAGAAGAGAATCTATCTGATATATTAAATGACACCATAAAGCTAATAACTCCATATGCAAATAAGGAAAAGGTAGTTATTAATACTAAAATAGAAGAAAATATAATTGTTAAGTGTGATAAAGGAAAAATACATGAAGTATTCTTAAACCTAATTGAGAATGCAATAAAATACAAGGATATAAATAAGAAAAAGAGCTATGTGTCCATAACACTTAAGAAGGATGTCAATAATATTTCCATTATTGTAGAAGATAACGGAGTAGGGATAGATGAAAAAAATCTAAATAGCATATTTAATAGAGGCTTTAGAGTACTTGATGATACCCTTACAAAGGCTGATGGATATGGCATTGGACTCTCCATAGTAAAGCAAATTATTGATAGACATAGTTGGAATATTTCCGTAAATAGCGCTAAGGGAGTAGGTACTATTTTTAAAATAGATATATTTTAGAAATCCTTTTTTCTTTCTTCATACTTTCTTAACAATTCTATATTTTATTTTAAAATCTATATCGTATAATGTATCTATCGAAAGGAGAGATGAATATGAAAAAAATATTAGCAATTTTGATGATATTGGTATTAAGTATAAGCATTGTAGCATGTACACCAAAGAATGAGCCTAATGAGGACCCTGTTGTTGAGACACCAGTCGAACAACCAGGAGAACCAACAGATGAAATAGTTGATCCTGAGCCAAGTACTGATTCTAAGGAAGTAACCTTATACTTCCTAAATGAAGAATACGTTGAAACCGGTGATGAATCCTTAGAAAAGCTTATAGCTGAAAAAAGAACAATTGAAGTAGGAAGTACCACATTAGAAGAAGGTATTGTAAGAGCTTTAATGAGTGGACCTGAAGCTAATGGACTAAGGACAGCAATACCTTCCACAGCAAAGCTTATAGGAGTTAAAGTTTCAGATGGAACAGCTTTTGTTAATTTCTCACGTGAAGGAATGTTTGGTGGATCACTAGAAGAAACATATACAATCAATCAAATAGTGGCTAGTCTAGTTGAATTAGACTCTGTAGACAGAGTTCAATTCTTGATAGATGGTCAAAAAGGTGATTCTCTAATGGGACACTATAGTATAGATGAACCATTTGAAAGACCTCTAAGCTATTAAGTTAAAGAAAAAAGCTGTCGCATTGAATAAGTGCGACAGTTCTTTTATCTTTTATATTTTATAAAGGAATTATAAATATTAATTCCTAATTCCTAAAGGCTTAACTTTATTAAGTTTTTTGAAGGGTCTTTTACATAGATTTCATTATAAGTTTCAATTACTTCATATCCTGCTACTTTTAGCTTATTTATCCTTTCCTTTCTAGTATCTTCATCAGGAAATTTTAGTGTGAAGTATTTCATTCCTGCTGAATCTTCTGGTGGAGGAGGTGCTCCTTTGCCATTCCAAATATTAAAACCTATATGGTGATGATAGCCCCCAGTTGAAAGAAAGTATGCTTGGTTTCTTATTGCCTGCACTAGTTGAAATCCTAGTAGATTATAGAACTTTAATGATTCATCTAAGTCTGCAACATGAAGATGCATATGACCTATAATTGTCCCCTCTGGTGCTCCTTCCCACTCTTCATCTGATGCAAGCTCCATTAACCCCCTATAGTCTATGGGCTCTGTTACCATATTTACTCCATTTTTTGTTCTTTCCCAAGTATCATCAGGAGTATCAATATATACTTCTATTCCATTATCCTCTGGATCTTGTAGATATATGGCCTCACTGACTCCATGATATGCTCCACCTACAATTGGATAACTCTTATCCCTTAGATTGTTTATAAACTTTCCTAAATCCTTTCTTGAAGGCAATAATATTGCAAAATGATATAAGCCAGTTCTTCTATGAACCTTTGGTACTATATTATCAAGTTTTATTAGTGTAACAATTGGATTTATCCCATCTACTGTCATTACTACTTCATTTTCTTTTTTATATAAGGCTTTAAGTCCTATTATACTCTTATAAAACTCAATTGATCGCTCTAAATCCCTGACTTTTAACACCACTTCTGTAGCAAAGATATTAGGGCTTTTATGATATTTTGACATTAAATCACCTACTTACTTTTAGTAAGTATAATATACCCTATATCTTTTTATTTATTCATAATTATAGTTAATTGAGGTGTTCTTTCTTAGAAGTATCATTTGTCTATGTATTTTCAATGCTTATATTATTTTAAATAATTAAACTTAATTTTCATTTAATAGCAATATGATGTTATAATGGTATTATAGTAACGTAATTTTTTTCTGGTATATTTTACAAGTTATATATTGACTATGAAGGAGGATTTCTTATGATAAAAGTCTCCATTTCAAGTGATAAGTTACAAGCTACAATAAATATTGAGTCTTCTAAAAGTGAAGGAGAAGTACTTAATATAGAAGATATTAAGACAGCTCTTAATGATGCAGGAATTACATATGGTATTGATGAAAATATGCTTCTAAATATTTGTGACAAGCCAATTTATGATAAAGATATAGTCATAGCAAATGGTATAGAGCCTATTAATGGAAAAGATGGTACATATAAGCTTAACTTTAAAACAGAAAAGGAATTAAGACCTAAGGAAAAAGAAGATGGAACTGTAGATTTTTATAATCTTGAAATAGTTGAAAATGTAAAGAAAGGACAAATTCTATGCGAGATAACACCTCCAACTGATGGAAAAGATGGTATGAGTGTTACAGGTGAAATAATATACTCTATCCCAGGAAAACCTATTCCTAACATTTTAGGAAAGAATACAGAATATAATGAGGATAAAACTTTAATCCTTTCTTCCATAGATGGACAAGTTGAATTTATTAATGAAAAAATAAATGTAAATGAAACACTTTATATTAAAGAAAATATAGATATTTCAACAGGCAACATCAAAGCTCTTGGTAATATAATAATTATGGGTTCAGTACAACCTGGCTTTATAGTTGAGGCTGCAGGAAATATTGAAGTAAACGGTAATGTATACTCAGCAACGCTAAAGGCTGGCGGCAGCATAATTTTACGAAGCGGAACAATTGGAAGTAAGATAGTTTGCGAAGGGGATCTGACAAGTAAGTTTATTGAAAATAGCAATGTCTTTATAAAAGGTAATATCAGAACATCCTATATAATGAACAGCAATATTAAATGCGGAAAAACGCTTCAAACAATTGGTAGTAAATCAAAAATTGTAGGAGGTTCATTTGTTGTAGGTGAAAATATTGAAACACGTACAATAGGATCAATTGCTAATGTAAGGACTTACCTTGAAATTGGTACTGATTCCAATAATATTGAAAAGCAGCAAAAACTCTTAAAAGAAATACCAGCCTTAGAAAAAAAGCTAGAAAGCTTAAAGTCACTAATTTCTTTATTGCAACAATATAAAGCAGCAAACCGTCTAACTAAAGATAAGGAAAAAATGTATGAAGATGCATTATATAGCTATAAAAAGGTTAATAGCTTATTAATTAATGATAAACTGGAATTAGATAAGATAACTGAAGATATTAAAGCAAAAGGTTATGGTAGAGTAATCTGCACAGATACTATTTATCCTGGAACAACTATAAAAATAGGTCCTTTTCAAACAAGAATTCGAGAAGCAATGACGTATAAATCATTTTACTACACCGATAATGGAATAAGTATTGGAAAAGCATAAGGATAGGTTAATGTTTTATATATACTCAAAAAGTAAAAGAGAAGATTGATTATAATCTTCTCTTTTACTTTTTGATAACTTCATATTAAAATCCCTCTATAGAAAAACAATGATTTAATGGCCCTGAGCCTTTCCCAAGATTTAAATTTGCTCTAAGGGCTCCTGAAATATATTTTTTTGACCTTTCTACACTCTCTAGAACAGAATAACCTAAAGCAAGATTACTAGCTATAGCAGATGATAATGTACAGCCTGTACCATGGGTATTTGGATTATCAATTTTTTCCCCCTTAATCCATTTATAGCTACCATTTGAATATAGTAAATCATTTGCATCGTAAAGACTATGACCGCCTTTGATTAGAATAAAGCCAGTAATATTTCCTCCTATTATTGCTGCTGCTCTTTCCATGTCTTTATGTTCTTTTATCTCGATTCCGCTTAATACCTCTGCCTCTGGAATATTTGGAGTTATTATTGTTGCCAAAGGCATTAGCTCATTTATCAATATTTCTATTGCACTATCCTCAAGTAGTTTACTTCCACTTGTAGAAACCATAACTGGGTCTACAACTATATTTTTTGCTTTGTACTCTTTTAGTTTATCTACAATTACTCTTATTAGCTCTTCACTTGATACCATACCAATTTTTATTGCATCAGGGTATATATCTGTAAAAATACAATCTAATTGATTCTCTAAAAATTCCGGCGTTGATTCCATAACCCCATAAACACCTGTAGTATTTTGAGCAGTCAATGCTGTAATAGCACTCATGGCATATAGCTTATGGGCTGTTATTGTTTTTATATCTGCCTGAATTCCAGCCCCTCCACTACAATCCGAACCAGCAATTGATAATACAGTTTTCATATTTACCTCCCGACGATATTTATGACTTCTGCTTTTAATTCTTTAGTTGCTTTTATAATATCCTTCTGAGCAAATATTGCTGAAATTACAGCTACACCTGCAATTCCACTTCCCTCAAGCCTACTCACATTGCCATTATTTATACCTCCAATAGCGACTACTGGGATATTTACCCTATTGCATATTTCCTTTAATGTATCAAAAGAAACACTGTCTGCGTCTGATTTTGAGGTGGTTGTAAACACAGCACCAACACCTAGATAATCTGCTCCTTGCTTTTCAGCTAGTAGTGCTTGTTCTACAGTTTGAGCAGATACTCCTAGTATCATATTCTCTCCCACCTTAGCTCTAACATCTCCAGCATTCATGTCACTTTGACCTACATGAACACCTGCAGCGTTTATGGCAATTGCAACTTCAACCTCATCATTAATTATTAATGGAACATTGTATTTATCTGTTACTTTTTTGATTTCTTTGCCAAGCTGTATGAATTCATCAATAGGCAAGTTCTTTTCACGTATCTGTATCATAGTAGCTCCACCTAGAATAGCTTCTTCCACTTGTTCAGCTAAAGTCCTATTACCTACCCAAGATGAATCTGTTACTGCATATAAAAGCAAGGATTTACTATCGAATTTCAACCTTCATACCCCTTTCTAAGGTTTCCCAATTCATCTTACTTATCTCGTCTATTATATATGTCCTTAAAGAAGAGGTTCCCCCATTATTTTCTGTTATCTTCTTATAGCCTATTTCTCCACATAAGCCCATTATGCTTACCGCTGCAGCTGCGCCAGCAACTATGTTGTCCATGTTTGCAGAAACATATCCTGATATCAATCCCGAAAGCATACATCCCGTTCCAGTGATCCTAGACATTAAAGGATGACCGTTTCTGATTATATATGCTATATCCCTTCCAGCAACAATATCAATTGCACCAGTAATTACAATCACAGCTCCTAATTTATGGCTTAAGTCCTTAGCAAATCTAATTACTTCATCTAAATTCTCTTCTGTTACAGCATCACTAACATCAGCATCTACTCCTCTTGTAGTTCCGCTTCCTGCATACACTGTTTTGATTTCTGAAATATTTCCCCTTATAACCGAGAATTTCACATTATCCAAAAGTTTAAATATAGTATCTGTACGTAATTTTGATGCTCCTGCACCAACTGGATCCAGGATTACTGGATGTCCCAGCTTATTAGCCTTCTTCCCAGCTATAACCATAGATTCTATGGTTCGTTCATTTAGAGTGCCTATATTTATACATAGGGCATTACAAATTGATGTTATTTCCTCAACTTCATTTTTGTCATCTGCCATAATTGGTGAATTACCACTTGCTAAAATAATATTGGCTACATCATTTACCGTTACATAATTTGTAATACAGTGAATTAATTGTGGACTTTTCTCCACATTTTCTAATACCTTTTTAAACATGAATTTCCCTCCTTTTGCGATGGAAAATCAAAAAGGTGTACCTGAAAAGGTACACCTATATAGCTCATACGAAACTCCCTACGTTGGCATTACCCAAATCAGGTTCAAGGGTCGAAGTTAACAACTTCCTCTCAGCCCGTTCACGAGCTCCCCATCGCTTTTTAATTTTATTTAAGTATATCACAATGAAAGTGATTTAACAATTACATTGTTTATATTCAATTTTTATGTATTCTATAGAATTTATCTATATTACTTAATATAATAGTATATATTTATATTAATTGACATAAGTCGTTTATATACATATAATCAGTAATTGATAAAGCATTGCTGGGAGGACATTTTTTATGAAAAATAAAATATATAATGGGAAGATATTTTATGGATGGTTTATTGTAGCTGCAGGATTTATAATAATGGCTACGGCTTGGGGAACAGTATATAACTGTGCAAGCCTATTTATTGTACCTATTAGCAATGATTTGAATTTGTTGAGATCTCAAGTTAACGCTACACTAACAATACGCTCGGCCACCCAAATGATAATTTCCCTATTAGCAGGTAAGATTTTTTCAAAATACGATATTAAAAAGTTAATGATGATAGCCACATTAACCTTATTTGCATCATATTTTTCTTATTCACTAACATCATCAATAATAGTCATATATCTGTTAACGATCATTGTAAGCATCTCCACTACTCTATTATGCATATTACCACTAGCCATAATAATAAAGAATTGGTTTTATGAAAAAAGAGGGTTAGCAATTGGTATTGCATTTATGGGAAGTGGAGTAGGAGGAATGATTCTTAATTCTTTAGTAGGACAATGGATTACCTTGTATGGATGGCGTACAGCTTACCAAATTTTAGCTTTTATAATTTTAATTGCAATTTTACCATGTACCTTTTTCATTATAAGAGTCAGACCTAAAGACCTGGGATTACTTCCATTAGGTTATTTATCAAGTGATAATGATTCCTGTATGAAAGAAAATGAAGAATCCTTGACTTTAAAGGATGCAACTAGAACTGTTGAATTCTGGGCTATTTTTCTGTGTTCAGTAATACTCAATATAAGCGTTAACTCTTTAATTTACTCTGGATCCCCCCATTTAACTAATATTGGTTATTCAGTTACATTTAGCGCTAATATAGTATCATTATATATGGGTTCATTGGCCATAGGAAAATTGATATTAGGAAAAATATTTGATTCATTTAATATAAAATTATCATTAACTTTTTCATGTATTGTCATAATTTTGGGTTTGATTGGCTTAATATTTGGAAACTATACACTAGCCCTTGCTTTATATATTATTTTCGGTGGTATAGGAAGTGCATATAATACTATTGCAACTCCTATTATCGCTCAAAAAATATTTGATAAATATGACTATAGTTCAATATATGGGGTACTATCTGCAGTTGGAACTTTAGGAAGCGTTATAGGGCCTTTGTTTATTGGTTTGACTTTCGATATTAGTAAATCATATATACCTTCATTTATACTATCTATAATCTTTATAATTATATCTTTATTGATATTCCAGGTAGTAATGAATAGAAAAACAAAATATAGTTAAGATAAATTTTTGAGGTGTTATAATGAAGATATTCGTAGATGCAGATGGCTGTCCTGTTGTAGATATAGCTATAAAAATAGCTAAGGAATATAAACTTCATATAGTTGTTGTAAAAAACTATGCAGTTAGGATTGAAGATGACTATGCTGAAATAGTTAGTGTAGATATTTCGAGTGACAGTGCAGACTATTATATTGCAAATAAAATAGGTAGAGGAGATATTATAATATCACAAGACCATGGCCTTGCAGCTATGTGTTTGGCCAAAGGAGCCATTTGTATCAATCAAAATGGTTATATTATAAATAATGATAATATCGATGGAATGTTAAACAGAAGGCATATAAATAGAAAATTAAGACGTGAACAAGGTATATATACAAAGTTTAAGAAAAGGAATCCTCAAGCTGATGTGGATTTTGAGAGAACTTTAAGAAAAATAATTCAGGAGCAGTTGGCGGGACATTAGGTCGGGACATTAGGGACCCCTTTGTCCCTCTCTTTTTTGATTAAATTGATACAACAAGACCATTCTGGGTATTATATATTTTGTTATGTTAGACTAATGATGGAGGTAATTTATGACACAAGGGGAAATTTGGAAAAGGGATATAGTATTATTTTTAATTAGTCAAATTGTCTCTCTATTGGGTTCAAGTTTAGTTCAATATGCAATTATGTGGTATATTACTTTACAAACTCAATCAGGAACAATGATGACTATATTTATTATCTGTGGATTTCTTCCTACCTTTTTCCTATCACCATTTGCTGGTGTATGGGCAGATAGGTATAACAGGAAAAAGATTATTATTTTTGCAGATGCATTTATTGCCATAGCTACGCTTATTTTGGCTATTCTTTATCTAATGGGATACGGTTCTATTTGGCTATTATTCGTAATGTCAGCAATACGTGCCTTTGGCTCTGGAATCCATTCACCAGCTATTAATGCAGTACTCCCTCAATTGGTACCGGATTATATGCTTACGAAAATAAATGCTATTAATGGCACTTTACAATCTATGGTTTTTTTAATAGCTCCAATGATTAGTGCTGCTTTAATTGAACACGTAAAAATTGAAACAATTTTCTTTATAGATGTCATTACAGCCGCACTAGCTATATTTATAATTACATTTTTCGTTAAAGTACCAGATCATGCAAAAGTCACAGAAAATCAAAATATAGATTATTTTAGCGATTTAAAAGAAGGTATAAGTTATATTAGAAACCACGCTTATGTAAAACAGTTTTTCTTATTTTGTACCGTATTTTTCCTATTAGTAAGTCCATTGGCTTTTCTTACACCATTGCAGGTTACAAGAAGCTACGGAGATGATGTTTGGAGACTTTCTGCAGTTGAAATAGCTTGGTCTGTTGGGATGATGCTTGGCGGATTGCTAATGGCTACTTGGAATGGTTTTAAAAACAAGATTTATACAATGACTCTGTCTACAATTGTCACTGCCATAGGTACTATTGTTTTAGGTATAAGACCATTTTTCTGGATCTATCTTGTATCAATGGGAATTATGGGCTTAACCATGCCACTTTTTAATACACCTTCTACAGTTATATTGCAACAAAAGGTGGATCAAGATTATCTTGGTAGAGTTTTTGGAGTTTTAAATATGATTTCAAGCAGTGTGATGCCTTTAGCAATGCTTTTCTTTGGCCCTTTAGCTGATGTCATTAAAATTGAAATAATGCTACTGGTTACGGGAATATTAATGTTCTTCTTAAGCTTCTTTCTTATTAGAAGTAAGGTTATGCTTGATGCTGGAAAAGATTAAGAGAAGATTTTTAAAAAATCTTCTCTTGCTCTTTTTTGCTAAGATTCATTAGATGTATAAAAAATGATTCCAATGAATCTTCAAATTCCTTATTTTTTAATCTTGCTTTATTCTTATTTATTACTTTTTCTTCTCTAGCTTCATCTAAAATAGGTAGATTATATTCTTTTTTATAGGCTGCAACCTTAAGAACGGTTTCCATTCTTTCTTCAAATAAAGCTACTAGTTTTTCATCTATCTCATCGATTTTTTCTCTATATTGTTGTAGTCCTTCCATTTTATCTTCCTTAATTACATATTATCTTTAAACCACTGAATTATATCGCTAGATTCATATAGTGGTTTACCGTCTATTAATAGCATAGGAACTTGGTCTATTCCTCCTAGTTGAATCAATTCCTCTTGATTCTTAGGATCCGCAATTATATCCTTCATCTCAACATTTATATTGTTTTTTTCCATGTATCTCATTACCTTCTTGCAAAATGGACAAGTTGGCATATAGTAAAATTTCAAATCCTTCATTTATTATCACCTCTAGCTATTTGATAATTATAATATACCCAAATAGCAAATAAAATCTCAATTATACTGGATATGTTTTATTCTCTACATCTAACAATTCACTATCCAATTTGTATTTAGCTGCTAGTCGTTGCTTGAAAAATTTCATTGCTATTTGAGGAAAAAGGGCATAGGTTAATACATCTTCTTCTTGCTCTATATATTCCTTTATTTCATTTCTATATTCATTTAATTGAGGGGCTAATAAATCTGCTGGTCTACCTGTAAATACCTCTTCATCTCCAATTATTATCTTTTTTATCTCTTTAGAAATAGGTACTGCAGGCTTTCCATACAGACCTTTAACATAGTCTTTTATTTCCTTTGGAATCATCTTATATCGTTCACCCAATATAACATTAAATACTGCTTGAGTACCTACCATTTGACTTAAAGGAGTAACTAAAGGCGGATATCCCAAGTCTTCCCTAACTCTTGGAACTTCTTTTAATACTTCTTCGTATTTATCTTCAGCATTTTGACTCTTCAGTTGTGATACAAGATTAGATAGCATTCCACCTGGTACTTGATACTTTAGTGTATTTACATCTACATTTAGAACTTTGGTATTTAATAAGCCTTCTTTTAAATACTTATCTCTTAATTCTTTGAAGTAATCAGATACTTCTAATAATAGGTCCATATCTAAATCAGGATAATAAGGAGATCCTTCTAAGGAGGCAATCATAGGTTCAGTTGCTGGCTGGGAAGTTCCATTTCCTAATGGAGATATGGCTGTGTCTATTATGTCTGCACCTGCTTCTATAGCTTTCATATAGGTTTGGTTTGCTACCCCACTAGTAAAGTGTGAATGGATTTCAATTGGTACAGTGATTACCTTTTTTAACTCTCTAACTAATCCTTCAGCAACATATGGTAATAATATTCCTGACATATCCTTAATACAGATTGAATCTACTCCCATTTCTTGCATTTCAACTGCTAGATTCACATAATATTTTGTATTGTGAACAGGGCTAGTAGTATAAGAGATGGCTCCTTGTGCATGACCACCGTACTTCTTAGTAGCTAGTACTGCTGTTTTTAAATTTCTGACATCATTTAAAGCATCAAAAATTCTTATAATATCGATGCCATTTTCCAGTGACTTCTTTACAAACTCTTCAACTACATCATCTGAATAATGTTTGTATCCTAATAAGTTTTGACCTCTTAATAACATCTGTAATTTAGTATTTTTAAAAGCTTTTCTTAGACTTCTCAATCTTTCCCATGGATCTTCATTTAGATATCTTAAGCATGAGTCAAATGTAGCCCCACCCCAAACCTCCAAAGCATAAAAACCTACCTTATCCAATTTTTCTGCAATTGGAAGCATCTCTTCAGTAGTCATTCTAGTGGCAATTAAAGATTGATGGGCATCTCTTAGGACAGTCTCTGTAATTTTTATACCGCTCATTCTAACTCCTCCTTGGGTTTAGAAATTGTTTTATATTTAATCATAGCTAAAGCAAGTGACTTTTTCTTTATATTGCATTTTATATCAAATGAGTCCTATATTACATCTATTAACATATTGTGGATTTTATTTCTTATATTGTACCATATTTAACCAAATAATTTAGATAATCTGTAATCAAAATAAAAAGAGCATAAAGTTAAAACTTTTATGCTCCTTAAAATTTAATTTTTAATATTTCAAATCTCCTTTTTCCTACTTGCTGTTTTTCTAATCGTATAAACTTCTCATTTCTAACCTTTTGCTTTTTATCCATACAAAGGCCAATTATGGTATTAGGGGAAGAAATACTATAGAGTACGTTTAACAACTTATCTATAAGATTTTCTTCATCCCCTGTCCAAGCTACCATATTACCATATGGTACATCTGTCACGATAATATCTGGCGCTTCCTCTAGATTAATAGCCTTTAGTGCATCAGCCTGAAAGACTGCATATTCTATATCATTTCTAATCAATCCTTTAAGTCTAATTGCACTATTCTTTGCTTCAATATGTGATTCTTTTTGAAAATTTTCTATCATTTCGTCAATCTCTATTATCCGTTTACTTATTCCATCTTTACTTAGTAAAGATAAGTTCTTTTTGGCAATATGAAGCATATTCTCATTTATATCACTTCCAATAATCCTTCCGATGGTATCCTGATTTAAGAAACCTATTATCGTAAGTAGATAGCCTCCGCCACAGCAGCAATCATATAAAGTAATATTGCTCTTTTTTGGTGAGTACTGTAAACATCGTCCATATATTTCTTGTGCTAATCTTACTGGGAAGTTAGTCATACCATTTACATGATATAATACGCGTCCACTAGAAAAGTCTTCATAATTGCCTGCTTTTCCATATTTATATTCCATAAGAAAACCTCACTTAAAATCTAAGAAAAAACATGGCTTAACAGAGAATTCTTATCCCTTTAAACCATGCTTTTTATAAAATTGGTCCTTATATCTCTCTTCTATTGTCCATTGCTTTTGCCAATGTTACCTCATCAAAGAATTCTAAGTCTCCACCTACTGGTATTCCATGGGCAATTCGAGTTACCTTTATGCCTAATGGTTTGATAAGCTTTGATAAGTATAAAGCGGTTGCTTCACCTTCTACAGTAGGATTTGTTGCTATAATTACTTCTTTGACTATATCATTATCTAATCTATTTAGTAGTTCCTTAACTTTTATATCTGAAGGCCCAATATTGTCCATAGGTGAAATTACCCCATGGAGAATATGATATTGACCTTTATATTCACGAGATCTTTCCATAGCTATTTTGTCTTTTGCACCTTCAACTACACATATCAGCGATTTATCTCTATTCTCATCCTTGCACAGATGACAAGGATCTTCATCTGTCAAATCACAGCAAACACTGCAAAGCTTAATTTTTTCCTTTGCATCAGTGATTGCGTGGGCAAGCTTATTTGAGTCGATTTCATCCATTTCAAGTACGTGAAATGCAAGTCTTTGAGCAGTCTTCTTTCCTATTCCAGGTAATTTGGAGAACTGCTCTATTAAATTAGCTATGGGTAATGCATAATGCTCCATTATTACTGCCCCCTATTAGAACAATCCAGGAATATTTAATCCTCCTGTTAGTTTACCCATTTCTCTATTTACCATCTCTTCTGCATTTCTTAAAGCTTCATTTACTGCTGCTAATATAAGGTCCTGTAGCATTTCTACATCTTCTGGATCAACTACTGATTCATCAATCACTATATTAAGAACCTCTTTTTTACCATTACAAGTTACTTTAACAGCGCCACCACCTGCACTTGCTTCAACTTCTCTTGCTTCAAGCTCAGCCTGTAACTCTTCCATTTTCTTCTGCATTTTTTGCATTTGTCTCATCATATTATTCATATTCCCTCCCATACCTGGGAATCCGCCTCTTGCCATTATTAATCTCCTTCCTTTCTTATTTCTACAATATCTTCACCAAAGAAATCTATTACATCCTGAATCCCTTGGGATTTTTCCGGAATTGTTTCCTTAGCTTCATTTTTGCTGTTAAGCTTAGTTGTAAGCTCTGACTTCATATAAAAATGAATAGTAATATTTTTATTAAAATATCTAGATACTATTTCCTCTACTAATTCCTTGTTTTGTGGTGAACTTATTGCTTCCTTATGGAATCCAAATCCATCGTTATATGCTATGATAAGCAAATTGTTTTCAAAAGATATCAGTTCACCTTCCATAATTAGAGCATAAATATTAATCTTTTTATTCTTAATATTTTGCAATACCTTTTGCCATTCAGCCTTTATTGTTTCTAATGATAGTTCGCTACCATCATCTACTATTTCAGTCTTTTCAACAGGCCCTTCTTTCACAGTAGCTGAAGGGCTTTCTTTTTTAACTAGAGGCCTTTCCTCTATAGCTGTTCTTTCATTTGTAATGGGTTTACTTATCCCACTTGGTGGTGTATTTCTTTGTCCTACGGATACAGGCCTTATTCCCTTCTCTAATCTTTCAATTCTTTCCTCCAGGCTCAATTCCTTTTCTATGGAGACCATTTTAATAACTGCCATCTCAAGGATAATTCGTGGTTGTGTAGACCACTTGCCCTGTACTTCTGCACTATTTAAAATTTCTAAGGATTTAAGAATATATTCTAAGCTCATATCCTTAACCTGTTCTATGTATCGTTCTACATCCTCAGATTCAACTATTTCAGCAGGATTGTGAGAAGTCTTTGCTATCATAAGGTCTCTAAAATGCCTAATTAGATCCTTTATAAACTGATTTATATCCTTACCATTCTGAACTATTTCATCTATTTTAAAGAGTACCTTTTCTAGGTTTTTCTCCTTAATATTTTCTACCATATCAAATATTAGAAACTTATTAGCAATACCTAATATGTTCGTAGCATCTTCATACGTTATATCCTCATCATTAAAGGATATGCACTGGTCTAGTAAACTTAGTGCATCTCTCATGGCACCGTCTGAATTTCTAGCAATTAAGCTTAATGCTTTATCTTCAATATTGATGTTCAAAGAATTTGTAATTCTTTTCATATTTTCAACTATGTCTTTATTGGTTATTCTTTTAAAGTCAAATCTTTGACATCTAGAAAGAATCGTCTGTGGTAGTCGTTCTGGTTCTGTAGTTGCCAGTATAAATATCAAATGTTTAGGAGGTTCCTCTAAGGTCTTTAAAAGTGCATTAAATGCTCCTTTGGAAAGCATATGGACCTCGTCTATTATATATACCTTATACTTAGCTCTAGCTGGTGGATATATTACCTTTTCCTTTAAGTCTCTTACATCATCTACACTATTATTGCTTGCAGCATCCATTTCAATAACATCCATTATACTTTCATCGATAATTCCTCTGCAAATTTCACATTCGTTACACGGATTACCATCTTGTGGATTTAAGCAGTTGACAGCTCTTGAAAGAATCTTAGCTGCTGATGTCTTTCCAGTTCCTCTTGTTCCTGAGAAAAGATAGGCATGACCAATATTACCCTTTAATACCTGCTGTCTAAGGGTCCTAGTTATATGCTCCTGACCCAATACTTCATCGAAAGTCTTAGGCCTGTATTTTCTATATAGTGCCTGGTACATTTGATCACCTACATTAAGAATTCATTTAAACTTAAACTCATTATACCAAAAATACATATCTTTTACACTATAAAGAAAACATATTTAAGAGTTAATAAGTAGAGAAAATATACATCTTTATCTTAAAAAATTAAGAGCCTGCAATGCAAGCTCTTAATTTTTAAGCACTTCTCTTATTATTTTTTCAGCTTCTTCATCCTCAGGAAATCTTCCTAATTCTTTTTTAGAAAATAGAAGCTTATTGTTCAATTGAATTTCAAAAACTCCACCAGAAGAAGGAACGATAGTTAACTCAGTAATATTGTTCTTATGCTCTTCTAATACTTTATTTGCTAGAGCAACTGCTCTACTAAGATAACCTCAAGATGTACAATACTCAATCTTTAATTTATTCATTAATTATCCCTCCTAAAATATATTCATTTAAAGATTACCCATTAGTTATTAATATTATCTATATACGAATATATTATTATAGATATTATTAATATGTAATTTCTATTGTTTTATGACATTTCAAGAAATTTTTACAAGGTTGACAATAGTTCATATTTATCATATAATAAGTATCTGTAGAGCAATTAGTCACGGAGAGGTGGCTGAGTGGTTGAAGGCGCTCGCCTGGAAAGCGGGTAGACGTGATAAGCGTCTCGAGGGTTCAAATCCCTCTCTCTCCGCCATTAGAAAATTTTGCCGTGCTAAACGGGGAGGTAGCGGTGCCCTGTAACCTGCAATCCGCTATAGCAGGGTTGAATTCCTGGTCTAGGCTTCTCTATTGTGGGGTCTGCCCCAGACAAGTGGCGTTGACGGTTGGGTCCTGCGCAACGGAAACTCATGAACCTCGTCAGGTCCGGAAGGAAGCAGCGATAAGTGAGTTCTTTCGTGTGCCGCAGGGATGCCTGGCCCGAGCTAACTGTTTGGGTAACGCTCATAATAGGCTGCCAAAGCCAGGTGCACGGTCTACATACTTTAAAAACACATATTTCTATTTTTGAAATATGTGTTTTTATTTTGATATATAGTCAATTTGTAATTTTTTGTGATACTAGTTTTTATGGTTGGTTGTTTGTTTGAATATTCAGATAATTAGAATTTGTGATATTTCAGTTTTTTGGCTCAGGAGCAATTCCTGCTTTTTTTGAATTTTGTGAACAATGAAATATTTGAATTCAAACATTTATTTATCGTTTTCCTATGGTTTTTTTATTTCATTTATGATAACATATTCTTTGTTGTCTAAAAAATCATTATAAGGAGGACTTTAGCGATGACAATTTCAATGAACATGATCCAATCAATTGGATTGGCAGTAATATTGCTGCTAATTGGTAAAGCTCTTCGAAGAAAGATTAATTTCTTTGAAAAGTATTGTATCCCATCACCAGTTATAGGAGGTATATTATTCGCAATTATTACTCTTGTTTTAAGATTAACTGGTGTACTTATGTTTGAATTCGACACTACTTTGCAATCGTTCTTCATGACAATGTTCTTTACATCAGTTGGATTCAACGCAAGCTTTAAAGTACTTAAAAAAGGCGGTCCTAAGGTAATAATTTTCTTAGGAGTTGCAACACTACTTGTTGTTTTACAAAATGCTTTAGCAGTTGGATTAGCAGGCGTAGTTGGAGTTCATCCATTACTTGCACTTATGACAGGTTCTACACCAATGACAGGTGGACACGGTACGTCAGCAGCTTTTGCTCCTACAGTTGAAGCATTAGGAATTTCAGGAGCTACTACTGTAGCAGTAGCAGCAGCTACTTTCGGTCTTGTTGCTGGTTCAATGATGGGTGGTCCAGTTGCAAACAGACTAATCATTAAGCATGACTTAATGAACAAGAAAAGATCTTCAGGTAATGTAGATGAAGAATTAGTGGAATCAAAAGAATCATTCCTTGATGGCGATAAAATCGCTATGGCATTCTTCCAAATTCTTATTGCAATGGGTATAGGTGTTTATGTATCAAATCTAATTGCTTTAACAGGATTAACAATGCCTGGATATATCGGATCAATGCTTGTAGCAGCAGTAATTAGAAATATTTCAGATACTGGAGCATTTAAGACTCCACAAGAAGAAATAGGTATCGTTGGTGATGTTGCACTTAACTTATTCCTAGCAATGGCACTTATGACATTAAAGCTTTGGGAACTTATAGACTTAGCTATTCCAATGATCATTCTATTAATTGGACAAGTTTTATTAATGTATCTAGTTGCTACATACATTACTTTCCCAATTATGGGTAAAGACTATGATGCAGCTGTAATCGCAGCTGGTCACTGCGGATTCGGTATGGGTGCTACACCTAACGGAGTTGCTAACATGGCTTCAGTTGCTGAAAAGTACGAATACTCATCAGTAGCTTACTTCGTAGTTTCTCTAGTTGGTGCATTATTCATCGACTTTACAAACGCAGTAGTTATTACAACATTTGTAAACTTATTTGCATAATAACTTATACTAAACTAAAACTCCCTATAAGTATAACTTAAAGGGAGTTTTTATATTCTATATTGATCATTTAGGCCATATAGATAGTTGATTCTCTGATACATCTACAATTAATATATCCTTATCTTTTATTTCGCATTTTATTAGAAGTCTACCAATAGTAGTCTCTATTTCCTTCTGTAGAAATCTCTTAACCGGCCTTGCACCATATTGGCTTGAATACGATCTGTTTAATATAAATTCTTTAGCTTTATCTGTTACTTCTATCTTTATTTGTCTATCCTCAAGCTTTAATTCTATTTCTTTAATCTGCAAGTCTATTATTTTAAATATATCATTCTTTTGTAATGGCTTAAACATTACTATTTCATCTATACGATTTAAAAATTCTGGCTTAAATGATATTTTAAGTTCTCTCATTACTTCTTCTTTGGCTTCCTCATCTATAGTACCATCAGATTTTATTCCCTCGAGAAGATATGATGAACCAATATTTGATGTCATTATTATTATTGTATTTTTGAAATCTACTACCCTACCTTGATTGTCAGTTAGCCTTCCATCGTCCAAGACTTGAAGAAGAATGTTGAATACGTCTGAATGGGCCTTTTCTATTTCATCAAATAATATAACAGAGTATGGCTTTCTTCTTACAGCTTCAGTAAGTTGCCCTCCTTCATCATAACCTACATAGCCGGGAGGTGCTCCAATTAATCTTGAAACAGAAAATTTCTCCATGTATTCACTCATATCAATTCTAATAAGATTTCTTTCATCATCGAATAATACTTCTGTCAATGCTTTTGATAGTTCTGTCTTACCAACTCCAGTTGGTCCTAAAAATATAAAGCTACCTACCGGTCTATTAAATTGTTTCATACCGGCTCTAGCTCTAATTACCGCATCTACTACTGCCTCAACAGCTTCATCCTGTCCTATTACTCTTTTATGAAGTATCTTATCTAAGTTAAGAAGTTTTTCTCTTTCTGTAGCAACAAGCTTAGTAACAGGAATTCCAGTCCACTTAGCAACAACCTGTGCTATTTCCTCTTCTGTTACTTCTTCCTTAAGCATCCTATCCTCTTCTTTGTTTCTTTCATTTGCTTCAGCTAGCTTTTTCTCAAGTTCAACCATTTTACCATACTTTAGTTGGGAAAGCCTTTCCAAATTATAATTTCTCTCAGCTTCTTCTATTTCCCTTTTTGTTCTATCAATCTCTTCCTTTATCTCCTTGATCCTAGTTATACTTTTTTTCTCATCTTCCCATTGCGCCTTTAATATATTGAATTTTTCCTTATTTTGCGATAACTCCTTCTCTAATTTTTCTAATCTAATCTTAGATGCTTCATCTGTTTCCTTCTTTAAGGCAGCCTTTTCTATTTCCAACTGCAATATACGTCTTCTGATTTCATCTATTTCTACAGGCATACTGTCAATCTCTGTCCTTATCATTGCAGATGCTTCATCCATAAGATCTATTGCTTTATCTGGTAAAAATCTATCGCTTATATATCTATCAGAAAGAGTAGCCGCTGCTATTACTGCACTATCAGAAATTCTTATACCATGATGTATCTCATATCTTTCCTTTAAACCTCTTAAGATAGATATGGTATCCTCAACTGTAGGCTCAGATACCATTACCTTTTGAAATCTTCTTTCAAGTGCCTTGTCCTTTTCTATATATTTTCTATACTCATCCAAAGTTGTTGCTCCAATTGCATGAAGTTCACCTCTTGCAAGCATAGGCTTCAGCAAATTAGAAGCATCCATAGAGCCTTCGCTTCTTCCGGCACCAACGATGTTGTGAATTTCATCAATAAACATTATTATTTGACCATCTGATTTTTCTATTTCTGAAAGTACTGCCTTTAATCTTTCCTCAAATTCACCTCTATACTTGGCCCCAGCGATTAGTGCTCCCATGTCTAATGAAAATATAGTCTTATCTTTTAATCCTTCTGGCACATCTCCATTTACTATTCTTTGAGCCAATCCTTCAACTATAGCAGTCTTACCTACCCCTGGTTCACCAATAAGAACTGGATTATTCTTAGTTCTTCTCGTTAGAATTCTAATGACATTTCTTATTTCACTATCCCTACCGATAACTGGATCTATTTTTCCTTCTCTAGCTTCCTTAACTAAGTCTTTTCCGTATTTAGTCAATGCTTCATAGGTGGCCTCCGGATTATCAGAAGTGATATTCTGACTACCTCTTATTTTTTTTAGAGCTTCTAAAAATCGTTGTAAATTAATATTATTTTTTTTAAATATTCTTTCAGATAAGGTATTCTTTTGCTTTAGCATTGAAATATATATATGCTCTACTCCTACATATTCATCACCGAATTTCTTTGCTTCTTCCTCAGCATCCAGTAATACCTTCGTATACATTCTGCTAGGATAAATAGTGCCTCCACCACCTGTTTGCTTTGGTAAGTTGTCTACTTGTCGTTGAACATCACTTTTAATTAGCTCCTTATTTTCTCCCATATATGACAATACCCTTGGTATTAATCCATCATCTTGAATAATCAATCCATAGTGTATATGGATTTCTTCAAGCTGAGGATTTCCATATTTAATGGCAATTTCCTGTGATTTTTGTATTGCTTCAATACTCTTTTGAGTAAATTTATTTAAATCCATATATTCACTCTCCTTTAAACTTACTCAGATATGAATTATCATAATAAGGACCACTTACTATTTTGACTTAGAGAATTCTAATGTTGTTAGTCATACATAATTTCTTGTATCTAGAATGTGGAATAAATATAAATCTTTAAAGTAGTATTCATTGAGCAACTTTTATAACTGCACAAAAGGATATTGAAATAAAATGTTAGTACCTTGATACGTCCCTTAAGCAACTTCTTGGTACATTGTCAAGAACCTTCATTTCTTACCTTCCCTACTCCCTAGGATTAAAAGTAGATATCTCACTTAACCTTTCATATAGCTTAAGTTCCTCTTCTGATAAAACAGGTGGGTTTACTATATTTATTTCAATATATAAATCACCCGTATTTCCCTTGGTATCAACATAACCTTTTCTAGGTATCCTTATCTTTTTACCATTCGCTATTCCTTTTGGGATATTAACTTTAATTTTACCACTAAGAGTATTTATAACTGCCGTTGTTCCTAATGCTGCTTCCCATGGGAGAACATCTACTTTTGATATGATGTCCAAACCTTCTAATCTATTTTTACCATCTTCTTTCAAATTTATCTTGAAGATAATATCCCCATTTATTCCCCATTTTTCCCCTTTAACCTTTAATTTTTTCCCAGGAAATATTCCTTTAGGTACTTTAATTGACAATCTTTTTATCTCTCCGCCATAATTTAAACTAACATCCTTTGTTGTCCCATTAAATCCTTCCTCTAAGGTTATTTCAAGCTCTGACTCAAAACTCTGTCTTGAAGGAGATGTTCTACCTCTTCCACCAAATATGTCACTAAAACTAAAACCTCGACTGGTATTTCCCATTCCTCCAAAGAACATATTAAAGAAATCACTAAAGTCCCCAGCATTACCTGTAGATGTATAAGTGTATCCAAATTGGGACGGATCAAAATGCTGTCCTCCAGTGAAATTATATCCACTACCAAAGGTATCATATTTTTTCTTTTTCTCAGGATCACCTAAAACCTCATAAGCCTCATTTATTTCTTTAAATTTTTCCTGTGCTTTACTATTATTAGGATTTAAATCTGGATGGTACTTCTTAGCTAATTTTCTATATGCTTTTTTTATATCATTTTCTGAAGCATTTTTATCTACACCTAATATCTTATAATAATCCTTGTATTCCATTAAATCATCATCTCCAATCTGATGAGAATATTATTTGACCTTCTTTGACCTTCAATTCAATTATAAATCTTATTATTGTAAAAATCAACAATAAATCGCAATTTTACCAAGTACACATACTACTAATTTTTTATATTATTATGATTTCCACTGATATAAAATTTATTTAAATCTGTTATATTTATTAACTTTTTATCATAAATAAGTATTGCATTTTGTTCCAAAAAGTATTATTCTTATATTGATAATAATTATCATCTAAGTGAAGAAGGTGGAATAATGGAAGTAAAAACTTTAGTTGAGCTGTCACCTAATGAAGAATGTAGAATTAAAGGTATAGATGGTGGTAAAAAAGTTAATAAGAGGCTATATGAACTTGGTCTAAACAGAGGCACAAAGGTTAAAATAGTAAAGAATGACATTGGTCCTATCATACTAAGTCTATCGGGAAATAAACTTGCTTTAGGAAGAGGGCTTTGTAGTAAAATATATGTTCAAAAATAATTATTTTTTTGGTGTTCATTGATAACAATTATCAGTTTAGAAAGGAAGTGCAAATAAGTGAACACAATCGCTTTAGTTGGTAACCCTAATAGCGGAAAAACAACTTTGTTTAATGTCCTAACGGGATCTAATCAACATGTTGGAAACTGGCCAGGAGTTACTGTAGAAAAGAAAGAAGGCAAATTAAAATTTAACGGAACGGTATATAATATTGTTGACCTACCAGGTACATATAGCTTAGGAGCTTTTTCTGAGGATGAAAAGGTAGCTAGAGATTTTATTGTTAAGGGAAATCCAGATGTGGTAATAAACGTAGTAGATGCTACCAATATTGAAAGAAATCTTTACTTAACTACACAGCTATTAGAGATGGGTGTTAAGGTAGTAATAGCTCTTAATATGATGGACGAAGCTAAATTAAAGAAGATAGAAATCAATTTAGAAGATCTATCAAAAGCAATAGGAGTCCCTGTTGTTGCTACTATAGCAGCTAAAAGACAAGGGATTGAAGAGCTAATTGAAAAAGCAGTAAATGCAATTAATGAAGATTTATCTATCGAAAATAAAATAAGCTATGGAGAAGATATTGATAAGGAAATAGAAATATTAAAAGACTTATTAAAAGATTCAACTCTTGAATATCCAAAGGATTGGATAGCTATTAAAGCCCTTGAAGGCGACAAGGATATCCTTGACCAATTAGAGGCCAAAAAGGAAGTTAAGGAAAGACTTATATCCCTTGGAGATAAGGCTATCGACTATGAACTTGAAATCGTGGATAGAAGATATGACTTTATCGGAAAAATAGTTAGTAAAAGCGTTAAAAAACCTAAAGAATCAGTTGTTACTATTACTGATAAAATTGATAAGATAGTTACAAATAAGTATTTAGGCATTCCGATATTTGCAATTATAATGTATTTAGTATTTCAGTTTACATTTGTAATTGGATCAGATATGTTAGGTGGTATTGTTGAAGGTTGGATCGAATCATTAGGTAATGTTACATCTGATCTATTAGTAAACCTTCAAGCACCTGACTGGCTAATATCATTTATAATAGATGGTGTAATTGGTGGTGTTGGAGCGGTTGTTGTATTCGTTCCTCTTATAATGACTCTGTATTTTTTCCTAGGTATTCTTGAGGATACAGGATATATGGCCAGAGCAGCTTATGTAATGGACGGCTTGATGAGAGCCTTAGGTCTTCATGGAAAGACCTTTATATCCATGATAGTTGGTTTTGGTTGTAATGTACCTGGAATAATGTCAACTCGTACGCTTGAAAACAAAAAAGATAGGATGATTGCACTACTTATTAATCCATTTATGTCATGTGGTGCTAGAATACCAATATATTTAGTCTTTATTGCTGCATTCTTTGAAAAAAATGGTGGTTTAGTTTTATTTATTCTTTACGCAATCGGAATTTTAGTTGCATTGATAATGGGAAAAATCTTTAGCAAAACACTTTTTAAAGGAGAATCTTCCCACTTTATAATGGAACTTCCACCTTATAGACTGCCTTCAATGAGAAGTGTAATTTTAGATATGTGGGATAAGGTATGGGATTTCCTAAAGAGAGCTGGAACAGTAATATTTGCTGTGGTAACTCTTCTATGGATATTATCTGTATTCCCAATGGGAGTTGAACCATATAGCCAAGAAAGCTTACTTGGTCAAATAGGAACCTTGATTGCACCTATATTTGCACCAGCTGGCTTTGGTACTTGGCAAGCATCAGTAAGTTTATTTGCTGGTATTGCAGCTAAAGAAGCGGTTGTTGCTATTTTAGGTATGGTATATGCAGGTGTTAGCGAAGGCTCTGAGCTAATCTATGCTATACAAGGTGTATTTACACCACTAACTGCAGTATCCTTTATGATAATGGTATTACTATATACTCCTTGCGCTGCTACTATCGCAACTGTAAAACATGAAACTAAATCCTTTAAATGGGCTGCTTTTATTGCAATTTATCCATTTGTTATTGCATGGATATTATCTGTTTTAGTATATCAAATAGGGAGCCTACTAGGATTTTAAGGAAGTGACCATATGTTAAAAGAAGTTTTGATGGAAATAAAGAGCTCAAGAATATATTCAAAAGCTCTTATTGCTAAAAATTTAAATGTCTCTGAAGAAATGGTTGATGATCTTACATCTCAATTAGTCAGAATGGGATACATTAAAGAAGATCTCGGATCCCCTACCTGTCAAAGCAAATGTAGTGGATGCACCGTATCAAACTGTAGAATAGTTCCAATCAAGACCTATAGTATTAGCCCTAAAGGTGAAAGACTTTTAAATAATTAAGATAATAGAACTAACTGGCTATATAAATAACTTAAATAGCCAGTTAGTTTTTCTTTTCTACTTTATATATTTAAACTTAAAAATTTATAATTTATTTTTTTGTAAATTTTTGAATTTATATGTTTAAAAATCATTTTTTGGGTATAATATGTATACAATAGTAGATTAACGAATTAGTTTGTTAAATTACTATTGCCAACAGTTAGAATTGTGGCAGCTACGCCCAACTAAAATTCAATTTGTAAATTTAGTTGATTAGTAGTTTGAAAAACTGGAAAAGCTACACGAAGTAAAGTATCTTGAGAAAAAAGTTGAATTAAAAGTAGTAAAAATTTAATATTAAAATTAGTGTTGAAAATTGAATATCTCATTAAATTAATAGGATCGATTTCTATTTAATTTAAAAAGGAGTGTCGCAAGTTATTGGAAAAGGTGATTGAGCCAAAAAGTTCTTGTTGGGCTAGCTGTACACAATTCTACTTTAAATGAAGGGTAATTTTCTAAAGTTAAGAAAGTTGCCCTTCTATATTTTTTGTCTATGTTGTAATATTTCAAGTTTAAGGTTATAATTATTTTAATATTTCATAACAAAGGAGTAATGGGATGAATAAACTAGATTGGAAAGATAGACGTAATCTTACCATGCTTGCAGACTATTATGAATTCACCATGGCAAACGGTTACCTAGAAAATGGAATTGGTGATAAGATAGCTTATTTCGATATGTACTTTAGATCAATTCCAGATAAAGGCGGCTATGCTATTATGGCAGG
>JAKELU010000001.1:477273-522162 GCA_022760735.1 Firmicutes bacterium FC7
TTTTAGAAGCAAGAAAATATTTAGCGAAAAATTTCTTGATTATCTTAGAAACTTTCAATTTACCTGTGATGTATGGGCTATACCTGAAGGAACTCCAATTTTCCCACAGGAACCCTTGGTAATAGTGAGAGGTCCAGTAGTTCAAGCTCAGCTAGTTGAAACTATGATATTGTTAACTATTAACCACCAATCCTTAATTGCCACAAAAGCTAACAGAATAGTACGAGCTTCAAATGGAAGAGCGGTTATGGAATTTGGTTCACGTAGAGCTCAAGGTTATGAGGCTGCCATTCTTGGTGCAAGAGCTGCATATATAGCAGGATGTATAGGAACTGCTAATACAATAGTTGATAGGGACTTTGATGTGCCAGCATTAGGAACTATGGCTCATAGCTGGGTTCAGATGTTTGATAGTGAGTTAGAAGCCTTTAAGGCTTACGCTAAAGTATACCCTGATAATTGTGTATTATTAGTTGATACATATAATGTCCTAAAAGAAGGTGTACCTAACGCAATTAAGTGCTTTAATGAGGTAGTTGTTCCAGCTGGTTTTAGGCCAGTGGGAATAAGAATAGACAGCGGTGACCTTGCATATCTATCAAAAGAAGCACGTAAGATGTTAGATGAAGCAGGATTTAGTGATTGCAAAATTTTAGTTTCAAGCAGTTTAGATGAATATATTATAAGAGAATTATTGAATCAAGGTGCAAAGGTTGATTCATTTGGAGTTGGCGAAAGGTTAATAACAGCAAAATCTGAGCCAGTCTTTGGTGGTGTATATAAGCTGACTGCTGTTGAAGAAAATGGTAAGATTATTCCAAAAATTAAAGTAAGCGAAAATGTAGGTAAAATTACAACTCCTGGATTTAAACAAATTTATAGATTATATGATAGAAATACAAACAAGGCTATTGCTGATGTTGTTACATTACATGATGAAGTAATAGATGATAATAAACCTTATGAGATTTTCCACCCACTTTATACTTGGAAAAGAAAGACTGTAGAAAATTTCTATGCAAGAAAACTATTAATCAAAATATTTGAAAATGGAGCTCCAATTTATCAGAGCCCTGATGTTCATCAACTAAGAGAATATTGCGCTGATCAAATAGACACACTATGGGACGAAGTAAAGAGATTTGAAAAGCCTCATGAATATGCAGTTGACCTATCCCATGATCTATGGAATATTAGAGATATGCTATTGAAAAAACATCAGTAATCAAACAATTCATACCCTTAAAATAATAAAACCCGAGAGAATTCTCGGGTTTTGTACTTTGGCGGAGAGAGAGGGATTTGAACCCTCGGTACGGGTATTACCCGCACAACGGTTTTCGAGACCGCCACCATAAGCCAGCTCGGACATCTCTCCACGTTTAGGACAAAAGGACAGGAACCTTGTCCCAGTTTATTTGTGGGACAAGGTTCCTGTCCCTTTGTCCCTCCTTAGATTTTTAAAAAAGTCTTTTAATAACTTGCTGCACTCTTTTTCTAATACACCAATGGTTAAATCTACTCTATGGTTAAATTTAGGATGACGTACCAAATCCTCCACTGAACCACAGCATCCTCTTTTGTCATCCATAGCACCTATCACTAGTCTTTTTATCCTAGAGTTAACTATAGCTCCAGCACACATTGCACAAGGCTCTAAAGTAACATACATGGTGCAATCTAAAAGCCTCCAACTATTAAGATAGCTACTAGCCTGTCTTATGGCTATTATTTCAGCATGAGTTGTAGGGTCATTTGAGGTCTCTATAAGATTGTGCCCTCTACCGATAATTTTACCTTCATGTACAATAATTGCACCTACTGGAACTTCATAGGTGCAGATACATGCTTCTTTTATAGCCTCATTCATATAATATTCATCCATAAGATCACCAAAATTAGAATGGCGCACCCGAGAGGAGTCGAACCTCCGCACATGCCTTAGGAGGGCACCGCTCTATCCACTGAGCTACGGGCGCTAGTTCATACTCTATTATTTTACATTAATTTAGCCTAATTGTCAATTTGTCAAACTTATTTAGACCTAAATAATAGCTCTTCTTCTCTGAATAAATACTCATAAAACTTAAATATTATTTTGAATACATCCAATTTTTCTACTCTATCCTTATTTAATATATTTGTAGTAAAAATAGGTTTATTATTTTCTAATATGGTGACTCTGCCAAGCTTAGTAAATTCATTTATGGGAGGTTCTAAATTATCTATATTGATTTCAACATCGTAGTTATATTTTTTATTGATGAGCTTAGAAAAATTTTCTTCAGGATATATCTTTATTTCAGATGGTTCACCATTGATAACTTCTATTGTTTTAAGAGGTAGCTCTTTATGTAGAAAAACCTTCTTAGAATAATTTTCTTTTCCATACTGAAGTAATGCTCTACTAACCTCTGTTCTTTCATCATAGGAACTTGATCCCATAACAATACCAATAAGCTTAAGATTTTCTGTTTCTCTAGGCTCTCCTTCAATGTTCAATGTGGCTACAAAGCAATATCCAGCTTTACCAGTATATCCTGTTTTTAGGCCGTCTATTCCATCAAATACTTTTAATAAAGGATTTGTATTCATCTCCAAGAAATTTCTTGTAGGTTCGCTTATAAAGGGTATTTTTGATAGTTCTAAAACCTCAGGATGGGTATCTAATAATTCCCTAGTTAATTTAAAAATATCCCTTGTGGTCATCTTATTTTGCAAGCCATTATTATTTACAGGAAGTCCTGAACAATTATATATTTCATAATTACTTAATCCTAGGCTTTTAGCTTTTTTTCTCATAAGGTTTACAAATTCAGCTTCTGAGCCTGCCACATGCTTTGCTAATGCATAGGTTGCGTCATTTCCTGATATTACAATAGCTGCTTTTAACAGCTTTTCTACAGTATAGATTTCCCCTGCCTTCAAATTATAGCTACTACCGGTAATACTTGCTGTATCTTTATCAATAATAATCTTGTCATTTAAGCTCATAGTACCTTTTTTTATTTCATCCATAATAACAAAATATGAAAGCAATTTACTTATACTTGCAATTTCTACAGGAGTATCAATATTATAGCTTTCTAATATTTCACCTGTTTCATAATCACCAAGGAGATAGGCTTTTACCTTATTCTCATAGCCACTGAATCCAAATGCTATGCTATTTGTTAGTAGGGCTAATAAAATTAAAAAAATAAGTAGACGTTTTTTCATTAATAACTCCCCCTTGGACCTAACTGTTTATATATTGGAAAATCCCTTGTAGTTTGTAACAAAATAACACTCTTAACAATATAATGTATTACACATATTTATATTACTAGGAGGTATAAAAATGAGTAATTCTAGAAGACGTAATGATACCGATACTAGCTTATTATTTTTCTTCTTATTATTAGTTATATTATTTACTGACTGTTTTTAATCTAGATAGATAATATAATAATATAAAAGGGGAGCTTAGACTCCCTTTTTTAATTAATCCATTGGTTTACTATATTTGTTATATCTTCTCCTATTATTAAATTACATATTTTAATAAAATCCTCTGTAGTAGCATTTTTAAATTTATATTGGTTATAGTATTCACTTAATATTTTATATAATGTTTCCTCACCAAATTCGTTTTTTAATACATTTATAAATACTGCACCCTTTGTATATACCAAAATTCCATAATCATCCCAGCCTACAAAATCCTTTAGATGTTTATTTACCCTAGTATCTTCTCCTATATATCTAAGCCCATACTCATACCCATCCAAGACGTTCCTATTTAGATAATCAACACCCTTATCATTTCCATATACATCATTAAAATAAATGTATTCAGAATAAGTGGCTAAAGATTCATCTAACCATGCTTCTGCTACTTGATTGTTCCCAACTAAACCATACCACCATTGATGGGCTGTTTCATGAACAATTACAATCTCAAGCATATCTCTTCGGTCATATACAAAATAATCATTGCTGATAAATACGATTCCAGGATACTCCATTCCAGAAGGAAATTCTGTCATAACTATACTATATTGATTATAAGGATATTTTCCAAATATTTTATTAAATGTTCTTATGGCATTTACTCCAGCTTTTAAGCTATGCTTAATTGTAGCATTTTTTGTATCTAAATAGTACAGTTTGATTTCTGTGCTATCTACCTTTTCCTTCTTTATCTTAAAGTCTTTACTGGCTACCCATGCAAAGTCCCTCATCAACTTTGCTTCTATATCGTATATTTTTTTATCTTTTTCTATTGCTTCTGATAGGATATTGCCACTCGAAGCAACTACAATATCCTTATCCGTAATAATTCTAACATTGTAATTAGCTACTTCAGAGTAGAAGGGATCCCCTATTTTGTAATAAGGTTCTAAGTTCCATCCTGTATCTTCATATACGCAAGCTATAGGGTACCAATTCCCAAAATTCATAGTTCTTAGACCATAGCCAAATCTATCACCTATTGACGGTAACTTTGCAATATACTCCATATAAATATCTATACTCTCTTTTGGCTTAAGAGAATTATTTAACTCTACTTTTAATATGGTTTCATCTTCACCCATTATTATAAAATTAAGATCTTCATTTTCATTGCTAATTTTAAGTATATCTATATAGCCTTCTTTATAGCTTTTTGGATCTTTACTAAATCTATTAAATAATATTGGAGCATTTTCTAAGGTCTTATAAGCATTTGAATATAGGTGAAAATATATTTCATCTAAGATATCCTCGGAATTATTTATATATGTAGTAGTCTGTTTAGATGTATATGATTTATTATGAGAATCCAAAATTACTTCAATAACATAGCTATTAATGTCTTGCTCATTTAAATTGAGTTCATCTGTAACTAATGCTATACTGTTTGAACAACCTAATAAAAATTGGGATATAAGTACTAATATTAATATTAAACTAAGCTTTTTTCTCATATTAACACATCCTAGAAAAGATAATATTTACTATTAATATTAACAATATTTTACTATATTATGAGATATGTAACAAATAATTTGCATTAAAAAAGGAGCTTATAGCTCCTTTTTTAATCTATTCTATTTATTAGCCAATTCCTCCTAATAATATCCCAGCAATATATACAAATATAGATACTCCACATAATACATACTTGCCAAGTGGCTCTATCCAAGGCCATACAGTTTTTTCCCTTCCTATTTGGATCTGCTCAGTAGCAAATCCTTTTCCACATACCCAATAGAACATTACTGCAGCCACAATCGCACCTAATGGAATAATATAAATACTTACAAAGTCCATCCATACTCCAATTGTATCTCCGCTTTCAATAAATACTCCTACGCCTATTGCAATTGCAGCAATTGTTGCAACTGCCTTAAATCTTGAGAAATTAAATCTTGATTGTAATGCCTCTATTGGTGTTTCAAATAAGTTAACAAGGGATGTTATTCCAGCAAAGAATACTGCTATGAAGAAAATAATAGCAAATAATCCTCCACCTGGCATTTGCTTGAATATCTCAGGCATTGTTATAAACATTAATGGAGGTCCAGCACTTGGGTCCATTCCAAATGCGAATACTGCTGGCAATATAACTAAGGAGGCTATCATTGCAGCTATTGTATCAAATATTGCTATATATTTTGCTGAACTTATTACATCTACATCCTTCTTTAAATAACTTCCATAAACAACCGTACCTGAACCAGCAAGTGAAAGCGAGAAAAATGCTTGGCCTAGTGCATAAATCCAAACCTTTGGATTTCCTAATGCTGACCAATCTGCATTAAACATAAATTCATATCCTGCTTGTGAACCTGGTAAAAATGCAACTCTTACTGCTAATATCAAGAATAGAGCAAAGAATAATGGCATCATTACTTTATTTACCTTTTCTATTCCTTCAGATATACCTGCATTCATTACTATAAATGTTAGTATTAGTCCAATAATATGCCATGGTAAACTTCCAAAAGGACCTGCTATTTGTCCAAAATACGCACCACTGTCTGGAGCACTTATCATTGCTCCTGTTAGCGAACCAACTAAGAATCTAATGATCCAACCAACAACAACTGCATAACCAATTGCAATGCCAAGGGATCCAATAACTGGTATAAGGCCTATTAAATCTCCATGTTTTTTACCACGTCTCTCCATTGCTTTCTTGCAAGCACCTAGAGGACCTGATTGCATAGCTCTACCAAAAGCCATTTCCCCTATAACACCTGAAAATCCTAATAATATTACCCAAATCCAATATGGAATTAAAAATGCAAAACCTCCAAACTGTCCAACTCTGTATGGAAATAGCCAGATATTCCCCATACCTACTGCTGATCCTACACATGCTAAAATAAATCCAAATTTAGAATTAAAGGTGTCTCGTTGGTTTTCTAAATTAACTACTTTTTTATCATCCATTAATTTCACCTCATTATTGTTTTATATGCAACATTATATCAGAAGGGGTCCATAGGATCCCTCTGATATTTGTTTTATGCTAAAACCTAGGTGACAACTTTTATATTTTAATCAATTGGCTCTAAGTGTGCTTGGAAGTGACGTAGTATAGGTGGCTCCCAAGTTATTCTATATCCCTTAACACTACTTGCCCTCTCCTTAATTGCTATAAGTGCATCTGCCATTACATCAAAATGAGCTTGAGTATATACTCTTCTTGGAATAGCAAGTCTTGTAAATTCAAAATCAGCTTGTAATTGTTCTCCTGTATCAGGATCATTTCCTAACATATAAGAACCTATATCACATGTTCTAATTCCAGCTTCTTTATATAATTCTATAGCTAGTGCTTGAGCTGGGAATTCATAATATGGAATGTGTGGGAACATAGCCTTAGCATCTATAAATAATCCATGTCCTCCTACAGGTGATTGATACGCTATACCTGCATCATCTAATTTGGCAGCTAAATACTCTAACTGTCCTATTCTATATCTAAGGAAATCTTCATCTTGACCTTCATATAAACCTATTGCCAAAGCTTCTAGATCTCTTCCTGAAAGACCACCATAAGTTGTAAATCCTTCATAGGAAATACAGTTTGCCTTAACTTTCATATATAATTCTTCATTATCTTTTATTCCTATAAGTCCACCCATATTTACTATAGCATCTTTTTTAGCACTCATAGTAAAGCTATCTGCATAGCTGAACATCTCTCTAGTTATATCTTTAATACTCGAGTCCTTAAATTCCTCTTCTCTTTGCTTAACAAAGTAAGCGTTTTCAGAGAATCTAGCCGCATCTATATTCAAATGGATACCATATTTCTTACATATAGCAGCAACATCTCTCATATTTTGTACGGATACAGGTTGTCCACCTGCAGAGTTATTAGTTATAGTCATTACAACTAATCCTACATTTTCCTTGCCTAATTCATTTATAGTTTTTTCTAACTTCTCAACATCCATATTTCCTTTGAAAGGAGCTTTCATCATTGGATCCTTAGCTTCTTCTACTACACAGTCAATTGCTCTTGCCCCAGCTAATTCTACGTGTGCTCTTGTTGTATCAAAGAACATATTTGAAATCGCATATTTTCCTTTACTTAGTAATAATGGAAATAATACTTTTTCTGCAGCACGTCCTTGGTGAACTGGTTGAATAAATTCATAGTTAAATATATCTTTTCCAGCGTTTACTAGATTAAAGTAGCTCTTAGCACCAGCATATGCCTCATCCCCGCGCATTACACCTGACCATTGATCTGAACTCATTGCATTTGTGCCGCTATCTGTTAATAAGTCAATGTAAACGTCTTCCGATTTAAGATTAAAAAGATTATATTTTGCTTCTTTAATCTTTTCTTCTCTTTCTTCTCTGTTTAGTACTTTGATTGTTTCAACCATTTTAATTCTAAATGGTTCTGGTATGTACTTTATTGCCATTAAAACAACCTCCTTTAATATTTTTTTATTAATATCATAATAGCATATTAATAAAATATTTACAATAATAAGAAATTATTAAAATTTTATTTATTTTAATGGTTATAATTCCATATATTAGTGATTTTAAATTGTAATAGTGATAATATTTTATTATTAAGATAATATATTTACATTTTTAGAATTTTGAATTATACTATTCTTACATTAATGCAGGAGGAAAAATATGAATATACTTAATCAATATATAAAATTAGTAGAATTTTTAGGATTAACTCTTGGGCCGGATTATGAAATCGTTTTACACGATGTCAGAGGCAATAAAGACTCCATAATTGCTATTGCAAATAGCCACATAACAGGAAGAGGGCTCGGTTCTCCTCTATCCTCTAAAATTAAGGAATCAATAGAAAAGAAAGAATATCTTAGGAAAGATTTTGAAACTAATTTTAACTCTTTATCGGGTATAACAAATAAGCTGTTAAGGTCTTCTACCCTATATATTAAAGATAATAATAATGAACTAATAGGAGTCCTTTGTATAAACTTTGATGATTCTAAGTATTCGGAACTAAGCAAGCAAATTATGGAACTTTGCCATCCTCATGAATTAATAGGTAAAACAAACTTTGAGGCTATTGACGAAATTCAGCCTTTTAATGATACAGAGATACAAAGTCCAAATATTATAGATGTAGCAAAAGCCAATATTGAAGCTATACTTCAAGGAAACTCCATACCACCAGATAGATTAACTAAGGATGAAAAAATGAATATAGTAAAGGCTTTAAATAATAAGGGATTTTTTAAATTAAAAGATAGTGTACAGGTGGTCGCTAAGCTCCTTCATAGCTCTGAAGCTACAATTTACAGGTATTTAAGTAATATAAAAAAAGACAAATAGAAGGTCAATAAAAATTCATAGTAGTCAGTTTAATAATTTTTAAATTATATTATTTAAAAAATTAAGATGCGTGGTTCATTAGAATATAGAAACACGCATCTTTACCTTCTATGACTAAACTGCAAGATTTTTACTCTTTATTCTTTGTTTTTGTAACAAGTATACTCCTATTAGTACAATAAGTCCAATAGCATCTGTAATTGTACCTGGTTTTAAAAGTAATAACGCAGCTATTCCCATCGGAATTCTTTCATAAACCTTACAGGTGTCAATTAAGTATCCTTCCACTGCACTACCAAGACATACAATCCCTAAGATAGCTGATAAAATAATAGGTAATGCTTTTAAAACTGATACAAATTGTATATCTGTACCTACAATATCTCTTACAAGAATTAAAGTTGGATCCATAGCAAATATATACGGAACTATAAATGCGGCTAGGGCTAATTTAACAGCTTGGAAACCTGTTTTCATAGAGTTTGCCCCTGCTATTCCAGCACCTGCATATGCAGCCAATGCTACTGGAGGTGTAATGTCAGCTACAACACCAAAATACAATATAAACAAGTGAGCTGCCATTAAATTTACATTTAACTTAGTCAAAGCAGGAACAGCCATTGTAGCAAGTACAATATATTTAGCAGTAGTAGGAAGTCCCATACCAAGAATTATTGACGCACACATTGTGAATAATAATGTTAAAAGTAGATTTCCACCAGCTACACTTACTATTAATTCAGCTACTCTTAGTCCTAAACCTGTAAGTGTAACTACTCCTACTATCATACCTGCACATGCACATGCACATGCCACACCAACAGCACCCTTTGCCCCTGATTCAAGAGCAGCCAATATTTCTTTTAATCCAAATGATTTATCTTTCTTTGCAAACGAAGCTATCAACCCTATAGCAACACTAAACAGAATTGCATAGAATGCAGATTTTAAAGGCGTATACCCACCAAGCAAGAAGAACACTATTATTACCAAAGGTAAAATCATATATCCATCTTTTCTCATAATTTTTCCTGGATTAGGAAGCTCTTCTTTCGGAAGTCCCTTTAAGCCTAGTTTTGAAGCTTCTAAATGTACCATTGTACCTACTGCAAAATAGTATAGCAAGGCTGGTATTGCTGCTGCAATAATTATTTTATTATATGGTATACCAGTAAATTCTGCCATTATAAATGCCGCAGCACCCATTACTGGTGGCATTATTTGTCCTCCAGTTGAAGCAGTAGCCTCTACAGCCCCTGCAAAGTGTGGCTTATATCCACATCTTTTCATTAGTGGAATAGTAAATGCTCCAGTTGTTACTGTATTTGCAACAGAACTTCCTGATATGGAGCCCATAAATCCACTTGCTACTACTGCAGTCATTGCAGGACCACTTTTAAAGTGTCCCGTTAATGCATAGGCTATATCTATGAAAAACTTACCTACGCCTGTTTTATCAAGAACTGCTCCAAATAATATAAACATAAATACAAAGGTTGAAGATACACCTAGAGGAATGCCCATTATCCCTTCAAGTCCTAAATACATATGGGATACAATTCTCTCTATAGAAAAACCTCTATGAGCTAGTAGACCTGGTAAATATGGACCAAAGTAAGCATATGCTAAGAAAATAATTGCAACTATTGGAAGAGCTGCACCTACTACTCTTCTAGCAATTTCCAAAGTTAACAAAATTGCTAATATACCAAATATAAGGTCTATACTACTTACACTACCTGCCTTTAGAGCAATCTGTTCATTAAACACAAATAAATAGCCAAATACTACAACTACTAATCCGATGAACACATAATCTAAAGGTGAAACCTTGTCTTTTTTAGATTTACTGCTTCCAGGATAGAATAGAAAACCTAAAACAAAAGCAAAAATAACGTGTAAGGATCTTTGTTTTGCTGACAACAGTGTACCAAAGCCAGCTGTCCAAAGATGGAATATAGACATCAAAATTGCTATAATAGCAGCTATTTTCCCTACATTACCCTTTAACTTTCTTAAACTAGATGTCTCCTTGTCAAACTCCTCCATAAGTTTGTCGACATCTAATGCGACATCGGATTCAGTAATATTTTTTCTATCAGCCATTTTAAGCCCTCCCTCGTGAAATACTTAAATGCGGATATTTTATCGCATTCTAGCTTTACGCCTTCCCTAGGTTGACTAAAATCAAGAAACTTGTACTCTTTCCCATTAATCAATATAGAATGATTTGCTCTTACTGCTCCGGTTCTATAAACTAAGTTCTCCACAACTTCATTTATATCATATATCCTAAAGCCATCTTCTGTAACTTCAAACTTATACTCTGTTGTTGCAGGAAGCCCTGCTCCATATGATTTAAAATATGTATCTGTAAGTTTGATCCTTCCGTTTTCTATTTGATATATTTCAGATACTTTTGTTAGTTCTACAGAATGTGTATATGCTATTGTAAAAATTTCCCCATCGGAGATTTTCCATGACTTTAAATACTGATTATTTCTAAAATCCCTAGCTATTAGTACATCAATAGGTATTAAGTTTAATAATATAAATGAAATCAATAATGGTAGTAAAATTATTTTAAATATATTAGGGAAGGTATTGAGTAAACCAATACCTTCTCCATTAAAACTATATTTATTTAACGCCTTTTTCATTGTAATAACGTTGAGCACCAGGGTGAACATCTATAGGCATACCAGCTAGTGCAGTTTCTAATTTAATGTCATTTCCTCTATCATGGGTATCTATAATTACTTGTCTTTGTTCAAACAGTTGTTTTGTCATATTATATACCAAATCTTCATCTAAATCTTCTGGTACAACTAACATTGCCATTACTGCTGGAGTTATAACGTCTGTAGTTTGTCCTTTATAGCTATTTGCAGGTATAGTAACTTCTGTGTAGAATGGATATTTCTCGATTAATGATGAAATCTTTGATGATTCAACAGGTACAACAACTATATCCGCAGTTTGAGTTACTTCAGTAACAGCTGAAGTTGGAACAGCTGCAGTGACAAATGCAGCGTCAATCTGTTTATCCTTTAATTGGTCAGCTGCCTCAGCAAATGATAGATAATCTGCTTTACCCAAATCATTATAAGTAATATTATGTTCAGCTAATATTTGTCTAGCGTTAACTTCTGTACCAGATCCAGGAGCTCCTACTGCAACTTTTTTACCTTTTAAGTCTTCAACTGATTTAATACCTGAATCTTTAGTTGCGATTATTTGAACAACTTCTGGATAAAGCATTGCCATACCACGAATATTAGTAATTTTATCTTTGTCAGCAAAAGACTCAGTTCCAGTCCAAGCGTAGTATGTTACGTCATTTTGTACAAATGCTACTTCTGTTTCTCCTGAAGATACTAGCCCGATATTTTCAACTGAAGCACCAGTAGATTGAGCGTTAGCAGTTACTCCTTCTATGTGTTCATTAAATATTTTAGCCATTGCTCCACCAAGTGGATAATATGTACCACCGGTACCACCAGTTGCAATATTAACAAATACGTTTTTGCCTCCTGTAGTAGTAGATCCGCCACCACTACAACCTGCTAGTAATGACATAACCATCACTAATACCATCATTGTTGATAACGCTTTTTTCTTCAAAATAATCCCTCCTAATTTTAATTAATTACATTAGATACTCATTCTTGATGTGATTAATTAAATGTCGGAATATCTTATTACTATTATACTATAAAGCAAATAAATAAACTGTCTTTGTTTGTCGAAAAATTATGCCAACAGAAATTTCTGTTGGCATTTAATTCATTTTTCAGATTTAATTATTTTATTACTTCTAGTCCTCCTAAGTATTTTCTTAGGGCCTCAGGTACTACTACAGAGCCATCTTCTTGTTGATAATTTTCAAGAATAGCAGCAAATGTTCTTCCTACAGCTAATCCTGAACCATTTAAAGTATGAAGGTATTCAACCTTTCCACTTGCATTTCTGTATCTTAAATTAGCACGTCTAGCTTGGAAGTCTTCAAAGTTACTACAGCTTGATATCTCAACATATCTTCCGTAGCTTGGCAACCAAACTTCTACATCATATGTTTTAGCTGATGAGAAACCTAAGTCTCCAGTACTTAACATGACTACTCTATAAGGTATACCTAACTTTTGAAGAATAGCTTCTGCATTCTTGGTTAATGATTCTAATTCATCGTATGAATTTTCTGGTTTTGCAAATTTAACCATTTCTACCTTATCAAATTGGTGATTTCTTATTAGTCCTCTAGTATCTCTACCAGCAGATCCGGCCTCAGCTCTAAAGCATGGTGTATAAGCTGTATAATAAATAGGTAATTGACTTTCATCTATAATTTCATCTCTTAATAGGTTAGTTAAAGGAACCTCTGCAGTTGGAACTAAGAAGAAATCTTTTGCAGGTACATGGAACATATCCTCAGCAAACTTTGGTAATTGTCCAGTTCCAATCATACTATCTCTATTTACCATAAATGGAGGTGAAATTTCAGTATATCCATGTTCATTAGTGTGGACATCAAGCATAAATTGGATAATTGCTCTTTCAAGTTTTGCTCCATAGCCTTTAAATACACTAAACCTAGCTCCTGAAATTTTTGCTGCTCTTTCAAAATCCAATATATCTAAAGCTGTACCTATATCCCAATGAGCCTTTGGTTCAAATTTAAACTCCCTAGGTGCACCCCATCTTCTTACTTCAACATTATCTTCATCACTTTTACCCTCTACTACTGATTCATGAGGAGTATTTGGAATCTGTAACAAATAATTTCTTAACTCTACATCAATGTTTTTTACCTCAGCATCTAATTCTTTTGTCTTTTCTGATAACTCTTTCATACGAGCAAATAATTCAGTTGTATCCTTACCTTCCTTTTTAAGCTTAGGAACCTCCTTTGAAGCTCTATTTTGCTCAGCCTTCATCTCCTCTACTTGAACTAGTAAATTTCTTCTCTTTTCATCTAATTCAAGTACCTTGTCTATTGGAAAATCTCCATGTCTTTTCTTAAGGGCATTAACAACTTCATCTGGATTTGTTCTAATTCTCTTAATATCTAACATTCTAAAACCTCCTATTCTTTACTACACAATTTTCACAATTCTAAGTTCACAATTATAGGAACCACATAAATTTGTTGCTCATTGCATAAAAACAACCATCAATTTGTTGGATTAATCACTTACAAATTGGTTAGCTAATTAAAAAACTCCCGTCCCTAAATCAAGGGACGAGAGTTAACCCGCGTTGCCACCCTAGTTAGCCTAAAAAGGCTCACTCAAAGAATAATAGCTCTGGGACGGATTCAATAACAAGACTTATCAGTTCACACCACCCACTGACTCTCTTAAAAGCTTAATTATTTACTACTTCCCTTCTCAGCTTTATATTTAATTTACGTGAAAAAATATTAACCTAATTATAGCATAAATTATACTGAAGTCAAGTAAATAAATCATTGTTTTTCAATGAATTTACACTGCTTTGGTTTGTTATTGCATAAAAGTTAGTTATTAAATCCTCCATATGTTTAATTAATTCTTCACCTGCTAACAAAGTGATATTGATAAAAATTCTCATAATTTATTGCCCATAAAATACCATCAAATCTTCATATCGCCATTTTTAATTAAGCCTCTATTTCTCATCCATTCAGATACAGAATAAGATATTACTGCTGGAAGAATAAAATGCATAAGAAATATCAGTATAAAGGTTCTCGGACTTGCACCCATAGTATCCACCATTGCAAATTGACCAACAAGACCGCTAGTCCCCATACCAGCACCTATACTATTGCTGGTCATCTTAAAAACATAGGATGAAATTGGTCCTAATATTGCTGATGAAACAATGGCCGGCATCCATATTAATGGATTCCTAACTATATTGGATATTTGAAGCATTGAAGTTCCTAGGCCCTGAGCTATAAGACCACCAATTCCATTTTCCCTATAGGATGCTACTGCAAATCCTATCATATTTGCTGCACAACCAACTGTGGCAGCTCCAGCAGCCAGGCCTGATAATTTCAAGGAGATAGCTAAAGCTGCAGAACTTATAGGAAGCGTTAGGACAATACCCATTATTACAGAAACTATGATTCCCATAGGTATAGGATGTAGCTCAGTTGCCATATTTATGAAATTTCCAATATAGGTCATAAAGTATGTAATATATGGTCCAACGTAATTTCCTACTAGACCTCCAACAATAATTGTTGAACTAGGTACTAGTACTATATCTAGCTTGGTTTTTCCACTGATAATTTTTGAAAATTCAGCTCCTGCTAGTGCTGCAATAAAAGCCCCTACTGGTTCACCAGTATTAAGTATGGCAGTTGCACCATCAAAGGATATGCTACCTGCCCCAATTGTACCTGCCACTACAGATGCAAATATTCCTAAACCAGGTGCACCAACACTATATCCAACACCAGCGCCTATGGCAGGTCCCATTAATTTTTGTGCAATATTACCAAAGGAAATTAAGATAGGCACTCCTAGTAAAGATCCAACTTGTTTTATAATCAATCCTATTAACAAAGATGAAAATAATCCGTGAGCCATACCGTTTAGGACCCTTACAATATAGTCTTGTATTCCACTATTACTTTTCTTAGTCATTTTGCACCTCTTATTCTTCAGTAACAAGATAGTTTTTATTCTCTAAAGCCTTTTTGATTCTTTCGTACGTTTCTTCATCCTTCACCTCAATAGTATGCAGATGAAGTCCCTGAGTCAATGAGGATAAAGGCTCTGCATTAGTTAAATTGATACTTTTAATAAATTCACTTACTTCATGTCTAGATTCTATATTTAATGGACTTTTTATTTCACCATATAGGGGATGATCTACAATAACGTCCAATATTTTACCACCTAAATCTACTATTGTATTTAATTCCTCCTCCATTTGAGATATACCAATATGGTTACATACTATTTTCTTTTTAAAATTTTTTTGATCTATATTTTTAGGTATAATATAACCTTGTGCAGTTGCAAGGATATTTATTCCTCTAGCCCTTAAAATTGCAATATCTTGTACTATTACTTGTCTTGTAACTCCAAATTTCTCAGCCAACTCTGTTCCTTTTACTGGTAAATCTATATCTCGTAATATCTCTAAAATAGCCTCTCTTCTTTTAATAGTATCCAAACAATCACCTCAATTATAATTGTTTTTTAAGATAATTATATCATATTGGAAGATATAGAAACTTATAAAGATGGATGGATTTCATATTTTTGTAAGTATTATATATACATTGGATATACGTAATTGTTGACTTATGTCACAGATATGATACAATAAATTTAATTTTAGTTGTGTGTTTAACCATTTGCAATCTAACTAATCTAGGGGGTTACATATATGAGTAAAAGCATAGGAGTTTTAGATTCAGGTATTGGTGGACTTACTGTTGTAAGCGCATTGCAAAAACAATTGCCAGGTGAGGATATCGTTTACTTTGGCGATAATAAGAACTGTCCTTATGGAAATAGAAGTGCAGAGGAAATCCTTTCCTTAACTATGGACATGCTAGATTTTATGAAGAGCAAGGATGTAAAAATAGTAGCAATTGCTTGTAATACAATATCTACGTTAATAGATTCTTATAAGGATAAATACGATTTCCCAATAATAGACATTATTAGCCCAACTGTAGACCATATTATTAAAATGGATACATATAATGTTGGAATTATAGGAACTGAATTTACAATAAAAACAGGGACATATCAAAAAATGTTATTAGAAAAAAATCCTGACATTAGAATTATAGGTGAAGGTAGTAAGTCACTCGCAGGTCTCGTTGATGCGGGAAAATTTGATGATCCAGAAACTAGAGAAGTAATTCAAACTCATATAAATAATATGATGGAAAAAGGGGATATATATAATTTAGTTTTAGCTTGTACTCATTATCCAATAGTGGAAGACGTATTCCTAGATATAGCTCCTGAGTTAAAATTAATCAATCCCGCTTTCCAACAGGCTAAAGCCATTAGAGAACATCTTTATCAAAATAATTTGTTAAGTAATAAAGAAGTGGGGACATTAGAAATATACTCATCAGGAGATACCAATGTCTATACTAAAGTAATAGAAAAACTTAATTTAAAGAATATAAAAAGTATAAACACTGTAGACCCAAAAAAAGCTGCTATATAATTGCAGCTTTTTTCATATTACTCCCATCTTAGGTCTTTGCCATAGAATTTCAGAGGGATAAACTTATCTAATATTCTTGAAAATACTCTATCTGTATAAATTTCTGATATTTCCTTCGGAGTAAGGTTTGTAGATATCAAAGTTTTCTTACTAGATATAATTCTTGTATTTACAATATTAAATATCTCAGCATTTGTAAATGTATTAGAGACTTCAGTACCTAAATCATCTATGATTAATAAATCAGCATTAAATAATAAATTATATTGATAATCACCAAGTCCATCATTGTCTTTACCAAATTTACGCTTTTCAAGTATATCTAATATAGTAAATGCAGTCTGATATATTACTATTTTATTTTTATCTAACAATGCCTTTGCAATGCAATTGCATAGATATGTCTTGCCTAATCCAGTTGTTCCGTAAAAGAGTAAGTTCTCCCCATTTGCTTCGTCAAAGTTACTTATGAATCCTTCAGCAATACCTACAATGTCTATCATATTCTCCCTAGGAGTTAATTCCTCCCCGGGAAATTTTTCATTGCTAAAGATTTCAATATTGAAATTTTGAAAATTTTCCTTGCTAAGAACATTCCCTATATTAGACATTTTATAAGCCCTATTTACCAGTTCCTGTTTGAGACAATTACACTTCTCTCCATTTTCAAGATATCCAGTATCCTTACAGCAATCACAATCATACTTTAACTCCATATAGTCAGGAGGTATATTGCACTCCGTTAGTAAAAATGCCTTTTCCATTTTTAAGGATTCGATTGTCCTCTTTGCCTTTTCTACAGCTTCTTTATACCCTTCAGGATTTCCTAGAATGTACTTTGCCATGGAGATGCTTGTCCTCATAATATCTTCATCAATTCGTTTAATTGCAGGTATCTTTTTATAGACATATTCAATTCTCTTTCTTTTTTCCCTTTCTTGTCTATCTCTTTTTTTCTCATATTCCACGGAAACTTCTCTCATTATATCATCATACATTTTAAGCTTCTCCTTTTAACTTCTGGTTATGAGCTTCTCTTTTTCTCTTAGCTATGGCTTCTAGTTCCTCCGATGTATATTTATCAGTTCTCTGTTCAAAATTATGAAATCTAGTTTTGTTTGCAGTAGGCTTTCTATATTGGTTATTAACTACTGGCTTCTTTATTACAGTAGGCTTATCTAGCAACTCAATATCCTCTACTGTCTTAACTCCCCTTTCAAACCAATTCTTAAGTGTACCATTCACATAGCTTACACTAGGTTTAGGGTTTTTATCCGTTTCACAGCCTAATAGGACAATATCCATTGAAAAATTATATTCTTCAAACCACTTGTCGATCATTTCCTTCTCATCTTTCTTTATAGGCCTATTATGTAATCCTAGAGCCCTCATAACTTTTTGATATCTATAATATTTTTCATCTGACTTACGGAAATTCTCTATTACAGCATCTATATTGGTCAATCCTTCATCGTACCAATTTCTGATTATAGCCTCCACGTAATTAATTTTTCTTATTCCTTTCTGCTCTACAGCATAGAAAAAGGCCTTTTCTATTACATCAGGATTCATATTGTAGTCATGTATCCATTCCAATATCATCTTTTTCTCAGATGGAGTGGTCTGCCTTCTCATGATATAATCAATCTGATTAAACATATTGTTTATTATTGGCATCTGATTTGCCTCAATTAAATCCTGTGTGCTATATCTAAGGTCTTTTTTTGGCTCCTCTTTCTGGTTGAACATATTATAATTATTCTTTATGTAAAGCTGTTTTAAATTTAAAAACTTTACCTTATAATTTACTTTGTCGTCACCCTTCTTTTCTATAATACCTTTTTCTTCCCAGAAATCCCAAGCTCTCAAAACATCTTCTAAAGGTATATCTAGATGTTTTGCAATGGTGTTGTTTGTGACCTCAAGCTTTTCATCCTTATCATGTGCATATTTAAAGCCAAGTAAATATACCTTAACATAAGTACCATTTGCCATTGGCATATAATCATTTATAAATATATTTTCAATAGGAGTATCTCCCAAATCCATTTCTGTAGTTTCAAGTATGAAGCTCATTTTCTCCACTCCTAATTCTTGTTGCAATAAAATCTTCCTTTTCTAACTTCATTCTATATATATAATTATATATCTTTTTATTATTGATTACAAAAGAAGATTGTACCTCTAAAAAATATGGGCTATTTAAGTCTAATTTTTGGTCAAAAAAATAATCTAAATAATATCCATCTTCTTTAAAACCCATATTTCTATATAATTTATAAGCCCGTACATTAAACTCAGCCACCTCTAAATACATCCTTTTCATATTTAATTCATTGAAGTAATAATTTAGAAAGGTCTCTAGGGTTTCAGTACCATATCTTTTGCTAACATAATTAGGATCAAATACTAAGCCTAAAGTTGACTCTTTTCTAAGCCTTTTTATATCCTTCATACCTAAATAGCCAATAAACTTATTTTCTTCATTGTATATTGCAAAATATTTATTTCTAAAAGATGAGGTCTTTTTTTTATACCATCTTTCAATTTCCCTATCAGTCAGATCAGGAAAATTATAATCAGCAATTAAGGGATTGTCATGCTTACCCCATCCTCTCATTAAGAATACGTCTCCTATTTCAAGTGGTCTGATTATTACTCTAGGTCCTTTTATCTCCATAAAAAACCTCCTGCAAAAATAACTTCGGAGGTTGACCTCCGAAGTTCTATTTCATATTTTCAATTAGCTTTTTACCAAATCCTAACCCATATTCTATAGCTTTTTCATATGAGTCTTCGTAAGGAATAAAGTTTACTTTAAGCCCATCTTCATTATAAATTTTTAATTTTAAGTTTTTTAGGTTATCCTGTATAATCTTGACAGCCTCTCCACTCCATCCATATGAACCAAAGGCACCTGCAAGCTTGCCTTTGACCCTAATAGGGTTTATAACTGCCATTAATTTATATATTGGTAATAAAGTATTTTGATTTATAGTTGGACTTCCTATTATAAAGCCGCAGGATTTATATACTTCTTCTTCCATAGTAGCTATATCTGTATGCTCAATATCCATAAGAACAACTTCAATATCTCCTGCTTGTTTTATTCCTTCTGCTATCTTCTCAGCCATCTTCTTAGTGTTGCCATATGCAGATACATAAGCTATATATACTCTTAGGTCCTTACAATTAGTCTCTGTTTCTGAAGAAATCTCCTTTGACCATTGGACATATTTTTTCCAATCGCTACGTAGAATTGGTCCATGGCCAGGTGCTATTATGTCTATATCCAAATCCTTAATCTTGTCGATGGCCTCTAACATATAGTTACTAAATGGTTTTAGTATTACATCAAAATAATACTTAAATGCATCATCAAAGTCGCCTACCTGGTCATCAAACATTCTCTCATCACAATAATGACATCCAAAGGAGTCACAAGTAAATAATATCTTATCCTCTACCAAATAGGTGTACATTGTATCTGGCCAGTGTAAGAACGGAGCTGAAATAAACTTCAAAGTTTTATTCCCTAAACTAAGAGTGTCTCCATCCTTAACTATCATGGATTTAAAATCCTTATCCACCATATGCTTTAAAAAGTTAATGGCAGATCTACTTCCTACTACTGTAGCATTTGGAGCCTTATCAAGTAAAAATGTTAAATTCCCTGAATGATCAGGCTCTGTATGATCCATTATAATATATTCTATATCCTCGAAGTTTGTAACTCTACTTATCTTATCTAGGTATGTGTCTTTAAATGTAGCCTTAGATGTTTCTACAATAGCTTTTTTATCAGCATTAATGAAATATGAGTTGTAAGTTGTACCGTATTTTGTCTCCATTACAACGTCAAAAGTAACTAAACCTGGGTCTAGTATCCCAATCCATTTTACTGATTCATTGACATCTAAAATCTTATTATCTATCATATACATCCTCCTTACAATAGTATGTATACCCAGTTTAATTCACAATTATCGGTTCGCAATTTACAATTATTTGAAATAACTCGGATAAACAGCACACATAAATTAGGGTTTTCAGTTTTAATCCAATCTATAAAGGATAACCCTAGTGTAATTGTAAATTGCTTGTCCCCAGCAAGGAACAGTATTCATTGTGAATTGGTTTCTATTCTGTAAGGAAGTTTTCTTTATTAAGATATTTAGTATATTGTCCTTTCCATACTAATTCTACCGTTCCTGTAGGTCCATTTCTATGCTTAGCTATAATAACTTCACCAATATTTTTCTTTTCAGAATCTCTATTATAATATTCATCTCTATATAAAAACATTACAACGTCAGCATCCTGCTCTATTGCTCCAGACTCCCTTAAGTCGGATAAAATAGGCCTATGGTCTGATCTTAGCTCTGGAGCACGGGATAACTGTGAAAGGGCGATTACAGGGCAGTTCATTTCCTTAGCTAGTCCCTTTAATCCCCTTGAAATAGCAGAAATTTCTTGTTGTCTACTCTCACTATGTCCATCAAGTGTCATCAATTGAAGGTAGTCAACTAAAACTAAATCAAGCCCCTTTTCTATTTTTAACTTCCTGCATTTAGCTTTCATCTCTGTTAGAGATATTCCTGGTGTGTCATCTATATAAATGCCAATTTGTGATAGTGGACCCATTGAATTTACTACTTGTAACCATTCATCATCTGCTAAATTTCCGCTAATTATCTTTTGCAAATCAACGTGAGCAGTTGAACTAATAATTCTTTGAACTAGCTGTTCCTTAGACATCTCCAGTGAAAAAACTGCTACCTTAGCATTTGCTTTTAATGCACTATTTGTACAAATATTAATTCCAAAGGCAGTTTTACCCATTGATGGTCTTGCAGCTACTAGTACTAAGTCAGATTTTTGTAATCCTGAAAGTTTATTATCCAAATCAACAAATCCTGTAGTAAGACCTGTTAGCTGACCTTTATTTGCTGCTCTTTCCTCTATTTGAGCAAAACTACTTAATAATACTTCATTTATTGGCGCAAATCCTTGTTTATGACTGCCTTGAGTTATGTCAAATATTCTTTTTTCTGCCTTTTCTATAATGGCATTGACTTCCTCAGAATCTTCATATGCACTAGTCATAATTTCATCGCTTGTTTTTATTAACTTTCTTAATATGGATTTTTGCTCAACAATTTTACAATAATATTCTACATTTGCTGTAGTTGCTATACTACTTGAGAGATTGGCAAGATAAGTAATTCCTCCAATGTTCTCAAGAGTGCCTCTTCTCTTTAGTTCTTCTGATAGAGTGATTAAATCTACAGGTTCATTTTTATTAAATAATACCATGATAGCTTCATATATTTCTTTATTAGCTTCCTTATAAAAATCATCTGGTCTTATTATTTCCAAAGCTGTATTTATAGCCTCTTTATTAACTATCATGGCACCTAGTACAGATTGTTCTGCTTCTAGGCTGTGTGGTGGTATACGACCAACAAAACCTTCCATTTAATCCCCCTCTATTCTATTGTTACATTCACCTTTAGTTTAGCAGAAATCTCTGTATATAATTTTACCTCAACTTCTGTTAATCCAACAGTCTTAATATTTTCCTTTAATTCTATTTTTCTCTTATCTACATCAATTTTATGTTGTTTCTTTAATTCATTCGCTATATCAGTAGAAGTGATTGAACCAAATAATTTTCCACCAGTTCCACCTTTTGCTTTTATTTGAATTGTAAGTTTCTCTATTTTATCCTTTAGCGCAAGTGCTTCTCTTTTTTCCTCTGCAATCCTAGCTGCTTCTGCACTTTTTCTTTCTTCTAATTTCTTTAAATTGATTTCAGTAGCTTCAACGGCAAGATTTTTAGGTAATAGATAGTTTCTAGCATAACCATCCTTAGAGTTTACCAAATCTCCAGCCTTACCTAATCCCTTAACATCTTTTAACAATATTACCTTCATGCTTTTTCTCCTTCCTTTAAGTACTTCTCTATATTTTCAATTAGTAATTTTTCAGCTTCATCCATTGTAACTCCACTTAACTGAGTACCTGCACTTGTAAGGTGTCCTCCCCCTCCAAGTTTTTCAAGTATCAGCTGAACACTGACATTTCCAATGGACCTACCAGAAATATGGATCCTTGAATCTACCAATGCCAGTACAAAAGATGCTTCTACATTATTAATATTTAGCAGTTCATTTGCGGCTTGAGCTGCAATAAGGATTGAATCTTCCATTTCCTCTTCAAGCCTTCCAATTGCTATAGTATCAAATACTAGCTTAGCTGTTCTTATAACCTCAGCTTTATTTACAAATGTATTTATATCATCCCTAAAGAGTTTCTTTACGATTGCTGTGTCAGCACCTGCCCTTTTCAGCTGAGAAGCAGCTTCAAAGGTTCTGACACCTGTTTGGAATGTAAAGTTCTTTGTATCTACAGTTATACCCGCAAGTAGGGCTTCTGCCTCAACTTTTGTTAAATTTGTATTGTCACTCATATAAGTTAGAACTTCTGTTACCAACTCACTTGTTGATGATGCATATGGTTCTAGGTATATAAGAACCGGATCTTTTATAAATTCTGCACCCCTTCTATGGTGGTCAATAACTACAACCTTATCTACCACTTCCAACAGCTCTGGTGCCTCTGTAAAGCTTGGTTTATGATTGTCTACTAAAACCATTAAGGAATCTTTATTAATTAAATCAGCAGCTTCTTCAGGAGTAATAAACTTTTCAACAAGCTCTGGTTGCTCCTTCTTAAGTCTATCTAACAGATTCTTAATAGATGGATTCTCTCCACTTAAGACCAGATATCCTTTTTTGCTCCTATTTTCAATTGCTCTTAATATACCAATTCCGGAGCCTAATGAATCCATATCAGGGTTTTTATGTCCCATAACAAAAACACTATCGGTCTGATCTATTAACTGCCTAAGGGCATATCCTATTACTCTAGCCTTTACCTTATTTCTTTTCTCCATAGCCTTGGACTTTCCACCAAAGAACTCAAAGGTACTTCCAGTCTTTAGTACAGCCTGATCTCCACCTCTACCTAGGGCAATATCAATAGCTGCCTTGGCATTTTCATAGGACTCTTGAAGGGTATCTCCAACTGAACTCATACCAATACTTAGTGTAATAGGAATTGTATTTCCTACATTTAATTCTCTCATATGGTCTAATAAATCAAATTTTTTAGCTTCAATATCCTCTAAAGACTCATTATTTATTACTATAAGATATTTATCGTTTTCATATTTTCTTACAATCCCATTATACTTAGAAAAGTAGGTATTTATTTTCTTATCTATTTCAGCTAATACTAATGGCCTATTTATATCTAATGTACTATTCTTCACATCATCATAATTGTCTACATAAACTAGACCCACTATTGTTTTCTCATTTTTATTAAAATCATCAAGCAATACGTAGTCAGTATTATCAACCCAATAAAGCATTATTGTCCTTGTATTAGTATTGTTTTTCTTAGTTTCTACAAAATTAGGATATACCTTAAAGAATTTATCTCCGTATCTAATATTTAAAGGATGGTCCTTGTCTTTCTTTAATACTTCATCCATATTAATTGTAGGAATAAGTTCATATAATCTCTCGTTTAAGATTTCATCCTCTACCATCATTTCAAGAAAAGGTGTGTTATACCACTTAACTGTTCCTAGTTCATCAATTAATACTAATGGAAAAGGCATATTAAATATTGCATGCTTTGTAGCGGAATCAAATTCATCCGTCAAGTTTTCTATATGCTTTATAAAATCTTTGTTTTTTTCACTGACACTTTTAATGCTGTAAAATATTAAATACCCCAAAACTAATGCACTAATTATAGCAATTATTGGCTGATAAAATGCTATAATTACAACAAGAATAGATATAACTAATAGATATAGCTTTGCATCAGACCATTTAAATAACTTTTTACTATTCATAATACCCCCCTTAGGATTCGCGTCTTTTCAATTTTCTAAAATCAAATATTACGTCACTAACTCCTACTAATGCTATTACTGTTCCAAGGGGAACAATAAAGGTAATAAAAATGAGAATTATTATCCTTAGGAACGACCTAAATTTTAATTTCATCATATAATAATCTAGAATTGAAAGACCTTGTATCGAGAACAAAAGCCACATAAAAAAAATTAGATTCATTACAATTGCATTATAATATGGTACATTAAAATTCTTTGTCAAATAAACTCCTAGAAACATAATAATGGTTCCTGGAATTATATTGTTAGGCAGTTTGAAATTCGAAAACTTAGGAATTGATACTATACCAATGCCTGCTTTTCTTAAGACTAAAACTGAAAGGTAATGATTACTATATCCTATAAACATAGATACAGCTAGAAGTATTACCGGAAATAAGGTTAAAATGGATTTGAAACCAGTTTCAAGAAATTCTCTCTGCTGCAACAACTCATAATTGGTACGCCCTGTTTCTTTTAATATCTCAATATAATAGTTTATCGATTCATTAAATATCTGTTCCATCTGGGCAATAAAACTAACTCCTGTTACATCCTGAAATAGACCATATAACAATAGAGCTGATATAAAAAACACTGTCGCTGAATATAAGAGTATTTCCATCGGTCTTTTTCTGTTCTTAAGTTGAGTGATAATTACTAATGTTATAGGCATAAATAATTCAAAAAGTAATATACCACTATATATATCTGCTATAATTCCTACTAATACTGATACTGCCGTTATGCCCAATATGCCAACAACTGATCCTCTTCTAATTCCAAGATAAATGAATGGAGTTGGGAAGAAAAATAAAATATATGGTAGACTATATATACCTAATAAAGCATACATTGACATAAACAAAATTATAACTAAAGATTCTACCATATCGTTACTTAACCTCTTATCGTCATTCAAATTCCCCACCTCTAATCTATAAAAATATTTTCAATATTCTATTATATGTTTTATCTTTATTATACTCTAAAATATTCAAAAGGTCTTGTAATTATAATAAATAGAATTAAAAAAATAGTCAAGAAACCTTATCGCAGTCTCATTCACCAAGTTATTAGTTCGCTATTGCTCACATACTTACATCAATTCGCAGAAAACACTGCTCATTGTGTTAGGTCATAAAAAAAGAGAGGTTCCCCTCTCTTATTCAGCACTATATGGAAGTAATGCCACTTGTCTTGCTCTTTTGATAGCTGTTGTTAATTCTCTTTGATGTTTTGAGCAATTTCCAGAGATTCTTCTAGGAAGAATTTTACCTCTTTCAGTAACATATTTTTTAAGCTTATTTATATCCTTATAGTCAATTGACTTTGATTTATCAGCACAAAAAGCACAAACTCTTTTTCTAGGCTTAAATCTTCTTTGCATCTTTTTCCCTCCTTACTTTAGAATGGAATATCGTCGTTATCTATAGGATGGAAGCCTTCAATTCCTGGGAAGTCCATAGAAGAATCATTGAATCCTCCGCTGGATCTATTGGTATTGTCTCCCCACTCAAGAAATTCAACCTGATTAGCTACAACATCTGTTGTATATCTCTTAGTGCCATCACTTGCATCATAGCTACCTGTTTGAATTCTTCCTTGAATACCAACCAATCTTCCTTTTACAAGATAATTAGCACAGTTTTCAGCTTGTTTTCCCCAAACTACGATTCTAATAAAATCTGCTGTAGGCTGATTTCTCGACTCCATTTCCATTTTTTTCTCTTTAGATAGACCTCTATCTACGGCTATTGTAAAAGTTGATACTGGAGTTCCTGTATTAGGAATATATCTAAGTTCAGGATCTCTTGTTAATCTTCCTATTAAAACAACATTATTCATAAGCTCACCATCCCTTAGATTAATCATCTTCTCTAATGATCATGTGTCTCATAATGCCGTCTGAAATTCTAGCAATTCTGTCCATTTCCTTAACTACTTCTGGAGTAGCTTCGAAGTTAATTAATACATAGTATCCTTCTGCTATGTCATCAATGTGATATGCTAGCTTTCTGATTCCCCATTCATCAACATTTGTAATGGAACCTTCATTCTCGATTATACCTTTGAATCTTTCTAATAACTGTGCTCTTTTTTCCTCTTCTAAAGTAGGTAAAAAGATTAACATTGCTTCATATTTTCTCATGTGTTTCACCTCCTTGTGGACTTACGGCCCTATCTTTTGATAGAGCAAGGATTTTTACATCATGTTATTATATCATTAATATTAATGAGATGCAAGCATGATTTTTTAGCATTATTTTGGAAGGCTTATTTCTATTTCAGTTCCTTTATTCACTTCACTTTTAAGAGTGATTTTTCCTTTGTGATATTCAACTATGTGTTTTACTATGGACAAGCCTATTCCAGTACCAGTAATCTTCTTTGATCTAGATTTGTCCACCCTGTAGAATCTTTCAAATATCCTATCCTGATCCTCTTTAGGGATGCCCATACCTGTATCTTTTACATTTATAATAGCCAACATATCTTTATTAAAAATATTTATTTCTACTTTGCCATCAACTTTATTATATTTAATTGCATTGTCTATAAGATTGGATATTAAATCCTCAATCATGCTTGGATTTCCTTCTATAATTGTGCTTTCTCCATATAGATTAAATTGAATGTTTCTTGATACTACACTATCTTTAAATCTAGAAACTATAGATTTTGTGATTTCATATAAATCTATATCCTCAAAAATTACTCTAGATTCTATTACTTGACCTTCAATTTTAGAGAGATTTAAAATTTGGTCGATAAGTTCTAATAATCTTGTTCCTTCCTTTAAAATTGTATTTGCAAATTTTATTGTTTCTTCTTCATCAGTAATCCCTGATGCAATCATCTCAGCATATCCATTTATTGATGTTAGAGGAGTTTTTAATTCATGGGTTACATTTGCTGTAAATTCTCTTCTATATTTTTCAGTTTTTTTAAGTTTTTCTATATATTTTTGGATTTCAACTTTTTGATATTGTATTGCCTTGACAAATGGTTCTAACTCTTCGTAACTTGAATATGACTCTACATCCTCGCCTGATAGGATACTTTCAATTCTTTGGGTAGATATATGAATAGGCTCTAATATCCTTGCTGTCAACCTTGATGAATAGAAATATACAAGAACCAAAATTAGTACCAATATACCTATCAATGCCGGTAAAATCATTGTAAACAAGGATAATAGGCTCAACTCTTCTTTCATATTCTTATATATATCGTAAAATAAAAAGGTTAGGACTAGAGAAGTTACTATTATGATTATTGAAGCAATAAAGATTAAGCTACGATAAATTCTTTTTTCCATAATTATCCCTCAATTTTATATCCGACACTTCTGATAGTCTGAATAAGCTTTCCTGCTTCTCCAAGTTTTAATCTCAATGTCCTTATATGAACATCTACAGTCCTACTTTCACCTTCAAAATCATAACCCCAAACTTCATTTAAGAGTTTTTCTCTAGATACAACTATTCCTTTATTCTTCATTAAAAAATAAAGCAATTCATATTCTTTATAGGTTAAGATTATTTCTTCATCATCAACAGTAACTTCATGCTTTTGGTTATCAATACACAACTTCCCTATACAAATTTTATCAGTAGGTTCTTTAACCTTAGTGCTTCGTCTTAAAACTGCCCTAACTCTTGATATTAACTCCATTACACCGAAAGGCTTTTCTACATAATCATCAGCACCTAAGTCTAATCCCTTAACCTTATCAAACTCGCTAGTTTTAGATGTCAACATAATAACAGGAATATTTGATGTTTTACTGTTTGACCTTAAATTTTTAAGTATGGTGTATCCGTCATCACCTGGTAACATGATATCAAGTAAAATCAGATCAGGCTCTGTATTATCATATAGAACTTCTCCACTTTCAAACCCCTTAGCTTCATATCCATTTTTCTTAAGAGCATAGATAACAAGATCTCTTATACTTTCATCATCTTCTATGCAATAAATTATAGACATTATACCACCTCTTATATCTACTTAAGCCCCTTATAGTGCTCTCCCGTAATCGCGAAATATACCCATTCTGCAATATTTTGTGAGTGATCTCCTATTCTCTCAAAATACTTAGCTATCATCAATAAGTCTATTGCCTGCTCACTATATTGAATATCTTCCCTAATTTTTTCAATTAATTCTTCTTTAATAATTTTAAATAATTCATCAACTTTATCATCATTTCTTATTACTTCTAATACTAAGTCCAAGTCCATTTTAACAAAAGCATCTATACTACCCTTTACCATTTTAATGGTTTCCTTAGCCATTTTGGGAATATGAACTAATTCCTTAAAATATTTTTCTTGCACTATTCTAATAGTTATTTCAGAAATATCTTGGGCTTGGTCACCTATTCTCTCCATATCTGTTATCATTTTTAAAGCAGATGATATCAATCTTAGGTCTTTAGCCACGGGTTGCTGTCTTAATAATAACTTTAGACATCTTGATTCAATTTCTTTTTCCTTTTCATTTACCTCTTTATCTCCATCAACTACTCTTTTTGCTAATTCTACATTCCTCTCAATTAGAGCAGTCACTGCAGCTTCTATAGAACTTTCTATTAAATTTCCCATTTCAATAAGATCATTATTTAGAAGTTCTAATTGCTCTTCAAATTTATTTCTCATATAATCACCCTTTGTATAAGTATTGGTTTAACCAAATCTTCCTGTAATATAGTATTCAGTTCGTTTATCCTTAGGTACTGAGAATATGTCTTCTGTTTTGCCAAATTCAACTACTTCTCCTGTTAAGAAAAATGCTGTCTTATCAGAAACTCTAGTAGCTTGTTGCATATTATGAGTTACCATGACGATTGTATAATCCTTCTTTAGCTCATGAACCAAATCTTCAATCTTAGCAGTTGATATTGGGTCAAGGGCACTCGTGGGTTCATCCATAAGTAAAACTTCGGGGTCAACAGCTAATGCTCTTGCTATGCAAATTCTTTGTTGTTGCCCACCAGAAATTCTCAAGGCATTTTTCTTTAAGTCATTTTTTACTTCATTCCATATTGCTGCATTTCTAAGACTTTTCTCTACAATATCATCAAGTTTTGATTTGCTCTTTATTCCATGAGTTCTAGGACCGTAGGCTATATTGTCATATATACTCATTGGAAATGGATTAGGCTTCTGAAATACCATTCCTACTCTTTTTCTAAGTAAGTTTATATCAAAATTACTTGCATAAATATCCTTACCATCTAATAAAATATCTCCTGTAATCTTACAACCCTCTACTAAATCGTTCATTCTATTTAAACTCTTTAATAGGGTAGACTTACCACAACCAGAAGGACCAATAAATGCAGTAATTTCATTGGATTCTATCTCCATATTTATATTTTTTAAGGCGTGGAAATCTCCGTAATAAAGATCCATGTTCTTTACACTAATTTTACTCATTTTATCTCCCTTTCATCAACCTGTTACTTAGATAAGTAGACAAGCTGTTTATCATTAATACTATAATTAATAGAATAACTCCTGTTGCATATGATTCATTAACATGCATACCTTCAGTGGATAATAAATACATATGAAGGGCTAAAGTACGGCCTGATGAGAAGAATCCATTTGGAATTTTTGTAGCAGTTCCTAGTGTGTACATCAATGCAGCCGTTTCACCAACAACACGACCAATAGCTAAAATCACCCCAGATAAAATACCTGGCATAGCTACAGGAAGTACAACTCTAAATATAGTACGGAGTTTTCCAGCTCCTAGTCCAAAACTCGCTTCTCTTAGACTATCATCTACCGACATTAAAGCTTCCTCAGTAGATCTTATGATTAAAGGTAATACCATTATGGATGCAGTTAAGGTTCCTGCTATTAATGAATATTGAAAGCCTAGTCTTATGACAAAGAATAACATTCCAAACAACCCATAAACTATTGATGGTATTCCTGACAAGGTTTCTGTTGCAATTCTAACTATCTCAACTAATTTATTCCCTTTTTTAGCATATTCAACCAAGTAAAATCCAGTAAAAACTCCAATAGGAGTTGCTATTAACAAGGTTAAGGCAACAATTAATATAGTCGTTATCATAGCTGGAAATAGTGATACATTCTCTGTTGTGTATTTTAGACTAAATAAGGATGGAGTCAAATGTGGAATCCCTCTAAATAAAATATACCCTATTATAAAAAACAAAATTCCAAAGGTTAAGAATGCAGAGATTTTAACAGCATATCTGATTACTTTACTCAATTTGCACTCCTCCTTTTAACTATTAAAAATGTTGCATTTATGATTAAGATAAATATAAATAATATTGCTGCTGTTGCAATTAGTGCTTCCCTATGTTGGTCTGCAGCATATGCCATTTCAATAACTATATTGGTGGTCATTGTTCTTACACCTTTTAGAATTCCCTTAGGCATTCTAGCTTGATTTCCTGCAACTAGTATAACAGCCATGGTCTCACCTATAGCACGACCAATACCAAGGATTACAGAAGATAATATTCCTGATCTAGCAGCAGGAAGTACTACGGTCATAATAGCTCTTTCATGGGTTGCTCCAAGGCCCACACTTCCCTCATAGTAAGACTGAGGAACTGCTCTTATGGATGCCTCACTCATACCGATAATTGTTGGAAGAATCATAATACCTAATAATATAGAAGCTGTTACTATATTCATACCAGTTCCACCAAATAAATTACGCATAATTGGAACTATTACAGTCAGTGCAAAGAATCCATAAACTATTGATGGTATTCCTGACATTAGGTTGATACTCGGCTTCAAAACTCTATATAATTTATCACCACAAAACTTTGATAGATAAGTTGCAGTTAGAATACCTATAGGAACTCCAATTATTATAGCTCCTATTGTTACATATACTGAACCCAAAATCATAGGTAAAATCCCAAATGATGCAGGATTATTGGAAGGTTTCCACTCCGTTCCTAATAAAAACCCTTTAACTCCATATTCAGCAATAAATGGTATACCACCAGCAAAGATAAAATAACAAATCAAGATTATAGCCAAGATGGACATCATTGCCGAAACAATGAATATTCCCTTCATAAAGCCTTCAAAAGATTTAGATTTCATATGTTCTCCTTCTCCTAAAAATATATTTCTCCAATACTTAAAACTTATCAAACCTATGTAAAATCTAATATGTAGGTATGTAAAATCTATGTAAAATTATAGACAAGTATAGCCTAGCTTTAGCTAGGCATAACTTGTCTACTATTCAATAGAACTCCACTCTGTTGCTTCTCCTACAAAAATTGATTTTACTTGATCTATTGTTAAATCTTCAATTGGATTAGCGTTATTTGTTATTACTGCAATACCATCCATTGCTATTGGTTGACCAGTTAACTCTGCAAGTTCTGATTCTTTTAAATCTCTTGATGCCATTCCTAAATCAGCTGTACCTTCTATAGCAGATTTCATTCCTGCTGATGAACCAGTAGACTGAATTTCAATTGAAACTCCTGAATGCATTCCCTCATATGCTTCTTTTAATTTTTCCATTACAGGAGTTACTGATGTTGATCCAGCTACTACTAGATTACCTTCTTGGCCAGAACCTTCATATGAAGGCAAATCAGTGCCTACTTGAACATATCCTTCCTCAACAACTATTGCTTGACCTTCAGCACTTAGTATGAAATCCATAAAATCTTTTGCTAATGGGTCTAACTCTCCTTTATAAGCCAGATTAAAAGGTCTTGCTATTTTATATGAACCATTTTGTACATTTTCTGATGAAGCCTCAGCACCTTCTACTTTAACCGCTTTTACTGTATCATTTAAAGAACCTAGTGAAATATATCCTATAGCGTACTTATCACCAGCTACTGTTGTCATAACGGCATCCGTGCCATTTTGAATAATTGCTTCTTCATAAGTTCTATCTACTTCATTACCATTTGCATCTTTTTCTAAAATACCAACTATTTCAACGAATGCTCCTCTTGTTCCTGAACCATCTTCTCTACTTACTACGTTAATTGTTCTGCTTGCATCAAAATCATTTGTTGGAGTTTCAGCTGATCCTTGTGGCGTATCTGTTTGTGTACATCCGATTGTAAAAATACTTATAATAATTGCGACTAAAACTAAACTAAATATTTTTTTCATTAATTTATCTCCCTTTCAATTTAATTTACAACCTTAGTATAAGAATTGTTTGTTAAATCTATTCGAGGGCTTTTGTTAAATCAATGTAAAACAATAAGAACCCGAGATTCTTCACTAACATTCAGAATGACATTTCTTGTCATGCTGAGTTTAGCGAATCATCTCGGGTCTAACTTCTAATTACTAATTCTCTCCTATTTTCTCAATTACTTCTCCTAATAATTGTTTTAATTTCTCAGATGCCATTTCTCCAGCCTCATCTACTTCTTCTGTTGTTATTGGCTGATCTAATACACCTGCTGCCATATTAGTTACAAGGGATAGACCTAGGACCTTTATACCACAGTGGGCAGCAGTAATGGCTTCAGTTACAGTTGACATTCCTACAGTATCACCACCAAGAATTCTCATTGCACTTATCTCTGCAAGTGTTTCAAATTGAGGACCTGTTGCGTAAAAGTAAACACCTTCTTTTATATCTATATTCAAACTATAAGCACATTTCTTTGTCAAATCTCTTAATTCTCTGGTGTACATATTTGTAACATCAAAGAATCTAGGACCTAATTCAGGTATATTTTTACCTCTAACAGGGCTAGCACCAGTTAATTTAATATGATCCCTTATTATCATTATATCTCCAGGTATATATTCCTTGTTTATAGCTCCAGCCGCATTAGTCAATATAACAGTATTTACTCCTAATAACTTAAAAACTCTTATAGGAATAGCTAGTTGTTCAAATTCATAGCCTTCATAGTAGTGAAATCTGCCTGACATGCAAACTACTTTTTTCCCTCTAAGTTCACCTAAAATTAGCTTACCTGCATGGGACTCAACTGTTGAAATTAGAAAATTTGGTATATCCTTATAATCGATAACAATTTGATCTGTAATTTCATCAGATAAGGACCCTAAGGCTGAACCAAGTATTAGTCCAACTTCTGGTTTAAAGTCAATTTTACTTAAAATATAATCTGCACTTTTTTTATAAAAGTCATATGTATACACTTCCATCATCTTCCTCCTAAGTTCTTGTTAATATTAGTATAACAAATAATCCTTTCTAATAAAAAAATTAAGAAAAAAGCTCAGTATACTTTCGTCTACTGAGCTAATCATATCAAATATTTATTTTGCTAAATTATAAATATTTATTACATCTTCCTTTGTAAGCTTCTTAAATCTTCCTAAAGTTCCTCCATTCACAGCTTTTTCTGCCATAGTTTCAAAATTGTCTGTAGGTAATCCTTCATCTGAAAAAGAAGTTGGAACTCCAATATCCTTTAAGAATGCTATGAAGCTATTGATACCTTCTAAAGCTATTTCTTCTGGCGTTTTATTTACAACTGATACATCAAATACATTTGTAGCAAATTGTACAAATCTATCTATATTTTCCTTATACACATATTTCATCCAAGCTGGAAATATAATTCCTAAACTTCTTCCATGGGTAGTGCCATAGAAAGCACTTAGCTCATGTGCAATAACGTGACTAGCCCAGTCATCTTCTCTTCCTATGCCTAATATGCCATTATGGGCAATAGTACCAGATATCATAATTTCTGCTCTTGCTGCTATATTCTTAGGGTCCTTATTTAAGATATATGCATTTTTTATAACAGTTTTCATTGTTGCTTCACATAAGTGGTCAGTTAAATCTACATTTTTTGTATTCGTAAAATATCTTTCAAATACATGGGACAAGATGTCAGTTATTCCTGCAAAGGTCTGCTTATCAGGAAGTGTCAATGTAAGAAGTGGATCCATTATCGCAAACTTTGGCCTCATAATATTGCTATTTACAGATAATTTATGAGATCCTTCCTCATTCGTAATTACAGAACCCGTGCTGGATTCACTACCTGTTGCAGGGAAGGTTAGCACAACTCCTACTGGTAGTGATTCTTTTACCTCTGCTTTTCCAGTATAAAAATCCCAAACATCTCCTTCATATTTTGCACCTATACCTATAGCCTTAGCTGAATCTATAACACTTCCTCCACCTACAGCTAATATTAAATCAATATCATTTTCCTTTGCTAATTTTACACCTTCATATACAAGACTCAATTTTGGATTTGGTTCAACTCCTGATAATTCATATACTTCACATTTTAAGTCTTTTAATATATTTTTTATTTCATCATATAGGCCGGATTTTTTTATACTTCCTCCACCATAATGAAGTAAGATTTTTTTATACTCATCTAAAATTAAATCTCTTAACTGAGACACTGAACCCTCTCCAAAAACTAATTTAGTTGGACAATAGAATTGAAATCTTTCCACTTTACATCACCTCAAATATTTTGTTATTTAATCTAATATACCCTATGGCTCACTATCTATTTCAAAACTTATAAAGTTAAATATTTTTATCCTTAAAGCATATATCTTATATTTTAATCATATACATGTATTTTTACCATGTTTAAATTAACATTTACCTACATATATGCATAACTTATTATGAGAGATTATTCTCTATAAAATTACGGAGGTGTCATTATGGGAGGCTTATTTGGCGGAAGACGTGATGAGTGCGGAAGAGTAGATGATTCATTACTATTCTTCTTCCTACTATTAGTAATAATTTTCTGTAACTGTGGTTTGTTTGGTGGAAGAGACTGCTAAACGAGAGTAGAACCATTAAGCTGTAGGCTTAATGGTTCTTATCATATGTAACCAATACCTTTTCTTAGGAATATACTGTATAGAAATAAAAAGTAAGGAGGTAATTATATGCCTAATGGTATAAATTGTCCAAATGGAATGCCATATACTATTAAAGCGGGAGATACTTTCTTCCAAATTGCTAGAACTTTTGGCGTTTCCCTTGATGCATTATTAGCTGCAAATCCAGGTGTTAATCCAGATAGATTATTCATAGGTCAAGTAATTTGTGTTCCAACAGGAACAACTCCACCACCATCAACTAATTGTCCTCTATTAAGACAAGGAAATACTGGTCCAGATGTAGTAGATCTACAAACTAGACTAAGAAATATGGGCTTTGACCCAGGACCTATTGATGGAATTTTTGGACCTACAACACATGCAGCTGTTATTGCTTTCCAAAGAAGCAGAGGTCTAGTTCCAGATGGCCTTGTAGGAGTATTAACATGGACTGCATTAGGTAAAAATTGTGCTCAACCACCAACATGTCCTGCAGGAACATTCCCTTATATTGTAAGGGCAGGAGATACTTTCTTCGTACTAGCAGAAAGATTCAATACTACTGTAAGTGCAATTCAAAGAGCCAATCCTAATGTAAATCCTAATGCATTACAAATAGGTCAACAAATTTGTATTCCTAGATAAAAGTAGACTGTCGCACTAATTTAATTGGTGCGACAGTTTTTATACTCCTAAATTTTCTACTTTTTCTCTAATATAGTCTTTAATCTCATCTCTAGGTATTCCTATGGAAATAGATAATTCACTATAAAGTAGATCTTCAGCCTTTCTCATAAAGCTCAAATCTGTCTGACTTAAACTCTTTCCAATACTTCCTAACATTGTTCCCTTTGTATATATGCTTTTTATTAATTGTACTAAATCTAAGCAATCATCGCTTTTTATTGCATTCATATAATGCTCAACAATTGAATTTAATTGTCTATCAGTACAAATATCAACTTCAACCGAAGGCATTTGATTAATTAATTCCTGGGCTTCATCATAGGTCATTACACGTCTCATAGAAACATTTGTATCAACCGGTACATAAATATTTCCATTACCATAAACTGAAGACAGAGTATAATAAAGTTTATCTTTATCTATATACTTCATATCTGGAACTCCAATGTCCTCTACCTTAAAGACACCATTAACTCCATATACAACTAAATCACCTACTTCAAACACTTTCTTCATCCTTTCGTTATTCTATATATTAATATTATTTTTTCAGTTTCTAAGTAAATAAAAATACTATTACCAAAAATGACCTAATTATTGTTATTATCCCAAAATATTAAACTAAAATACATTTATATGTGATTTAAATCAATTTACTATCGTTAATTGTATTAGGTCATAAAGAAAGCTCTCGCTCCCTTGTAAATATATACAAAGGTACGAGAGCATTAGAGAAATTTCAGTAAATTAGCTCTATTTACTAATTAATTTTAAAGTAATTTCCAAATATTATTTGTAAACTCTACAGGATCATCTATTGGAAGTCCCTCAATTAGTAAGGCTTGATTATAAAGTAAATTTGTATATAAATCTAACTTTTCTGCATCACTTTCATAAGCTTCCATTAGCTTTTCAATAACCTTATGATTTCCATTTATCTCCAATATCTTTTCAGCTTTTATATTTCCACCGTTAGGCATTTGATTTAATACTTTTTCCATTTCTATAGATATTTCACCTTCAGTTGATAGATAAACAGGATGGTTCTTAAGTCTATTTGAAATTTTTACTTCTTTAACCTTTCCTGCAAGCAAATCCTTCATAGCCTCTACTAACTTTGATTTTTCTTCACTCTTAGTATCTTCTTTTTCTTCACTTTCTTCTACATCTAAGTCTGAGCTTGATACAGATTTAAACTCCTTATCCTTGTAGCAGTGTAATACCTTTATGGCAAATTCATCTATTTCATCAATGAAATAAAGAACTTCATATCCCTTATCTTTCATAAATTCAACCTGTGGAAGTTTATCTACTCTATCCAATGATTCTCCACTTGCATAATAGATATATTTTTGGTCTTCCTTCATTCTGCTTACATATTCATCAAGTGTAACTAATTTCATATCCTTAGATGAATAGAATAAAAGTAAATCCTGTAATATTTCTTTATTTGTTCCAAATTCCTGATAAATTCCATATTTCAACTGCTTCCCAAATACGTCAAAGAACTCTTCGTATTTTTCCCTTTCATTTTTTAAGAGTAGGGATAATTCATCCTTTATCTTATCTCTTATTTTCTTAGCAATTAGCTTAAGCTGTCTATCATGCTGTAGAATTTCTCTTGAAATGTTTAGGGATAAGTCCTCTGAATCAACTACTCCCTTTACAAATCCAAAATAATCTGGAAGTAGATCTCCACATTTATCCATTATTAGGACTCCACTTGAGTAAAGTTCTAACCCCTTCTCATAGTCCTTTGTATAGAAGTTAAATGGCATTTCACTTGGAATATATAGTATCGCATTGTACCTTACAGCACCATCAACACTAAGGTGAATATGCCTTAGAGGTTTATCAAAGCCAAAATGCTTTTCTGAATAGAAATTAGCATAATTCTCATCTTTTAATTCATTTTTGTTCTTTCTCCATATAGGTACCATGCTGTTAATAGTTTTTTCTTCATAAACATCCTCATATTCTGATTCTGTTCCTTCCTTAAGCTTACGTGACTTTATATCCATCTTAATTGGATACCTTATAAAATCAGAATATTTCCTTACTATTGATTTTAGAGTATAAGTATCTAAATAATCATCATATTCTTCATCTTCCGTATTCTTCTTTATTCTTAGAATGATATCTGTACCTACATTATCCTTTTCAACTTCCTCTATTGTATAACCGTCTACACCTTCAGACTCCCATTTATATGCTTTATCACTACCTAAAGCCTTGCTAATAACAGTAACCTTATCTGCAACCATAAATGCAGAGTAAAATCCAACTCCAAATTGTCCAATTATATCATACCCATCTTTAATTTCATTTTCCTTTTTAAATGCATAAGATCCACTATTTGCTATTATACCTAGGTTGTTATCTAATTCTTCCTTAGTCATACCTATTCCAGTATCTGAAATAGTTAAGGTCCTATTTTCCTTATTAGGAATTACTTTTATATAATAATCATTTTTGTTAAAAACAATATTATCATCAGTAAGGGCTTTATAATAGATTTTATCAATGGCATCACTAGCATTTGATATTAACTCCCTTAAAAATATCTCTTTATTTGTATAAATAGAATTAATCATCAAATCAAGTAGCCTTTTAGATTCAGCTTTAAATTCCTTCTTCTCCATTTTATCTACTCCTTACTTATAAATATTATTAGCACTCAACATAGTTAAGTGCTAATAATTATTTTATATTATATATTTTGATATGTCAAATATTACTATTATTTTTCTTCTTCAGGATTTTGCTTATGATGTATTATACTAACCCACTTGTCTCCTTCTAAAATCCTTCTTACTTTCTTTTCAAAATCTATTCTAGAAAGCCAAACTTGTCTATCGCATCCAAGACATTTTAATTTTATATCTACTCCAGTTCTAAGGATTTCCCACTTATTTTCACCACAAGGATGTCCTTTTTTAAGAGTTACGATATCTCCAATTTCATATTTAAGAATCATTTTTATTACCTCCTAAGATAACTCTTTTTGGATAAGGTAATTTAATATTATCCTGATCGAATTTTTCCTTAACCTTTTTTCTTATTTCTCTTTCAACTGACCATTGGGTATCAGCTTTAGCCTTTGCTACAATTGTAATTCCAACATTATATTCACCTAATTCAGTTACTCCTAAAACAGTAGGTCCATCTATAATATTTTCGTTAGAATTTTTTATATCCTTACAAACTTGTTCAAGTGCCTTAATTACCTTATCTATATCTTCATCAATAGATACAAATACCTTGACCAAAGCCCTCATGGCGCCTTTACTGCTATTTGTAACTACTTGAATAGTACTATTTGGTATTATGTGGAGCTCCCCATTAAATGCTCTAAGTTTAGTTACTCTAAGTCCTAGTTCTTCTACATAACCTTCATAACTGTCTATTTTAACTAAGTCACCTACTGAATATTGATCTTCCATAAGTATAAAAAAGCCAGTTATAATATCTTTTACTAAGGATTGAGCACCAAATCCTATGGCAATACCACCTATACCAGCAGTAGCAAGAATTGATGAAGTATTAATATTAAATTCCTCTAATGCTATTATGATTCCTATAAAATATAATGTATACTTTGCTGCTTTTGTTAGGATCTGACCTAGTGTATTAGCACGCCTATCACTGCTATAAATATGATTTATTCTTTTATTCTGCAATGTTCTATTAATTAATTTACTAGCAATAGAAACTATAATCTTTATTACAGCAAAGATAATTACAATTTTTATTAATTTTCCTAATACATTTAAATCACCATAATTATTTATAAATGTATTATCAAATATCCCTAGTATATCCTCTACTATATCTTCCACTAAATCACCACTCAAACTCTGAAATTTCTTTTGTATTTTCATTAATTATATATTTATAGATACCCTTTATTGATAGTTCATTTTTATCTTTAAGTTCCTTAACCTTTTGAATATCCTCTAAACTAAATAAAATAGATAAACCACAGCTTAGTGTAATTTCTCTAGGTGTAGGGATAGTCTTAAAAGGTATTTGTTTTTCCTTAAATATCTTCTCTCCGCTTATTGCATGATGTGTAGAATTAAAAGTCACAATGCCATATTCTTCTGTTTTCATAATATCTTCCTATCCAATGTTTATTGTATTTGATGTATTCATCTTTTCATAAATTGTATACATATTTGTAATACCCCCAACTTTTAGCTTTTCCTTTAAATTATAGTAATCTAAACATGTACCACAGGATAAAATTTCTACGCCATTTTCCTCTAATGCCTTTAAATCATCTAATACGGGGCTTCCTTCACATGTTAATTTAACTCCAGAATTAAAGAAAAGTATGTTTGTAGGATGAGGGGTTGTTTCTTTTACAGTAAATATAAAGCTCTTTATTAAAATCTTTCCAAGCTCTTCCTCACCTGCACCCATTTTATCAGAGCCGATAGCTATAGTATTGTTGCTTCTTTTCTCAACAGGTAGTTCTACCTCTTTAACTGTAGCATTTCCCTTTTTTATATTAATAATATACTCATCTTCTTTTTTCTTTTCAACTGTATATTCAAGTCCCATACTTGAAGCAAGCTTTGATACATTTTCCTTGGCTACTTCATTGTCAACTATTGTTGTAATTATACCCTCAGAAATACTATCTAACTCCTTCTTAGTCATTAAAACCGGTTTAGGACACGCTTGTCCTCTTGCATCTACTATATTATTCATTTAAATCCCCCTTTTAAAAAAACTAATATTTATTATCGATCTAGATTAAATACATTAATCTTATTTTCATAGTGTACAGCTATATAATCATCATTGCCTAGAACATTGACTATATCATCCTCACCCTTATATTTTAATATTTCCTTTTTATTTTGTAAAATAACCAATTCCTTTTCTCCATGTACTCCTAATAAATTCCCAAGGACTATAATTTTATTAGCATCAATACTTAAATCTATATTTTCCTCTTCACCAATTGAGCTTATTACCCTTAAACTACTATCCTTTAAGATATAAATCTCATTATCCTTCACTAAAATATCCTTAAATCCATCATGTTCCACTTCCCACTGAATTTCGTCATCTTTTATAAATATTATTCTTTTATTAGTAATAATTATAGGGTTTTCGTAGATAAATTCAGTAAATACAATAATTTCATTTGACAGCTCAATTAACTTTTCTTCCTTACTCATAATATCGTTTTTATATATTACGGATTTCAACTCACTATCACTTGCATTTAATGTTGAAAATAGATAATCAGTTTTATTTTCATTTAAGCAGTAAGTAAGTATATTTTCACTTGTTTCAATCTCATTTATTATCTGACCATTTTCATCTACAATGTACAAGCCTTCCATGGTATTATCTTTTGCATGTATTATGTAATAATTACCAAATTCTTTTATGTTAAATATTTCTTTATCAATTTGGGTTCTTGATAGAGTATCCCCATTATTGTTCATTACATAAATGTCTCCAAATTGCTTGTCCACTATATAAATGTATTCATCTCCAAGTTTAATTTCAACGTTGTTAGAATTAAATCTTTTATTCCATTTGTCACTTCCATCCTCGTTAAAATAAGTAATGGATTTATTTTGCCACCTAATTAGAGATTTCTTAAAATATATTAGATTTTCTCCCTGATATTCTACATCAAGGACCATTTCGATATCTTTTTTGGTTAATTTATTTATAAAGTTTAGTGCTTTTTCTTGAGCTTCCTTATTTGAAAAAATTAAAGCTAAAATAGCAAATATAAGAAGAAATTTTTTAAATCCTTTATGCATACTTTTTGTATTTTCCATATATAACCCCTCACACTTCATTAAAACCTATATAAATTGTATATGAAATTTCTTCAAATTACCATAGAATAGCATCAAATAAAAATTTATAATTATATTTACATATTTTTGTAAATTCTGATATACTAAATGTATCCATACACAACAGATAAATAAGAGGTGAGAAAATGAAGTATATTATCCTTGAAAAAAGTTCAAATGAACCTTTATATGTACAACTGTTTAACCAAATTAGAAATAAGATTGAGAATAATGAGATTAAAGATGAAAAATTACCTTCTATAAGAAAATTATCAAAACAATTAGGAGTAAATAACATAACTGTAATTAATGCATATAAGTTATTGGAGCAAGAAGGATACGTTTATTCAATTGAAGGAAGTGGTACATTTATAAAGAAAGCCTCTTTATCTGATGATATTGCTTTTATAGAAGATGGTGATATGGATTTAATGCTTTCAGGAATTTTGCCCATAAGTAGAGATAGTATAAATTTTGCAAGTGTATCTCCAACACCTGATTTATTTCCAATTAAAGAGTTTAAACAGTCTTTAATAGAGGTTTTAGACAGAGATGGAGGATTAGCCTTTACATATCCTGAAATAAACGGATTTGAGCCTTTAAGAGAGTCCATTTCCAAATTTTTAGATGACAATTACAAGATAAAGGTAAATATGGATCAAATTCTTATAACTTCTGGAGGTCAGCAAGGTTTAGATATAATAGCAAAATCTATGGTAAATCAAGGTGACGTTATCCTTGTTGAAAACCCTACCTATTTAGCAGCTTATGAAGCCTTTAAATCTAGAGGTGCAAAAATATTTGGTATTCCCATGGAAGAGGATGGAATTGATTTAAATGCTTTAAAATCAGCAATTATTAGGTTCAATCCTAAGTTCTTATATATTATGACAAATTATCAAAGTCCAACAACTTGTTCATATAGCATTGAGAAAAAGATACAATTACTTAAACTTGCTAGGGATTTTGACTTTTATATAATTGAGGATGACTTTTTAACAGATTTGTACTTTGATAATAAGGTCAAGATGCCTCTAAAATCAATAGACAACTTAGATAAAGTAATATTTATTAAGAGTTTTTCAAAGATTTTTATGCCTGGAGTACGCATTGGCTTTGTTACTTTGCCAAACAAATTGCTTAAAGGAATTATCAAGGCTAAGCATACTACGGATATTTCCTCTTCTGGATACCTTCAAAGAGCTTTTGATTTATATCTAAGAAAGGGTTATTGGAGAAATCATATAGCCAATATAAGAAGAGTTTACTCAGAAAAATATGAAGTAATGATAAATGAATTATCTATTCTAAAAAAATACGGAATAGAATATACAAAGCCCAATGGTGGATTAAGTATATGGCTAAAGCTACCAGATTCCATAGATTCCATTCAATTATACAATAAATGTGCAGAAAATAACTTAAGTGTTGTTCCTGGAAAAGTATTTTTTATAAACGATAATGTAGATTCAAACTACATAAGAATAAGCTTTGGAGCAATAAATAATAATGAGATTATAAAAGGAATAGGTATATTAGATAACATCTTATCCAAACCATTTAAGGATAAGGATAGCGAATATATGCCATTTGTATAAGACATATAAAAAACTCACCGAAACGGTGAGTTTTTTAGTATGTCTCCTTAAATACTTCAAAGTATCCTTGAGCATGAGCACATGCAGGACATTTTTCAGGTGCTGATTTTCCTTTGTGGATATAGCCGCAGTTATTGCATTTCCATTCTACTTCTTCATCTTTTTCAAAGACTTGTCCCTTTTCTATGTTTTCTAATAGCTTTAAGAACCTTATTTCATGTCTTTCCTCTACTTCAGCTATTTCTCTCCAAACGTGAGCTATCTCCTTAAATCCTTCTTCTTCAGCAATATCAGCAAACTCTGGATATAGCTTTGTATGTTCTTCATTTTCTCCTGAGGCTGCAGCTTTTAAGTTTTCAGCAGTATTTCCTAGTAAAACTGGGAATTCAGCTGTTATCTCAACTGCCTCACCGCTTAACTCTGCATTTAAGAATTTAAAGAATCTTTTAGCATGTTCCTTTTCATTTTCTGCTGTTTCTGTAAAGATATTTGATATTTGTACATATCCTTCCTTCTTAGCTTGAGACGCATAATATGTATATCTTGTCCTAGCTTGAGATTCTCCTGCAAATGAAATCATTAGATTCTTCTCTGTTCTTGTTCCTTTTAAACTTGTCATATAAACACCTCCATTTTATATAATATCATCAAATTGTTAAATTTGTATGAATTATTTTATATCTGTTAAAATTAATTATCCACATGGGGATAATTAATATATCTAATGGGGTATTATTAAACATGGTGGGGTGTGAATAAATGACAAGAGTAGATAATTTAATCGAATATGTAAAAAAACTTAATGAAAATGAGAATGGTAAGGAACTATATTTAAAGTATAAGGAAGATATTGAAAATGTAAAGCCTCAGGAATGCTTTGAAATATTTTATAGTCTTCTAAATCACTATTGTAAATGTTAAAATGAATATGAACAAAAATTAGAATCTCAAAATGTACAAATTTG
>JAKELU010000010.1:0-13549 GCA_022760735.1 Firmicutes bacterium FC7
TTTATTAATTGATACTTTGGTTTATTCAAAGTCTCACACTGTTTAATTATCATGGTTCAGTCGCTCAACTTGTGAGCTTCGTCGCTTTCTCGCGACGACTTACTTAGTTTAACACACTTTTTAATTTATGTCAACATCTTTTTTTATTTTTTTCAAGTTGTCGTTTAACCAACAACTTTTATAATATTACTACTTTCTAAATATAAAGTCAATACTTTTTTATATTTTTTACCCCAATAAAATATATATAAACACATATAGTTTGAGGAATGCAAAATGAACTTAGGTTGTGCCCTAAGTCCATTATCTATTATTTAACATCATACATTCCGTGAGAGTTCATATAATTAAATAAAAGCTCTCCATGTCTTTGTTCTTCTCTTTGAATATGCTGCAATGCTTCTCTTACTTCCTTGTTTGCCGACTCAAATACACTTGTATCATAAAAATTTGACACGTACTTTTCTGTTGATAATAAATCTTGAAGCAATATTTTATCATTAGCACTATTAAAGCTTATTGGTGACTCTGAAGTATGAGGTGCATCAGATGCAGTTATTTTATTGTTACTTAAACTAGATTCATCTTTGTTTCCATGTGATAAGTTTGGAGACTTTCCTTCTAGCAAATTATTAATTATATCTAAATGATGATGCTCTTCTGCTGCTAATTTAGTAAAAAGTCTCTTTAATTCAGGGTCTTCAGCCTGATTAGAAAAACTTTGATATTTCTTAACGCATAAATCCTCTTGCGTCCTTCCGTCTTCCAATAACATTCTTTCCTTTTGACTAAGATTTATGTTCATTTCTTTTCCTCCTTATAAATTGAATTGTTAATATCTTTTTACATTTTTTCAAATTTTATTCCAGGAGGATAGATATATTAAAAAACAGTCTCATATTCCTTAAGAACATAAGACTGTCTCATATTTAATTTACTATTCTTCAATTGGTTTCATAGTAGGGAATAACAGAACATCTCTAATGCTTGGTTGATTTGTTAATAACATAATCATCCTATCTATACCAATACCTAACCCACCAGTAGGCGGAAGTCCTACTTCGATTGCATTGATGAAATCTGTATCCATAGGATGCGCTTCATCATCACCTGTTTCTTTTTGTCTAAGTTGTTCTTCAAATCTTTCTCTTTGATCAATAGGATCATTAAGCTCTGAGAAAGCATTAGCTAATTCCCATGTATTAATAAATGCCTCAAATCTATTTGTTATTCTTGGATCATCAGGATTTCTCTTTGCAAGAGGTGAAACTTCAACAGGATGTCCTGTAACAAAAGTAGGTTGTACTAAATGTTCTTCACAGAATTCTTCAAACATCTCAGATAATATATGACCTCTTGTCATTCCAGGTTTAATTTCAATACCTTTTTCCTTTGCTACTTTTATAGCTTCTTCATCCGTATTTATTGTAGAAAAATCTACTCCTGCATAAAGTTTTACAGCCTCAGCCATATCTAACCTTCTCCAAGGAGGTGTTAAATCAATTTCTTTACCTTGATATGTGATTACCTTTGAACCAAGTGTCTTCTCTGCAACATAAGCAAATAGATCCTCTGTTAATCTCATCATTTCTTCATAATCAACATATGCTTGATATAGCTCAATATTTGTAAATTCCGGATTATGTCTAGTGTCCATTCCTTCATTTCTAAACATTTTTCCCATTTCATATACCTTTTCAAATCCACCAACTATAAGTCTCTTCAAGTATAATTCGTTAGCTATTCTTAAATTCATATCCATATCTAAGGTATTATGATGGGTTTCGAATGGCCTAGCATTTGCTCCACCAGCTACAGGTGTAAGTATTGGTGTTTCAACTTCCAAAAATCCTCTATTATCTAAGAACTCTCTTACAGCTTTAATTATTTTACTTCTTAATATAAAGGTTTGCTTTACCTCAGGATTTACTATTAAGTCTACGTACCTTTGTCTATATCTAATATCGGTATCCTTCAATCCATGCCATTTTTCAGGTAGAATTTGAAGTGATTTTGTTAATAATGTAATTTCACTTGCTCTTACAGATATTTCTCCTGCTTTTGTCTTAAATACCTCTCCACGTACTCCTATAATGTCACCTAAATCTAAATAAGATAAATCATTATAGGCTTCTTCCCCAAGATTATCAAATCTAGCGAATATCTGTATTCTTCCTTCACTATCCTGTATGTCTATAAAGCTTACCTTACCATGTCCACGTCTAGACATGATTCTACCTGCTACAGCTACTGTCTTTTCTTCTAATTCATCAAAATTTTCCTTTATCTCCACACTGTGGTGAGTATAATCAAACTTCTCAACCAAATATGGATTTTTCCCATTTTCAATTAAAGCCTTTAGCTTTTCTCTCCTTATCATTAGCATTTCATTTAAATTAACTTCCGTTCCTGACATTAACTTGCCTCCTCTTAAACTAAACCACTACCTCGTGATACTTAAAATTTTATATTGTATAATTCCATCAGGTACTTGTACATCTATAATATCACCAATTTTTCCTCCTAACAATGCACTCCCTACTGGTGATTCATTTGAAATCTTACCGTTATAAGGATCGGCTTCAGCTGAACCTACTATTACATATTCCATAGTTTCATCAAATTCAATATCTAGAACTTCAACTTTAGACCCTACACTAACTACTTCTGTAGATATCTCGTCCTCATCGATAAGTTTTGCATTTCTTAGTATATTTTCTAATTTTATAATTCTTTCTTCTAATTTTGCTTGTTCATTTTTTGCCTGATCATATTCAGAGTTTTCACTGATATCTCCAAAAGCTAAGGCTTGCTTTATTCTTTCAGCAATTTCCTTCCTTTTCACTGATTTTAATTCATCTAATTCATTCTCTAATCTCTCTAACCCTTCTGAAGTTAAAAATACATCCTTTTCAGCCATCTAACTCTCTCCTTTATAATATATGATTTGATATATGGAGGCTTTCCCATATAAAAAATCAAGGCTGTTAGCCCTTTATTAAAACGCTATATTATTAACAATTACCTTAAAACAAACATTTTCCTATTTAAAGTAATTGTGTCTCAAATTTGCATAACAAAGCCAAAAGCATATATAACCATTATAGTCTCGTTATATGCAAACTATTATAATCAAGGTAATTCTAGTTGTCAAGTACTCATATTTTAATCCTCTTTTTCAAATTGTTGCGCACAAAATCATCTATAAAATAAAAGTGGTTATTTGTATAAATTTGACTAAATGTATTTTCGACACCATCAATACACACAAATAACTCTGGATCTACATACTCACCTATCCATTTAGAATTAACATTAGACTTTAGATTAATATCCTGGATATATAGAATATTCTTCTTTTTGCGCTGAATTACTTTTAATGGCTTATTATCACTAAAATCAATTATAACAGATTGATTTCTAAAATCAAACTTTTCAATATCTATATTATTACTAAAATTTATAATAGTTCCATAATTTTTAATAACCTTATCCATATTCTTAGGTTGAAATATTGAAATTCCTGTACTTTCTAATATTTCTTCATAGAACTCTTCCCTCTGATCATCCTCCATCCCGTATACTGAAAAGAAGTTAATCATGTCTGATAATACTCTTATTACGTCACAAACAACACTTTTTTCACTGCTTATAATTAATGTGTCCGAACTATTTAACTCTTTACCTAAACTCTTATAAATCTTACTTAATAATATTGGTAGATTTAATATTCTAATATTGTACCCAGAACAAAATATTAATTCAGTGGATTCACTAATTTTTTTTAATATTTTCAAAGGATATTTTCTCATTCCCTCAATGTAGATATTTCTATCATCTTTACCTTTGAGACTTTTTATATTGTCAATAAATAGCTGCCATTCATTACTGTTGCTAAAATCAAGGGCTTTGATATTTACCCCTACTACCCTACCAATTGTTTTATCATTTCTTATGACTTCTTCAATAATTTTTGGCCTGAATTTAGGTAAGAGTAAGTCTGGTACAAATTTTACCCAACCGGACTTTATATGATTTTTATACCTATCACAATCCAAAATATATAAAAATATAGTATCTCCCCTTCCATTAAAATAGTATTAATGTCATCTTTTACCTCATTATATGTGGGGAGATATATACATATTACAATTAAGAAATATAATCTAAATAATCCAATAAAACCCTTTCTATCTCTTCCTTATTATCAATTTTGTTTATTGCATTTTTAATCTCATTGGAGTTTTTCATCCCCTTTAAATACCAGGCTATTTGTTTACGCATTTCTCTAACCCCTATACGTTCACCTTTAAAATCGCAAACCATATTAAGATGCTTAATAGCCATATTTATAATTTCTTCCTTTGATGGAGGGGCATCTTCTCTACCATTAAGTAAATTTAAAATCCTCTTAAATATCCAAGGATTTCCCATACTACCCCTACCAATAGAAATAGCATCGCAATTGGTCTCTTTCAGCATCCTAACTCCATCTTCAGGTCTAAATATATCTCCGTTCCCAATGACAGGTATGTTAACAGCATCCTTTACCTTTTTAATATAACTCCAGTCTGCATTTCCAGCATAAAACATATCTCTAGTTCTTGCATGAATAGTTACAGCACTAACACCTGAATCCTCAGCTATCTTTGCAATCTCAACTCCGTTTTTACTATTATCATCCCAGCCCATACGAAACTTTACAGTAACAGGTTTGTTAGAACTTCTAACCACGCTTTTCATAATCTTGGCTGCAAGATCTGGGTTCTTCATAATAGCACATCCATCACCATTTTTAACAATCTTTGGTGCAGGGCATCCCATATTTATGTCAATTATATCTATATCTTTTCTTTCATTTAAGTACTTTTCAACTACATAACCCATAATTTCTGGATCTGAACCAAATATTTGAAGGGCTACTGGTCTTTCTCTATCGTCTATAGTTGTAAGTTCCCTTGTTTTTTCGTCCTTATAGTACATTGCTTTACTACTAACCATTTCACTAAAAACAAGACCTGCCCCCATCTGACGACATATAATCCTAAATGCCATATCAGTAACTCCAGCCATAGGTGCTAAAAAAACTTTATTGTCCAATTTAACATTACCAATTTTCATAATTCACCTCTACTAATGTTTTCGATACAATAAAAAGTAAGTAGATACCCTACTTACTTTTATTTCTTTCATATATAATTCTTAAACCATCTAAGGTTAACCAGCTGTCTATTATTTTTATATATTTACTTTCACTTGCAATTAGCCTTGAGAATCCACCCGTTGCAACTACCTTTATTTTATCTTTATCTGCATTCATTTCCTTAATCATCTTCTCTATTATATAATCAACCATCCCTATATATCCATATATAAGACCGGATTGAATGCTATTAATTGTATTTTTTCCTATGACCTTCTCTGGTTTTACAAGCTCTACCTTAGGTAGCTTTGCAGTCCTTAAAAATAAGGCCTCTGCAGATATTTTTATACCAGGTGTAATAACTCCACCTAAGTATTCTCCTTCTTCATTTACATAGCAAAAAGTATTAGCTGTTCCAAAATCAACTATTATAATAGGCCCACCATATTTCTCATATGCAGCGACTGCGTTCACAACTCTATCTGCCCCAACTTCCTTTGGGTTATCATATTTAATGTTCATTCCAGTCTTAACCCCTGGACCAATTACAATAGGCTCTTTTTTTAAATATTTAATGCTGGCTGCTGGCAATGTATGCATTAATGGTGGTACTACAGAAGATATAATAACATCATCAATTTCAGATATCTTAATGTTGTTGTGCTCAAATATTTGATGAAATAACAAACCATATTCATCAGATGTTCTATCTTTATCTGTAGCTATTCTCCAGTCAAATGTTAATTCTTTCCCCTTAAATAGTCCAAATACAATGTTAGTATTACCTACATCAATTACTAATAACAAATTATTCACCTCTATTTTCTGACTTGCCCTTTAATGCACCTACTACACTTGTTACTATTATGATTGCAATAATAGCTTCAGGTATACCATTTGTAATTCCAATTCCAGCTATTACTTTACCAGCTAGTGCCACATCTCCACCAAGGGCTTCCACAAATCTCTCAGCATAAAATATATATATTAATGATAACACTCCTAAAGTATTGGTCATAGTACCTACAATACTAGGAATTATCAATTCAAAGGATGCAGTTTTATATTTAAAAAAAGTTAAATATAAAACTCCAATTGATATTATAAGTAACCCAAAATTCATCAAGATAATCCAAATTCCCTCGGAATTTACTATCCCTTTATAAATTCCATATAATAAATATCCAATGATACCAACCCATAATAAATATAAAAACACCTTGATTCTTTTTCTACCCATCTTGCTTAAAAATTTATATACATAAGAAGAAAATATGCCTATTAAAACTCTAGGCACTAAGGATACCATAGGATTTAAAAAAACAAATGATACAGGAGTAGGATTAGTTATTGCTTGAAACATGCTAAACAATCCAAATATGAGTCCTACAAAACCTCCAACAATAGGACCTTCCATTATAGAACCTATAATTACAGGTATATGCATTATAGTAGCTCTTGTTGGTCCTACAGGTATAAAACCTAATGGTGTCATACCTAATACAGTTGATATAGCACCTAATACACCTATAATGGCTAACTTTCTTACATTTAAATGATTTTTCCTATTCAATTTTATCCCTCCGCTCTAGTTCCAAATGGATACCAGTCTAGTAATAGTAAATTATAATTGATAATAATTGTCCAGCTCATAGCGATGCCGGCATATATTTAACATAGTTAATTATAAATGTATAGTTAGAATTATACAATAGTTTTTTAACATTATTATATGGCACTAAGTTTATACCCATTAGAACTAACAATAGCATTTACCATTGCCATAGATATTATCCTTGAAACTAATGTTATATTACAAAGGACGACCGAAGGTCGTCCAAATAATTGTATATTATGGATTGTCTTTACCTATTCTATGACAACCAATTTATCTCCAGCATTAACTGTTGAACCAACAGATGTTGTTATTGCAACTACTTTTCCGTCTCTTGGTGATATGATTTCATTCTCCATTTTCATTGCTTCAAGGATTAATAATACATCACCTGATTTTATCTCTTGTCCTTCACTCACATTTATCCTCACAATGCTTCCAGGCATTGGGGCCTCTATTACTTCTTGACCTGCAGAAACAGCTACTTCTTTCTTAGGAGCAGAAGCTGTTTCTGCTACTTGTGTTGGAGCAGGAGTTGTTGTAGGAACAGTTATCTGAGCTGGTGCTCCTCCTCTTACCTCTTCAACTTCTACCTCATATGAATTTCCATTAACCTTTATGATAAATTTTCTCATTTATAACCCTCCAATTTGCTTTAGATTAATCACGTTATAATCTACTAAATAGTTGTTCCATTCTCGCCATTCTAGCCCAAGGGCTTGAAGTTTGTGGAATCCTTTTTATGCTTTTAATTTTTATATCTGGTATTCCTACCCCCATACAGGATGCTACAGCAGCTGCAATAACTGCAACTAGCTCTTCATCGTCGCTTGCAGCTATAGCTGCTGCCAAAACAGCAGCTAATTCTTCTTCCTTATTCTCAGAAACATTATTTGATGGAGATTGTACCATTTTTTTATGTTTTTTAAAGAAATCAAACATCTTTTCACCCCGCTATACTGGTAAGTTTCCATGTTTCTTGCTAGGTCTGTTTTCCCTCTTAGTTTCTAACATTTCAAATGCAGAAATAAGTCTAGGTCTAGTTATACTCGGTACAATTACATCATCAACAAAACCTCTTTGAGCTGCTATATACGGATTAGCAACTGTATTTCTATATTCCTCTATCTTTTCTTTTCTAGTTTCAATTGGGTCTTCTGAATTCTTAATATCATTTTTAAAGATAATATTAGCAGCACCTTCAGGTCCCATTACTGCAATTTCAGCATTTGGCCAAGCATAGACTTGATCAGCACCTAAATCCTTAGAGCACATTGCTAAGTACGCTCCACCATATGCCTTTCTTAATATCACTGTAACCTTTGGTACTGTTGCCTCACTATAAGCATAAAGCATCTTAGCGCCATGCCTTATTATTCCACCATATTCTTGATTTGTTCCCGGAAGGAATCCTGGAACATCTACTAAATTCAACAAAGGGATGTTAAATGCATCACATGTTCTAATAAATCTACCTGCTTTATCTGAAGCATTAATATCTAGACATCCTGCTAATACTCTCGGTTGATTAGCAATAACACCTATTGATTTTCCGTTTAATCTGATAAATCCAGTTATAATGTTTTGTGCATATAGAGGCTGAACTTCTAAAAATGAGTCTTTATCAGCTATTATATTTATAACTTCTTTCATATCATAAGGCTTATTTGGGTTTTCCGGCACAATTTCATTTAGTTTTTCATCAACTCTATTAATATCATCACCTGTTAGAAATATAGGTGCATCTTCTACATTATTAGAAGGTAAATATGATAAAAGCAATTTGATTCTTTCTATACAGGCCTCTTCCGAATCGTCTTTAAAGTGTGCAACTCCGCTTATAGTATTATGAGTTTTAGCTCCACCTAGTTCTTCTTGAGTTACTTCTTCACCTGTTACTGATTTTATAACTTGCGGTCCTGTTATAAACATCATGCTAGTTTTTTCAACCATAAATATAAAGTCAGTTAAGGCTGGTGAATAAACAGCACCTCCTGCACAAGGACCCATTATAACTGATATTTGAGGAATTACTCCTGATGCAATAGTATTTCTATAGAATATTTTTCCGTATCCTGAAAGAGCATCTACACCTTCTTGAATTCTTGCACCACCTGAATCATTCATTCCAATAATAGGAGCACCCATCTTTAATGCCATATCTTGTATTTTACAAATCTTTGCAGCATGCATTTCTCCAAGAGATCCACCTACAACTGTAAAATCTTGGGCATAAACAAATACAAGCCTACCATCAACCGTACCATATCCTGTAACTACCCCATCAGCTGGAGCATCTACTTCCGCCATATCAAAGCTTGTAGACCTATGCTTAACAAATTTGTCAATTTCAACGAAACTACCTTCATCAAGTAATAAATTAATTCTTTCTCTAGCCGTAAGCTTCCCTGAAGCATGTTGTTTATCTATTCTCTTTTGTCCTCCACCAAGCTCAATTTTGGTATTAGCTTCTAGGAGTTTCTCAATTTTATTCATTATTTAACCTCCCTGCTACTTACAATTAGTCTCTTTGACATATTTCAATTAGTACACCAAATGTAGACTTTGGATGTAAAAACGCTATTTTAGCGCCACCAGCACCTTTCCTGGGTTTTTCATCAATCAATCTTACTCCTCTAGACTTTAATTCCTCCAAAGCCTTTTCTATATCATCAACTTTATAAGCAATATGTTGAATTCCCTCACCTTTTTTCTCAATAAACTTGGCTATAGGGCCATCATCGCTTGTAGATTCTAATAATTCAATTTCCGTGTCTCCAAGGGGTAAAAATGCTGTTTTAACCTTTTGCTCCTCTACTACTTCTTCTGCAACACACTTAATTCCCAGTACATTCTCATAAAATTTAAGCGCTTCATCGAGACTCTTTACAGCAATGCCTATGTGATCTACTTTAGTTACCATGTTTCCCCTCCTATTAATTATCAAACTAATAACCAATAGTGAATATATATCTGTACCAATATCTAAAGCCACTATGGACTACTCACTATTAGCTACTAATTCTACTTTATCTCCTAATTAGTTCAATTATTCTGTTCTTAGCAGTATAAGGGTCTATAGCTCCCTTAGTAATTTCCCTAGACAACTTATCTAATAAATCGTCTTTTACTGATTTATCCAATATTATTTCCATCAATTCATCTTCCACTAGTTTTAAGAGTTGAAGTCTGCTATTTCTTATTCTTCGTTTTTCTAATTCATTATTTTCTTCTAAAAATCTTCTATGCTCATATATTTTTTCTAACAACTCTCTCATGCCTTGATTCTTGCTTGCTGAAACCTTTATAACCGGTGGTCTGTACTCATTTTTTTCATTTAAATCAAGGTTCATTTCAATCTCTAACTTTGTCTTGTCAGCACCTTCAAGATCAGACTTATTAATAGCAAAAATATCTGCTATTTCCATAATGCCAGCCTTGATTGCCTGAATATCGTCTCCAGTATTAGGTATTACAACCATCAGTATTGTATCAGCCACTTTGACTATATCAATTTCAGATTGACCTACACCAACAGTTTCCACAAATATATAATCACATCCAAATATATCTAGCACCTTTACAGCATCCCATGTTGCTCTAGACATACCACCTAATGAACCCCTTGTTCCCATACTTCTTATAAATACATTTTTATCTAAGGCTAAATCATTCATTCTGATTCTATCACCAAGAATGGCACCTTGACTAAAAGGGCTGGTAGGATCAATTGCAATTATCCCTACCTTCTTACCTTGTTTTAAAAGCTCCTTAGTTAATTTATTTGTTAAGGTTGATTTTCCACTTCCTGGAGCCCCTGTAATTCCAATTACATAAGCATTACCAGTTCTATTATATAATTGTTTTACAATATCTATTGCTTCTTTTTCATTGTTTTCCAACTTAGAAATCAATCTCGCACAGGCTTTTTTATCGCCCTCTAACAGCCTTTCCACAATATTCAATTAAAGCACCGCCTATTTTCGTTTTATATGAGATTTTATATAATTTACAATATCCTTAGTGGAAGAACCAGGAGTAAATATAGCTTCAACTCCAGCTTCGATTAGACCCGGAATGTCGTCATCTGGAATTACTCCTCCTCCGATGATTAATACATCATCTACACCTTCAACCCTTAGTAAATTGACAACCTTAGGGAACAAATGATTGTGAGCACCTGATAAAATACTCATTGCAACAACATCAACATCTTCTTGTACTGCCGCAGCAACTATTTGTTCTGGTGTTTGTCTTAGTCCAGTATATATTACCTCCATACCAGCATCACGCAAGGCTCTTGCGATAACCTTCGCACCTCTGTCATGACCATCTAGCCCTGGTTTAGCAACTAGTACTCTAATTGGTCTATCCATTTTTTCTTCCTCCTAATCCTATAGAATAACAGATTGATTATATTCACCAAATACTTCTCTTAATACATTGCAGATTTCTCCTAATGTAGCGTAAGCCTTTACTGCATCTAAAATATACGGCATAAGATTTTCATCTGTATAAGCTTTTTCCTTCAATTTAGCCAATGTGTTAATTACCTCTTCATTATCTCTCTCAGATCTTAATTTAGCTAATTTTTCCTTCTGGGATACTTCAACAGCTGGATCTACTTTTAATATGTCTCTATGAGGTTCTTCCTCTACAACAAATTTATTTACTCCTACAACTATTCTCTTCCCTTCTTCAACTAACATCTGATGTTGATATGCAGCATTTTGAATTTCCTTTTGTACATATCCATTAGCTATTGCCTTAGGAGCCCCACCAAGAGCATCAATTGTTTCAATATATTTAGTTGCCTCTTCCTCTATTCTTCTAGTTTGGCTCTCTATATAATATGAACCTGCTAATGGATCTATAGTATCTGCTACACCAGACTCATAAGCCACTATTTGTTGAGTTCTTAAGGCAATTGTAACAGAATCCTCAGTAGGTAAAGCTAAAGCTTCATCTCTAGAATTAGTATGAAGGCTTTGAGTTCCTCCTAAAACAGCTGCTAAGGTTTGAATTGCAACTCTTACTATATTGTTATCTGGTTGTTGTGCAGTCAACGTGGAACCAGCAGTCTGAGTATGGAACTTAAGAGCCATTGATTTAGGATTTTTAGCCTTAAATCTTTCCTTCATAATCTTAGCCCATAATCTTCTTGCCGCTCTGAACTTAGCTACTTCTTCCAACAAATCATTGTGAGCATTAAAGAAGAATGACAATCTAGGCGCAAAGGAATCTACGTCTAAGCCCGCTTTAATAGCTGCTTCGACATAGGCAATACCATCAGCTAATGTAAATGCCACTTCTTGTACTGCTGTTGACCCAGCCTCTCTAATGTGGTATCCACTTATGCTTATGGTATTCCATTTAGGAACTTCTTTTGAACAGTATTCAAAGATGTTTGTGATAAGTCTCATTGAAGGTTCTGGTGGGAATATGTATGTTCCTCTAGCAATATACTCTTTTAAGATATCATTTTGAATAGTACCATTTAATTTATCAGGAGAAATTCCCTGTTTTTCTGCAACAGCAATATACATAGCCAAAAGTATACTTGCAGGGGCATTTATAGTCATGGAAGTACTTACCTTATCTAATGGAATGCCGTCAAATAAGGTCTCCATGTCCTTTAAGGAATCAATCGCAACACCTACTTTCCCAACTTCACCCTCAGATAATGGATGATCTGAGTCATACCCAATCTGTGTAGGTAAATCAAATGCAATTGACAAGCCTGTTTGTCCCTGTTCTAGTAAATACTTATATCTTTCATTAGACTCTTCAGCATTGCCAAAGCCAGCATACTGTCTCATTGTCCAAAGTCTCCCCCTGTACATAGTTGGTTGCACGCCTCTTGTAAAAGGATATTGACCTGGAAAACCAATTTCTTCACCATAATCTATATCTGCAACATCTAATGGTGTATATAACCGTTTCACTTCTGCCCCTGAACCAGTAGTAAATTCATCTTTTCTCTCCGGAAATCTACTGATGGATTTCTCAATGCTGTTTTTCTCCCATGTATTAAATGATTCTTTCAATTCACCAAGCTTTTTATCATCAAACATCCTTAAACCTCCTCATAAATAGTAATTTCTTACTAATTTCTATTATATTAGATTATTGCATTACATTGCAACTGATTAAAAAATAAGTGAGGTAGGCCTAAACACCTACCTCACTTATTCTTCACCTAAAAATATTTTCTCAAATTCTTTGCCATCAATAGTCTCTTTTTCAAGTAGTGCTTGTGCGATTCTTTCAAGTTTATCCATATTCTCGCTTATTAATTTTTCAGCTCTGTGATAAGCTTCATCTATAATCTTTCGCATCTCTCTATCGATTTCTGCAGCTACTTCCTCAGAGTAATTCCTAGTTCTACCAAAATCTCTACCAACGAATACCTCTTCTTCATCAGTTCCATAGGTCATTGGTCCAAGTTTTTCATTCATACCGTAGTGGGTAACCATAGACCTAGCTATCTTGGTAGCTCTTTCAATATCATTTTGCGCTCCTGTACTTATATCACCTAATACTAAAGCTTCAGCAACTCTTCCACCTAGTAAGGTTACGAGTTTGTCCTCCATCTGTTTTTTTGTTATGAAGCTTCTGTCCTCTTCAGGTATATATGCCGTAAATCCTCCAGCCATACCTCTAGGAATTATAGTTACCATATGAACCGGATCAGTTCCTGGTATCAATCTAGAAGCAAGAGCATGCCCTGCTTCATGATATGCAGTTAGTCTTCTCTCTTTTTCACTTACAACCTTGCTCTTCTTCTCAGG
>JAKELU010000010.1:13629-82284 GCA_022760735.1 Firmicutes bacterium FC7
ATTTCTAGCAGTAAGTAAGGCTGCTTCATTTACTAGATTTTCAAGATCTGCTGGAGTAAAACCCGGAGTTCTCTTTGCTACCACCTTTAAGTCCACATCTTCATCTAATGGTTTATTTTTTGTGTGAACTTGTAATATCTCTTCTCTTCCTCTTATGTCTGGCAATCCTACATAAATAGTTCTGTCAAATCTTCCAGGTCTTAAAAGGGCCGGATCTAGAATATCTGCTCTGTTAGTTGCTGCCATAACTATTATACCTTCATTAACAGCAAAACCATCCATCTCAACTAGTAGTTGGTTCAAGGTTTGTTCTCTTTCATCATGACCGCCACCAAGGCCTGCCCCTCTTCTCCTACCTACAGCATCTATTTCATCAATAAAAATTATACAAGGTGAATTTTTCTTAGCTTGTTCAAATAAATCTCTTACACGGCTTGCTCCAACACCTACAAACATCTCAACGAAATCCGAACCTGATATTGTAAAAAATGGAACACCAGCCTCCCCAGCAACTGCTCTACTTAAATAAGTTTTTCCAGTTCCCGGAGGTCCAACTAATAAAACTCCTGTTGGAATTCTTGCACCAATTTCTATATACTTTCTAGGATTCTTTAGGAAGTCTACAATTTCTCTTAATTCTTCCTTTTCTTCTTTAAGTCCTGCTACATCAGCAAAAGTAACTCTCTTGCCATCATCTTCTTTGTGCATTCTAGCTCTGCTCTTGCCAAATGACATTACACGGCCACCACTACCACCTTGTGATTGTTGCATAAAAACAAACCAAAATACTCCAAATACTAGTAATATCATTATGGTTGGAAGCAAATCTACATACCACGGGGTTGATGGAGGGTCCTCTGCACCATAGGAAATAGCCCCTGACTGTACTAGAGACTCTAAATTTTCAACGTAGAACCTCTCTATTATTTCATGAGGAAATACAGTTATAAACTGAGTCCCATCCTTTAATTTCCCCTGTAATATATTATCAACCATTATAATTCTTTCAACATTTCCTGCTTTAATATTACTTACTAATTCAGTTATATCCATTTCACTAACTGACTCAACATTACTTCCAAATAGACTGACTCCAAACATTATCAGTATAACAATTAGTAAGTAAACACTCATTCCTTTGAAAAAACGTTTCAATACGAATCCTCCCTCCTTTAAGTAAACATTAAGATATTATAGCATAATAAATGGTTCTAATCAATCACTATCCCTTGTAAACTTCCTCTTTTAATGTTCCTACAAAGGGAAGATTTCTATATTGTTCTGCATAATCTAAGCCATAACCTACAACGAATTCATCTGGTATTTCAAAGCCTAAATAATCAACATTAACGCCTATAGTTCTTCGATCCGGTTTGTCTAAAAGAGTACAAACCTTAACGCTGTTAGCTCCCCTTTTCTTTAATAGCTCTGATAAGTAATTAAGAGTTAGACCTGTATCTATAATATCCTCTACTATAAGCAAATCCTTACCTTCAACTGAAAAATCTAAGTCCTTAATTATTCTAACTTCTCCAGTAGAAATAGTTGATTTACCATAGCTTGACACTGCCATAAAGTCTATAGTAATAGGCATTTTAATGTTCTTAACAAGTTCAGACATAAAGATAACTGCTCCCTTTAAAATTCCTATTACAACTAAATCCTTATCCTTATAGTCATTTGTTATTTCTTCTCCTAACTCCTTAATCCTTTTTGATAATGTCTCTTCTGACAATAAAACTTCTTTAATAATGCTTTCCATACTACGCCCCCTAAATAATTTTGTAATTAACTACTAAAATTCTTTTAGTATCATTAGTCACCTTATATAAATCATTGGTAGCATATCCCATGATCCAAATGATATTTTTATCGTCTACCAATAAAGGAATTCTATTTCTTTCTTCCTTAGGTATCTTTTTATCTATAAAGTAATCTTTAACTTTTTTAGTTCCCTTCATTCCAAAAGGAGTAAATTTATCACCATTTTTTCTATTTCTAATTTTTAAACTTCCACAAACTTTATCAAAATCAAATACCCTATAGCGCTTATCTTTTATCCAATTATTTTCATTTGAATAAACGGACAGATTTATATAAACCCCAATATCTTGGAATATATTTTCACCTAGTTCTAATACGTGTTCAAAGTCTCTTATTTCCTCCCTGAAATTCCTTTCTATTATAAGATCATCATAATTTGTTCTGCCAACAATATCATGTGGAAGATTAATCTGCTTGCCCGTATTGTTGGGTGTAAACAATTCTGTTAACGATGTTATATGGCTTTCACTTATGCCTTGTAAACTTTCAGAAATTTCATCAATACATTTCCTAATTATTCTTTGCTTCATGCATTGATTTTCTTTGTAAAAAAGCCTTCCATCTAGAATTATACTATGTTTAGACTTACTTTTCACTATTAATTTAAATTTTTCCTCCGTTAAATACTCAAGGTACTCACTGTCAATTCTTGAGTTCCTTGATAATCTCCATAGAGTATCAATAATGTTTGGATTAAAATTATCTTGTATGTACGGGATTAATTCAAGTCTTACCTTATTTCGACTATATAAAGGTAAGAGATTTGTTTTATCTAATACAGTATCTATGTCATTTTCATCTATATATCTTTCAATTTCATCCCTGGAAACATTTAAAAGTGGCCTTATTATATCTCCTGATATAAAATCCATCCCCTTTAAACCATCTAAACCAGTTCCTCTCATTATTCTAAAGAGAATAGTCTCAGCCTGGTCATTCTTGTTATGAGCTACTGCAATCTTTCCTCCGCCCTTATCTTTAAGAATGCTTCTAAAAAACCCATATCTTAACTCCCGTCCTGCTTCCTCAGAGGTAATTCCCTTTTCCTTAGCATAAGCATCCATATCCACGTCTATTGTATAATAGGGTAAACTTAATTCCTTAGTCTTAATTCTTACAAAATCTTGGTCAGCTTTTGCTTCATCCCCTCTTACACCATGATTCACATGAGCTACATAGAGGTTGAACTGAAGTTCATTCCTTAATGCTAGTAAGGAATATAGCAAAGCCATGGAATCTGGACCTCCAGATACACCCACAACTATATTCTCATCTCTTTTAATTAAGTTATACCTAATAATATTATCTCTTACTATTTTTAACATAATCTCACCTATTATCTAATATACCCTATAATAAGATACCCTTCCAGTGAAATTTTACAAAATCATACCCGAGATTCTTCGTCAGCTGTAAATCTTCTATGAAATCTCGGGTTTTAATTATTAGTTGTGCATTTTGAACTGTAAATTATTATTAATTATTGTTTTTCCAAACTTTTGTGACAAGTACTGTCATATCATCTTTTATTTCATTCCCGCTTGATATTTTAGCTATATGCAATATCTCGTCAGCTATTGTTTGTGGATTCTGTGCATCTAGTCCAGCTATAACTTTCTTCATCCATTTCTCTGGATCTTCATTTTCATAACTACATTCAAGTACACCATCTGTCATCATAATAATCATGTCTCCATCTTCAATACTCTCTTCGTAAATATTAAAATCTACATCTTTTAATATTCCTATTGGCAAGGACATGGAGTTGATTACCTTAACATCCTCGCCGCGCTTAATAAATGTTGGACATGCCCCCGATTTAATAACTTGAAGTTTCCCCTTATATAAATCAATGAAAGATATATCTAGAGTTGTAAACATCTCATCCTTAGATTTGGTTCTTAAAACATTGTTAATAGTCTTTATTGCCATTTCCTTATCGGTATTAATTTCCATCATCTTTTCTAAAAGCTCGATCGCAATCATACTTTCAATATTAGCCTTTCTACCTGTTCCCATACCATCGCTTAGTGCAGAGTAGGATATATTTTCTATTTCTCCGTAAGTATAGCTATCACCTGAAATTCCATTCCTAGAATTTGCCTCCTCGCTTACCTTAGTTAAGGCCCCATATCTATTACATCTTATTAATTTAAATCTATTAGTTTTTTCTATAGAACCAAAATTATAATCTGGGGCTACCTTGTATCCCAATGAGTTTGAAACAATTCTTGTTACTCGTTCAATCTTATCCATTGTATTATTTGAATGGAATTCAATATATATCTCAATATTTTCTTCTGGCAGCTGAGCGAAGATTACTTCTTTAACGTCAATTTTTCTATCCTTAATCTCTTTTTCAAGCAATTCTTCAAGTTCTTCATTAAATGTTGCGTTCTTATAAACTTCAATATTTATGTCATTAACTAACTTACCTAAACCTTCAAGTTGTTCTACTAGAACAAGCTTCTGTTCATTAATTTTATTAATTACTTCTTCTCTTTCCTTGTATCTTTTGTAGATATTCTTAATTGTTACAGTTAAACTATCAACATCTTCACACTTTTCAAGTAACGAATTAATCAACTTTTCCTTATCTTCCACTTCTGATTCTAGTACACCAACGGTTGTAAATAATGAATAATAAGTCTCGCTCTTTTCCTTTCCCCAACAATTATTAAAGCTTTTACAAGACTGGCACATATTTACCTTTACATCATCAACTATTGTGTAAATTTGTGAGCTAGAGAATACATCATCACTCTCCATGGTATTTTTAAAAGTCTTTGCAATTGATTCTAGTAGATCTGATGTATGCGCTAATTTTCTGCTAGCTAATTCGAACTTTCTGTTCTCAATTTCCTTCTTTACTTTTGATTTTGCTTTAAATACATTATCAATGACTTTCTCAACTTTATTATATGATAATAAAAATATAATTGCTGAAATTAACAACTCTTCGTAGTTTAAAAAGCTTGTACCTAGTCCATTCACATAATAGCTTATTATTCCATTCCCTAATACAAAACCAATTACAGCGCCACTTTTACCTAATTCCTTAAATAGACCTGTAAGAATTCCACCTACTGCAAATATAGCAATTATAAAAGGCATTTCAACATTTGATATATAAGCTACCATTCCTAAAATAACTCCAGTGATCCCACCAACATATATTCCTTGATTGTATCCTAGGGTTACAATTGCTAAAATACATACAATATTTTTTAATGAGGCTCCCATTATGCTTATTTCACTAAAACCAGCTAAAACTAATGCAAAGGTTATAAAAGTACATACCATCTTTTCATGTGAAACTTCTATGCCTGTAAATTCTTCTATAGGAAAACTAAAAGAAAATATATATGTCATAGTAAACACAAGAATCCCTTCAAATAGGATTAGGATCAAGTCATAGATCGCTGCTGTCTCCGAAAAATTCATACCTATTAGTCTTATAGCTGTAAATATACATCCAACTATAATACATGTAGCAATTAAGGAATATTTATTACTCTCTTTGTTTCTTGTAAAGAATCCATATATAAGTAGAGATGCAATTATGTAACTAATACTTCCAAATCCGCAGGCACTAAAGGTTCCTAGCATAGCTGCAGCGATTACTCCCTTATTTATGCTCTTAAAGATGGTATAAGCTCCTATGAAAGCTATTCCAAAGGGATATAAGCGATCCAATATATTCACTCTTCCTAATAAGAAGCTTATTATAACTAATAGTACAGTATGCATTTCAATCTTTAGGTCAACTTTTCTCCTTGAAACTACCGTTTCCATTCTTGCCACTTTCATCACCCCTCTAATTTCTTGTCTAAAATACTAACAAAATCAGAAAATATTTTTTGTCAATACAAGGGTTTTATTTTATGATTTTTCGGACAATTAAATGGCTATTTTCCTATAACCTTAAGATTTTTATATGATGTTAGTTTAAATTTTAAAAAACCATACATTAACAGCAAAAGTATTGATTTGACTACATTACATCATTTAAGCATCGAAAAAACCTTTAAATGTAATTATCTGTCGGATTTTTAATGATTTTCAAAAAAAATAATTAAATAAGAATAACAATTTTTGGTATTAAAAAAAACCGGTAAAATCCGGTTTTAATAATCCATGTTACTTGCTCGTTTTCCTCGCATTCCACTGTTTCTTCTTGAGTCACGAGTCTTTATTTGATCCATTCTTTCATTGCTTTCCTTAAGGAACTTGCTTAACTTATCTTCAAAAGACATGTATTTTTGCATATCATCAGGTTTATTCCATTCAATTTCAGCAGGTCTATTAGTTTTTGGCTTGGCCTGTCTTATGGAAAGGCTTATCTTGCCTTCTTTTGAAACTGAAAGTACCTTTACTTTTACCTTTTGATCCTTCTTTAAATAATCTGCTACCTTCTCCACATAATCATGTGATATTTCTGAGATATGGACTAGACCACTTTTTCCTTCAGGTAGTTGAATAAAAGCACCAAAATTAGTAATACCAGTTACAGTGCCTTCAACTATTTCTCCAACAGCTACGGGCATAAATTAATGATTCCTCCTTAAATTATTCTTAAAATCAGTATATATTAGAAAATACAGAATGTCAATTAGTTATCATTTTTAAAAATGTTAAATAAAGGGTCTTTTGGCTTGTTTATATCTACATATATAATCTCCCTTGGTTTCACCATGCCCAATTCATCTCTGGCAACCTTTTCCACAAATTCAAGAGTTCCACTACTTTCTATTTCTTTATTTAAAGCTTCGATATCCTTTTTTAACTCTTCTATCTTAGCCTCATTCATTTTCTTTTTAGCATCTAGATTTTTTAGTAGTTTTCTTTGGTGATTAAAAACTATAACAACGTATATTAACAGGAATAAGATAATAAAATGAATTAATCTAAACTTACCTTTCTTTTGTTTTTTCCTAGCCATATCTAACACCATACCTTATCCTATGTATTCATTTCTTCTTGGATATTATTTTACTATATCTAGCTATTTCTTTAAAATATAATTTTAGCATAACTATAAATTTTTTAACTGGTTTTTTAACCATTTTCATACTGTTAACAAATGGCATTTTTATTAACTTTATTATCTCATTTATCGCATTTAATATCAACTTGAATATTGAAATAAATAAGGACAAAATTCTACTTGATAAGGTGAGCAAGTAAAGTAAACCTCCAGAAAAGCTACCGATAAAAACAAAGCCTCTTAGAACCCCATCTGTAGTAGAAACCAAAAGTAGGAAGAATAACACCCCAACTATAATCCAAAATAAGAAATCCTCTATATAAGATAGTATTCCTTTAGGCTTAGAAAAGTACCTAAAAGCTCTATACAAATCAAAGAGGATCCCTATCAATATACCACTCAGTATTGAAACCCCAAAAGTGATTAAATCACTCATTACATCGATATCCATTGGCTTCACCAACTATTTAAATATTTTTCCCATTAGATTCTTAGGAGCACCCTCCTTACTTATATAAGTCAAACTATTTATGGTTCCAGAAATCTTAACGTTACCTTCATCCAAGTTTAATTTGCTTACATTAAGGTTCTCTCCTTTAATGCTTAATCCACCTTTTATTGTGGATAATATGATGGTATTTTCATTGAAACTATCAACTTGTTCAACACCTGAGATAGTTACATTATTTCTATCCTCTATTAAAATGTTCTGAGATTTAGAATTAAGTCTATTTTCAGACACAATTATCCCCCCTTCATATATATAATATCTATGAAAAAAAAAGGACTTTTATACCAAAGTCCCTAATCAATATTTTTGTATAAGGTTGTTGCTGCATCTTTCCCCGGATTGTCTTTAATATTAAGAACTTCCACCTTAATAGAATTACTGCCAAAATTTATCTGAATTTTATCACCAACTTTTACCTCATCTCCAGGTTTAGCAACTTTCTCATTTATAAGCACCTTTCCTTGCTCGCATGCTTCTTTCGCTATAGTTCTTCTCTTTATAATTCTAGCATTTTTTAAAAACTTATCGATTCTCATATTACCTCCTATGTAAAAAAATCAGGTCAAAGACCTGATTTCATAATTACTTAGAATTATTTGTTAACTATTTCCTTTAATGCTTTACCAGCTTTAAATACCGGAGCCTTTGATGCTGGAATCTTGATAACTTCTTCTGGATTTCTAGGATTTCTACCTTCTCTTGCTTTTCTTTCTCTAACTTCAAAAGTACCAAATCCAACTAGTTGAACTTTGTCTCCATTTTCTAATGCTTCTTCAACTGACTTCATAAATCCGTTTAATGCAGCTTCTGCATCTTTTTTAGTTAAGTTTGCTTTCTCTGCTATGCTTGCTATTAATTCAGCTTTGTTCATAATCAATTCCTCCTCTTATTTGTTCTTTGGTAAAATATATTAAATAATAAAACACAACTAATTATAATAAATTTTTTGCATAATTCCAGAGAATATCCATCTCTTCTAGTGTCATATTCTTTAAATCTTTACCTTTTTCTTTAGCTTTAAGCTCCATTAACTCTAATCTTTTTATGAACTTATTAACGGTTCTATTCAATGCAACTTCTGGATTAACATCAAGAAATCTTGCAAGATTTACTACTGCAAATAATAAATCTCCCAATTCTTCTTCAACATGCTTATGTTTTTTTCCATACTCTTTATAAGCATCTAAAACCTCATTGAACTCTTCAGACACCTTATCTATAGGTCCCTGTATATCGTCCCAGTCAAAACCTATTTCAGCTGCTTTGTCTTGAACTTTAAAGCTCATCATTAGAGCGGGAAGCTTTGGTAAATCCTTAAGTTTTTCTGTGAGAGTGGTTAACTCCCTGCTTTCATACTTAATCTTATTCCAATTATATACTACTTCATCTGATTTTTCCACATTTTTTTGAGAAAATACATGCGGATGACGCAAAATTAATTTGTTTCCCAAAGCAGAAGTTACATCGATAGGATTAAACTCACCTTCCTCATATGCAATTTGGGAGTGGAAAACCACCTGCAATAGTAAATCGCCCAATTCTTCCATCAAATTATCGATATCACCACTGTCTATAGCGTCTACTACTTCATAGGCTTCCTCAATTAATGATTGCCTTATGGACTCATGAGTCTGCTCTATATCCCATGGGCAACCCTCATTACTCCTTAATAACCTCATTATACCCATAATATCGTTAAAATCAAATATTTTTTTATCCTTTTTTTCTATTTTTGGTACAAAAATACTTGTTAACGCACCAACTTTACCTGTTCTATCCAGTTCAAATATTGGAATTTTAAATACTTCTTCCTCATTTTTAACCCCGCCACTATGAATTAGCCATATTTTGTGCTCATCACCGTAAATTTCAGATAAAATGATTTTAACTTCACTTAATATTCTCTCATTATATACTTGAGTTATTATCATATCAACGTTGATATCGACAACAAGGCTATCAAATTCAGCCCCATCAACAATTTTAAGGCCGTTAATTGGATCTCGTCCAACTATCTCTATTAACGGCTCTATAAAGCTCATTCCCGATACTATCTCTATTTCTAAATCCTCTTTTAAAAGTAGCTCTACCGTCTTCTCAGCAACCATAGGATTCCCAGGAACGTAATAATTTATCTCATCCTCCTTAGCTGCTTCCTCTTTTAACTCCATAACGATTCTTTTATATACATTTGAAAAATCCTCTTCTGTATCATATATATAATCATAACTCTTATACTCTATATTGTTGTCTTTAAAATATTTTACTGTTGGATGTTTTTCAGTTCTTAAAAAATGTTTTGAGCCACTATTAATTCGATTAATCGCTCCTAATGTTAAAGAACTTTCATCACCTGGCCCTAAACCAATTATATAAATCTTTCCCATTTCTTTCTCCTTTGTATTACTTAAATATTCTATATTTATTTAACTTACTAGCTAATTTGTCCCCTTTAGGTATAATATTTAAATCCTCTTCTGTTATTGTACCTGTTATTATCAATAGTATTACATAAGTTAGAGCTCCTATACATACTCCAGCAAGAGTAGCCAATCTATCGCTTACTATATCAAGTAATATAGTATAACCTAACCTTGCTACAATTGCCATTCCTACAGCAGAAATCAATGGTTTAAATATTATATTAATGTAATTTACCTTAACTTTAGTTATCTTCATTACACATATAAAGTCAAGTATTGCTGCTATTGTATAAGCTGCAACAGTGCTAATTGCAGCACCTCTAATATTTATAGCTGGAATTGCAGTTAAAGTATAGGTTAAGATTACTTTAACTATTGCTCCTAAGGCTAAGTTCCTAACTGGTATAAAAGGCTTACCTAAACCTTGGAGCATTGCAGTTAAGGATTGAACTAGGGTTAAGAAAATTACTCCAAAGGATAAATATGCTAAGAGCTCACCAGTACTTCTTATTGTTTCAGCTGGATTTTTGTAATATAGAAGTTCAATTATAGGTGTTGATAATACGAATAATCCAAAGGCACACGGAAGACCAATTAGCAAAGTAATTCTTACTCCTGATGATATAAGCTCCTTAATTTCATATTTATTATTTCTAATATACGCATCTGATATTGATGGAACCATACTCATAGCAATTGCAACTGAAAAAACTTGAGGTAAATTGATTAAGGTTTGTGCAAAACCTTTAAGTTGACCATATAGGTCATTTGCAATTTTTTCACTATAGCCGATTGATTGAAGCCTTCTTAAAACCAAGGATGCATCTATTGTATCCATAATTGGAGCTATAGCCGAGCCAATTGTTATTGGTATAGCTATAGCTAATAAGTCTCGAACTATTTTTGAAACAGGGTATTCTTTATGTATTGTACTTTGTTTTACCTCTGTTGTTATTGATGTTCTATTCTTAATATATATATACATCATAATTAAAGCTCCTGCTATTCCACCAGCTGAACCACCAAAGGATGCTCCACCTGCTGCCATTGGAATGTCATAGCCTAATTTTAGTAGTAATACTGTCAACCCTAATCCAGCAACAACTCTAAATAATTGCTCCACTATTTGTGATAATGCAGTTGGGACCATAGTTTTTCTTCCCTGAAAAAATCCCCTAAAGGCCGACATGATTGGAACTACTAACAAAGCGGGAACTAATGCAATTAAAGCATAGTATGCATTAGTATTACCTATATATTTAACGATAGTCTTACCACCTATTAAAACAAATAGGGACGTAAGAATTCCACCTAAACTTAAGCCTAATAAGGCTACTTTGAATACCTTATGTGCACTTCTATGATCACCTATTGCCCTCTTTTCAGAAACCAGCTTTGCGATTGCTACTGGAAAACCTGCCGTTGAAAGAGTTAGCAGTAGATTATAGAATGGATAAGCTGTCTGATAATATCCCATCCCTTCTGATTTAATGATATTAGATAATGGTATTCTATAAATTGCACCTAGAATTTTTACAATAACGCCTGCTATTCCTAAAATAGCAGCCCCCCTTAAGAAATTGTTGTCCTTAGCCATGGACATATACCTCCTAATTATTTAAAAATTTCATATACTTATTTAGACTCCAAAATTACAAAGGAATTTCAACATACTTCACAATGAGTATAACTCATTTTAGCATCAGGAAATTGCATAGCAATTTCTTAACATTGCGGTAATGAGTTGAGGATTAATCACCAACTCATTATACCAAAGGAGTTCAAGTAATACCACTGAAAAGTTCTAAATGTATCCCTCTACTCCTCTTATTGAAATTTCTCCAGAAAAGACATTCTCAATATTACCATCTTCAAATTCAACAATTAGTTCACCAGCTTCATTTATATCAAGAGCTCTACCTAATTTATAAGTTGAACCATTCATGACTTTTATTTCTTTGCCAATAACAGCAGAGCTGTTTCTGCATATTTCTATTGTTCTACTTATGTTTTCTTCATCTCTAAAAGGTATATACAATTCCTCAAATTTGCTTAAAATAGTACCCAACAACTTCTTTCTATCTATTCTATTTTTTGCTTCTATCTTAAGTGATGTTGCTTTATGCTTAATATCCTCTGGAATCTCACTTTCTTCTAAGTTTACATTAACACCTATACCAATAATTACATAGTTTATCATATTTAATTCACTATTCATTTCCGTAAGAATGCCACATACTTTTTTACCATTTATAACAATATCATTTGGCCATTTTATTTTAGATTCAATTCCCATTTCTTTTAATGAAAGGCAAACAGCCGCAGCCCCTATTAAGGTCAATTTAGCAACTTTCATTGGTGTCATTTGTGGTTTTAGGATAACGGAAAAATATATTCCTTTTTTCTTAGGAGATTCCCACGTCCTGCCAAGCCTACCTCTACCTTTTGTTTGTTCTTCAGCTACTACAATTACACCCTCTTTCTCTTCAAAAGCTATATCCTTGGCCATTTTATTTGTAGAATCTATTGAATCATAATAGTATATTTTATTGCCTATAAATCTAGTATCTAAATACTCCTTAATTTCTTCATAAGTAAGAATATCAGGTGATGATACTAGTTTATATCCCTTTCTTGGAATTGATTCTATTTCATAGCCATCATCTTTTAATGAATTGATAGCTTTCCATATAGCTGCCCTAGTTACACCAAATTTTTTTGAAATACTTTCTCCTGATACAAAGTCTTCACTTTCTTTTAGTAATTCTAAAATCTTGTTTCTCACATTATCACAACCTATTCTTTATATATAATTCTAATTTCTAAATCACCTATACATATTATAAGATAATTAACAATAAAACACAGCACATCTTTAAACTTGCAAAATAAAAACCTACCCCTTTGGGTAGGTTTAGTTTCCCATCTGTTTTGATAAGAATCCTGCTGCAGTTTCAGCAAGTTTAATTTCCAATTCTCCCATCTTAGCATCGAATTCCTTTGATAATAGTACCACTGCACCAATAGGGTCGCCTTGCATGACAATAGGAGCAATTACCTGGCCAGTGTATTCATTTTCACCTTCATCCTCATAATAGATTTTTATTGGTTTGTTTTTTTCGTCAGCAACATAAGTAGTTCTATTTTCTGTTAACCTTTCTAAATCTGGACTTACCCGCTTATCTAAATATTCTTTCTTTGAACCACCTGAAATTGCGATTATTGTGTCTCTATCTGTAATTATTGCAATGTGTCCTGTATTATCATGTAAAGACTGACAATATTCACTAGCAAATTCATTTAATTCTCCTATTGGTGAGTATTTCTTTAATATTACCTGACCTTCTCTATCTGTGAATATCTCCAAAGGATCTCCTTCTCTAATTCTAAGGGTCCGTCTGATTTCTTTAGGAATAACAACTCTGCCTAAATCATCTATACGTCTTACGATTCCTGTGGCCTTCAAAATAACTACCTCCTTACATATGTTGGTTTACTTATTATTTTACTTTACATGTAAATTTATACATTCCAATAGATCAAGTCAGAACAAAGCAAAACATACAAATATTAAAATAAAAAATTGGAGATTATTAACTATCTCTATAGGTTAATATCTCCAATTTTATAAATTCTACTAATTATTAATCTAAATATTTTTCTACCTTAGCATCGTCTCTTAATTTCTGAATCTTATTTAAATATTGTTCTTCCTTAAGAAGGTTCTTAATATCATCAGAAAGTTCTTCATAGGCATCTCTTTTCTCATTTAACTGAATTATGTGGTATCCTACTTCAGTCTTAACTAGCTCACTGATTTCTCCTTCTTCTAAAGCAAAAGCTGCATCTTCAAACTCTGGAATCATTTGACCCTTTCCAAAGTAACCTAAATCTCCTCCATGAGCAGCTGATACACTATCAATTGATTTAAGTGTTGCAAGGGTAGCAAAGTCTTCCCCATCCTTTAATCTTTCTAAAATTTCTCTTCCTTCTTCTTCAGTTGCAACTAGAATGTGACTAGCTCTAATTACAATTAGATTATCCTTATTTTCATCATAGTATTCTTTTGCCTCATCATCTGCAATCTCGATACCTTTTAAAAATTCTTCCTTGTGTTTAGATACTAATAGTTCTTTTCTCATATTGGTAATAAAAAATTCTTCTGATATCTCAGTACTTTTTAGAAATTCATCATATTTTTCCCTGCCACCCATTCCTTCTATATAACTTTCCATTAGGTCATCTATTTCTACATCTGTAATTGAAATATTCATGGATTCTGCCTCTTTAGCTATTATCTTCTCCATAATTATTTTTTCCAGTACACTTTCCTTTATAGTATCATCAAGAGACTTTCCATCTGCTCCAACCTGATCTAATGCATCTTCTCCTAATTCTCTTTCATAGAGCTTTCTAAACACATTATAATCCTCTTGAAATTCCTCTTCAGTAATGCCTTCTCCATTTACTTTAGCAACCAAGCCCTCAACATTTTTCTCTGCACAACCAACTACTCCAACAGCTAATATCATTATTGTCAAAATAAATGACAACTTCCTTAATATAAGTTTATTCAAATAAAACATCCTCTCTTTTTCTTGTAAGTCTCATTTAGATAAGTTTAGAATAATCCTTGTAATCATTCTAAACTTATTATAATTCATTTTGCTTTATTAAAAAAGCGTTAATTTTTTCAACTAATTCCTTCAATTCTTTCAATGAATTTTTTACCTTAAATAGGAAATATGGTGAACTTGATAAATCAAAGCTAAGTTTATTTCCATATTCCTCAGTTAAATAATGTATTAATTCAAGAGAAAGTTTCTTTGTTGAAACAAAATCAATCTTAATATCCTTGTCTCTTTCCTGGATGTTTTTAATATCAATTTTACTTGATAACGATCTAATGTATGAGATATCCATAAGATTTTCTACCTCTTTTGGAACATCACCAAATCTATCTATAAGTTCATCTAGAAGCTCTCTATAATCCTCAATATTCTCTATGGAGGAAATCTTTTTATAGATTTCTATCTTTTGTTCTTCATCGGCTATATACCTCTTAGGTATAAAACCATCAACCTTCAAGTCGATTGTAGTCTCTAGCTCCTCAATTACTTCATTACCCTTTAATCTGTTTATAGCTTGACTTAAATACTTAACATACAAATCGTAGCCTATAGATTCCATATGACCATGTTGAGCGTGCCCTATAAGATTACCTGCACCTCTAATTTCCAGGTCTCTCATAGCAATCTTGTGGCCAGAACCAAACTCTGTAAATTCCTTAATAGCTCTTAGCCTTTTCTCTGCTACTTCAGTAAGGATCTTATCTTTTTCATAAGTAAAGTACGCATATGCAACCCGATTTGATCTTCCAACTCTTCCCCTTAGCTGATAAAGCTGAGATAATCCCATTTTATCAGCATCATAGATTATTATAGTGTTAACATTTGGAATATCCAAGCCTGTTTCAATTATGGTAGTACTTACTAATACATCCTGTTCCTTATTGAGAAAATCCATCATTACCTTCTCAAGCTGTCTTTCAGACATCTGACCATGACCAATTGCAAAAGTAGCTTCCGGTACCAGTGCTCTTAATTTTGATGCCATTAACTCTATACTTTCAACTCTGTTATAAACAAAATAAACCTGTCCACCTCTACCAATTTCTCTTAGTATAGCATCCCTTATCATCTGTTCATTATATTCAACAACATAAGTTTGAATAGGATATCTTTCTTCCGGCGGATCTTCTATAACAGACATATCTCTAATCCCAACTAATGACATATGAAGCGTTCTTGGTATAGGCGTAGCTGTCAGAGTAAGAACATCTACAGTCTCTTTCAACTTCTTTAATGCTTCCTTATGCTTAACTCCAAATCTTTGCTCCTCATCTATAATAAGAAGTCCTAAGTCCTTAAATGCAATGTCCTTTGACAATAACCTATGGGTACCCACAACCATGTCAATTGTACCTTTTCTTAGGCCTTCAATAGATAACTTTTGCTCGTGTGGACTCTTAAACCTACTTAACAAAGCCACCTTTATAGGGAAATTTGCAAACCTATCTACAATGGTGTTGTAATGTTGCTGAGCTAATATTGTAGTAGGCACTAAAAATGCTACCTGTTTTCCTTCCATCAACGCTTTAAAAGCAGCTCTTAGCGCAACTTCAGTCTTACCATATCCAACATCACCACAAAGTAACCTATCCATAGGTTTAGGACTTTCCATGTCCTTTTTAATCTCTTCTACTGACTTCAATTGACCTTCAGTTTCCTCATAAGGGAATAAATCTTCAAATTGTCTCTGCCATGGTGTATCAGGACCAAAAGCATACCCTTTGAGCTTTTCTCTTTTCGCATATAGCTCTACCAGATCCATGGCCATTTCTTCTACAGCCTTCTTAGCCTTTGTTTTGGCCTTTGTCCACTCCGTACTCGATAGTTTATTGATTTTAGGTTTTGCTTCTGAACCGATATATTTCTGTAGCATGTTCATCTGGTCAATAGGTAGATAAAGCTTATCCTTACCCTTATATTGAATAGCTAGAAAATCCTTCTTTACATTCTGAATAGTTAACTGAACTACTCCTTCATATTGACCTATACCATAGTTCTCATGAACTACATAATCACCTACATTTAAATCAGTTATGCTTAAGGATTTACCTTTTGCCTTTTTTCGTTTCTTTGAAGCCCTATTCTTTCCAGCCCCAAATATTTCCTTATCACTTATAACAACTAATTTAATACCTAAATACTCAAATCCACCTTTAAGGCTACCAGGTGTAATAAATATCTGAGATGATTTTATTTCTGCATTTCTATCTGCATAGAAACTACTCTCTATACCTAAGTCTCTTAAATTAGTCTGAAGCCTAATTCCCCTTTCCTCAGTTCCAGAAAGTATAATTATCTTATAACCCCTATATCTATAATGAATTAAATCCTCCTTTAATAGGTCCATCTTTGAATGATAGGATGGCATGGATTTTGATGTAAAGTTAATTATAGACAATGGGTTAAAATTTGAATCCCCCTTAACTAAACTGCTATTTACAATACACTGTTTTTCCTTTATTACTGAAAGTAAATTTTTATATTCTATATATAAATTTATATGGCCAGGAAGAACTTCCCCTATTTCTAATAGGTCTGTATATTTAATATTAAAATCATCTTTGAAATTTTTATAGCTTTCCTCTACTCGCTTTGGTTCATCTATAATAATTACAAGTTCATCATTAAAATATCTAATCAAGTTGCTTAAGTATTCATCAGCTATATATGGTATTATTAAATCCCTATTAGCCATATACATATTTTCGTTTAAAAGCTCAATATATTTTGCAAACTTTTCATTGGCTACCCTAATAGCATGCTCTGTACTTTTCTTAGAATTTAGCTTTTTTAAATCCTTCTCAAGATTCTTTATTATACTATTCTTATACTCATCTATTATTAAAATTTCCTTTACAGGAGGAATTGTTACAATATTTTCATTATCTATCGAACGTTGTGTTAATAAATCAAAGGTTCTAATAGAATCTACTTCAGTATCAAATAATTCGACCCTATATGGATTTACACTATTAGGCGGGAAAAAGTCAATTATTCCACCTCTTACACTAAATTGACCTACCCCTTCAACCATAGGAACTCTTTCATAGCCAGCACTTACAAATGTGGACAATGCATCATCTAAATCTATATCTTTACCTACTTCAAAAATTTGAGTATATTTCTTGAATATTTCAGGTGTCGGAATTTTATCTAACAATGCCTCTATTGAAGAAATTACAAGTAAATCTTTTCCTTCCAAAAGACTAGATAAAATATTAAGCCTCTGAATAGCTCTTTCAGAGCTGAATGCATCTACATCATAATATAATACCTCTCTCTTTGGAAAAAGAGCAACATTTGAGTAACCAAGGTTTTTTATATCATCATATAATATACTGCTTCTTACGTCATCGTAGGTAATTAACAATATTGGCTTATTAGCATGCTGCTTTAAAGCATAGGAAAAGTGCCCCAAATTCTCATCTATGATTCCATAGGTTGAAATCGGAGTAAGCTTATCTTCTATATCCTTTAAAAGCTTTTTGTATGAATCTAAATTTTTTAGTGGATCAATCAAAAAGTCGTTCATTTTCATACCCCTTGCATAATTTAAGACACAACACTACAAGCCCAGGTTTATTCCTGGGCCCTAGTCTTAACATTATATTTATTCATAGCTTTGTTTATATCTTCATTTATTATTGTCTCTACTGCTTCAGCTGCTGTAAGGATTGCAGCCTGAATATGTGGTTGTTCTTCCTTAGAATATCTACTTAATACGAAATCTGCCAAGTCCTGATTCTCATGTTTTTTACCTACGCCAATCTTAACCCTTGGAAATTGGTCACTTTGTATGTGATAGATAATTGATTTAAGCCCATTATGTGAACCTGCGCTACCCTTCGCCCTAATACGAATTGTAGCAAATTCAATATCTATATCATCAACTATTACTATTATATTCTCAACTGGTAATTTGTAGAATTGAATTATTTCTCTAACACATATTCCGCTATTATTCATGTATGTTTGAGGCTTAACCAGGATTACTTTTTCATTTCCTATCTTGCCTTCACCATATACTGCTTTAAATTTTATCTTATTTAAGGCTATATTATTTCTTTCTGCTAGTACATCTATTGCATCAAAGCCTGCGTTGTGTCTTGTATTAGTATAATCTTTCCCCGGATTACCTAATCCTATTACAACAAACATTCTATCATCTCCACTATTAATCGAATAGAATGCTTACTGATTCGCATTTATTTATCTTCTTTATTGCTTTAGCAAAAAGTGGCGCAACACTAACTACATCAATCTTACCCTCTTTACATTCATTTCTTAGTGGAATTGTATCTGTTATAACAAATTTCTCTAATTCTGAATTAGTAATTCTATCAACTGCAGGACCTGATAATACACCGTGAGTTGCACATCCAAAAATTCTTTTTGCACCAAAATTCTTTAATACACTTGCAGCCTTTACAATAGTCCCCGCTGTATCGATAATGTCGTCTACAATTATAACATTCTTACCTTGAATATCACCTATTACATTCATTACTTCAGAAACATTAGGCTTTGGTCTTCTCTTTTCAATTATTGCTATTGGCATATCTAATATATTTGCAAAAGCTCTAGCTCTTGTAACACCGCCTAAGTCAGGAGAAACTATTACAGTATCTGTTCCCTTTAAGAATTCAAAATAATGAGCTAATATAGGAATTGCAGATAAATGATCTACAGGAATATCAAAGTATCCTTGGATCTGGCCTGCGTGAAGGTCCATTGTTACAACCCTATCAGCACCAGCTGATTGCAATAAATCTGCTACTAATTTAGCTGTAATTGGCTCTCTAGCTTTAGTTTTTCTATCCTGTCTTGCATATCCATAATATGGAATTACTGCATTGATTCTGCCAGCTGAAGCTCTCTTTACAGCATCAATCATTATAAGTAATTCCATTAAATTGTCATTTACAGGAGAATGAGTTGGTTGTACTATAAATACGTCACAACCTCTAACAGTTTCATCTATGTTCACATTAATTTCTCCATCACTGAAATGAGATACAACACATTTCCCCATTTCCATTTGTAGTTCCTTACATACTTTTTCAACAAATTGTTTATTAGCGTTACCAGTGAATATCTTAACGCCACCAAAACATTGGTTCATTTCATTGCCTCCCAAAATTTTTATTTTCGTTTGTTCAATCCTTTTTTCTCAACCCATCCAGCCTTATTAACCTGACGAGCTCTTGCTATTGATAAGTCTCCTTTTCCTACATCTTCAGTAATTGTTGAACCAGCGGCTATGTAACCCCATTCCTCAACATGAACAGGAGCCACTAAATTTGAATTGCTACCTATAAATGCATTGTCTTCAATGGTGGTTCTGAATTTTTCTCTACCATTGTAATTAACAAATACTACACCACATCCTATATTTACATTGCATCCTACATCAGCATCACCTACATAGGACAAGTGGCTTGCCTTAGTATTATCACCTAAAGTAGCATTTTTAATTTCAACGAAATTACCTATTTTTATATTCTTACCCAATTTACTCTTAGGTCTTAAATGTGCATATGGTCCCAAATGACATTTGTCATCCACAATGCTTTCTTCTATTAAAGATGATTCAATCTCAACAGAGTTTCCAATTTTACTATTGATTATTCTTGTATTTCCTCTTATAATACAATTCTCACCAATTATAGTATTACCTTCTAAAACAACACCCGGATAAATAATAGTATCTCGACCTACTATAACATCTTCATCTATATAAGTGCAATTTGGATCAATAATTGTAACCCCTGATAGCATTAACTTTTGATTTATTCTTTTTCTCATTTCTTGCTCGCCCATAGCCAATTGCACTCTAGTATTAACACCATATATCTCAATATGATTATCTATAGTATAAGCTCCAACCTTATATCCTTCGTTGTTAAGTATACTAACTACATCCGTAAGATAATATTCATTTTGTGAATTATTGTTTTCTATTTTATTAAGAGCCTCTTTTAATGCCTTCCCGTTAAAACAGTACATTCCTGAATTAACCTCTTTTATTTTTAGCTCATCATTATTTGCATCTTTTTGCTCTACTATCCTATCTATTTCTCCAGATTCTTTTCTTACTATTCTTCCATAACCAGTAGCATCCTCTAAGATAGCAGTTAAAACAGTTCCTGCGTAATTTCCATTTCTATGAAACTCTATCAATCTAGTAATTGTATCATCATTAATAAGCGGAGTATCACCACACAAAATAGTGACAATACTATCATCTGGAATCACATCAATAGCCTGCATTACAGCAAAACCAGTCCCATATGGAGCACCTTCATAAATAGGCTGCTCTCTAAATATGATCGATTCATCTTTTAGGTTATCGATTAACTTATCTTTCCCATGTCCTACTATTATTACATTTTTTTCTATTTTAGCTCCCTTACAGGCATCTAAAACATAATCTATTAAATATTTACCACAAATTTTGTGCATTACCTTTGGTATGTTGGATTTCATTCTAGTTCCTTCGCCAGCTGCTAAAATAATTGATATATTCACCTGTTTCACCTCACTTCTCAAATCCCATATTATATTTTACCTTATTTTCATAATTAGTCTACATAAAATGAATAAAAACTCAAATTTATTGATTATTTAAAAAAGTAAAGAGAGCCATAAAATGGCTCTCAATTACTCTGTAGCAAGACTCTTTTCATACTCAGCAAAAATTGCCTCTTGAATTTTTTGCCTAGTGGCTGCATTTATAGGGTGGGCGATGTCTCTAAATTCTCCATCTGCCATCTTTCTACTTGGCATAGCGATAAACAATCCATTTTGACCCTCAATTACCTTGATATCATGAACCACAAATTCCTCATCAAAAGTAACGGAAACGATTGCCTTCATTTTGCCTTCCTCTGTAACCTTTCTTACCCTAACGTCTGTAATCTTCATTGTCTTTCACCACCTTGTCCTAATCTAGATAATGCTTGCTTAATATATTCTCTATAATTCTTCAAATTCCTTCTTTTTTTAAAAATTTTTTTTAAAAAATTTGAATTTTTTATTTATAGTCATTATTTGTTCTTTCTAATATTTTCTGATATGATATAATCTATCAGTGGCATTAATATATGTTTAGAATACTATAATAATAGACATAATGATAATAACGTATTTTTTCATATATAGAAATTAGTATTAGGAGGAAACATGATGTTTGAATTTTTCATTAAGGATCACAAGTATAGTCATGTTCATTTCATCGGAATTGGCGGAATTAGTATGAGTGGTTTGGCAGAAATTTTGTTAATAGAAGGATATAAGGTTAGCGGTACAGATGCAAAAGAAAGTGGAATTATAGATAGATTAAGAAAATTAGGTGCAAAAATTTACATAGGGCATAGTAAGGAAAATATACAGGGCGCTGACTTGATAATTTACACAGACGCCATTTCCAAAGATAATGAAGAGTTAGTAGCTGCAGCTAATTCTGAAGCTGAATTAGTAGATAGAGCTACTTTTTTAGGTGCTCTTATGAAAAATTATGAAAACTCAATAGCTGTATCTGGAACTCATGGAAAAACAACTACCACAAGTATGATCGCAACCATAACAAATCATGTCAACCTAAATCCAACTATTTTAATAGGTGGAGAGTTAGATGAAATAGGAGGCAATGTAAGACTTGGAAATAATAAGTATTTCTTAACTGAAGCATGCGAGTACAAAGCAAATATTTTGAAATACTATCCTACTCTAGCAATTATATTAAATATTGATGAAGACCATTTAGATTATTTTAAGAGTTTAGATCATATTATAGATACCTTCGTCCAATACGGGAAGAATATCCCTGAAAATGGTAATCTTATAATAAATAAAGATGATCCAAACGCTCATTATGTAATCAATAGCACAAGGGCTAATGTCGTTACTTTCGGTATTAATGAAAACTGCGATTATCGTGCTGAGAATATAACCTATACAGATGAAGGATACCCAAAATACACTCTTAATATTAGAAATACGGAATTTTATGATATATGCTTAAGCGTTATGGGCAAGCACAATATATATAACTCATTAGCAGCTATAGCAGCAACACATACTTTAGGTATTAACATGGAAGAAATATCTAAAAACCTAACTCTATATAAAGGTGTTCATAGAAGATTAGAGCTATTAGGCTACATGGAAAATGTGAAAATAATTGATGACTATGCTCATCATCCAACAGAAATAAAGGCAAGTCTTAAAGCTTTAAGAAGTTCAGCAAAAGGAAAAATATATTGCATATTCCAGCCACATACTTTTACTAGAACAAAAGCACTCCTTAATAGCTTTGCTGAAGCATTTTCAGATGCAGATATAACCATAATTGCAGATATTTATGCTGCAAGGGAATTAGATAATGGGGAAATTCATTCTAGGGATTTAGCAAATAGAATTATAGAAAATGGCAACAATGCATTATACTTAGGTTCCTTTGAGGATATAAAAAATTACATTATTAAAGAAGTTAAAGATGACGATATCATCTTAACTATGGGAGCCGGCAATGTCTATCAAATTGGAAAAGACTTATTAAACAGCTATAAGAAAAAAGCAGTATGAAATAATAATCAACATCAAACAACCAATAGTAAAAGATAATTCAAGCCTGAGGTTCTTCGATTTGCTCAGTATGACAGTACTCATTGTTCCCAGCCTAGCCGAAGAACCTCAGTTTTTTATGATCTTATTTTTCTACATTATATATCTCCTCTAGCATCTTTTTTACTTCCTTCTGATTATGCACATAATATGAATATACTTTTCCGTTCACAGATCTAAAATCTGATTTACCTGGTAACAAGTAAAATTTTATATTGCTATTATCTATCCCAATTGCATTTCTTCCAAGGGAGATAATATCAAATAATCCCATGTCAGTTTCTACATAATGATACCCCTTTGTAATGACCGATAACATGTTGTCAGAAATCTTTGTTGCAAGTCCTTCTAGTAATTGTTGCTGAGCTTTAATTCTTCCAATATCCCCATCAATATAGCCATCGTTATTATTATTTTTTCGCCACCTAATGAAATCTAGAGCGTTCTTCCCATCAAGAGTCTGTCTTCCTTTTTTGATATCTATATTAAGTGGTGGTTTTGCTGTAGGATCGCTATATTTCATATCAAATGGGACATCTACCTCTACTCCTCCAACTAAATCTATTATGTTTATAACTCCCTCATAATCAATTATGGCATGATGATGTATTGGTATATCCTCTAAAATGTAAGATACCGCCTGCATAACCCCGCTTGCACCATGACTATAGAATATGCTATTAATTTTGCGTTGATCTCCACCATTATAGCCCTTTCTGTGAATATAGGTATCTCTTGGAATTGATATTACGTCTATTTTTTTAGATTCCTTATTAAATGAAACTAATAGTATAGTATCGGTACGAACATCTTCCATACCTAAAACAAGAAAATTTACTCTAGAACTATCCCTTAAAGCCTCCTCAAGGGTTTTATAGCTAATCTCTTCCTTCGGTTCAGTTTCTAATTTAGTCAACAAAATTCTTGAAAGCTGCTCCTTCTCAGCATACCCTATACCTATATTCTCACTTATGTCCATGTCATTAACTTTTAATGAAGTGACAGTGCCAAGGAAAATGGCTATAAAAAAACATAAAAAAGATACAATAAAGACCTTAGTAAAAGTTTTCATAGTTAACCTCCGTTAATCCTTATTGTATCCACATATTTTTATTAAAATTCTATAATTACAAATAATCTAAAATCCTTTTTTATATCTATAGATTTGGTTTTCCAAGTAGCCTAAACATATTCTTCTTATATTCTTCTACACCAGGTTGATCAAATGGATTAACTCCAAGTATATATCCAGATATAGCACATGCCTTTTCAAAGAAATATATAAGTTTCCCAAAATAATATTCATCTAGTTTAGGTATATTGATTACTAAATTAGGTACATTACCTTTAACATGAGCCATTAAAGTTCCTTCAAAAGCTTTTTTATTAATAAAGTCCAAGGATTTCCCTGCTAAATAGTTTAATCCATCTAAATTATCATCGTTAGCCTTAAGATTTATTTCTCTCCTAGGATGTTCAATATTAATAGTAGTTTCAAAGATATTCCTTTTCCCATCTTGAATTAACTGTCCTAAGGAATGTAAATCCGTTGTAAAATTTGCACTTCCTGGATAAATACCCTTCCCATCCTTACCTTCAGATTCACCATAAAGCTGCTTCCACCATTCTGCTAAATACTGTAGAGATGGTTCATAATTTACAAGTATTTCAATATCCTTGCCTCTATTGTATAGAACATTTCTAATAGCTGCATACTGATAACATGGATTTTCTTCAATGTTTTCATTCAAATACTCATTAAATCCGCTTAGTGCACCTTCCATAAGCTTATCTATGTCAATTCCTGCTACTGCAATTGGTAGTAGCCCTACGGCTGTTAATATGGAATATCTTCCACCTATATCATCGGGAATTACGAACGTCTCATAGCTTTCTTCATTAGAAAGTTGCCTTAAAGCCCCCTTAGCCTTATCAGTAGTAGCAAATATTCTAGTTCTAGCTTCTTCTTTTCCATATTTAGCTTCCATATACTCCTTAAATATCCTAAAAGCTATGGCTGGTTCAGTAGTTGTCCCTGACTTTGAAATAACATTAATACTTATATCCTTGCCATCAATAGCATCTAACAAGTCACACAAATATGTACTTGAAATATCCTTTCCCACAAAATAAATCTCAGGTGAGTTTCTTTTGTCATTAGGTATAATATTGTAAAAGCTATGGCTCAAAGCTTCAATACAAGCCCTTGCTCCAAGATAGGACCCTCCAATACCAATAACTATAAATACATCTGAATTATTTTTAATTTTTTCTGCCGCTTCTTTTATTCTAGTGTACTCTTCTTTATCATAGTTTGCTGGTAGATCCAACCATCCAGTAAATTCTCTCCCCGGCCCCTTTTTTTCATGTAAAAGCTCGTGACTCTTCTTTACAAAAGGAATCATATTTACAATTTCATGATTCTTAACAAAACTATTTGAATAATCAAAGCTAATTCCCATTTATAATCACTCCTTGTTTACATTATAACAAAGTTTCATCTACGCCTAAAAAACCTAGAAAATAATTTCTAGGTTTTAGTCAATAACATCTATTAGTACCAGAGCATAATCGTCATCTTGCTCGCCCCAGCTATGATATATATACTTGTTTTCAATTTCTTCCAAAAGGTTATAAGGATTCTTTTCTATAGTTTCTAGTATCCCTTTTACGCCAAATTCATGGCCATTATGATCCTTTGCTTCAGTTATACCATCTGTATATAAAAGAATCTTGTCTCCTTTACATAGCTTTATCATTTTCTCATCATATTCTATTTCATCAAATAACTTAGATATAGGAAATCCCTTTATTTCAAGAAGCTCATAACCATTGTAATTGAATTTTACAGGTACACAATTGTGGCCAGCATTTGAATATCTAAACTCGTGATTTACTTTGTTGTATACACCATAAAACATTGTAAAGTACTTATCAGTTTCTAAGTTTAACATTGTGAATGTCTTGTGAAGTTCCGCCAATACTTCTGGTGGATTCAGCATGTTATCAATTATACCTCTCATTGTTTGTCTAATGAACATGGTCATCATTGAAGCAGCAATACCATGGCCAGCAACATCACTTATATATATTCCAATGTTATCCTCATCAATTTGAAATATATCAAACATATCTCCACTTAGCATTTCTGATGCTTTATATATATAATCGATATTTATATTTTCAATGGTTCCCTTGCGAGGTAGAATCTTCTCTTGAATCTTCTTTGCAAACTGAAGATCCTTTCTCATTTTCTTATTTCGTTCTATTAACTCCAGTTCTAATTTTCTTTCCCTGGTTACATCTCTGAATACTTCAACAGCTGCTGTTATCTTTCCATCACCATTAAAAACAGGTGAACTTTTCACGGAATAATATCGGCCGTTAATAATTTCTTCCTTTTGCATTACTTCTCCAGTCAGGATACTTCTATTTGTAATACAAAATGTACATTTCTTTTCCTTGCAGTAGGCCTTGTAGCAATCCTTTCCTACAATTGAATCACCTAGGGCCTTTTTCATAGGGTTATTTGCAAAGATAATGGTACCATTACCATCGATTACACGTACCCAATCAGCCATTCCATCAAGGACATTGTAGTTTAATATACCATTTGCTTCAAGATTCATTGTATTATTATTTAAATCTTCCCTTTTTATCATAGCAATCACCTGTTTACCCATTTGAGGCTTCTTCCAACATAGTTAATTATTTATCAATTTATATACCACCATTACTCACTCAATAAAAGTTTATTAATTGCCTCTATATATTCATTGTATAACATAATGCCAAATAATTCTATAGATAATTAGCATTGTAAAAGTTATTTTTTAAGTGATCCTGTTTTTTTGCATAAGGGAATTTAATATCTTACTTTAACTTGTTCATCTTCAGAATATCTAGCCATAGCATACAAGGCATCTGATAATCTATTAACAAACTTTATAACCAATTCATCTATCATTGATACTTTAGATAATGAAATTATTCTTCGCTCAGCCCTTCTACAAACTGTCCTTGCAACATGTAAATATGCTGATTTTATATTTGAACCTGGCACTATGAAGCCTGTAGGATTATTCAATAACCCCATATATTTATCAATTATGTCTTCCAGTTCTTTTATATCCTCCTCAGTAATATGATGTTTAACTTTTAACGGATCCTCTGTTGCCAAAATACTTGCTACAGTAAAAAGTTTATTTTGTATTTTTTGAATCAATCCTGCCATTTCTTCATCGTTAACGTGATGCTTAGCTAAGCCTAGGAATGTTCCTAACTCATCAACAGTTCCATAGCATTCTACCCTTATATCGTCCTTAGGTACTCTAGCACCATCAAATAATGATGTTTTTCCTTTATCCCCAGTCTTAGTATAAATTGTCATACATATATCCCTCTTTTCTATTGAGTTATATTTTTAATAATTTTTTGGTGGTTTAGGCCCGTAATACTGATAATAGTCTACCTTTATTCTACCATTATATAATTTCCTTTTTCTGTCTGCCTTTTTGCCATACAATTTCTCAAAATTTTCCTCCGAAGTAATGATATACATGGACCAGGTATTTAACGCTCTAAATTTTTTCCCTAAATCGACATAAAGTTGCTCTACTTCTTCTTTGTCGCCCATTCTTTCACCATAAGGTGGGTTAGTTATTACTACCCCATAATTGTCTTTTAAATCAACATTTCGCATATCTTTCATAAAAAATTGTATATCGTCTTCTAAGCCTAAATTAGCAGCATTATCTCTTGCCCTTAAAATTGACCTCTTATCAATGTCACATCCCATTATATCTAACTTTACATCATTGTCTATTTTTTTTAATGCTTCTCTTCTAGCTTCTGCCCAATATTCCTTTGGTACTCTTGGCCATTCTTCTGCTGCAAAGCTTCTATCAAGACCTGGTGCTATATTTCTTCCTATCATTGCCGCTTCAATAGGAATTGTTCCTGAACCACAGAAAGGGTCCAATAGAGTTCTTTCCTTGTTCCAATAGCTTAATAAAATCATTGCTGCAGCAAGTGTTTCTTTAATAGGCGCATCTCCTGCTCTATCCCTGTAGCCTCTTTTATGGAGCCCTTCTCCTGAAGTATCTATGGTAAGTGTTGCAATGTCCTTTAAAATTGAAACCTCAATCGTATATTTAGCACCAGTTTTCGGAAACCATTCTACATCATATTTAGTTTTTAGCTTTTCTACAATAGCTTTCTCAACTATCCTCTGTGAGTCTGATATGCTGTATAGCTTTGAGGAAACGCTTTTACCTTCTACTATGAAGTTTCCATCCTCAGGAATCCATTCATCCCAAGGTAATGCCTTTGTCTTTTCAAACAATTCTTCAAAGCTTAGTGCTTTAAACTCTCCTATTTTTATTAATACCCTTTCTGCAGTTCTTAACCATATATTTGCTATTGGAATATCTTTTTCAGTTGCAGAAAAAGTAACTTTTCCGTTTTCAACAATTATATCTTCGAATCCTAAATCCATTAACTCTCTTTTACAAACTGCCTCTAACCCAAAGGTAGTTGTAGCAATTAATTGCAATTTTTCCATCACATCTTCTCCTCTTTAGAATAAACTATGTATACTAATTATACCTTTAATTATATTATTTTATAGAGCATTATAAATATTTTTTGGGTACTTTAAATATATTTTGGGTATAAGAGAAATAATAATTAGAAAATATGGGAGGTTATTAAATTGAAAAGTATAGGTAATTTATATCAAACAGGAGATTGGAAAGGCGAAAAACACGTTCCAGTAATTCATGCACCAGAAACTGCTAATAAGGATGAATACATTAATGTTAAAGTACTTATTGGGGAAGAAATTCCTCATCCTAATACCTTAGAGCATCATATTCAATGGGTTAAAGTATACTTCCACCCAGAAGGAAGTAAGTTCCCAGTTGAAGTAGCAAATGCTGATTTTAGCGCTCACGGAGAATTAGGAGTTTATACAGATTATTGTGTTGAATTTAAGTTTAAGGCTGATAAATCAGGTACATTATATGCTACAAGCTATTGCAACATACATGGTCTATGGGAAAACAGTATGGAGATTACTATAGCTGAATAGTTGACTTTTTTACTTTTTTATAATAATATATCCTTAACTCTATAATAGCGATGGGAAATAAGTAGCTAGCCAATTTAAGTTTCACAGAGAGCAAACTAGGGTGAGAGGTTTGTAACAGTTGACTTAGTGAATTACAATTCCTTTAAAATAATCGTGATGGATGCCACACTTTACGTGGTTAGAGGCTTTTAGCGAATAAAGGTGGTACCACGGGTTTTCTCTCGTCCTTTCTGGATAAGAGGAAACCCTTTTTTAATGAGCACCAATTTTGTGAACATAGCGAGCAAAATTGAGTTACGAAACTGTGTATTATTTTTATATTTGTAGGAGGAAAAACATGGGTAACGTATTAGACTTGTTATATGAAAGAGGATATATTGACCAAGTAACATTTGAAGAGGAAGTTAGAGAACTACTAGAAAGGGAATCAGTGACATTCTATATAGGGTTCGATGCTACAGCAGATAGCCTTACTCTAGGCCATTTTCTTCAAATAATGGTAATGAAACATATGCAAAATGCAGGACATAGACCTATAGCGCTTCTGGGTGGAGGAACTACCATGGTCGGAGACCCAACTGGTAAATCTGACATGAGAAAAGTACTAACTAAGGAAGCAATAGAGTATAATGCAAGCAGATTCAAAGAACAGTTTAGCAGATTCTTAGATTTTAGCGATGGCAAAGCTATTATGGATAACAATGCAAACTGGCTATTGGACCTAAACTTCCTAGAGTTTATGAGAGAGGTTGGGGTACACTTTTCAGTTAACAAAATGCTGACTGAGGATGCATATAAAACTAGAATGGAGAGAGGGCTTACATTCTTTGAATTTAGTTATCAACTACTACAGTCCTACGATTTCCTAGTTCTATATAGAAAATATGGATGTAAAATGCAATTAGGTGGTAGTGATCAATGGTCAAATATCTTAGGTGGATACGACTTAGTAAGAAAGCTTGAGAATGATAAAGTATATGCTATGACTTTCAAACTTCTAACAACTGCTGAAGGTAAGAAGATGGGAAAAACTGAAGCAGGTACAATCTGGCTAGATGCTGAAAAAACTTCACCATATGAATTATATCAATATATGAGAAATACAGATGATAGAGACGTTGAGAAGTTCTTAGCTTTATTAACATTCTTACCTATGGATGAGGTCAGAAGACTTGGTGCTCTAGAAGGTGCTGAAATAAATAAGGCTAAAGAAGTATTAGCCTTTGAAGTAACTAAGTTAATACACGGAGAAGAAGAGGCTACAAAAGCACAAAATGCTTCTAGAGCTTTATTTGCTGGTGGTGGAGATGAATCAGCTATACCATTTACTGAAATGGATAGAAGTGTATTTGAAAAAGGTATAGGAATACTTGATTTATTAAAAGAATTAGGTTTAACTAAGTCTAATGGTGAAGGACGTAGACTTGTAGAACAAGGTGGTATTTCAATTGATGATGTTAAGGTTGAAGAAATAAATAGAACAATTACCTTAGATGATTTTAAGGATGGAAAAATTCTAATCAGAAAGGGTAAAAAGGTATATCATCAAGTTAGAATTTAGTTTATAGGCTATCGCATTTATTTATGCGAAGCCTTTTTTATTATGAAATTAGAGAATACTAAAGCTTTTTATATTGTTTTACCATTTTCTGATATATATAATACTAATAAAAGCAAAAGGGGTTGATTTATATGCCATTTTTAGTAGGTGATAGGATAGTTCTTAGAGATTATAGAAAAGAAGATTTACCTTATATGAGAAAATGGGTCAACGACAACGAAATAACCAAATATTTAAGCAATATTTTTTTATATCCTCACACCCTCCATGATACTGAGAGTTTTCTAAATAGTCTATTAGAAGGCAGAGCTGGATATAAAGGATTTGTAATAGCTAACAAGGATACTGAAGAGTATATAGGACAGATTGATCTTATTAAGATAGACTGGGTAAACAGAGTTGGAACCTTAGGAATAGTTATAGGAACTAAGGAAAATTTAGGAAAAGGTTATGGTACTGAAGCAATTAAGCTGTTACAGGAGTTTGCCTTCAATAAGTTAAATCTTCACAAATTGGAATTAGAGGTAAGAGATTTCAACGTAAGAGCTATCAACTGTTACAAGAAATGTGGGTTTATAGAAGAAGGAAGAAAAAGAGAAAGTTTCTTTGCAGATGGTAAATATCATGATACTGTTATTATGGGAGTGCTAAAAAGAGAATATCTAGACCTTATTAAAAATTAACTTAAATCATCCATTTTAGTATAGACTTACCATTTAGATATGTTATAATTTAAGAAAATACATATGACAGAGTAGATAACAAGCGTTAAGTGTTTGAGAATGGAACGTTGTCTCAAAACGAAAAGCTATGCTTGCGGTTTGTTATCGCGTTCACTGCTCATAAGACTTCTTTCTTATGTGCAGAAAGTCATAGGAAAGGAGGATAGTATATGAAAAGAGTTAGTTTTCTTACTACAAAGAAAATTGCCTATGCAGGTATTTTTGTTGCCCTATCCGTAGCTATCAACACATTAAGAATTGGTAGTATAAGCTTTGGTGGTTTCCCTATTATCTTCTCTGGTTACGCCTTAGGCCCAGTATTAGGATTTATTGTTGGTGGACTAGCTGATATAGTTGGTTTTATAATAAGACCATCATCTACAGGTGGATTCAATCCTATTTTTACCCTTACATCAGCTCTAACAGGGGCTATTCCAGTTATTGTAACCAGTGCCTTAGGAAATAAATATCCTAATTATAAGTTTGGGAAGATTCTAGTAGGAGTATTGATAGGACAAACTATTACCTCAGTAATTATTGTACCACTTGCAATTTCAATACTATATGGTAAGAATACATTCTGGTATTATATGACATCTGCAGCAATTAAGCAAGCAGTTTCAATACCTGTATATAGTATTCTTATAATAAGCATAAATAAAATTCTTTCAAAGCAATTTTTATTTCGCTAAAAATAACTCCTTGGAAAATCCAAGGAGTTATTTTACTTAGAATATATTTCACCTTTTAGTGTTATAACTGCATCCCCAATAATCTCTAATCTGTTGTTGTCCAGTATCTTTAATATTAGCTCTCCTCCTCTATAAGATGCCTGATATGCCTTCATTTCATTTTTATCTAGCAATTCACCCCAATAAGAAGCCAATACAGTATGAACCGATCCAGTTACAGGATCCTCATTAATTCCAGCCCAGGGATTGAAATATCTTGACACAAAGTCATAATTATCACAATTATTGGTAGTAACTGCTACACCCTTTACATTATCCTTAAACTTTAATTCTTTTAATTTATCAAAGTTTGGTTTTAAATTATAGATTATATGCTCATCACTTACTTCGATAATTACTTTACCAGTTTTAGCACCTATTTTTGCAACCTTATATTCATTAAGACCTAACGCCTTCAACAGCTCAATTGTAGGCTCGAAATTTAGAGGCATATCTAAAGGCATATCAATACCTATGCCGTTTTCATATTTCTTAGCTATTAAATCACCACTTTTAGTCTTAAAAACCAATGCCTCTGATTTTGCACCTATAAGATCATAAATAATTTTTGATGTGCCTATGGTTCCATGACCACATATATCTACCTCAACTTCTGGAGTAAACCATCTAAGGGAATATATGTCCTTTTCCTTTTCTTTTTCTAAAGGTAGTAAAAATGCTGTTTCAGAGAGATTCATCTCCGCTGCAATTTTCTTCATTAGCTCTTCTTCAATTTCTTCCTCTAATACACATATAGCAGCAGGATTACCTCCATAGTACTCCTTTGTAAAAACATCAACTTGATATATTGGAAACTTTCTCATTCAATCCCCTCTTTCATTTTTTATTATATAATTCTTTTAATAACTTAATCTCTTCACCATATCCCTCTAGCTCATTAGGTGTTTCTAAATAAAATGGCAAATATCTTAGCTTTGGATGATTTATGATATTTGTAAATGTATCTAAGCCAAGGGTACCTTCACCAATTTTTTCATGTCTATCCTTATGACTTGAGAAGGGATTTTTACTATCATTTAGATGAATTGCATATAGTCTATCTAAGCCTATAGTTCTATCAAACTCATCTAATACACTCTCTAAATCATTGACTATATCATAACCCCCATCAAAAACATGGCAAGTATCTAGGCATACACCTAGTTTTTCATTAAGTTTTACTCCATCTATAATTGCTCTTAACTCCTCAAAGCTTCTTCCTATTTCCGTACCCTTTCCAGACATTGTTTCTAATAATACAGTAGTTGTTTGCTCAGGTTTTAAAATTTCATTGAGCAACTCAATAATATACTCAATTCCTTTTTCAACTCCTTGTCCTACATGACTTCCAGGGTGAAAATTATAATAATTATTCGGCAAATATTCCATTCTTTTTAAGTCATCTTCCATAACTATTTTAGCAAACTCCCTCGTCTCCGCCTTGTTTGAACAAGGATTTAATGTATATGGAGCATGAGCTAATAGCTTCCCAAAATTATGTTCCTCCATTATCTTTAATAGTCTATCTACATCATTAGAATCTATATCCTTTGCTCTACTTCCTCTTGGGTTTCGTGTGAAAAACTGGAATGTATTAGCACCTATTTTTAAAGCATCCTTACCCATAGCTTCATATCCTTTTGATGTAGATAAGTGACAACCTATTGTAAACATTTTATTCCTCCAACAATTTTAGTCATATAATAAGATAATACCCTGTTATCGATTAAATCATATATCAAATACTCCTAACTAATTTTACCATATTGTATGATAATCTTTATGTAAAAAACCTGGTAATTTTTCAATTACCAGGTTTGAAAATATTCTAATAAAGTATTTTTAATCCTTCTGGAATAATTTCAACCTTTGCCTTTAAAACTTCCTCTATAAAGCTTTGAGGCACATAAGTTTTTGAATCAACTAACTCTGGAGCAGCACCTAATCTAATAAGCATCTTTGCAAAGTTATAATTGTCCTTACCTATGGTCACTGCTGTCCATTGAGCTCCTCTAGTTAATTCAGCAGTTTTAGTTTCCTGATTCCAAGCAACTTCATATCCTAAGCCTTCGCCAACAAATCTTAGTGGAATCATTTTAAAACCATTTATATCTTTTATACATTCATTGTCTAATATAAACTCCTTAAATTCCTTTTCTTCACCTTCATTTACCTCATCAACTACCCCTACTTCTTCTCTCTCAGGCATAACAATTATCTTTTTAGGAGAAGTTTGACCTGGATAGCTAGTTAGTACAATATCGAAGAATGCTATTAAGTCTCTATTAGCCAAATCTTCAATCTCTAAAGATTCACCATCTTTATCAACTATTACTGTTTCTTCTGAAGGCCTAATTATCATATCACCTTCAGCATTTAACAAGTTTTCATCAAATTTTGAAATCATAACTCCCTGATATTCTTCCGCTTCATTTATAATTACAACATCAGGTCCTAGTTGTGGTGGATAGCTCATAGCCATGATAGTATCCTTATGATAAAAAATTGTAACCTCCATACCTACTTCTAAATCATCTTCATCTGCAAACTCCAATGTTTTGTCATTTAGTAGAATTACATCTTCATTAATGTATGCCTTCAAAGCGTCAAGACCTTCGGTATTTTCATTCTCAACTAAAATAGCAAGCATATTATGGCCATTTTCTACTTTAGTAATTTTACCTCTGAATTCAATATATTCGGTTACTTTAGCCTCATCTATAGGTGCACTAATTGGTGAGTTAATTGGAGCGCTAATTAGCCTTATTTCCTCTTCAGCATTTACTGCTATTGGACTTACTGCAATACATGTAGCTAAGGATAATGCCATAACCTTCTTTATATTCATAATTTGAACCTCCTAATTAATCATATCTTAATCTTTATCTAAATTATATCAACGGTTTTTAAACAAGGGGTTACATAGTGGTTACATAAAGGTAACAATTTACCAAAATATCTATTATGTAAATTTTAATATTATGGTATTATATACTTATACTTATCATCTTAGGAGGGATATTCATGAACGTCACCATTAAACCAATTATCTATGGAACACAAGAGTATGAAGAATCAGTTGATCTAAGAAATGAAGTATTTAGGAAGCCTTGGGGTCTCGATATTAGAAATGAAGACTTATCATCAGATGCTACTTATGAAATGTTTGGTGCATATAAAGATGATAAGCTTATTGCAACAATTTTCTTGACTGAAGACGATGATGAAACTGCTAGAATTAAAAGTGTTGCGATTTTTGATGAATATAGAGGAAAAGGCCTTGGTACATATTTAATGGATTATGTTGAAGATATTGCTCGCAAAAAAGGTTATAAAAAGGTAGCATTAATGGGTAGAGTGTCAGCAGAAGTCTTCTACCATAAACTTGGATATAAGACTATAAGTGAAGCTTACGACTATAATACTATACCGCATGTTGATATGATTAAGGATTTATAAAAACGGAGCTTGTTCTCAATTTATATATTATAAGTATAAATTTGATTTTTTTAGCAAACAATTTATTATGAGAATCGTTTTCTCATTATGATTTTCTGGGTGAAGCTATAGCATTAAAGATTGGTTATCTTTTTGCTATAGCTTTTTCGCTCTCCAAATTATTTTGTTGTATATAAACATATCAATTGATATAGTATAATTAGGAAAAAATAAAGGAGTGGATTTTAATGGAATATAGGAATGCAACATTAAATGACATCCCGGCTGTTTCAAAATTACAAGAAAAGTATCATGTATCAACAATAAGTGAAGAAGATAAGCCAGACGGTTTTGTTACTACGCTTTTTACAGAAGAGCAATTTAAAAGGCTAATAGAAGATGAAAATGGACTAGCTGTCGCTTGTGATGGGGGAAAAGTCATTGGATATGCCATGGCTGCATCATGGCAGTATTGGTCAGAATGGCCACTATTTCAACATATGATTAAGGATTTACCTAATACTACATACATGGGACAAGTCCTCTCAATGGATAATTCTTACCAATATGGGCCAGTTTGTGTACATAAGGACTATCGAGGTAGCGATGTTTTTCCCAATTTATTTGAATTTTCAAGAAGGCAGATGAAAGACAGATACCCTATATTGATAACCTTTATAAACAAGATAAACCCAAGGTCCTATAAAGCTCATGCGAAGATTGGACTCGATGTGATTAAAACATTTGAATTTAATAATAATCAATATTATGAACTTGGATATGATACATCTGTGAAAACTGTAGGTTCTAATATCTAGAATATAGCCTCAAGCTTTTATTTAGCTTGAGGCTATTATGATTTTAACTTCTCTGAAAATCTTTTAAGAATTACCGCTATTTCCTCACGGGTAGCAGGATCCTTTGGTCTAGTTCCATCCATTAAACCTTTATTTTTTGCCCAAATCCAAGCTTCGCTTGCCCAAGTTGAAGGTTGATTTTTATCAGTTTCTTTAGTATCCTTCGTAAAATAAGATAGCGGTTTATCACTCAAAATTCTGTTTAAATCAAGGTTGCCATTATATCCTGCAAGTTTACCAACAGAGGTATATTGGTGTATATCACAAGGGTAATTAGGTCTGCTATTTGGAAGACCATTGTTTATACCATAATGTGGTATCCATATGGCATCAGCTTCTTCCAACTTTAAATTAAACTCTTTATATAAATGATGCGCAATGTAAATACCCACCTTATGCGCTCCTAATTCCTTTAACTTATTCACATAAGCAGAAACTCCACTTCTCATATCATTCATACTCTTTTCCTCCACATCTAAAAACCAGAAGGTTGGAGCCAAATCAACGGTTCTATTATAGAAATCAGTAGCCTCCTTCTCCATATCGGCTATAGACCTTCCCCTTACCCAGGCATAACTGGCGGTAGGTACTCCTCTTTTTCTAAACTCCTCATGATGAATTTTATAATATCTATCAATTAATGAGCTTCCATATTGTGTTCTTATAATGACGAAATCCACCTGCTCTGACAGTCTATCATAATTCATATTTTGGGGATTTTGATGATGAGAAATATCTATAATCATTTTTTCCTCCTTATACTTATTGGTTTAAAATCATATTATGCAAATCAAAGCTCTTTTGCATATATAAATTATTATTAAATATATAAGGAGTTAAAAAAATTTACTATTCAAACGGAAATCTATATGGTAATCCTAAACTATCACGAATTTCAATAAACTCCTTCTGTATGGACTCTCCAATTGGAACCCCCTTATCTTTCCTTTCAAGCCATGATAAGTATTCTTTTTCACCAGCAGTATATATCTTTTCATGGTTAGGTGCCTTTTTAGAGTTTCTTAGCTGTCTTAAAATATCTCCGGCTATACTTTTGAACACATTTGATCCTAAAAAACTTTCTGTATCAATAGCAATAAAGAAATGGCCTAAATGATATGGTATTTTTTCACCCTTTTCGTCAAATCCTGATAACATCTTAAGATAACTTCCAGCCTGTAATGCAGCTGAAAGAATTTCTACTACAGTTGCATAGCCATATCCCTTATAGCCCCCCATCTCCTCACCAATGCCTCCCAATGGGGCAAGAGCTGCATCTCCGTTCAAGAGGTCAATTAATATTTGCTTGCTATCAGTAAGAGATGTGCCATCCTTTCCAATTACCATACCCTTAGGAGTTTCCTTCCCGACTCTAGCATAATATTCTATTTTACCACGTTGAGTAATGCTTGTAGCACAGTCTAATACGAAAGGAAATTCCTCATCTGTAGGTAGTCCAATTGTTAACGGATTTGTTCCTAGCATGTTCTCAACACCAAAGGTAGGGGCTACTGATGGCCTTGCATTAGTTCCAGTTATACCAATCATATTTTCCTTAGTAGCCATTGTAACATAATATCCAGCAATACCATAATGGGATGAATTCCTAACTGCCACCATACCCAGACCATATTCTTTTGCCTTCTCAATAGCAAGCTTCATCGCCTTATATGCTATAACCATTCCCATTCCATCATGACCGTCAACTACGGCTGTGGCCTTATTTTCTCTAACTATCTCAAAGTTTGTAACCGGATTTAATATTCCCGATCTTATTCGGTCAATGTATATCGACTTAAATCTATTACATCCATGGCTCTCTATACCTCTTCGATCGCTTTCAAGCAGTACATCTACGCAGATAACTGCATCTATGTGAGAAACTCCTACCTTTTCAAAGGCTGAAATCATAAAATCAGATAATAAATCCCATGAAATATACGGTCTATTGTCCATAATTGACCTCCCTATAACATTTTATATAGCTATGCATAAAAGCTTAATTTGTACATCATATACCCTAATATCAAAATAGTTCAACATTAGTTACAATATCTTTATAAGAATGACTAATATAATATACAATATACATTAATTTACGTATTTGTTAACGAAAAAGCACTAACTTGAGTTATATTTAATAAATTTGGGTAAAATTGTTGATAATAAATTATAAACAAGGGAGTGTTTAATTATGAGTAAATATATAATACTTTACAGGCATGGAATAGCAGAAGATAAAGCTGTTTCACCAAATGATGATTTAAGATCTCTATCCATCAGAGGAAGAAGATTACTGGCTAGAAGTATAGCAGGATTAAAAATAATGCTTGGAAGACATGAAAATGTAAAAATATTTTCCAGTCCAAAACTAAGGGCAGTAGAAACTGCAGAGATGCTATCATCAGAATTAGACTTAGAACCACCAAAATACTATGACTTTCTTGCAACTGGTGGTCATATAAGGTTAATTAGAGGAATATTGGAAGAATTAGAGCACGGCGAAGTAGCTATTGTCGTCGGTCATCAACCATTTCTTTCAGTTTGGAGCCAAGAACTGTCCGGATTTTATCTTCCATTTAAAAAAGGAACTGCAGCATGCTATAAATTCCCTAATGACATAACAGAGAGAAAAGGGGAGCTTAGATGGTATTTACAGACTAGAGACTTTATTAAAATAAAAGGCAAATAAGAATAAAAAAATACACACTAGCTTAGAAAGATGCTAGTGTATATTTTTTTATTTTTATAATTTATATCTTAGAAGCTTTTACCTGCTAATTGGTTTTGAGCTTGCTCAACTAATCTCTTAGTCATATATCCTCCAACATAGCCATTTTGTCTTGATGGAAGATTACCTTTGTCTATACTGTTATAGTTTGCTATTCCTAGTTCATTAGCTATTTCTAATTTCATTTGATCTAGCGCCTGTCTTGCCGCTGGAACTACTATTTTATTACTACTTCTATTGTTAGTTGCCATTAACATCATCTCCATTTTCTAAGTTATTTTTTAAAAGTTTAAAATTTTATATTTAATTGTAATTATATTATTGTCCTTATGCTTAATATAATTCCTGTTAATTTTTAATAAAAATGTTATTAAATGATAATTTTTATCACTAATAATAAAAATAAATATAGAACACAATTGCTAATAGTATGTAGTAAATTCCATAAAAATATTTTATAATTAGTAAAAAAGTAAATGAAGGATTCTAAAATTTAGGAGGAGTAAATTGAAAAGAAAGTCAACTTGCGAATCTTGTGTTTATTATAATTACGATGAGGAATATAACTGCTATGTATGCGAAGTCAACTTAGATCAAGATGAAATGGAAAAATTCGTAACTAACACTTTTTATAATTGTCCATATTTTAGATTTTATGATGAATACAAGACTGTAAAAAAACAAAACTAATTTAAGATTTAGACTCTTATGGAGACCCAAGTTTTTCAAAAAAATGGTTTTATTCTAATCAAATGATTAGAATAAAACCATTTTGATAAGAATGTTAATGGTCTATCCCATCTCTGGATAATACTCCTTGAGTATAGTAATGCTTCACTTCTACCATCTCTGTTACTAGATCAGCAATATCTATAATTTCTTGAGGTGCGTATCTTCCAGTTAGTACTACTTCTGTATTAATAGCTTTGTTCTCAAGTACCTCTAATACATCTTTTACATCCAATAGCTTAAAGTATAAGGCTATAAATATTTCATCTAATATCACTAAATCATATTCCCCACTAGATAATTTTTGACTACACTCTTCTAGACCCATATAAGCATATTTAACATCCTCTTCTTCAAGGTCCTTAGTAATGAAGCATCCTCTACCAAGTTGTTTAATTTCTATGTTATCAAAGTGTTCAACAAGTTTTGTTTCATTATATTTCATATCCTTAACAAACTGTCCTATGAATACCTTTTTTCCTGATAATAGTGCTCTAACAGCTAGTCCAAAAGCAGCTGTTGTCTTACCCTTACCATTTCCTGTATATACATGTATGTATCCTTTTTCCATTTTAAACCTCCTATAATTTGAATACTAATAATTCTATAATTCTTAAAAATAAAGGAACTAAGAACACCATAATTACTCCTGCTATTGTAATAGCAGCTGATGACATAGCGCCTTCTTTTTCTCCAAGCTCCATTGCTTTTGCTGTTCCTACAACGTGTGAATTGGTACCTAGAGTTACTCCTTTTATTAATGGATTATCTATTTTTAATATTTTGAAAAGATATTCTCCTACAACATATCCTGTAACTCCAGCAATCAAAATAAGTACTAAAGTAATTTCAGGTCTCCCACCTATCATATCTGAAATAACATAGCCAATAGCAGAAGTAACAGATTTAGGTAGCATAGAAATTGTTACCTGATTATTTATACCAAAAATCATACACAAGCAAAATGCAGTTATCAAACCTGTTAAAAGTCCTCCAAAGATTCCAAGGATTATTATTAATAGGTTTTCTTTTATGATCCTAAGATTCTTATATAAAGGAATGGCAAAAGATACTGTAGCTGGACCAATAAAAAAACTAACAATACTAGCACCCTGTTTATAACTTTCATAATTTATATTAGTTATCAACAAAACACTAACAATCATAATTGTCCCAGTAAGAATAGGTGATAGAACCTTAAGTCCAGTTTTTTTCTGTATCCACTTACCTATTTCATAGCAGATAACAGTTAAGGCTACTCCAAAGGCAGTATTTTGAACTAGTTCATTTATCATTTATAACCTCCTATTTTGCCTTATTTAATAACAACTTCATAATAAGAGCTGTAACAATCATAGATATAATAGTTGAAATTGAAACAATAAAAAATACTATTAAAAACTTGCCTTCAAATAAATCCAAGCTATCCATGATTCCAATTGACAATGGAAGTATAAATAATGTAATTTCACCTAGTAATACATCTGAAACTTTTTCTACCTGATCCAGTTTTATAATTTTAGTAAGCAGCATTATTAACAATAAAAGCATTCCGATAATAGAGGCAGGTATAGGTAAGTTAAGTCCAATCTCTAACATATAGGATATTGCTAATATTGACACAATTATTGAAAACTGTTTGATCATCTTATACTCTCCCTATACAATTAAATTATAGTCTATTCTAATTCTCATTATATCATGTTATTTCTTCAATAAACACTTAGCAGGATATTTTTATCATTTTCTTTTGATATAGTAATATATCTTAATCACAAAAAATCAAAAAAGACAGGAGTTATAGATCTGCCCTGCCCTCATTAATATAATCTATAATGCTTCTTGCAATGCGATCTATCATTTCCTCTTGATGTTCATCTTGCAAGAGAAGTTTTCTATCAACTTCATTTGAAATAAATCCCATTTCCACTATAACTCCAGGTGATTTAATATTTCGTAAAGTAAAGAAATTGCCTGTTGTTGGAGTATGCTTAATATTAATATCTAGTTTTTTATATGTAGAGAGTTTATTTAGATTATCCTGTATATAAGTTGCTAGTCTTTTACTTTCTTCACTATTTTCATCATAAAATACAATCGGTCCAATCTTTTTTTCATTCTTTGTATGATTTACATGAATACTTATAAATATATCTACTTCATTTTCATTGGCTGTCTTAACCCTTGCTTCTAAATCTTCACGATGCCGACTCCTACTATTATCTATTTGGTCATCAAGCGAAATATCAGCCTCACGGGTCATTATCACATTGGCCCCCCTTTTTATTAATACCTCCTTAAGCTTTAATCCAACAGTTAAGTTTATGTGTTTTTCAAGTATTTCTCCATGGGATGTTCCACCATCTATTCCTCCATGCCCTGGGTCTATTACAATTGTTATATTGTTTAAAGGTCTAATTATTTTATTGTTTATAGCATTTAATATGGCCTTTGATGGAAGCGAAAACAATATAGCAATTATAATTAATATGAACACAGTATAATATAATCTCTTATTTACAAAAAATGAAGAAATGTGCTTCCCCACTTATACTCCCCCCTTATATACATGTTGAAATTAGTATAATTTATTCTGAAAGCACATTTTTTATACTTTATTTTTACTGAAGGTTAATTTTTTACACCTATCTAACCCTCGATTAATTTTACATATATCTTCCTATTCCTTGGTCCATCAAATTCACAAAAGTATACTCCTTGCCATGTACCAAGTTTAAGTCTTCCATCTTCTATAATGACATTACAAGATGAACCCATAAGGGAAGCCTTAATATGAGCATGAGAGTTTCCTTCAAAATGTTTGAACTCAGGGTATTTATGTACTATTTTACTAAGTCCAAATAAAATATCATGAATAACATCTGGATCAGCATTTTCATTTATAGTGATCCCAGCTGTAGTATGAGGTACAAATATAGTCACTATTCCATTCATAACTCCAGTATTTCTTATCTCATTCTCTATAATTGAGGTGATATTTATCATTTCCTCCGACCTATTAGTTCTTAAATGATGTTCCATAGTTCACATCCCTCTTTTATTATATATATATTCTAAAGTAATTATATCTTATTTCGAAAAAGATAATACACCCCAAAGTCAGTTTATCAGAACTCTGGGGTGTGATTACTTTAGAATTTATTTCTTTCTTAAAACTTTACCTGAACGATTTCCAGTATCTTCTCCATTTTTAATTACTAATTCTCCATTTACTATTACATGTTTAATTCCTTCTGGGAATTGAATTGGATTCGTATAATCACCTTTATCAATAATTTTTTCAAAATCAAATATTACAATATCTGCAGCATAGCCTTCTTTTAGAAGCCCTCTATCCTTCAAACCTATTACATCAGCAGATTTCTTTGTCATTTTGTAAATAGCTGTCTCTAATGAAAAAGTATTTTCATCTCTTACATACTTTCCAAGAACCCTTGGGAATGAACCATATAGTCTTGGATGAGGTTTACCTCCCATAATTCCATCAGTACATACATTTTGCTCAGGGCGACTCATTATAAGCTTAACGTGCTCTTCAGTTCCATAGAAATCAACTAATCCTACTATATTTTCTTCTTCAAGGATTACATCAAAGATTGCATCCAATGGTTCTTTACCTTTAATTTGACCTACTTCAATAAGATTTTTACCTACTACATCTTGGTTCTTATCAGAGCCCACAAAAGTTACGAAGATACCATCTAATCCTGCAAATTCAACAAAGTTGTCCCATCCTGGTATTCCATTTGCTATATCTTCTTTCATCTTCTCTCTTGCGTCTTTATCCTTTAATCTTTCTAATAGCTTGTCTGTACCACCATCATGTGCCCATGGAGGAAGTATAACACTCATCATTGTACTACCTGCAACATATGGGTATTGATCAAAGGAAACGGTCATACCTTCTTCTTTTGCCCTATCTAATCTAGCTAGAACCTTAGGGAACTTGTCCCAGTTTTTCTTACCACAAACTTTGAAATGCGAAAAATGAACTTTACATCCACTTTCTTTTCCTATTGTTAGTATTTCCTCCATAGAATCTAATATCGAATCCGCTTCACTTCTTTGATGAGTTACAAAAACTGCATCTTTTTCATGTAGCACTTTTCCTAATTCTATAAATTCATCTATATCAGCATAGCAACATGGTGGATAAATCATACCAGTTGACATTCCAAATGCTCCTTCGTCTATTGCCTTTGCTAAGTTTTCTTGCATTAACTTCATTTCATCTTCTGTAGGCTTTCTATTGTCTAAACCCATGGATACCATCCTAATATTTCCGTGTGGAGCAAGGTATGCAATGTTTGGACCTAAATCTAATTTTTCAATTCTCTCTAAATAATCCTTTACACTTCTCCATGTCCACTCTACTTCATATTCCCCTTCTAATCCCTTCATAGCTTTAATCCATGGTGATAAGGTTTCCTCATTTACTGGAGCTGGTCCCATTCCATCTTGAGCCACTAATTCAGTAGTTATCCCTTGACGAATCTTTGGCTCTAATAAAGAATCCTTAAACAACAACATACTAGAGTGACTATGAGTATCTATAAATCCAGGGCTTACAACAAGGCCTTCTGCATCAATAACTTCAGCATCATCTACCTCAATATTTTGTCTGATTTTTTCTATTTTTTCACCGTCAATTAGCAAATCAGCTATATATGCCTTTTCCCCACTTCCATCTACAATTAAACCATTTTTTATTAACTTTTTCATATAGTTCACCTCGTTAGTATTATCGCTTTAATGCAATATTTCAAGAAATTTGTTCGATTAAGCTTCGCTAAACTCTATTTCTGGTGCCGGATTAACTCCATTCTTTCTATCAATAGCTGATACAATAAATATTACTATAAATGCCACTATACCTCCTGGAACCATTGCATTAAGTCCCCAAGGTGTTTTAAGTCCATATATCCAAATAGCCGCTACTATAGTTCCTGTTACAATTGATAAGAATCCTGCTCTCTTGGTAACGTTTTTATAGAATAGTCCACAAATAAAAGCTGCAAATGGTCCTGCACTTCTTAGGGCAAAGGCACTCATCATTACACTAATAATATTAGATGCCTTTATTGCAATTATCAAACCTACTCCTCCAACTACTAGCATTGCTATACGAGTGATCCAAACTTCTTTTTGCTCGTCCTTAACACCCTTATTAATATATGGTGTAAAAATATCACGAGTAAACATTGTTGCAGTACCAATCATATTCCCTGAAGCACTACTCATAGTTGCAGCTACTATAGCTGCAAGTACTAACCCAGAAACAACTGGTGGCGCAAATGTTATAGTTGCTTCTGCAAGAGCATTTTTCTGTGCACCAGCTGCAGCAAAACCATCTATACATGTATAAGCTACAAGACCTAGCATTGCAGGCACTATAGCATAAGCTGACGATATAACTCCTGCTAATACAGAGCCTGTCATTGCGGATTTACCATCTTTTGCAGAACAATAAGTTTGTACTATTTCTTGTCCTGTTGGGAAAGTCATAAAATACATTGCAATATATCCAATTATTGTTGGAAAACCTACTTTAGTCATGCTTAGAAGATTTAGATTATTACCAGAAGCATCACTTACAGTCTTAGCCTTTTCAAATAGTGCAGAAAATCCTCCAACAGCACTATTATTTACTACAATAAGCATTGCAATAGCCATTCCAATAGTTATAAAGAGTAGGTGCATTATATTTACTGCAGTTACTGACTTATATCCACCAACCATTGTATAGATAATAGTTACAATAGTTGAAATTATCGCAGCTGTTTGAAAATCATATCCAGTAACTACATTAATAATTGAAGCTGTAGCTATAATCTGTGCTCCTGTAGCCATAAATAAGGCTGTTATAGATGTTATAGCTGTGAAAATATGTGCTTCTTTTCCATATCTCTTACTAATAATTTCAGGAACTGTACTCGCCTGAGCTCTTCTAAAATATGGAGCAATAAAGGAAACTAAAACAAATCCAATACCTGCAGCAATTACATACCAGCTTGCAGATAAACCATAAGTATAAACATTTGTTGCAATACCAGTTGTACTTGCCCCTCCGGTATTTGCGGCAAAAAGTGTTCCTGCAAGCACAATTGGTCCAAGTGATTTACCAGCCATAAGAAAATCATCATTACTCAACTTTTCTGATTTCTTCTTGTTACGATATGTTACGAAAAGACCTATGACAACAGCAGCTGCCATGTACAACATAATTACTATTAATGCTGTAGTTTGAGCACTATTCATTTTTATTTCCTCCTATTATTTTTTATTTATTTTTTCGTTAATCGATTGGGGCAAATCCCCAATCAATCAACTTGTTTACAATTTTTATTTTAATAATGCCTTCATAACGCCATAATAGCACTCTGTTACTGAAGTTAATTGTTCTATTTCTATATACTCGTCTACTGTGTGGGCAAGATTTTCTCTTGAAGGCCCAAGTCCAAGTGTTTTTATTTTAGCCTCTCCTGCATAATGACTACCATTAGTACAGAAATTATACTGAGTTATTGATGGATTGTATCCCATTTTATTCAATTCATTATAAACAGCTTGTACAAACTCTTCATCTTTATCAAATAACCATCCTGGGAAGAATCTCTCACCTTCTATTTCATTTCCTGTATAGCACATCTCTTTTCCTACTGAATATGAAGCTTTTACCTTTAATTGAGGATCTTTTTTCATCATCTCTTCAAGTAGCTCATTTATAGGTGCTAATACACTCTCCTTTGTTTCTCCTACTAAAAGTCTTCTATCATAAGTGGCTCTACAATATTCAGGTACTACTGATGCTCCAGGATATGGACTTGACTTAATGTCTGTTAGCTCTAATATTCCATCTCCTAATACTTCATGATGTGTTGGTTCTAATGTTCTAATAGCTTCAATTACCTGAGCCATCTTATACACAGCATTGATGCCTTTTTCTGGATTTGCAGAATGGCAAGGTTTTCCGAAGGTCTCTATTATTATTTCTCCTCTACCTCTTTGTCCTATTTTAAGGTTTAGTTCAGATGCCTCACCTATTATTACGTAATCAGGCTTTACTCTTTGACTTATAGCTCTTGAAGCAACTCCTTCAAAGCATTCCTCATGAACAACCCCTGCTACATAAATATCTCCTGCAAAATCCTTCTTACAGTCTTTAGCAAAGTTTGCCGCTGCACAAACCATTGCTGCAACTGCTCCTTTCATATCTGTAGCACCTCTACCATAGATTTTTCCGTCATTAATTTCAGCTCCAAAAGGTGGATATGTCCATTCATCAGGATTTGTTACTGGAACTGTATCTATATGTCCGTCAAAAAGAATCTTTTTTCCAGGTCTATTCCCTTTTATATGGCCAATGATGTTTCCATATCCATCAATTATTACATCGTCAAAACCCATTTCCTTGAAATTCTTTTTTAGGACTTCTGCAACCTTATTCTCTTGCCCAGAATAGCTCTGAGCTCGTATCAACTCTTGACATAAGGCAATTACTTTTTCTTCTCTTTCTCTGTTTAACATTCACTGTCACCTCTTAGTATTTTTTCTTTTCAAAGCTTGGATATTTGCCGTTCCAAACTATGTCAATATAGCTTTTCTTGTCGGTATCTCCCTCAGTACTAAAGAATAACACTCTTGAGTTTTCATCTAATCTAAGCTTTTCTCTCATCCAAGCAAGATTTTCATTTGTCATTATCTCAGCTACACATCCTAAAGTGGCAGCTCCACTTTCACCTGAAATTACTCTTTCATCACCTCTAGGTGGATTTCCTAGGATTCTCATTCCTTCCGCCGCTGTAAAGTCTGGACATGATATAAAATTATCCGCATAATCTCTTAATATGTTCCAACCTATGGTACATGGCTCGCCACAAGCTAGACCTGCCATCAATGTATCCATATCATCTGTAACAAATCTAAGTTTCCCATCATTTGCTTCTGCTGTTCTATAAATGCAATCAGCTTTATTAGGCTCTACAATTGTTATGATTGGTCTATCTTCACCATATATGGATGCAAATAAACCTGTTATTGCTGCTGCCATAGAACCTACTCCTGCTTGAAGGAATATATGCGTTGGTTTATCTTCTCCTAGTCTACTTAATTGTTCATAGGCTTCAAGACCCATTGTGCTATAGCCTTGAATTATCCATGTTGGAATATCCTCATATCCTTCCCATGCTGTATCCTGGACCATTACCCACCCATTCTCTTCAGCCATTTTATTTGCTAAGCGAACTGCACCATCATAATTAAATTCAGTAATTGAAGCATCTGCTCCTTCAGCAATTATATTATTTAATCTTTCTTGAGAACTGCCCTTTGGCATATACACAACTGAATGCTGTTTAAGCTGATTTGCAGTCCAGGCAACACCTCTACCATGATTACCGTCTGTGGCAGTAACAAATACCATATCACCTAATTCTTTTCTTACTTCTTCTGAAACTAACTTTTCATATGGCATTTCAGATATGCTTCTATTTAATTTCTTCGCTAGAAAATTGCCTATTGCAAAACTACCACCTAATACTTTGAAAGCATTAAGTCCAAATCTATAGGATTCATCTTTAACATATATAGAACCTAGTCCTAATTCCCTTGCTAGATTTTTCATATGTCTTAAAGGAGTTTCTGTATACATCGGAAAACTCTGATGAAAACTCATCACCTCCTTAGCTACATCAACATTAATAAAGTCTAAAGGATGCTTTTCATTCCTTTTTCGTTCAAAATGAACTAACTTAAAAGTTTCATTCATTAATCTGTCCTCCTGTATTTTTGTCTTTTTACTCTTTATCTTCTGTCATTTATATATAGCACTTTTCGTGCCAACTTTTAAAAAATGGATTATTTTAAGGCTAATTTTTAGAAGTTTTACTAACAACGTGTATTTTAAAAGAAAAGACGTTTACAAGACAAGCTTATAAACGCCCTTTAGTAAATTAAAAAAACTAAGTAAGTTATATAGTCGAATTTTTCAATTTTAAAATTGAAAATTCAATTTGAAAAATTTATTTTCTCTCTAGTTCTTCTATCCTTCTGTAAAGAGTTGTTAAACCTATTCCTAGGCTAATAGCTGCCTTTCTCTTCCCATCAGTACTATCACCAAAAATATTTAGTGCCTTTTTAATTTCTCTTAGTTCAAGCTCTTTAATTGGTATTAATTCACTAGGATCATTAATTTTTATATTTTTACTTAATGAATCTTCAAAAAAATCTACTGGCAAAGTTTTATCATTTAAAACACCATCTGGCTCCATCATATTTACCATAAACTCAACAGTATTTTCAAGCTCCCTTACGTTACCTCTCCATTCATGATTTTTTAACAACTCCATAGTGCTTTGTTCTATGTAACTAAATGGCTTATGTAGTAGATTACAGTATCTTCTTATAAAATGCTCAGTAAGCTCCTCTATATCTTCTTTTCTCTCTCTAAGAGGCTTGATATTTAAAGGTATAACGTTTAGCCTATAATATAGGTCTTCTCTAAACTTTTTAGTTTCTATCATAGCTTTTAGGTCTTTATTAGTTGCTGCTATTACCCTAACATCTATAGGGATGAGTTGATTAGAACCAATACGTGTTATCGTTCTCTCTTGTAGGACTCTTAAAAGCTTTGCCTGAAGATATATTGGCATATCACCTATTTCATCTAGGAAGATAATTCCATGATTTGCTAGCTCAAACTTACCTATCCTTCCCTTTGGATCAGCTCCACTAAAGGCACCTTTAACGTAACCAAATAGCTCACTTTCCAGTAGTGCCTCTGGAATAGCAGCACAATTCACACCAACAAACTTCTGATTCCTTCTATCACTTTCTCTCCATATAGCACGAGCAACCATTTCCTTACCGGTACCGCTTTCCCCGGTTATTAGGACAGTCGAATTAGAGCTTGCAACCTTCTTTATATTACTAAGCAAGTTTTTGGTTGCCTCACTGCTACCAATAATGGTTTTTGCATCTATGGCTCTAGGACTTGCTGTCATTTCATATAAGTCAGAATGTATAGTTTCAACATTCTTGAATATAAGTATGCTTGTATATTGATAATTTCTTAGGCCCAATGGGTGTATTTCTCCCATTACTAATACTTCTTTATTATCAACCCTTATTTTATATTCAGACTTATTCAGCTCATCTCCTGTATAAATAATTTCGACATTTTTACCTGTTAAGGTGGAAATCCCTAAGTGTTTCTTAGCACTTTCGTTGGATTTTGTTATAAGATTATCTTTTCCAATTATTAGCACACCTTGTTCCATAAAATCTATTACTCTGTTTAATATGGAAATCAAATATTTACTATTTTCTTTATCCTTTGTTTCTAAAAACTTAGAAGCAATAAAATCTGAAATTTGATTAATAAACTCTAAATAAAGCTTCTCATTTAACAAGATCATGTCTCTTTGCTCTCTAGTGCTCCCAACGAGACCAATAATACCTATTATTTCATCATGTACCTTGATTGGCATAGAAATTTCTATAGTCTCATTGCAATTGCTATATTTTGGGCAGCTAGTACATAAGACATCTATTCCTGGATTGTATATAACCTTTGTTTCACCAGTTTTTAATATATGTCTATATACATAACCCTCTGAGGACATGTCTTGATTTATATCTTTAGCATAAAGACCTGTACCTGCTACTCGATATAATTTATTATCAACCACTTCTACATCTACACCAGACACCTGAGAGATAACCTCAGCATATTTTTGAACAGTATCTTGTATTATATACAAATCAAAATTCATATCCTCATCCTCCTTTATGTTAAGTTAATAATATCCCAACATAAAAACCATGTCAATTATGAGGATATATTGTCGATTGCTAAAATAAAAGTAATAGAGACATCCTATTGGATGTCTCAGAATTTATACATATGTTAAAACACTCTTTAGTTTGTTTATAGATTTTCTATCATTATCTAAGACAAGCTCTGTCATTGTCCTAGCATCTTCATCTAAGGTTCCTCTTAAAATCTTTTCTGCCATATTGATACCCTGGGTTTCACCTTCTATTGCCTTTTCTAATATTTCATTTGCATCTTTATCATTTAACTTAATATTAAGCCAGAATTCTGCCATCTTTCCTTTTAGTCCAAGGTTTTCATCAGGCTGACCTCCAAGGTCCTGTATATAGTCAGCAAGTGCAGCTATATTGTCTCTATGCTGTGCCTGAACTTCTTTAAATATCTGTTTTATCTTTTCATCTTCTACCTTAGAAATAAAATTATTGTAGCTTTCTATTGCCATGTATTCCCCTTGTAATAGTTCATTTAGTGACTTTATTATTTCTTTATCTTTGCTCAAATTAATTCACTCCTTTTGTAATTATGTGTTCTTAATTTTCCATAATTACAAAAATTAATTCATCACTAAATCCTATTTCCTATTTAATAACCTCCAAAGGATTGTTTGCCATTATTTCTTCTACTTCTTCATAGCCTTCAAGAAATGCAAAATTATATCTTGCTGGAAGGGCAAAAACGTACTTATCATTTTCTCCAAGATACTTTGGAGGAATTGGAGCAGCACCAACGCTTAATTCTTCTTTTTCAATCAGTTTCCATTGCTCATGGGTAAAAATCATAATAGGTATATCTTGACGAGGCTTTTCCTCTGTCCATCTAGGATGTCTAATATTTACTATGACACCCGTTTGAGATTTATCATTGCTAACCCACTCTTCTTCAAAAACAGTATGTTCTTCCCATGATTTTGGCAATTTTAGACTAAACCCATATTCAATATTTTCATATTTGCAACCTTCATAGCTACCTTCATTTATGTTAAATTCACCGATAAGCCATGAATCATCAACTTTTTCTATCTCTATGGTAACTTTTCTTCTTGCCTCTTCATTCTTAACGCTTGTTACTTCAACAATTTCTCCTTCAACCTTGTAGATATCTTCTGCTATTTCTTCAATTTCTAAAATTTCTATTCTATCAGGCCAAGGGCTAGAAGTAAGCTTTCCTGGAGCCTTTAGAGGATTAGCGATCCACTTATCAAGTAGTTCTTTTGTAACATATTTACCATATTCCTTTTGCATTGATTCTATCAGAACATCCTCTGGGCTCATTAATGAAACAAGCTTTAATTTTTCCCCAAATTCATCAATTACCTTTACAACCTCTTCCTCGCTGTTTTTATGTTCTTCTGTAATATCCACTTCTTTTATATTTTCTTCTATTTGCTGTTTAGGTTCTTCAGCATCATTCGTTTGACATCCTATTAATGACACACTTAAAACAGCAGCGGATAATATAATATATATTTTTTTCATCTTAATCATATTTCAAACCTCCAAAATCACTAGATTTTCTTCACATATTATTATAAATTAGCCAATCGATTAAGGTTTTACAAAACAGTTAAAACTTATTTTCAAATTGGTTAAATTCGTTTTTCTTTTTTATCAACTTCACCTTATTACATAATATGGTTTTTGATACCATTAAAAGTCTTGTCTTTTTTGACAAATTTAAACTCAACATTTTCATTAGATTCAAATCTACCACTGTCACACTTGTCTTATGCAACGAATAAAATAGTTATAGGCTAAAGAAAAAAGGAGGAAATAAAATGATAATAACAGTAACCAATACAAATGATAGCGGTCCTGGCTCACTCCGTGATGCTGTAAACACAGCAAGTTCAGGTGATACTATCATTTTCGATATAGATGGAACAATAAATTTATCTGTCCCAATTCTAATTATAGATAAGTCATTAACAATATTAGGTCCAGGTCCTAGAATTGTAGGAAGTTTTGACCGTATATTTAATATATCGGGTTCAAATCATGTAGTAACTATAGCATATTTAGAGCTTATAAATGGCTATGATCAAACAGGTGAAGGTGGCGGAGCTATTATTAACGATGAAAGCACATTAAATATATTCAATTGCTTCTTTGCTTATAATACATCTGCTGGTGGAGGAGCTATAGCGAATAGAAACTCAGGTACACTAAATATTGACAGAAGTATATTTTTCAACAATTCTGCTACCAGAGGTGGAGCAATACTAAATTTAAATGGTACACTTAATATTTCAAACAGCTCATTTTATAACAATATAGCACCACTAGGCGATGGTGGAGCAATCGAAAATTCTGATGGAACAATTATTATAAAAAACAATTTGTTCTATGGTAATAGTGCAAGCCAAAATGGTGGAGGGATAATAACTACCGGCACCGCTACATTAATTTGTAATATTTTTTACTTTAACACTGCAACAAGTGGTGGAGCCATAGCTAATGTTCCCCCTGGGTCTATCCAACTTGAAAACAACACTTTAATTAGAAATAGTATTCCAGCAATATCTGGAATCTTTAATGATATATAAACGTAGCTTTCAAGCTACGTTTTAATTTGTTAAGGATTAATTAAAATCTTTCATTAATCTTGAAAAAATACTATACTTAATAAGTGAGATACTATTAGATAGAGAGGTTATTACATGAAAAGAAAAGATATACTTGAGCTAAAGAGGCGATTTAATAAAGATGAATGTACAATCACTAGAATGTGTGGTTGCTTTGTTAATGCAGAAAAAAATATAATTTTAAAATTAAATGAAACTTTCTTAAATTTAGAAGAAGATGATTTCTTCAAGTACTTAGAAATTGCAAAAAAGGTCTTCTCAGGAGGTATCGGAAACAATATTTTAAAACTTAACTTTCCAACTGATGCAGATGGTATGAGTAGTAAGCAACTTTCCCTTTTCCAACTAAAGAAGAGCAAATTAAAAGACGAAGAAATGCTTGATAATCTTTATAAATCGATCATTGATAATTACGATTTTGCAGAGAATTTTTTAATACTTATTTTTCATGACGTTTATGATATTATCACTAAAACAACAGATAATTTAAAACTAGATGAGTCTGAAGAAGTTTATGAATATATAATATGTGCTATTTGTCCTGTTTCACTTTCAGATCCTGGACTAAGCTATTTTGAAGAAGAAAATGTCATAAAATCCCGCTTAAGGGATTGGATAGTTGAACCCCCTGCAAACGGATTTGTATATCCAGCTTTTATAGATCGTTGTGCAGATGTAAATTCTATCATGTATTATACAAAGAATGCTAAAGATATTCACCCTGAGTTAATGGAAGATGTATTAGGCTGTATTTCTAAGGAAACTACCACTATACAGAAGGAAAAGTTCAAATCTATTGTTAAAGGTACTTTAAGCGCTGACGAAGATGAAGCAAATGAATTTTATATGGAAATTCAAGATAATCTGAATACTATAGTTGAAGAATATAAATCAATCCATGATGATGAAGATAGTGAACCAATAAAATTAACAAAAAGTGATTTGAAAGATGTTCTATTGGAAAGCGGAGTTCCAAAGGAAAATGTTGAACTAATTGAAAGATTTTATGAGGAAAGCTTTAGCGATGAATTACCATTGGTAGAAAATCTTATAGAACCAAAAATCCTAAAAGCCAACGAACAAAGAAAAAAGGAAAAAGCTTTAGAAAAACAGGTTGAGTTTCTAAAAGTTAAGCTTGAAGAGGTAAGTCTTGAAGATAATTCCGAGGAGTTTGATATTGTCTTAAAGGTGAAGCCTGAAAAGATAGATGAAATCAAAACCCAAATAATAGATGGACAAGAATACATAATAATTCCTGTCAGTGAAAATGAAAAAACAAAAATCAACGAATTAAAAACCACCAATTAAACTGGTGGTTTTTCTGATTCTATGATTTCTTCTATTTCTCCGATTACTTCTCCATTTTCTACATCCTCATCAACTATTTTAGCGCAGCTTAGTTGCTCTAATCTAACTTCTAGTTCTTCATTTTGGACTTTAAGAATATTTATCTCCTTAGTTAGTTGCTTAACTTTTATGTTCTGTCTAATTTGCTTTATAAGTCCTAGTAAAAATGCAATTATGGCCCCTATAACAGCAGAAACTAATATAACTACAGCTTGAGATATGTAAAATTTAGAAAAGAAAAACTTAACTTCTACACTATCTGCATTTTGAATAGCGAATATGGAAACTAAAACAGCAAATATTAATGAAAAAACAAACTTAAATTCCATGTTCATTTTTGGCTTCATAAAAAATTCCCCCTAAGCGTTAATTCACACCTCATATATAAAATTATATACCAATATTACCCACAAAACTAGGATTAATCTCTAATCTGGACAAAAGTATACATACTTAAAGAATAAAAATTAGACCAACAAAATTGTTGGTCTAAATACCTAATTAAATATTTTATTTTACATTATACATTCCTTTGCTTTCCATGTACTTAAATATTCCTTCTCCGTGTTGCTGTTCTTCTTTTTGTATGTGATTGAGTATATTTCTTAAATTTGTATCCCTACACTCAAATATTGCAGTATCGTAAGTGCTAGATACATATTTCTCAGTCATTAGTAAATCAGAGCAAAGTTTGGCATCATTACTATTAGCCATATTACTATTTCCAGTTTGTGAACTCATTTGTTGATTTTGTTGGTTTTGCTGGTTCTGATTCTTCTGCCCTTGTTGCTGATTCATATTTGGAAGTTGCCCAGATAAAATTTGATTAATTGTATTATAGTGCTCTCTTTCTTGTTGTGCATATGTGTTAAGTAAGTTCTTTAACTCAGGACACTGTGCTTGATTAGCATAATTAGTATACTTTTCGATACATATTTCTTCATGACTTTTTTGATCTTCTAAAAGCATTCTTTCTTTTTGTGATAAATTTATCTTTGTCATGTAAACACCTCCTATGGATAGGATTCCAAATCTTACTTCTATTATTCAAGCTTTTTACCAAAGGAGGTGAATATATCCAATTGCCTAGACACATAGTTCTTGAGCAAGTGCATTTATAGCCGAATCTTCAATTATTAATTCCTCTAAAGCTCTTAGACCAACCACTCTTAAGCCGACAAGCACCACTGTATATATGCAACATTTTTTATTGCAGTGAATATCATCGCAGTAATTAATTGAGAAGGAATTTCTTGTTCTATAACTACTGCCGTTAGCACCCCCAGCTGTACTTAAATCTCTTACAAATTTATATTCCCTTAAAACTTCATCTACTCCATCGCACTTTCTTCTCAATTCAAAAATTAGTTGTATGCCTGAAGTAAAATCTTCATCTGATGCTTCAGCACTTTCTGATACTTCAATCATTGTTGAAAAATCAATTTTTACAATAGGTTTATTTAGACATTCAACATCTAAAGTTATCCTAGCCAAAATATAAGGATTTGACAGTTCAAAAGCTGGTGATATATTAGCTAGAGCTACTCTTTGAACCTCCCTACCACAAGCTAAATTAAAATCCCTATGACTATTAGGAGGCCAATTGCAATTATCTATATCCTGAACAATTGCCCTAATAAAAGAGTCTTCAATAATTAACTCATTTGATGGTTCTACAGGACCAGTAAAATTTACCTCAATACTTATAAGCTCTACCGTATATATACAGCACTCCATATTACACAATAAATCTTTATCACAATAGGTAAAAGTAAATGAATCCCTAACGTTATACCCAGGAGATTGATTATCGCCTTCTCTTACATCTACTATATATTGATAACTCTTTAAAGTTTCTGCTACTCCATTACAATCTCTTCTTAACTCTAAATTAAATATGGCTCCCACTGTATTAACATCATCAGGACTGATGACTTGTATAATAGTTGAAAAATCAATTTTTATAAGGGGTTCCTTAAATGGTTTAGCATCAACAGCAACCCTTGCCAATACCACAGGATCATCATTAAAATCTAGACTTCTAGTATCTACTTCTCTAATTCTTCTAACTTCCTTGCCACAGATTAAGAAAGTATCCTTATTCATTTATTTCCCTCCCTTGCCATTCATTTCACTAACATAGCTCTTGGACAATTGCACTAATTGACGAATCTTCTATTACTAATTCATCTAATTGTCCACCTCCCCCAATCATTTCAAAACCTGAAAACTCCACTGAATATTTGCAACATTTATTTTTACAATTAAAAACTTCATCACAGAGCATAAAGCTAAAGGAATCCCTTGTATCATAACTGTCACTAATGGAAGCAAAGAAAAACCCTCTTGCATATTGATATTCTTTAATTACTTCCTCTCTACCATTACATAATCGTTTTACCCTAAAATTTAATACTATTCCTTCCTTATCTGTATCACCATTAACGCCATCTATAACTTGAATATAAGTTGTAAAATCAAGGCTTACGACAAGTTTTTTAAAACTACTTGTATCTATTTCAATTCTTGCTAATTCCTTTGGAAAATCTAAAACTAGAAAAAACTTTTCTCTCACTCTTTTTACTTCTTTCCCACAAACCAAAATAGGACTTTCTACAAATTTGCATATCATATTAGAGCCTCCTTTTTCACTTGAACAAGTGCATTTATAGCCGAATCACTAATGACTAACCTTTCTAAAGGATCAGCTAAAACTTGCACTTCATATAATTCTACTGAATAGGTACAACAACCATTCTTGCATAAGAATTCATCATCACAGAAGGTAAAACAAGATGAATCCTTAGTTTCATAAAGAAGGACATTTTCTCCACTAGGCCTAAATATTCTTTTATATTCATAGGTTTTTAAAGTGTATGTCTCACCATTACAAGTCCTATTTAACCTAAACCTTAAAATTATTCCATCATCTACAAGTGATGCAGAGTCCCTTATCTCTATCAGGGTTGAAAAATCTATTTTTACTAATGGCTTAAAAATTGGAGATATATCTACAGAAACTCTTGCAAGAACCTTTGGCAATTGGTTATTAAACTGATCTGTCACTAATTCTTTCCTTACACCACTTACTTCTCTTCCACATGCTAAGTCTACTTCTTTAAATTTTATAGGTTTTGGCTTTGATTTTGGTCTATAACACCTTAAATACTCTTTTGTACAATAAATCGAATTCCCCTTACCTTGTATTAGAATGCTTTCCATATAAATAACTCCTTTCGCATAATCCTTTAGCTAAGGCATTGATCGCTGAGTCTTCAACAAGTAATTGATCTATTCTACCAGGTGCAATTAATCTGACCTTTACAAGTTGTACTGTATATACGCAGCATGCATTACTACAGAATGAATCATCACAGTAGGAAAAGGCCAAAGAATTTCTTATATTGTAACTTGCTCCATCATTTAACTCCACATATCTTATAACCTTATATTCCTTTAAAATTTGTTCTACTCCATCACAGTTCTTTTTTAATTCAAAACTTAATTCTATTCCACTAGTTTGAGCCTCATCACCTGTAGCTGTATCGAGTACTTGAATTATTGTTGAAAAATCAATTGTTACTAAAGGTTTGCATAAATACTCTGTATCTACTATAAGTCTTGCTAAAGTAACCGGATTTAATATATCAGATGTTATGTTAGTTAGATTTACTCTCCCAACTTCTCTACCGCAAAATAAAATAGCATCCTTTTCATTACACACATCATAATTTTTCATACAATCCTTCCTTTCTAGTCACATCTTCCCTGAGCTATTGCTCTAATTGAAGAATCTTCTATTATAATGGTATTTTCATTTGGCTCTCCACCCAAGACATCTATTCTTAACAATTCTACTGTATAAATACAGCATTTTTTCTTACATAATATTTCATTATCACAGAAGGTAAACTCAAAGGTATCCCTTAGGTCAAATGAAGGTGATTCAGGTTCTAGGTTACTAATATTTATCACATATTGATACTCCTTTAATGTTTCTATTTCTCCATCACAGTTTCTTCTCAATTCAAAATCTAATACAGTTCCTACAGTTGCTCCTACAGGAGTAAATACCTGTATAAAAGTAGAAAAGTCAATTTTCACAAGAGGCTTTTTTAGAAAACTTGTGTCTAAAACTACTCTTGCTAATACTACTGGATTTGAAGTAAAATCTAAGTCTCCAGTATTTACCTCCCTAATTTTCTTTACCTCTCTACCGCAAGCTAAAACTATACCCTTATCCATAATCTATTACCTCCGCTCCAACTATCCTCACTAACATAGCTCTTGAACAATTGCCCTCATAAATGAATCATCTATATCTACCTCTCTTATTACATCAACCCATTGACCGGATGCAAAAAGCCTAAAGCCTATGAATTCTACAACATATTCGCAACATTTACATTTACAATTTAAAGTGTCACAATACATAATTTTGAAAGAATCCCTTAACTCATAACTAGCTCCATCACCAGCTAGAATAAATCTAGTAAATTTGTAATCTTTGAGAACATATTCCCTTCCATTGCAAATTCTTTTTAGTCTAAAATCTAGTACAATTCCTATAACATTATCTAAATCAGAACTCAAAAACCGTATAAAGGTAGAAAAATCAAGACTTACAACAGGATTTTTAAAACCATCTAAATCTACTTCAACTCTTGCTAAAATAACCGGCTCTTCAAAGATGACAATAGGTTCTATAGGAAATTCAACAGTAGCTTTAATATCACTCTCTCTAAACCTATTTACTTCTCTTCCGCAGACTAAAGTAACTTCATTAGTAATTGGTTTCTTTTGATTACATTTATCTTTTTCTTTATCTCTAAAACACTTTTTTAAATCAATTGAATTACTTCTACCTGATATAAGAATATCGTTCATAGCAAAAACCCCTTTTATTTATTTGATAGAATATTCCTTGTCCTGATACATTTTATGTAAGGAAGCTACATTAGGTTCTCTATAAGTGTTTTAGAACAAATATAAAAAGGCATAACTCCTACAAAAATTATTGAAGGAGTTATGCCTAAAATTAAGAAGCAGCAATTGTACACTACGAACAAACTGCTGCCTTTTAATCTTCTATATATATATATTAATTCAACTATGAGTTAATATAGTTATACCCATTTTTTACACTATTATTACTTTTTTACTTTAAATTCCTAATAATTTAGTATTCTTGCAAAGAAGTATCTGTCATTACCTATATTTAAATCATCTATGAGCCTTCCTAATCCTGTCAACTGAACTTCCTCTGTAATAATCGTTGTAATCGAGCCTACTGACATGGTAATTTCAGCTATCCTTTTTAATGTACGAATTATCTCAGCGTTACAATCTGAGACTCTAAGATAGTACTTTCCTCTTATTTTTGAATTTAAGTTCTTCAAAACTCTTTGGCCTAATGGATTACCTTTTCTATATGTCCCCATTATAATATCTAGAACATCACTTAGTACTGCATTTGCTGTAGGAAGCTTACCTGCCCCAGCGCCGTAAAATTTTAACTCCCCTACATTATTCCCCTTAAAAGCAACTGAATTGTAAGCCATATTTACATTGGCAAAGTAATTGCTATTCTTAATTATTGTAGGTTGGACTACCGCCGTAAATCCATCCTCCACAATTTTAGCTTCACCAATAAGCTTTACTGTAGAATTCATATTTTTAATGTAATCTATGTCATAGGAAGTAATTGTACTTATGCCATTTAGTAAAATATCTTCTTCCCTGATTTGCCCTTGAAATGCCAAAGTAGCTAATATTCTTAGTTTTCTTAAGGTATCATGTCCTTCAATATCAGCAGTTGGATCCACTTCTGCATAACCAAGCTCCTGTGCATTTCTTAATACATCTTCATAATTTCTACCCTCATCTATCATTCTAGTTAAAATATAATTACAAGTCCCATTGAGTATACCTTGAACTTCAGTGATTTCATTTAAAAATAAAGCTTCCTTAAGAGGTTTAAGTACTGGTATTCCTCCACCTACACTAGCTTCATATAAAAATGCTACATTATTATCTGCTGCCAATGATAATAATTTTTCAAAGTACTTTGAAACTACAGCTTTATTTGCAGTAACTACATGCTTTCTCCTAGTTAAGGCATCAGAAATGTATTTATATGACATTTCTAAATCTCCTGTTACCTCAACAATAATATCTATTTCTTCATCACTTAATATTTCATCATAATTTGTGGTTAATAGATCTGGTTCTAAAATAATATCTCTTTTCTTATTTAAGTCCCTTACCAATACCTTCTTTATTCGGATATCATGTCCAGTTAAATTCTTTATCTCCTCTTTTCTAATTTCTAATATTTCAATTATTCCACTACCAACAGTACCAAGGCCTAATAATCCTATATTCTTCAATGTTATACCTCCTAGTTTAGATTTCTAGCAGTATAATTTAATCTCCTCTATTATATATTCTTTGTTCATAAAGAAAACCCTGCAAATAGAAGAATTTTTAAGATGTTCTTTTTATAATATCTAGTGGAAAGAGATTTTTTCATAATGGGTATAATACTGATTAATTAATTTAGAAGTATCTATCTTATAATTTCTAATAAAGGTCAATAATGTCATTAATAAATTTAAATAGTCAACTTAAAAAAAGATAGACCATCGTAAATTTATTAGATATAATATCAAAATAGTAAACTTACAGAAAATTTTAAACTAACAATATAGTCAGAATATGAGGAGGATTTTCATGATTATAGGCGTACCAAAAGAAGTTTTAAACAACGAAAACAGAGTAGGTATGACCCCAGCAGGTGTATATACACTAGTTCAGAAAGGTCACAAAGTGTTAATCCAATCCAATGCAGGAGTGGGAAGTGGATTTACTGATGAGGAATATATTGAGGTAGGAGGAAGAATTATTGATACTTCTGAAGAAGTTTATAAATCATCAGATATGATTGTAAAGGTGAAAGAACCTCAGGACCATGAAGTAGATATGATGAAGGAAGGGCAGATTCTCTTTGCATACCTTCACCTTGCGGCCATACCTAATTTAACACAAAGATTAATGGATAAAAAAGTAGTTGCAATTGCTTATGAAACTGTTCAACTAGAAGATGGTTCTCTTCCTCTCTTAATTCCCATGAGTGAAGTTGCAGGAAGAATTGCAGTCATGATAGGAGGAAACCTTCTATCTAAAGCACAAGGTGGTAAAGGTGTTCTTGTTTCAGGAGTACCTGGTGTAAAGCCTGCTAAGGTTACAATACTTGGAGCTGGTACAGTTGGAATAAATGCTGCAAAAATCGCCGTTGGACTAGGAGCAGATGTTACTATACTAAATAAGAGCCCTGGCAAACTAAAATATATTGAAGACATATATGGTTCCAGAATAAAAACGTTAATTCTAAATGAACTTACCCTAGCCGATGCTATAAAGGATACAGACCTTTTCATAGGCGGTATTCTTATTCCAGGAGCTAGAGCACCTAAATTAGTTAAAGAATATATGGTTAAGAGTATGAAACCTGGTTCTGTTATTGTTGATGTAGCTATAGACCAAGGAGGATGTGTTGAAACAATTACCCATCCAACATCCCATGACAATCCAACATATGTAAAACATGGAGTTATTCATTATAGCGTACCAAATATGCCTGGTGCATATGCTAAAACTTCAACATATGCTCTAACAAATGTAACACTACCATATGTAGTGAAGTTGGTTGAAGATGGATTATTGGAAACTTTAAAGAAAGATATAAGTCTAAGAAAAGGTGTCAATGTTATGAATGGAAAATGTACCTGTGAAGGACTAGCAAAATCGCTTGACCTTGAATACACTGATATAAATACAATGATTTAAAAAAGGAAGTCCATAAATTTGGGACTTCCTCTTTATAAATATAGTACTAATTGTAATTTGAGCAACCTCAACTTTAGAAGCTAAAGATTTTAAGTTTCTATGGAAAATTCAGTTTCAGGATATTTTATAATTATTAAAAGAAGACGTGAAATATGCCACTACTTCAGGATCATATTTTATTCCTGATAGAGTTTTTATTTCCTCAATGGCTTCTTCATGAGTAAGGCCTTTACCACCTAAAGCATTTGTCATAGCATCATATCCTTCTGCAACTGATATAATCCTTGCAAATATATGTATTTCTTCACCTTTTAAACCTTTAGGATATCCTGTTCCATCCCATCTTTCATGGTGAGTCAATACTGCCTCTGCTATGTCTACAGTTTCATCAAATAGATTCAATATCCTATAACCTATTAAAGGATGTCGCTCCATTTCCTCCATTTCCTTTTCCTTAAGTTCTTCTTGTTTGTTCAAAGTATCCTTATCTAACACTATCTTACCTATATCATGATAAAAACCAGCAACTGCAACTTTCTTAATGTCATTTTCAGGTAGATTCATTTGAATTGCAATTCTTTTACTTAATCGTGACACATTAATGGAATGAATCTTTTCTCTTTGGCTCCTTCTATATAAGGCTTCCATAATATCCTTGAGCATTCCAGAACTAACATTTTTTCTTTCTAATGTCTTTACCTTATACATGGCTGCTTCTGCATTATTTAAAATTGCATATATATCATCTTCAGGAGATGTTTTTGTATCAGCTGCAAGAGATATACTAGCCTTTATTCCTGCTATTTCTTCTGAAGCAAGCTCACTCTTAATTCTTTGGAGTAGTATATTAGCTTCTTTAGCTTCAGTTTTAGCAAGTAGTATGACAAACTCGTCACCACCTACCCTAGCGACAATATCATTTTCCCTACAAACTCTTGTTAAGACCTCTGTAGTTCTTATTAACAGCTCATCTCCTTTTGCATGTCCATGTATATCATTTAATAATTTTAAGCCATTTACATCACCATATATAATGGAAATCGGAAGATTCTCCTCCTTATCAATTCTTTTTAATTCATCTTCAAAGAACCTTCTATTATATGCCCCTGTTACAGGATCATGGGTACTTAAATACTCAATATGTTCTTTAACCTTTTTCGACTCAGTGATATCTGTAAATGTAACTACAGCGCCTACTATTTCATCATCCTTTAGTTGAGGATAAACATTGTATTCAACATCAAAGAATGATCCATCCTTTCGCCAAAAAATCTCATCATAAGCATGATAACAAGTTCCTTCTTTAATAGCTTTAATTATTTTACATTCACTTATATCCATTGGTGTACCATCTCTATTAGAATGATGAATTTGATAATGCATATTCTTACCAATCAACTCATCATATTGACTATAACCAAGTAATTCTAAAGATCTTCTATTACAAAATGTACAATTCCCCTCTATATCCATTCCATAAATGGCCTCAGCTGTTGAATCCAAAATTAATCTAAGTTGATTTCTACTTTCTCTCATCATCCTATGCGCTTCTTCAAGTTCTAAGGTTCTTTCTTTTACCATATATTCTAGATTGTATATTAACTCACAGATTGTATCAGCCATGTTGTTAAAAGCTCTAGCAATCATGCCTATTTCATCATTTCTAACTACTATTGCTCTTTGGGATAAATCTCCCCTTGTAAATGCTTCTTTAGCTGCAATTAGATAGGAAATTGGCATTAATAACTTATTAGTTATAACATAATATACTATTATAGCTAATGCAAAAGCCAATATTGATATGCTCATAGTATAGATTATGTTAAGCCTAACAGCAGAAGTTAAATTAGCTTCTGATATTGCAGACAATATTAGCCAATCTAAATCTTCTGTCTTATATTCTGAAACCTTGATATAAAGTTTACTCTCAATATTTTTAAGCTTAAATGACCTAATGTTTGAATTCAGAAATGATTCATAAGCAGAAATCAGAGCAGGATATCCAATATCGTATATTCTAACCGGTTTTTTTGACCCATCTTGAAAAATCAAGTAATTATCTATCTTCATAGAGTTTGCAATTAGATTTCCTGTACTTCTATCTACCACTATTGCAATTGTACCTTCTTCATTAGCAATCATACTTACGTAATTACTTAAATCTTCTTCACCTTCATTGGTGGACCAGTGATTTTTCACATATAAATCTACTACATTATATACATCTCTATCAAACCTATTAATGGCTTCCGTTAAGGCCCTATCTGCATAAGCAAACCAATTCTTGAATATGATAGCCCCATTTACAAGACCTGACACTAACATAATTGATAAGAATGTAATAAGTATAATCTTTGTAATCGATATATTTGCTTTTTCTGTGTTCTTCATCATTTTCTACATCCTTCTAGTATTTAAAGTTATTTACCATTGTAATCCTTCAAAACCTTAATAGCCTCTTCATGGGTAACAGGTTTGCTAAACAAATACCCTTGCAATCTATCACATTTATATTCCAGTAAATAATCCTTCTGAACTGAAGTCTCAACCCCTTCAGCTACTGTTTTTAATCCAAGCCTATGAGCTATGGATATAATGTCCCTAGTTATTAGAGAATCCTTGTTAGTTCCATTAATATTGTGGATAAAATACTGATCAATTTTCAAATAATCTACATTTAACTCACTTAGCCTATCAAATGATGAATAGCCTGTTCCAAAATCATCGAGGGATATATGAATTCCATTTGCTCTAAGTTGGGCTAGTTTTTCATTTACAAGCTCAAAATCTCCCATCATTATTGTTTCTGTAAGCTCTAATTCAAGATTATTGCCGCTTATTCCTGTTTCTTTGATTACATTTAATACAGTGTTAACAAAATCATCCTGCAATATATGAATTATTGAGATATTTACAGCAATACGCACTTCTTTAAACCCCATTTTTTGCAAATTAGATATAAATGTACAAACTTCCATTAGTAAAAAATTGGTAAGTGGAATAATGAGTTGTTTTCTTTCCGCAATATCAATAAATTCTGCAGGAGAAACAAATCCAAACTTGTCTGAGTTCATTCTTGCTAAAGCTTCAAATCCATCTATTTTATTGGTTGTAGTATTTATAATTGGTTGATAAACCATATATATCTTTGATGTATCAGCATCACTAATTGCAACTCTTATTTCTCTTTCTAAAATATCTTCACGCTGAATATTTGATTCCATTTCCTCATTAAAGAAGCTGAAGTTATTGGCTATAGAGGAATCTGTATATTTAAGAGCAATAGTTGCATTTTTCAATAGTTGATCCAAGGACTTTTCAGTTTTTTTGAATTCTACAACACCTATCCGAATAGCTATTTGTTCTTTGATATCATTTAAAATAAATGGTTGTTTTACCAATTCATTGATTCTCTCAATAATATCCAATATATCTTCTCTTTTTTCAAAATATTTTATATATAAAACAAATTTTTCTGCTGTGAATCTATATAGCTGAATATCCTTACTAACTAAGTTATTAATTCGATTTCCTAATTCCTTTAAGACCAAGTCTCCGTATTTATAACCAAAGGCTAAATTTATAAGATTTAAGTTGTCATATTTAATCATTAATATTGCCTTATTATGTTTATTTTTAAATATGTCTACACTCAAATCATGCATAAGGGATTCTGCATTTAAAAGGCCAGTTAGGCTGTCATAATAGGCAATCCCTACTAGTTCTTTGTTTCTTTTATAACCCGTGAAAATTAACAGAAGCAATGATATATATACTATACTCAGCCCAACTAGGCTAATTAACGTATTCTTTTTAATTACAGGCAATATCTCACTTAAACAATACTGAATTTTAACTGCCTTTACTTTTTCTGCCTCATATTGAAGTGGAACAAATATTTCATATAACTCTTTACCATTATGGGTAATTATACGTTCATGGATATTACCATTATTTATATCAGCTATTGCACCTTCATCCCTCATCAGTAATCCAATATCATCCTTTCTTGTACTAGCAGTAACAATATAGTCACTATTTAATGCATATAACTGAACTATAGAACTATCTGCTGCTATTTCTTCAAGATGATTTTGTAATCGGACTGGTTCTAGTAAATCCTGAACCTTATCGGCTAATATACCCATCTGAACAAAGGTCCCATCTTCATTCTTAATATATCCATACTTATAGTAGAGATCACTATCTGAATCTTTTCTAATATCCTCAATTAATAAATCTTTTTCTCCATGCATAAATTCATATACTGGATGACCCTTATAAGCTTCCCAACCAATGTATTTTCCTGAACTTGAGTATTCAATTACTCCTTCCGTATTATAGGCATATATTTCATCAAGCTCAAAGGCATTAGCTAGTTCCTTAAGGTATTCATTACTGTAATTTTCTTTATGTAGCTCTGCAGCCTTAAGGGAATATATAAGCTTGTCCTCTAATAGGTCATTAATAATATCAACCGCTACTCCATTATGAGACAAATCAAGAGAAATATTCCTTGCTATTTTTAATGCTTCTTCTTTTTTCAAGTCATAGAAATAGTTCTTTATACTGTTGCTTACAGTAACCATTATAATAGCGAATATTAAGGTAATTATGATAAAAGGTATTATGTAAATTTTGAGATTTACTTCTCTATTATTACTTTTAATCATAATAAGCGGCCTCCTATTAGAGAATCTTTACCCATTTTTCTCCTCATATTATCAATTTCGACAATATATTTCAATAGACTTTTTTACAAATTAAGTATGGTATTATATGTAAAATACAATAGGTAGTTCAGAGTAAAAATCCGAACTACCTATTGTATTGGTTTTTTAATCATGTAAGTAAATCCATCAAGTAATTATTAGAAAACTATCTAAATACCTTTTAATTCCTTATACGACTTAAATCCATATGCGGATTCAGCGAATTTAATGGCATTAACAACTGCTCTAGCCATTACTTCAGCTGCTAGAAAACCTACAACGTTAATATCTGCTTCTACCTTTCCTGTACACATGGTAAAAATGGTATCTCCATCAAATATCGAATGGGCTGGCCTCATTGATCTTCCATATCCATTGTGGGCCATTGAAGACAATTTATTGGCTTCTGGTTTTGTAAATATTCCATTTGTAGCGATAACTCCAATTGTTGTATTCCCACTAAAGAGATTTTTCTTTTCACTGTATTTCATTGCCATGATACTCTCTGTTCCTATTAGAGATTTTTTGTCCTCATCTAATAAACCTGCCAGTATTTCTCCTGTATCAGGATCAATAACATCCCCTAAGCAATTTACTGCAACTATAGCTCCTACCTGTAAATCCCCTACTTGAACAGCGTAAGAACCAAGTCCACCTTTCATTGCTCTTTCTACTCCTAAGAACTTTCCTACTGTAGCCCCTGTTCCAGCTCCCACATTCCCATTAGGGCACTCATTATTATTTGCATTTTCACAGGCCTTGTATCCCATTTCCTTATCAGGTCTTGTCTTGTAATCTCCTGCTACTAAATCAAATAAAACAGCGCTGCATACTATAGGTACTTTAGTTACCTGTACATCAAATCCAATATTTCTTTCTTCCAGATATTGCATTGCTCCTGATGCAGCATCAAGACCAAATGCACTTCCTCCTGAAAGCATAACAGCATGAACTTGGCTGACTAAGTTTTCAGATTTAAGTAGGTCAGTTTCCCTAGTTCCTGGAGAACCACCTCTGACATCAACACCTGCTGTTGCACCGTTTTCACATATTATTACACTACAACCGGTACCTGCCTCAAAATTTTGAGCATGGCCTACCTTTATTCCATCAATATCAGTAAACTTAATTTCCTTTATTTTTAATCCATTCATATTCTAGCCTCCATGATTTTTCCCAAGTATGATTTAATAGTCTTATTAGCAAACAAGATACTCCCATCTATGTCACAAATTATGTAAAAAAGCTCTTTCATTATCTTTTGTCCTAGATAGAATTCTACTATAAATATTATACTTGTTTTAGTAAAAACCTTTAATTATTCTATAATTTTACTATCCTATTTAATTAAAATAGCTACTTGGAAAACAGTTAAAATAAAGATTCCATGAAACAAAATCATAACCACCCGTAAAACGGGTGGTTTGCTCTAGCCCTATAAGGGCATGATG
>JAKELU010000011.1 GCA_022760735.1 Firmicutes bacterium FC7
ATTCTAAATACAAAAAAATCTCTAGGAGGATTCCTAGAGATTACTAATTAACCTCGGTAAATGTAATTTCAATAACATGCTCTACTGTATTTCTTATAACAGTCAACTTAGCCTTATCATTTTGTTTGTAATTATAAAGCGCCTTTTTAAGCTGATTCATATCATTAACTTGTCTATCATCTATCTTTGTAATTATATCTCCTGCCATAAGGCCTGCCTTAGCAGCAGGTGAATTAGCTACAACTTCTAATACAATAACTCCAGCATCTGCTGATAGGTCAACACCTAGTCTGTTTTCATATTCAGTTAAGGCTATTCCTGAAATACCCATAAATACTGTCTTATATGTTCCAGTTTCTATGGTCTGCTCAACTATTGGCTTGATTTCGTTTATTGGTATAGCAAAGCCCAATCCTTCACCAGAGCTAATCTTTGCTGTATTTATTCCGATAACCTCACCCTTACCATTTAATAATGGTCCTCCACTATTACCAGGATTTATTGAAGCATCTGTTTGAATCAAGTTCTCCATAACACCATTTTCTACTCTAACAACTCTGTTCAACCCTGAAATAATCCCTGAGGTAACTGTCCTTTCAAAATCAAGACCTAATGGATTACCTATGGCTATGGCAATTTCACCAACTTCAAGCTTATCTGAATCACCTAAATCAGCTACAGGTAAATTTTTTACATCAACCTTTACTATAGCAACATCAAGTCTTGGATCATTCCACAAAACCCTTCCATCAACTTGTTCTCCGTTTTCAAACCTTACCTTTAATTCCTTGGCGTTACCGTCAGCAACAACGTGTGAATTTGTTAGAATATAACCATCACTGTGTACTATAACTCCAGAGCCAACACCACTAACATCCCTTGATGTGAAAGGCCATATAAGTTGAGTCTCAACAGTAGTTATACCTACAACTGAACTCATAGCCTTTTTTGCAACAGCCGTTACTGTAGATAGGTCATCGCTTGTATTTATAGTTATAGCCTGGGCGGTATATTGTTGGTTTATTCCTGGAAATAACTTAGGTACAAGGAATGAAGAAGAAAAACCACCTAATAAGGAGCAAACTAAAGCTAAGCAAATATAGGACAATGCACTACCTCTAAATCTCTTTTTCTTAAAGTCAGCTTTCTTAACTTTATAGACCCTTTTCTTAGATTTTTCACTGGCAATTGTATCATTTAAATTCTCATTTCTTTCTTCTGAATCTTCATTATTAATTAGGATAAATCCAGTGTTATTGTTTTCGTCCATATATAAATCACTCCTTCAAATTACACGATTTTATTGTATTCATTATTTCCAATATTTATTATACTCATCTTATATATAAATCTTAATACCCAATTGTGAATATTATATGAACGAAATATGTTTTAAATATGAGAGTTTTTTCAAGATTTAGGGTAAAACTAGAGGAAAGGAGAGTGTTAGAATGAAGGTAGAATATATATATCATAGTGGATTTACAGTAGAGACTGATAATTACTTCTTAGTATTTGATTATTACAAGGGTGATATAGAATTAGAGGATAAAAAGACCATTATATTCTGTACTCATAATCATCCAGATCATTATAATTCTGAGATATTCAAATGGTTAGAGAAGAATAATAAAATTCTATATGTAATGAGCAGTGACATAGAAACCAAGCCATCAGTACGTACTTATATATTGGATCCCTATGAAGACTTAAAGCTTCATGATATTGAAATCAATACCTTTGGCTCTACTGATAAAGGAGTATCATTCCTTATTAAGGTAGAGGGAAAAACAATATTCTTTGCAGGTGATCTAAACTGGTGGCATTGGAATGATGATAGTAAAGAAGAACAAGAGGATATGGAAAAAGCATTTAAAAATGAGATAGAAAAAATAAAGGGTAGGGACATAGATATAGCATTCTTCCCTGTTGATCCAAGACTTAAAGAAAACTACTATCTTGGAGGAGAATACTTCATAAATGAGATTAAACCAAAAGTATTTATACCGATGCATTTTGGGGATAACTTTGAAACAACAAAAAAGTTTGTCCACAAAATGAGCAATACAGACACTAAGGTTGTGGAAATATCCTCTCGAAATCAGGTATTTGAAATTTAAACCCCCTATTAGTTAGGGGGTGTATCTATCATTCTATTTAATAACAAGTTCTACTGGACAATGATCTGATCCCATCACATCACTTAAAATAGCTGCGGATTCAAGTCTATCCTTTAAAGCTTCAGATACTATGAAGTAATCAATACGCCAACCAGCATTTCTTTCTCTTGCTTTACGTAAATATGACCACCAAGTATAAGCTCCTTCCTTATCTGGATAGAAATATCTAAATGTATCAATAAATCCACTGTCAAGTAATTGAGTCATCTTTGCTCTTTCCTCATCAGTGAAACCAGCATTTTTTCTATTGGTCTTTGGATTCTTTAAGTCTATTTCCTTATGAGCTACATTTAAATCTCCACATAAAATTACAGGCTTGTGTATCTCAATAGTCTTTAAATAGCTTCTAAAGTCATCCTCCCACTGCATTCTATAATCAAGTCTTGCTAACTCGCTTTGTGAATTAGGTGTATAGCAATTTACTAGGTAAAAATCATCATATTCTAAGGTAATTACTCTACCTTCCCTGTCATGATGGTCTATGCCAATGCCGTAGTTTACCTCTATAGGTTTTATCTTTGTAAATACTGCAGTACCTGAATACCCTTTCTTTTCAGCATAATTCCAGTATTGATAGTATCCTTCTAATTCAAGTTCTACCTGGCCAGCCTGGCACTTTGTCTCTTGCAAACATAAAATATCAGCATCGATATTCCTAAAGTACTCCATGAAGTCTTTGCTTAGAATTGCTCTTAATCCATTCACATTCCAAGATACAAGCTTCATATTCCTCCCCCTTATTATTGTTCTAATATTCGTCTAAGAATGAATGCTTTTTACCGTCCTTCTCCCAACCTATTATTGCATCCATATTAACATTTTCCGCTGCCCTAAAGATATTCATGTCTACATTTATAAAGTTCTCTTTAAGACTTTCTATTAAATCCTTTATCTCATAGCGTTTATTTCCGATTCTCTTAGCTGCAACCATGCATGCACAGTTAAGTGGCCATATACCACTGCTTTGAATAAATCTTTGAATATATTTCTCCTCTATTAAATAAAGAGGTCTAATAAGTTCCATATCTTCAAAATTCTTTGCCTTTAGTTTTGGCATCATGGTCTTAAAATTACCTGCACAAAGTAAATTTAACATAACGGTTTCAATTACATCATTAAAATGATGACCTAAGGCAAGCTTATTGCATCCTAGTTCCTTTGCCTTGCCATAGAGAGCTCCTCTTCTCATACGAGCACACATATAACATGGATAGTCACTTGCTATTTTATCTGCAACTTGAAAAATGTCAGCATCAAATATTTTAACAGGTATCTCTAGATAATTGCAATTATCTTCAAGTAATTTTCTGATATCAGGGTGGTATCCTGGATCCATGGCAATATATTCTACCTCAAAGTTTTGTACACCATTTCTATACAGTTCTTGAAAAAGCTTAGCCATCAATAAACTATCTTTCCCTCCAGAAATGGCTACGGCTATTTTATCTCCATCCTGTATTAATTCATATTCCTTTATAGCTTTAATAAACTTACTCCAAATATTTTTTCTATATGTCTTTATAATGCTTCTTTCTATTTCTTTTAAAGGTTTTCTATCATTAAATGGAACAAGGATTTCACATCCCTCTCCTGCTATTTTATTCTTTTTATTTTCCAATATTCTCACTCCATACAGCTTTGGATTTATATAATATTTATAGTTTATACTAATATAAAAATTATTACAAGGATAAGAAGATGGACTAATTGTAAATATTAATGGTATAATATTCTTTGAATTAAAAACAGAAACAATAAATAGAAGGAGTTTTAATAGATGAAACTTGGAATCGTAGGCCTACCTAATGTAGGGAAAAGTACACTTTTTAATGCTATTACACAAGCAGGTGCTGAATCAGCAAACTATCCGTTCTGTACTATAGAGCCAAATGTAGGTGTTGTAGCAGTACCAGATGAAAGATTAGAAAAACTTAGTGTAATATCTAAATCAAAGAAAATTGTACCTACAGCAATTGAGTTTTATGATATTGCAGGGTTAGTTAAAGGTGCAAGTAAGGGTGAAGGATTAGGAAATAAGTTCCTTTCACACATCCGTGAAGTTGAGGCAATTGTTCATGTAGTAAGATGCTTTGAAAATCCAGATGTAGTTCACGTTGATGGAAGTATTGATCCTATTAGAGACATTGAAACTATTAATATGGAGCTTATGCTTTCTGATATGGAACTGTTGGAAAGAAGGCTTGAGAAAACTCAAAAGGCAGCCAAAGGTGATAAATCCTTATTAGGTGAAGTTGACTTAATTCAAAGAGCTTTAAAAGTGATTGAAGAAGGAAAATCCATAAGAACATTGGATTTAACTGAGGAAGAAAATCAAATGATAAAATCTTTCAACCTTCTTAGCTCAAAGCCTATAATATATGTTGCAAATGTATCTGAGGATGACTTAGTAAATGGAGGCAACAATCAATATGTAGATAGGGTAAGAGAATTTGCAGCAACTGAAAATGCTGAAGTAGTTGTTGTAAGTGCTGCCATTGAAGAAGAGATTTCTCAGCTTGAGCCTGAAGAAAGAAAAGAGTTTCTTAATGATCTAGGATTAGAGGAATCAGGCCTAGATAAGCTAATTAAGGCAAGCTACTCTCTATTAGGGCTTATAAGCTTTATAACTACAGGTGAAATTGAAACAAGAGCTTGGACTATAAAGAAAGGCACCTTAGCACCTCAAGCTGCTGGTAAAATTCACTCTGACATTGAAAGAGGTTTCATAAAAGCAGAAGTAATTGCTTATGAAGATTTAATGGCAGTTGGAGGCAGTATGGCAACAGCTAGGGAAAAAGGACTACTTCGTATTGAAGGTAAAGACTATGTAATGAAAGATGGAGACGTAGTACACTTTAGATTTAATGTATAATATTAAGGATATGGTTTAAATTCCATATCCTTTTTTATTAATCCTACTGGTAAAGGCTTATTTATTTAGCACCCTTCTTTTAAGCTCTTCAAAAGTCTCCTTGTATCTTTTTGTATTCATTTTAGGAAAGGCTCGGAATAGTCTTCTTTCGCCAGCAATTTTTTTATCTAAAATCATCTCATATTTTTCCTTCAAGCTTTCTAATTGCTGCTTCTTACTTTCAACTTTTCTATCAAGTTCTGATATTATCTCTTCATTTTTCTCAATTAATAAGAGACTGCCTTTTGATATCTTTGCACCTATTTCATCTGATACTTTTCTAATTTCTTTTGAAATTTCATATGCTAGCTTAAGTTTTTTGTTTACCTTTATTACTGATTGAACCGTTGCTATTATATCTATAAAAAATATATTTAATAATAAATACAGTATTATACTCCCAATGTTTCTAGGTATGAAACTAATAAAATTTAGTACTACAGGATGAACAATTTCAAATACCATTATACAAGCTAGCCCCCATTTAAGAGAGAATTTTAAGCATATATAACCACCAATATTTAATGGCATGTTAGAATAGTCCCACCATTTCTTGTGGAACAACTTCTCAAGAATAAATCCTGTTATCAATTCTACGGTAGATGTTAATATAACTGAACCAATAAATAAATATATTTTATTGCTCATTACTGAGTTAAGTAATTTATAAACAGATAATATTCCTACCCCATATATTGGACAAATAGGTCCATTTAGAAAACCTCTATTTACAAATTTACCAGTATGTAACGCACTATAAATTACCTCTGTACACCAGCCTAAAAAAGCATATACAAAGAATAAATATAGATATAAATACAAAGTAATTCCCCCTATATATAAATCCCTCTTTACTATTAAATATTAATATTAATGTAGAATTATTAAATTAATATGTAATTTGATTCCCTATTAAAAAGACTGCCTCACTTTTTAGTGCGACAGCCTTATTTGGTTAACTATCTTATTCTATCCATTATTTGATTCATTTGATCATAGGTCATCATACCAGGTACACCACCAAGTAGAATTCCATCAGGATCTATAAAGTATGAAGTTGGAAATCCACTGACCAAATAAGTTTTGGCTATATCTCCTTCTTCATCTAGGAGAACCTCAAAAGTATATCCACCTTCATTTATATATTTTTCAACAGTTGCTTTATCCTCCATTACATCAACTGCAAGAACTACTAAATCATCATTTTCATCATCTAACATTTGTAAATCTGGCATTTCCATATCGCAGAAACCACACCATGTTGCCCAGAAGTTGATCAATACAAATTTACCTCTATAGTCTGAAAGTGACACATCCTCCCCTGCCAAGTTCTTCAAGGTAAAATCAGGAGCTGGTTTATTCTTTGCTATTTCTGTGGTTGAAGTTTCTTCTGCTACTTCTTCAGCTGGTTCTTCTATTGGCGTCTCTACTATATGCTCATTTACTTTTTCTTCCACTGTATACCCAGCATTATTTTCTACCACATTCTCATCAGCTTTATTTGAACTACAACCTGCCAAAAGTACCATTATCCCAATTAAAACTACTAATAATTTAGATTTCACAAATTCCCTCCTCAATTATAACAGCAACCTGCTAATATTTATAACCTTGTTAAAAAAAACTAAAAGCCCAAAAATAACCATGATAATTCCTGCAAACTTTGGAATATACTTAAGTATCTTATCTGACTTATTTAGAAACTTTTCAAATACATTAATAAACATAGATGTTAAAATAAAAGGAATAGCCATACCTATAGAATAAACTAATAACAATATGATTCCCTTTGATACAGTATCTGCTCCACCTGCATATATCAATATGGATGCAAGAACAGGTCCAAAGCAAGGAGTCCATCCTGCTGCAAATGCCATTCCCATAAACAACGAGCCTAACCAGTTTGTTATTTTCTTTGGCGCTGAAGCTTTTTTATTAAAATTCAAAAACTTGAGATTTATAATACCCATCATATTTAATCCAAAAATGACTATTATTGCTCCACTTATCTTTGAGAAAACCTGCCTGTTTCTAACGAAGATTTTACCTAACAGAGTCGCTGTTGAGCCCATTATTATAAAGACTATTGTAAAACCCAGCACAAAGGCTAGAGTTCTAAATATAGCTAGTTTTCTTTTGGAAATAAGATCTTCTTCTAAGCTGACACCTGTAATATACATTATATAAGCTGGTATCATGGGTAAGATACAAGGAGAAAAAAAGGATATAAATCCAGCCCCAAAGGCTATTGGAAATGAAACGTCACTTGCAAACATATAAACCTCCTTTGCAAAACTTAGTATTTATTTAATCTAATTATTTATACCCCTAGTACGTATATTAGTATCATATTATGTATTAATATTTTTTATTCATATATAACTTTAAAGAGCTGGACCAAATTACTTACCCTATTTAAGTTAAATTATGCTAATAAGATCAGTTATGCTTAAATTGAAAAAACCCTCAAATAATAATTGAGGGTTTTTACGGTTTACTTAAATTGATTTTCTCTAGCTTTTGCCTCTTCTCTTATTTCACTTCTCATGCCTTCAAGTGCTTGTAATCTTCTCTTTTGCTTTGCTTCTAATTGTTTTCTTTGCTCAGGGTCGTCAGTCTTATTAATCATATCCTTAGTTTCCCTATAATTAGAAATTGTGTGGTTAATATTGTATTGAATCTTTTCCACATTATCTCTTCTATCATCTGGGTTAGGTTTATTTTTCATAACAGACTCTCCTTCGATGCAATTTTTAATTAAAAATTATATCTTTTAGACAAACCATACTATTATTATCCCAGATGAAATTATTATTATACTACTTCTCTATATAGTAAATTTTACAATCAAATCAGGGTTTAAAATCCTAAAGGTAAAGGATTCAGTAGCAAAGAATCTTATCTTTTCAGGATTACTTGACTGATAACCAATTGAGAAGTCCTGACCAATCGTTAACTCTAAATCATCATGATTATATGGTAATAAATATGCTCCATTTACTACATGACTAAATACAATCTTTCCACCAATTAATTTTTCAATTCTTTCATCTAGTGGATATGCTGTTTCCTTTGACAATATTCTCTTATATGCTTCTTCATTAACAACAAGTGTAAATGGGCCTGGCTCAAAGGATTTTCTAAGTTGAATTATACCCTTAGTTATTGCTTCCATTATTGATGTAGGATCATTACCAAATGGAATTGTCACTTTTGCATGCTGATCTATACCCTTTATCATTGCCTTTTCCAAGCCATTATATATTGCTTTTTCTTCTAATAAGGCAATTTCCTTCATGGCAGTTTCTAATGGTTCATAGTCTACATCCTTAGCGCCTCTAGCTATATTATCTAGTTCCCATCTATTCATTTCAAATTCTACCCTAGCTTCAGTCAATGGTTGTACTTGATATGTCCCAAAGCAAAGGTTGTTTTCTAATTTATGAATATTTGTAAGTCTTCCTTCAGTTATTACGTTAAAATCTAGCCCCTTAGGTCCATTAACCTTTACAACTTTTCTAGCTGACAGATATGACTTTAGAACCTCTGTAGCTCTTTTATCTATTTCATTCCAAGCTTCATTAGATATAGGTGCTAATTCTCTATATAACATAAACTCCCTCCTATTTTAAATCTCCAATATTTAAGCTTGATTTAGGCTCATCTTCTCCACCGTGGTCATGTAATCCTGTAATTGGACCATCTGTAAAAAGGTAAGTTCTTAGTTCATGATCCCATCCGTCCATATTTCTTCTTAACCATTCAATTAACATTACAGCGTGCTCTATTTCTTCATCTCTGTTGTGGGCTAAAATAGCCTCCAGCTCTGGGTTCTTAGAAGCTACTACTCTTTGATTGTACCAATCAATGGCCTCTATTTCTTCCTTTAAACTGTTTAAAGCTCTTGAGATATTAAAGGCTTCTTCGTTTAACTTTTCAGTAGGTTCATGATATTGTGACATTCCCAAATCCCTCCTATGTATTCTTTATGCATTAATTACCCTTAATATGGGATAATTTAACAAATATGTTACACCTATATTATTATTCCCGAAATAATGTAAATAACACACAAATGCATTAATTAAATAAAGCCACTATAGAAAATCTATAATGGCATTAAATAATTATTTGAAGCTATTTATTCTTTGGGCTACTTCTTCTGGACTTAAACCTCTTGCATTGATGACTGGTTTTTCTGTAGAAGTATCGCTAATACCTAAAGCGTCTTTATTTAATCCTGATGTAACTATGCAGTCATAGTTATTTAATTTATTCATATTTTCATCTATTGAACCACTAAGAACTTCAACCTGACACCCTTGGTCTCTTAAATATTGAGCTACATTTTCTAATCCTTTTTCAACACCAATTTTTTTCATACTTATCACCTCAAGTTATTATTGTTGTTATTATTGGAAACTTTATAATTGTTGTTATGGTTAACTAACTGCTCTTCTCCCATTTCTACTAATTTTCTAGTCATTAAACCGCCAACAGGTCCAGCAGTAAATATATTGTTAACTGGATGATTCTTATCATTTATATTGTTTTCAATACCAAGATCTCTTGCTATTTCCATCTTTAATTGATCTAATGCCTTTGCTGCATTTGGATTTACTACTCTTCTTTTGGCCACAAAATCACCTCTTTTAAAAATATTCCTCTTTGTTATTTTGTTTAATAGAATATATTTAATACAAGGTAATTTTTATGAAAGCAAAAAACCAAGAAAAATTAAAATTTCTTGGTTTTTTGAATTTAAAATTTTTTTGTTTTTATAAAATGTTACATATCTAAGATTGGGTAATATATTTCAAGCCACAGTTCATATCCATCTTCAAGTCGTTCATAATAGTGACTATTTATAGCCTCCATCATGGCTTCATAATACCACATTGTATTTAGAAGGTCAGGAAAATCTTTTGCTTCAGATAATATTTTCTCTTTATGAACTCTTCTTTCTAGCACATTGTTTACTAAAGTTACAAATTCAGCTCTTGTAATATATTGGTCTGGTTTAAAGGTACCATCTGGATAACCACTTACCCATCCCTTTAATGCAGCAGAGTTAATATATTTACTTGCCCAGTGTCCTTCTATGTCTGAGAACATATTTTCATCTGAAGGTGTTAATCTATCAAATTTTGAAGCTATAGTTGCTAATTCTGCCCTTGTAATAAAGTTACCAGGTCTAAAGCTTCCATCTGGATATCCGTTTATGATATTACCATTTGCAAGAGTTGCTATATGTTTTAATGACCATCTATTTGAGCTAACATCAGGGAAGTCCTCAACTTCTGTATATATACTTGACCTATAAGCATTGTCTAAAAGTCTATAGAATACCGCTGCTACTTCCTCTCTTGTAATTAGACCCTCTGGTCTAACCGTATTGTCAGGATATCCTTGAATGTATTGTATATGGTCTTCTTTATTTAATATACCTAATGGAACTACTTCTTGGATTATTTCTTCTTCGTAGTCATCATCGTCACCTGGATCAACAGGATCATTATCTATATATCCCATAAGATTTATATATATTGGCATATTGGCTGTAACAGCCTCGAGTTCCTCAGTTGCTTCAGGTACCATATGGAGGGTGTATTTTAGGTCTACACTACTATTCTTTGGAATTGTAAATTTATCTTTTTCAGCTAGAGTATATCCTCTATATTCATCATTGTCTTTTTCTAATAAAATATCTTTTAATGGAGTATAATCTACTAATATCTTATCAAATGTAAGCACTTTACCTTTTTCAATCTTTAAGTTAATGTCTTTTATAAATGAGTTAAATACAGTGTCTTTGTCATATCCATTATTTATATTCATTCCTGTTATTCCTATTGCAAGATTCTCAACCTTTATATTTTGGTAGTTGTTGCTAATCCTTATAACACCACTAATTCCACCTATACCATTTTCAGCCTGCTCAACTGTTGCTGGATACAGTTGGCCATCAAAGAGATTGCCATTTTGTGAAATCTTTCCATCACTACCTATAGTAACAATCACATTAGGACTTTTATTAATAGTGGTTGCAAAAGTAGATTGAATTAAATTAATAGTAAACACTCCGCCAATTAGTGTAAGGATTAAGACTTGCAATATCATTCTAAATATCTTATTCCGCCGCTTCATATGCTCACCTCATTATATTGGATATAAGTTTCCAATAATATTGTATCCATAAGGTAACCCATATACGCCATACATTGGGTTGATTTGAATTACTCTTTGGTTGTAATTTATATACTACTATAGTAGTATTTAATAAAAATAAAAACCTCGCTAGACTTTGCTTCAAGTATAGCGAGGTACCTGCTTTTGCAATCAAACCATATTAACTTTCATTACTAACTACTTCTACTTCTTCAACTGCTTTTTCTTCCTTAGGTAATGAATCTTTTAAATTAAATGCATATGTTTCATCTCCATTAGTAACGTAGAATATATTTATTTCTTTATAATTATCGCTATATTTATATAAAATAGGCCTTTCAACCTCATCTGCAAATCTTACTAAGTCATCAATAGTCCTTACATATTTAGCACCAGTTAAATCCATATCTGAATTTAGAGCAACTAACCTATCACCATGCTTCTTGAATATCTTGTTTCGTTCCTTTTCAAATTGATCTTTCTTAGGTGCAGATTTAGTAAAGAATATTAGGAATATAAGTCCTAGGCCACAGATTCCTATGATTACACCATAGAAAATAACTTGTTTTTCGTCTACAGGTACTTGAACTTGGATAGTTTCCTCTATGGATCCAGACTTTTCAACGTTGTTAGTTGTTATTTCAAACATTGGCGTGTTTAATGGAATGACTATGTTTGGGGTTAAGTGTTCTTCAAAAGTTCCTTTGTCTGTTGTACCAGTTACATTGATGTCCATTAGTAAAGTTAGTTGTGTGTCGCAGTTTATTTTTGTGGATTCTAGTATTTCTTGTGCAAATGTGTTGTATTCGTTTATATTAAACTTAATATTCTCGCTGATTGACACCTCCCCATTTATAGAGCTAAAATTTTTATGGTTTACTAAAGGAAAATCTCTTTCCCATACTGTTATTATTTCCTCACCTTTTCTGATGTATCCATGTAACCTTGCTTTTATAATATAAATACCTTTTATTGATGCTTCACTTTCACCATCTAAATTATAATTAAAGGTTGTACTTATATGATCGATTAAATTTGTTATGTAAACTTGATTACTATCTAATGAATTTTTATTGTATAAATTATTGGGTTTAAGATATATTATGTAATCAACATTGCCGTTACTACTATATTTATAAACTTGGTTAATTTCGTCTATAAAATTATATGAATTTACTACTTGATAAACTAAAAATATATTTAGCAATAATACGATTAAAAGTATAGGTATTACAGTTATTCTAATAACCTTATTAATTATTAACTTCACTCACTTCACTCCTTATATGGAAATTTTCACTTCTATTATATCGATGAAAGTATAAATAATTTGTTGATTTATGTACTTATTCATCAATTTAATTAAGCCAGTAGATTAATCTACTGACTTAGTTAATTTGTATCAAATTATTGATATTAGTGAAGTTTTACCCTTCCCATGTATTGATTTGCCTGAACAAATCTAAATTTTAGATTTATTGCTAATTCATCATTTTCGCCTTGATCATCATATAAACTATTATGTGGTATTCTATATGTTAATTGACAATAAAGTTCCTCATCTACACCTACATAATTACCTATCATTGGCGAATTTGTATCATTAAAAAATAATTCCTTCATTTCGTTTAATTTACAAGTACCATCTTCTAGTGTAACTTCTGTATCATCGGCTTTTTTTGCTATCAATTTATAGTCTACTTCAATAGCATTATATAAGTCTCCATCTATATCACCTGTAATATCTACAATAGCTTTTTCAATAAATCCCGCCATTGTTCCATTGTTTGCAATCTTAAAAGTTGTTGTTGCACTAGCTCCCGGATATAGATTATTAAATGAAAATTCTATTTGATCCTCCTCCACACTAACGTCAATCAAGTCTTTAAGTGTATTAATAGAACCTTTTCCAGCCACATTTCTTATACCCTTATCATAAGAAGCTTCTAATGCATCTTCAAGCAAAAATTCAATATTTAATTCACCTGTTCTAACTACACTATCTGTTTCGATAACTTCAGTCCAAGCTGCATATCCTGCTCCTGCTAACATTATTGCTACTACTAATGTCAAAGCTAACATTTTTGTCTTTTTCATAATAACCTCTCCTTTTTTATATTTAATGTAATTGTTTAGCCTTGATTATAATTATAGACTTGGAGAGTTTATAACACTCCCTTCTAAGGGATACTTTTCTATTATAATTAAGTATTATTTGATTAGTACAAAATGTCCATTATATACTACTTTAGTAGTATATCAAAAAATTAGCTCTTCTAAATTAATATTCTGATTACTCTTAATAAAGAGGGTAAGCCATCCTATTTTAGGTATAGTATATTCAACCTTACCTTTTATATCCTGAGGTCTTACTAAATTAGTGTCTACAGTAGAATTATTATCTCCCTTAGTCCTAAATTGTAACCCTTCTTTATCATTTTCTATTACATCTACAATTCTATGTGATATTAATATTTCACCTCGTTTAAACTGTATAACATCACCTTCCTTAAGAGCATTTATACCATCCATATTAACTATCTTTTTAACCAATATTATATCTCCAGGGCTTATCATAGGTTCCATGCTACCAGTTGCAATAACAGATGGATAAATAGGAAATACCCCTACAGTAAACCATATAATTCCTATAGAAATCATACTTGTTATTATCCAACTTATAGGGCTTTCATCTTCCTGCTCCCTTAATTTAATCTTTTTAGTTGTACTTAAATATATACCTTGAAATGTCATCAAGAAAAAAATAGGGCATAATACACCTATTAAAGCAGTGATAATCCATTTTAGGTTAGGTAGTATAGGTGATAACCAATGAAATCCTTTTATGATACCTAAATATATAATAGATGGGATTGGTCCTCCTAAGTAAATTAGATAAGATGTAAAGAGATTATTTGAAAACTCTGGAGCAAAATATTCTGCTAAAAATTGCACTAGAGTTTCTAAGTCTTTTAACTGAATATATCTATTTATATTAAAATTTATTATTGTCATAAGTAAAGATATTGATATAAACACTATAAAGTTTTCCTTTTTGGTAACGCTATTTACTAAATAATTTCTAATAAACTCTTTTCCTACTAATGCTGTTCCAACATATATTATATTTATAAAAATTCCAATTATTGAGTGACTATAGGGACTTTTTCCTAAACCAAAAATAAAGCCAGCAAACATATTTATTGCAACAAACATCATCCCAAAGATAGTAGCCCATTCTATAACTAACTTTCTGTGTTTTATTTTTGCCTTAGGTTTTATATGTGGTATATTGTAAATAAATATTGCTATGCATACCCATAGGAGAGGTTTAATGATATATGTAAAAGCAAAGTTGTCTATATAATTACTTATGATTTTAGAATTCCCAATTATATACATAAATAAAAGTAGTAAAATAACTATTATACTTCTACTACTTGTTTTTGTGGTAGGAATATATCTATTAGTAGTATCCATACTTGTCCTCCTTAGATTATAAAATAGTAGGATATCGCTGATATCCTACATAATTAACTACTAAATTGAATTCTCCTCTTGTGACTCATTTTATGTAGTTTCCATTTCTAATGAATTATTATCTGCTTTATCATTGTCTTCTTTTGATGGCTTTTCTGCTCCTGTTTTTCATTATCTTCTTCATCTACTATTCTTCTGTAGACTCTTCAGTTTCAACATATGCTTCCTCGTTTTTATTTTGAACTTGATTGCTTTCGTCTTCTATTACCTTCTCTTTATAAACTTTCTCATTATCTTCTTCTACCTCTAGTTCAACATCGGCCTCTTCCTGATTAACTTCTTCTTTTTTATCATATTTAATTTCATCTAGCTCTATTGCTTCTTCTACATCTTCCAATATTTCTTCTTTTGCTTCTTCATTCTCCTCATTTACTAAATTTTCTTCTTCAATCTGTTTTACATCATGAATATACTCTTCGCCCTCTTGTTCTCTATTTTGTTCTTCAGTCAACTCTTCTATATTTTCTTCAACTTTTTTTCCTTCTTCTTGACTTTGTCCACTTTGATCATTATTAATTAAAGAAACATCAGGTTCAGGTGTTTCAATTGTATCTTCACCAATAGAATATACTGGTTCAATATCTATTTCTTGAACTGGATCTTGCTGTTCTAACAGATTTTGTTCTTCTAGTAACATCTGCTCTTCCAATAGTCTTTCAGCTTCTAACAATGCAAGCTGCTCTGCAAGTAATCTTTCTGCTTCAAGCCTTTTAGCTTCCAGTCTTTGCTGTTCAAGTTTGTATTCTAATTCCTCTTCTAATTTACTTATATCAGACACCATTGCGATAACTACATTATGATCTGGTACTACTGTTATATCACCTGTAACTGAAATCTCCTCAGACCATCCACCATAGCCACCTTGCATACAAGCAAAAGCTGATAAAATACTCAATAAAATTACAATATACTTTTTTCCCATATAATACCTCCACGTTAAGTAGATAAACTTACAGTAATCCTACAACCCCTGCTCGAATAATATCTTGTAATCAAATATGAACCTTTCATGAATACTCATATATTCGTTAAGTTTATCTTCTAGTCTATTGATCTTATTACTTAGTCCTTCGATTTCTCCTTCTAAATCATCAGGACTTTTATCAATAAAACTATTATCATAGTCCCCTGAATCACTAATTTCTGGATTTATACTTATACAAAATGATTCAAGTAAATCATCTCTCTCTGAACTTGTAGTTTTGACTATTTTTACAACTTCTTTATCATCACTTATAGGTTTTATGTCATTTAGTACCGAAGGAATACTTCCCTTATCATATATCTCCATTTCTAGACTGTGGCTAAAGCCCGGGTATACTTTCCCAACTATTTCCAAAGTCTTGCTATTAGTATTTATATTAAATTCCTCATAATTTTTAATTTGTGTTAAACCATCAGTTATTTTACTCTCTATATCTAAATGACCAGTAGTTATATTCATACCTATTTTTAACCCTTCACCCCATGCTGCATATCCAACTCCCATAGCCCCCAAAGAAACAATAATACTTATATATATTACAGACATTTTCCCACCATATTTTCTACGTCGCTTTTTATTACGCATCTTAGACACACTCCCTATATAGATTTGAAACCTCATTAACCAATAAAGCTGCCTGAGTTCTATGGCTAAGCTCTAGCTTAGATAGAATATTGCTTATATGTTTCTTTACAGTGTGCTCTGATATAAATAATTCATCTGCTATTTCTTGATTGCTCAATCCTTTACCTAGTGCTACTAATACTTCATTTTCTCTTGGTGTCAACTCTGATAATATATTATTCTTTTGATTATAGGTCGACTGATACTTTAATATTTCAGGGTCTATAAACTTCTTACCTCTAAGTACTACATGGACTGCATACAATATATCCTCTGCAAATGCCTCTTTTAATATATAACCATTTACTCCTATCTCTTCCGATCTAATATAATCATCTCTTTTTACTGAGGACGTAAGAACCAAAAACTTTGTATTCATTCCTTTATTTTTAGCTCTCCTAACAATTTCTAAACCATCTTCTTTACCTAAATTTAGATCTACAATAGCTAAATCAGGTTTCTCTAGCTTTAATATCCCCATTGTTTCTTCAACATTAGAAGCTTCCAATATCTTTTCAATATCTCCTTCAAAGGACAGTGCTAATGATATGCCTTTTCTAACACAAGGATGATCATCAACTATTAGTATTTTCATATTGCTACCGCTCCTTTCAACACTTCTAAGTTATTAGGTAACGTAATATTGATTGTTGTACCTACACTTAACTCACTTACTATCTCAATTTCTCCATTTAAGCTTTCAGTTAGTTGGTGTAAGTTCTCTAAACCTAACCCCTTAGATTCACTTGACATTACATCTTCTATTTCGAACCCTATACCATCATCTATTATGCTAAGTCTAGTGGTTTCACCGTCCACATTTAACGTTATGTCTACATTTTTAGCTTTTCCATGCCTTACTGCATTGCTTAAACCTTCACAGATCATTCTATATAGTGCCTTTTTCTGATTTGTTGTAAGTATTTCCACATTTCCTAATATACTAAATGGAATATTTACATTGTTTAATCTAATAATTTCATCAATAAAGTTTCTAATGTCTACAGTAAAGCTATTTGTACCTGATTTCTTCCAACTAAGTCCATAAATTTTTTCTCTTAATTCCTTCATAACTGAATCAGTGGTGTTTCTGATTAAATTAAGTTCTTCTTCTATTTCCTGTTTTGAATATGAATTTAATCTTTTTATTGTTGCAAATATACTACATGACATACTAAATAGTTTTTGTAGCACAGTATCATGTATTTCATTTGCTATTCTATTTTGCTCCTCTGAAATTAAAAGTCTTTCGTTTACTCCTTCTAAGGATAACCTTTCAAAAGATAATGATAGAAGCTCTGATATAAACTGTAATTGGTAGACATTATTCTTATAAATTATGCTATTATTACCATCCGTACATTCTAAACCTAATAGTCCGTATGCTTTGTAATTTGATGTAACTTTAGTTATTATATATCTATTATTATGTATATGAAGCTCGTCTATTGTTTTATCTCCAAAAATTTCTTCAAAATTTTCTCGGATATAACCTTCTACATGATCTATGCATTTTGTATCTCCATAGGAATACATTTTGTTTTCATTTTCACTTATATCGTAATAAAAGGCTGTATTACTTTTAGTAATTTGCTTTATATGTTCAAAGGATATCTTAATAATCCCTTCCTTATTTCTCTGGTTTCCTAATATACCAACCGATTGATAAAGTGCTTTAATATGCTCAATAGATTCTAAGGTTTGCTTATTAGCTTGCTCTAATTCTAAATTAGTTTCTTCTAATTTTTTACTTTTGTCATTAGCCTTATTTATATATATTCCTAGTAAATTTACTGCTGCAATGATCATTAAAAAGCTTAACAAAAGATTTGATTGCTCTCTTATTGCTTCGATGTCACTTATTTCCAAATTGATTCCATATTTTAGTATTGTCATATAGCCCAAAATGTATGCAAGAAAGTTGAGCCAACAATAGTATTTTCCAAAATAAATTGAACTTATCAATATTGTATTTAGGGTATACCAGATAAAGGGACTATCAATCCCTCCAGATGGTATTAACAATAGTAAATTACCTATTGTCTCCATGATTAATAGAAGTAATATATTCTTTTTTGAGTTTTCAAATACAGGATAAAGATATGATAAGATTATTGCTGAAATGCTTATGCATCCAATTATAAATAGCTTTCTTAAAAGTGTATGTTCTGGGATATTAAATAAGTAGAATATAGATGTAAGCATCAATGAAAGATATCTATAAATGAAAAGAATTTTTGATTCAGCCATTCTGTTTTTTAAAAACATTATCAGCACCTCATCTAATAGTTTTAGAGAAAAATAAAACCCAATATATAAGCTTAACTTATATATTGGGTCGGTTGCGCCATTGACTCCTCATGTGCCAGGCGCCCAAACTTAGCAACATGAATCATAATCTCCCGCATTTTATTTACATTTATTATATCAAGGAATATATATAAAATTTGTAAAAACTAGTTGCTTGTCACTGGTATAAAAATTTTTTTGATTCCATATTTTAAATATATTCGACAATTAAATATATATGATTAATTTATCAAAAATTAAGTAGTTAAGTTTTTCATTTGTTTTTGTCGTTATCTGTATCTTCCCATACTCATTCCAGCTATAATTCTAGCAACTGGATTATTCTTCCTAAGCTCCACTGCTTTATGTAAACAAAGCTCATGACAACACATGCATTCTATACATAAATCATAATTTATACTCTTACTTTCTATATTTATAGCCTCCACTGGACAGCTTTCAATGCACATATTGCAACTTTTACATTTCTTCATATTTATTTTTGGCTTAGTTGCAAAGAAGTCTATAACCCTTATAACAGCTTTATAATTCCTTTTCTTATTGCTTTTTAATCTTTTAGGTAGTTTAAAATTATGTAGTCTCGGAATTGTCGTATAATCTCCATCCACTGTTATTTTATTTAAATTACCTTCACCAAGTTTTCTCTTATTAGCTGTAATTAGAATTGGAACATCTTCTAGTTTTAAACCAATCATATTTGCTGCAACTACGTCTAGTGCCAATGGGTCCGTGCTTATTAATATCTTATTAGCTAAATATGGTTCTCCTGCCGTAGGACCTTCACCTTGCATAGCTGTAATTCCATCCATTATATGTAAATCTATTTTTCTTGCCTCATGTATATCTGTGATTATTTCTCCAAAGTCTACTGGATCTGGTGCCATCTTATGATATTTAGCCTTCCTAAGTCCTGGTATACATCCAAATAGATTCTTTACTGCCCCAGTATAAATGCTTGCTGAATGAGTCTTTAGCTTTGGCAAGTTTATAACTACATCAGCATCAAATAGAGGTTTTGCAAGATACATTTTCTCCTTAAACTTCCCCTTAGGGCTTACTTCAACTACTCCCTCACTATCAAAGTTCTTTATGATTGCCCCTTCTTCTCTTGCAACCTTTTCTAATCCTGATACCTTTAAAGCTTGTGCTGTAGGTGCAATGCCAGCAATTGCTCCTCCTGCACTGTCACCTATCCAAACTTCACAGCCTTTATTTTTTAATATCCTAACTACTGCCCTTACAAAATCACAATGGGTTATGGCTGCTGATTCTGGTGTTTTAGGTCCTATAAGATTTACCTTTAGTAATACCTTATCTCCTGACTTTACAAAATTATCCCATCCGCCTATTTCCAAGATTCCAGAATTTATCTTTGATATTACATTACTTAATTCATAATTATTACATTCTTGTAAAATTACTTTACTCATAAACTTTCCCCTTTTTAAATGATATTTAGTAAATACTTACAGTTTAATTATACTATAAGTTTTTCCAAATATTTTCAATTAATTCATGTCCACCTGTTTCATTTTATTTTTTATGGGAATTTATAGAGTACAAGTGATAATAGTTATCAATGTGTGGTGTGTATAAAGGAGGTCAAATTTATGGGACTTAAAAATCATAATCCACTAGATAATATTCAATACAGAATACTAGACAAAAATGGGATTGTTCTTAAGGAAGAAGATTTACCGAAATTTACTGACGATGAATTAATGTATCTATATAGAACTATGATTTTCTCAAGAATAATTGATGAGAAAGCGTTGTCTTATCAAAGACAAGGAAGAATGCTAACCTATGCACCTAATATTGGCCAGGAAGCTGCACAGGTTGGAAGTGCCTATGCTATGGAGAAGAATGACTGGCTTGTACCTGCCTTTCGAGAGCTTGGTTCTTGGTTAGTAAAGGGAGTACCCCTAAGAAATATCTATTTATATTGGTATGGAAATGAATGGGGTAGCTATATGCCTGAAGGTATAAGGCTACTTCCAGTTTCAGTGCCAATAGCCTCTCAGCTTCAACATGCAACAGGTATTGCCATGGCTAGTAATATAAAGGGTGAAAAAGATGTGACTGTGGCATATGTTGGCGATGGTGGAACATCTGAAGGAGATTTCCATGAGGCCCTTAATTTTGCAGCTGTTTTCAAAGCCCCAGTTATATTTGTGATTCAAAATAATCAATATGCTATTTCAACCAAAGGAAGTCTTCAAACTGCAAGTAAAAACTATGCACTAAAGGCCATAGCGTATGGGATGCCTGGAATCTTAGTTGATGGCAATGACATCTTTGCCATGTATAAGGCTACAAAAACAGCTATAGATAGAGCAAGAAACGGTGAAGGACCTACTCTTATTGAAGCATATACCTATCGATTAGGTGCTCATACAACTTCTGATGACCCAACAAAGTATAGGGATGATTCTGAGGTTGAAGAATGGAAGGATAAGGACCCTATTCTTAGGTATAGGATATATCTAATGAACAAAGGACTGTTAACTGATGAGATTGATGAAAGTATGAAGAAGGAATTAGAAGAGGAAGTTGCATCTATCTTTGAATCCATTGAAAATAAATCAGATACAGAGATAGAAGATATATTTAAATATCATTATGAAGTAATGCCTCCTCAGCTGGAGGAACAGCTTAATGAATATAAGTCCTTTTTAGAAGGAGGTAAGTAATATGGCTAATACCCTTAATATAGTTCAAGCTATTAATCAAGCCTTGATGAATGAAATGGAGCTTGATAATACAGTTGTTGTATATGGAGAAGATGTAGGAGTTGAAGGTGGAGTTTTTAGGGCTACAGTTGAATTACAGAAAAAATTTGGAAATACAAGAGTATTTGATAGTCCACTGGCAGAGTCAGCAATAGTAGGTACTGCTATTGGCATGGCTATTAATGGACTTAAACCTGTTGTTGAAATGCAATTTTCAGGCTTCGTATATCCAGCTTTTAATCAAATAATAAGTCATGTTGCTAGAATGAGAAATAGGTCTCGAGGAAGATATACACTTCCTATGGTAATTCGTGCACCTTATGGTGGTGGAATTAGGGCATTAGAGCATCACTCTGAAAGTATGGAAGCCCTATTTGCCCATATCCCTGGACTAAAAATAGTAATACCTTCCACACCTTATGATGCTAAAGGACTATTAATAGCTGCCATAAGAGATCCAGATCCAGTTCTTTTCTGGGAGCCTAAGAGAATATATAGGGCTTTTAAGCAGGAGGTTCCTGAAGAAGCCTATGAAATTCCTCTAGGAAAGGCCAAAATCATAGATGAAGGAACAGATATTACTATTGTTACCTGGGGTGCAATGGTTAGAGATGTTCAAAAGGCCGCTGAAATGGTAAAAGCTAAAGGTATAAAACCTGAAATTATAGACCTTAGAACAATAGCGCCTATGGATAGAGACAGCTTTGTTGAATCCGTTAAGAAAACAGGAAGGATATTAGTAGTTCATGAAGCTCCTAAGACCCTTGGAGTTGGAGCTGAAATCATTTCAATAGTCAATGAAAAAGCCTTTTTATATCTTGAAGCCCCTCCAACTAGGCTTACAGGATTTGATACTACCTTCCCATTACCAAGGGGAGAGCAGCACTATATTCCTAGCCCTGAGAGAATTGCCAAGACTATTGAAGATGTAGTGAATTACTAGAAGGGGGTAAGAAGATGAATTTTGAATTTCGTTTCCCAGATATAGGTGAGGGTATTCATGAAGGAGTCATTATGAAATGGTTCGTAAATCCAGGTGATGAAATAAAAGAAGGTGACTCCCTAGCAGAAGTTGAAACTGATAAAGTTACTACAGAAATTCCTTCCCCAAAAAGTGGCAGGATATTGGAACTAAAGGCTAAAAATGGCGAAAAGATAAATGTTGGTCAGGTATTTGTAACTATAGATACTTCTGATGGTTCAGAGAATAAAGTGGTACAGGAAGTTGTAGAAGAGGAAACTGCTGGAGTTGTAGGTGAAGTTATTGCTTCATCTGAGGTAATACCTCCAAGTACTGAAGTTGCAACTGTATCTACTAAGGAAGAAATTAAAAAGATTCTAGCAACACCTGTAGCAAGAAAGCTAGCTAAAGATTTAGGTGTAGATATTAACAATGTAGTAGGTACAGGACCAAATGGTAGAGTCATGAAAGAGGATATTTATAAGTTTAAGGAAGAGTCTTCTAAATCAAGAATAGAGGATATTCCAATGATTGAAGTTGAACCTTTAGTAGCTCGATCAGTTTTAATAGAGGATGAAAGAGTAGAAAGGATTCCACTAACAAGAATTAGAAAGACTATTGCAGACAGAATGGTCCTATCAAGATTTACAATCCCTCATACTACTGCCATGGATGAGATAGACATTACAAAATTAGTTGAGTTTAGAAAAAAATATAAAGATATACTGAAAGAAGAAAATATAAATCTAACCTACCTTCCATTTATTATAAAGGCTGTTATAGTAGCTCTTAAGAAGTTACCTGAATTTAATGCATCTATTGATATAGAAAAGGAAGAACTTATATTAAAGCACTTCTACCATATAGGAATTGCTACAGATACTGACAGAGGCTTGATGGTTCCAGTTATTAAAGATGCAGATAAGATGAGCATAGTAGAACTAGCAAAGGCTATTCAGGATATAAGTATTAGAGCCAAGGAAAATACCATAGAGCTTAGTGAGCTTAAGGGAAGTACCTTCTCAATAACAAACTATGGCTCCATCGGTGGATATTTTGGTATTCCAATTATAAACTATCCTGAATCTGCAATTTTAGGTCTTGGTAGAATAGTCAGAAAACCTATAGTCCTAAATGATAATATTGAAATTGCAGATATTCTGCCAGTTTCCTTATCCTATGACCACAGAATTATTGATGGTGCAAGTGGAGCTAGATTTATTAATATATTAAAGGATTTACTTTCTGACCCTGATATGCTTTTACTCAGGGCTTAAGGGATAGGTGATAAAATGAGCAAATACGATATTATCATAATAGGTGGAGGCCCTGGAGGATATGTGGCTGCCATTAAGGCAGCCCAACTGGGGGCCAAGGTTGCCGTTATTGAAAAAGATAGACTAGGAGGAGTATGTTTAAATTGGGGTTGTATCCCAACTAAGAGCCTATTAATATCAGCAAAGCTCTATAAGAATATTTTAAAAAGCAAGGATTTTGGTATATTAGGCATAAATGAAAATGAAATAAAAGTAGATTGGACGAAAATGCTTGCAAGAAAAGATGATGTTGTAAATAAGCTAGTTTCAGGAATTAATATGCTTTTTAAGAAAAACAATGTAGAGCTTTTCTCTGGTAGTGCTAAGGTAATAAATAAAAACAGAGTAGAAGTAAATGGTGAAATTATAGAAGGAAATAATATAATCATTGCCACAGGAGTTAGAAGTGAATTCCCTAATATTCAAGGACTTAAAGAAGCTATAAACTCAGGAAAAGCCTTAGACAGTAAGGCTGCCTTACAGCTTGAAGAAATACCTAAGGAACTAATTATAATTGGTAACAATACCTATGCTGTTGAGTTTGCAACTCTCTTTAACTCCATTAGCTCAAAGGTGACCTTGATTCATAATGCAGAGCATATTATACCTTATGGAGAACCTGAGATGGCAAAGACTTTAGAAAGACAGCTTAAGAAAGATGGGTTAAAGATCATTTCTAAAGCTACAGTTAAGGAATTTAATGACGAAGGTATTATAGTTGAGAATAAGGGAGAGAAGCTATATAGTGCAGATAAATATATAGTCTTTCTTGGTATGAAGGCAAATACTGAAGGCTTTGAGAGCCTAAAACTAAAGTTAAATTCCAAGGGATATATTGAAACTAACAATAGAATGGAAACAAGTATACCTGGAGTATATGCTATTGGCGATGTTAATGGTAAATACCCACTTGCCCATGTGGCATCTGCCGAGGGAATTGTTGCTGTTGAAAATATAATGGGTATTGAAAGTAAGTTGAACTACCATCTAATACCTCAAGTTGTTTATTCCTTCCCAGAGATGGCAAGCGTAGGTCTTACAGAAGAGCAGGCAAAACGAAATGACCATGACTTTAAAGTAAGTAAATTTCCACTATCAGCCAATGGAATGGCTATAGCTGAAGGTGAAACTGTTGGCTTTGTAAAGATAATCTCAGATAATAAATATGGTGAGATAATAGGTGTTCATATTTTAGGCAGTGATGCTGCTAATATGATTTCAAAGGCAGTTGCAATTATGCAGCTTGAAGGGACAGTTTATGATTTGGCAAAAACAATACACCCTCACCCAACATTCTCAGAAGCTCTAGTTGAAGCTGCCTACGGAGCTATAGATAAGTATATTCATATATAAATTAGAACTTTAAGTGAGGCAAATGACGCTTTTCATTTTCCTCACTTTCTTATTTGAATTGTTTATTTCAATCATATAGCTTAAATAAGTATTAATATAACTTAATTTAATTCTTAATTATCCGATAATATATATTGTAATTTTAATTAGATAGAAAGGATGTAATAGATGAAACTGAAAAACAAAATCGTATTATTCACAACTTTAGTATGTATTATTAGTATTTTGTTTATTTCTGGAGTTAACTATTTATTTGCTATTACCAAGCTTAGAGATGAGGTTAATAACAAAATTCAATTGGAAGCAATCAATGTGGCAAGTGAAATTGACAACTGGATTGCTATACAAAAGACAATTTTGTTAGAATTAATTGAGGGTATGGTAGAAGCTGATAATTTTGATTATGATTATGCATGCGATTTCCTTGCAGCAGCTAAGAAAAGAAACCCTGGCAATCACTTTTATGCAGCATTAGAAGATCAAACTTATCTTCATCCAGAACGAAGAGTAATTGATTATGACCCAACTCAAAGAGGTTGGTATGTTGGTGCTAAGGACATTGATGATTTTTACATAGCAGATCCATATGTGGATTCAAGAACACAAAATATGGTTATTTCAATAGCTAAGGCTTTTGAAACTAAAGATGGTATCAAGGGAGTAATATCAACAGATATTCAGATAGATTATCTTGTTGATTTAGTTTCTAAGGTTAAGATAGCTGAAGACTCATATGCATTTTTGATTGATAATAATGGAAATATTGTTACACATATTAATGATGAGTACAAGCCTACACAAGATAAGACTGTTAACGTAAAAGATATTTCTAATGGAGAATTCCTAAAGATATCTGAATCAAATGAACTAGATATAAATGATAGGGCAATTGTGGATTATGACGGGGTTTTAAGATATTTTTTCTCAGGAGATGTACCAGAATCTAATTGGGTTGTAGGTATAGCTCTTGCTGAGGAATATGTAACAGGTCCAATCAATAATGTATTTAAATATACAATACTTGGCGCTGTTCTTGTATTAACATTATCCATTCTTATTTCATTATATATATCCTATACAATAACTAAACCAATATTACATTCTGTTGAAATAGCAGAAGAAATTGGAAATCTAAACCTAATGAATGAAATTGACAATAAGGAACTTAATAGAAAAGATGAAATTGGAAAGATGTATAATTCATTTAATAACATAATAACAAAACTAAAATTATTTATGAAAGACATGGATAACTCCATAGATACAAATTATGAAATCTATGAGAAAACTTTAAAAGAATTAAGAAAGCTTACAGAATTAGCAGAGGAAACTTCCGCAACCACTGAAGAATTATCCGCTAGTATGGAGGAAACTGCTGCATCTACAGTCACTGTAACAGAAGCTACTAGCAATATAGATAAGGCCATTGCTGATTTTACTGAGAAGATTGAAAAAGGAGCTTACACTTCAAATGCGATAAGTTCACAAGCAGACAGCTTGAGTGAGCAATTTATACAAGCAAAGCAAAATACAATGTCTATTTATGCTTCAACTAAAGAAGATATAGAAAAGGCTATTGAAGCAGCTAAGGGTGTAAGTAAGATCAATATTTTATCAAATGCAATATTAGAAATATCTGATCAAACAAGCCTATTATCTTTAAATGCTGCAATTGAGGCTGCTAGAGCTGGAGAGTCTGGTAGGGGTTTTGCAGTTGTTGCAGATGAAATAAGAAAATTAGCTGAGGGCTCAAATAAATCTGTAATAGAGATCCAAAATGTTACTCAAGATATAACAAAGGCTGTAAATCAACTTGTTGAGAATACAAATAGTTTAATTAACTTCCTAGAAAATGATATTTTAAGAGACTATGAAATGATGGTTACTGCAGTTCAAAAATATAAGGAAGATGGCGCTTCTTTAAACGATATGATTTCAGATTTATCTGCAACTGCAGAGGAACTTTCAGCTACAGTAACTAATATTACAACATCTATGGCTGATGTATCTGTAACAGTTGAAGACTCTAACCTGGCTACTATGAATATTGCGGAAAAGAATATGAATATTGTACAAGCCATTGAAAAGATTAATTCTATTATGGAAAAGAATAAAGATGTATCAGAAAAGCTTGAAAAAATTGTATCACAAGTAAAATATTAATTTCTAATACTTTCACTTTATTATCAAACATTAAAGTGATAATATATAAATAAGGAAACATATTAACAGGAGTTTGTCACTATAATTTAATATACACTAATTTTCCATAAAGGAGGATTCTTATATGTTAAATGGTCGAAAAATTAGGGAATTGAGGACACTAAAGGGGTATACTACCTTGGATTTGTCCAAATTCACTAATATCTCTAAAAGCTACTTAGAAGAATTAGAAAGAGGCGACAAGAAAAATCCATCCTTTAATAAAGTTGTATATATAGCAGATGCTCTAGGTGTCAAAGTAGATGAGTTAATATTGAAAGTATAGAACTTAATATAAATCAAAAAGGAATGATTTAATCATTCCTTTTTTGTTTCTTTAAAATACACACCTTTGATTGTAACGCATATTATGTAATTATAACAGGGCAATTATATGCCTTGTTATAGTAACTAAAGATATAGAAGGAGGAACAACCGTGGCAGATAATAAGCAAGAAATAAGCAATGTAAATAGCAGAGACTTTATAGAAGTTAACCCTGTCTTTCCAGCTGGACCAGCTGAGAACTTATTTATAGCTGGTGCTTCAGTATTTGAGATAACAGCATTTACACCCCCAGTGCAACGTGTAACTATATTGGCAATTAATTTACCTGAACCAGATACTTTTGGACCTTATAATGAATATGCTGCTATATTAACTGTTCAAGGTTCCGCTGAACCTTTAGAAACGCTAATTTTAGAACCAACAGAAGATAATTCAAACTGGGCAGCATCAACATTATTATTCTTTGGTGGAACAATTCCAATGATAGATGTTGAAGTTAGACCTATTGGGTTTGAACGTGAAGGTGAAGCTATTCTTAGAGGTCAAGTATTTCCTTAATCCCTAAGTAAATAATATAGCTACTGACAATTTTTAAATTGTCAGTAGCCTTTTTTAGTTAACAGTCTGTTCCCTCATTCTTGTTTGTTTAGGTGTATAAAATTTACTCTTCTTTCTTTAGAAAAACATAAGTATTTTCATTTGATAGATGGTCCACATAAAAATAGTTTAATCTATTAAAGTTTTTGATTTCTTCAACATCTTCAATTTTATTCTCTGCCATAAACCTTACCATTTCACCTCTAGCCATCTTTGCTAGGGTTCCCTTTTCCACTACCTTGTCTCCTATTATCTCACCAAAAACACAAGTAATAAATCTAATGCTATCGTCTAAATATTTAGAGATACATTTACTATATTCTTTAGAGGCTAAGTTTACTATGCAATTGCTTTCTGAAAAAAGCTGATCTGCTATTTTTCTATTCCAAAATTCATAAAGTGATTTGTAATTATTATGGTTTATCTTTGCTTGCATTTCCAATCTATATGGAACAACTCCATCTAATGGACGTAAAATTCCATAGAACCCTGATAAAATTCGTAAGTATTTTTCTATATATTCAATTTGATCTGTTGAAAATACACCTGGAGCCATATACTGATACTGGATTCCTTCAAATGATAGAATTGCAGGAGTCAAATTACTATATAAATCCATATTCTGTAGTCGTTTATAGTTTAGAGAAGCTATTTTGTCATTACAATCCCATAGTAATTTTAGCTCATAATAGCTTAATCCTTTTAAGTAATCCATTAAAATTTTTGTATCCTCAATAAATTGAGGAAGTTGATTAAAACCAAAGGAGTCTGTGTCTATATTCATCTTCTTAGCAGGTGAAATAATTATTCTCATATCAACCTCGTTGTCTATTTCCTCAAAATCTTGTCCATTGTTTTTCCCTTTGCTAACTCATCAATTAGCTTATCTAAATAGCGAATTTCCCTCATAGTTGGCTCTTCAATATCTTCTACTCTAACTCCACATACTACACCTTTAATTAAGCTTCGATTAGGGTTTAGATTAGGTGCTTCTGTAAAGAAGGTCTCAAAGTCTGTCTGTTTTTCAAGTTGAGCTTCTAACTCTTCCTGACTATATCCTGTTAGCCAACGGATAATTTCATCAACTTCCTCCTTTGTACGACCCTTTTTCTCCGCTTTAGCTACATAATGTGGATATACTTTTGCGAAACTCATTGTATATATACTATGTTTTGACATATGATTTCCTCCTTTTTTTAATTACTTATGGTATGGTTCATTTTTTATTATCCTCCAAGCCCTATAAACCTGTTCCAATAAAATCATTCTCATTAGCTGATGTGGAAAAGTCATCTTAGAGAAGGAAAGTTTAAAGTTACTTTTAGAAATAACTTCATCAGATAAGCCTAAGGAGCCACCTATTATTAATGTAATATCACTTATTCCGTCTATCATTAGATCTTCAATCTTACTTGCCAGTTCCTCAGATGTTAGTTGTTTTCCCTGTATAACTAAGGTAATTACATAAGAGCCCTGAGGTATTTTAGCTAATATCCTTTCTCCTTCCTTTTGTTTGACTATGTCCATTTCCTTTTCAGATAGATTTTCTGGAGCCTTTTCATCATCAATTTCTATGATTTCAAGATTGCAATATCTAGATAATCTCTTTGAATATTCCTTGATACCTTCTTGTATGTATTTTTCTTTAATTTTCCCTACTGCTATTATTCTTATATTCATATTAACCTACCTTCTACTTATACTTACTGTTAGTATAACATAAAGTCAATTCACAATTCACCCCATAACCAATTCATTATTAGAAGAAATCAAGATTTTTCATATGCAGTTGTTGTACTATGCGTCTCAAGATTACAGAGAAGTGTCCAGGAATGACTACAATAAAAATGGGCGACCATAAGTCACCCAAAAAAGACGATGCATTTGTAATTCTGCATCGTCTCAATAGTACTTATATTAACTTTTTAACTGCTTCTATTGCCTTATCATAATCAGGATGTGTAGTAACTTCTTTTACATATTCAACATACCTTACTGTATTATCCCTATCAAGAACAACTACCCCTCTGGCAAGTAATCTATTTTCTTCCATTACAAATCCATAATTTAATCCAAAGGATAGGTCTTTATGGTCTGACAAGGTAATTACTTTATCTATACCGTGAGCTCCACAGAATCTTTTTTGTGCAAATGGTAGATCAACTGATATTGTCAATATAACAACATCACCTAATTCTGCAGCAGTTTCATTGAAGTTTATAGTTTGTAGTTCACATACGCCCGTATCTACTGAAGGAACAACACTAATAATCTTAATTCTATCTCCTGCATCCTTTAATGTATATGGTGTTAAATCATTTTTTAGTACAGTAAAATCAGGAGCTTTATCTCCAACCTTTATCTCTTTACCTAATAGTGTAACAGGGTTTCCACCCATTGTAACTATTCCTTCTCTTCTATCCATATCATTTACTCCTTTAAACAAAATATTTTACCACTAATGTTTAATTACCCTAAAATCATTGAAATTATTCAATTACCTGAACCATTCCTTAATTGAATCCATTAGTGCTAAATTGTTTAAATCGTATCTTAAAGGAGTTAATGTAGGGTATCCCTGTGAGAGATAATATCTATCTGTACCTTCTACTAATTCACTTTCTCTTCTACCCTTTAAAGTAAAAACTCTTTCTCCATTTTCCAATTCTTCTATAAAATAATAGTCTAATATTGCGCCACCTAATGGACATATTTTCAATTCCGTATCTATGTCATTTAATTCATAAGGTGTATTTAGGTTAAGGACAATATTTGATTTTAACAGCTTATCTTTCGTAATTTTTAATACCTTCATCGCATATTTTGCTGCTATTTTATAATTTGCTGTACCATTCATCCACTCAGAAGATACAGCTATTGAAGGTATATTATATATATTAGCTTCTACTGCTGCAGATACCGTTCCAGAATAGATTATATCCATTCCAGAATTAAATCCAAGATTTATTCCTGAGAAAACTAAATCAATCTTATCCTGAACTATTGCCTCTACTCCAGCTCTTACACAATCAGCTGGTGTTCCTGATATGCTATAGGCTTTTGACTTTAATCCTTTTAACTCAACTTCTTTTATAATTAATGGTTGATGAAGTGTAATTGCATGGCTTTGAGCGCTTTTTTGAGATTCGGGAGCAACAATAGTTACTTCATATTCCTTCTCTAGCTCCTTAGCTAGTGTATAAATTCCTTCTGCCATTATGCCATCATCGTTAGTAAGTAATATTCTCATATTCCCTCCTGTTTAAAATTCGTTAAATGTAATCTTTTTATTTATAATACTTCCATTTCTATTTATGGTAAGAGTAGCACTGTCTCCAATTCTATATTTATATAATATTTTTCTTAAATTGGTCATGCTCTCAATTGGTTCATTATCTATTTCTAGGATAATATCCATTGGTTTCAAACCTGCTTTAGCAGCCGGTGAACCTGGTGCTATTTCAATTACTATTACACCATTATCAACTTTTAAGTCTACCCCAAATTGTCTCTCATAGACCTCCACTTCTGTTCCAGTAAAACCAATATAGACATTTTTAAAGCTACCTTCCTTTATGACTTCCTCCAATATTGGTTTTACTAGATTTATTGGAATTGAAAATCCTAAGCCTTCCCCCGACTTGATTTTAGCCGTATTTATACCAATTACTTCACCTTTTGCATTGAGCAGTGGTCCTCCACTGTTTCCAGGATTTATTGATGCATCTGTTTGTATCAGGTCTTCAATAACATTGTACTCATCAACTTGTATTGATCTATGTAGTCCTGAAATAACACCTGAAGTAACAGATCTTTGAAAATCAAGGCCCAATGGGTTTCCAATGGCAACCGCCAGCTCCCCTACTTCCAATAAATCTGAGTTACCTAAAACTGCGGCATTAAGATTTCTTGCATTTACCTTTAAAATAGCCAAGTCCAATGCAGAGTCAAGCCATAATACCTTTCCTTCTAGCTCATCTCCATTTTCAAATAGGACATTAATCTCTTTTGCCTGACCATTTCCAATAACGTGAGCATTAGTTAGTATATATCCATTACTGTTTACAATAACCCCGGATCCTACTCCTTCCACTGGTCTAGTCCAAAAGAATTCCCGCTGCATTTGAACTGAAGTAATTCCTACTACAGAGCTAATTGCTTTCTTTGCAACTGCTGCAGTAGCATTTATGTCTTCTACAGGAGTTATTGTTATTTCATTAGTTGATATAGGTTGTCTATTGGTAAATATCTCTGGAGTAGGAATTAACTTACCATATAGATATGTAGGTGCAATATAAACGGATACGATTCCTCCAATAATACCAGCAAGTAAGGCAACTACAATATATGAAAATATCCCTCTTCTTCTTGGTGGTCTATTATAGTTTTGATAATGATAATTATAATTATCCACGATAATACCTCCTACTCTAAAATATAAACACAGGTTGCCTTATCTCTATGTGATAAATTAAGTCTTATATCCTTATCTACATCTAATCCTTGACTAAGGATACCATCTCTAACAGTATTATATGCCAGTTCAGGCAAGTTATTATCCTGGCTTAAATGAGCAAGTACAACAATCTCTCCATTGCCTGATAAAACATCTCCTAATATTTCTCCTGCTGCATCATTTGATAGATGGCCACGGGTACTCATTATCCTTTTCTTCAAATGCCATGGATAACTACCTTCACGTAGCATTTTTATATCATGGTTGGATTCCATAAAATATAAGTTTGAATTTTTTATTTCATTCCGTATATTATCATTTATCCATCCAGTATCAGTGATTACACTTATCTTTATTTTTTTATAATATATAATGTAACCAACTGGGTCTAAGGCATCATGGGATACACTTATGGGTAAAATACTTAAATCATTAAAGTCAAGAGCATAGTTTGTTTTAAATATCTTTGTATTCTTCTCCTTAATATTTTTTATAATTGGTGTCATACCAACCCATGTGTTAGAATTAGCATATATAGGTATATCATATCTTCTAGAAAAAACACCCACTCCTAAAGTATGATCCACATGTTCATGGGTTACAAATATTGCATCTATGGTATTTGCTTTTACATCAATTGATGACAATAGTTCTTCAATCTTTTTTCCACTAAATCCTGCATCTATTAAAATTCTTGTATTATCAGTCTCTATATACTGACAGTTCCCACTACTGCCACTGGATAAAGAGCAAAACTTTATTGACATTACATTTCCCCCATTATATAGTATCACTTTCATTCTGAAAGTGTCTCAATTTTTTAAGCTCCTCTAATTTAAGTAAATAAGTAATTGATATTGTATATTATATAATTATAGCATAAAAAAAGAAGGAATAACTCCTTCTAATTATTATCGATGAACACCTTGTATCCATCATTAAACTGTACTCTCCAAGCAGGCATCGTACTTCCCTGCTGTACCTCTCTTGGATCTTCACTATAGCCATGTCTTTCTGGATCAAAATAATAGCATATTGATATATCTGTTATTGTTCTTCCATAAACCTCTTCCATGCTAAGTAACCCTAATAAGGATTTTGGTGCAGAGCTAATACTTATTGATTTATCACCGAAGTCTTTAGTATTGAGCCAGTTTCTCTGAATCTTTGTTACACCAGTATTATCAACCTGTATATTTGTAAAGGTTGTTTCTAAATATATATCATCAAATTGCTTAGTAAATTCAAGATTATAAATTCCATTAACTATTCTTATGAAGGATAGTTTCATATCTGAGGTAGAAATATTTCTCTCTTGAAGAAAATCTGTAGCAATTTCAATAGCTTCCTCTTGGGAGGTTATATTGTATTTATCCCCTTGGTTTTCTGCCTCATAAATGATGAGCTTTTGGTTAATTATACTTATTAATTCATTATTATGTTTTATTTCAACAAGGCCCTCTCCCTTTGAACTTATGGTACCATTACCATTAAAGAAATCTTTATTTAGCTTTTCAGGACTATTAATTTCATATTCAACTGATAGACTCAATAGGCTAGGTATAGTTTTTGGTATTTCTGTATCAATTTCAATATCCTTGTTTTTTAATAATCTAATTACATCCTCAATAAACTCATCATTGAGTGTTGTATCCTTCGAATTCTCGTTTATATATAACACATATGCCAATAGTATATTGGTTATTATTAATGCAACTATTAATATTGTTTTTGCTTTTGACCAATCCATGTAATCACCAATTATCTTTCAAATACTAAATTTCCTGTATAAGCATTAAAGGCATATGTCTTTTCATTTATAGATATTACCCATACAGCAATAAGTCTTTCATTCTTGTCCTTAAGATTAGGATCATAATATGCTAAAGATATATCATCAATTGCACTAAGATGTGCTAAATTATCTTCTAAAGATTCTGGTCTGATATTATTATACATTAAGTACTCATTTAATAGATACTCATAATTCTTATCCAAAATATCATATGAAGACATAATGTTTTTATTGTTTATAATTGTACTTAAGTCTAAATTAATTTCCCTTCTAGCTAATAGCTTATAGCTTCTTATATGAGTATTGAATACATCAATTTGAATATAGTCCCCAACTTCTCTATTTCCAAGAAAAACAGGGAAGCCTCTTACTCTATATTTAAAAGTAAGCCTATATCCTAGGTCATTGTTTTCCGATTCTATATTCTGAATACTTGAAAGATACATTCCCTCATGTGAAGAAGTCTTTTCCTTTATAAAATTAGCGGCTGTTGATAAGCTTATATATAAATTCCTTTCAGGAACTTTATCCTCTAATGGATGGAAATATTCTAAGGTACCATTTATATTAAGTTTTAATGATCTTCTTCCATGCATATATATTGTAGAACCATTATTTTCTACAATCTCTCTAATGTAATTAATATCTTCATTGAAAAATCTCTCTGCTAACTCGTCCTTCTGTTTATCATCAAGGGTTGCAATTTCATTACTTACGTAAACAATTGGTACTTTGTTTTCTACTTGATATGGAATGTAGATATCATTCTCTATCCTATAAATTTCTCTCATTGAATAATAACGATCATAGTTATAGCTTTGCTCTATCTTTAAAAGTTCTTCCTTTAAAGAATTTGTGTCTATTTTTATATCATAAGCCATAATATACTGATTATTGTTACTAAAAACAAAAAAAGGTTCACTAGTCCCTAAATATACATAGATTTCATCGATATTAGGTATAGTAACCGCAATTATATTAGGGTCTTTTACACCCCATGTTGTTGCTAATAAGTGTGTATTTATTTCTTCAGGAAAATAAAAGACCAAAGATCTTTCTTCTTTAAAGTTTAAGTATTGTTCCTTCGTTATGGTATCAGTCTTAATAGATTCATTACCCAATACTTGAGTTAATACAATCTTTGAATCATCCCAAATATGATATCTAGAATCTCCATAAAACAATGTATGGTTCTTGTTCCCAAAATTTAGAATATATTTATTAGGTGCTATCATATCTGATAAATCGTATGACACTGAATAAGCTTCAGTTGTATCTAAAAATTTTACAAACCTTCCGGGTAACTGAATCCATAATTTTTGTGTCAGAAACAAACTCATACCTAATAGAGAAAATAGGAGAAGTGTTTTTATTCTTTCTTTCATTAAGTTCATCTCCTATTCTCTTACTACTTTAATAATGGCTTTGGCATATTGCCTACCCTTGGTTCTATTACTCTCAGTCTAACTCTATCTCTATTAAAAACATATACAATGATTTCAACAGGTTCTACGCCTTCTACTCCAAAATCAATAATAATTTTATTAATACCGTTATTTAAATCTAATTGTTTTGAAAACAAACCCATATTACCAGAAGTTACCTTTTCATTGATTTTTAATACATAATCATCTACTGAAGGTAAATTGTCAAGATTAAATGTATCCTTGCTTCTATTAATATCTCTTGTACCATAAACATCTAGATTTATTTCTGTTCCAGATGGAGCCTTGCCATTTATTAGTATAACTTTATCCTGTGTAGAATACATCGTCTTCTCTGGATTCAAAACGGCGTATTTACTTGTATCAACATTTGCATATGATATTGTGCCAAAACTTATTAAGCTAATAACAACTAAAAAACATGCAATAAATCTTTTAATCATACATTCACCTTCTTTCACACATATAATTTGTGCAATTAAGAGGATAGGTATCTATTTCCTAAAAAAGACATAGATATACCCTCTTTGTTTTATTGTATAATATCATTGTTACAATATTGTTACAGCGTAATTAAGAAATAATTACACTAATGGGAATTTTAAGGTCACTTCTGTTCCTACTCCAGGAGCACTTTCTAGACTAATACTTCCATCGTGGGCTTCAACTATTTCCTTTGCAATTGAAAGCCCAAGTCCAGTGCCTCCCATCTCTCTACTTCTACCTTTTTCTACTCTGTAGAACCTTTCAAATATTCTTTCCTGATCGTTTTCTGGTATACCAATACCATTATCTTTAACCTTTAATATCAACTCTTTTTCTGTATTATATGCGCTTACTTCTATTATACCCTGATTTTCTGTATATTTTATTGCATTAGAAATAATGTTTAAGATAACTTGCTCTATTCCATCTTTATCAGCAAAAATTGGTGGTAAATTTTTCTTAATATTTAATTTTACCTTATGTTCTTTTTCCTTTATAACTAAATCAAGTTTTTGAATGATATCTTCAATCATCTCATTTATTGATATTTCTGTCTTCTTCCAAGTTGTTTTCTTGTAATCTATATTTGATAGCTGTAATAAATCTCTAACAAGTCTTGCCATTCTGTCGCTTTCACTATTAATGACAGATAGAAACCTTAAATAAAGCTCCTTATCTACTTCATTTTCCATTAATGTTTCAGTGTAACTCTTAATTGTAGTAATAGGAGTCTTTAATTCATGAGAGACATTGGCAACAAATTCTTTTCTCATATTATCCAGTTTGTGTTCCTGAGTAATGTCTTGAAATACTACAATTATTCCACCTATTATATTTCTCTCATCCTTGTAAGGTGCATATTTAACCTTGAAAACTTGGGAGTTAATCACTGAAATCTCAGTACCTTCAAGGGTTGAAATATCATTGTAGTCAATTTTTTTATCATTTAGGAACCTTAGATCAATGGATTTATCTTCTTTAAGGTCTTCTTCCTTCAATTCTAGAATCTCCATTGCTATAGGATTGGCATGAATTATACATCCCTTTGTATCTATGGCTATAACTCCTTCTGCCATGTAATTAAATATAGTATTTAATTTGCTTCTTTCAAGGTCCATGTCCTGAATTGTTTCCTTTAATTTTAGGGTCAAATAATTAAACATGCTGGCAAGTTGACCTATTTCATCATCTGACTTAACATCTACATGTTGGTTAAAATCACCCATGGCCATTTTTTCTGCTTTTTTAGTTACGTCTCTTATGGGTTCAGTAATACTGCTAGCTATTAGAAATCCTAAGAATATTGTAATAAGCAATGCTAGAGCAGTAGCACTGGTTAATATAGTTTTTGAATCATCTACTGTATTATATACATTCTCTAAATTAGATGTCATATATAAAATGCCTTTTATTTTACCTACACTTGAATAAACTGGATAGGCTATATGTTTATATCTATTTTCTCCGTTTACTTCTTTTACGATAGATTCAGCCTTTTCACCTGAAAAAGCAGCCAAAACTTGAGTAGGGTCAATATAATTTTGGTTTAGGGCATTTTTACCTATTATCTCTTCATAGTGTTTTGATGAAGATGCAATTATTGTGGGTACATCCTCATTATTATATATAACATATAGTGTTTCGTTGTATCCTACGCCCCATTCATCAATTGCATTTTGTATTTCTTCCCTATTTTCAATCCAATCATCAGATGCTAAATCAGTTGAACCCCAAATTATGGTTTCTATACGTTGCTCCATATTTTCTGTCACAGCTTCAATTTGCTGATCTTCTAAACTACCAATTATAAATATTCCTATTATAACCATAGCTATAAAAACCAGTAAGAAGTAAACAGTGACAAACTTCCACTTTATACTAGAAAACATAATTACCTCCCAAAGTAATAGCCTACCCCTCTTTTAGTTAGGATATATTTAAATTCTCCATTATCATCCTCTATTTTCTCTCTTAATCTTCTTACGGTAACATCTACAGTTCTAATGTCCCCATAATATTCATATCCCCAAACCTCTTCTAGCAACTGCTCCCTTGAAAATACTTGACCAGCTTTAGAAGCAAGAAACTTAAGCAGTTCAAACTCCCTTAAGGTAAGGTCAACTATCTCTCCATTTTTTCTTACTTCATATTTATTTAAGTCTATTGATAAACCGTTTAAATCAATTATTTCACTATTTGAATTAGTAGTAGTTATATTTGAAAAATCTACTCTTCTTAAGTTTGCCTTAACCCTAGCCATTAATTCTCTCATGCTAAATGGCTTAACTACATAATCATCAGCACCTAGTTCTAAGCCCAAAACCTTGTCAACTTCCTCCTCTTTTGCAGTCAACATTATGACAGGTACTTGACTCTTAGCTCTAACTTCTTTTAATACTTGAAAACCATCTTTTTTAGGCATCATAATATCAAGTAGTATAAGGTCGGGATTTATGCTGAATGCTTTTTTAACTCCATCTTCCCCATCGTATGCTGTCTCAACTGTATGTCCTTCTTTCTCAAGGTTAAATTTAATTATATCCGCAATAGCCTTTTCGTCTTCGATAACTAATATTTTATTGCTCATATTTTATCTCTCCATTTTAAAACATACTTTTATTCTATATTAAATTATCTAATACTAATTTCATAAAGTCAAATAATTATAAATTTAAATTGTTAAATTTATAATTAGGAAATTATTGCATTTTCTATTCATTCTCGATATAATATACTTAACTTGATATAATATACTTAATCAAAAGGGAGTAGCTAAAATAAGTTAGTCGTCAATACGGACGTTTCCCGGCTAACTTACCTATTTTGGGTAGCAAGACTTTTGTTTATGCTTTTGCATGAACGAAAGTCTTTTTTATTAACGGTTAACTTCCTTTGATTTAGTTATACTAAATTTGTAATTATATTTTTCATTTTCGAAAGGAAGGGATTTTATGGAGTGGTATAAAAAAAGCCACGAAGAATTGTTTAAAGAGTTAAATACTGACATTGACAAGGGTATTTCTCAAGATGAAGCAAAAGAACGATTAGAAAAATATGGCCCAAATGAACTAAAAGAAGAAGCAAAGAAGAGCTTTTTATCTAAGTTATTAGATCAGTTTAAAGATGTGCTAGTTCTTATACTAATTGGAGCGGCTATTGTATCTGCTTTTGTAGGTGAAACAGTCGATGCAATTGTTATTATTGCAATAGTAATAGTTAATGCTTTATTAGGTCTTTATCAAGAAGGTAAGGCAGAAAAGTCATTAGAGGCATTAAAGAAAATGTCTGCTCCTAATGCAAAGGTAATAAGAAATGGTTTAGAAACAGTTGTACCTTCAAATACAGTGGTTCCTGGAGACATTGTAATTTTAGAAACTGGGGATATTATTCCTGCTGATTTAAGATTAGTAGAAAGCTCTAATTTGAAGATTGAAGAAGCTTCTCTAACTGGTGAATCCGTTCCTGTTGAGAAGGATGCAAGCATAACTTTTGATGAAGAAGTAGCCTTAGGCGATAGAATAAATATGGCCTTTTCTAGTACTATTGTTTCCTATGGTAGAGGAAAAGGAATTGTTACTGGAACAGGACATGATACTGAAATAGGTAAAATAGCTACTATGATTCAAACATATGAGAATGAAGCAACTCCTCTACAAAGAAAATTGAATCAACTAGGTAAAGTATTAGGTATTGTTGTATTAGTAGTGTGTGGATTGGTATTTGCCCTTGGTGCATTCCAAGGTAGAGATATGTTAGAAATGTTTATGACTGCTATAAGTCTAGCAGTAGCTGCAATACCTGAAGGTTTGACAGCAATAGTTACAATAGTATTAGCTTTAGGTATGAATAGAATGGTTGAGCGAAATGCTATTGTAAAGAAATTATTATCTGTTGAAACTTTAGGAACAACTACTTATATATGTTCAGATAAAACTGGAACTTTAACTCAAAATGAAATGACAGTAGTTAAAGCTTATACTGATAATAAGATTATTGAAGTATCTGGAATAGGATATGAACCAGCAGGTGCATTTACCCAAGATGGAAATCAACTAAGCAATCCAACTGAATCTAATAACATAAATACACTATTATCTATAGGTATATTATGTAGTGATGCTAAATTAATTAAAGAAGAAAATCAATATAAGATCTTAGGAGACCCAACAGAGGGTGCCTTAGTAACGTTAGCAGGTAAGGCTGGTATTACTAAAGAGGATATTAATAATAAGTATCCAAGAATTGAAGAAATACCTTTCGATTCTGATAGAAAGTTGATGACAACTTTCCATGAAAACTTTATTTCTGGTAAAATAGTATCTTTTACAAAAGGTGCTCCAGATATATTAATTAGTAGAAGTACTAGTATTTTAATAGATGGAAAGATTGTTCCATTTACTGAGGATTTGAAAAAGAAAGTATTAGATGTTAATAGTCAATTTGCAAAAGAAGCATTAAGAGTATTATCTATGGCCTTTAGACAATATGACAGCCTTCCTACTGAAATAACCTCCGAATCAATTGAAAACGACATGGTATTCGTAGGTTTAGTAGGAATGATTGACCCTCCTAGAGAAGAAGCAAAAGAGGCTATCAGCAAATGTAAACATGCTGGAATACACACAGTAATGATTACTGGAGACTACAAGGATACTGCTTTTGCTATAGCTAAACAATTAGGCATGGCTGAACATGAAGATCAAGCTATGATGGGTCAAGAATTAGATAGCCTATCTAATGAAGAGTTGAAAGAAGTTGTTAAATATAAGAGAGTATATGCTAGGGTTTCTCCAGAACATAAGGTTAGAATTGTAGAAGCATTAAAAGCCAATGGTGAAATCGCAGCCATGACTGGTGACGGTGTAAATGATGCATTGGCTCTTAAAAAGGCTGATATAGGTATTTCAATGGGTATTACAGGTACAGATGTAGCTAAGAACACTGCAGAAGTTATTTTAACAGATGATAACTTTGCAAGTATAGTTGCAGCTGTTGAAGAAGGTAGAATAATTTATTCTAATATAAAGAAATTCGTTTACTTCCTATTATCATGTAATATTGGAGAAGTGTTAATTGTATTCTTAAGTATTTTGCTTAATTATGATGTTCCTTTACTTCCGATTCAATTATTGTGGTTAAACTTGGTAACTGATAGTTTCCCTGCTTTAGCTTTAGGTATGGAAAAAGGTGATGCAGAGATAATGAATATACCTCCGAGAGCACCTAATGAACCTATACTTGATAAAGTAACAGTTAAATCATTAATCGTACAAAGTATAGCTATATCTGTTGCTGTACTTGGTTCATATATTTGGGGTATGAACACCTATGGAACCGTGGATTTAACTTACGCGAGAACAATAACCTTTGCTACATTAATTACAGCTGAATTATTGAGAGCTTATTCTAGTAGATCTTTAACACATAGTGTATTTAGAATAGGGTTCTTTTCCAATTCGACTATGACAAAGGCTACAGTTTTAGCATTCGGTTTATTATTAATAGTTCTATATGTTCCATTCTTACAACCAATATTCAATACATTTGCATTAGGTATATCTGACTGGGGAATGGTTGCACTGTTTGCCATTATTCCATTTATCGCAGCAGAACTATATAAAGTTTTAACTTATAGAAATAAATATTAGTACTACTAAAGACTCGATAATTATTTATCGGGTCTTTTTTTGTGAACTTTTTTATTTGGCACATTTCGAAATTTACAAGCATAGAATAGAACAAGGAAGGTGGTAATAGTGAGAAGATTAAATAATGATAAACTCTGCCCTGTTCTAAATGCTAAAATTATGGCGCAATCCATAGAAGAGGTTCCAGTAATTATACAGTTAAAAGAAATAAATAAAAATTTAATAAGAAATGTAACAAATTTATCTTCAAAGGTTAAAGCTGATTTGCCTCTTATAGGTGGTATTGCTGGAGACATGTCTACAGATATTATTTACAGACTTTCCACCAATCCGGAAGTAGAGTATATAAGCTTCGACTCAAATGTATATGCTTTGTTAGACGTTGCTAGCCCTACTATGGAAGCATATTTTCCTCATGAGCAAGGATATGATGGTGAAGGTATTACCGTAGCAGTAATTGATACAGGTGTGGCACCACATGATGATTTAATAAAGCCTAGTAACAGAATTATTGACTTTATGGACTTTGTCAATAATAAGGAAAAGCCATATGATGATAATGGCCATGGTACTCATGTAGCAGGTATCATAGCTGGCAATGGTTATTCATCAAGAGGTAAATACGTAGGTATTGCACCTAAATCCAATATTTTAGCTATAAAAGCATTAGATGAAAATGGTGGTGGTTCTACATCAGATATTATTGCTGCGTTATCATATTGTATAGAAATGAAAGACAAATATAATATTAAAATAATTAATTTATCATTAGGAACCCCGGCTAATCATAGCCCTGATAAGGACCCATTGGTTAAGGCAGTTGAAAAGTGTGTTGAAGCAGGAATTATAGTTGTAACTGCAGCAGGAAACAGTGGCCCAAGTGCTAAAACCATTTTATCTCCAGGTATAAGCAAGGAAGTTATAACTGTAGGTGCTGTTGACGATAAAAGAACTATAGATCCTAGTGATGACACCATAGCACCTTTCTCTAGTAGAGGTCCAACACCAGATGGTACTCAAAAGCCAGACCTAGTAGCACCTGGTGTAAATATAAATTCCATATCCCATTCAAAACTAGATAGCTATACTTCCCTTAGTGGTACCTCTATGGCCACCCCTCTTGTAAGTGGAAGCCTAGCATTGCTTTTAAATAAACATGGTAACCTATCTCCTAAAGAATTTAAAAACATGCTTATAAAGGCCTGTGTACCTTTAAAGGAAGATAAATATAGTCAAGGACATGGAATGTTAAATTTAAGGCTTTTATTTAATGATTCAAATACAGATAAAAATTTACCAGTAAAAAATAATTTACTAGGTTTAAGTGACGATTCTTTTGAAACTATAATTATGTTATTAGTGGTATTATTTTTATTGGATTCTAGAATATAAATGTATATGAATTATTGCGTTTGACCCACATCAATTCACTATCTTTCATTGTGTTAGGTCATAAAAAGGACGGAAAATATAATTCCGTCCTTAATCTATTTCACATATTTACTTGGATTTACATGAACTCCATTCTTCAACACTTCTAAATGTAAATGTGGGCCTGTGGATCTTCCTGTATTACCTACATTAGCAATATGCTGGCCTTTGTATACCTTAGTTCCTTTACTTACTAATAGTTTACTGCAGTGAGCATATCTAGTTTTATATCCATTACCATGGTCAATCTCAACCATATATCCATAGGTTCCTTGCCATCCAGAGTAAGTTACTGTTCCACCGTCTGCTGCATAAATAGGTGTACCTACACTTGCGGCTATGTCAATTCCCCTGTGCATCCTACCCCATCTTGTACCATATCCTGATGTAAATCTACCTCTGGTTGGCATCATAAATACTCCAGTTGCCATGGTCTTAGGAATCTCTTTTGTACCCTTTACTACTAATTCATTAACAGGTTTCTTTATTACTTTTTCTTCTAAAATTTCTTCTTCAACTAATCTACCATTATGCTTTACTTGATTAGCTACTACAAAGGATTCACCTTTTTCCCCTTCAACCTTAATCTTCTGTTGATTTTTATACATAGAGCTATCATTTTCAACTATAGTTTCAAAATCAGTATCCTTAGTATACTCTACTTTTTCAACTGTAACTACTGTCAACATGGAAGTTGGTACTACTAGTTTTACTTCATCACCTATTTGTAACTTTTCAGGCTTTTTATCAGGATTAGCTTCTATCAAATCATCTACAGTTGTATCATACATCATAGCAATAGTCCAGAAGCTTTCTCCTACTTCTACAACGTGTGTTTTTATTTCATCAGTTCCAACCTTAATCAATTCTACTAATTCAGTAGGTGTAGATAATGTTGTTATAGGAACTTCTTCCCTATTAATCTCAATATGCTCAAGGATTTTTACTTCTTTAAGGTCCCCTTCTACATTATTGATATAAGGTTCCTTTATAGAATCAATAATAAATTTTGCATCATATTCGCTTTTTACTGTCCCTACTTTTTTCCCATCTATTGTAATTGTATATCCTGCTACTAAGAAGTCAATTTTTGATTCTATTTTTTCCCTTAATTCCTCATTATTTGTAAGCTCATTATCCTTAGCATGTGTCAGTTCAAAGCTTAATTCCTTATCCAAAACACACTCTACACTATATGTATCTGATAAATCTCTCTTAATGGCCTCCATTATACTTAAAGCTTCTTCTTCTGTTCTAACTATACCAATTTGCTCTCCACCAAGAGATACTGCTAATGCTCTAGTTCTTATTTCATTGATGCTGTAGGCTGTGTAGCTTAAGGCCACAATCACCACAATCATAAATGCTGCTAATAATTTTTTGAAATCTATATTACATGGTAAGTTCTTTATCTTTAAGTCCTTTATCTTCAAGTCTTTTATTTTCAAGTCCTTAATCTTTTGCTTCATTCTTGAAATTAGTGTTGAAGAATCGTGATCACTCACAAAAATCCCTCCTAATTTTACCTAATCTTTTGTAGGTAATAAATTCTGTTACCGTTTTGTAACAAATCTAAGTGTATTATATCACACGGACAAATTATTTCAACTTTATCAGATAACACAAATATATTGTTTATCTTATTTGGAAAATTATTCATAATTTTCTAATAAAGTTATTTCAATAATTACATCCCTGGATAAATAATCCAGCTAATTAAGTAACAACTTGTTACAAAAATTTAATATGTTAGTTTGTTATATAGCAGGAATCCTGGGTAACATTTTCAGTTTATGTCAAATGTGAATAGTCTAAGCAAAGACTACATTTAATTTGAAATCATCCATTTCAAATATAATATCTTTTTTTATTTGGACAACCTCTCCATCTATATTAATATTTATATTATCTTTATTCTTATATATGACTTTTTTTGCTTTAAATATTTCTACATATTTATCATATTTAATATGTTTCGCTTTAAAAATAGAGGGAAATAAGGCAAGCATTTTTAAATTACTAATATCTTTCACTAAACAAATGTGAAAATAACCATCATCATTTATGGACATCGGAAGAATTTCAAGTCCTCCACCATAGTATCTTCCGTTTCCAACTGCCAATAATACAAGATTTCTCTTGTATTCTACGTTATCAATAATAAGACTAACCCTTTTTCTTTTATAATATACTAGGGTAGCTAGTACACCTATTAAATATGATATTTTGCTCTTTATTTTCTTTTTGATTTTATTGCTTTGAATCAGAACTTCCGTATCAAACCCTATACTAGAGATATTTAAGAAACTAAACCCATTTATTTTACCTACATCAATGGATTTAGTTTTATTGTTTATTAAAGCCAATAATGCTTTTTCTGGGTCATTTGGTATTCCTAAAATACGTACAAAATCATTGCCTGTCCCACTAGGAATAATACCAAGGGTGCCCATCCTCTTGTTGATGAGTCCCTTGGCAACTTCGTTTACAGTTCCATCTCCCCCAACTGCCACTATTGTTGAAAACTTTTCTGCATTATCTTCAGCAATTCTAGTAGCATCTTTAGGACTATTGGTCAATGTTATTTCATAGCTTATATTATTTTCTTTCATTATCTTTTCAATTAGAGGAACTATCTTAAGTGTCTTTCCACCGCCTGCTACTGGATTTACAATAAATAGTATCTTTCTCATTGAGCCCTCCTAAAATTGCTAAATTCTATGTTTTCTCCCTTAATGGCTCTCTCTATGGCGATCAATTCCTCTGCAGAAAGTGGAATATTACTTTTACCTTCTTTTACAGGTTTTGCATAACTAACTGAATTATCACGACCATAAATACTTGTTATTACAAATCCATTTAGAAAATTATCCATTAATACTATGGAGAAGCTTAATTCGCTTCCCATATCATTAAAAGCATTGTATCTAATAAAACCAACTTTTTGAATAGCAAAGGCCAGTTTTGTCTCTATGCTGGACAAATCTTTTTGGAAAAGTTCTAGATCTCTTCTTATATCTCTGATGTCTCTATCTATTTTAATAAATAGTTCTTCAACGTTTATTCCTTCACAACCTTGAACAAAAGCATTATATTTTTCTTTAGATTTTTTAATCTTAAAGTTTAATATAATTGTAGAAATTAATAGTAAAAATAATCCTACTGCCAGCCCTATAATAATCTCTATATAGTATGCTGAAATGTACTCCCTTATAAGTTCCATTAAATTACTCCCTTCTAGACTTCTCTCGCAATGTCCTTTAATGCTTTTATACAATAATCTACTTCTTCATGTGTGTTAAATAATCCAAAACTAAATCTAACAGCTCCTTGTTCTAGTGTATTTATTGTTTCATGAGCCAAAGGAGCACAATGAAGTCCAGGTCTGACAGCTATATCATATTCTTGGTCCAATATATAGGAAACTTCTGAAGAATCTGCATCCTTTATATTTAAAGCTACAACTGCAGCCTGTTGCTTAACATCCAATGGTCCATATAGAGTTACTCCATCTATCTTTTTTGCTTCTTCAATAAAATGCATTGCTAAGCTTTCTTCATGTTCCCTTATATTATGCATTCCTTTATCTAATATATACTTTATACCTGCCCCTAATCCAATTATTCCTGGACCATTTGTAGTACCACTTTCAAATTTATCAGGTAAAATCTCTGGATGATCTAATGAATGTGATGAACTTCCAGTTCCCCCTTGCATATAGCTCTGTAATTCCAAACCATCTTTTATACACAAGGCACCTGTTCCTTGAGGCCCTAGTAGCCCCTTATGTCCAGGAAAAGCAAGTAAGTCGATATTCATCTTTTCTACATCTATATCATAAACACCTGCTGACTGGGATGCATCTACCATAAATATAATCCCATTTTCCTTGGAAATACTTCCAATCTCCTCAATTGGCATTATTGTTCCAGTTAAATTAGATATATGGGTACATACGATAAGCTTAGTATTATTCTTAATACTTTTTTCAATATCCTTTGGGTTGATTCTACCCTTGCTATCAGCCTTAACTATTGTGGACTCAACTCCAAATCTTTCAAGGTATTTAATTGGTCTTAATACTGAGTTATGCTCCATTGAAGTTGTAATTACATGATCTCCTTCTCTTAGAACGCCCTTTATACCAATATTCAATGCTTCTGTAGCATTAAAAGTAAAAATAACATTCATTGGATTATTAATATTAAAGAGCTTACATATTAATTCTCTAGTCTCAAATATCCCCCTACCAGCCTTTAATGCCATCTTATGACCTGACCTACCAGGATTTGCACCGTATTCCCTCATTGCAGTCATAATAGAATCATAGACAACCTCTGGTTTGGGATATGACGTTGCAGCATTGTCAAAGTAAACCATTTATATCTATCTCCTTAAAGTTTTTTTATAATCTTAACTAATACTCATAAACTCAAATTCCTCTACATTAAATAAACCCATATCAGTTAATTTAAGTTTAGGTATTACAGGGAGACCCATAAATGATAAGGTCATAAATGGATCTATTTCACCATTAACCCCTAATTCATTATATGCTATATCTATCATTTCTTTTAATGTCTCATTTATTTCCTCTATTGGCTTAGTAGTCATAATTCCACCTACTTCTAAGGCCAGACTTTTTAGAACCTTACCATTAGAAACTATAGTAATTCCGCCACCTATTTTGGCAAGCTCATTGATTGCACAGATTATATCTTCGTCATTATCTCCTGCAACAATCATATTATGTGAATCATGAGCAATTGTTGAACCAATTGCACCATTCTTTAACTTCATATTTGATATTAGTCCTAAGCCAATGTTTCCAGTCATCTTATGTCTTTCAACAACTACCAATTTTAATATATCATCATTGTCATACTCAAAATACCCATCTTTAACTTTTATTTTTCTCTTTGATATTTCTGTTACTAGACTATCTGGTATTACCTCTATAACATTTGCAATATCTGAAGTTACAGGTATTTGTAAATCATCTATTGTAACTCCCTTTATTACTACACTATCCTTCATATAATCAGGAAGATAAATTTCACTATCAAATAAAGGTTTATAATTTTCAGCTACTAACTTGCCCTTTTTATATACACTTAGTATATTGAAGTCCTCTAAGTTATCGATAATAACTAAATCCGCATCATAACCTGGTGCAATAGCTCCCTTATTTTTTAAGTTGTAGCATATGGCAGGATTTAGAGTTGCAATTGTTATAGCATCTATAGGATCAATTCCTGCTTTTATTGCTAGCTTAATATTAAAATCGATACTTCCCTCATTTAATAAGTCTTCAGGATGTTTATCATCAGTACAGAATAAAATTCTACTTAAATTATCCTTATTTACTACACCAATTAGCTCTCTTAAATCTCTAGTTGCTGATCCTTCTCTAATAAGGATATACATCCCTAGTCTTAATCTTTCTATCATTTCCTCTGCAGTAGTACACTCATGCTCTGTTTTTATACCCGCTGCAACGTACGCATTTAATTCCTTATCTTTAATCACAGGACCATGACCATCTATTATAAATTCATTTCCTATTAGAAGTTTATCAACAACTTTATCGGAATAATTGATAACTCCTGGATAATCCATCATCTCTCCAAGTCCTATAATATCTTTTCCATCAATCAACTCCTCCATTGCATCTGCTTCAAGAATAGCACCGGAGTTTTCAAAAGGTGTTGCTGGAACACAACTTGGAAAAACGAAATATGCATCTAAGGGACTTTTTTTACTTTCTTCAATCATATATTTTATACCATCAATACCTTTAACATTAGCAATCTCATGGGGGTCAGTTACTATAGATGTTACTCCTCTAGGTACAATGGCTCTTGCAAATTGACTAGGAACGGACATAGAAGATTCTATGTGAACATGACTGTCAATAAATCCTGGGGAAAGATATTTACCATCCAAGTCAATTTCTTCAATTCCTGTATAATCACCAATTCCAACTATTTTACCACTATCTATAGCGACGTTTGTTTTTATAACTTCTTTTGTAAATACATTAATTAAATTTGCATTTTTTAATACTAGTTCAGGTCTTTCTTCACCCCTAGCTTTTTTTATTAAACTAATCAGACCTTCCTTTTTCACAAAATCACTCCCCCACTATATTTGGTAAATATACTTAAGTTAATAATACAACAAATTCCAGGATAAATAAAGAAACTTAATGTTAAATAATTATTATTTTAAAAAAGAGAAGGAGTAACTTCTCCTTCTCTTATCCTAATCTTGTGTATACTACCTTTAATGTTTCTTCTTTTAATGCTTTTCCTTTTTCCAAAAGTTCTTTTACTTTAGCTTCAGTTTCCTTTCTAAACTCCTCATCCTTGATGCTCTTTAGGTTGATGGTAACATTAAATAGTGCTCCCTCAAGTCCTGAATATGCCATTAATGTTCCAACGCCTATATCTGTTATAGCATTTACATTACCATGTGTAGCAAATACATCCTGCAATTCTAAAACATGAAGGCACTCTTTTGCACATCTTAATGGGACTTCTAAAGCTTTCTTATATCCTTCTTGAATAGCTGCTGATCTAATTTTCTTTTCCTCATCTGTTGTCTTTGGAAGCTTGAATGCATTCATTACTCCATCAAAAGCAGTTGAATCCTCATCTATTAGTTTAACTAATCTTTCTACCGTCTCTTCTAATTCTTTAAAATTAGCTTCCATCTTCTCTTTAATGTCATTTGGTACATCTTCATAAACCTTTTTACCTATTGTAAGATTACCTACCATATTAGTCAAAGCACCGCCAAGTCCACCTGCTAATGCAGATACACTTCCACCCCCAGGAGTTGGATTACTACTAATAACCTCATCGATAAACTCCTTTATATTCTTGTTTACTAACATCTTTATCTCCTCCTATTTTTGTATTTATAAATAAAATATTAGTATTTCAAGATTCCTTCCATGACTATATTAGCATTTCCACCTACTTTGACTTTATAACTACCTTTATGTTCTTCTATAAAGCAATAAATCTCACTAGGTCTTTTTAATAATTCTCCTTGTAAAGATGTTATCTTATTTGAAGTTATTAATTTGTTTTTCTTAAGGTAATATATTAGAGCTCCATTTGCTGTACCAGTTGCTGGTTCTTCATCAATACCAACCAATGGAGCAAAATTTCTTGCATAAACTTTATCTGAATTCTTATCAGGCAAATAAAATACATGTACTCTTTTTATATTTAGTTTCCTACATGATGCAGCTAAGGAACATGAGTCTATTTCTATACTATCTAATACTTCCTTTTTCCTAACAGGAATAATCAAATCCTTTAATCCTGTAGAAATAATTTCAGGTGAGTAGTATTCATCCCCAACTCCGATCTCATCTATATCTAAATTTAAAGCACTTATTATTTCATTTAATTCTTCTACTGTTCCATAAGACTTTGGTTCATTCTGTTCCATTAAAATATAATCAACTTTACCATCTTTATAATTTAGCTCTATTGGGAACTTTCCTATATTTGTCACTAAAGTAGATGTTTTCCTGCCATTTTGTATAGGCTTTATATACCCCATATTGGCCATAGTATAAAAGGCTGCAATAGTTGCGTGCCCACATAAGTCTACCTCACATAATGGTGTGAAATACCTTACTTTAAAGATATCATCATCTAGTTGGTGGATAAAGGCTGTTTCTGTTACATTCATTTCGTTTGCAATCTTTTGCATATCAGTCTCAGATATTCTTTTAGCATTAGGTACTATAATGGCTGGATTTCCTCCAAATGGCTTTGCGCTAAACGCATCTACTTGAAAAATATTTACCTCCATAAAAAAGGCCTCCTTTTCATTTTTGGAATGTTCCACGTGGAACATTATCTTGTAAGTAAGTCAACGAGCCTTTCTAGGTCTTCTTCTCCATAATACTCTATTTCAATCTTACCTTTTTTATCACCAATTAATAAATTTACTTTCGTACCTAGAGATCTCATAAGGTTTTCCTCTAAATCTCTTAAATATGGGTCCTTATTGTCAATCTTTTTCTTTTTTATTTTACTCTTCTTCTTAGTCTTCTTAACCTCATCTTCTGTATCTCTTACATTTAAGTTTAAATTTATTATTTTCTCAGCAGTTCTAAGTTGTTCTTCTTTATCCTTTATACCTAATAGGACCTTTCCATGACCACTAGTTAATTTTCCTTCTTTAATATATTCAATTATTTTATTATCTAGATTTAACAAACGCATACTATTTGATACATAAGCTCTACTTTTCCCTACCGCTTGTCCAAGCTCTTCTTGCGTTAAATTATAATCTTCCATAAGCCTTTTATATGCTATTGCTTCTTCAATAGGATTTAAATTTTCTCTTTGTATATTTTCAATTAGGGAAATTTTTGCTGCTTCTTCCTCATTAAAATTTCTTACTATAGCTGGAATTACAGTTAGGCCTATCCTCTTAGATGCCCTCCATCTTCTCTCACCAGCAACTATCTGGTACTTATCTTCAATTTTCCTCACAATAATAGGTTGTATTACACCGTTTATTTTAATTGATTCAGCTAATTCCTCTAATGCTTCATCATCAAAGTATTGTCTTGGCTGATCTTCCTTAGGAACTATTAAATCTATGGCTAAATTCTCAACCTTATCATCTGGCTGTTCATTGCTTAATAATGTATCTACCGTAGCTTTATCAGCAATTAATGCAGATAAACCTTTCCCTAAACCTCTTTTTTTTGTTGTAACCATTAAACTCAACCCTTTCTAAAGAACAGCTTTCAATTATTCCTGTAAATCCAGAAACTCTTCTGCTAATTCCATATATGCTTCTGCCCCTTTTGATTTGTTGTCGTAATCCATAATAGAAAGTCCATATGAAGGAGCTTCTGCCAACCTAACATTTCTTGGTATTATATTTACATAAACTTTTCCCTTGAAAAATGATTTTACTTCATCAACAACTTGTATTGATAGGTTTGTCCTACCATCAAACATGCTTAGGACAACACCTTCTATATCTAAATCTGAATTGTGATTCTTTCTAACTAATTCAATAGTTTCAAATAGCTGACTGACACCTTCGAGAGCATAGTATTCACACTGAATCGGAATAATAACACTATCAGAAGCTATGAGCCCTAAGACACTTAAAATACCAAGTGAAGGTGGGCAATCAATAAAGATAAAATCATATTTATCCTTAATGTCAGCTAGCTTATCTTTTAGGCTATTTTCCCAGTGTTCAGTACGAGCAAATTCTATTTCCAGTCCAGCAAGCTGATTATTAGATGGAATTATATCTACATTCTCAGCTGATGATTTATATATTCCTTTTTCTATAGGAAGATTAGATGCCAGGATATCATAGATTAGTACATCGACTTCATGCTTTTCAATCCCTAATCCGCTAGTAGAATTTCCTTGTGGGTCAATATCTACCAATAAAACTTTTTTATCTAGTTTGCCTAACCCCGCAGATAGATTTATTGTAGTGGTAGTCTTACCAACACCACCTTTCTGATTAAAAACAGCAATTATTTTTCCCACATCTTACACCTCAATCTTTTCCTATTTTCTTCTTACTCAATCTGTTTAAATTAAATAAAAATAATTCTAATGCTATTATAAGATAATACTGCTTGCCTCATTTAAACATTAAAATAATTCGCAGCAACTATTTTATACAATTGCAACGATATTAGAACTTATAACTTTAATCTATTTAATAATTCAAAATATAACATGTCATTTTAAGTATAAATAAATTTAATACCTTATTTTACTCGTTATATATATAATAACAGAAAATATATCTAAAACAAAATAAAAAAAGCTCCAATATGAAAAATATATATTGAAGCTTTTTGAATCACAAATTATTTTTGATATGTTCCACGTGGAACATACTCTTCTAAACCGTGTATTTATGAGGTTTTAGGAACTTTTATAGTAACTAAAACATAATCTCCCTTATCTTCTTCACCATATTCAGCCTTAATTCCGTATTCCTTAATAGCTCTATAAGCCTTTTTTATAGTATTTAAATAAATTCTAACATTTATAAGTGACTTTATATTTTGCTTATAAGCCTTTTCATCTTTTTTTCTAATATTATCAAGAAGATCTTCAACCAAAGCTTCAGTACCGTTGACATTTAAATTATTATTTATTATTTTATCCAACACTATTCTTCTTAAATTATCATCTGGTAGTTTTAAAAGTGCTCTTCCATGTCGTTCAGTGAGATTTTCTTCAACTAAAGTTCTTTGAATATCAGGTGGTAGTTTAAGTAATCTTAGTTTATTAGCAATAGTAGATTGGGATTTCCCCAATTTCTCTGCTAATTCAGACTGGGTAAAATGATGATCCTCAATAAGGCTGTTATAACCTTCTGCTTCTTCTATAAAATTCAAATTCTCTCTTTGAAGGTTTTCTACCATAGCCACCATTGCAGACTCTTTGTCCCTATATTCAACCACTATTGCAGGAATCTCCGTCAGATTTGCTAATTCAGAAGCTCTTAACCTTCTCTCTCCCGCAATTAACTCATAGCTTTCATCCGATATCTTTCTCACACTTATAGGTTGAATTATCCCAAAGGATTTTATTGAAAGAGACAACTCCTCTAAACCCTTTAGGTCAAAATTTTTCCTTGGTTGATATGGATTTGGCCTAATAGAACTAATTGGAATATACTTAATCTCACGTTGTAAGCTCATATTACCCCTCTTTTCTTTAGCGTTAGATTCGATATATTCCAATTATTCTCTATTAATTATTTTAATTCCTTTATTATTTCCCAATTATTTTCATACATTTTTCGATAAATTTATAGAGGATTTTTTCTAGGTTTACCTCCACCTCTAGGATATTTTGTCGGAGTATTTTCTATTTTTTCTATTATTATCAAAGAGTGTCTAATATCGCTCTTAGGAATATCAATATATTTAGTCTCTATTAATTTTCCTCCTAAAAGCTTTATAGCTTTCTTGCTATTTTCAAGTTCCTCTTCAACATCAGGGCCTTTCATAGAAATAAAATAACCACCTACTTTTACAAAAGGCAAACAATACTCACTTAGTGTATTAAGTTGAGCAACAGCCCGTGAAACACAAATATCATACTGCTCTCTAAACTGCGGTTTTATACTTAATTCTTCCGCTCTTCCATGTAAAGCCTCTATATTTTTAAGTTCTAATTCCTTGATAACCTCATTTAAAAAAGTTATTCTTTTATTTAAACTATCCAATAATAATACATCTAGTTCGGGATTTGCAATCTTTAAAGGAACGCCTGGAAATCCACCACCTGTACCTATATCAATAACTTTTTTACTTCCATTAAATAAGCCTGTAGTAATTGGCGATAAGCTATCTAAAAAATGTTTCTGATCTATTTCTACATCATCTATTATAGATGTAAGGTTAATTTTATTATTCCATTCCTTTAATAATTCCTTATATCTTCTAAACTGTTCCAGTTGTATATCACTTAAGTTTACTTTAAGATCTTCTATTCCCTCTACCAAAGTTCCTATATCAGTCATTAGACTTGACACTCCTTTTTCTCTGTTCTAAATATATTAACAATACATTGATATCAGATGGTGAAACTCCAGATATTCTTGAAGCTTGACCTACAGAATCAGGTTTAAATTTATTTAGCTTTTGTTTTGCTTCATTACTTAAGCCTTTTATTAATGAATAATCTTCATCAGGTGATAACTTTTTATTCTCTAATTTCTTAAATTGCTCAATTTGAATCATTTGCTTCTTAATATAGCCTTCATATTTAATTTGCGTTTCTACTTGCAATCTAACTTCTCTTTGTAATTGGCCTCTATTTGCATCTAAAGAAGCAGTGTCATCATATTGTACCTCTGGACGTTTAATGAGCTCATAGAGGCTAATAGGCCCCTTAATTTGTGTCGTCCCTATTTCTTCCAATTTTTTATTATTTTCCTCTGTTGGACCTATTATAACATTCTTAAGTCTTTCTAACTCTTTTTCTATAGCTTCTTTTTTTATTAACATCTTTTTATATCTTTCTTCAGATACTAAACCTAATTTGTATCCCTTTTCTGTTAATCTTAAATCAGCATTGTCCTGTCTAAGAGTTAGTCTATACTCAGCTCTTGATGTCATCATTCTATATGGTTCATTTGTCCCCTTAGTAACTAGGTCATCAATAAGAACTCCTATATATGCTTCTGATCTATCAAGAATAAATGGTTCTTTCCCTTTTATATTCTGTGCAGCATTTATTCCAGCTATTAGTCCTTGAGAAGCTGCTTCTTCATAACCTGATGAACCATTGATTTGTCCTGCAAAGAATAGATTTTTTATTTCTTTATGCTCTAAAGTTCTCTTTAGTATTGTAGGATCAATTGAATCATATTCAATAGCATAAGCTGGTCTCATGAATTTAACATTCTCTAACCCAATTATATTCTTATAAATTTGGATTTGAACTTCCTCAGGTAATGATGTACTTACACCTTGTACATACATTTCTTTAGTATCTAATCCTTCCGGCTCAATGAAAACTTGATGCTTATCTTTATCTGAGAATCTTACAACCTTATCCTCAATAGACGGACAGTATCTAGGTCCTACCCCATCTATTTCACCAGAATACATAGGTGATCTTAATAAATTTTCTCTTATAATTTCATGAGCTCTTGGAGTAGTATATGTTAAATAACATGGTACCTGTTTGATATCGAACTTCTTATCCATATTTAAGAATGAGAATGGTACTATTTCTTCATCTCCAGGTTGTTCTTCCATAACAGAATAATCAATACTGTCACTGTGTACTCTTGCTGGAGTACCTGTTTTCATTCTTCTTAAGCTAAAGCCTTTCTTTTCTAAGGATTCTGAAAGCTCTATTGATGGGAATCTACCATCTGGACCAGATGAATAATTTACTTCACCCATAAAAACTCTACCTCTTAGATAAGTTCCAGTAGCTACAACAACAGCCTTAGTCTTATAAATAGCGCCAGTTCTAGTTACAACTCCAGCTACAGCATTATCCTCAAATAAAATATCTATAACTTCACCTTGTCTTAGAGTTAAATTAGGTTCATTTTCAAGTACCTTTTTCATCTCAGTATGATACTTTTTCTTATCAGCTTGTACTCTTAAAGAATGAACTGCTGGTCCCTTTGATGTATTTAACATCCTACTTTGAATAAATGATTTATCAATATTCAAGGCCATTTCACCACCAAGGGCATCTATTTCTCTTACTAAATGTCCTTTTCCAGTTCCCCCTATATTAGGATTACAAGATAAAGCAGAAATGGCATCTAAACTAATAGTCATAATTAGAGTTTTCATTCCTAATCTACTACTTGCTAATGCTGCTTCAACCCCTGCATGTCCAGCTCCAATAACTACTACATCGAATTCATCTGCAATATAGTGTTTAATCTTTTCCATACCTTTTTCACCTTTCTAATGTGTCAGTTAACAATGCACAGTTCACAATTATTTTCTAATATCTTAACAATTATGAATCGTGCATTGTAATTTTTATTTTTATTTATTTTCCTATGCAAAATTCTGAGAATATCTTATCCAAAATATCTTCAGAAACAGTATCTCCAGAAATCTCACCCAAATTTTCCCAGCAATTCTTTAAATCTACCTCTAAACAATCTAATGGTACCGAAGCCTGCAAATCATTTATAAAGCTTACTATATTATTATAAGCTTTTTCTAACTGGTTTTTATGTCTTAAATTATTTACTACTATATCTGATTTTACTTCAACTTCACCTTTATAAAACATATTTCTAATACTTGCCTCAAGCTGGTCTACTCCAATACCTGAAGCAATAGACGTTGTTATAATTTCTTTATCCCTGAACAAATTCTTAAAGTAATCTTCATCAAATTTCTTAGGTAAATCTGATTTATTTAGTAATATAATAGTCTTCTTATTTTTAATTAGATCAATTATCTCCTTATCATCATCAGTTAATTCCCTAGATAGATCAAAAATAGCAATTATTAAGTCCGCATCATTTACTATCTGTCTAGCCTTGTCTACTCCGATTTTTTCTACTATATCTGATGTATCTCTTATACCAGCAGTATCAATTATCCTTAAAGGAATTCCATCAATATTTACGTATTCTTCAATAATATCTCTAGTTGTTCCTGGTACATCAGTTACAATTGCTCTATTTTCCCTTAATATTGCATTTAGTAATGAAGATTTACCTACATTTGGCTTCCCTAGAATAACTGTGTTTAAACCATCCCTAAGAATTTTACCCCTATCAGCAGTTACAAGTAAAGAAGATATTTTTTCCTTTACTACCATTGCATTTTCTTCTAACTCATTTAAGGTTGCAACTTCAACATCTTCATCAGGAAAATCTATAGATACCTCTACATGAGCTATCATACTTAATAAAATATCCCTTATTTCTTTAATTTTATTAGATAGACTTCCTTCTAACTGATTCAATGAAACTTCCATACTCTTATTAGTCTTAGACCTTATAATATCAATAACCGCTTCAGCTTGAGCCAAGTCTAATCTTCCATTCAAAAATGCTCTTTTTGTAAATTCTCCAGGTTCAGCTAATCTGGCTCCTTTTCTTAAAACTAATTCTAAAATATTTTTTACAGAAATTATACCACCATGACAATAAACTTCAACCATATCTTCTCTCGTATAAGTAAAAGGTGCCTTCATAAAAGCTATAAGAACCTCATCTAATACTTTTTCACCATCGAATATATGACCATATGTTAATCTTCTATTTTTTATTTCATCCTTTGACTGAACCTTTGAACCCTTAAAGATTTCATATCCTATATCTAAAGCATTACTGCCGCTTAATCTTACAATACCAATTCCAGCTTCACCAACTGCAGTTGAAATAGCAGCTATTGTATCTGACATAATATCACCTCTTTAACTAATAATTATAACCATAAAACAATAGTCAAATCCTTTAATAAACAAAAAAGCCCTAAGAAATTTAAATTCATGGGGCTTTATACAAAATATATATTCTACTTTGAAACAATTACAACTCTTCTAAAAGGTTCTTCTCCTTCGCTGTAAGTAGTTACGCCATCATAATTTTGAAGTGTAGAATGTATAATTCTTCTTTCATATGGATTCATAGGCTCTAACTTTACAGGTCTCTTACTAAATTTAGCTTTTTCAGCCATTTTATTAGCAAGCTTCTTTAATGTCTCCTCTCTTTTTGCTCTATATCCTTCAGAATCTATAATTACTTTTATATAATCTTCTCTATTTTTATTTACAGCTAGGCTTAATAAATATTGGATTGAATCAAGGGTATTACCTCTTTTTCCTATTAAGATTCCCATATCAGTAGGAGATATATCAGTTATTTCAACAATCAGGTTGTTGCCTTCCTTTTTAATTAAGTTTGTAGCTTCGATACCCATTAGTTTCAATACATTTGATAGAAAATTATCGGATATTTCAACCGGATCATTAATTAAGGAAACCATGATCTTTGCTTCTTTTGCACCAATTAATCCAAATAAGCCTTTACTTGGTTCATCAATAACTTCAACTTTAACTTCATCTTCCTTAGCATCTAATTCAACTAGTGCTTCTTGTAAAGCTTCCTCAACAGTTTTAGCTGTCTTAACTACAAATCTCATATCTATTTTTCCTCCTTAACCTTAAGTAAAGACCTTCTAGATATCAATTGTTGAATAATAGTAAATATATTACCTACTACCCAATATAAAGCCAAACCTGCAGCAAATCCTCTAGTTACAAAGAAAATCATTATAGGCATAAATGTGTTCATTGACTTTTGAGTCTGTGCTGTCTTTGGATCTGCATTTGCAGCGGAAGGCATTGTTAAAGTTTGAAAATAAGTTGTTACAGCAGCTAATAATGGAAAACCAAATAATAATGGGTCTGGTTGATCTAAGTTTTTTATCCAAAAGAATGTTTTATTCATAGCTTCATAAAAGCCTGGCTCAGTAAATGCATATTTTGCTGGTTCTCTAAAAACTGCAAAAAATGCAAATATTATAGGTAATTGAACTAATAGAATCAAACATCCTGATGCAGGATTATAATTATGCTTCTTATAAACTTCCTGTAATTTAATCTGCATTGTTTGAGGATCATTTTTATATTTAGCCTGTATTTGTTGAATTAAAGGCTGTATTTCACTCATTTTCCTAGTTGATCTTGCTTGGGACAAGCTCACAGGTAATAAAATTAACTTAAATAATATAGTAGTAATAATAATTGCTATTGCATAAAAGGATATATATCCTGGTTCTTCCCCAATTGCTGATACCATATCATAAACGAATTTCAATAGCGCACCTAAGATATTACCTAAAAACGCTGTCATTAACTAACCCCCTATCATTTAAGCGGATCATACCCTCCTTCATGGAATGGATGACATTTTAATATTCTTCTAATTGTCAAATAAGACCCTTTCAAAAATCCATATTTAGTATACGCCTGAAGGGAATACTCTGAACAAGTCGGATAAAATCTGCAATTTCTTCCTATTAGTATATATTTAGATATTATTCTTTGATAAAATTTGATTAAAAAAATAGCTATTTTAGCCATTTTTACACCTAATCCTTTAACATGTCCGAAATCTTCAATATGTGTATAAACGCATTCTCCAATTCTTTATATGAAATCTCAGTTACATTCTTCTTGGGAATTATAATCAAATCATAACCTTGCTCTATTCGGTATAAATTAAGTCTATAAATTTCTCTAATTCTTCTACGAACCTTATTTCTTACAACAGCATTTCCAATCTTTTTTGTAACCGTAATACCCAATCTTGTCTCTTCTAACTCATTTTTCTTTACATACAAAACCAAATTACGATTCCAAAAATTCTTTCCTTTATTGTATACTTTTCTAAAATCTAAATTTTTTCTTAATCTATACTTTTTTTCCATTTCAAAACTCCTAAGAAGAAATTTATTCGCAAATTTCTCCTAATGCTTAAAAAGGCCACAAAAAAATAGCGGCCCTATGCTGTCAATCTCTTTCTTCCTCTTCTTCTTCTTGCTTTTAATATTGCTCTACCAGATCTAGTCTTCATTCTTTTTCTAAAACCATGTTCAACGCTTCTTTGTCTTTTCTTAGGTTGATAAGTTCTCTTCATCTACATACACCTCCTTAGAATAATACCTATATATACAAATATAGAGTTTTCTATTTATAGACACTACTATTGATTATATTGATTTGTCATTACTATGTCAAGAATTTTAACTATTAATGACCTCTTTATAAGTTATTAACAACCAGTTAGTATTGTGGATAATTTTGTTGATTATAAATACAACTTTTGATATTATTAAATAAGGTGTTGATAACTTTTATTTTTATAAAAATCCACAAAGTTATACACAGAATGTGGATTAATTGTGCATAACTTTATTTTTATACAAAAAAATTTGCAATTTTTTGAGTTTGGTTTAAGTTTTTGTCCACAAATCAAAAATGTTAATATTGTGGTCAATTTTTTTACTTAAACTTTTTTTAACCATTATTAACAAAATGTTGATTTGTTATCCACAGGTTTAAATTAATTTTTTTGGTTAAAGTATCCTTACTATTTTATCTATTTTTGTTGATATTTATGTTGATAAGTTTTTTTATTTTATCTTTTTTTGTAGGAGGTTATTTTATGGCATCAAATTTGGATACCCTTTGGAATGATGTCCTAAATGTTATTAAGGTAGAACTGACTGAAGTTAGTTTCAATACTTGGTTAAAATCTATTGAACCTATAAGCCTTTCAAATAACAAAATAATTTTAGCCGTTCCAAATGACTTTACTAAAGGTATCTTAAAGGGTAGATATTACAATTTAATTAAAAACTCAATAAAACAGGTGGCTAGCTACGATTATGATATTGAGTTTATTATTCCAGGAGAAGAGACAAGCACTAGTAACACACAAAATATAGTACAGGAAGTTTCTGAAAGTAATCAAAGGTCCCAATTGAATCCAAAATACACTTTTAACACCTTCGTCATAGGCAATAGTAATAGATTTGCTCACGCAGCTTCTCTAGCTGTAGCTGAAGCACCTGCACAGGCCTATAACCCTCTATTTATCTATGGCGGCGTTGGACTTGGTAAAACTCACTTAATGCATGCAATAGGGCACTACATACTAAGTCAGAATCCCGATTCAAAAGTAGTTTATGTCTCATCTGAAAAATTTACAAATGAGCTAATAAATTCGATTCGTGAATATAGAAATGAAGAATTTAGAAATAAATATAGAAATATTGATGTCCTATTAATAGACGATATACAGTTTATTGCTGGAAAAGAAGGAACTCAGGAAGAGTTTTTCCATACATTTAATGCATTACATGAAAATAACAAGCAAATTATCATCTCAAGTGATAGACCACCAAAAGAAATTCCAACCTTAGAAGATAGATTAAGATCAAGATTTGAGTGGGGGTTAATAGCTGATATTCAACCACCTGATCTAGAAACAAGAATTGCTATACTTAGGAAAAAGGCAAATGTGGAAAACATTGATGTAACTGATGATGTAATGCAATATATAGCAACCAAAATACAATCAAATATTAGAGAATTAGAAGGAGCACTAATTAGGGTAGTTGCCTATTCATCATTAACCAATAGAGAAATAACTCAACAACTGGCTGAAGAAGCCTTGAAGGATATATTATCAAATAACAAACCTGTAGAAATAACTGTAGACACTATTAAGGAAGCTGTATCTAAACACTTTAAGATAAAAATTGAAGACTTTAACTCTAAACGAAGAACTCGAGCAATTGCTTATCCAAGGCAAATTGCAATGTATCTAACTAGAGAATTAACAGATTTATCTCTTCCGAAGATCGGAGATGAATTTGGTGGAAGGGATCACACTACTGTTATTCATGCATGTGAAAAGGTAAGTTCTGATTTATCTAGCGATGCTAATTTAAAAAGAAAATTGGATAATATAATAGAAGAATTAAAGGGACAATAATCATGGCTTTGTGGATTGTTTTTAATAATTATTTAGACTTATCCACATGTTATTAAATTCATTAAACTCTCGATTTTTCCACAAGATTTAACTTATCCACATAATAACATGTCCTACTACTATTACTACTATAATTATTATTTATTATTTCTATTTTTTTAAGGAGGAATTGGAATGAGATTTGTAATCAATCAAAAGGATTTATCAAAACATATAAATATAGCTCAAAGAGGAATATCTTCCAAAACTACATTACAAATACTAGATGGTATTTTGATTGAAACAATGAATGATAAAATAAAACTAACTGCTACAGATTTAGAAATAAGCATTGAAACATTTGTTAATTGTCAAGTATTAGAAGAAGGTTCAATAGTAGTTAATTCAAAAATATTTGGTGATATTATAAAGAAGCTTCCAGATGCTCCTGTTCATATAAATGTTAAGAATAATAAAGTTAACATTATATGTGAGAATTCAGAATTTAATATTATAGGTAATCCGGGTAATGATTATCCAGATTTACCAACAATAGTTGAAGAGAAAAACTTTGTTCTACCAAAAGACTTATTTAAAAATGCAATCAGACAGACTGTTTTTGCAACAACGCAGGATGAAACTAGACCTTCTTTAACTGGTGTACTACTAGAAATACAGGATAATATCATTTCATTTGTATCCCTTGATGGCTATAGATTAGCCTTAAGAAAGATTCCTACTAAATCAGATATAAACTTAAAGATTATTATACCTGGTAGATCATTAAATGAGTTAAACAAAATACTTGAAGATAGGGAAGAGGATATTAATATAAGTGCAGCTCCTGGTCAAGTTGTTTTCAATATAGGTGACACTATTGTATATTCTAGATTACTTGAAGGCCAATTCTTCAACTATAAGGACATAATGAGAAAGGATCACAAGACTAGCGTTATAGTAAATAGAAGAGAATTCCAAAATGGTCTTGAAAGAGCATCACTATTAGCTAAAGAAGAGAAGGCAAACTTAATAAAACTAAGTATTATGGATAACAATGTAATTATAAGGTCAAACTCAGAAATAGGAGATGTTTATGAGAAAATAGATTCTACACAAGATGGAGAGAATCTAAATATTGCTTTTAATTCTAGATATATATTAGAAGGTATAAAGATAATGGAATCCGAGGAAATAGAACTTAAATTTATGGGGAGTTTAAATCCATGTATAATAAATGGGGTAGATGATGAAAGCTATACTTATTTAGTGTTGCCAGTAAGACTTGCACAAGACGACTTTTAATAGGTATAATTTAAAAGCTCATTCCGATAAAAATCCTACAGCTCATTGGAGGAAGATTTATGAAAGAAATTAATATTACAACTGATTATATTAAGTTAGATTCATTTTTGAAGCTTGCAGAAGTAGCTCAAACTGGAGGACAGGCAAAGCTTATGATAGCTGATGAAATGATTAAGGTAAATGGTGAAATAATCGTTCAAAGAGGTAAAAAAATTAGAAAAGGCGATATTATCGAAGTTGAAGGCTACGATAAATATATTGTTGTATAGCGAGGTAGAAAGAATTTACCTCGTTTAAGGGGTGTAATTTTTGAATGTAGAAAATATAAGGTTAATTAACTTTAGGAATTATCACAGTATTAATGTTAACTTTAACAAAAATATTAATGTATTTATTGGAAAAAATGCGCAAGGAAAAACCAATTTACTCGAGGCCATATATATGTGCTCTGCAGGTAAATCCTTTAGAAGTAATCGAGATAAGGATATAATTAATTTTGAAAAAAAAGAAGCTTATATTGGTGCTAATATAAAAAATGAAAGATTTGAAAAGTTTGTAGAAATAAAGCTGGATAGAGAAAAGCCCAAAATTATAAGGATTAATAGGTCGGAAATAAAAAGTTTCAAAGAATTAAATACTGGCTTAAGCGTAGTAGTATTTAGCCCTGATGATTTAAAATTAATTAAGGATGGGCCGATTGAGAGAAGAACATTTATGGACCAGTGTATTTCTCAACTAAAGCCAGTCTATAATTATAATATTAACAGGTACAATAAAATACTTTTTCAAAGAAACAATCTCTTAAAATCTAGCAGACAAAATAAAGATCTATTGAGTTTGCTAGATGTATTTGACATGCAAATAACTAAGATAGGTACAAGTATTATTATAGAAAGACAAAAATTCTTAGATGAGTTGTATAAGAGTTGTAAGACAATACACCATAATCTCACTATGAACAAGGAAAACTTATCTTTAAGTTATTATTCTAATGTTCCAATGTCAAATAATCGTGATGAAATAGAAAAAGTCTACTTTAATTTATTAAAGAAAAATATTAAAAGGGATATAGAATATGGAACTACGGAAATAGGTCCTCATAGAGATGACATTATATTTAACATAAATGGTAAAGAAGTTAAAATATATGGCTCTCAAGGCCAACAAAGAACATTGGTATTAACTTTAAAATTATCAGAGGTAGACCTAATAAAAAATCAAATTGGAACTTATCCAGTAGTTTTATTAGATGATGTATTTTCTGAACTTGATGAAGAAAGAAGAAAATACCTTACTAGATTATTTAATGAAATACAGGTTTTTATAACAGTAACTGATGCTGTAGACATTAGGTCATTTGGTAATTATAATAAGTCTATATTCTTTATTGAAAATGGTAAGTTAGAAAAAAGGTGTTGAATATGATTATCCACTTAGGTGACAATGTATCTTTATTTGAGAAAGATATTTTATTTATTTTAGATAAAAAATCTGTTGATAGTTCTAGAGAAAATGCCGAATTTATAAAAAGATTAATTGAAAGTGGAAGTTTAATTAATCACGTTGATGATATAAAGAGCTATGTAATTGCAAAAGATGAAAAAAATAATGGAAAAAACAGTAAAAATAAATTAAAATTATATTTATCGAATATATCATCTAATTCTTTATTGCATAGACATAAGGAATTAGATAGGAGGGAAACAAATGACTAACGAAAACAACAACAGACATTATACGGCCAGTGATATTCAGGTACTAACTGGACTTGAGCCTGTTAGAAAAAGACCTGGGATGTATATAGGTAGCACAGGACCTAAAGGTCTACATCATTTGGTCTATGAAGTAGTTGATAATAGTATAGATGAGGCTTTAGCAGGAATTTGTGATACTATTATTGTTAAAATATACAAGGATGGTTCAATATCTGTTGCAGATAATGGTAGTGGTATACCAGTAGAGGTACATCCTCAAACAGGTAAATCAACTGTAGAAACTGTACTTACAATACTACATGCAGGTGGAAAGTTTAATAATGGTGCTTATAAAGTATCAGGAGGACTACATGGAGTTGGTGTATCAGTAGTTAATGCATTGTCTGAATGGCTAATAGCAAAAGTAAAGAGAAATGGCAAGGAATATATGCAAAAGTTTGAAAGGGGGATTCCTACTTCAACTTTAGAGGAAATAGGCCATGCAGATTCAACAGGAACATTCATACAATTCAAACCAGATGCTGAAATATTTGAAACTGTAGAATTTGAATTTTCTGTTTTAGAAAATAGATTTAGAGAGATGGCCTTTTTAAATAAAGGTGTAAAGATCATATTAGAAGATCAAAGAAGTGACAAAAAGAAAGAATTCCACTATGAAGGTGGAATCAAATCATTTGTAGAATATATTAATAAAAATAAAAACCCAATTCATAAGGACGTTATATACTTTGAAACAGTAAAAGATGATACCCTTGTAGAATTGGCAATTCAATATACAGATGGTTACAATGAAAATATATTTACATTTGCAAATAATATAAATACCCATGATGGAGGTAGCCATCTATCTGGATTAAGGTCAGCTCTTACTAGAGTAATCAATGACTATGGAAGAAAGACTAATATTTTAAAAGAAAAAGACCAAAATCTTGCTGGTGAAGATGTTAGAGAAGGCATTACAGCTGTTTTATCAGTAAAACTACCTGATCCTCAATTCGAAGGACAAACTAAAGGTAAATTGGGAAATAGTGAAACTCGTGGCATAGTTGAATCAGTAGTTACTGAGTTTTTAACTGATTATTTGGAATTAAATCCTAGAGATGCCAAGGTAATTTTAGAAAAAGCTGTAAGTGCTCAGAGGGCAAGAGATGCTGCGAGAAAGGCAAGAGAATTAACAAGAAAAAGAAGTATTCTTGATAATACTACACTACCTGGTAAGTTAGCAGACTGTCAATCAAGCGATATAAATGAGACTGAAATCTATCTCGTAGAGGGGGATTCAGCGGGTGGTAGTGCTAAACAGGGTAGAGATAAAAGATTCCAAGCTATTCTACCACTAAAAGGTAAAATAATGAATGTTGAAAAGGCTAGAATAGATAAGGTTTTAGGATCTGATGAAATTAAGGCAATGATAACAGCTTTTGGTACTGGTATTGGTAGTGACTTTAACATAGAAAAGCTTAGATATGGAAAAATCATAATAATGACCGATGCCGATGTAGATGGTGCCCATATTAGAACTCTTTTATTAACTTTCTTCTATAGATATATGAAGGAGTTAATAGAAAAGGGACACGTTTATATTGCCCAACCACCACTATATAAGGTAACTAAAGGTAAAAAAGAATATTACTGCTATAGTGATAGAGAACTTGATAATCTTTTAGATGAAATAGGAAGATCCAATTATTCAATACAAAGATATAAGGGTCTTGGAGAAATGAATGCTGATCAGCTATTTGATACTACAATGGATCCGGAAAAAAGAATTTTACTTAAGGTAAATATCGAGGATGCTGTTGCGGCTGATGAAATATTTACAATGCTTATGGGTGATAAGGTAGAGCCTAGAAGAGAATTTATAGAAGAAAATGCAAGGTTTGTTAAAAACTTAGATATTTAGGAGGGATAAAATGGATAACGAAAATCAAGGTAAATTAATAGACATAAACATAGAAGATGATATGAGAAAATCATATCTTGAATATTCTATGAGTGTTATAGTAAGTCGTGCCCTCCCAGATGTAAGAGATGGTTTAAAACCTGTTCATAGAAGAATATTGTATGCAATGGATGAATTGGGGATGGACCCTGATAAACCATATAGAAAATCTGCTAGAGTAGTAGGGGACGTATTAGGTAAGTACCATCCACATGGTGACAGTTCTGTTTATGGAGCAATGGTAAGACTTGCTCAAGACTTTAATACAAGATATCTACTAGTAGATGGACATGGTAACTTCGGTTCTGTTGATGGTGATGGGGCAGCAGCAATGCGTTATACTGAAGCTAGGATGTCAAGATTAGCTACAGAAATGCTTAGGGATATCAACAAGGAAACAGTTGATTTTATGCCTAACTTTGATGAGACACTTAAAGAACCTGTTGTTTTACCAAGTAGATTTCCTAATTTATTAGTTAATGGTTCTTCCGGTATAGCTGTAGGTATGGCTACCAACATACCTCCACACAATTTAGGGGAAGTAATAGATGGTATTTCTTTATTAATAGATAATGAAAATGTAACTATTGAAGAGCTAGCAAAAGTCATAAAAGGGCCAGATTTTCCTACAGGTGCCCATATTATGGGTAAAGAGGGAATAATGGATGCTTATAAGACTGGTAGAGGTAAAGTTATACTAAGGGCAGTTGCGGAAATAGAGCAAAATGGTAAAGGTAGAGATAGGATAGTTGTAACTGAAATACCTTATCAAGTAAATAAAGCAGCTCTTATTTCTAAAATTGCAGAGTATGTAAGAGATAAGAAAATTGAAGGTATTTCAGATTTAAGGGACGAGTCTGACAGAGAAGGAATGAGGATTGTTATTGAACTAAAGAGAGATGCAAATCCAAATGTAGTTCTTAACAACCTATATAAACAAACACAAATGCAGACTACTTTTGGGATTATTAATCTTGCGCTAGTTAATAATGAGCCAAAAATTTTAAACCTAAAGGAATTGTTAACCCATTATCTTAACCATCAAATTGATGTAATAAGAAGAAGAACTCAATTTGATTTGACAAAGGCTGAGGAAAGAGCTCATATTGTAGAAGGTTTAAAAATTGCATTAGACAATATTGATGAAGTAATAAAGATAATCAGAGGATCCAAAGATGATAATACAGCTAAGACAAGATTAATGGAGCAATTTGGATTATCAGAGAAACAATCTCAGGCAATTCTTGATATGAGATTAAGAAGGCTAACAGGCCTAGAAAGAGATAAGTTAGAAGCTGAATATGAAGCTTTAATTAAAGAAATTAATAGATTGACTGAGATTTTAGCTAATGAAAGATTAGTGCTTAATATTATAAAAGAAGAGTTAAATGAGATTAAGGAAAAATATGGTGACGGGCGTAGAACTAAGATAATGCCTTCTGCTAATGAAATTAACATTGAAGATATGATTGAAGAGGAAGATGTAATTATTACATTAACTCATTTTGGCTATGTTAAGAGAATGCCTGAAAGCACTTATAAGCAGCAAAAAAGAGGCGGAAAGGGAGTAGCAGCATTAACTACAAGAGAGGAAGACTTTGTAGAGAATCTATTTATCGCTTCTACTCATGATATGATTCTTTTCTTCACTAACAAAGGTAGAGTTTATATGATGAGGGCATATGAAATTCCTGAAGCTGGAAGACAAGCTAAAGGTACAGCAATAATAAATCTATTAAATATAGACAGTGATGAAAAGATAAACGCAGTTATACCTTTATCTTCATATCAGCCAGAGAATAATTTAATCTTCATCACAAAGAATGGTCTCGTTAAGAAAACTGGATTAGATCAATTCTCAAATATCAGAAAAAATGGTATTATTGCTATTAACCTTAAGGATGGAGATGAATTAATTTCAGTAAAAATGACTGAAGGAAATAGAGAGGTAATCCTAGTAACTAAAAAAGGTATGGCAATAAGATTTAGTGAAACTGAAGTAAGAGAAATGGGAAGAAATGCTTCAGGAGTTAAAGGTATTACCTTAAATGATGGTGATGAGGTGGTTGCTGCAGATTTAATTGAAGATAACCATCATTTGTTAGTAATAACAGAATATGGATATGGAAAAAGAACCCCAATTGATGAATACAAATTACAACTTAGAGGTGGAAAAGGTCTAAAGACATATAATATTAAGAAAAAGACAGGTGATATCGTCTCAGCTAAGGTTATAAATGAAAATGACGACATCATGATGATATCCTATAGTGGAATTATTATAAGATTGAATTCTAAAGATATCTCAGTTATGGGAAGAAGCACTCAAGGTGTTACTTTAATGAAGATGAATGATGATAGAGTTGTAGCAGTAGCTAAATATGTAGAAGAAGACTAAGGTTGTAATTGTATTACTTTACATTATCTTTTATTTAGTATAAAATTAATGTAGCTTCAATACTTAAGGGGGGTTTTAAGGTGTCATTTAATACGGATGTTAGATTTTGTAATGAAGAGAATAAATGGGTCTTTACTCTTGAAGGTGATATGGATATATATACATCTGATATTTTTAAAGACCAGGCTATCAAATCCTTTGAAGAAAAAAATGCAGATTTATTAATAGATGGCAAAAAATTAGATTATATAGATAGTACAGGTCTAGGCGCTTTAATTGGTATTTTAAAAAGAGTAAAAGAAGCAGACCATAAGATTTATTTGACAAACATAAAACCAAATATAAGAAAGCTTTTTGATATAACTGAGTTGGATAAGCTATTTATAATTAGAGGTGAAGATAATGAATAATGATTCTATCCTATTATCTATCCCTAGCAATCCTGGTTATTTTAGTTTAGTAAGACTTACCGCCTCCTCAATATCTAATAAATGTGGAATGAATATAGACGAAATAGAAGATATAAAGGTAGCTATAGGAGAAGCTTGTGCTAACTCCTTATGCTTAACCGACAAAGATACTATTGATGTTGAGTTTCTAATAAAGGATGATGAACTAATAATCAAGGTATCAGATGTCAAAGAGAATATTCCTGAAGGATTAGATGAAAGTAGAGATTGAGAATTAGGTATTTTGATAATAAAATCACTAATGGATAAGGTTGTTTTTAATGAAAAAGGTATTGAAATGACTAAATTTTTAGAGTAGAGGATGGTAGTCTATGATAAATGAGAACTACTATGAAGATAACAATATAAATATCCTAGATAAAGCTGGTATAAGGAACTTATTTAGAAGATATAAAGAAAAAAATGAAAAAGAAGTTCGTGATATTCTAATAGAAAAACATTTGTATATTGCTGAGATACTTGCAAAAAAATATGCAAATAGGGGAATAGAATATGATGATATCTATCAGGTTGCTTGTATAGGACTTATTTATGCTATAGATAGGTTTGATATAGATAAGGGATATGAATTTTCAAGCTTCGCTACACCTACTATTATAGGGGAGATAAAGAAATACTTTAGAGATAAAGGTTGGACAATAAGAGTTCCAAGAAGAATTCAAGAATTATCTAAGAAGATCAATAATGCAAAAATACAATTAAGTCAACAATTACAAAGGTCACCAACTATAGAGGATATAGCTAACTATTTAAATTGTTCTGAAGAAGAAGTACTAGAAGCTTTAGAAGCAAGTAAAGTATATACTCCACAATCTCTGGATGTTACCTATGATTCAAATAATGATGACAAAGAAGTAAATTTAGCTGAGTTAATAGGAGAGGAAGATCTATATTTTAGTAAAATTGAAAATAATGATTTTTTAATGAAAACTATGGACAAGCTAAATGAGATTGAAAGAGAAATACTTGTGGAAAGATACTTTAATAAAAAGACACAAGTTTCTATTGCTAAAAAACTAGATATATCTCAAATGACCGTTTCAAGAATTGAAAAGAGAATCTTGGATAAACTTAGAAAAGAAGTAGAAAAAACACTAATAGAATAATACATGAAGGGGATGCTATATTGAATCATCATTTTATTGAAGGGAAATTAGAAAAAGTTGCATTTATACTTGAAATGACTATTACAGCTTTGATAGCTGTAGGTGTTATTATGGGAATAATTGATCTAATTAAGATAATGTATGAGTTTTATTTTGTAAGCACAAAAGAAGCTTATGAAGTATTTCATGAATTCTTAGAATATGCGCTTGTTTTAATAGTAGGAATTGAGTTAATGCTAATGATGTTAACACATTCCACGAAAGTAATTCTAGAGTTGATACTATTTGTAATTGCAAGAAAGATGCTTATATATTCACATGGAATGTTAGATCTTGTACTAGGTTCTTTAGCTATATTATTAATATTTGTAGCATTAAAATATTTGACTCAAACCCATATACCATCAGACTCACTTAAAAAGAAGTTGAATAAGAATGCTGCAGATGAGGCATAATTAAATTAAATGGATAAAACTCTCGTTATAAAATAACGAGAGTTTTTTTATCCTTTACTATTGATTTTTTGTTTTAGATATGATATATTATTCTTCCAGTCGATAATGTGAGACAATATTCGACTGAAGAAAATAAAAAATGATAAAAATGCCTTGACATTTTATCAAAAAAGTATTAAGATAATAAAAGTTGACAGTAATAGATGTCAACAAAAAAATAAAAAAAGATGTTGACACAAAATAAAAAATGTGTTAAACTAAATAAGTCGTCGCGAGAAAGCGACGAAGCTCACAAGTTGAGCAACTGAACCTTTGATAATTAAACAGTGTGAGACTTTGAATAAACCAAAGTATCAATTAATAAATAATTTT
>JAKELU010000012.1 GCA_022760735.1 Firmicutes bacterium FC7
TCATCGCTAAAGCTCCACTGAACCCCCGGTCTAACCGGGGGTATTCTAAATACAAAAAACCTGAGTAATACTCAGGTTAATTTAATATTTTCTTAACTACCTTATTTACAATATTGCCATCTGTCCTACCTTTTACTTTAGGCATTACAGCTTTCATAATCCTTCCTATATCTTTCATGGAAGTAGCATTTATTTCTTTAATAGTCTCCTTAACAATTTCCTCTACTTCTTCTTCGGAAAGTTGCTCAGGTAAATATTCTAAAAGAATTTCTATTTCATTCTCAGTCTGATTAACTAAATCATCCCTTGAACCCTTTTTAAATTCTTCAATAGCACTTCTTTTCTCTTTAACTTGTTTTGATATAATATCTAATATTTCATCGTCAGTTAATTCTGTTCTTTTATCAACTTCAACTTGTTTTATTGCTGATCTAACCATAGTGATAGTATTTTTTCTAATAGTATCTTTACTTTTCATGGAAGCTTTCAAATCTTCCATAAGCTTTTCTTTAAGGGACATAAATTCACCTTCTTATATATTAAAATCTGTGTTTCTTTCTTCTTGCTTCTTCAGATTTCTTTTTACGTCTTACACTTGGCTTTTCATAATGTTCTCTTTTTCTTACTTCTCCCATTACACCAGCACGTGCACATTGTCTTTTAAATCTTTTTAACGCATTGTCAAGAGACTCGTTTTCTCCAACTCTAACTTCTGACATCTATCTTCCCTCCCCTCTCTACTACAAGAGTGCTTCAATACTACTATGGTTAAGTTAACATACTAGTTTATTATACATTATATAGCTTATTTTTTCAACATCTTTTTAGCCTGGTGGCCATAACATTTGCCTTCCTCCAAGCAGATGAAAATGTATATGGTTTACAGTCTGTCCACCGTACTCTTTACAATTATTAACTATTCTATAACCTTTTTCTAGGCTATTTTCCTTTGATATCTTATTAGCAACTGCAAATACATGTCCTACAATATCTGAATTGTCATCATTTATATACTCATTAGATTCTATATGCTCTTTCGGAACAATTAGCAGATGAACAGGTGCTTGTGGGTTTAAATCTTTAAAAACTACTACCTTATCATCTTCATATAAAATATCACTTGGAATCTCTTTATTAATAATCTTACAAAAAATACAATCCATATGTTTCACCTCCTTGATAAAATCCAGATACTATTAAAGTCTACAAATTAAGAGTTCATTACTCTTATCAATTACCTCAGCAGACATTATTTTACCTATTAGAGACTTCTCCGAACTAACCCTTGCTCTGATATAGTTAGTTGTATAACCTTCATAGGAATTTTCTTTACCTTTGCTTTGCTCTTCAAACAAAACATCTAATCTTCTTCCTTTTAAATTATCCATAAAATTATCTGCGATTTTCTCACCAATTTTAATTAGAATTTCACTTCTCTCGTTTTTTACATAACCTTCTATTTGGTTGTCGAACTTAGCAGCAGGTGTTCCTTTTCTTGGACTATATTTAAATACATGTATCCTTGAGAAGCCAATTTCTTTAACAAAATCACATGTTTCTATAAATTCAGATTCTGTTTCTCCAGGGAATCCAACAATTATATCCGTTGTTATTCCTGCATCAGGCATGAATTTTCTTATAACCTTAACTTTCTGCCTATATATTTCCTTTGTATATTTTCTATTCATTCTTTCTAAAACAGTATTAGAGCCACTCTGTAGAGATAGGTGGAAATGGTCACAAACTTTGCCAACCTCCACAATTGCCTTCATAAATTCCTCATCTATAAGAGTAGGTTCAAGAGAGCTCAATCTAATTCTTTCAATGCCTTCAACTTTACTAATGCCTCTAATTACATCAATTAGATCTGTTGTCTTTATGTCTTTACCATATGAGGCAACATGTATACCTGTCAAAATAATTTCCTTGAAATCAGCTTTAGCTAATTTTTCTGCCTCCTTGATAATATCTTCAAGCCTACGACTTCTTATTGGTCCTCTAGCATAAGGTATAATACAATAGCTACAAAATTGATTGCATCCATCTTGTATTTTCAAATATGCCCTAGTTTTCGATTTAATATCCTCTATTTTTATTTCTTCGAACTCTTTATTATATTTAATATCACTTACAATATTAATCTTTTCATTGTTTTTTCTAGCTCTTTCACATAATTCTACTACTTTATTTCTATCACTAGTGCCTATTATTACATCAACACCTTCAATTTCTGCAACTTCGCCAGGTGAAACTTGTGAATAACATCCTACAACAGCTATTATTGAATCCTTATTTATCTTTTTTGACTTTCTAATAAATTGTCTTGATTTTCTATCTGATAAGTTGGTTACTGTGCAAGTATTTATTACATAAATATCGGCCTTATCATCTTCATTTACTATTGTATATCCACTTTTTTCAAATAGTTCCTCCATAGCTTCAGTTTCATATTGATTAACCTTACATCCTAGTGTATGAAACGCTACGGTTTTCATTAATTATATCACTCCTAAATTTCCTGCTTCATAAAGTACTATAGTTGATGCTACAAGACCTGCGGTTTCAGTTCTTAAAATCCTAGGTCCTAAGGTAACTACCTTACTATTAATGGCCTTTAGATTCTCTATTTCAAATGGTTCAAACCCACCCTCAGGACCAATAATAATATTTATTCTTCCTTCCTTTATATGTTCTAATCCTTCCTTAATTGTGATGACTTTTTCATCTTCATAAGGTACAATAATATTTGCCTCATCCTTTAAAATATGGACCATTTCTTCAAAACTAATAATACCGTGTACTTTAGGTATAAGATCTCTTTTAGACTGTTTTGATGCTTCCTCAACAATTGATTGCCAACGTTCAACCTTGCTCTGTTCTTTCTTTAAATCCTTTATCTTAACAACTGATCTATGTGTAGCAACAGCATAAAAATGCTTTATTCCTATTTCAGTACCTTTTTGTAGTATTAACTCCATTTTATTACCTTTTGATAACCCTTGAAATAATGCTATTTCTATTGGTGATTCATTTTTACCTATTACAGATTGAACTATTCCAACGACTACATTTTCCTTAGAACTCTCCTCTATTTTACAGGTATATGTAGTACCATTACAGGATACTTCAATTTCATCATTGATTCTTAATCTAAGCACATCTTTAATATGCTTAACATCATTACCTTTAATATAAATTTTATTATCTATAATCTGAGATTCATCAACAAAAAATCTATGCATATTTTCACCCTATTTTGTAGCTACTATGCAAGCCCAACCATTTTTTTCTTTTATTTCTTTTATAATAAAATTATGCTCATCCAATGCATTCTTTACAATTGGTATTTTATCTATTATAATCCCGGAACCAATAAAAATTCCATTTGGTTCCAGATAATTTTCAATATTCTTAATCATTTCAACTAAAATTTCTGCAATTATATTAGCTACTATGATATTGGCCTTTCCTTCTATAATGTCTAGCAAATTACCTTGTTTTACATCAATTACATCGTCAACATTATTGTGTTTTACGTTATCTAATGATACCTTGACACAAGTTTCATCTAAGTCTATAGCTGTAACCTTCTTAGCACCTAATTTTGCTGCAACTATACTTAGTATTCCACTTCCGCAACCTACATCAAATACTACTGACTTATCATTCACATATTTATCTAATGCTTCAGCACACATCATAGTAGTTTCATGAGATCCCGTACCAAAAGCCATACCCGGATCAAGTTCAATTACAATATCCCCTTCTTTTTCTGCATAATCTTCCCAAGACGGCTTAATGACTATATGATCATTGATTACTATTGTCCTAAAATACTGTTTCCAATTATCAGCCCAATTTTTATCATCAATCTCAAATGTATCTATTTTACCTAATGGTTCTCTACCTTCTCTTAAAGGTTTCTTTTCGATTTCTTCTCTAATTTTATCTATAGTTTCATCAATACCATTGTTAATTTCATAATAAGCCTTGATAACAATTCCATTAAATCCTAAATCTATAATACTTGGATCAATGAAATCCCAATCCTTTTCTGTTCTTGAAAACTCCAATATGTCGTTTGGATCTTCTATGGCTAGCCCTGTTGCTCCATTATCATATAATACTTGGGATATCAATTCCTCATGTTCTGGAGTTGTTTTGATTTGTAGCTCCAACCACTTCATTAAATAAACACATCCTTTTTTAATAGTTTATTAAGTTAAATATATAAAGGATATTTATTGGTACAACTCAATAATAATTATCTACTTTACTCATTATAACGTAATTCTTTTAAAAATACCAGATATTCCAAGACATTAAGAAAGCAATTTACATATAATTAAACAATCACTCAACGAGTGATTGTTAGTTAAATGCATCCTTTACTTTTTCAAAGAAGCTCTTTTTTTGTTCCTTGAACTCTTCTCCCTGTTCCTTACTAAGTTCGATTAATAATTCTCTTTGCCTATCTGTTAACTTTGTTGGAACCTTAACATCTACTGTAAAATATAGATCTCCTCTTCCAACACCTCTTACATTAGGTACACCTCTACCTTTCAGCTTAAATTGAGTTCCTGTCTGTGTACCCTCTGGAATAGTGAACTTTTCAGTTCCTTCTAAGGTAGGAACAACAATTTCTGCTCCCAAAGCTGCTTCTGTAAATGATATTGGAATATTTAGGTATATATTATTCCCTCTTCGTTTAAATATTTCATCTTCCTTAACTGAAATATAAACATATAAATCACCTGGACTACCTCCACGAAGGCCACCTTCACCTTCACCCTTAACAGAGATGATAGAATCATTATCCACTCCTGCAGGTACCTTTATCTTTATTCTCTTATTTTTTACTTCTCTTCCTGACCCGTTACATGTAGGACATTTTTCCTTAATTATCTCACCTGTCCCATTACACTGGTCACAAGTACCTACACGAACAAACTGACCAAATGGAGATTGTTGAGCATATCTTACCTGTCCACTACCATGACACTTCGGACATGTTTCTTTATTTGTACCTGGCTTAGCACCAGAACCATTACATGTAGAACAATTTTCAGTTCTTCTAATTTGAATTTCCTTTTCAACTCCGAAAATAGCTTCTTCAAATTCTAATGTCAAGTCATATCTTAGATCGGCACCTCTGACTGGTCCATGTTTCCTCTTCTGCGTATATCCGCCACCAAAGCCGCTTCCAAAGATATCAAATATATCATCAAAAATGTCCCCAAATCCGCCAAAGCCTGAAGCACCAGCTTGACCATTTACCCCTTCTTCACCATATCTATCGTATCTGGCCCTTTTATTTTCATCACTTAAGACTTCATATGCCGTATTTACTTCTTTAAACTTTTGCTCTGCTTCAGCATTGTTGGGATTTAAATCTGGATGATATTTCTTTGCCAGCTTTCTGTAGGCTCTTTTTATTTCATCGCTAGTAGCATTTCTATCTACTCCGAGAATTTCATAATAATCCCTCAAAAATTTTCACCAGCCTTTTTTGTTATATGCATAACATAAGCTAAATCCTAGGATTTAGCTTATGTCTTGAAAATTACTCATCTTCATCTACAACTTCGTAATCCGCATCAACTACATCATCATTTTGAGTAGAGCTTCCACCTTGATTTTGTGCTTGTTGATACATCTTTTGTGATATTGAGTAGAAGCTTTGTGTTAATTCATCAGTCTTTTTCTTTATATCTTCTATGTCATCACCTTCTAAGGCTTTCTTTAATGCTTCTAATTTAGAAGTTACATTAGCCTTCTCATCTGCTGAAATTTTACCTTCTAGTTCTTTTAATGCTTTCTCGGTTTGATATACCATAGAATCGCCATTATTTCTAGCTTCTATAGCTTCCTTCTTTTTTCTATCTTCTTCAGCAAATCTTTCAGCTTCTTTAATCTTTTGCTGAATTTCTTCGTCAGACATCTTAGTGGATGCTGTAATTGTAATCTTTTGTTCTTTACCTGTACCAAGGTCCTTAGCACTTACGTTAACAATACCATTCGCGTCTATGTCAAAAGTAACCTCTATTTGTGGTACTCCTCTTGGAGCTGGTGGAATTCCTGTAAGTTGGAATCTTCCTAGAGTTACATTGTCCGCAGCCATTTGTCTTTCTCCTTGTAGAACATGTATATCTACAGAAGTTTGATTATCTGATGCTGTAGAGAATATTTGTGATTTTCTAGTAGGAATTGTTGTATTTCTTTCAATTAATCTAGTAGTTACTCCACCTAAAGTTTCAATACCTAATGAAAGAGGTGTAACATCCAATAGTAATATATCTTTTACCTCTCCACTTAATACTCCACCTTGAATTGCTGCTCCAATTGCTACACATTCATCAGGATTTATATCTTTTTGAGGATCTTTTCCAATTAATTTCTTAACTGCTTCTTGAACAGCAGGAATTCTAGTTGAACCACCAACAAGAATTACTTTTTCTATCTCTGATGTAGTAAGTCCTGCATCCTTAAGAGCCTCTCTAACTGGTTCTAAAGTTTGTTCTACTAAATGAGCAGTTAGTTCTTCAAACTTAGCTCTTGTAATATCCATATTTAAATGTAATGGTCCTGATTGTGTTGCTGTAATAAATGGTAGATTAATATTTGTTGTCATAGTTGAAGATAGTTCCTTCTTAGCCTTCTCAGCAGCCTCTTTTAATCTTTGTAATGACATTTTATCCTGAGTTAAATCTACACCATTTTCTTTCTTGAATTGTTCATTTATATACTTTATTAATGCTTCATCAAAATCGTCTCCACCTAAACGGTTATTTCCTCTAGTAGATAATACCTCGAAAACACCGTCACCAATTTCTAGTATTGATACATCAAAAGTACCTCCACCTAAGTCAAATACCATTATCTTGTGTTGACCTTCTTCTTTATCCATTCCATATGCTAATGCAGCTGCTGTTGGTTCGTTAATAATTCTTTTAACATTTAAACCAGCAATTTTACCAGCATCTTTTGTTGCCTGTCTTTGACTATCTGTAAAATATGCAGGTACGGTTATAACTGCATCTTCTACCTTTTCACCTAAGTAACTTTCAACGTCTGCTTTAATTTTTTGTAATATCATGGCAGATATTTCTTCTGGTGTATAGTCCTTTCCATCAATTTTTACTTTATGATCAGTGCCCATATGTCTCTTTATAGAAATAATTGTTCTATCTGGATTTGTAACCGCTTGTCTTCTAGCTGTTTCACCAACTAATCTTTCTCCGTCCTTAGTGAATGCAACTACAGATGGTGTAGTTCTATTACCTTCTATATTAGTTATAACTACAGGTTCTCCACCTTCCATAACTGCAGCACAAGAGTTGGTAGTACCTAAGTCTATTCCAATAATTTTACCCATTTTAATTCCTCCCTATTAGTTATTTTGATACTTTAACCATAGATGGCCTAATAACTTTATCTTTTATCATATAGCCTTTTTGTAGAACTTCAATAACCACGCCTGATTCATACTCATTAGATTCTTCCATAAATACAGCATGATGAAAATTCGGATCAAAAGGCTTACCTAAACAATCAATTTCAAGCACAGAGTTTTTCTTTAGTAAGTCAAAGAGTTGTTGTGCTATTAAACTAACGCCCTTATAAAAATTGTTCTCTTTGTCAACTTCGCTATCAATTGCACGTTGAAAATTATCGATAATCGGTAATAGGTCACTTACTATACTTTCTATACCATAATCGATAGAACTTTCCATTTCCTTTTCAGCTCTTTTTTTATAATTGACGAAGTCGGCCTGTAATCTCAGTAGTTTATTTTTTAAATTATTTATTTCTTCATCTTTAGTTTTTAATTCCTCTTCATTTTGAGCTTTGCTTTCAACATTTCCATTATCCACTGAAGATTCTTCAGTTACTTTTTCATCTGAAGTCTCATCAACTTCTTGGTTATTTTTTAAGTCTTCTTCACGAAGCCCTTTATCATTTACATTCATTACATCACCTCATATCTATTTTCCAAAAAGTTTTTCCAATATTTCTGATATATTTATAGAAAATAATTTTAAAGTATTGATTAGCTTGTAATAATCCATTCTTGTAGGCCCAATAACTCCAATTTTTCCTATTGTCTTGCCCCCAATACTATAGGTTGCTGTCACAATACTACTATTCTTTAATTGAGCATAATTATTTTCTGTACCTATTACTATATCAATTTCATTACATAGAGCATCATCCATTAGCATCTCTAAAACCAAATCCTTATCCTCTATAAAAGATAAGATTGACTTAGCTTTATCCAAATCTTTATATTCAGGATAATTTAGCAATCTTGTGATCCCTTCTGAATATAATTCGACATATTCTGAGTCGTCTAAAGATTTATTTATAATTGGAATTAATTTCTCGAGTATGTCTTTATACTCATATAAATCATATAGAATGTCAGGTCCAATTAAGTTATTTAGCTGCTCAAATGATAATCCTTTTAATTTACTATTTAGGAAATTTGAAATAGTATTAAGCTGATTATTGGTTATTGATTTATCTAAATTGAAGATTGTACTTTTTACAATATCTGAATTATTTACTAATACTAACAATACCTTATTCTCATCAATTGATAATAATTGAATATGTTTTATTTTACTTGATTTTAAATGAGGTGAAACTGCAAGTGCTGTATAATTTGTAATTTCTGACAATACTTTTGCAGAAGTTTGCAACAAGTGATCTACTTCCTGCGATTCACTAACCAATATGTTTTTTATCTGTTGTTTTTTCTTTTCATCTAGTATAAAGTTATCTAATTTTAGAAGACTGTCTACGTACAATCTATATGCTTTATCTGAAGGTATTCTTCCAGCTGATGAATGGGGTTTATTTAATAGTCCCAATTCCTCCAAATCAGACATTTCATTTCTTATGGTTGCCGAACTTACACCAAGATCATAATGCTTGGATAGTGTCCTGGAACCTATTGGCTCTGCACTTATAATATAGCTATTAATAATAGCATAAAGCACTTTAAGTTTTCTTTCATCCAACACATTAATCACCTCTACATCTTGGATGCTATTAGCACTCCAACTAGTCGAGTGCTAACATTCTATTATTAAATTATCACTTGATGATATCTTTGTCAATACCTATTTAACTATTAGGGCATAAAATCTACCTCTACAATATTAGACAAATCCAAACCTTTATTTGTTAATTTAACGTAATTATAGTCGTCAATTATTAAGCCATTATGAACATGCTTCTTAATTACATTATCATATCTATTTTTAATATCTTCTCCAAATCTATTCCTGTATTCTAACTTGTCTATTCCCTTTATCAATCTTAAACCCATTATACAAAATTCAGCAATTTCCATGTCTCTATCAATTTTTTCTTCACCTTCAACTGGAAAATGTTTTTTTTCTAAAAGACAATTATATTCAGTAAATGTAGAGTGATTCCAAAATCTTTTGCCAAATAAATTTGAATGACTATTTAATCCTACACCTAAATAAGGTTTTATCTTCCAATAAGCTAAATTATGCTTACATTCATATCCCGGTTTTGAAAAGTTTGATATTTCGTAATGCTCATATCCATTTTCTCTTAAAAATTTTATTGAACTATGATACATAGTTCTATCTAAATCCTCATCTGGTAATTCTAATAAACCATTCTTATACCATTTGAAAATTTGAGTTTCTTCTTCAAGAATTAGACTATAAAGGGAGATATGTTCCACATCTAAGCTTACCACTTCTTCAAGTGTACTCTTTAAGTCTATAAGCTTTTGATGTGGTAATCCAAACATTAAATCAACATTTATATTATCAAAACCTTCTTCTCTTAGCATGTAGAAAGATTCTTTAAAATCTTGAGAAGTATGAATTCTTCCTATTGAATTAAGAAGATTATCCTTTAAGGACTGTACCCCTAGACTAATTCTATTGATACCTATCTTCTTGTAAGAGCTTATTTTTTTATTATCCAGTGTACCAGGATTAGCTTCAAGTGTGATTTCAGCTAAATTATCCATATGAAAGGTCTTAAATACGTTTTCTAATAAGGTTTCAATATAGGAATGCTCAATACATGACGGAGTCCCTCCACCAATAAAAATAGTTCTTAAGCTGTAATCAGACAATTGTTCTTTATACAATTTAATTTCTTTATTTAAATTCAACATATATTTTTCTAGCATATCACTATTTTTTGCAAATGAGGTGAAATCACAGTAATAACATTTTTTTTCGCAAAATGGAATGTGTATATATAAACTAAATGAATTCACTATATCACTCCTAAAAAAGATGCACACAAATGTATGCATCTTTTATAAACTATTTTTCATCATATTTAAGCACTGTTAGAAACGCCTCCTGTGGCACATCTACTGAACCAATGGACCTCATTCGCTTCTTACCCTCTTTTTGTTTTTCAAGCAGTTTCTTCTTTCTTGAAATATCTCCACCATAACATTTAGCTAATACGTCTTTTCTTAGAGCTTTAATGGTTTCTCTAGCTATAATTTTACTACCTATTGCAGCTTGAATCGGAATAGCAAATTGATGTCTTGGTATTACATCAACTAGTTTCTCTGCTATTGTTCTACCTCTCTCATAGGCTTTGTCTTCATGCACAATTAGTGAGAATGCATCTACTAATTCCCCATTTATTAATATATCTAATTTAACTAGTTCACTTCTTCTATAACCCTTTAGCTCATAATCAAATGAAGCATATCCTCTAGTCTTGGATTTTAAAGCATCAAAGAAGTCATAAATAACTTCATTTAGAGGTAATTCATAGTGCATTACAACTCTTGTTTCTTCAAGATACTCCATATTTAGGAATGTACCTCTCTTATTTTGACACAGTTCCATAATAGCCCCTACATAATCAGTAGGTGTCATTATAGATGCATTTACTATAGGCTCTTCCATATAATCAATTTCTGCTTGAGGAGGTAAATTAGTTGGATTTTGTATTTCTAATAATGTTCCATCTTTCTTAATTACTTTATAAATAACACTAGGTGCTGTAGTAATTATATTTAAATCAAATTCTCTTTCCAACCTTTCCTGTATTATTTCCATATGCAATAACCCAAGGAAACCGCATCTAAATCCAAATCCTAAAGCTGCAGATGTTTCAGGTTCAAATACAAGCGCTGCATCATTTACCTGTAGCTTTTCTAGTGCATCTCTTATTATAGAATATTCTTCACCCTCAGCTGGGTAAATTCCACAATAAACCATTGGTACAACTTTCTTATATCCTGGTAAAGGCTTTTCTGTAGGATTTTCAGCATCAGTTATAGTGTCCCCTACCCTAGCCTCTTTAACATTTTTTATACTAGCAGTTACATAACCAACTTCACCAGCTACTAACTGATCTAAACTTACATGTCTAGAAGTATTTATACCTACTTCTGTTACTTCAAAGCACTTTCCAGTTGACATCATTTTTATCATCATACCAGGTTTAATAGTTCCTTCAACAACTCTAATGTAACAAGTAACTCCTTTGTAACTATCATAATAGGAGTCAAAAATTAAAGCTTTTAAAGGAGCATTTTTGTCCCCAGTTGGTGCAGGAATTTTATTCACGATATCCTCTAGTACCTGGTCTATATTTAAACCTTCTTTCGCAGATATCAAAGGAGCATCCTCACAATCAATTCCTATAATGTCTTCTACTTCCTTCTTTACTTCTTCTGGTCTAGCACTAGGAAGATCTATCTTATTTATTACTGGTAATATCTCTAAATCCTGATCTATTGCTAAATACACATTTGCCAAAGTTTGAGCTTCTACCCCTTGTGTTGCATCTACCACTAATATAGCACCTTCACAGGCAGCTAGTGATCTTGAGACTTCATAGTTAAAGTCAACATGGCCTGGAGTATCTATTAAGTTAAATATGTAGTCTTCACCATTCTTTGCCTTATAAACAAGTCTTATTGCTTTTAATTTTATTGTAATACCCCGCTCTCTTTCCAAATCCATGCTGTCCAATACTTGTTCCTGCATTTCACGACTTGTAAGCATCCCAGTATTTTCTATTAATCTATCTGCCAATGTTGATTTACCATGATCTATATGAGCTATTATAGAAAAATTTCTTATATTTTCTTGCTTAACTTGCATTATTTTCCTCCTTTGAAAGTCTACCATTTCCAAATAATTATAGCAAAATTTAAATATTATGTAAAATAAAAGACCAGAAAAACTGGTCTTTATTTTACGGTTATATAATATGTTTTTCCCAATATTGATATTGATTTTTCATTCAAATCAACATCAAATAATTTAGTATTTTCTATGACGTTTAACTCTTCTATTGTCTTGTTAACTCTTAACATAAAAATGCTAAGTGCAGAAATTAAGCAAATAAATATAATAGTCTTAAATAATCTCAAAAAAGTTCTCTTTCTCCTCTTTTTATACCTATCTAATCTCGATTCCATATTTTATCACCAAAATATAGAATTCCCATTTTTTGAAATAATATACTAATTTATCTTTCCAAATCTATTATCGAAGGGGAAGTATCGAAATCCTGTAATGCCTTTAATAGAATCTATATCTACACAGCCAAAGTATCTACTATCCTTACTAGCTCCTTCTTCTCTATTGTCACCTAGTACAAAGACTTGCCCTTTTGGTACAATCCATAAACTTTCATTATATATATGGGTATAGGATCCATCAGCAATATAGTCTTCTTTTAGAAGTTCATCGTTTAAATATACCTTTCCATCAATTATTTCTACCTTATCTCCTTCAATACCTATAACCCTTTTTATATAATCCTTATCTGTACTATCTGGAGCCTCTAAGACTACAACATCACCTCTATGTGGGCCACCAAAATAAAGTGGAAATTTCAATGCAAACAATCTATCCTTTTCATGTAAGGTTGGATACATAGAATTTCCTAAAACATATGTTGTATTAAAAATGAAGGTCTTTATAAACACTGCAATTATAATTGCTGTAACTATACTTTTAATCCATTCAACCGCTTCGTTTCTAGGTTCTTTCTTGTCGTTGTTATCCAAAATGTTTACCCCCTAGTTATTTTTTCCTAACATTAATTATATCACTTTAGCTTTAATAATCAAATTCTATTCTACTATGCTTTCGATGACAAGACTTAATATTTCACCTACCAATTTTGCAGTCTCAACTGCCTCTTCCTGAGTTACTAAATTGCTTCCTACCTCAATAAGTGCAGAATAGTTTGAGACATGCAAGTTATATTTACCAGCTGGTTTAATTATTATTCCTCTACAGAGGCCTGGATATAGTGCATCAGACACAGCCTTTATATACTTTGCAAAATTAAGGATTTGCTCATAATTTTGTGCATCCGGCCCGACTACCAAAGAAAAAGTCGCAGTACTTACTCCATTTATATCTATTTTGGCTGTTTCTAAAAATTTCTCCTTATATTCTGCATCATTATCTACTCCATCTCTATGAATATCAAAGAAAATTTTCAAATTGTTATTTTCTGCTTTTTTGTTGTTAATTGTGTTTAAAGAACGCGTATATGATTTATTATATGAAGGTAAGTCATGTAAGGTATGAACATGATCTACTTTATGCCCTTTTGCCTCTAATACTTTAGAAATTACATCACCAATACTAATCATATTCTTACTTGTATCAGCATTATGATATACATTTTCATCAGTTAAAAATGCCTCGGTGGCATGAGTATGATACATTAATATATAGTCTTTCCCTTTATCTACCTTTACTTTTTCTATATTAAGTGGCTGGGGTATATTTTCTATAGAGCTTATCCCATTCGATTCCTTAATGATAATTAAACTTTCATACTCATCAAGTCTATCAATTATATAATCTTCTATATATTCTAGTTCTGCACTATCTTCAATATTACTGTAATCTAATTCTTCATCAGCTACCTCTGCTACTATAGCTTCAGGCTTATTATTTGAATTCCAAAAATCCAACTCATATAGGTTGATATTTGAAAATATTTTGGCAAAGACTTCCCTACTTGTCATAGTTGCATTAGTAAATATAACTCTATAAATTAAAATACCAAAATTCAATATTAGTAAACAAACAAGTATCATAACAAGGTAACTGTCGGTTTTAGAATTTGGTTTTCTAACTCTTCTTCTCTTCATGTAAACACTCCCTATTAAATATCTTCTAAGGCATCTATACCTCATTTTATTCAATAGGGATATAATTTATGTTATCTAAGATATCTATTTACATCTTTTAAGTCAATTCCAGGATGAAGAGCTATATTCAAGCCATTGGCAACTACTATGGACAAATCGTCAATTGTTACATCTATGTCCTTCGGAGTTACTATTGTATTTGCCATAAAAGGATTTAAAACTTCAACAATTAAAGAATATTTATCTTCTTCTGACAAATCATCCAATAGGTTATAGAATTCCTTTCCTACTTCTGCCTCTTGTTTTAAAGTTTCTAATATTAAATCAAGCGTATCGTTAACCATCGTTGCAGCATTTACTACAGTTGGAATTCCTATTGCTATCACTGGAATACCAAGGGTTTCCTTATTTAAAGCCATTCTCTTATTCCCTATACCACTACCTGGACTAATACCTGTATCTGCAATTTGTATAGTTTTACTTACTCTATTCATCTTTCGTGAAGCTAGTGCATCAACTGCTATTAATAAATCCGGTTTAATCTTATCTACTATTCCTTTTACTATATCCAAGCTCTCTATACCTGTAACACCCATTACTCCAGGTGCCATCGCAGCTACGTTAGCCATTGTGTCATCAAACTCTTTATTGTAATTTACAAAAAATTGTCTAGTTACTAATACTCTTTCAACAACCTTAGGCCCCAAAGCATCAGGACTAACATTCCAATTCCCTAAACCAACTATAAGTATTTTTGAATTAGGTTTATTATACCCCAATGCCTTTATTTCCTTTGCAAGTACTTGACTTATTTCATCCTTTAAATCTTGGTCACCACTATCCAATCTAGGAACATCTATAGTAATATATTTACCTACAGGTTTTTTCATTTTCTCCATACCATTTTTATTTATTATCTCTATTCTTGTTATGGTATAATTCTCCGTCTCTTCTACATCGACAGAAACACCCTCAATTTCTACATCATTACCTTCAGAATACATTTCTCTGCTTTCAACAGCTAAATCAGTATAAATACTTTTCATTTTCATATTATTCTCCTTTCCATTATTTATTAAATAATTCTAACCATATTAAGATTATTTATCCTTGCATTTTATCAATGTTCATGGTAAAATATCCTTTGTTAGATTAGAGGAGGTGAAACTATTGGCAAATATAAAATCTGCTAAAAAAAGAATCCTAGTTACTGAGAAAAGAACGGCTTTAAATAAGAGTAGAAAATCTGAAATTAAGACATATATTAAGAAATTTGAAAATGCAGTTACTGCTGGAGATTTAACTGAAGCTAAGGCATTACTTAATGTAATAGACAAAAAACTTAAGAGAGCGGCTTTAAAAAACGTAATTCATAAGAATGCTGCTGCAAGAAAGGTAAGTAGACTTGCTAAAAAATTAAATCAGGCGAATAAGGCAGTGTAAATAGAACTTCGGGTAGCCGAAGTTTTTTTATTCAAAAATGGAAAGTTCTTCTTAGTATAATTTATAACTTTCCGATTTTAATTAATAAGAAAAGCTAAATATAATTCTTCTTTAAAATCTACTATCCAGTCAAAAAAGCTACTCTTAGAGTAGCTTTTTTGTTAGTTTTATTATGAGAATTTCCATTTCAATCTTTTGATCAGATGAAGTGGTTTTAAACTTTCTATCAATTGATAATATTAGATTAAGATAATCCTCAAGTTCTTTAATTGGATACATCTTAGCTTGGGCAGAAATCTTTGAATACTCATAGGACTTTATCCCTAATTTTTCAACTATTTCCCCTTCAGTATATCCCTTTTCTCTATATAAATTATAACTTAACATCAATCTAATTTGTCTTGTAAACATAAACAATATTTTAGGTATAGGCTCATTTGATAGATATATTTCATTGAATATTTTTAATGCACTATCTACATCCCCTTTATTAATTGATGATAAAAGATCAAAAATATTATTATCAAGGGTTTTAACCATCACTATATCTATGTCCTCTTTAGTTATTTCCCCATCTTTTACGTAACTTAATATTTTCTTTAGCTCGTTTTCTAAATCATACAATGTTGTGTGCACGTTTTTACTTAGATAAGAACTATGTTCTATTAAATAGTTAATATTGGAATAGGATATATTTGTGTTATTTACCTTTGCAATTCTTTCAACCCATTGGGCTAGGTCTTTACCCTTTAACTTATCAAACTCTACAACAGAGTTTATCTTCTTGTAATATTTATAAATTTTGCTTGTTTTCTTTAGCTCATTGTTCTCATCAAATAAAATCAAGCAAAGATGAGTACCTAAATTTTCAAGATAATTGTAAACATCTTTAGAATTATTCTCTTCTTTATCGAAAAACTGCGAGATAGATTTTAGTACAACAACTTTTTTTGGTGACATAAATGGCAATGTTTCACAAGAATTTATCAAATCATCAAATGTTGAAATCTTACCATCTAGTACTGTGTAGTTTAAGGTTTCTAAAGATTCGTCAACATACTTCTTTTTAATTACCCCAACACATTCATCCTTTAAATAATCTTCATCCCCTATTAAAAGATAGGTAGAATCAATATCATCCTTTTTTAAAAGCTTTAAAAATTCCTTATAAATCAAGATCAACACCTTCTTCTTTGTTCATTAAAAATCTTTTTATCAATAAGAGCGATATCAAAATATATGTGCCATAATAAATCAACATTTTAATACTCGGTCTATCCGTATTAAATGGTACTATCTCCAAATAATTATCATCTACAAAAATTCTTATCATTCCCATTTCATCAGTTCTATATATTTTAACATTCGCATAATCCAGTCTAGCTAAAACTTCAGCTGTTGGATGTCCATAAAAATTGTTTTTCCCAACAGAAATTATACCATAGTCTGGTAAAATACTATTCAGAAATCCCTCTGTAGTTGAAGTACTGCTTCCATGGTGTGCTACTTTTATAACGTCTATACTTTCGTTAAATCTATTTGCTAATATACATTCTACTTCTTTTTCTATATCTCCAGTAAAGAGAACATTATAGTGCTTGAAATTTAACAAAGATACTAGGGACATATTGTTTGAGCTATATTTATTCTTTACATTGTCATCTGGCCATATAATTTTCATGCTAGTATTATAATCAAGATATATAATATCACCTTTTTTTAACGAATAAATAGGTATGTTCTTTTTTTTAATCTTCTGGATAACTTCCAACTTATCAGGTATATAGCTTACATATATTTTATCTATCTTTATTTCATCCAAAAGCGTTTCTAAACCTTTATAATGATCCTCATCAAAATGCGAAATAAAAACAGCTTCCAGTTTAAAAATACCATGCTTTATTAGATATGGTAGTGTGATATATTTACCAATATCGTTGGATGAAAATATACTTCCTCCAGTATCCATGAGATAATTATTACCCTGTGTTTTTATCAGTATTGAATCCCCTTGACCAACATCTATAAAATCAATTTCTATATGATTATCTATATTAAAACTAATTATATTTATAATCGTTAAAAGTACTAGATAGTAGCATATTACCTTTTTCATAGTCGACTTGTATTCATCAATACAAATTATCCTTAATATAATTACTATCGCTAAATAATATAAAATAATAGTACCTAAGTTTGGAGAGTAAATTTTAAATGTATTAATCGGTATTCTTGTAAAAAAATCTACTATGAAAGACTGAATGAACATTAGAAAATCTAATATTATACCTAAGCTAACGTTTAAAAAAGGCAAGGTATAATTAAAGAGTATCATTACAAATCCAAGCACTAATGACAAAGACATCAAAGGTACCGCTATAATGTTAGCCGCTAAACTTAATAAGGAGATTATATTAAAATAATAAGCCTGAACTGGTAGTAATCCTATATTTACTGCTAAAATAACTGAAATTGAGTCGATAACTTTGTTCTTAAAAGGATAAAATAATAGTTTTATACTTGGTGCCAAAATGATAATAGATAATGTTGCTATATAAGACAATTGAAAGCCCAAGTGAAAAAGCAAAAATGGATTAAGATACAAGCTGATTAGAATCGAAAACATCACGGTATTTATAGAGTCATATGGTTCATGAATCAGAGTGGAAATATATAAAAATGTTAACATAATTCCAGCTCTAACTGTTGAAGGTGGAAAACCAATTAGATAACAATATATCCATACTATACTCATAGATATAATTATATTTACTTTTCTATTTATACCTATACGTGAAAATATAAATATTAAAGTTCCTGATATGATTCCTATATGTAAACCTGATACAGCCAATATATGAGCTAAACCCAAATCTCTAAAGTTATTTAAAATTTCTTCATCCAAGTAGGATGTATCCCCTAAGATTATACTTGATATAACGTTAGCATTATTAGAATCAAGATAAAGATTAAATAAATCCTTAACATCAGTAGTAAACTTTTCCTTTATTTTATACTTCAAACTATCACTTTTTTGCAAAAGACTTACTGAGAAATCCTTTACAGATATTACATAATGAACTTTGTTAGACAACAAGTTCAACTTGTAATTAAAGAGCAATGGGTTTGTATTTTTATCAGGCTCTTTTAATACTCCATTGAAGGAAATTATATCACCTACTCCATAAGCTTCTTCTCCTACAATTGTCAAAACGATCTTTTCATTAACACTTTTATTATCTACTGAATTTAGTTTTACTGCATATTTTATATATTCTGGCGTTTCTTTTATTATATCTTCAATAATCCCAGTATAGGTACTATTTTTACCCTTATAGGAATCCAACTCTGAGTACATGTTTAGATTCACAATCAATACTCCAAGAGCTATAAAGATTATCAAAATGCATATAATATTAGTTCTATTCCTAACCAGATTAAAAATAAATGCAATAATCGACAGCAATAATATAAAAAACATCAGACTATGAGAAAGTTCAAAATAATAAGCTAAAATAATACCAGTGATTGTTGATAATACTATTGGTGTAAATGGCTTGTCCATAAATTTCTCCCTTTGTATTTTCATACCAATGCTATATAATAAAAGTAATTAGCTTATGTTGAATTTTAACATCATTATAACATATTAATATTTATTTTTAACTATATTTAAAAGGTGGTAATTAGTTTGACTGTTAAATTCTATTTAGAGAATCCATATATAAGAGAGTTGGAAGCAGAAATAGTAGAGAAAAAGTTTATAAATAGCAAGTACTATATTAAACTTGATAGAACAATATTTTATCCTCATTTAGCAGGTGGACAGCCTGGTGATATTGGAACCATTAATGGTGTAGAAGTAACTGAAGTTTATGAGGATAAAGATGATATCGTTCATGTAGTTACTAAGAATATTAGCGGCAAAAAGGTTAAATTATCAATTGATTGGGACAATAGATTGGATTTAATGCAACAGCACACCGGTCAGCATTTACTATCTTCTGTAATATATAAGCTATACAATGGTGAAACAGTTGGATTTAACATTGGTAAAGATTATGTATATATCGATATTAATATCACAGATTTAACTGAAGAAGATGCAGAAAAAATAGAATTACTAGCCAATAGAATAATATATTCTAATTTTAAAATTATGTGTTATATAGTGAATAAGGAGGAGTTAAAAAATATTCCATTAAGAAAACAACCTATAGTAAACGAAGATATAAGAATAGTAGAAATAGATAACCTAGACTATTCTCCTTGTTGTGGTACTCACTTAAGATATACTGGTGAAATAGGAATAATTAAAATTAGAAAATGGGAAAAGAAAAAAGGTAATGTAAGAATTGAGTTCGTATGCGGAAATAGAGCCTTGATGGATTATACTTGGAAGAATAAATATATTAAAGATATAAGCCTTATGTTATCTTCAAAAGATATAGATGTATTAGAAAAATTCAATAAATTATATGCTCAAAAAGAATTATTAGAAAAAGAAAATAGAGAATTAAGGCAAAGCCTATACCAATTAAAGGGAGAGAACTTCTTTGGTGAAGCTCAGCATAACAATGGAATATCATATATTTATAAGAAAGTTGAAAATATGGATTTTAAAGAACTATGCTTTATTGCTAATTATTTAAATACCAAAGACAATTTAATACAAATTTATGGACTCAATAACAAAAATAAAGGGCAATTATATATCAGTAGATCCGAAAACTTGGATATTGATTTACTTAAAATCTTCAAGGGTATATCCGAAAAATATGAAATAAAGGGTGGAGGCAATTCAAGTACAGTACAAGGTGGTTGTAAATTATCAGACTTACCAAATATTATGAAGGATTTTCTTAATACATTAACAAGAACATAAAGGTTAGGACATAATCCTAACCTTTATATTCTTGTATTTCCTCCCATAATTTTTTCTTTATATCGTTTACTCCATTATAATCAATACATTTCTTATATACTGATTCCATAAGAAAATGAGCTTCCTTAGCACCTGCTAGTCCTTCAATACCCTTTTCAACAAGACTATTAAGAAGATTATAGTCTTCTTTATTTGCACCATCATCATCAAAATATTCATCTAAATCTATAGTAGTATATATATAATTTTTTGTTTCCTTTGTAGTAGAAATAATTGTATTTAATTCTTTAATAAATAGACTGTCAACCTTATCAGGAACTAATGGATTATACATTATTTCAATATGATAGTTTCTGATAATTGCTTCCTCAGCTATTCTCTTTAAAAAAGTTGTTTTACCAGTACCTAATTCACCTTTTAAATAATACCTATCTTTAACCCCATCAATAATTGTTGATGTATAATCAACAAATCCCTCAGGCGTGTATGCTGCTGAGAACAAGTGTCTTACTTTAATTCCACTTATATTTGTAATAATAGGTTCATTTGAGAAAATTCTCTCGATAGCATTCTTAGTTAATTTATTTACTCCATTGAAGTCAACTTTTGCTTTATTTGAACTTTCAATTTCATCATATATCGGTCTAGAACTCCTGAAAAGGTTAAAAGCTCTTCTATATGCATTTTTATTTATCTGTTTTGCCTCAAATAGCTCTGTTTTATATAGCTTTAATAGCTGACTGTCAATAAATTGACTTAAGTCTACAATTTTATCTATTAACCCTGGATGTATAGGGTCTATTATATGAGGTGCAGTTCCATCCACTATTCCAACCTTTAAATCAGCAATAACAATGCCATCAATGGAATTAGGATCAGATGGACAATGATGAAATTCTACATTATATCCTTCTTTGACTGCATTCTCACCAATTTCCCTCATCAAAGAGGACTTCCCACCACCAGGCATACCCTTTAGGATGTAAAGCATATTTCTATCTAAATCGATAATATTATCATGATAACTAACAAAACCTGCAGATGTATTTCCTCCTGGAAAAAATCTTCTAACATTTGCCATATAAACTCCTCCTAATTATTTATATTATAATCTATTCAAAAATTTTTATAACGTGAGTTTTTGGAAGAGTAAATATGAAGCTAAATTGTTAATTTAAGATAAATACAAAATACCTTCTTTTTTGATAAAAAAATATATGAACATTTTCTTATTTTCATTATCTCAAACAATTCACATACTTTAATTCATTTGCTCTATAGCTATAATATTATTAAAACTACAATAACCTTAATATCTCTTCTGGTTTTTCCACTATGTAAGTAGCGCCATATTTATTTAACTCTTCTCGGTCCCTAAATCCCCATAATACCCCTACACTATCTATACCTGCATTATTAGCTGTCTCAATATCAGTTTTTGTATCACCAATAAACAATACCTTATCCTTAGATATTCCCATTTCAGATATAATTTCTAAGGTAGTATATGGATCTGGTTTTTTAGGTACTCCTTCCCTCTCACCAGAGACTTTCTTAAATGCAATTTTACTAAAGAATTTATTTACTAACATATTGGTATATTCATCAATTTTATTTGAATTTATGGCTAATAATATATCTCTGTTCATCAACTCATCTAGTAGCTCATTAATACCATCGTATGGTTTAGTCTTATCGAGATAGTTTTTATCATATATTTTGGAAAACAATTTAATTGTCTTTGAAATAGTTTCTTCATCTGCATTTTTAGGAAGACAATTAATCGCTAATCCTCTAAATCCTCCGCCTACCTTTAACTTATATTCTTGTATTTTATACTTAGGATAACCCAATGTCTCAAGAACCTCATTCATGCTTTCTCCTATATCTTCAATAGTATCTAATAGAGTTCCATCTAAGTCAAAAATAATTCCTTTATATTTTGTCATCTATTTTCACCTCAACATTTTCTTGCTAAAGCTATTTCTTATAGTAAGTATATCATATATTCAATTAAATTTATTTCTTAAGTATCGAATGTATCTCATGCAACTGAGATTCGGAGTATTAGAGAAATATCTCATGACAATAAAGACTAGGTAAACACCTAGTCTCCTAATCCTACTCCTATAAATCACCCATCAACTTTTAATATTATCTTTCTCTTTTTTTATTTCCTAAATAACTTATGTAGTATTGAAAAAAAGCGACCTAAGTCGCTAATTTACAATGGCGGGAGTATGTGGGAATCGAACCCACCCAGGACGCTATTAACGCCCCGCGCTAGTTTTGAAGACTAGAGAGCCCACCAGAACTCATCTACCCCCTTACATACAAACTTCATTATACATTAATTTGAGAAAAATATCAATTATTTATTTTTCTCTAAAATAATAACCAACACCCCATTTTGTAAGTATGTACTCCGCCTCCTTAGGATCTCTTTCAATTTTCTCTCTGATTCTCCTAATGTGAACATCTACAGTCCTTAAATCCCCATAATAGGCATATCCCCATACTTTTTCAAGAAGCTCTTCACGTGAAAAAACTTTCCCTGGATTCGATGCTAAGACGTATAGCAAGTCAAACTCCTTTCCAGTTAAATTTATATTCCTATCTTCCGATATGACTTTTCTGCCCAAAGTATTAATTGAAAAGTCTTTAGTTTCTATTAGAGTGTTAGCTTGATCATTATTTTTGTTGTTTACCCTTCTAAGTATAGCCTTTATCCTAGCTTTTAATTCAAGTATATTGAATGGTTTTACCAAATAATCATCAGCACCATATTCTAATGCCAAAATTTTCTTAATATCATCATTTATTTCAGAAAGAAATATAATAGGAACCTGTGAGAGGTTTCTAATATTTTGACATATTGTAAGTCCATTCATATCAGGAATTTCTAGCTCTATTAAAACCAATTCATAAATTTTATTTTCTACTTTTTCGATAGCATCTTTGCCTGAAGTACTTATATCAATTAGGTAACCATCCTGCTCTAAACTATATTTAAGTCCTTTAACAAAGGACTTATCAGTATCTATTATTAATATCTTACCGCTCATCAAATCACCTCAAAAGCTAATTTGTCAATGTCCTTCTTTCACCATCTCTTCTAGTAATTTTAAATTGATCAAATAATTCCAAGAGACCTAATGCTATCTTTCTATTTGTACCTAAAATGTCTCTATACTCACCAATCGTTATACCACCATTTTTATGAATAAAATCCTTTAACAACTCTACAGCCTTGTTGTAACTGCTAGCAAGAATAAATATATCTTCATTAATTTTTACTAATGTTCCATCATTAATTAAAGCATTTATAACTTCCTCTATTTCTTCTTTAGTTGAGTTTAAATTAGCTGCAAGATCATCCTTTCGAGGTGGTAGATATTCAGCGGCTCTAAGCTTCTCTATAATTAGATTCTTTATTTTAAGTTGATCATTTGAATAATTTATTTTAAACTCTCTCAGCTTAACCAAATCATTTACCTGCTCTATTAACCCCTGATCAAACAATAGCTGTAGAATTTGATCAGCTACTTTTGGTTTTGCTTTATTTAACACCCTGCTTCTTAATTCCTCTTTTGGAATACCATTTCTTAAAGGAAACTTATTATGGTAAAGCATCACTTCATTTATAATCGAATCTTTAATTTTATTAAAAAATGTTACATGTATTGGATATACTTCTTTTGAAGAGGTTAATAATATTACTTTGTTTGCATCAACCAATTTTTCAATATCTTGAATTACAGCATCTTCTAGCATAGATGTTTCCTTTGAAATCTCTTTAACTGAAATAAAATCCTTACTTTTTTCCTGCAGTATTTTTTCCAATATTTCCTCAGAATTACCCGACTCCTTAACTATTAATTCCTCAATCACCTTATTATCAAATCTCTTTCTTTTTACTGCATTTGGTTCTAATACTTCACCCCCACCAATAGTGAATACAGGTGAATAAAATCTTAGAATAAATTTATCCCTTCTTTTACAAACAATTGGTTCCTCAAGTCTTAATTGGGCATATGCCTCTTCTCCTGGATTTAACTCATCTCTATCTAATAATACAATTCTACATAGTACTTCTTTAGCACCAATATAAAGATGTAATCTTGTCCTATTTTCAATTATCCTATCTATTGATTTAAGAAGTTTCACCTTTACATCAAGGATCATAGTCTCCTTCATAGAATTTACTGGAGCAATTACAGAGCCTCTACTTACATCTTCTTTCCTAACACCTGTAATATTTATGGCTACTCTCTGTCCTCCAAAAGCTACCTCTGCGTCTTCGTCATGTACCTGAAGAGTTCTTATTCTAGATTTTATACCATTAGGGAAAATTTCAATTTCATCACCTATTTTAAATTGGCCAGATAAAAGCGTTCCTGTAACGACAGTTCCAAAACCAGATACAGTAAATACCCTGTCTACAGGTAATCTAGGCATACTATTTAAATCACGTTCATCTAGTTGATTTGAATATGATTCTATTAATTCAATTAAATAATTAATTCCTTTTTTAGTAGTTGATGACACTTTTATTATATCACTACTTTCAAGGAATGTACCCTTTATCTCTTTCCTTATATCATCTTCTATTAATTCTAACCACTCTTCATCTACTAAATCCGTTTTTGTTATTACTACTATGCCTTTTTTTATTCCTAATATATCCAATATTGCCAAATGCTCTTGTGTTTGTGGCATAATCCCCTCATCAGCAGCAACTACCAATAATACTATATCTATACCAAATATACCAGCAAGCATATTTTTTATAAATTTTTCGTGCCCAGGTACGTCTACAATCCCTGCTCTTTTTCCACTTGGTAAATCAAAATATGTAAAACCTAAATCTATAGATATCCCTCTTTTTTGCTCCTCTTTTAATCTATCAGTATTTCTACCAGTTAAAGCTTTTATAAGAGTTGTCTTTCCATGATCTATATGCCCAGCAGTGCCAATAATTACATGCTTCATTAAATACACTCCTTGAAAAGTTTAAGGACAGTCTTTATACCATCTGCAATAATAAAGATCTCATCATCATTTATTGTCCTTAAATCAAAATATATTCTGTCTTTATATACTCTAGCTATTATTGGAACTTCATAATCCCTTAACATTCTTTCAAAAGTTTGAATACTCTTTCCTTTCAGAGAAATTACAATACATTTTGTAGGAATTTTTTCTAATGGTAAAGAACCTCCTCCTACTTCTGAAAAATCGTCTTCTATTGTTATATCAACTATATTTGAATAGTCATATATTAAATTTCTTAAGGTTTCTGCCTTTTTATTAATAATATCTATTGATTCTGTTAACATCCTCATAGTAGGTATTTCCTTAACTGCCCAGTTTTCATCTAAATAAAACCTTAATGTTCCTTCCAATGCTGCTAAAGTGAACTTATCCACCCTAAAAGCCCTAGTTAATGGATTCTTTTTCATAGCATCTATATATTTTTTCTTCCCAACTATAATTCCAGCCTGAGGTCCACCCAGCAATTTGTCACCACTAAAGGTAACAATATCAACCCCCCTGCTCAAAGCATCTTGAACAGTTGGCTCATATTCAAGGCCATATTTTGATAAATCAATTAATACACCACTACCTAAATCTTCGATAACTGGAATATTGTATTGTGTTTTTAATTTGATTAGCTCTTCTGAGCTAACTGATGATGTAAATCCTAGAATCCTATAATTAGAAGTATGAACCTTTAATAATGCTGCTGTATTCTCATTTATTGCATTTTCATAATCATATAAATGAGTTTTATTCGTGGTACCAACCTCTACTAAGTTAGCACCGCTCTGTATCATTACATCAGGTATCCTGAAAGAACCACCTATTTCAATTAACTCACCCCTTGAGACAATAACCTCTTTATCCTTTGCAATCGTATTTAGAGTAAGTAAGACTGCAGCAGCATTGTTATTTACAACCATTGCTGCTTCTGATCCCGTACATTTTGTTATTAATTCTTCTACATGGCTATATCTAGATCCTCTTATACCATTTGCTAAATCAAATTCTAAATTTGAATAGTGAGTTACTACTTCTTTAATATGGTCCATTATTTTATCATTTATAATTGATCTTCCTAAGTTTGTATGGATTACTACGCCGGTAGCATTTATAACTCTTCTTAGTTTATATAGGTTTTTTACTTTTACCCTCTGAACTATATTGTTCTCTACATTTGGTAATATATCTAAAAACTCTTCTTCACTTATATTATTTCTTATTTTATCTCTTAACAGTTCTATTTCTTCTCTTATGGCTTCTAAAACCAATTGTCTAGGATGACTTAATACTAGCTCTTCAATAGTAACTCTTCCTAGTAATTCATCAACCTTTGGTAATAGTTTAAAAAGATTCTTTTTTCCCATAGCACCCATCCTTGTTTTTATTCTACTATTAGAGGAAACTCACCTTCTTCTAATACTTCTCCTATTATGGCGTATTCAGTAGGTGATTTTTCTAACTCTTTAAGTAATTGAGGAGCTTTTTCTTTTTCAACGGATATTAATAACCCTCCAGATGTCTGTGGATCGAATAATATATCTTCTATATCTTTCTCTATTTTGTTTTTGAAACATATTTTGCCACCAATATGATTCCTATTGGAATATGCCCCTGCTGGTATTAACCCCATTTTTGCAAATTCAGTTGCTCCCTTTATAATAGGAACTTTACCTGAATCTATTTTAATGGTTACAGAGCTTCCTTCTGCCATCTCTAATGCATGGCCTAAAAGACCAAATCCAGTTATATCCGTAACACTATGTACTCCACCTACTTTATCTATCGCCTCTTTACCAAATCTATTTAATGTGGTCATCACTTTTACTGCATATTCATAGACTTCTTTACCAGCTAAATCAGCTTTAATGGCAGTATTTATAATACCTAAACCTAAAGGTTTAGTTAAAACCAATACATCAGAAACTTTTGCATTACTATTACTTAATACTTTATTTGGATGTACAAACCCAGATACAGATAATCCATATTTTGGTTCATCATCGGAAACTGTATGTCCTCCTACTAGTATTGCGCCTGCTTCTGAAACCTTGTCTGCCCCCCCTCTTAAAATTTCTGCTAAGATTCTTGGGTTTAGGCAATTCGGAAAACACACAATATTCATAGCTAATTTGGGTTCTCCCCCCATAGCATAAACATCACTAAGGGAATTAGCTGCTGCTATTTGTCCAAAGATATAAGGATCATCGACAACCGGTGTAAAAAAATCTAAGGTTTGAATTAATGCTATATTATCATTTATCTTATATACTGCAGCATCATCCGATGTATCAAAACCAACCATTAGATTGACGTCTGTCATTTTTGGTAAGTGACACAAGACCTGTGTCAATATATCGGGACCGATTTTTGCCGCTCAACCAGAGCTCTTAGTCAACTGTGTTAATCTCATATCCAAATTGAACCCCTCCTTTACTTTACAGTAATCAGTTCTTTAATTCCTTCATATTTCTTTTCACCAATACCTGATACATTTAGTATATCTTCTATTGTCCTAAATGGATTAGTTGCTCTATATTCAATAATCCTATCTGCAATAACATCCCCTATTCCAGGTAAAGATACAAGTTCACTTTTTGAGCAAGTATTGATATTTATTTTACCATCATTGACACTTATATTTGAAGTAGTTATATAATTTACATCGTTAGTTTCTAATATATTCTCCCCAGTTTTTGGAATATATATCTTTTCTTCATCTACTAGCTTTTTAGCTAAATTAATCCTATCTAAGTCTGCGTCTTTTGTTAAACCCCCTGCTAATTTAACTGCATCATCGACTCTATCTCCATTTACCAACTCATATACTCCCGGAAAGTAAACCTGTCCACTAATATGTACCATTATTATTGAATCTTCTATATCTTCTATATCTTCTATATCATCAAGTTCACTATTATCTTCAGTCTCAACAACATTGCCAACAGTATTTTGTACTATATCCTCTACTGTTTTCTTATTCAAAATTACATACTTGAAACCTAGGGATAAAGTAATTAGGAAAACTAATACTAGTATAACGATTTGTTGTTTTTTTGTAAAGTCATCCATATGGTTACCTCCTAATTGTATTCTTATAAATGCAAGCACCTTTATTAATGCTTAATTAATAATTCGACTATTTTGTTGGAATTCCTTCTTTTTTTTGTTATAATCAATTTATTACTGTATGTAAGGTGGTGATAATTTGAAAAAGGTCATTTATCTATTAATAATTTCAATTATCTTAGGTACCTATACAACTGCTTTTGCTGATAATTTACCATTAGAAGGCGAAGCTGCAATTCTTATGGACTTCGATACCAAAGAAATACTATACGAAAAAAATATGAATGAGAGACTTTATCCAGCTAGCACGACTAAAATTATGACAGCAATACTAGCTCTAGAGTTGGGTAACCTTAATGATATTGTAACTGTAGACCAAGAGGTCGTGAACTTGACAGAAGGAAGTCACATTGCCTTGGAACCTGGCGAAAAAATGACTTTAGAACAAATGATAAATGCACTTATGGTTGCATCTGCCAATGATGCTGCATTCGCCATAGCTAAGCATATTTCAGGATCTATTGATGAGTTTGCAAAATTAATGAACGATAAAGCTAAAGAATTAGGTGCTACAAATACTAACTTTGTCAACCCAAATGGATTACATGAAGATAATCATTACACAACTGCATATGATCTTGCATTAATAGCTCAATATGCAATGAAGAATCAAACTTTTAGAAATATTGTTGACACTGTTACATATACTATAGAGCCAACAAATGAAAAAGAAGATACAAGATACTTGAAAAATACTAATAAACTTTTATTTAGCAGCGATAAGATTTATGTAGATGGAAAATATATTCCAATTAAATATGAAGGTGCCTCTGGTATTAAGACTGGAACAACTAGTCACGCGCAATACTGTTTAGTTTCATATGCAAATAGAGATAATCAAAAACTTATTGCCGTAGTTTTAAAATCCAGTGCAAATGGAGTTTATAGTGATACTCACAACCTTTTAAACTATGGATTTAATAAATTCGATAATATAACTATAGGATTTAAGAATGAGTTCATTGAAAATATTAAGGTTGAGGATGGAATTCAGCCTTATGTAGCAGGAATTCTAGGTAATGATTTCATATACCCACTTTCAGAAGAAAATATAGGACGAGTTGATATGAAAGTAAATCTGAGAAGCAGTTTAATTGCACCAATTAATAAAGGAGAGATCCTTGGTTTTGCAGAATTCTATCTAGATGGTAGACCTCTTGGAAAGGTTGATATAGTTTCTACAATGGACGTAGAGCTAGACCCCATGACTAAGACATCCTACAAAATCTTAAGTAAATGGTATTTATTTGTATTTGTCTTTATTATACTTATAAGAGTTGTAGTTTTACAAAAACGTAGAAAAAGAAAATCAAGAAGAAGATCTTATCGTGTTCCATATGAAATAAAATAACCTGGTTTTTCCAGGTTATTTTATTTATATTTATTTAATAGCTATAGCTTCTATTTCAATTACTCCATCTTTTGGAAGTCTTGCAACTTCAACGCAACTTCTAGCTGGTTTGTGGTTTGAGAAGTATTCAGCATAAACCTCATTTACTTTTCCGAAATCATTCATATTTGCTATAAATATAGTTACCTTTACAACGTCTTCAAGTGTTGCTCCCGCCTCTGCAAGAATTGCTTTTACGTTCTCTAAACTCTGTCTTGTTGCCTCAGTAATATCTGTTATTAATTCTCCTGTAGTTGGATTTATTGGCAGCTGGCCTGATGTAAATATGATATTGTCTGCCTTAACCCCTTGTGAATATGGACCTATGGCTGCAGGTGCTTTTTCTGTGGAAATTAGATTTAAGTTCATTATTATTCCTCCTCAATATTAGTTTTTTCATAATGGGACCATAATCTTTCAAGATTATAGAATTCCCTTTCATCCTTATGGAATATATGCACTATTATATCATCATAATCCAATAAAATCCATCTAGCACTTTCATATCCTTCTTTTTTAACCTTATCAAACCCCGCTAAAAACATCTTTTCTTCAACTTCATCTGCAATCGCTGTTACTTGTGTAGATGAATTACCACTTACTATAATGAAGTAATCAGCAATAGTAGTGGATTTTGAAATATCCAATATCCTTAAATCTATTCCTTTCTTCTCTTCAATTGCATTTTTGATAATGGATATTTTGCTTTCAATATCACCCATTAAATTAATCAACTCCCTGTCTAATTTCTATATTATTAAAAAATAAGCTTACTTATCCAAAAGAATCATATAATTTCTAGCTCTTATAGTATCCAAATGAATTAATTTCCCTTGCTCTACCAAAAATTTTATGGTATTATCCATTGCCATTTTAACGGATCTATCAAGGTTTTTAAAAGCTAATTCTCTAGTCTCTTCCACACCAGGAAAGCTTCTTCCAGGTTCTATATAATCAGATATATAAATTATCTTATCAAGTGTAGTCATTTTTATGCGGCCAGTAGTATGAAAATGGATTGCGTCAAGAATCTCTTCATCTAATATATCATATTCATATTTCGCAACCTTTGCACCTAAAGGTCCATGAATTAATTGTGTATTTTCTAACATGACATTATCTAGTATTATACCAAAGTCGTTAGCCCTTTTCAATAAATACGACTCATCAGAGTATTTTGCACAATCATGCAACAAACCTGCAATTTTAGCTTTTTCAATATCACAATTATATATCTCTGCCAAACTTATCGCAGTTTCCATTACCCCTAAGGAGTGCTTAACTCTTTTTTCTCCAATACTATTTGTAAGTTTCATGATAATTGTGTCTATCATTTAATCCTCCATAATGTAAAGCTTATGTGTTTTTATGTATTCTTCAACATCTTTTGGAACTAAATATTTTATTGACTTGTTATTTTTAATGTTATCTCTAATCATCGTTGACGAAATTTCTATTTGAGGACCTGAAATATAAAATATACTTGAGTTGTATTCTCTTCTATATTCTTCTATCTTCTTATTGATTAACTCATCTGATAATTTGTCTCTACCTATAACTATAAAACTTATCTTCTTAAATATATTTTTAATATCTTTCCAATTTATAAGATCTATTAAAGTATCACTTCCGATAATAAAGTAAAGCTCATTATTGAAATTTTCTTTTAATAATATGTCAATAGTTTCCGTCGAATAACTCTTACCCTTCCTATTAATTTCAATAGGGGATATTTCAAAGTAAGAATTTGATTTAATGGCCATCTCTGTCATATTGTATCTGTCATTAGATTGAGCCAAATCCTTCTCATTCTTATGTGGTGGATCTCCTGTAGGTATGAAAATAACTTTATCTAGAGGAAAATTACACCTAATATATTCACTTATGATTAGATGCCCTAAATGAATAGGATTAAAAGTTCCGCCCATTATACCTATTTTCATATTTTAGCCTCCTAAATTTAAACATCAGAACAAATTGTTCTGATGTCATATATCACTTAGGTAATTCTATTTTTTTGTTCTCTATAGATTCCCGATATAACACAAATTTTCTACCAATACTTTGAACAAACTCTGCATTAAGTTCCTCAGCTAACTGACTTGCTACTTCTGTAGGATCTAGCATACAATTCTTTAGTACATTTACCTTAACTAGTTCTCTAGCTTCTAATGCATCGTCAATTTGCTTAATAAAATTCTCTGTTAATCCGTTTTTTCCTAGTTGAAAAATCGGATCTATATTATTAGCTAAACTTTTAAGATAGCTTCTTTGTTTACCTGATATCAATATATTCACTCCTTATTTATATTTCTACTTCTTTTTTAATTTGTCTTCTATGACTTTCATAATTTGATGAACCTTTCTTCCAACCACTCCTGGTTTTTACTATTGGTTTTTGGTTTTGATTAATTACTACTTCATTTTTGGCTAAACAGAAATAAGTTGATTGTTCTTCCTTGCAATTTCCACAGCTTAAGCAGTCCATTTTACTTCATTTACCCCCATTAATCAAAGAATTCAAATTCATGGTCACAAATAAATACTGAATCTCCTTCTTTTATTCCCAGTTTTTCAAGTTTTTCTACTACGCCTTTTTTTCTAAGGGTATCCTGGAAATATCTTAAAGAGTCAATATCATCAAAATATGTTGAATATAATAGTCTTTCTATGAAAGATCCTTCTACAATGTACTTACCACCCTCATATTTGACTATTATTGTATCTTCATCTGGTTTTTCTGGTTCAACAAATTCTTCATCAAATGTCTCATAAGGAGTATCTGCATTTTCAACAATATCCCATATTGCATACTTTAGTTCATCTATGCCTTTTTTTGTAGCTGCTGAAATTGGATAAATCTTATATCCTTTAGGTTCAAATTCTTCTTTTAAAGCCTTTAATCCTTCTTCTGAACCAGGTAAATCAATTTTATTAGCAACAATAATCTGAGGCTTTTCACTTAGTTTTTGGTTATATTGACTTAACTCTTCATTAATTTTATAAAAGTCTTCTACAGGGTCTCTTCCTTCACTTCCAGCTGCATCTATTACATGTACTAGCACTCTAGTCCGTTCTATATGTTTTAAGAAATCGTGACCTAGTCCAGCTCCTTGTGAAGCTCCTTCAATAAGACCAGGAATATCAGCTATTACAAAACTTTTTCCCTCATCTACTCTTACAACACCTAAATTAGGTTTTAAGGTTGTAAAGTGATAATTTGCAATTTTGGGTTTTGCTGCTGATACTATTGATAAAAGGGTTGATTTCCCAACGTTAGGAAAACCTATTAGTCCAACATCAGCTAATAGTTTTAGTTCAAGGATAATATCTCTTTCCTGCCCCTTTGTACCTGCTTCTGCAAACCCAGGTGCTTGTCTAGTAGCAGTAGCAAATTTAGCATTTCCTCTACCACCTTTTCCACCTTTTGCAATTACATATGTTTGATTCTTTTCTTTTAAGTCTACAATTACTTTTCCAGTAGCTTCATCTTTCACGAGGGTGCCAACAGGAACCTTTAAAATAATGTCTTGACCTTTTTTACCATATTGTAATTTTGTTCTCCCGTTTTCTCCATTTTCACCTTTATATACTCTTTTATAGCGGAAATCCATAAGGGTTCTAATCCCTTCGTCGGCCATAAGAATTATAGAACCACCATCTCCTCCATCTCCGCCATAAGGACCGCCTGAAGGTTCATATTTTTCCCTTCTCCAGGCAACAGCACCGTCTCCACCTTTACCTGCTTTAACATGTATCTTTGCAACATCTATAAACATATTCATCATCCTTAATATTAATAAAATCCCTATAATTAAAACACTCTAATTTCATTATAACCCCAAAGTTCATGGTGTCAATTAGTTTGTGTCAGATTCAATTATTTTAAACTATAAAGCAAAAAATAAAAGCTTACCAGATGGTAAGCTATATTTTTACGCTAATTCTTCTACAGGATAAACACTTACTTGTTTCTTATCTCTGCCTTTTCTTTCAAATTTAACAACACCATCAATAGTGGCAAATAAAGTGTCATCTCCGCCTTTACCTACATTTACACCAGGGTGTATTTTAGTACCTCTTTGTCTTACTAAAATATTACCTGCTAAAACAAATTGGCCATCGCCTTTTTTTGTTCCTAATCTTTTAGCTTCACTATCTCTACCGTTTCTTGAACTACCTACTCCTTTTTTGGAAGCAAATAGCTGTAAGTTCAATTTAAGCATTCATTACACCTCCTCTATATTCTAGAGTAACATTTTTAGGGTAAGTTTCTACCAACGACTTTATTCCAACTATAAAAGTCTTCATTACTATTTGAACATTCTTTATTCTAAAATCTTCAGGATTAATAAATATCTTTACATCTAATAATCCAGTTTCATCATCAACTTTATATGATAATTCACTTTCATCAATGTTACATACATCTACTAAAGATCTTAAAGCAGTATGTCCTAATATGGATACGGCAGCACATACTATATCTTCTCCATATGCTCCGAAATTTGCATGTCCTTTAATGGTATATCGATTTATAAAACCACAACCATCAAGACCAATCTTTACGTTAATCATAATTAACCAACAATCTTTTCGATTTTAACCTTAGTAAATGGTTGACGATGACCTTTTTTCTTTCTTTCGTTCTTTTTAGCCTTATATTTAAAAACAATAATCTTTTTAGCTTTACCTTGCTCTAAAACAGTACCTTCAACCTTAGCACCTTCAACATATGGTTTTCCAGCATTTAAGTTGCCATCGTTTGAAAGTAAAAGAACTTTGTCAAAACTAACAGTTTCACCTTCTGCGACATCTAGTTTTTCTACGAAAACTACATCTCCTTCTTGTACTCTGTATTGCTTTCCGCCTGTTTCTATTACTGCGTACATAATCGCACCTCCTCTAACCTAGTCTCGCCAATGTTAGGTGACTATGCTTTAAACCCACATTGAGCGGCTCTACAATAAAATAGTTTAACAAATTATATAGAAGTTGTCAATACTTATTAAAGTCTAACTCTTCCTCTTCCATTGCATGTAGGGCATATAGTTGATGTTTTAGAATCTAAAGTCGGCCTTGTTTTTTTTCTAGTGATTTCAACAAGACATAGTTTAGTAACATCAACAATATGAGGTTTATTTCTATCTTTAATAAAAGACTCAGATAGTTTAGATAAAACTTTTGATATATGATCTGGTTCCTTCATATCAATAAAGTCTACAATTATAATGCCTCCTATATCTCTTAGCCTAATTTGTCGTGATATCTCCTCAGCTGCCTCTAGATTGGTTCTTAACACAGTATCACCTAATGAATATGCACCAATATATTTTCCAGTATTTACATCAATTGCAGTCAGAGCTTCTGTTTCATCAATAACTATATATCCCCCACTCTTTAGAGGCACAACTCTATCCAAAGCCTCTTTCATATCCATTTGAATTTTCATATCTCTATCTACAGAGAACTCTAAATTAAGTTCAATTTTATCTTCTAAGTTATAAGAAAAAAAATCTTCAAGTAGCAATAGATTTTTATATATTTCTTTATTGTTTACTATTATTTTAGTATCCTTATCATTAAACTTATCTCTAACAATTTGATATACTAAATCATGATCCTTGTATAATAGCTTTGGAGTCGGAAGAAAATTCCTTTCCCTTTCTATCTTTAGATATATGTCCATTAAAGATTTGTACTCATCTTGTAAAATATTTTCATCTATACCTTCAGACATTGTTCTAAAAATAATCCCCATATCTTTCTCTATTATTTTATATCCAATTTCTCTTAATCTATTTATCTCCTGATTATTTCGTATTTTTTTTGATACATTTACTTTGTTAGAATATGGTGTAAGTACTAAATATCTACCCGGAAGACTAATATGTGTCGTAACCTTCGGTCCTTTGCTACCTAGTGGATCTTTAATAACTTGTACAATTATCTCTTCCCCACTTTTTATAACATCTTCTAGCTCATATTTTTCTTTTGTATATAGTTGATCCTTGTGTAATGCATCCTTAAGTTGTAGATAAGCATTCTTGCTTTCTCCAATATCTACAAAAGCAGCATCCATACCCCTTAGAACATTTATTACACGTGCTCTATATACATTTCCAACTAAGGATTCATTATTGATTTCTTCAGAATAAAATTCAACAAGTCGGTTATCTTCAACTATCCCAACCTTAGTTTTATCTTCTTTAGAATCAATAAAAATATAATTCATAGATATTCCCCCATTAAAGTGGACTATAGATATTACCGTTCTCTTCAGCATATAAGGCTAATCTCTTAATGAGTAACAGCTCCATGTCTACATAAAGATTCAAATCCCTATTTAACGCCTCCATAAATTGAACCGGCTTTAAATTTCCACTTTCCCCTATCCCTAACAAAACATTAATTATAGTATAATTGTTTTCGTCTAATCCTTTTAATACTACATTTCCTATAAGTGGTCTAATATTTACTTCCGTTTCGACCTTTTCTCTTTTCTTCTTTTTTAGCTTTGAAATAAATATCTTCTCATTAGAGAGCCATTTATTTATTTTTTCTTCTAATATGCTTAAATCATTAATCTGGTCATGTGTAAATTTTATTTCATAAAAAGCCCATTTTAGAATCGTAGATATGCTTGAAGACTTATCTAAAATCACAGCATTAATTATTTGAATATCATCAGGTAAGGCTTTGTTCATTCTCTCTATAAAGTCTTCTATAGCTATATTTTCTAATAATTCTATATCCATATATTCTTCTTCGCTTTCAATTCCCAATGACAAAGGCACTGCTATAGAAAATTTAGGATGAGGATTAAATCCTTCAGAATATTTTATAGGTATTCGACAGCTATTAAAGGTCCTCTGAAACAACCTCATTAAATCTAAATGAGATATATATTTTAAATAATTTTTCTTGTTAAACTTTGCCCTGATTATCAATTAAATACTCCTCTCATTACACAATCGTCGATGCCACATCCTCTGCATCTTTCTCTACAGTCATTAGTAGTCTTGCCTTCAATTGCATTTTTATATTCTCTTATTAAGAACTCCTTGGATACGCCTGTGTTTATAAAATCCCAAGGTAGAATTTCATCAAAATCTCTAGTTCTGTTTGCATAAAAATATCCGTCTATATTCGTTTCTTCTAAGGCTTCTAACCATTTGTCATATTTAAAGTACTCTGACCATCCATCATATTTACAGCCTTTTTCCCAAGCCTTAATCAACAGCTTTGAAAGACGTCTATCTCCTCTAGCAAATATTGCTTCCATATAGCTTAAGTCAGCATCATGATAATTAAAGCTTACTTTATTGTCTTTGATACTATCCTTAACCAAATATATTTTTCTCATAAATTCATCTATAGTATTTTGACCAAACCACTGGAATGGAGTAAATGGTTTTGGAACAAAACAAGATGCACTCGCTGTAACCATGAAATTACCTTTTCTTTCTTCTTTAGGCCTATTAAAGAATAGATCCTTAACTAGATAAGCAAGGTCTTTAATTCCCATAACGTCTTCGTCTGTTTCAGTAGGCAAACCAATCATAAAGTATAGTTTAATTCTTGACCAACCTTCCTTAAATGCATAAGTAACCGCATTGACTAAATCATCTTCTGTTACTCCTTTGTTTATTACATCACGAAGTCTTTGACTACCAGCTTCAGGAGCAAAAGTTAGCCCACTTTTACGCACCTTTTCAATCTCCTTTAATACATCTATGCTAAAAGAATCTAACCTTAAAGAAGGAAGAGAAACTCCAATCTTTCTATCCTCATATCTTTCCATAAGTTGCTTAGTTAATAAAAGCAAATTAGAATAATCGCATGAACTTAAAGATGTAAGTGAAATAGTCTCATAGCCAGTATTTTCTACTAATTTATCAGCAATATCCATTAATCTATCAACTGATTTCTCCCTTATAGGTCTATAAATTATACCTGCTTGGCAGAATCTACACCCTCTAGTACATCCTCTGAATATTTCCATTGCAATCCTATCATGGACAGTTTCTATATAAGGAACTAATATTTTTTCTGGAGTATACATAGTATCTAAATTTCTTATCATTCTTTTATTTATAACTTTAGGTATACCTTCAACAATAGGGAACATTTCTTTTATTGTACCATTATCATTATAAGTAACATCATAAAATCTAGGCACATAAATACCTTCAATTTTAGCTGCTTGTCTTAAATACTCTTCTTTGTTTAAGCATGTCTTTTTCATATTTTTATAAAGTTCTAGAAGTTCTAATATAACCTCTTCACCTTCACCTATAACAAATAAATCAAAAAAATCCGCTAGAGGTTCAGGATTATATGCACATGGTCCTCCAGCGATAATAATAGGAAAACTATCATCTCTGTCCTTTGATTTGAAAGGGATATTTGAAAGATTTAACATATTTAAAATATTTGTATAGCTCATCTCATATTGTAGAGTAAAGCCTAAAAAATCAAAGTTTCTTACTTCCTCTTTACTCTCCAGTGTAAATAGAGGTATCCCTTCTTTTCGCATTTGTTCTTCCATATCTGTCCATGGGGCAAATACCCTTTCGCATGCATAATTTTCTTCATTATTAATTAAATTATATATAATTTGCATTCCTAGATGAGACATTCCGACTTCGTAAACATCTGGAAATGAGAATGCAAACTTAACGTCTACTTTATCTAAATCTTTTTTATAGGAATTTTTTTCCATACCAATATATCTGGCTGGTTTTTCAACTTTCATAAGTACTTTATCGAGTTTAAGTTTGTCTATCATCAATTTCACCTTTCATTTTTATTCTCATTCTATATATTATCATTTTTTAAAAAATATTAAAACACAAATAAGACTAAGTTTTTAGGTTTCCCATAAAACTTAGTCTTTCTTACTTAAATTTTTATATGCTTTCTGGAAATTCAATATAATCAGCTGGGTCAACTTTTCTGCCATCAACTTCTACTTCTATTCTAAGGTATTTATACCCATCCTTGCTACTACCTAACTCTCCAATCTTCTGTCCTACTTCAAGCATATCCCCTTCTTTAACATTTACTTTTGATAAATATCCATAAGTAATAATAATATCATCACTTTTAATGTCTAAAAAATATCCTTTATTTTTTATATTATATATGTTAATAACTACACCGCTTGATATTGCCTTTGGATCCCCTTCATCAATTACTCTTATATCTACTCCATTGTTTCTGATCTTCTCACCGTTAAAAACTATTGTCTGATCGAAACTTCTATAGATTGTACCTGCTATAGGAGCTCTAAACTTTGGTTTATAATTGGTAAAAACACCTATTGTCTTTTCCAATGAGTTATCTATCACATCTTGAGCTAAATGATATAATTTTTTGCTATCCTCTACTGGCTTAAATTCATACTCAATTCCAGCCTTTATTATGTTTAGAGCTTGATTAGTCTCCGATAAATTCATTTTTTTTAAAAGTATAATTATAAGAATAAGAGCTAGTACAAAAATTGATTTATAAAGTAAATTCTGCAAGAACTTTTTTCTATTAATATTCATTCTAGTAACTGGCTTATGTAATCTTTTTTTCATTATATCACCTACCTTTTATAATATAAGATATTTATATAAGGTAGATTATATTCCATTTAAAGCAAAAAACTCTAACAATAGTTAGAGTTTAATTATCCTTAACTTTTACAATAGGAATATTAGCAACAAGTGCAGAAATTGGAGAAGTATCACCATCTCTTTTCATTCTAGTAAGCTTAATATCTATTCCCTCATTGTCAATATCAGCATATTCTGAGATTACTCGAATGATATCACTTTTCATCATGTCTAATAACTTTGGTGATAGGTCAGCTCTATCATGAACTAATACTAGTTTTAATCTCTCTTTAGCAACATTCTTACTCTGCTCCTGCTTTCTCCCAAATAATTTGAATAAATCCATGATAAACCCCCTTATTTGCCAAATATAAGCTTAAGTATTTTGCTAAGCTTGCTTCCATCATTCGTTTCAAGGTTTAATAATTCTACTTCTTCACCAATTATTCTCTTAGTAATATTTCTATATGCTTGTCCAGCAAGAGCTTTTTCATCCATTACAACCGGTTCTCCTTTATTAGTGGAGACTACAATAGCTTCGTCATCTGGTACAATCCCTAATAAATCTATAGCCAAGATATCTATAATATCGTCTATATTCATCATATCTCCTCTTTTGACCATATCAGGTCTTATCCTGTTTATAATCAATTTAGGATTATGTATTTCTTTAGCTTCAAGAATTCCTATTACTCTATCAGCGTCTCTTACAGCAGAAATTTCAGGTGTTGTGACAATTATTGCTTCATCTGCACCAGCTATAGAATATTGGAAACCTTGTTCTATACCTGCAGGACAATCAATTATAATATAGTCATATTCCTTTTTAAGTTCATTAACAAGCTCAACCATTTGCTCAGGTTTAACAGCTGTTTTATCTTTAGTTTGTGCTGCTGGTAATAAATATAGCTTATCAAACCTCTTATCTTTTATCAGCGCTTGTTTTAATCTACAATTTTTCTCTACTACATCTACTATATCATATACAATTCTATTCTCAAGCCCCATTACTACATCAAGATTTCTTAGTCCGATATCTGCATCTAAAATTACTACAGAATACCCTCTCATTGCTAATCCTGTCCCAATATTAGCACTTGTAGTAGTTTTACCTACTCCCCCTTTACCTGAGGTTATGACAATTGCTGTACCCAACTTTTGATTTTCCATATATTTTCCTCCCCATTATTTATTAGGCAAGTAAGGCTCTATCAATACCTCACCATCGATAATTCTTGCAATCTCTGGAAGTTTGTATTGTGTGTAATCATCTGGAGGTCTTGCGATTATATCCCCAATTCTTAGCTGCATTGGTAACAAGCTATATGCTGCTACAATAGCATCATAATTACCGCCTACTCCAGCATGGGCTACACCCCTTAAAGTCCCTAAAACCACAATATTACCCTTTGCTTTTAAGAAAGCACCTGGATTAACATCACCTATTACAACAATATTACCATTATAATCGACTTCTTGTCCACTTCTAAGGGTGCCGTGGATAAATTTTGTTATCCCTTCCACTACACCCTCAAATGGCTTATTATCTCTATTCTCAGATGGTTCAGAATAATATGCTTGAATATACTCAGGTAAACCTTCGTTAGATATATTCATCTCATATTTATACTTAAGTGTTAATTTTATTTCCATAATCTGGTCATCTGTTAATTCATCACTTCGAACTCCAAGGAACTTTGCACCTTTAAAAAATTTAGAAGAATTATTTAATTTTTGATCTAACTCGTTCTTTATTGCTTCTAGGTCATTTCCTACTACATCCAGGTAAACTCCCTCTGTTACACCTTTAAATGCCACTAAATCCCTTTTCAATTTGTTATTCCTCCATAATATTACAATCTATAAATTTATTCTATATCATTTGACACACAAAAATCCACTATTTCCTCTAGTATATTATTCATTTATTAACATATTTTCATGAGGAAGGTAGTTATTTGCTTCTGTATTATTTAAGCCTAGATATTCTGCAATTACGTCTCTAACTAATGGGCCTGCGTACCCACCACTACCTCCTTGAAAAATTACAGCTGCAACGGCAATTTCTGGGTCTTCATAAGGAGCAGCAGCTACAAACCATGCAAAGTCATCAAAAGTCTCTCCTGTATATGGATTAATACCACTTCTTTGGGCAGTACCGGTTTTCGCAGCAACTTTAATTGGAAAATTCCTAAATGTAGCCTTTGCTGTACCTTCTGATGTTACCATTTCCATGCCTTTCATGATAACGTCTAAATTACTATAATCATTAAGTTCTATTCTCTCAGGATTTGGTTCATGGTCAAATTTAGTGACTGTATTATTATAGTTTTTAATACTCTCAATTAAAGATAAGTCATGTCTATACCCGCCATTTGACAATGTAGCAACATAATTTGCCATTTGAATAGGTGTATAAGAGCTTTGTCCTTGACCTATGGTTACATTAAGAGTATCTGTTATATTCCAACCTGCCTGGTTTAAATAAGTATATTTAATTTTATCAGCCAATCCTTCTCTTTCACCAGGAAGTCTTCTTTCAGGGTCTATCCCTAATGAATCTAAACGACGAATAACTTCATTTCTTGTAAGAGGCACCTCTAAGTCTGTCCAGTTTATAATTTCTTCAATAGTTTGATCTATTTCTTCCTTTGTTAGTTTTATACCTTCTTTAAAATATTTTTCTATATTAGCATTTAAATATCTTTTTAATAAAAATTTAGTAGTAATGATTTTTTGTTGGGGATTTGGAACCCCTCCTGAAAATTCTGCAGGAACATTTATTTCTATTCCTGTCTTATCATTTAGCCCTAATTTCTTAGATAGATTTACAATATCTTCGATTTCAACCTTTGCTCCAATTGATTCACCAGATCTAGGATTCTTCCCAAAAGCTAATGAATAAAAGAAATAGTTACATGAATCTCTTAGAGCTTCTGTCACATTTTCATATCCATGAGTTCCTCCAGTACTTGTCCAAATTAGACATCTAAAGCGTTTATTCCCTACATCTACATAGCCCAAGTCCCTTATCCTTGTATTTGGACTAAGACCATTTTCAAGAGCAGCTAAAGCGGTTACCATTTTAAATGTGGATCCAGGCTGTATTGCAGTTTGTGTTGCTACATTATACAAAGGTCTAGGTGCTAATGGATTTAATTCATCCTCTGGGAACAAACTCTCCCAATCGGTACTAGAAATGCCAGTAGAAAACAAATTAGGGTCATATGATGGATAACTTGCCATGGCTATTACTTGGCCAGTTTTTACATCTACTGCTACAATAGCACCTGATGTGGCATTTACATATGGTCTTCCTTTAGATTTATTTATTCCGAATTTATAATCTCCCCACTTGCTTTCATAGGTACCAGCTACCTGCAGTTTTTCAAGAGTTTGCTTCAAGGACTCTTCTGCAACCTTTTGTACATCTAAGTCTATTGAAAGATAAATATTGTCTCCAGGGACAGGTTCTATTTCTTCAATAACATTGGTTGTATTCCCTAATGAATCTACTTCTATTCTTTTCACACCGCTCTTACCGCTTAATATATCTTCAAAACTTTCTTCTACACCTGTTTTACCTATTATTGCGCTTGGAGAATAACTATTTTCTACAATATATTTTTGTATCTCATTAGGTTGACTGATCTTACCTAGATATCCAAGTATATGAGCTGCAGTAGTTCCTTCAGGATAATATCTTACAGGTTCTATAGATATATCCACACCAGGCATGTCTATTAGCCCTTCTTCAATTTTTGCAACAGTTGATTCCTTAAGCCCATAGGCTAGATTAATAGGTTGATATGCAAGGTGACCTTGTTTACTAATCTTGTCATAAATAACAAGCATAGATCTTGCTTCATATTTACTTAAGGATTCATCTATCTTATATCTCTCTCTTATCTGTTTAAATGCTTCTTCTATTGACTTATCCTCGTCAATGTAATTTCCTGTATACCATTTTTTAAGATTATTTATAGCAACATACTCAAAATCATTTGCAATAGAAATTTTGGGATTGACTCCATCTTCTAGTAATTGAACTTGTGCTAATCCCTTTATATTGTCTAAGGAAATAAACTCGCTTAATACATTTGATTCTTTAGCAATGTCTATCAATATGTCCTTAGGACTTACATCCCCAATATCCCCATTACCTATATATTTATATATGACATTATTATAATCTTCGGATGTCTCTATTGAAATATCCACACTAATTCCCTTTTCTTCTAACATCTCAATTAAAATTTTCCCTGGTATTATAACATCATTCTTCTCCTCATCGTTTGTTATCACTTTGTCTAGAAAATTACTTAATGATGTTTTAGTAAATATGTTTACAAAGTCTTCTTTAGCACTTGTATCCATAGTTACCTCTGGAAAATTTTTCATTAACGCCCTTTTCTGATTCAAGTATTCCTCATAATACGTTAAGCTGTATTCTTCGATAATCAAATTATCAGCTAATCCCCTATCATTTAATAACTTATAAACCATAGCCCTTGAAATAGGGTGGTCAACAACTTTTCTTATAATTGTTTTATCATTATCAATTAATTTTATTATTGCTTGTAATGGGGAAAACCCTTCAGGAATTCCATTTCTGCTTTTCCAAGTAGAAATATCCTTTGAATTATCATATTCTATTATAAGGTTACCCTGGTCAATATAAGCGTTTATAGGTATTTCTACACTTTTATTTCTTAGGGCATTTAATGCTCTATTTACTGCTATAAATTGATAGTGTTCCTTATAGTCAGGATTTATATAATATAAATTCAAAATATCAGACAGCAAATTATTTTGAATAATTGTCTCTATAATGTTATTCATTGGTTCGAGTTCATTGTTAAAATAATCATCTTCATTCTTATATTTGAAAACATTAAAATCTAAAGGGTAATCGTCTTGATAACTTACTCCATCTTCTTCTAACAATCTTACTAATTTTAAAATTCCTTCGTTTTTTATTTCTTGATCTAGTGTATTTATTTCATCTTTAAGAATTTGTACTGTGAAACTAGGTTTATTTCCAGCTAGTAGTCTTCCATATCTATCCCTAATTTCACCTCTTGGTGCCGTTGTATAGACTTCTTTTAACCTTTTATTATCAGATATATCACGATAATAATCCCCTTGAGCAATTGTAAGTACAGCTAATCTTAATGATAATGCCATCATAAGTAAAAGTAGGATAATTGATACAATAGTATATCTATTTTTTAATTTTTCAATTAGCTTCAAATTGCTCACCTCTTATTAAACCTGATTTTGGGTTCGGAATATAAAATTTGAAATAATTTATAGATTAAAATTGATACAAAACAGTTATAAATTATTTCTATTGAAAATACACTCATAACCGCATCTACGAACGTTATGTTTCTAGATAAAAAATACATAAAAATTGAATAGACGATATTATAAAAAATGGTGCTTAATGCAGTAAAGATAATAGGATTTATAACATTATCCCTGGCAAAGGTATCCTCGATAAATCCAATAAAATAACCAATAAAAAAGTAGATAAAAGCATTTATACCTATTGTCAATGAAAAAATAATATCTTGAAGTAATCCTATGACTAAGCCTAGAATACTCCCATACCTTTTACCTTTAGCAAGTGCTATAACTACAACAAGAATAAGGGCTGTATTTGGTACAACCCCCATAATTGCAAAGTAAGGTAATATAGTGCTTTGTAAAATTAAATTTAATATTATTGTTAAAATCATCACTAATATTGTCAACTCAATCCCTCTAATCAATCAACTATAACAAATACCTTGTATAGTTTTTTAAAATTAATGGCAGGGGTAACGGTTATCCTCTTTGTTAATTCTTCATCATCACTTTCAACGCTACTAACTTCACCAATATAAATATCTTTAATATAAGTTCCTCCTAAGCCAGATGTATATAGCTTGTCTCCTACTATTACATCTGCTTTATTATCAAATAGATATCCACTTATTATTCCTTCTATACTTCCAGATAATACTCCTCCATCTTGAGTTCTTATTACCTTAAAGGAGATGCTATTGAGTTCATCTATAATAGAAATAATTTTTGCCCAATTATCACCTACATCAACAACACGTCCAACAATTCCTTCTTGAAAAATTCCCTGTTCAATTTCTATACCCTGTATCACAGTAGCACCCTTTTTAATCCCATCTTTTAATCCTTTATCAATAATAAATCTATCGTACCAATTGCCAGGTTCCTTACCTATGATTTGAGCATGCACAATATTATGCTTAGTTTTTTTTTGAATTTCTGCTTCATTCTTAAGATAATCAGTTCTACCTATTATATTTTCTAAATCTCTTATTTCACTTTCTAAAGCAATTATTTGATCCTTTAATTTATCATTTTGTTCTTTTACATTGATAAAATCAAAAATGGAACTGAAAAAATTAGAAATATTTTTACCTATACTAAAGGTAATTTTGCTAACAGGTGTTATTATATTACCTACTAGTTTTTCAGCTTTAGTTATAGTAGCTCTTTCATTACTAGTAATACCTATAACAATAAGCAGAATGATAGTAACTAACGCTACCACCATTCTTTCCTTGTATTTCTTGAAAAAATACATATCATCACCACTTAGCTTTTTCTTCTATAATTAGTTAATGTTTTCTTTAATACATCTATGCTTTCTAGTGCCTTACCGGTTCCTAATGCTACGCAATCAAGAGAATCTTCAGCAATATGAACAGGCATGCCAGTTTCTCTCATTACTAGTCTATCTAAGCCCTGTAATAATGCTCCTCCACCCGTAAGCATTATTCCTTGTTCCATAACATCAGCTGCTAACTCTGGCGGAGTTTTTTCTAATGTAGATTTAATGGCATCTAATATATTTAAGACAGGTTCTCTCAATGCCTCATAAATCTCTGTGGAAGATATTTCTAATGTTTTAGGTAATCCACTAATTAAATCTCTACCTGTTACGTTCATTTTAGCTACTTCCATTTCTCTATCTGCTGATCCAATTTGAATCTTAATGTCCTCTGCAGTTCTATCCCCTATCATTAGGCTATATTCCTTTTTTATATAAGAAACTATAGCTTCATCAAGTTCATCACCAGCAACTCTGATAGATTTACTTGTTACTATTCCTCCTAATGATATAATAGCAACTTCTGTAGTACCTCCTCCAATATCCACAACCATACTACCAGTAGGTTCTTGAACAGGCAAGCCTGCTCCAATTGCTGCCGCCATAGGCTCTTCTATTAAATATGCCTCCTTGGCTCCTGCATGTATGGCAGCTTCTTCTACTGCTCTTTTTTCTACTTCAGTAACACCACTAGGAACACATATTACAACTCTAGGCTGAAAAATTGATTTTCTTGCCATTGCTTTAGAAAGGAAGTATTTTAACATACTTTGTGTAACATCAAAATCTGCAATTACACCATCTTTTAATGGTCTAATTGCAACTATATTTCCTGGTGTTCTACCTATCATTCTCTTAGCTTCCTCACCGACAGCTAAAACTTGCTTAGTATTTGATTGTATAGCTACTACCGAAGGTTCTCGAATTACTATACCTTTACCTTTAGAAAAAACTAATGTATTAGCAGTACCTAAATCAATACCCATATCTCTAACAAAACCACTGAATAAACCCATAATTTTCTCCTTCCATATGTCAAATTAAACTTTTTTCTTTAAAACTAAAAAACCTATTGTCTCCAATAATAATATGATCCAAAACCTTTATTCCTATCAGATTCCCTGCATCAATTAATCTATTTGTAATATTAATATCTTCATTACTTGGAGTTATATCACCACTAGGGTGATTATGTATTAAAATAATAGAATTCGCATTTTTCTTTATAGCAATTTTGAACACATCCCTTGGATGTACTATTGATGCATTTAATGTACCAATTGACACATTCTCGATAGACAATATTTGATTTTTAGTATCCAATATGGCTATACGAAAATGCTCCTTCGTTAAGTACCTCATTTCATCCATAATTACATCTGCAATTGTTGCTGGTGATGTTACTTTTATTTTATCATAAGGTCCTACCTTATTTAGTCTCTTCCCAATTTCTATGGCTGCAATAATCTGACATGCCTTACTTAATCCTATACCTTTTACTTGGGTTAATTCCTCCAAAGTTACATCTGAAAGAAATGCAATTCCTCTTTCATCTAAACTTAATATCCTTCTAGCTAAATCAATCGCAGTATCTTCCTTGTTGCCAGTTCTAATTAATATTGCTAGAAGTTCTGCGTTCGATAATGACTCAACTCCTTGACTGTACATTTTTTCTCTAGGTCTTTCGCTTATAGGTAAGTCTTTAATAGTATAGCTACCTTTAATTAAACCCTTATCACTCACTAAGCCACCTACTTTTTAAAATTTATAGCAATTGCATTACACCATGCAGTGAGACTTTGTCTCGTTATAATATTTTATAATCAAAATATTTATAAAGAAGTTTATCTATTTTTGTTAATGGTAACCCAACCACATTAGAATAGCAACCAACAATATTTTCCACCAAAATAGCGCCAATTCCCTGTATTGCATATGCTCCTGCTTTATCAAAAGGTTCTCCTGTTAAAATATAATTTTCTATTTTATCTTCTGATAATTTTCTAAATTGAACTTTAGTTACTTCATATTCAATTACTTTTGTATTAGTAACCTCTTTTATTAATGCGACTCCAGTAATAACTTTATGTTCTTTGCCACTTAACATTGATAGCATATTGAAGGCATCTTCTTTATTAGCAGGCTTACCTAATATGAGTCCATTTATAACTACAATAGTATCAGCTCCAATTACAATGTCATTTTTATAATTCTTACTCACATCTAAAGCTTTATGTAGGGCCAATGACATCGCAATTTGCTCAGGCATTTCACCTTCACTAATTTTTTCTTCAATATCACTTTTTACTATTATTGGTTTTATATTATATTTTTCTAATATTTCCTTTCGTCTTGGTGATCCTGAAGCTAAGATTAATCTATCCATTTTTTATCTCTGCCTTTCAAATACTGCTCTAAAGTTTCTTTTTAGATTGTCAACTATATATATAGAAGCTAATCCAACAAAATATCCAGTAAATAAGCCCATTAACATTAAAAATGGTAGGTATGAATATATTCTTAGATTTTTCATCATAAAACATGCAACCGAAACTTGTGCAAAATTATGAAAAACTGCACCTATAATACTAACTCCAATAAGACTAAAAACATTGCTTAAGTATCTATGAGATAAATACATCATTATACAGCTCAAAATAGCACCTGATATACTATATATAAAACTAGAAATACTGCCAGTTATTAACATTAAAACAGTACTTTTAAGCATTGCAACTTTAATTCCATCCTTAAATCCAAAAACTATAAGTGTCACCAATACAACCATATTAGATAAACCTAATCTAGCCCCCGGCATTGCTATAGGTAATGGAATAGCTGATTCTAGAACACTTAAAGCTAGTCCAATAGAAACTAATATGGATACAAATATCATCTTATTTAATTTTTTCATATTATCCTCTTTCTAGCGTACTATAATATCCAGTTCTGAATCATTTTTTACACCTTTAATCTCTACTACCAACTTATTTGGTAAGCATACTATAGTTTCGCCTATATTAGAAATATAGCCTTGCTTTACGTCTATTTTATCAGGGCAATCAGCCTCGATAACTCTAACTTTTTCATCTCCAATTTCTATTAGATTAAATCCGTACTTAGTCTCGATTGGTATAGTTTGACCAACTAATTTTGGGTCAAAGATAAATCTCTTTATCTCTTCACCATTTACCTGTATACTAACGTACTTTTCTGCATTAGAAAATGCCTGTATTCTTATATATCCCATGGCTGAGAAGCTTATTAGAATTATCAAGACAATTAGCAACTTGTCTCCTTTTGTCAAAAATATCACCCTTTTCATCATGTGACGTTTTATCACACTGTATAGTTTATCATTTATATAATTCATTTACAAGTTACATTATTTAAAAAACCAGCTATCCATTCATTTTAAGAATAAGTAAATTTTGGGCTTTTAACACAAAAGTGAGACCTTACGGTCTCACTTTTTAATTAGCTAAACTTTCTTCCTTAACTGGATTTACTATTGCTTTTGTAGGGCATTTTTCTACACATATCATACAGTTTGTGCATTTATCATAATTAATCTTTGCAAGATTATTTTCAAATGCAAATGCATTTGAAGGACAATTCTTAACACATATTTGACATCCGATACATCCTATTGAACAATTGCCTCTAACAACCTTACCTGGATCTTCACTCTTACATTTAACAATAGCATGGTTATCATATGGAACTAATTCAATAATCTTCTTAGGACATACTTCAATACATTTCTTACATGCTGTACATTTTTCTCTGTCAATTACAGCTATACCATTAACCATTTCAATAGCATCAAATTGACACACATTATAGCATGTACCACACCCTGTACAACCAAAAGAGCATGCTTTTTGACCATCTGATAATCTACTTGCTATTCTACAATCTTGAATACCTTCATATATAAATTTGTCTTTCGCCTTGTCACAATCTCCTTGACATAATACAACTGCTACTTGCTTTTCAACAGCTTCTGCCTCTGTACCTAATATACCAGCAACCAAATCAGCAACCTTTTGTCCACCAACACTACAAGCATTTACAGGAGCTTTCCCATCTGCTAATGCTTGTGCTAAACCAGCACATCCTGGAAATCCACAAGCACCACAGTTCGCACCTGGTAAAACATTTTGTAACTGCTCAACTTTAGGGTCAGTTGGTACAAAGAAAACCTTAGATGCAATAGCTAATATTATTCCAAAAGCAGATCCTAAACCACCTAATACAACTACAGGATAAATTATATCTGTCATATCTTAACCTCCTAAACAAGTCCAGCAAAGCCTGAAAAGGCTATGGACATTAATCCAGTCGCTATCAACGTTATCGGAAAACCAACTAATGCCTCAGGTATATCAGCTAATTCCAATTTCTCTCTAACTCCAGCCATAAGTACTAATGCTAAGAAAAAGCCTAAAGATGCTCCTACAGCACTTATTATTGTTTCAATTAAAGTATAGCCTTCTTGAATATTTAAAATTGCTACACCTAATACGACGCAGTTTGTTGTAATTAATGGTAAGTAAACTCCTAATGCATTGTACAATGTAGGACTCATTTTCTTAATTGCCATCTCAACAAATTGTACTAAAGACGCTATTACCAAAATAAATGCAATTGTTTGTAAATAACCAAGTCCTAATACATCTAGGATATATTTTTGAATTATAAATGTAACTATTGATGCTAAAGTAGTAACAAATGTTACAGCCACTCCCATACCGGTAGCTGTTTCCATTTTACTGGATACGCCTAGAAAAGGACAAATCCCTAAGAATTTAGCAAATACATAGTTGTTAACAAATATCGTAGAAATTAGTATTGTGAAAATACTACCCATTATATTCTTCCTCCTCTATACATATTAATTTGCAGCTACCTTCTTTTGTATTGTTCTAAATATACCAATTAGTATTCCTAATAGTATAAATGCTCCTGGTGCAGCAACGAATACAGCTGCTGGTTGGAAGCTTGATCCAAATATAGATATACCAAAAACTGTTCCAGCTCCTAATATTTCTCTTAACATTCCTAATATAGTTATAGCTAAGGTATATCCTAGTCCCATGCTAAAACCGTCTACCGCAGAAGCTATAATACCATTAGAATAAGCAAATGCTTCTGCTCTTGCTAGAATTAAGCAGTTTACTACTATAAGCGGAATAAAAATACCTAAAGCTGCATAGATATCCGGCGCAAAAGCCTTTAAGAACATATCTACAATAGTTACAAATGTAGCAATAACAACTATAAATACAGGAATACGAATTTCACTTGGTATCAATTTACGTATTAGTGAGATAACTATATTTGAACATGTTAATACTGCTATAACTGATGCACCCATTGCAACACTGTTAGTAGCACTTGATGAAACCGCTAATACAGAACACATACCTATCAATGAAACAAAAATAGGATTTTCACTTATTATACCATTCTTTATAATTTTCGAAAATTTCATATCTAACACCTCCAATAACTAGTTTGCAAAGAAGTTAACAAAGGCTTCTCTCGCACCATTTACCCCTGCAAGTACACCTTTAGATGAAACAGTTGCACCTGATATTAACAATACTTCGTTATCTGCTACAGGCGAAGCTACTACTACTAATTCTTGTGAAGTAGATTTGCCCACATAGGATTCTTGATATGCAGGATCGTCTGCAATTTTTGATCCTAAACCTGGAGTTTCTGAGTTTTCTATAACTCTAATCCCCGCAACAGTTCCATCTATATTAAATCCTGATACAGTGATTATATCTCCACCATATCCACCAGATACTGTCTTAAAGCCATAGCCAATTGTTTCATCTCCAGATTTAACTTCATAAACTTCTTTAACAAATGAGTTACTAGAAGTAATTTCACTAAGTAATGTTTCGTCTATAGTTAAAAAATCATCAGCTTCTGGGAATAATTCTGCAAATGCACCAAGACTTCCAGCTTTTTGTTGCTCTGCGATTATTGGAGCTGTGATACTGTTAGAGTATGCTAGAACTCCTCCTGCAAAAATTCCAACAACAAGTAATACTACTGCATATCTAACGATTTTCATTTTTCTTTACCTCCCCAAATACTCTAGGCTTAGTCCATTTTTCAATTACAGGTGAAGCTACATTCATTATAAGTATTGAATACGATACTCCTTCTGGCATACTACCATGCACTCTTATTAATGCTGTAAGAATACCACAACCTAAAGCAAAGATAATTCTTCCTTTTGGAGTAACTGGTGATGATGAGTAATCAGTAGCCATGAAAAATGCTCCTAATATTAAACCTCCACCTAGAATATGATAAATTAATTTGCTTGCATCTACACCAAAAATCAACAAGAAAACTGCTGTACTCGCTATAAAAATAGCTGGAATTTTCCAATCTATAACTTTTCTAATTATTAAATATGCAGCTCCAATTAATAATAATATTGCTGATGTTTCACCAATAACACCGCCTATATCACCAATCAACATTCTTTGAATTGATGGTAATGATCCGGACCCTGATTTTAATACGCTCAATGGAGTTGCTGCACTAATTCCATCTGGATTTATATAATTTGACATAATTCCAGGCCATGAAGCTACTAATGCAGCTCTTGCTGCTAATGCAGGGTTCATAAAGTTTGAACCTATACCACCAAATAATTCTTTAACAATAATAATTGCAAAACCTGCACCAAATACTGCAACCCACCATGGAGTATTTGCTGGCAGATTAAAAGCTAATAATATACCAGTTACAACAGCACTTAAATCCTTAATTCTCACTTCTTTCTTAAGCAGTTTCTGTATCACTGCTTCGAAAAACACAGCTGATATGCAGCATACTAACAACAATTTTAACGCATTTAGTCCAAAGAAATATACACTTCCTATCATAGCCGGTACTAAAGCGATTATTACATCTAACATGATTCTACTAACTGATTGATTAGAACGAATATGTGGAGCTGCTGATACAGTAAGCATATCATCTAAAACAACTGAATTCGTCTTAATATCTTCCATTATATTTCCTCCTAACTTCTGTGATTATTTTCTTCTTGCTTTTATTTCATATTTAGCATGACTTATTGCTTCTGCAAGAGGCCTCTTTGACGGACATATATATGAACAACTACCACATGATATACATGCCAATGCATCGTATCTTTCAGCAGCATCATAATTATCCTTAAGAGCATAGGCAGCAATATATAATGGTTCTAGGTATACTGGACATACTTCTACACATTTACCACATTTTATACACGATTGTACTTTCTCTACCCTTGTTTCCTCTTCAGTTAATACTAAAATACCGCCTGTTGCTTTTACAATAGGAGTATCCAATGAGAACAAAGCTGTTCCTGTCATAGGTCCACCTGCTATTATCTTTCCAGGCTTACCATTAAACCCACCACATTGTTCTATAATTTCACCTATGGTTGTCCCTACTTTTACTAGTAAATTCTTAGGCTCTTTTATACCATTACCAGTTACAGTGATAACTCTTTCATATAATGGTTTATTTTCTAGTATCGCTTCAGCAAGAGCATATGCAGTATGAACATTACTTACTGAAGATTTAGCATCATTGCATCTTCCTCCCTTAGGTACCTTTTTACCTGTTACAGCATCTACTATCCTGTATGAATCACCTTGAGGGAATTTAGTCTTTAGACTTACTACTTTAATATTCTTGTCTTTAGATGCATTTCTAAGTGCTTCAATTGCATCCATCTTATTATTTTCTACTGCTATGTAACCTTCATTTATGTCAAGATACTTCATCATTACTTCTAACCCAAACACTACCTTATCTGGGTGTTCTAACATTATACGGTGATCACAAGTTAGATATGGTTCACATTCTGCGCCGTTAAGAATGAGAGTTTCTATAGAACTACCTATAGCACAACAATCTTCAGCTGTAATTAGTTTTGAGTGTAATGGATAACCAGCTCCACCTAATCCTACTATCCCAGACTCTCTTATTATATCGATAATTTCTGATTTAGATAACTTATCTAGTTCAGCTTTTTTACCTATGGATTCATCCATTTCATTTAATCCATCTGATTCAATTTCTATACAATCTACTTTTACCCCAGCAGTTGTATATCTTTTAGTAATGCTCTTTACTACACCAGAAACACTAGAGTGGACAGGAGCAGACACTTTTGCCTTTGAATCTCCAATTTTTTGTCCAACCTTTACTTTGTCTCCAACTTTGACTATTGCTTCACAAGGTGCACCTACATGTTGTTGAAGAGATATATAAACTGTTTTAGGCTCTCTAGCTTTTTCTATTACTTTTCCACTAGACATGCTCTTATTATCTGGTACATGTACTCCACCTTTAAATGTGAGATTGTCAAGTCTCATACTCATTAATTTCCACCTCTTTTTTATATTTTTAAAAAATTTGTCATATGTAAAGCCAAATTCTTTCTTATTATATCATAAATACTTGCAAAGTATATAAACTAACAAAGCATGTTTGTTTATTGACGAACTTTGACAAATATTGGTGCAGGGGAAGGGACTCGAACCCTCATGCCTTTTACAGCAATAGCCCCTCAAACTATCGTGTCTACCAATTCCACCACCCCTGCACATACAAATATATTATAAATGCTTTTTTGTCAAATAGCAACTTTAATCTGTTACTAAAGCGATAAAACATCTTTCCAACCCTTTATAAAGATTAAATACATTAGGTGAAAGTTCTCCTTTAATTTTTGAATCAACTAATATGGCCTTGTTCCTAAAATACAAACTTATATATGGCAAGTCTTCTATTATAAGATCTTGTATTGTTTTAAACGATGATAACTTTGAACCATGGGAGTAGTTATTTAAATTTGTCAATAACTCATCCATATTTTGATTATTATAGTTAATAAAGTTATTAATACCTATTTGGTTACTATGAAAAAAGTCATATAAATCAGGTGTCAAAGATAATTGCCAACCTGATAATACTATATCATAGTCACCAGATAATAATTTGTCATTTACCTTTTGCCAATCATTCAATTTTTCATCTAATTCTACTGAACTAACATAACTAGTATTAAAATCTAAAATTATCTCAATTCCTACTTCTTTCAAATCTTCTCTAATCATTTCAGCTGTTCTAAACCTATTTATATTTGTAGGATTTGTTATTAACCTAAACGATAATTTTTTACCTTCATTATCCTCTAATATACTGTCACCATCTAAGTCAGTAAATCCAGCTGATTGTAAAATCTTATTACTTTGTGTAGGATTATAACCATAATAAACAGCATCTTCTGACAACAGCCATGAATTTGGATGAAGTGGAACATCCACTTGTGTAGCATGTCCTAAATATATCTTTTGTATTATTTCCTGCCTGTTTATAGCATAATTAATTGCTTTCCTAATAGCAGCTCCCTTGTCGCCTGACATTAATTGGTTGTTAAAATTAAACCCAAGAAATTCATAATCATTGGAAACATATTCTAGAACAATTATCCTAGAATTTTCCTTGTACCTATCCCAATTTACACCTGATACTGGAGTTAAATTTATTTGCCCAGCTTCAAAGGCGGTAATAAATAGTTCATTATTATCAAGTACCTTTCCAATAATATATTTGATACTTGGTTGACCGAATCTATAACCATCATAAGCTTCAAGTTTAATGCTTTTATATTTATCATAACTCCCATATTTAAATGGGCCGGTTCCTATAGGAATATATCCATCTAATTGTAATGCATTAACGTATCCATCCTGAGCTTTATTTGTTACAAATCTATGGCTAGGTATTATCGGAAAAGTTAATGATTCTAAAATGTTATAGGATGAATTCTCAAAAAAAATTTCTACTTGATGTTGATCTATTATTTTGGCATTTATAATCCTTGTATCTTTTGAAAATATGTCATCATATGAAGTCTTAGCCTTACTATTAATTAAGGTATTAATAGTAAATACTACATCTTCTGCTGTAAATTTCTCCCCATCATGCCAGAAAACATCATTACGTAATTTCACAGTGATAGTTTTGCCGTCATTTGAAATATTGTAACTTTCAGCTAATTGAGGAATAGGTTCAAGTTTTTCGTTAAATTCGAAAAGGCCTTCATATATTAACTTACTAAAATAATAATAGCTTAAATTATTAGTCATTAGAGGATTTAGTGTATTAAAAGGTGTTAATGGTAAAACTACTTCTCCTCCCTCAACAATCATGTAGTCAATTTCAACATCCTTATTTTCCTCATTTGAAGCAGTATCTATATCTCCGCTACACCCTACTAATAATATTAAAATCATAAAAACTATTAGAGGGTACAATATCCCTTTATATTTCAATATATCCCCCCTTACGTAAGGATTTAAGGAAATTGCTTATAAATGTCCTCAAATATATTATAACATCTGAATATAAACTTGTACTAGTATCAGGTTTTTCCATGTAGTGCCTATATAATATTCTATATATTTTGTGATTAAATTCAACTTTTTCTAGGTATTCTTCTGTTTCCTTATAGGGAATTTTATATAAATTATTCCCATCCTTGCTATAACGTTCATCTTGAAGCCATTTTGTAACATTTCCGCTTCCTGCATTATATGCTGCTAGAACTAAAGGAATATCATTATTAAATTCCTTCTTTAATTGACTTAGATACCAGGTTCCAATCCTTACATTTAATTCTGGATTAAATAACATATCAGGATTAAAATCTTCTATCCCTAAGACCTCTGCGCCCCAAGTACCTGTCTGTTCTCCTATCTGCATTAATCCCCTTGCATCCTTATTTGATATTGCATCTTTATTATATTTGCTTTCCACATTAATAATAGCAGCAACTAGAAAAGGATCTAAATTATATTCCTTTGAATACTTATATATTTCATCCTTATACGCTATTGGGAATATAAATGATAGCGCTAACCCTACCAAAATTGATATCATAAAAATTGCGATCAAAGTCTTGATTAGTAATTTAATATTTCTCCCTCCATTATAATTCTAACTCCTTCAGTAATAAATCTACATTTCTTTCAAGTTCCACATAATCTCCATTATTATAAATTATTCTTGTGGCCATTTTCATTTTTTTATCCATGTTGATTTGAGAATTTATCTTTAACAGTGCTTCCTCTTCTGAAACATTGTCCCTATCCATCAATCTTCTTAACTGAATGTGGCTATCTGTATAAACTAACCATACTTCATCAAAACTTATATCATAAGTACTTATGCTCTCAATAGTTTCAAATAATAATGGAATATCAAGAAAAACAATATTATTATACTTGCACAGTTTAATAATTTCGCTAGCTATTTCTTTAAAAACTCTAGGATGAACTATATTATTTAATTTTTCCCTTAATTCTGAGTTATTAAAAATTAAGTCAGCTAATTTCTTTCTATTAATACTATTGTCTTTACAAAGTATCTCATCACCAAAATTCTTAACTATTTCAAAATATGCTGGTTTACCAATTTCAACTACTCTTCTAGCAATAATGTCAGCATCTATAACTTCATAACCCCTATTTCTAATAATGTTAGTCACTGTTGATTTACCAGTTGCAATTCCTCCTGTTAAACCAATTTTGATACATTTACTTTGTATCATACCAACTATCCCCAATCATATAATCAACTTTTAATGGAACTTCTAATTCTATTGAATTTTCCATTATTTTTTTTACTAACTGAGTAACCTCATCAATTTCATCAATGTATACCTCCAATATAAGTTCATCATGCACAGTTAATATTAATCTTGATTTTAAATTTCTTTTCTTTAGTTCAGCATATACATTAACCATTGCCAACTTAATAATATCAGCAGCACTTCCCTGTATAGGTGTATTCATGGCAACTCTTTCACCAAATGATCTAACATTAAAATTTTTTGCACTTAACTCTGGAATATATCTTCTTCTATTTAAGATGGTCTCTACATATCCATCCTTTTTCCCTTTTTCAACTACATTTTCCATGTATTCTTTAACATGTTTAAACTTATTAAAATAATTTTCAATATATTCCTTAGCCTCTTTTCTACTGATATTTAAATCCTTTGATAATCCAAAATCCGAAATACCATATACTATACCAAAATTAACTGCTTTAGCTCTATATCTAAGCTCTGGGGTTACATCTTCTAATTCAACATGAAAAACTTCAGATGCTGTCTTTTTGTGAATATCCTCTCCTTCAATAAAAGCTTCAATTAATTTAGGATCCTTGGAAATATGTGCCAACACTCTTAGCTCAATTTGAGAATAATCACCGTCAAGTAATTTATATACATTAGTATCAGTGACAAATGCCTTCCTAATCCTTCTTCCATCCTCTGTTCTAATAGGGATATTCTGTAGATTAGGATCAGTACTTGAAATTCTACCAGTGGTTGCAATTGTTTGATTGAAACTTGAATGAATTCTATTTGTATTTTTATTTATTAGATTGATCAAACCATCTATATAGGTTGATTTTAACTTTACAATTTGTCTATATCTTAGAATCTTTTCAACTATAGGATGTTGGTCAATTAATTTTTCAAGAACCTCAACATCAGTTGAATACCCTGTTTTAGTTTTCTTTATAACTGGAAGTCCTAACTTTTCGAATAAAATTTCACCAATTTGCTTTGGAGAATTGATATTAAACTCTATGCCCGCTAAATTATATATATCCTTAGTTAAGGTCTCTATTTCATTATCATATTCCTTACCTAGCTTTTGTAGCTCTCCCTCATCTATTTTAAAACCAATAAATTCCATACTTGCTAACACTTCGACTAGAGGCAGCTCTATATCCATATATAAACTATTCATACCTAGCTCTTTTATTTTTGATACCATTAAAGGCTCTAAATCTAGTACCGTTTCTAATATAAAGGATATGTGTGCCAATATGTCTTCTTTGTCTAAGTCACTAATTTTTTTTGCCTTCTTACCTTTACCTAATAGTTCAATCCTATCAGTTCCGTAATATCCTAAATATTCTTCACTTAAATTATTAATAGAATAATTCGATTGGCTTGGATTTAATAAATACTGAGCAATCATAGAATCAAATACATAATTTTTTATATTCATCTCTAATCTAAATAATTGTACTATATCAACTTTTAAATTATGCCCAGATTTTTCAATAGTTTCATCCTCAAATATTTTTTTAAATTCCCTAACAAAATCATCAATCCCCTGAGATAAATCAATATATTTAGTTATATTACCAGGAGTTTTTATTCCTATTCCAATTATTTCATTTTCTATATAATTGGTGTCATCTAATATAAACTTAAATGCAAACTTTTTAGCAACTTTAATTTCTTCAATCAGTGCTATAAATTCATTCTGATAAATTTGTATAGCCTTAAATTCTCTTTTTACTTCTTCTCCCTTTCCAGTATATTTGTCAGGGATCCTATCTAGTAGGCTCTTAAATTCTAATTCTTCAAACATTAATTTTAATTCTTTCCAATCTGGTTCCTCTACTTCTAAATCATCAATACTTATTTCAAGTGGGACATTAGTTATTATTTCACCTAATTTTTTGCTGATGAAGGCCAGTTGCTTATTTTCTATTAAATTTTCCTTCAACTTTTTACCGCTTACACTATCTATATTTTCGTATATTTTTTCAAGATTTCCATATTCTTTCAACAACTTGATACCCGTTTTTTCTCCTACTCCTGGGACACCTGGAATATTATCTGACTTATCCCCCATAAGTCCCTTTAAATCTATAAATTGCTTAGGCTCAATACCATAATCTTCTATAATTTTGCTTCTATCATAAATCTCCATCTCAGTTATCCCTTTTCTAGTGATTAATACCTTAGTTTTATCTGTAGCAAGTTGTAAATAATCCTTATCACCAGTTACTAGAATAACATCTAAAGACTTCTCTTCACCTAATCTTGCAAGGGTTCCTGCTATATCATCAGCTTCATACTCTGACATCTCTAAGGTTTTAATTTTCATATAGGATAAGATTTCCCTAATCATTGGAAATTGTTGAGCTAATTCAGAAGGCGTAGATTGTCTAGTTCCTTTGTACTCCTCATAGGCTTTGTGTCTAAATGTTGGACCCTTTTTATCAAAAGCCACACACATATATTTAGGCTTATATTGATCTTGTATTTTATATAACATAGTCAGAAATCCATATACTCCATTAGTATAAAGTCCTTTTTTTGTTGCAAGTAGTGGTAGTGCATAAAAAGCTCTATGAAGTAGGGAACTTCCATCTATAATCATAATTCTGTTATTTTCCATATAATCACTCCTTGGGATTCTTAGCTTTAGTATATATAAACCACAACTTTATATATACAAACTGATAAAACTTATTAGATAATTTTCTAGACTATCCCTATTATAACAAAAAAATATTTTCTTTCATAATTTATATTGTAAATATATAAAAATAAATCAGGTATAAACATGAAATATTTATTGCATTTTAAATATTTTTATGATATTATAATTTTTGTGAACATGCCGAAGTGATGGAATTGGCAGACGTACTGGACTCAAAATCCAGCGGTGGCAACACCGTGCGGGTTCGACTCCCGCCTTCGGCACCATAAATTAAAGGACCTAATTTTTTAGGTCCTTTTTCTATATCTATTATTGTTTTAATTTTCTTTATAATTATCAACTTTTTTATGAATCTAATGCTCCAAGCACATCTTCAGTAAAGTATCCTTTCTTAGGTCATTTTCTATATTTTTTTATATTCATTTTATGTTCTTCAAAAGTTTTGGAAAACACATGCCCATCGTCACCTAATACATAATAAAAATAATCATGTTCTTCGGGATATAATGCTGCATAAATAGAATTTCTACCAGGAGAAGCGATTGGTCCAGGTGGTAGACCAATATTTTTATAAGTATTAAACGGGTTATCTACCTCTAAATCCTCATAAAGTACTCTTGTCATATGCTCTTTACCTTCTCCAATTCCATATATAACTGTTGCATCAATCTGAAGTGGCATACCCACTCTTAGTCTATTATAAATAACTCCGCTTATTTTTGCTCTTTCTGTATCGTTATATGCCTCTCTTTCAATTAAGGATGCTATTGTTAGAACATCATGCATGGTTAGATTTAGTTCCCTAGCTCTTTCCATATATTCATCAGTAAACACTTTTTCCATTGTTTTTGCAAGAGTTACAACAATTTCATCTAAAGACTGACTTTTGTTAAAATAGTAGGTATCTGGGAATAGATATCCTTCCATATTAAAATAAAGATTTGTTGTATCAAAATCATAATTCTTTTTAAAATAATTGTTTGTTGCTGCAATAAAACTATCAACCGTCCCTAAACCTGATTCTTCAATTCTTTCAGCAAATTGATATAAAATAAAGCCCTCTGGGAAGGTTAACTTTATCTGCTCTTGTTGTTCACCAAGTTGAATAAGTTTATAGATCTCTTCAATATCTAAATTAGGTTCAATTGTATATGTTCCTGGTTTTATATTTCTTGCGATATCTTTACCTTTATATCTAAACCATAACCTACTCTTTATAACTCCTTGCTCAAATAAATCCTCTGCAACAGTAGCTAAAGTATCTCCCTTAGAAACGACAATTTCTACAGATTCATCATTAAATGAATTAGATAGGTAATTTGGCAAAAAAGATACCAAACTAATAATTAAAATAATAATTCCCAATAAAAATATAGTTACTTTTTTCATTTATTACCTCCATGAATACGCCATAAATATAATATACCAATAGCAATTCAATAATGCAATAAAAAGTAAAAAGCTTTGGTTTACACCAAAGCTTTTAAAATCTTAAAACTGCTGCTACAGGACTTGTATCAGGTATCTCATTTGGAGCAACTGAGTATACCTTACCTCCTCTGGATAATGTCAATAAAGAAGCGTATTCTAATAGATCCTCATCTCCTGTCTTAGGCTCATCGCTCAATTCAACTTTATTCTTATCTAAATCAAATTTTCCCCATTGCTGAGTAGTATTATCTAAAAACAGTACTTCTACCTGGCCGTTATAAGCCGCTGGAATTATTTTGTCTAAAGAATTAGCATATAGCCTATTTCTTTGTCCTTTATATTGACTATATTTTTCAACTGCTATTTCCTTATCTTTGTAGAATAGTGGTTCCACAATCTCCCAAGCTAATTTTTGAAGTTCTTCACCATTTAATAGCTCAGGATTTCCTCTGATAAAATCTTCGACTATATAAGGATATTTACTTATATCCCTATAAATAGGAATTAAATATTCAACACCAGCCAATACTAAAGGTACAATGTCTCCTTCATGCATATCCACTAAGGATTCGTCTATAGCCCTAAAGTATCTAGTTAACTCGTTTTTTTCATAATCATCTTCGTTAGACTGAACTTGAGTTACATTGTTATAGGATAATTGATTCTTACCTATGTTTCTTGAGGAGCGAAGTGCTAATTTTCTTCTTGGGCTGTCATAGTCATCATCTACTTGCATATCATGCATGCTATCAGGAGCATCCTGTAGCTCAATCTCTTTAACTGTCTGTCTAGTACATCTAAATAGTCTTACTTGGTTTTTACTTAATGCCAAAATATTAAACTGCCCATTACCAGCAAATAAAGGTAATAATGGTTTTATATAAATCTTTTTATCAATTTTTACTGTTTCTTTAAAGCCTAATGGTAACCTATAATAGGTTATACCATCTGAATGAATAAATAATGCTAAACCATCTCCCTGATTTTGCCAAAACCTTGTTTCTGTAATTAAATTTTTTGCAGGTTCCAAAAATGTTTCGATATCATTTTTATTCATTTCCATATTATATAGCTTTGCTTCAACTTCCCTCAATAATTGCTTAAATATAATATGATTTTGTCTTATGTCAACACCACTACTATAGGTAGATAAATAAATTGAAACAAATAAATCACTTTCTTTATTAATTAGTTCCTGCAAGCTTTGAACAGTTAATATATCCATGTGCATTCTCCTTTTTTAATATAGAATCTATAACAGATCTATTATTAAAAAACACTTTACATAGCAATTAATAATAAAAAAATATTTTACGATATTAATTTACCCTATAATTTATCTTCTATTAAGGTAGATAAATGCAGCGAAGTTATATCTTTAGATAATTTGAAACAAATAAAAAACTCTTTTTATTAAAAAGAGTTTTTTATCGGATATTTTTATTTTTTTGTATAAGCTACTAGTATAACTCCTGTAAATGTCAATCCCAAAATGTATATTTTTTAGAATCTCAAAATGTACATTAATTAG
>JAKELU010000013.1:0-524 GCA_022760735.1 Firmicutes bacterium FC7
TGGGTTGCATTTACTTAAAAAATAGAAAAAAAGAGATAAAAAATGAGAAAATGACAAGCAAGTTTGCTCGTGAGCAGTGAAGAATGACAAAGTTTGCTCGTGGAAAAATTAGATCAATTATATGAGATGTAAGTGCGATATGCATAGGGAGGTTATTTATTTATATTTTTATATATATTGATTTTACTAGGCTGCAGGGGATTATTGGTTGTTGGATTTCGGGAATGTTTGTGGCGGGTGGATCTTTTTTTGCACAAATAAAAGGCGCCAGATTGGTTTCCCAGTCTGACGCTCTGTATCTTTCGTGAACAAACTTTGTAATTTTGAACCGACTTTCTTGGAAGTCGACAAAATATTGTCCAGTTACACACGAGTTTGCTCACGTAGTGACAAAGTTTGCTCGGCTGGTAAGCGAGTGGTTGCAAGGGCTACCGCCCATAAGTTACTTTGAGTGACAAAGTTTGTTCGTGGGTTGCATTTACTTAAAAAATAGAAAAAAAGAGATAAAAAATGAGAAAATGACA
>JAKELU010000013.1:534-61313 GCA_022760735.1 Firmicutes bacterium FC7
GAGTTTGCTCGTGAGCAGTGAAGAATGACAAAGTTTGCTCGTGGAAGGTTTACTCATAAAATGAGTATTCATACGCAGGGTATAACCTTAGGGAGGAAATATCGAAACCACCTACACATCGGAATTCTACTTGCTTTCGAGGGATTAAAACTACGTCCGTTTAGCATATTTTTGTTTATTTCTATATCTATTTTTGAACACAAAAAAACCGCCAAAGGGAATTCTCCCCCCTGACGGTTGGCGCTTGCGATAAGCAAACTTTGTAATTGTAAACAAACTCGTGTGTAATGAAACAATGAACAATTTACATGTAGTAATTCTACACTATTTAGACCCTATATTAATTTGTAATATAGTCGCATATTAAAAACATTACGACATAATTATTATTTATTATTTTTTCATAAAACGAGTAAAGATTTGATAAAATAAATATCCGAGTACTGCACCTAATACATTTAGAAGGATGTCATCTACATCAAAATCGCCGAGTGCAGTTAATAATTGGATAATTTCAAACACTAAACTCAAAATAAATGAACTTAATATCACAAATTTAAACTTATTCATTCTATCAGTAAGCACCGATAGCAAAAAACCAAATGGTGCAAATGCAATAATGTTTCCTAAGATATTTTCTACTGAAATTCTTATATTTTGACTTTTAAACAAAAATTCAAAAATACTTTTTAACGGTATAAAGTTACTATTGGCTATTCTAAAACTTAATGATGGTATTTCACAACCTTACAAGATTTCTTTTATCATAGGCATTGGATATTTAAAAAGTATGATTTTTATTAGCAGTGCTAAATATATAATAAATGAAATCCAAACTACAATTTTCCCTTTTTTAGTTTTCATTAGTTCCTCCTCCATTATTACGACACATAAATCTACAACTACGACATAGAAAATTGAATCTTCTGCCTATTTCTTATTTAACTTATCTATTGCGACACTGGCTCAATAATTTCACGGTTTTGTAAGTTTATACCCCAGTCAAAAGTCCCGTTATTATAGTTATATACAATTATTTCAGGATGATAATGATTAATCACCCTACCTAAACTGAAACTTAATGATACTGGTGTGGTAGCAAATAAATGTATCTTTTCAACACCTTTGGCTTTCATCTCAGTTAGCATTTTTTCAAATTCACGCTGGTATTTATCTATTTGAGCATAGTTAGTTATTTTCCATCTACCGATTTTACTGGAACTTAAGGATACAATTGAAGAAACATTTACAACTTTTTTGATATCATCGTCGTTTATTTTGAAAGACTGTTCTATTTTTAAGACAACTTCTTTATCTAATGAATCATAGTTATTTAGTGTTTGTTCTATTTCAATTTCCGTGTTATATATACGTTTTAGTTCAAAAAAACCTTTTCCCAAACATTCTGAGTCCATTCCTTGATATTCATATAATATTGGATCATCAATATCAGAAAAATTAACTCCATCTAGAAACCCTAATGGTACATGGGGAAACCCAATATATATTAATGAATTCCCATTTTTCATTATTCTTTTAGCCTTCTGTATTGTTTTTTGTTGTCTTTTAACTATATTTTCTAACTTTTCCTTAGTTATTGTTCCATCTTTATCAAAATCTCTGAATGTGTATAGTTTAAATACCTTACACCCATATTCCATATAATCCTTTATAATTTCATCAATTTTCCCTTCTTTTTTTGAAAAATTAGCAACTAGAACATATTCTTTTCGAATAAAAGGGATTTTGTTCACCAATCTCTGCAATAATCTATTATTTTTATATGACAGTATAGATATTATAAATAGTATAATTATTAGTATTACTAACAAAATTAACCCATTTACAAGGTCCTTTTCTATTAGATCAATTATTGCATTAACTAATTTTAATAATTCCATTATAATCACCCCTAAAAACCTGATATATTTCCATCCTTTCCCTATCACCAATCCATATTTTATAAATGTCTATTCCTGCTATAATAAATAATAATATTTTGGTCTCCGTATTTGATTTTTTCATTAAATTCTTCCAATTTCTAATATCCCGTTGTGAAGGAAAAGGATCTTCTTGGGGATGAGTATGCCATTCGCCAAAATACATCTTGGTAAATTGGCTGTCGATCCATTTCTGTTCTAGCAATTCATTGTGTTTTTTACTACGCACATAATTTAATCTTGAACATTTATCATCCTTTATAGGTAAGGTCAAATCCTCTATAATGATGTCTTTAGTTCCCCTAATAATCGACCCTATTAGCATCCCGCCACTTTCATAATCACTTATATTAACTTGTCGTTTATCGTAAATATGAGATAATACTTCACAATTAATTTTTATTTTTCTTTCCCCTATATTTATTATCATCTTGAACCTCTTTTACCACAAACCCGACAATCCGTTCTTATAAAATTTGTAGTCCCATTTTCTAAGACATCTAAACTTTCTTCATATCTTGAAGATGTGCTAAAGCCACTCTCCCTAAATTGCTTTGCTTGACCCTTCCAAGAAACTAAACAGTTTTCAGTTGTTTCGCCTCTCACTAAACTTAATGCTAGACGTGTTGCTATTAAAGCAGTCTGCATTGAATCCACTCCACCATAGGGTGTATATGTACCTGAACACCCATTTATGTTCATAGTATATGGTATATCACTTTTTCCTGCAAAGGCTGCGTAATTACTCAAATCCTCTTTAATTAAACACTCATAACAGCCCTTCTCTGTTATATTCACAAGCAAAGCATGTCCACCTATCCCATAAGCCTCAACCCATGTAAAGATTGCTGGGGTATTGGTTTCTAGAACTAATTCATTTAGTTTTCTCTCAACATTAGGATCACCGATTGCAAATATAATCAAACTAAATTCTTCTAAATCGACTTGTTTGTTACTAATGGCAACTAATATATCAGTATTCAATGCTTCTACATTCGTATTTGGATATCTGGTTTCAATTTCTTTCTTAAGCAAATCAACTTTCGCCTTTGCTTTAATAGCCATATTCATTCCAAGAAAGTGCCTGTATGAATTCTCCATTGATAGTTTATCATTATCTACTATGGTAAATTCCTTTATACCAGACCTTGCCAATAGAAAAAGTATGTCACTACCAATTGACCCGCAACCTACTAGTAAAATTCTACTATTGGTAGTTAGACCGCCACCTCTTTTTATTAAGGAATTGTCATCTTCTCTACAAATAAAGATTGGCAATATTTCAAATACCTGCGATGGATCATATTCTATTATCGGTACAGACTTAGTGCTTCTACCTTCAATTTTTTTATACCATAACCCTATTCTTACTCTTTGCCCTGTAATTAAAGGAATTTCCAATAGATAATAGTAATTATTTTTATTCTTTGCAAAAATTTTTAATTGCTCAATCTTTTCCTCTGTTGTATGCTCTAATATTAGATTTTGAATCTCTTCTGCACTCCAAAATTGATCCCCTTGAGGAACATTGCCCTTATATGTTTTATCCAATGGAATAAAAAGTGCCTTATTTGGGAGATTGGTAATTTTTAATTCATATAACCTTTCTAACATCTTTATTGATTGCTCATCATCTGCTAAGAAACATATTGGAGCGCTATTTTTCCCAGTATAAACATTTATTTGCTCAACCCTATTAGTCTTATTGTATATTGAAAAAGCCGTTTTCAAATTATTTAAAGTAGAAAAATAGTAATTGAATTCTCTATGAAATTCAACTATCTCACTATTTGCTAATAATATATCTTCAACCCGTTCAAAAACTAAGTCTAATAAAATACTTGGATTGGTATCCCAAATAACTCCTTCTTTATCCAAGTAGCATATTAAACCACTTCTTAAAATGTGAGGTTTTTTAGGCACATGAAAACAGTCAGTATCTATAGACACTAATGGTAAATGAGCAGGAAAAAAATCATCAAAAACTATAATTAGAGGAACTACATACCCATTTCTTAACCTAAATTTTATTTTATAAACTTTTCCATCCTCTTCCCCTATAATATCATTGAGATATTGTTTGTCAGACAAAAGTTTCATATAATTATATTTCATAATCCTAATCATTCCTTTAGTGCGGAAAAAGATGAAGGAGCATTCGATTTGCCGACAGTATACCTACTTTCTTTCGCTTCTGGCACTGGAAATTTATCACCAAAATATTCAACTAATAACTTACAAGCAGTATGAGGATCTGGTTCATTTTCAGCAGATTCTAGTGCATTATATAATTTATCTAATTCATGATAAAAATTGGTCATTTGATTTTTAGTCATTTTTTCAAATATATCTTTATAAGGTTTAACCGGAAGTTGAAGATAGATTGAGTATACATATTCTTCTTTTTCATAATCCCACTCACATATAAAACTATTTTTAAGATTATATACAAAATTTTTTAAAGCCTTAAGGTCAACATACTCCACTTTATCTGTTAATGGATTAGGTTCACTATATGGGCTAAACAATTTGCATGCAGCAATAGTAATTCCTACACTAGGAGGCTGGGAATTCCCACTAGATGTAAAACGAATATCTTTCCATTTTTTTAAATAACGAACAATTCTTTTGAATTGCTTTTTATCATCTCCAGAAAAACTATTCTTTATATAATCATTTAAACCGATTGGATCTGCAACCTCCCAATATTTATTTTCGCTATTAGAATTTTCTTTGCCCCATGCTAAATATAAATCATCATCATATTTTGATTTTGCATATACAGGTAAGTCCACATGATAAGCAGGTTCTTCATCTATGGAATAAGTAATTGTTACACATGGTCTTTTTATTTCAGGTGGTACTGTAGTGTGACCATCCATTATTTCTTTAATCCACTTTTTCATTTCTGTAGGGTCTTCATAGTCTTCGATATATAAGTCGAAAATAGCACCTTCATCAATATCATAGTCGCCATCTTCTGGAATTATCCCCAGATCTACTGCATAACTGCCTTGATCGATAAATTCAACACTAGGGACTCCATTTTCATCATCTTCAAACTTGTCTTTTAATCCATTTTTAATTTTATTAATAATAATATCTCGTTTTTCTCTTAATGTAGCATTTTCGCCAAATCTTTTTAACTTTATATTATTATGAAAATCTTCAAACTGCTTTTGAATATCTGCCATAAAATCTCCCCCTTTAATTTTAAAATACCCGTTCTAAATAATAGAAGATATCCTGCACTTTGCTAAAGCATTTCCGATTCCATTTACTGTCTAAAAATATTATATCATTATTTATATTGGTTGACCAAAAATAATGATCCTTAATAATATATAATTTGAGTTAATACCAATACCATATAACATTAGAAATGTTATTTAAAAAAATCTTCATAATTAAAGGCTATGAATCTTTTCATAGCCTTTAATTACAGGTTATTTATTTTTCCCCTAATTGCTTCTCTACTCGGATTCAAATATATAAGCGTTGTGTGAATATTGCTATGCCCTGCTAAATAGGCAACCTCATGAACCGATAAGCCACCCTCCAAAGCAATTGTGCAAAAATAATGTCGCAATGTATGAGGCGTGATCTTATCGCTATACTTGTTGAAAACCTTGTTAACTGTTGACCTATGAATCACATTACCATTACTATTTGCAAATAAATATGGACTTTCACTTTCTCTCACTCTTAAGAACTCTCTTATACTATTAATAATCTTATCATTTAGATAAACAACTCTGTCTTTATCCCCTTTACCCCTAACCTTTAACTCTCCAACTGATAAATTAAAGTCTGTTAACTGAATATTGAGTGCTTCACTAATCCTTAAACCTGCGTATGCTAACAATGTCGCCAAACAATAAATATCCCGGTGACCATTCTCTAATAGTTGTTGTCTAAAAGCGTCTACTTCCTGTTTAGTTATATCCGAAGGGTTTGCATATGTCTGCTGAACCTTAATATTATCATTCTTTGAAACTACTTGGTCCTGTTGTATTCCTTTTTCAATCAAAAATTCATTATACTTTATCAATGCACTAATCTTGCTATTTATCGTTCTCCCAGTATCTTTCTTAATGTTACGAAGATAACTGATATAATCTAATATGTTTTCTCGGTATAGCACCAAACATTCTCTGCCGAAGGACTCCAAATACCATTGATAGTAACCTTTAATATGCAAGTAGTAACTATTGATAGTATTCTCGCTTTTTCCTTGTAATGTTAAATAATCTTTGAATACCTCTAACAAAATTTCACCTCCATAAATTATGTTGCCAATCATATTTCTAAATTCCCGTAAATTATGTTGAATTTATATATTGATGTTACCGCCTTTAGAAACAAAAGTCAGGACCTTCGGCAGCATAATTTATATTATGTTGAAAAAATTTTTAGCCCAATCTCTTTGTAAACTAAGTATTACAAATATAAATTGGGGTAATCTACAAAAGCAGTTGCAATTTAAAAAGGAGTCTAGGCTTATAGCCCGACTCCCTACATAACCCTTTATAACCTTTTCATTGCTCTGAAGTAGTTTCTGCTTCATCAATTTCTTCTAACTCACATAATTTATCATACAGAGTTTTTAGTTCAACAAATTTTTTCTCTTCCAATAGTTCCAGATTGCCTGACTTTAAAACTTCCTGTAATGCCTCTTCTTTACTTACTATATAAGCATAGTCTTTTGAGCCTTGCATTTGAGAACCAATAATAATAACAAACCTGCCGTCTTTTAACTTAGTAATGCCTTTATGCATTCCTAATCCTCCATTACCCCAGTTACGTCCATTCCAGTAATCTAATTTTTCATTATATTTTACTCTGGCAACAATCTTATTACAAAATTCACTTTCATAAACATTAACCCTACTCATAAAAACATCTCTCCTTTCTAAATAAACAAAAAAACTAACACGGCAAGACCCTCTTATCTGGGCAAATTTGCTATGTTAGTTTACTTTGATTTAATATTATTTTATTATCACTTATAATGATATTTCAAACTACTCATGCTGTCAAATTTTTGGGCAGCAATATTTTGAACAATTTTCCTAAATCCCCTTATCTCCTCTACTTATCAGATAATCTATTACTTCCTTGTAATCCTCATCATATTCACTTTTTTCATGGTCATGGCCATATGCTTTTCTAATCTCCAATAAAACATTATAAATTTCATTTTCTTCATATGATTCCTTTACTTCAACAAATTTGAAAAGCCTATGTTCATCAAGATTATCCCTGTGTTTATAGGCTAAATAATAATAATTTTTTGTTGGTATTAATGATATAAAATGGCCATTAAATCCAAAACCATGAACGCATTTGTAAGTATCTAATAGTGACTCGGATAGTTCTAAAGCATCTAAATTCTTAATTTCACGCATTACATCACCTCCTATTCTCTGTTTTTTAAAGCGTGTACAGTGTACCATCACTTTCACATAACTTCTAGACTTGATATCTATTTATTACATGAAACTAAAATATTTTGATCCTTTTATTTTACATCTGCAACAAAAATAAAAAGCCAGGGGAGCAAAATTACTTTTGTCTACACCCTGTACTTGATTTTTATTAAAACTTTCAATGCTTAACTTTTTTAGTAAACTCTTATATTCTCTCCTGTTATCAAATATTCCGGTATTTTAATATCTTTATTTCCAGGATAATTGGCAAAAAATAACCTTATGCTTCTAATGGCACTATATGTTTCTAAAATCACTTCATTTTGTCTCTTAATTAATGATTTATCATATTTGTTCGAATATATTTCATGGGCTGGCACTTGTCTTATCTTTCGAATTGCTTTTAACGGATTTATGATAAGTTCATCTAAGTTTTCATTAGTTATTATATTCTTTTTTAGCCATTCCTCCAACATTACTAGACTCCCCTTGGGATTTCCATCTCCATTTTTCCTATCAACTGGTCTTATGTATCTAGCAGCAGTTGTAAATGTTTTATGATTGATATTATGGATAATCATTTTTTCAAGGCACAATATAAATGCATAATAGTTTTTTAGTGTCGGAAGGAAAATCATTCTATAATCTTCTGGCTTTTCGGCAGTATGCGGTTCAAATGTTTTCCTGAACAAATTCGGAATCCCCATATTGTTACACATAGAATTTATAACTTTCATTTCGTCTAATAGTGCATCATAAATAGAAATTTCATCAATCCATTTTCCTAATATTAAATTGTCATAGAAGCCACTGTTTATATAGTAATCTTCTTGTTTTTCCAAGTAATTTATTTTCCATTTTAATTGAGCATTCAACGAAAGTTCCGCTAAATCTCTCAAAAAAACACCTACAACTCTTTCATGGTTTCCTTTCTTTTTGTGATAACCTATGCCAAAATCTTTGATATATTCACCTTCTAGATCTTCATTAACAAAATCGTCTGAAGTTACTATGCTTCCTCTATAATCAAAAGAAAAAACAATGTATTTAGGATTTTGAAAATATGATTCCAATATTTCTATATCGAAAAATAGTATATCCAGTTGTTCTTTACCCTCCATAAGCATTTTGGTGAAAGGTTTTTCAGTAAAAAGATTCATTGATTTTAGATGCTTTTCTGTTGGATACAAAACAACTGAACCAGCCCTGTCTTTGACTGCCCTTTTCTGTTCTTCCTTATCAATATCTAGTTTTAAGGCTTTAATATGTGGGTTAAGCACAAAATTGGATGATAATACTTCTATTCTCCCCTCATCTATTAATTCACAAATAAGATCTTCTTGGTCATTATCTAATTGTCTCAAGGGTAAGCCGTTAAAATCCCTTGACTGTAAATAATAGTTAGTTATTTCTGTGAGTATCTTTTCTTTCAAATTATCCCCCCTTAACAAAAATAGTTAAGTATTCAAGTACTGGTCATATACCTTCAATCTATTTTCAATTAGCATATCTCCCGGATCCATTCTTAAAGCATACTTAAAATATGCCCTAGCCTTACTGAACTCTTTCTTAATATCATAGGCATGACCTAATTTCTTAACGATGTATAGTAGTCCCGGTGTTTCTTCATTAATTTCTTCTAACAATTTAATTGCTTCATCAGGCTTATTAACCAACCCATAGGTTATTGCCAATCTATACTTATAATTAATATTTTCAGGATTCTTCTTTGATAAGTACTCATACAACATCATGGCTTCATCATATTTTTTAAGTTCTATATAAATCTTTGCTTTTAAGGAAAATATATTATCTTTAAAGGCCTCTCTACGAATGGCTTCTACCTTATCTATCTCAATTTTCTCGATTTGACTTAGGCTATCAAAATATCTTTGTAAATTATAATACACGTAAGCCATGTGATAGAAAATATCAGGAGTGTTATTGCCGTTCTCTTTCTGATAACGAAGTAACACTTCTGCTTCTTGAAACCGGTTATTATTATAAAGATTGATAACATTTTGCATCCAATCATCATAGGCTGCTTTCTCTACTATGCTTAGAGACATCAAAGGTGCTTGCTGTTCAGTATCTAATACCCTTTTAGTAATATCTTCTTTCAATTCTTCAATACTTTGATACCTATCCTCTGGATTTCTTTGTAGTGCCCTTAAAATAATCTCTTCGATGCTTATAGGTATATTGTCGTTAATTTCCCTCGGTTTTGGAAAGGGAACATTATTAATTACCTGAATAGGAGTTTCATGAGGTGTTCTTCCTGTTAACAACTGATAAAGCAGAACTCCCAAAGAATAGATGTCTGAAATAAGATACCTTTTGTTAGAGCCTGCTATTTCTGGAGCCATATAAGCCCACGTTCCTCCAGCGTCTACAGTCCTCACAAAAACATTCTCGATAAACTTACTTGTTCCAAAATCCGTCAATTTTACTTCTCTATCATTAAAGAGGATATTATGTGGTTTTATATCACCATGGCAAATATTTTTATTATGTAAAAACTTCACCCCTTCTAATATTTTTAAAAAAATCAAGATAACTTCTTTAATTGTTTTTGGATTTCTAAACCCATCGTCAGTTAATTCTTCTGCCAAGGTTTTTCCTTCAAAGAACTCCATTTCAATAACAAAAACTCCATCTAATCTCCCCATCCAATTTACTTTAATAACGTTTGGATGAGAATCACCAATTAACTTTATACCTTCTGATAATGCATTATCTCCACGTTCTTGATCTTTAGGTATTTTTAAAGCAACTAACTCCTCTGTTTCTAAATTAATAGCAGACCAAACATATCCAAAGGTTCCTTCGTTTATATATTCTTTTAAAATGTATTTGTTGCCTAAAACTTGATCCCTTTTAGGATAAAAATCAGAAGCCCTTCTTACCATTTCATCACCTCACTTTTATCCATTGGTTAAACGTTAGTTTGTCTTTATCTCCTGACGCCACACAATGATAAACTAAATAAGATGTTTTCCTACCATCAATACCGGGAACCCTTGTCCCATTACCCATAGTAAATCCTTCATCAAAAATTCGTATATAGTTGGATATATCCCCTGGAGTAACCTTAGGATAAGTCCAATAAACAAATAGTATTAATGGTACATTTCCTCCTAACTGATGGTATGCAATAAGGAGGTTTTGAATTTTTTCTTCCAGTTTCCGATTCTTTAATCGACTATTATCATATCTTTCAAATTCACAGAGTAGCAAAGGTTGATTATCCTTGGTTGAATACCAAATAGAATCTGGTCTTACTGCTGGCTTTTTGTCAATATGATATTCCCCAGATTCTTCTGCAACCTTCTCTGCCATAAATGTTTGCTTTTCATAAGGATAAACAGGACATTCTGAAATAGCAGTAGTGTCACTAATAGTCCTCCCAATAGCAGTTAAATAATTTAATCCCATTGTATGTACAGTTTCAGAATAATCCCTAACCCCAAAATCTGTCATCATAGGGAAAAATCTTTTCCTAATTTCCCCTGTTTTCATTTCTTCTCTGATGGCTTGTATCAGTCTTTCTCTAACCATTAAAAACTCCCCATTCGTTAGTCACCTCTGGAGACTCTCCTCCGTGTATCAATGCTTTTGTTCCTACCTTAACCAATAAAGGTGCGGGAATTGATCGACCATTTATTAGGGCTTCTCCTGTACTCAAGGAAGGGAGTTCATCTATATCGGCTTTTGAAAACATATCGCTTGTCTTAGCAATAAATCTTTGGTCATCGGGATTTTTTAAACGCATTGTAATTATAGTATTACATTGGGATGTAACGTCAGGGTCTAATTTAGAAGGTCTTTGAGAAATTATAGAGAAGCCAACTCCAAATTTTCTACCTTCACTGGCTATTCTCTTAATAATCTTCTTGGAGATAGAAGGGATTCCTGCAGGTGCAAAATTATGTCCTTCTTCATAGACAAGAAAACATGGTCTTGTTTGCCTTCTTTTATCACCTGCTGCTCTCATTATTTCGCTTGAAATAAGAGCAGTTATAATTTGCTTTGCATCGTCAGATAAACCTTGTAGATCAATAATAACAAGTCTACCTATATTGTCTCCTTTTTCACCTACCATATCATAGATGTCACTTGGTTCTCCAATTGCCCTTGTATAAAAACTTTTTGCTTCGTTGATCACACGATTTAGTTTAGTTGCCGCAACTGCTGCACTTCTTCCATTTAATGCTCTTGCTTCAGCAGGGCTTAATTCTTCCCATTCCCTAAGTTCCTCTAAATCTCCAGATAAAATCTCCCTTAGATCTTGTATATCTCTTGGTTGATTACTGTATTTTGCTTGCCAATAGCGAATCGCTACATCCAATACCCTTTCTTGCGGCTCTGTTAGCCCAGGCAGTATTGAGGATAAATCGTCCATATCTAAACGGTCGAACTGCAATGCAAGGTGTTTATTTTTATTCATATACTTATAATCAAAGGCATCGATTTGTGGAGTATAAACTTTTATGCCCCCACCAGCATTTAGGAGTTTTCTCATCATCTCCTGAATTTTTATGATACTTTCTCTATCTCTTACATCCTCTATACTGTCAATATCCTCATTAAATTGTAATTCTCCTTTTGCAAATGCCTTACCATATTCTCCGTGAACATCAAATACCACCACTGTTCCATTCATTAGTGCAACTAATCTTTCAATAATTCTTCCGACAGTATAAGACTTTCCTGAACCGGTCATGGCCAATACGGCCAAATGCTCTGTAACAAGTTTATTAACATCTAAGTAAACTGGGACAATATTTTCTCCTTTGTCATAACCTATCAGATTTCCAATATGAATACTTGTATTTTCATCAAATTTATAGAATCCTGATAAAAATTCATAGTCTACACCGTAAACCTTTTCACCGGGGTTTAAAGGTCTTCGTGGAATCTTAATTTGCCCTGAACTATCCCTATATCCTACCAATTCGATAGTTCCGAATAAAGTTTCCCCTGTAACTTGGGCACCGGGTAATATTTCTAACTCTGATAGTCCTTCCCCCATATTGGAATTATAAAGTATGTTGCTTCTTGAAATAGATATAATTCTTCCAAGGACATAAGTCTCTGGTTCATCCATGGATTCCTTATGTTTAATTTTAACAAACTCTCCCCTTTTGGCAGAGAAACTGTCTTCTAATGCAATCTTAATGTCATTTGGATTCCCTGTATTTCCAATTAGTTTTCCTATATACTTATCCATACTCATCCCCCTTTTATTCATCTTCAAATACATCTAAGTCTTCTTTCCATATAGCCTCTAAACTCTCATTCTTAAGCATTTCTTTAGCATGAGATTTGTAAAATTCCAAAACTCCAGGTCTTACTTCAATTGGTTTAAGAGCATATTTGGCATACCAAAGAGGTATCGGTAGGGCTTTGGCTTGGTCAAAAGTAATTAGAGTCATAATTTCTGCACAAATCTTGTCTAACATATCAGAATCCCAGTCATCAACCTTCCCGAGCACTTCAATCAGCATAGGTGGGGTATTATTTCCTGCTTTAATATGCATAGTCATCAGCCCTAATTCTCTAACAGATATAGGTTCCATACGATTATCTTTCGTTATCGCATCAAATTGAAAGGCCGCAGTTCTAGACCGCTTAACCAAAATACCTTTTAGCAATCTTTTGATTCCAACCATTTGCATCTTTGACATGTATTGATCCAGTTCCGAAGTAATGCTTTCACCTATAGCGTCTGGAACATACTTTAAATTCTCTTTTGTCAAAGCAAAGAAAATAGCACCAAACCTCTTACCCCCAATGGATGCAATTTTTACTCCGTTCTTATTAAAGGGATAAATTTTCTCTTTATATTCACTCCAAAACTTGGCTATAGTTTCTTTACACAAGTCGTAATACTTCATAATGTCAACACGTTCAGACAATGGAGTGTCGGCTCTCTCTAATAACAATGGAACGTCCATAATAATTAACTCTGGTAAATCTACCTCTTCCATTGTATCCATTAATAATTTATAAGCATTTATCATGTCGATAAATTTAAGTTTTTTCTGCCAATCTAAATCATCTATTTCATCCACATCCACAACACTTTCTTGCTTCGTTTGATAAATTGATCCTTCTTGAATGGAAATATCTTGTCTTACCGCACCAGAAATATATAATATTCCTCCAAAAGCATTTGTGGTCCTATGACTCGTGGCAATTCCTGAACATTTAATAGTTATCGGCTGAATCAAATCAAGGGTTCTAATCACTCCCTGTTCTTTAAGCATAGGGGCTATCTTATCAATAAACCTCATTTTGCTAGATAGTTTGGATACCGTTGCTGGTAAGCCTAATTGGACATTAGCCACGATGCTTTGGGAAACAGGAACTCCTTTGTCAAAACTACCATTCATTAGTACTTTCCCTCCTTTCTAATACTTTAATGAAGGATTTTAACCGCTTTTCTTTTATGAATAGTTTTCCTTTAGCACTTACCTCTCTGCTGTTAATTAAACCTTGCTTTGTTAAAACTTCTTCTAAGGATTTGATTCTTTCCAAGTTTATATTTTTACTAAAATATTGGCTAAATGCTTCCTGTATATCATTATCATTTTTTTCTCCGGCCGCAAACAACATAAACAGTTGCAAATGCTCCTCGCCTATCTCAAATCTTTTCGTCTCCATGCTTTGCCTTTTATTTTTTGCTCTTTTTTGGTTTATACAAGAATAAAGATACTGCCTAAACTCGTCATGTTTATGACTTAGTTTATAATCCAATAATGGTAAAGTGATAACGGTTAATAAACCACTTCCTGTATCTTTACGATAATGGACTCCAAAGTTACCATGTTCATTTGAGAAAAACTTTTCTTGAATCTTTCCATCAATTTTATATTGACACTCAACCCCTTCGAATTCCAGCCCCTCTTCTCTTTGAACTTTTAAGACCAACGAAAGATCAAAATAATCGTTCAGGCTTACTTCTTTCCAAGCAGGAGAGAGAATAAGTTGATTGTCAGAGGTATTCAGCCATTTGTTCAAAACCTCAAGTTCCTTTTTTTCTAATTTATCCAAAAGAATTCCTGGCAGCAGAAAAATCCCTTCAGAAAGACTATCAATATTAACCTCTTTAACTGTTATAAACTTTTCAAGAACCTTATATTCTGTTCTATTTTTATAGTCTCTAAGTATTTGAACAACCATCATAATACAACTACCTCAGTCTTAATAAGTTTCATGGCTTCAAGTTCTCGTTTTTCTTCATCACAATCATTCCAATCTATTGCACCGTCTTTTTTAACAACATTTTTAAAGAATTCAAATGTTACCTTTTTACCCTGGAAAAACTCCCTTCCTTCCTGCAGTAAATCTTTCATTTTCTCTTCTATGACTTTTTTGGATAATCCATAAGTTTCCTCACTAGGGTAACTTGCTAAATTTAGCCCTACTACCTCTTTCCCTTGGGCTCTGCGAATACAGTCTATAGTACTAATTAAATCATTATCATATAACTTATTTCTTTCTTCCTTGGCTTTCCCCATTACATTGTTCTTTTCTCCCTCGATTAGACCTATATATTGCCTCATCTCTGCTATGACTTTCTTATAATGAGATAGAAACTCCAACGGTTTCCCTTCTAATTCCTCTTCTTTATTATCTATCTCCTCAACTAAACCACCATTGCAGAAGATTTCCAAAGTTTCAATATAGTTATTTAAGTTCTTAACTTCTACCATGTTTTTTAAATCATCTGGCGCATCATTAAAGTAGCCTGCCCACTGTTTGGCTTCAGGCATTTTATCCAAATAAAAATCCACAATTTCCTTAAAGTTTCTCAGAATAGATTTATACTCTCCCATAACTCCTTTATCATCCGACCACCTAAACTCTGCTGTTACTTTGCCTTCAATACCACACTCACTTAGAATTTGATCTAGTCTTTCTATAGCCTTGCTATATTCAGCCGTCTGTAGATTATAAGCAAGAGTATAACTTTCTTTTACCGTTGTTTTATATTTTGATGTTGTAAGTTCTTTATAGTTAGTTGCATATTCTAATTCCACGCTATAACGCTTTAATAGGTTTGTTATAGGGAATATCGGGAAATCAATGTTTCGATACGAATTAGTTTTCTTTATTTGCTCGATCATTTCGTTAATCATTTTAGAGGTCGGTTCCTGAATCTCTTTGATATACGCATGAAACAATTTTATATGACGAATTCTATACCAAAGAGGCTTTTCTTTATCATCTATTTTAAGGTCTTTTATAATATTGGCACTAAATGTACTATAAGATTTCCAACCCTCTTCATCATAAATATAGTCCACCAACTTATAGAACTGATCAAGTTTTTTTAGTATCCCTGACCATTTATCTAATACATCTTCACTATCTAATTTGCTCAAGTCGTCTAATGAAATCTGTTCCAAGTATTTTTTTGCATCTTCTAGTTTTTCTTTATAGATTGGGTTCTGTAAATCTAATGCATTTAAATATGGTCCTTCAATTATTTCCCTAAGTTCATTTTTTTCTTCTATATAATCTTTATCAAACCAGTGCTTAACTTTTTCATATCTTTCATTTAAGTCATTGTTATTGACTCTTTTAATAAAACCGTCTGCTTTGTAGATTAGTTTTAAGGCTATAAAGAATTCAATCCATTGTTCAATGATTTTCTTTGGTTTTACCTTGTCAAACCCACTAAAGAAATATTTGCTTTCAAAGTCCCTTAGGCTTCTATTTTTAAATCCTATAAAGGACAAAAAGTGTATAAATGCCTTGGGAATATCAACATCTGAACTAGAGTCATTCACAAAAATTCCTGTGTTTTTGAAACCTTTCTTCTCCATTATTGTACCGATATGGACATGCCGCATAATAGATAGCAAGTCTTGATATTCACCATCATCAAGTTTAACGCTAGGATCAGAACCCAGTTGTTCTATGGTGGCATTATTGACTAACATTTTTTTAAAGGCTTTAGCCAACAAACCAATTTGCTTATAATCCCACTGACTCTTATAAATAATAGGTCTTAGGATATAGCCCTTCTCATCAATTTCTTCAAACCATTTCCTTGCCCCATGGATGAAGAAATCGTTGAGTTTTCTAATTTTCTCACGATACACAATTCCTATCTGATTAGCAGAATCCCTAAAATCAACCATATCCTTAGAAATAGACATGACCTCTAATATATCTTTTTGGAGCCTTGATATCTGTAATGGTATTAAGCATTTCCCGACTTCTTTAAAATCTCTTTTTACTTTTTCAATTGTTTCATCTATAGGGGTATCTGATAAAACATAAATAGGATGTACACCTTTATTAAGAAGTCTTCTATCTTGCAATCCTTGATAAAGTTTTTCTTCATCTTTTCCCCAAACTATCGTAACTATATTATGAGGATTTACTGTTAGCCAAGGTCCTTCTTCAACGATTGTTCTCATACAAGTCATTCCCGCTAATTGGAATGTCTCTGTTTCGTTATAGTTTATTTCTAAGGCTCTAATGGCTCCTGTTAGTATTCTAAGGACCTCGCCTTCTTTATCTTTTTTCATTTCCTCAATATATTCTTCTAACTCTTGGTTCTTCTCCCCATCAGTTAAATAACTAAACTCACCTTTGTCGACTCTATATCGCTTGTTTAATTGATATAAATAAGCAAAGTTAGGTCCTATATATGTTGGAACAATTCCTTCTTCCTCTACTTTTTGTTTTACAAATTCAAAGATGTATTTAGCCGCTTCTTCTACTCCTTCTTCAGGATATAGCATTCTTATCTGGTCTAAAAAAGTTTCTTCTTCTGCTCCAATGATATATTCATGCTCTTCCACATGAAGGGAATACATCTTAAGGTTTTTCAAGAGAACTTCTAAGTCAAAACTGGCACCAAAAGCATTGGCAAATTGATTGCCTTGCAATCGCCTATAACCTACATTATGTAGTTGCTCACCTAGTGAATCTTTTTTCAACTTTACTACATAAAATTCTTTAAAAAGTTTTGTCCCGTCAGAGGCTTTGGCTTGCATCATTGCTTCTATTTGGTCTTCTTCATACTTCGATTTCCTAACAGGTAACTGCATAAGTAAAGCATTTTTAATAATGGGTCGATACTTTTCTTTACAACTAATATAATCAAAGGCTGCTTTATCAATTAGACTATTTTGGAACCTGGAACTCGTATTTAAGAGATCCTCTAGAACTTCTCCCGTCTCTACATCTTTCTTACCTGCAATACGGTAATCTACTTCTGCCATAATTACATTAAGCCAGCCAAAGTTCCCACCGGCTATGGTATAGGCGGCTTCAACCAGTCCTTCTGGGTAAGAGTTCATTTTCCCATCTTTTTTTAATTCATTCATAAAATCTGCTATATCTGCAAAGGAATTATTTTTCAACTCACATATGGGAATTCTCCTTTCTAAGGCACCTATACCCTTAATGTGATAGCCAATTACCGGCGAACAAAGTAGCATAAAGGAAATATTGGGATACTTCTTTCTTGTGTCCTCATGTTTAATGGCAGAGGAAATAACCTTTATGGCTTCTCCATCAACTTTATTAATATTTTCCTTATCCTTTTCTAATCCATATTTTGCAATTTCTCCGGCTGTTTCAACCTCTTCGCACACAATTAGAAGATGATCAATGCCACATTTTTTTAGATAATCCATGGCTTCTCTCACCATTGCATCTAATCCCCTCATATCTAGAAGCAGATCATCTTGATGAACCTCTCCTATCTTTAAGATAGTTTTCAGTTTCTCTTTTTTAAATCCAAAAGGTAACAGGGCATTTTGTAATTCTTCCATTACCCTCCCCTGCATACTGCTATCAGGTTCTTGTGCTAAATAAGATAAGGCTGTATAAGTTCCATACGCCACCCAGTTATCACTGGTTAAGTCCTGATGGAGCATTTGTGAATAACGGATATAAATCGGTAAAATACCGTCTTCAAAGTTTTCCTTTAGTACTCTAACTTTTTTCGTCTCTCCGTCCTCTGATATAATCCACCCCTTATCTATTCCAATTGCCTCTGAAATAACTTCAAAACCAATCCTAGATTTACCTATACCCCATTTACCAATCACCGGGAATATAGTAGCCATTCCTGCATCCTTTACCGTACCAATGAATGATTTAAAAACATTGTAAAATTCTTTTTGCCCTACCATTGGTTGAGTAAGTGGAAACTCACTGGTTCCATTAATGGACCATGTACTCATAAAATCATTCCTCCTAAAACTCTAATTTTATTAACTGTTTTTCCTTATCTCCCAATAGTCCACGTCCATGTCTTGGCTGTCCTTGCTCATAACCTATTAATCTAAACTTGCCGCTTTCTATTCCTTGCATAAAATAACGATCAATCCATTTATCAATACTTTCCTTTGTTTCGGGTTCAATATTTTCCTTTAGAATACTCCCCACCATTTCTACTGAAAAATATCCTCTAATATCTCCATGCTTTGATATTAAGTCTTTTAATATATCGGTATCTTTTAATGAGCCGCTCAATAATAGACTGTTAAGAACATCTTCACCTATATCTTCTTTTACTTTTTCCTTATTAATTTGAAAGAGCCCCTCACCTTTTTCTTTGAACCAGTCTAAATATTTAAATAAGGTCAATGGCATTTTTAAATAGGTCCCTATCTGTGATAAAGAAGGGGTTTCTTTGGTTGTACCCATCAATTGGATTTCCACTTCATCTCCAATATTCAATTCTTTTTTCCAATAAGGACCTAATGACTCTTTGCTATACTTTTTCATAAAGTCATTTAGATTCGGTACAGATGTTGAAGGATTTAAAAGAAAATATCTTATACCATCGACTTCAACATAGGCTTCTCTGTTTTCATCTAAAAACTTTTTGGGAAAACAAAGGCCGTCGCTATTTAGAATTCCTAAAGCAAGTGCCCGAACTCTAATAGCATAGGTTAATAATTGCTTTGCTAATTGCTTTTCCCAACCATCATCTCTTTGGTAACAATTTCTCAATTCCAATGCCTCATCTGTTAAAAAATATCCTTCTTTGCCTTTTGAAATAAAGTTAGCACCTGAAATAATAATCTTTTCTTGCTTTCTTTCGGCTCCAAACAGTCCATAGAATTCATCCGATCGCACTAATCTGCCTTTGTCATCAGTGGGATAAGATAAATATGTTTTTGCTATATCATATTTGCTATTAGATTCCATTTTCTCCGGCAACCTTAATAATATCTCCGGCCACCGTTCAATGGACGAATTATCAGTCCAAAATCTATCCGCAGTAATATGTATTTTCATAATGATTTCCTCAATTCCTCAATGTAATCTTTTAGCATACTCTTAAATTTCCTAGCACGGTTTTTTATGATAATCCCTTCCGATGAGTAGAGCCTATCATCAAAAGAGGGGTTTAAAACATATTCACCGTCTTTATAAGTAAATTGCTTGTTATCCATTAGTTGGAACAATATAACATCAACTTCCGGAGCCTTATTAGGGAATAAATGTATATTGTTTATATCGCAAAACTGTTTTACAAACTCTTTAAAATCTCCTATTTTATGTTCTTTCCCCTTATGGTCATAGATAAAAGCCTCTAAAAGTTGTTCCGTATAAGGGTTCTTTATATCTTTAGGTCTAATGGATATGCCATTGATTCCCTCTGCCTTGTATTCTGAAATAACCATTCCTAAAACTACTATAAATGTCCTCCAAGGATAGGAGAGTATTTCCTTAATCTCTTCTGACACCTGAAAATCATCATATTTGTAAGGCGTTAGTGCATATAGATTTTTCTCTTTCAACACTTCTAAATGTATATTAGAACTTACTTTCCGTTCCTTTACCCATATATCATTTGGAGTTTTACCTATCCTTTCAACCTCAGTATCTTCTATCTCTTCTGCCAACTGAATAAACTGCAATCGAGTAAGGATAGTGCGATACTGAGGATATCCTTTAAATATCGGTCCATAAAAGGCTTTGATTTCATTAGTTTCTGAAAAGTTTTGCTCTCTAATTGCTAATATTTTCTCTGCAAATTTAGGAATATGATCTATAAATTCATATAGTGCCTCTCCATCTCCACTCTGACCAATAGCGTAGGCTTCTTGATAGACCTTCCATAAAAGGTAATCTAATAGAGGCGGATAGCAGCAAGCCAGAGATGATATGAAATCTTCTCTGGTTACTTTCCCACTAAAATCAATCCATTTATTTGTAATAAGATATCTATCTTCAGTTCTTTTAATAAAGTTTAAATCCATTAGATATCTTAGGGAACTGTCGAATTTTACTTCTCCGTAGTCATAGAGGTCATTCAGATCTCTTATTAAATTCTTTACATCAAGCATCTTAACACCTGCTCTCTGTACTGGAATTATTATTCAGTTCAGACATCTCAAAGTCGCCTTCTATAAGGTCTTCTACATCCTGTTTGGCTTCTTGGATTAATTGTTTTGCTTGTTCCTTGCATTTTATTATTTCAATATATTTATCGGCTACCATATCTTGTTTTTCCCGTTCTATTAAAGGTATACATAATTGCCTGACATCTTTAGGATAATACGATGCAGTTATACCTGATACTTGTCTTTGAATCTGATGGTAAACGAACTTTTCTCTCATAACTAAACACAAATATATGGGATTCACTTTATCAAAATTTGGCCTTATCACAATAATCTTTCCAGATGCCATTGCATCAGGATATTTGATCCCTTCAATACCTTGTATATAAACATCCACTTTTTCTCCAATGTATTTTGCCAGGTGTGCTGCAGGAATAATAAAAACATCCCCATGTTGTAAATGGCATCTTTTATTTTTTACATAGAATTCCTTATCTACATGATCAGAATCAGACCAATCCAATCCCCCATTGGTAAGATTTTTAACTTTTAATATTTTGGGACCTTTATCTGCGTATTGAGATGGCGATTTGCCCATAAAACAATCCTTTAATAAATCATCTAGATATACCCCTTTTTGCTCCCTTATTACTTGCTCATATTTATCTCCTATCAAAGTAAAATATTCGGCATTAAATACATCTCTAATGTTTTCAGCAGACTTCCATGTGAATTTTGAGTGATATACCTTAGATTCATCAATTGAATTATAAATATCACTAAACTTCTCATTGAAAAAAGTGTTTATCTCATTTTCAAGCCGCTTTGCTTCTTCCCGCAATTCTTCAGCCCTTCGTACTTTATCTCCAATGTATTTCTGGATTTCTGCAGAAGGTATCGGTATTTGTATAGACCTAATAGTGTCCATATCAATTTTGGGTTTTGCAGAGTTCATCATTCCTTGCCATATCTGATTCTGGCCATATTTAGACTTTAAAAATGATAAAACAAAGTAATTGTCATAAGAATTCTTTATCTCAACACCCATTAAATTTCCACTTATATTACATTTGTCATTTTTTCTTGGAATAATAGCGACATCCCCAATACCATTACCTATCTTTGTAATTATTAGGGCGCCTGAGTTAAATCTTGAACTTTTCAATCTTATACTATCTTCATTTGAAATAAATACAAGTTCATTATCTTCAACAATGAAATTTTTACAATTAAGAGGTCTAATAAATGGAACTCCTTTTTCAACATATGCAGAGGCAAGTAAAGCAGAGCCAAAAGGTCCGCTGTTCATTCTTTTGCATATGTCCTCAAAAGGTTTACAGTCTAGCCCACAATTTACTATAGTATCGAGATATTCGATATATTTAATATGGTAGTAGTTAGAATCTATTCTTTTGTTGATTAATCTATCAGCCGCCCATATGATACTAGGCTCTTTACTCATAACTGAAAAGCCACTCACAATGCCACCCCCCTCTTACATAACATCCTCTGGAATTCCCTTTTTATAAGCCTCTACAATCTTCAATAAATCGTTCCTATCATTACCCAAGGGAACCTCTACATTATTTTTCACCTCAAATCCTACTTCATCGGCTACTGCCATAAATACCGGTCCCTGTTTTTCGCCTGGATGTTCCTTCTTCTTAACATATAATAACGATGTTTTCGCTCCTGCTCCAGATAGTTTAAAGGTTTCTTGTGGCAAACTTACTACTGCTTTTAACACCGCCTTACCGCCTTCAAATTCACCGGTTACAGAGTTCTTTTTACCCATTATGTATTCTCGAATATACTGGTCTCCTGAGTTGGACAAAATACCGTCTGGCACTACCATCATCATCAAGCCACCTGGTTTCAGTAATTGAAGACATCTATCTATGAAAAGAACTGCTGGGTCAACAGAATTAACTGGCCTCCATATGCCTTTATTGTTTGGTTTAGAACCCAATGATAGCCCATCTGAGGACATCCTATTATTACCGTCTTCATCTATATCGCTAGAATATAATTCTTCTATCAAATACTTACCATCTTTGTCTTTAATAGATATTCCGCCTTTTTTGAAAGGGGGATTGGTAATGATTACATCAAAGGATTCTGGTTTTAGATTAGTATTGCTTAAGGAATTTAAAGTTTGAAAGATAGGTGCTTTTAAAGCCCCACGTAGAGCCATATTTATTCTCGCCTTCAATACCATTCCAGAACTTCTGTCCGCTCCTACAAAGCAATGGTTCAACATTTCTTTAAACTGTGCTTTATGATGTTCTTTATTTCCCGCCAATTCATAAAGCATATAATTTTTAATTTCTTCCAAGGCTTTAATTAAGAAGCCTGCAGATCCACACGCTGGATCCAGTATTCTTAATGTTGGCATCCCTGTCTTAGGGTCCTTTCCTATTATTTTAGAAGACCCCTGTTTTTTTAAATCATGCATTACCATTTCTACAGCGGCTTCCGTCACTTGTCTTGGGGTTAGGTAAATACCCATGCCGCCCTTATTTTCATACTTTCCTCTTAACAAAACATCAAAGACTCTACCTAATACATCTCCAGTTAAATCTAATAGAGTGGCAGGCCGTTTTACTCCATTTACTTCAATCTCCCCAAGATCTTGTAGTGCCCTCATTACTGTTTCGTAAATATTAGGATTTTGCAGTTTTAAATAATCATCCTTAGGGAAAATTGGTATCCTATCTCCCTCATCATCGATTGCCACATAATCCTCGTGATTTTTAATTTCTTTAAAGGCTTCCCTTATTTCTTCAACTACTTTCTTCTTATCCTCTGCATTTTCTAAATAACTGTAATGAAATATTTCACTATATTTTCTACCGGAAAGGTTTCCTTCCCTTAAAATATAGTCGGAATTGTTAAGACGAAACTCTTCCATGAATATCAATTTACAAAACTCATCAATGGCATCGTTGGAGTTATTGACATTATCTCCAGAAGCATAAATTTGCTCGTGAATAGCATCAAACCTTTTTTGCAGTTCACTGTACATTCTATTGGACCATTTATCTCTTTCAGTTAACTCTCTTTTTTTAATGGCACTCTTGTCCATATTTACAGATGGAGGGATCTCTGAAATGCTTTTTTCTTCCTCTACATTTAAATAAACATTGTTCACACCATTTGTAATCCATGCAAAATTAGGGAAAGGATCTAACTCCATGGCCTCATAATTGAACTCTATTACCAGTTCAGGGCTTAATTCTGTACCCTCTTCTACTTTCTTAACATAAACATAAACGCCACTATCTCCTGCCATAAAAGCCATTTCATTAACATCTATGATTTCTTTATACCCTAATTCATTTAGTTTGGATTTTAATTGTTCCATTAATATTACCTCCTTGAATTTACTTCTTACTAATAATCACACCATTAGGTGTATAGTAGTTTTGGCTGTTTTCAACTATTTCCAATAGTTCTGCCTTACTAATAGTGAATGGGATTTGCTCCATAACTTTACTCAAAGGGATTTTGGGCTTCTCTTTAAATAACTGATCTAGTATCCGTAAGACTTTTTGCTCAATATCCCCTTCACCTATTGAATACATTCCATCCTTTTTGGTAATTTTTTTGTCCATTTCTAAAAACAATCTTACTTGAGATTGATTCCACTGGATGCCAATCTCATTAAATCTGCTATGCACTTCAGATAATGTTTTAGGAGTTTTTAATTGCTCGTATACTTTCTCAAGCATGGCTTTATTTCCTCCTTTCTTTTACGATAATAAGGATAAGTTCACCTTACATTAGAGCATATACATAATTTTTCATATTTTCTGCTATTCCCGACTCTTCTTTTATACTCAGCCTTGGAATACGAATATTTTCGAATTCTCTTCTGTTTATTGTCTTAAAATATAAACCTATTGAGCCTGCTTCAATCTGTTTTAAAATAATTGGCTGCTTGAATAAAAATAACAGGTAAAAAGGATCTATGCTTACAGGCTTGATATTGTAAAAAGCATCACTTGCCATCATCCCTTCATGTTTATCAGTAATCACTGCCGTTACATGTTTTTTTGTCCCCGTAGCACTTCCTGACTTTGCAGTAATCAATTCATTTTTCTCTAAAACATACCTAATTCTACTACTGAGGTTTTTATATAAGTCCTTTTCAGTGCTTGTAATAATGGAAAGATCGTCATCTACATTAGATATATTGATATACTCAACTATTTGGTTTTCATCCATTTTAGGTTTTATAGCCTTCTTAATTTTCACCGCTTGACCTAATGGCTGCCAACAAATATTACTACAACCATTATGGATGGTTTTATAAAGTTTACTTTGAAAATAGGTATAGTACTTGGGATCTAATCTATCAACATTTATTTCATTTCCGTTTATATAAACACTATTAGAAACTTTAAATAAATCAGCGTCTTGCACAATATAATTATTAAAAATATCCTTACATGCCTCATATAACCTATATGCATCTATTCTATTTTGGGTCTGTATGTGTTCATTAAAGGAGATGCTCTCATAATCCGCTGGTATTTTTAACTCCTTTATATCACTAATACTTATGCGATTAATCAAACCGCTTTTTATTGATTCAAGAGCATATTGACCTGCCTCACTATTCAAGTAAGCAACTAACCTTTTTGCCGTAAAAGGTTGTTTCAACCTTATCCGAATAATATCTGATGAAATAACACAGTCTTCTAAATTTGATGTTACCCTTACAACTTGACCTGATCTACCTACCGCTGTTACCAGCACATCGTTTTCTTTTATGTAATCTTTTTCCCTTAGACCTTCTGCAGATATTGATTTTATGGATGGTTGGTAAATTGTTCCGTCTTTAAAATCACTTACATTAATAAGCCTTACTCCTTCATCAATATAGTTTCTTTTTATCCTAGTACCATCAGTTATTTCGGTGGCAATGCTAGATAATTTTACTGTTTTAATACCTTCCAAAGACTTAATGCTTTTGTAATGATTTATTGTATAGCGGTAAGAGATATTTTTCGGGTGAATATAATGTGGTTCTACGAAGCAGTAATCCAATAACCCACCTTCTTTCTATTGCATAATTTCTCTTTTTTATTTTTAATTAATTGTATCGCATAATTTCTCCATTGTAAAGGGCCAATTGAAAATATTTCTACTTTTTTCAAATATCAAAGTGAAAGACTCGATCTTAAAATAAATAATTTACCTCTCCGTTTCGTTTATTTTCCAGACATTATCTCTAATTTACTCAAGATTCCTATTTTATTTATTTTAATTCCTATTTTTTTCTCCTTTTTTCCTCATTAAATCTATTTTATTTGTTTTAGTGAGTTTAGTGAGTTTTTTATGATGTAATCTTTTACTTATTTTAGGAGCACATCGAAAATTGAGCAAAAAAAATAACCGTTTTGTATTTGAAAACAAAATGGTTATTTTTAAAAAAGTCTATTTTAACCGATTTATACTGATTTAGCCCTATATAACCCTGTTGTAATTTTATATCATTTTCTTTCTATTTCTTTTTATTTTATTCTTTTTATTTATTTTATTTATAGCATAGTCATCCTCTATAGCGATTTTTTTCGGCACGAATTAAATAATTTGGAAAATCAACTCCAATATGCTTCAGAAGATTAATAAATGTTAGTAATAGCCCTTAACAGTTTATGTCCATTAATAACCACTAACAATGGTTATTAACTATTGTTAGCAGTTATTAACCATTATTAACCGTTATGAAACATGTTTATATAAACTTATTAAGATTTAATAATGGTTAACAATCAGTAATAATGGTTAATAATGATTATTATTGGTTAATATCTGTTAATAATTGTGGATGCACAATACTATTACTTATCTGTTTTTTCACCTTCTAATGCTACTTTTATCAATCTAATTAATGATATAGTTGCCAGACCAAAAATTATTAAAGATTTATTTCCTAACATATTATAAAGTTGTATGGAAGCACTTACTATAAGGAAGATTGAAATAATAAACGTTATTATTAAAACCTTGAACTAATATCACCTCCTACAATCACACATGTTCTTGTTGATGTCGCTATTTTTACGATATGAACGCTTGTTTTGTCTTACATGCCTGATATGCCATAATCCTACTATCCTTTTTTAATTCAATACTAAAAGTCTTCTCCAGTGTATAAATTAAACCATAAAATTCTCCAATATTTTAAATGGCTTGGTATAGTTTGTCCATTGGGGAATATTAGTATTTTATCCTTTTCTATAAACCATTTTTCTATTTTTCTCATCTCCTTTTTTTGCTTCATTATATCATGATCATAATTGCCATTTCCGCTCTAAATAGAAAAAACCGGTCAATTAATGACCAGTTTCTAAATACTATCAAATATTTGGAAGACCTCATCAGGTATTTGAGTTTCTTCTGTAAAATTGCAATCCTTGTCTACCATTAGATTCATGTCCTGCAAAACTTCTCTAAGTGCCCTTTTAATCCTTTTTAGTTCTTTCTCCTCTTGGGTGACGCCTTCATAGGCTAATACGGCTTTGATAATATAGGCTGTTTTCTGTCTTTTTGATTTGATAATATTGTAAACATTCCGATCATTTTCTCTTTGTAAGTTAAAAGATAAGTTCAATCTTTTAATTTCATCCAAGAACATCACCTGTCCCTACTAACTGCCTGCTTTGCCAAAAGTTCAAAGCCTTTTACATTTGCAAAACTATCTAAAACTTCCATGTATCCTATTTTAGGACTGTTTTCAATGTATTTCTGCAAAAGCATTGAACCTCCTCCAACAAATATAGTTGGATTTATTTTCATCTCAAAGCCATACTCTTTCAATTTATCCAATAATTCTTCAACGTATATTTGTGTTTTCTCTTCAATTAAGGATTTTATATTTTCATTCTGAAAAAATGAGATGTTTTCTCCTAGAATTGTATCCTCAATCTGTTCCTCATGTATTTCTATCCCTAAAGAGAGGATATCCTGTTTTATTGAATTTAGCAGAGTTACAATCCCAGTAGTTAAACTAATGCAAGATTTAATATTCAAAAGCCCTTTTTCAACAGTGAAAACATCAACGGTATATCCGCCAATATCTACAACATTAAGTCTTGATACATCCTTATAGTGAGTGAAATGAGGCATTATTGCTGCATATCCCTGGGGATAAACATATGCATCTTTAATTGATACTTCATATCGCTTTTCTCCAAAAGTAAATGATATGTTATCCCTTAAAAAATACTCTCTAAATTTATCCTTTTGTTTTCCATAATACATAATAGGCAAGCCACATGCTAAAATGATCTCTCCCTTATTAACCCCTTGATACTTCTTCTCTAATACTTCTGCAATGGCAGGCAATGATAGAATAAAAAAGTTGTCATTTACAGTCTTATCAAGCATTACAGGAAACCTTTCACCTAAAATGGAGTAATACTTGCCTTCAAATTCCAATAGTCTTTCTTTTGTAATAGGCATGGTGTTTGAAACTGTGAAGCCCGAATTGTACTGATTAACAATGCTCTTTATTGCCTTATTCCCGTGGTCTATTCCTATAATATAACTCATAGATTATCCCTCCTATTTTTTGATAATGGTTCCCCACAAGAACCATCAATTACCTTTAGTTCCTGTGGGGTTCTTATGAATAAGGTGTCACCTCCTTTAAGTAATTAGAATACCTTTATATCCCCCTTTCTTGCGATAAATAAGGGAAAATGGATTACAGGTTTGGTTTACCTGTGGTATTTTCCCTAACTGTCTAGAGCAAATAACATTTGTCATGCTATATTTGAACAAATTATATTGGATTCCTTGTTTTTCCCTAAAATTTTATCTGGTTTTTTCTTTCCAAAAAGTAAAAAACCCCTGCATTGTTTTCCGGATTATCTGCCAAAGGCATCACTACAAAAACAATCTGCAGGGGTTTAATATCTATATTAACTTAGAAAGGAGAGTGTTGCTCATATTATAGCATGCATGAACAGAAAATGGAGCCCCAAATATTTACATAATAAGGTTGATATCCTCCATAATCTGTGCTAGGATGATGTACACTAAAAAACTAAGGAGGTATGTTTTTGGCATTTCCAGTGAATTTAGAGGATTTGCAAAATGCTATACTGAACAGCAACCTAACTGAAAAAGATTATGATTCACATGATTTCTTTATCCTAAAAACTTGCATTACCTTGTTATCATCTATGCAGGATTTAATAAGGCAGATAGAGATGGGTGAGGGCTTCTCTGTTCATTCTGAAAAAGAGTGGGCACAGTTTATCAAGTATTATAACAAGACTTATAAAAGGGCGAAAAAAATCTTCCATCGGTATTTGAAACGATTAAAAATCGATTATTGGGAACAAGAAGAACTGGTTCGCAATATATTATGGGTTACAAAACTTATTAATTCTGGTTTCTATGATAATGATGATGAAGATGTGTATTTCCACGCCATTATTCTAAGCGGAAAATTTTTTACTTCAGTTTTTTACTATAATTATCTCATTAATGAGGCTTGTGACAGAAAGATTAACTCACCCGAAAGCCTTTTAAATACTAGAAAAAATCTATCTTCTATCAAAGACGAAAGGTTATGGATTGAAGAAACCTATATTAAGTTGAAAGACAAGGAAATTGATGAATTTCCTGAAGAAACAAAAAAAATGTTGTTTGCTCTATGGGATCGAACTTTCGATTTTGTACAAGAACTAAAAAAATGTTTTAGCAAAACTGAAGCCCTGAATAACTAATATAGTCCCCTGATACCTTGGGGACTATATTAATTCCAAATAATTAAACTATATTCCTATATATTCTTTTACCTCTCTTTGTGTTAATGAAATGAACTCTGCTCCAGGAACGGGATAATTACTTAAGACCAGAACTTTACAAGGTTCCGTTATAGTTCTAGCCCTTCCTACAGTTTGGACAAGTTCAGACTCTATCATATAAAATTGGATTTCCCGTAATAAATCATTGCTGCTGTAAGTATTGAAGTAAAAGTTATAGTTTCCCCTTGAAACAGGCTGATACATTACTTTGCTTTCATTTAGCCTTACATCAAGACCCAAAGCACTTGCAAATAGAAGATAACTATAGGGGTTAATATGGGGAGTCCCTATTACAGTGATATTTTGACCTTTTAGATTATCACGCCCCGCACTATTCCAAAATGACATGCTCGGTTCACTTATATCATTAAAATAACCGCTGTAAGTGATAACCTTACTATCGGGGTTATATCTATTTATTAAAGCATTTGCAATATCCATCATTTCTTTTTTATTTCTATGAATAGATAATTTACTAAAGGCCCTTATAGGAACTTGCCAAATCTCTCCTTTATGCTCAACATCACCAATATCATAAAATTTCATATTTTGACCGAAAACCATTTTATAAATCTTTTCATTGGCAGTTGCACTGAAAATAATAACCTTTTTATCAGGTAAATCTCTTTTGTTTATAAAAAGTATCTGCTCATTACCATTTCTCCCTGTCACTTTGACAAAATGACTTGAGTTTAAAAACCCCAGTATATTTGTTGTTATAAGGTCATTTTTTACAACTAATTTTTCAACTTCTTTTGCACAAAGCATAAAATAGTTTGGTGTCTTTAGTACCATTCCTTCAGGTGTTTCGGTAATTAACTTAAACATAAAATCGGTTAACTTTTTTAAAGGCGAAAATTCCGGATCTAAATACACCAATTGGCTAAGTATAACCATGTCTTGTATTGACATAGATGAAATTGGGAACATTCCATTTAGAACAATATCTTCATCTATTATTAGAGTATCATTGAAGTCCTTTTCAAAAAATATTCTTTGGTGAGTAGTTAAGATAGTTTGGTTCTCAGATTTTTTTACTCGCCTCAAGTCCTTAATATATTTTGCTATGACTTCATTTTCCTTTGCTAATTGTCTTAAATACATATTTGCTCCTTTAAAAGAGCCTGTATCATAGAGTCTATCTAACTTATTGCGTTTTTCAGGTTCAATATCAGGAAGTTGTGGTACAACATAATGGTGTACTCCTGCTTTTGTCAATCTCTCGCTTACCTCGTCCTTTAATTTATGTGTAGGCACTGCTATCGTCAATTTATTATCTATACAAGCATTTATGTATTCTTCAGTTTTCCCTAACCCTGCCGGTGCCTTTATAACATAAATCCCCTTTTGTGGAGAGGCAATTATTTCACTAACAATACTGGATAATTCTTTTCTTGCCTCTTCAATACTTTTAGTTTTTCTTTTACCAACTACTTGAATTCTTCCTTTGAATAATTTTCCTTGTTCTATCATATTAATTCCATGTTTACAGTCTTTAATAAATGGACAATAACTATCGCATCTGGAAGGAGCATATTTACCCTTAAGAATTTGATTCTTCATAACCCACCAACTATAGTTTTTCACCTTATATTCTTCACGGCTGTTTAGAATCTTATCTACTTTCGTTACTCCACCTTTTATTTTCAAAAGGTTGGACATGAGGCCAAACATTTCATTGTGGTGTAACCAATACTCGCCATCTATTGCTTCCCGGTATAATCGACAATTTTTATATAGGTTTTCAAAGGGGTAATCCTTTATAAGATATGTCTCAGTATTTTCCTTCTTAATATCAAAACGGGGGGCAAAGTCGTTTTCATTTTCAAAAAAACAATCCTGCGTATTATTGTAACAGAAATAGATTGCATACCCCATATGACTAAAAAGTGTACTTTTATATATATTATTAATAAAAGACTTACACTTTTTAGTCATTGATACATAAACATTGCTATCATTAATTTCAGGCATATCTTTTTCATCATGAAACGTAAAAAACTTTGGATAACCATTCTCCATGTCAATACCAACATCTCTGCAAAAATTATACATGTTTCTCGATGCATTAGTACTATTTCTGATTACTGAGCATGCTGCAAATAAAAGATTCGGTATTGATTCTACATATGAAAAGTTTTCATAAATGACTTCTCTTCCACCATATATTATTCTCGTAGGATCCCTTGTTTCTGTTTTAGCCTGTGGGAAAACTTCCAACAGTGATCTAATTACTAGGTTGCGAACCCTGATATCCTGAATCACCTCATCCATAACGAAAACCATTTTAAACCCACTATCTGAATTAAAGGGCGTGTATATAAATGAAGGGAATAGATTTACCCTTTCACAAGTATCTAACACATTTTCCAGCGAATCATTTTCAATATCAACAACAAAGATTTGTTGGCTTATCCAGTTCTTAATACTTCTCTGCCCATCCTTAAAAACGGATGGTGAATAAGTTTTTCCATTTGGTACTATTATGCTTTTGGCAAAATCCTTTACAGATATTTCATTGACATGATATCCAATTCTTGCCGCTATTTTTGAAATCTCTTTTTCAGTTGGCTTCCCACTAAATTTTTGAGTATCTAAACATAATTTAATAATCATTTACATCCTCCTTTGTCATTAAACAAAGGAGCATGCTGTGTTTAAGTGTTTTGGTATGTATTTTAGATGTGCTTTATTAAGATACTTTCTTTATGTTATATTGAGTCTTTTTATTGATTTTATTGTTGCTCCTGATTTTTTTATTCATATGGTTCAAATCCTTGAGTTTCATAATCATAAGGATTGCAATTTTTACGTCTTCTTATCTTTCTTAATGGAATTATTCCTCCTGTATATGGATTAAAAACTCCCATTTCTTCTCCCGTATACGTATTAATTTCGATATAATCATCTCTAAAGTAGATATCCATATATGGAACTTCATGTCTGTATTTTGCTGCCATTTAAGTCACCTCCCTTCTTATATTTGGGAGGGCTTTTTGTAACCATTTGCCCTCCAATCTTGCATATCCCCTTCTCCCAAAACTCCGCTATCCTCCATGTCTGTTATATTTCATATAGGAGATTTGCATAATTATCAGAAAATCTTTTTTTAATTGTGTCGTATCGAAAAGCGTGGATTAACCACTTCTGTGCTTCATCAAACTTGGATACCTCAATTTCAACTAATTCCTTTGTTTTGTTAATAGCATTAGTCAATATTTTCCTTTCATCTCTTTTAAACTTCTCTAATGCTTCTTCTGATATCAGATTAGAATGTTTGTTTATGAAAAATTCTACTAGACTCATTAAGTCTAAAAAATTTTCCGTTCTTATCATGGTTGATCCAACTTCTTGTATGTGTATTTCAGCAACATACTCAAAGTGAAAACCTTTTATAGTTGTCTCATCAATATAAATTGGCATTACAAAATTTTTTGCATACGTTCTGTCAAGAATCGTTCCATCAAATGAATAACACATATTTCTTCTCTCCTTTCTTAAAAAACAAAAATACTAACAGGAAATAAAGCCAAAGATTAAATATCCTTTGACTAGGTTTGCTCTGTTAGTATGCTTTGATTTTTTTATTCAGTTTTTGTTAGTAAATAATTATTTACCTAATAAGTTATCCTATTTTAAACTCAAATAAAACTTTGCCAATAATCTTTATGCTTTTTGTATTAGTTAGAATAATAGGTGAATCATCTACTTCCCTTGAAACTGCATTCATAACGTCAGTCAAGACCATGGTTTTTTCCTGATAATTGTATTTTCCGACGTATATTGCATCACCCCTTTGAAAAAGTATTTTATCTTTATCCTTGTATTGTCCAATATTAACAAGGTAGCAATAATCCTTATCCTCAGGTTTAAACCACACCACTTCACTATCTGGTTCTATTTCTTCCTTTAAAAGGCTAAAATCAAATCCCATTTCCCTACCTGTTATTGGTCCGTTATTTAGTGCAGTATATAAAGGCAACTTCCTGAACTTACTTCTCACATATTCCCCAGTGGCTAGCCTAAGGTTCCTTATTTTTTTTAATCCGTAATAGGAATCCTCGGTATAAGGGGTTGCATAATCTGGATAGATAAAGTTCTCCCCTAATGCATCTTTTACGTTATTTAGTAGTTCGTCTGTTAAGTTATCTCCCAAATTCTCCTTATTGGTCTCAAGGAAGTTAATAAAAGCATTAACCTTTTCCTCTTCCATATCATTTACTTTCAGTAATTCTCCCAAGTATTCCTTAAGAGTATTGCAGGCAATTATATGTTTTAGATCCGCTTCATCAAGAATCCCTATCTGGAAGAGCAAAAAGGAATAGTTAATATCTAGTATTTTGGCTATGACTTTTAAGTCCTCGTAATCCGGAATAATGTTGTTTTTAAGCATCTTACTAATATAAGATGGTGATTTGTTTAGTGCATCTGCTAAATCAACTGCTTTGATATTTTTTTTAGCCATTTCCATTCTAATAAATTCACTTAAATTAAAACTCATTATCTATCACCTCCTTAAGTATATATTACAATATATTTTACCGATTGTCAACTAATATTATTGTCATTATGTATAATATTTTACTTTTATTCATTTTTATTGTTGACATTTAATTAAGTTTGCTTTATAATTAACTTATAGTAAAATTATTCTCTTTATTTTTGAATTTTAATTGACTTTTAGTAAATCAAGTAGCGTAAGGGGGTGTCTACCGAAAATATAGTTTAAAAGTAAAGGAGGTTGATAGATATCCAAGATAATGTTTTATAAAAGGTAAAAAAAACAGGCCAAGAGAAATCCCCAAATTCCTCTTGGCCCATTAAAATCGTCCAATTACATTATACCAAACAATAAATCTACTTATTTTTTTAGCAGAAAAATTACAAAACTTAATTTTAAAAATGAAAACGTTAGTTTATCACGTGTTTTTTTGAAATAAGTACAAAATTAAGAGATTTCTTTGGAAATGTTTATTAGGAGGTGTTACGACTATGATTAACTCTAATTTAAATGAAAAAGTAAAATGTTGTTTAACTGATTTCCATAATGGAAGTGGACCTGAAGATTTCCCTAGTCTGATGGAAGATTATGTATTGACATATCACAAGTTACTATATAGAACCATTACAAAACTTGATAATTATTTTGATTCAAACGAACTTTACTGCTTATTTGATATATTTAATGCAATCAAATATTCGCCAAAGATGTCTGCAAATAGATTTCTCCTTTTAGAAACAACTGATGTATTAGAAAATGAACAATGGATGATTGAAAAATGGAAAGTTGACAAAAAGGTTCTTATAGACAAAATTAATAAATTATCTGAGTTTCAGGCTTTCGCAATGATTATGATTATCTACAAATTTTGGAGAGATACAGATCGATACAAAGATGATTTATCTCTAATATTTAAGGATACTGTTGAGATAGTATAAATTCATCTCAATAAATAATTATGTTTTTAATCTTAAAAATCCTCCAACCCTATTGTTCCACCTAGGGTGGAGGATTTTTTACCTTTTCCCATTTCTTCTTAAGAAATCATAAACAGTAGTATGGCTTGTCCCCATTAATTTTGCAACCGTTGGCACGCTGTTATACTTTAATAGCCGTATTAATTCCTCTCTCCAATAATCCCCGAAATCCACAATCCGAGAATATCTATACTTGTCTTCTTTTTTCGTATCAGGTCCACGTCTCAAATATGAAAATCCACAATTTGGACAGGTAAAATATCCTATTGGGCTCTTGTTTTTATAACTATTTCTAGTTTCTACATTCTCAATGACCTGTTTCTTATATTGCTTGCAAACAGGATTTAGACAAGGATACGGCCCTTTCCCAAAAGGTAGGTATCCTACATTTTGATTAAATAACACTTCTGGTGATAGACCTAAAAATCTCATAAATAATATATGTTTTAATGGATCTTCGATAGTTGCTTTATTCCATCCCATTTTTAAAAGCCAATTACTGTTATTAGTCTTCCTAATTGTATTGTGAGTCATCTGAAGTATCTCACTGCCCCAAAAGGTTTCAAAATCAGTAATAAGATTTTTCTGGCGTAAACCTCCATTCACTGTAGCATACTCTAATATCTTTAACTGATTTAGATACTGCTCTTTTATGTTTGTTTTAATTTCAGGATTATTCAAAATCCAGTTCATATCCTCTGCAATAATCAGTAATTTTTCATAGGTCTTTGGCTCATACACAACCTCAGTTTCAACAACACAGTTTCTTTCCGTTGCTGCTATATATTTATATTTATTGTCCTCAAATGATACACTGCTATTATAAATAGGTATTTTATGGTGAGGACAAATATAGATGCCTCTTATCTGATGAACCCTATGCCAATATAATTCGCCATATCTCTCCATATCTTCTTTATTGCACTTTGGACAAAATCTTAGAAATTTATTTTCAGCCAGTGGGTTTATTATTCCTGTTATTTTGTTGTATATTTCAACATCCCCATGCAACATATACCGTCTTATTATTCCCCTGTTCTCAAGGCTTAAAAAGACCGTATAATACGGAAATAAGGTATGTTCAAATATTAGCCTATCTACATCAAAAGGACTATTTAAGGGCATATTTCGGACTAAATTTGCCAATAATGTTGGGAATTCCAGGCTACAAACTATACGCTTTACATTAAACAGATCCCTGGCAGTTTCACTTCCATTAAAATTTGGACTTTTTTCATGATATCTGGCAAAAACACTATATAGTATTTCATCTGGATACGGTGTAGGAAAAAAAGTCATCATATAACTTCAAATCCTTTAATTAACCCTTGATTTTTCAGTATATCATAAGCAGTTAGATCTTCCTCCTTATTCTGCACCATAACTCTAATATCATTTTCTGCACTTGGAGGCACCTTCTTGGTTCTAACTTTCACTGGCTTTTCATTATTTTCTACTGTAGATGCCTTGGAAGTGGTAGGTATTACAAATCTATTCCGATTAGGCAATTCATAACTTAAATCAATGTTCCCAGTATATATGTCAGGATATTTTACTATTTCCATTACATTACCTGTCCTTAATGCATTTAGCATTGGCTTTACCAGCCTTAAACTTTCGTCAGCCACTTGTTTAATTAATTCAGGTGTTATTGTCTCAATCCCACTTGAAATTGCCTTTGTTTGAGCAAGGGCATAAAGTTTCACTGTTATATCAATTATTCCTTGGGATTGATCATATAGGGTCTCTATTAATTCATCAGTCAGCGCAGTAGGCCTTTTCGTCCATTGATAGCCCCATATTGCGTTTACAATTAGTTTGAAGTTAATATCATTATCTAACCTTTCAAATATCAAATCCCCTTGCCCTGAACCCCTTCTTGCCTGTCGGAACTTCCCTTGCAATACTCCCATAGCCTCAGGAGTTCCTATTAATAATACTGGTAAGCCAATAGTATTGACTAGAGTAACAAAAAAATTCAGCATCCTGTCGGCTCCTCCAGACTTAGACTTGCTAAGATTTTGTATCTCATCAATTACTAATAACCCTAATGAAATACTTTTAGCAATATTGCTCATGGCAACGAGCATATTATCCACTGAAAGTTTACCACTACCAAATCGTGAATAATAGTCTGTCCCTAATATCTCATCAACCTTACTAAAAAATGATAGACAAAGTCCTTTAATGCTTCCATCGTAAGAGCATTCAAGCCTTAAATATACTACCTGATATCGTGAAAGTGGGCTATCTTTGTATTTAGAGTGAACGATTACTTGTGGATACATGGATAATATTCTGTTCACAACTGTTGTTTTCCCCATACCTGATACTCCAAGTAAAGTAAAAGAGCCTGCGGTGCTGCGATAATTGTTTGAAACAAAGGACTTATCCAATACATTTCTTGCTACATAACCCTGTCTTATAACTCTACTGATTCTACTTTCTAAATCTAAATGTATCGCTAGTGGCTGAAAGACATCATATAGACGTCCCACTAAATGGGCTCTGTATTGATTATCTAACTGTCTTTCTTCTTTATTATAGGGAGGAAAATTTGCTAACTTTGATACTACCTCTTCAGAAGATGTGATTTGAGGCAATGCCTCTATAAATGGATTACCTTTATATTCTGAAATAATCTGCTCTTTGTATTGGGCATTATGTATCAAATCCAGCACGGTCTTTTCCCTCCTTCTGTGCCTTTAATAGTAATTCGACCAAATTTTGCTCGGTATTACCATAGGCTTTTTCTTCAACTACTATATTTGTTTCTTCTGGTATTATTTCGATAATATTTTGTTTCCTCTCCTGCTGCTTCTCAAAAATGCGATTATCTCTGATATTCTGAATGCGTCTCTTTTTGCTTATGCCTTCTTCAACTTCATTTTTTGTCTCTTCTTTCGCTTGTTCAATTATTTCTTCTATGTCATTTAATAAGTCTATTTTATTTTGCAATTCTGCTTTTTTTGAGGCTTTTGCCTGCACTTTTTCATATTCCATTAGATAAGTTACTTCTTCAATAGATTTTTCTTTATATCTTGACTGATGTTCTAATAAAAAACACTTATCAAATTTTCTCCCATCTTCATACTTGATATAAATAAAACTCATATCCCTTGGATCATATGATATGTCAACTTTCCAAGATCCATTGTTTCTTGCTTTCTCGAACCATCGTTCTTTTAATGAGGTTTTAGAACCAAATAGCATCCCTTTAAACTTAATCCCGTGCTGTGTCACAGTTGCTTTGTCTCTTGGCAGTAGATTTAATTTCAATAAATCTTCATCAACAGTTCTTAACCTTCCTGTTCTATTAGCAACACCCCATTCCCAGATTAATTTGGGTATTGGTTCTACACCATCTGCAATCATATCTTCGCTTCTGGTATAGTTAGATAAATAGTGATGATTATTATGATACAATACACATTTTATTATAATTTGAGTAAACTGCCTTAAATCAAGGGTTGCTGAAAGTCTGTAATCTTGCTCTCCTCTTTCACGATATTGACTTTTAATTGCACCGGGCATGAAAGGCTTGGTATGTTGGTTTATAGTATTAAAATACCTCTCTATGATACCCTTCATGTCACCTCTGTAAGGGCTAGTATTTAATATTTTTATTCCAAATGCTGATATTAAAGATTCTATGTTTTCCCCTTCCAATTCTCCTCTATCTGCAATAATTGCTTCAGGCAGGTTGCTGCAGTAATTCCACTCATCATTGCCAATCTCTATACCGTACTTCCTGCAAAAGGATACTTTGTCTGACGCAGCATTAATTAATGCAATACTCGCTCCAATCCAACTAGGCCCTTCCAAAGATATATTAATTCCTACGACACAACGTGAAAATACATCCATAACAGTATAAATAACAGGCCTTCCTATAATCCAATTCCGATTATATTGGGATACTAAATAAACATCTCCTACTGTTGCATCTATTTGAAATATTGCTCCTGGTCCAAATGCTTCTTCAGTAGAAGATCCTGTAAGCCCCCTATGTTGTAATTCATATTGCTTTGGACTTTGACGAGTAGATACTTCTTTTTTAATGCTTCTCTCCTTATTAAACCAATATCTGAATTGCCTTAATGTAGGAATGGCATCATTTACCACCCCATTTTCACTAAAGTATTCCTTGATCATAAGTTCATAGGTTAATGTTAAAGTCTTTCTTGAAGAATTGTAATAAAACCTATTAAGTGCTGTATTAAAAATCTTTATCGTTTCGGGTGTAATGACAAAAGTATTATTTTTTTCCTTGTTTCCTTGTTTCCCGCCACAATTATGATAATCAGGAAGTAAAGAGTTTTTGTGCATACCTCTCTGCCAAAACCGTTTTAAATATCTCATTACAGTTGCTTCATGCACATTATAAACGTATTCTCTGACAAGTTTAACCCTCTCTCCGGCAATGTAAATGTCAGGTTCAATAGTAACAATGTCTTTAATGGCATTGTATGCCTTATCTCTTATGACCTTATGTTTAGGTGGGATAGCCTCTTCATCTTTGATAATCATATATGGTTCATTCTCCAAAACATGTATAGTGCCATCATTTAACCCACTCTGAATAAATGTTTCTGAAACTGTAATAGGCATTGAGTTACCATAAATATCAATTAGATAGATGATATCTTTATAGTAATACAGTATTCGGTAATATATTTTGCCTTGACTTGTTTCGTATAAGATTACACTATTGATTGGAAGCATACCTAGCACCCCAATCAATAATAATTTTAGGACGACTTTCTGTTATATCTATTAATTCATTCATATCAATGTAAATATGTTTAGATGCTAGAAGGTATTTAAAAATGAATAAGCCTGTTCCATCTGATACATTATTTTCTTTATCAAAGTCAGAAGTTATTTTTCTGATTGAATGTTTATTATCTCTAAATTTATCAATTAGAATGTTGCAATAATTCTCTAATGAATTTTCTGTTAAGCCTCTTTCTTCATAGGTATACAAACTTGAGTGTATCCACTCTATGTTTTTTACCATTTTAGTAGGTATTTCTTTTTGGGTAATTATGCCAAAATCAATTTGTTTTGCTGCCCAATATCTTCTTTCTATTTCCAGTCTTTCCAACACGGACTTTTTCCCTAACTCACTCGATGATTTTACTGTCCTTGCAATATATTTGTGATTTCGTAAAGTTAGTAGAAATGTAGTTGTTAGTATATATGGAGGCTCTTTATTAATAAAAAACTCTTGCTTAAGGTCTTTATTGTCTTTTACTACCTCTGCTAAATCTAAAAGTGGATAATGTTCTCTAATATCTACTATTTCATCATCCCATTCAAACATGTAGAAACATCTGGTTTGAATATCTGAAAAGAAATGATGTATTCTGTTTGTCTTCCAGCCTTTTATACGTGAAACCCTGCCTTTTGACGGGAAGTCTTGTATAGATAACCAGGGCTTATAGGAGGCTAATTCCCCTGCACCACGGTTTTCAGACAGGAATCTTTTATACTTTGCCATAGTCCAAGAAGTATCTCTTTTGGCCATATAAACCTTCCTTTCTTTCATACTTCTTGGATGTGATGTTAACGTAGTATACTGGGATTTTCAACAGGGATAATGCTTTATTTTATATAGAAAACCTATTAAACGGCTGAATATTAGCGTTTGCTTACTATAAAATTTTTTCTGAAATTTACCCTTATTTTTGTGCCATTTTTTATTTATTACTATGTCCAGTTACAAATAAGTTTGCTCACGGAGTGACAAAGTTTGCTCGTGTTGAAATGTAGTTGTTGCAAGGCTTCTCGCGGTTTCTTCCCTTGTAGTGACAAAGTTTGCTCGCGGGTTTTATTACCTTAAAAAATATAAAAAAAGATATAAAAAATGAGAAAATTACAAGCGAGTTTGCTCGTGAGCAGTGAAGAATGACAAAGTTTGCTCGTGGAAGGTAATGAGTATTCATACGCAGGGTATAACCTACGGGAGGAAATATCGAAACCACCTACACATCGGAATTCTACTTGCTTTCGAGGGATTACAACTACGTCCGTTTAGCATATTTTTATTTATTTCTATATCTATTTTTGAACACAAAAAAACCGCCAAAGGTTTTTATACCTATGACGGTTTTGTAAACTCGCAAACAAACTTTGTAAGTTTGAACAAACTCGAGTGTAAATAAACAAAAATATTATCTCTTGCTGAATTGTGGTGATTTTCTTGCTTTCTTAAGACCATATTTCTTTCTTTCTTTCATTCTAGGGTCTCTTGTTAGGTGTCCTGCTTTCTTAAGTAATGGTCTTAATTCTCCATCTGCCTGAAGTAAAGCTCTTGCTATACCATGTCTAATAGCTCCAGCTTGGCCAGTGAATCCACCGCCTTCAACTCTAACTATTACATCGTATTTATCAACAGTCTCAGTATTTACTAGAGGCTCTTTTGCTATAACCTTTAAAGTTTCATAATTGAAATAATCATCTATATCTCTACCGTTTATAGTAAACTTACCATTACCTGGGACTAATCTAACTCTCGCTACGGAAGTCTTACGTCTTCCTGTTCCAATGTATTGTACTATAGCCACTTACAGTCCTCCTTTCTCCTACTACTAAAATTCATATACTTCTGGTTGTTGAGCTTCATGTGGATGCTCTGATCCTGAGTATACTTTAAGTTTCTTGAACATTTTTCTTCCTAAACTGCTCTTTGGTAGCATTCCTTTAACTGCATACTCAATTGCTAATTCAGGTTTTTCTTCCATTATCTTCTTGTAGGATACATGTCTGTCTCCACCAGGATATCCAGTATGATAGAAATGAGTTTTTTGCTCTAACTTCTTACCAGTTAAAACAACCTTATCTGCATTAATAACTATAACAAAGTCGCCTGTATCAACATGAGGAGTATATATTGGCTTATTTTTTCCACTTAGAATATTTGCTATTTCAGTAGCTAATCTACCTAAAACCTTATTCTCAGCATCAACAATATACCATTTTCTTTCTACTTCATTAGCTTTCGCCATATAGCTTTTCATTTATTTCCCTCCTTTAAACAAAGTAAGATACTCTTGTAGTTTCACTTTGCTGCAACGAGGCAAAGGGCATGCCTAGCAGCACATATTTCAATTTTAGTTTTCCAATTAAAAACGTCTCATAAATGAACGTTAAGGTGTTACTCAAAAAGTTTCCGGGGTCTTTTTTTAAACACTCTTATATATTCTAATACATGTATTTATCAAAGTCAAGACGTTTTTTGTGGATAATATACCTCTTCTAAATATAACCCTTGGGGTGGAACAGTAGGACCTGCACAATGTCTGTCTTTAGCTTCTATTATCCTAGGTATTTCATCTGCTGAAATTTGATTGTTTCCAACTTTAAGCAGAGTTCCAACAATTATTCTAACCATATATCTTAAAAAACTATCACCTTCAAGGGTAATATCTATAAATTCATTTAATTTTTGAATATCAATTTTGTAAATAGTTCTAATGGTAGTTTTAACCACAGAACCGCTACCCATAAAACTAACAAAGTCATGTGTTCCAATTAAGTACTTAGCAGCCTCTCTCATCTTATCTAGGTCCAAATTGTATTTATAGTGGTAACTATAATTTCTGTAAAGCGGACGTGGCATTTCCCCATTATAGATTCTATATCTATATCTTTTCTTTACTGCATCAAATCTTGAATGAAAGTTCACATCTACTTCTTCTGATTCAATAATAGCTATATCCCCAGGAAGAATATTATTCAGTGCATATTTAAACTTCTCACCGGGAATTGTGGAATTTGTAAAAAAGTTAGCAACTTGTCCTCGTGCATGGACTCCACTATCGGTTCTTCCTGATCCTATCAATTTAACTTCTTCCTTTGTCAACTCTTTAATAGCTTCTTCAAGCTTTTCTTGCACAGTAACAGCATTGTCCTGATTTTGCCATCCAGAATAATTAGTTCCATCATATTCAATCGTAAGCTTTATATTCTTCATATTCCCTCTACATATACCTTGTAGATATTATTAACCCAAAGAAAACCAACATGGAAGTAAATATTACAATATCCTTCCTATCTAGCTTAAGGTCATTAAGTCTAGTTCTATGGTCTCCACCACGATAACAGCGTGCCTCCATTGCAGTCGCTAATTCATCAGCTCTTCTAAAAGCATTTATAAATAAAGGCACGAGCAGTGGTACAAGGTTTTTAGCTCTATTTAGGATATTTCCAGATTCAAAATCGGCACCTCTTGCCATCTGTGCTTTCATAATCTTGTCTGTTTCTTCTAATAGTGTTGGTATAAATCTTAATGCAATAGTCATCATCATAGCTAATTCATGAGCAGGTAAACCTACTTTTTTAAAAGGAGAAAGAAGTTTTTCTATTCCATCAGTTAATGCTATAGGTGACGTTGTTAGAGTCAGCAAAGATGTACCAACAATAAGAAAAATTAGTCTCAAAGCCATAAATACAGCCGTACTAAGCCCCTCTTTAGTAACAGTTAAAGGTCCTATGTTGAACAATACTTCGCCTTTAGTCATGAATATATTTATAGCAAAGGTAATTAGTATTATAAATATCAAGGGCTTAAGTCCCTTTAGGATAACTTTAACAGGAAGACTTGCTACTTTAACTACCATACTTATAAATAATAAAATAAAAATATAAGGATAAAAGCTATTTATGAAAAAAAGAGAAGTTATAAAAAGTGCAATGATTAAAATCTTTACCCTAGGGTCCAGCTTGTGTATTATTGAATCCCCAGGAAAATATTGTCCAATCGTTATATCTTTAAGCATCTTTTTTTCTCCTTAAATATTTCATTAATTCTTCCTTTGCTTCCTCCACGGTTAATATATCATCTCTAACATCATTACCTTTTTCTTTAAATTTTCTCATAAAAGTAGTAATCTGAGGGACTCCTAGACCTATCTTTTCCAACTCAGAGGCTCTTTTAAATACCTCTCTAGTCTTATCATCCATTACCAGCTTACCTTTATCCATTACTAATATCCTATTAACTAATTTTGCTACATCTTCCATGCTATGAGAAACTAATATAATGGTTATTCCTTCTTTCTCATAGAGCTTCTTTATTTCATTTAATATTTCATCTCTTCCATTTGGATCTAGACCAGCTGTTGGTTCATCTAATACCAATACCTTAGGTTTCATAGCAATTACTCCAGCTATTGCAACCCTTCTTTTTTGACCTCCACTTAATTCAAAAGGAGATCTATCCTTTAGGCTCTCGAAATCAAGACCTACGTCTTCCATAGCGTCTCTAACTCTTTTGTCAACTTCCTCATCACTTAACCCTAAATTTTTTGGACCAAAAGCAATATCTTTATATATGGTTTCCTCAAATAATTGGTGTTCTGGATATTGAAAAACCAAGCCTACTTTTTGTCTAACTTCTTTTAGACTAACGCCCTTTTCATTGGTGTTTATTCCGTCAACAACAACACTCCCTGAAGTTGGTTTCATAAGTCCATTAAGATGCTGTACTAAGGTTGATTTGCCGGAGCCAGTGTGGCCAATAAGACCTATAAAATCCCCTTCATTTATTTGGAGATTTATATTATCCAAAGCCTTTTTTTCAAAGGGAGTGCCAGGACTATATATATAATTTACATCTTTAATATCTATTAACATAATATATCAACCAGCTCCTCAACATTTAAAACATCATTTCTAATGTCAATTCCTTCTTTACGTAGCTCATAAACCAACTCAGTAACCTGTGGTACATCTAATCCTAGCTCCTTGACTCTATCTACCTGGCTAAATACTTCCCTAGGTGTGCCTTGTAGAACAATTTCTCCTTGTGACATAACCATTATTCTGTCAGCTTCTACAGCTTCATCCATATAATGAGTTATTAGTATTATTGTTTTACCCTCTTCCTTATTTAGCTTTTTAATTGTGTTCATTACCTCAAGTCTACCATTTGGATCAAGCATTGCAGTTGGCTCATCAAAAATAATACAATCAGGTTTCATAGCAAGAATTCCCGCTATTGCAACCCTTTGTTTTTGTCCTCCTGATAAAAGATGAGGTGCATGTTTTTTGTATTCTGACATTTCCACTAACTCTAGGGCTTCATCAACCCTCTTTCTTATTTCAGCAGGGGGAATGCCTAAATTTTCCGGTCCAAAAGCCACATCTTCTTCTACAATTGTAGCCACAAGTTGGTTGTCTGGATTCTGAAATACCATACCTGCTTTTGAGCGGATCTCCCATATATTTTCCTCATCTTTAGTATTCTTACCCATTACGTAAATATCGCCTTTTGTAGGCAAAATTAGACCATTCATCATCTTTGCCATTGTCGATTTTCCTGAGCCATTATGACCTAATATTACAAGAAATTCACCTTTTTTTACCTCAAGACTAACGTTATTTACAGCAGTTAAAATACTATCATCTATATAGGACTTATACTCATATGTTACATTTTCTAATCTTATCATTACATCGTTCATCTTAATACCTCTTATTTCTGGGTTCTATATTACATAAACTAATATAACACATGACTAACCTTTTATCAATTGACAAACATTATCTTAATCTTAGAGTAATACGCAGTTTCGCAACTCAAATTTGTTCACTCATTACCACTCGTGCAAATTTGGTGCTCATTGCGTTTGACCTACATCAATTCACTATCGTTCATTGTGTTAGGTCATAAAACTAAAGGGACTAAGCTAAAACTTAATCCCCCTACCCTATAGTAATCTTTATACTAATTCTATTATAGCCATCTCTGCGCCATCACCACGGCGAGGACCAACTTTTAAAACCCTTGTATAGCCACCATTTCTATCTGCATACTTAGGTCCGATTTCATCAAATAATTTTTTAACTACATCTTCATCATATACATATGCTAAAACTTGACGTCTAGCATGTAAGTCTCCTCTTTTAGCTAAAGTTATCATCTTATCAGTCATTCTCTTTGTTTCTTTAGCTCTTGTTACAGTTGTTTCAATTCTACCACTTCTTAACAAAGATGTAACTAGATTTCTTAACATAGCTTTTCTATGATCTGTAGGGCGACCAAGCTTTCTTAGTGTTGTCACATTTATCCCTCCTTCATACCTAACTACTCATCGCTTTTTCTAAGACTCAATCCTAATTCAGCAAGCTTTCTTTGTACTTCCTCAAGGGATTTTTTACCTAGGTTCCTTACTTTCATCATTTCCTCTTCTGTCTTCTGGGTTAATTCTTCTACTGTATTGATTGATGCTCTCTTTAAACAATTATAGCTTCTAACTGACAAGTCAAGTTCTTCAACTGTCATTTCTAGAACCTTTTCTTTCTTGTCTTCTTCTTTCTCGACCATTATCTCTACATTATTAACATGATCAGTTAACCCAATAAAAAGATTTAAATGTTCTGTAAGTATTTTTGCCCCCAATGAAGTTGCTTCATCAGCATTTATAGTTCCATTTGTCCAGACCTCAAGTACTAGCTTATCGTAGTCTGTAATATTTCCTACTCTTGTATTTTCAACATTGTAGTTAACCTTTCTAACTGGTGTAAAAGAAGAATCAACAGGAATTACACCTACTTGTTGCCCTTCCCTTTTGTTCTTCTCAGCTACAACATAGCCTCTACCCTTTACAAGTTCCATTTCAATATATAGTCTACCGTCTTCATTTACAGTAGCTATATGATGGTCCTTGTTAACAATTTCTACATCCAGGCCAGTAATTATGTCTCCAGCTGTTACTTCCTTTGGGCCTTCTACATCAATAAGTAATGTAACAGGCTCATCTGAATACATCTTAGCCGCTATTCCTTTGATATTTAAGATTATCTCTGGAACATCCTCTAATACACCTGGAATTGTTGAAAACTCATGTAAAACTCCTTGTATCTTAATAGAAGATACTGCAGCCCCTGGCAAAGAGGACAGCAATACTCTTCTTAAGGAGTTACCAAGCGTAGTTCCATAACCTCTCTCAAGAGGTTCTACAATGAATTTCCCGTAACTATTATCTTCGCTTAATTCTAGGATTTCTATTCTCGGTTTTTCAATTTCTATCATTAAAATTAACCCTCCTTGACATATTGGTTAATAAAAGGACGAGGGCAACTGATACAGTTATCTATTATTTAGAATATAACTCAACGATTAAGTGTTCTTCAATTGGTAAATCTATATCTTCTCTAGTTGGTTCAGCTACTATTGTACCTTTTAATTGTTCTAAATCAATATTTAACCAGGATACAGTATTCCCATTATGATTTTCCACTAATGATTTGAATTTATCAGTACTCCTACTCTTTTCTTTAACTTGAATAACATCTCCAACTGTTGTCAAAAGTGAAGGTATATTTACTTTTGCTCCATTTAATGTAAAATGACCATGCACTATTAATTGTCTAGCTTCTGCTCTTGATGCAGCTAATCCCATTCTATATACTACATTGTCTAATCTTAATTCAAGGATTTTTAACAGGTTTTCACCAGTTACACCCTTCATCTTATCTGCCATGTTATAGTATTTATACATTTGAGATTCAGAAATTCCATAAAATCTACGAACTTTTTGTTTTTCTCTTAATTGCATTCCATATTCTGTATTTTTCTTTCTTGATTGTCCGTGTTGTCCAGGTGCAAAGTTTCTCTTAGTTATTGCACATTTGTCAGTATAACATCTGTCTCCTTTTAAGAATAACTTTTGACCTTCTCTACGGCACAATCTACATACAGGTCCTGTATATCTCATCTATTTTTGCACCTCCTATTAAACTCTTCTACGTTTTGGTGGTCTACAACCATTATGTGGGATTGGAGTAACATCTTTAATCATACTCACTTCTAATCCTGTTGCTTGAAGTGATCTAATTGCAGCTTCTCTTCCTGATCCTGGTCCCTTAACATAAACTTCTACGCTCTTTAGACCATGTTCCATTGCTTTTTTAGCTGCTTCTTCAGCTGCTTGTTGTGCGGCATAAGGAGTAGATTTTCTAGAACCTCTAAATCCTAATTGTCCGGCACTAGCCCATGATATAACATTACCTTGCATATCAGTTAATGTTACCATTGTGTTATTAAAGGATGATGAGATATGAGCTTGACCTCTCTCTACATTCTTACGTTCTCTTCTTCTAACACGAGTTGCTTTACCTTTCTTAGCTACCATTACGTTTCCCTCCTTTACCTACTTCTTCTTTGCAGCAAGTCTCTTAGGACCTTTTCTAGTTCTTGCATTTGTCTTCGTTCTCTGACCTCTAACTGGAAGTCCTCTTCTGTGTCTCATTCCTCTATAACAGTTTATTTCTTTTAATCTCTTTATGTTTAAAGCTATATCTCTTCTTAAGTCACCTTCCACGTGATAAGTGTCGATAACAGCTCTTAAGTTTGCTACTTCAGCTTCAGTTAAATCTTTTACTCTTGTATCTTTATTAACTCCAGCTTTTTCAAGAATTTCATTAGCTCTAGCTCTACCTATACCAAAGATATAAGTTAAACCAATTTCAACTCTTTTATCTCTTGGTAAGTCAACACCTGCTATTCTAGCCATTAGCGTGTACACCTCCTATTTTATCATGCACCAAATATACGAATCATTAATTAACCTTGTTTTTGCTTGTGTTTAGGATTTTCACATATAACCATTACTTTTCCGTGTCTCTTAATGATCTTGCATTTTTCACACATCTTTTTTACTGATGGTCTAACCTTCATTGATAATCCCTCCTATGCTACTTGTTTCGCCAGGTAATTCTGCCTTTAGTTAAATCGTAGGGCGATAGTTCAACTGTTACTGTATCTCCAGGAAGAATTCTAATGTAGTTCATTCTTAGCTTCCCAGAAATATGGGCTAAAATCTCGTGACCATTCTCAAGTCTTACTTTAAATATCGCGTTAGGTAAAGCATCAACAACTTTGCCTTCCACTTCTATTACATCTTCTTTAGCCATTCGGTAATCGAACCTCCTGTTCAAACGGATTTAGACACTCTTCTTATTAAAGGGCTCTAAAATTCTTCTAACGTACGCATCGTTAAACTTCGAAGTATCTCCCTCATTCTTCTTAAAATCCGGAAATACGGTATTATATACAATTAGATGTTTAACATTCTTCTTTTTTGGATTGTTTAGCTTTCTTAGATCACCATCGACAACTAACACAAACTGTTCATCGATAATTTCATAAATCAAGAAAGCTCTTCCACTATCCCGACCAGCTCTTGACTTAACCACCTGCCCAACTTTTAAATTGTTAGTTAAATCCATTATACCCACTCCTTATGGTTATACCGAGCCGCGCTTGTATAAATTGTTTACTTTCCTAAAGCTTCAACTATTGTGTCAAAAATATCATCTATCGGTTTAGTGCCATCAATATTGAGTATTAACCCCTTTTCTTGATAATAATCAATTAAAGGTTGAGTTTGTTCAAAATATACATTTATACGAGTTCTAACCGTTTCTTCAACGTCATCGTCTCTTTGAAATAGTGGAGAGTCGTCTTTATCACATTTACCTTCGACCTTTGGTGGATTAAACTTGATGTGATAAGTTGCACCACATTCCTTACAAATTCTTCTTCCAATTGCTCTCTCAATTAATGTATTGCTATCCGCATCAATATTGATTACTTTGTCAAGTTTTAATCCCATAGAGGAAAGCTCAGCATCTAGTGCTTCAGCCTGATTAACTGTCCTTGGGAAACCATCTAATAGAAATCCATTAGCACAGTCATCCTTAGTCAGTCTATCTTTAACAATAGAAACTACTAATTCATCAGGAACTAGTAATCCTTTATCCATATATTCTTTGGCCTTCTTACCAAGATCTGTGCCTTCCTTGATATTTGCTCTAAATATATCTCCAGTTGAAATATGAGGAATATTATATTTCTTTACTATAGCTGATGCTTGAGTACCTTTCCCCGCTCCAGGAGGACCTAAAAGTACCAATCTCATTTATATCATCTCCTATAGCTATTTTAAGAAGCCTTTGTAATGTCTCATTAACATTTGAGCTTCTAATTGTTTTACTGTCTCCAATGCAACTCCAACTACGATTATAATTGCAGTTCCACCAAAATTTACATTCATTCCGAATATCTTAGAAAGTATTATAGGTAAAATTGAAAGTACTGCTAATGCCAATCCACCTACAATTACTACCCTATTTACAACTTTCGCTAAATAATCTGATGTTGGTCTTCCTGGTCTAATACCTGGAATAAACCCACCATTTTGTTGTAAGTTCTTCGCATATTCAACTGTATTAAATTGAATAGCTGTATAGAAATAAGTGAAGAAAATAATCAATAATATATTTAAGATTGAATAAATCCAAACCCCAACTGAACCTTGTGGTGTTAGGTATTTAGTTATCCAACTTGATACTCCACCTTTAGTGAATAATGCTATGGTTTGTGGAAGTGAAAGTAATGATGATGAGAAAATAACTGGCATAACACCTGACATAAGAACTTTAACAGGTATATGTGTACTTTGACCACCATACATTTTTCTTCCTACTACTCTCTTTGCATATTGCACTGTAATTCTTCTTTCACCTTCTTGAATTGCTATGACTGCTGCTATTATAATTAATGCAATTATTGCAAAGATTGCATATTTTACTATATACATAGCATCCATTCTCATTAAATAAAATGCGCTTATAACTTGTTTAGGTAATGCAGAAATTATACCTATAAAGATTATTAGGGAAATACCATTTCCTATACCCTTTTCGGTAATTAGCTCTCCCAACCACATCAAAAATGCTGTTCCAGCTACCATAGAAATTATGACTATGATTGTTTGAAGTCCATTAGTTGTTTCTAATGCTTGACTAAATAATCCAAATGTATATCCAACAGCTTGAATAGTTGCTAATACTATCGCTCCATATTTAGTATATTGAGCAATCTTTTTACTTCCTTCCTCACCTTGCTTTGCTATCTCTTCTAGTGAAGGAATTGCAATTGTTAAAAGTTGAATAACTATTGAAGCAGTAATATATGGATATATATTAGTCGCAAATATACTAAAGTTACTAAAAGTACCTCCAGCCATCAAGTCTAGGAATTGTAGCAATCCACCTTGATTAGCTTCAAATATTGCTCTTATAGCGTCCTTATTCATATATGGTACTGGTATAGCAGAACCAAGTCTGAACACCAATAACATTAGTAATGTAAAAACCATTTTCTTTCTAATTTCCGGTATTCCCCAAGCATTTCTTAAGGTTGAAAGCATTTATATCACCTCAACCTTTCCCCCTGCAGCTTCAATTTTCTCAGCAGCAGTCTTACTAAATTTTTGAGCTTGAACAGTTAGTTTAACTGTTAATTCTCCATCACCTAAGATTTTAATACCATCTTTAGCTTTAGCTCTTTTTACTATTCCTTCGCTAAATAGAAGCTCAGGTGTTACTACAGTGCCGTCCTCAAATCTATTTAAATCCTCAACATTTATTGTTGCGTATACTTTTGAGAAATTATTAGTAAATCCACGCTTTGGTAATCTTCTAAATAGTGGCATCTGACCTCCTTCAAACCCTGGTCTTACTCCACCGCCTGATCTTGCTTTTTGACCTTTGTGTCCTCTACCTGATGTTTTACCAAGGCCTGAACCTATACCTCTACCTAATCTCTTTCTAGGTTGAACACCGCCACCTTCGTTTGGTCTTAACTCATGTAATTTCATTGGTACACCTCCCTTTACTAATCTATGACATCAACCATGTAGTTTACTTGATGTATCATACCTCTTATTTGAGGGGTATCATTCTTTTCCACTACTTGACCGATCTTCTTTAATCCAAGAGCTTGGATAACTTTTCTATGGTTTTCAGGTTTACCTATAAAACTTTTAACCAATTTAATCTTGATCTTAGCCATGCAAATCCCCCCTAACCTAATATTTCTTCTACTGTTTTTCCTCTTAATTTAGCAACGTCTTCAGCTCTCTTTAATCCTTTTAAAGCCTCAATCGTAGCGTTAACTACATTTCTTGGGTTGTTTGAACCTAATGATTTAGTTCTAATATCTCTAATGCCTACAAGCTCACATACGGCACGAACTGCTCCACCAGCTATAACTCCAGTACCTTCCTTAGATGGCTTTAGTAATACTCTACCAGCACCATAAATTCCAGTAACTTCATGAGGTATAGTTGTGCCAACCAGTGGAACCTCTATTACATGCTTTTTAGCGTCTTGAACTGCTTTTCTAATTGCCTCTGGAACTTCAGCTGCCTTAGCCATACCAACTCCAACATGGCCATTTTCATCACCAACAACTACCAGAGCGCTAAATCTAAAGTTTCTACCGCCTTTTACTACTTTAGTTATACGATTTATATTAACAACTCTCTCTTGTAAATCTAATTCACTTGCATCGATGTATTGACGTTCCATTTTCTCCCTCCTTCTATTAGAATTTAAGTCCTGCTTCTCTTGCACTTTCCGCTAGTTCTTTAATTCTTCCGTGGTAGATATATCCACCTCTATCAAATACTACTTCCTTGATTCCCTTTTCTAGAGCTCTTTTTGCAACTAATTCACCAACGAATCTAGAAGCTTCTTTATTCTTAGTAGAAGTAAGGTCTGCGGATTTATCCAAAGTAGAAGCTGAAACTAAAGTGTGACCTGCAACATCATCTATTATTTGAGCATAAATATGGTTACTGCTTCTATATACACAAAGTCTTGGCTTTTCAGCAGTTCCAAATATTTTTTTCCTTACTCTTTTATGTCTTGCAATTCTATTTTCATTTTTGTTTACTTTTTTAAACACCCTTTTTCACTCCCCTCTACTTACCAGTCTTACCAACCTTACGTCTTACAACTTCATCTTCGTATCTAATTCCTTTACCTTTGTAAGGTTCAGGTCTTCTCCAATCTCTAATCTTTGAAGCATAACTACCAACTAATTGTTTATCTATACCTTTAACAACAATCTTGTTTGGCGCTGGTACTTCAACTTCAATACCTGCTGGATCTTCCATTTCAACTGGATGTGAGAATCCTAAAGTTAGTACTAATTTCTTACCTTGTTTTGCAGCTCTATATCCAGTACCAACTATTTCTAAAGTTTTAGAATATCCTTCAGTTACACCAGTTATCATGTTAGCAATTAAAGTTCTAGTTAGACCATGTAAAGATTTGTGCTTCTTATCATCTGATGGTCTAGCTACTGTTAATTCACCATTATCTATTTTAATCTCCATTTCTGGATTTAATTGTTGCGTTAATTGACCCTTTGGTCCTTTTACCTCAATGAAGTTTTTGTCATTAATTTTAACTTCAACTCCACTAGGAATAGTAATTGGTTTCAATCCTATTCTTGACATGAGTGCACCTCCTGTTCCTTTAATCTAGTTATATTACCAAACGTAGCAAAGAACTTCTCCACCTATATTTTCTTTTCTAGCTACTTTGTCAGTCATTATACCTTTTGAAGTTGATAGGATAACTATTCCTAAACCTCCTAAAACTCTTGGTATTTCATCACTCTTAACATATACTCTTAAGCCTGGTTTAGAAATTCTTTTAATTCCACTAATTACCTTTTCTTTTTGCTTTCCATATTTTAAATCAACTCTTATTATCCCTTGTTTTCCATCATCTATTACATCAAAGCCTTTTATGAAACCTTCGTTTAATAAGATTTGAGCTATTTCTTTCTTTATATTAGAAGCAGGAATATCAACTGATTCATGTTTAGCATTACTTGCATTTCTTATTCTCGTTAACATATCTGCAATTGGGTCAGTCATCATAATTTAGCTACCTCCTTTCATAACCTAATACTACCAGCTTGCTTTTTTAACACCAGGGATTTGGCCCTTATATGCCAATTCTCTAAAACAAATACGGCAGATTCCATATTTTCTTAATACCGCATGAGGTCTACCACATATATTACATCTTGTATACGCTCTTGTGCTAAACTTTGGTTTTCTTTTTTGTTTAGCAATCATTGATTTTTTAGCCAAGACTTTTTCCCTCCTTCTTTACTTTCTAAAGGGCATTCCCATTTTCTCTAAGAACACCTTAGCTTCTTCATCAGTTTTAGCAGTCGTTACTATCACTATGTCTAATCCCTTGATTGTATCAACCTTATCATATTCGATTTCTGGGAATATAAGCTGTTCTTTGATACCAATTGCATAGTTTCCTCTACCATCAAATGAAGTATCACTTACACCTCTAAAGTCTCTTACTCTTGGCAATGCAATATTCATAAATTTATCTAAAAAGTCATACATTCTGTCACCTCTTAAGGTAACTTTTGCTCCTACTTTCATACCTTCACGTATTTTAAAGTTAGCAATTGATTTCTTAGCTCTTGTGACAACTGGTTTTTGACCTGCAATTAATTCTAATTCCTTAACTGCTGATTCAAGTACTTTTGGATTGTCTTTTGCTTCACCAAGACCCATATTGATAACTATTTTTTCTAGTTTTGGTACTTCCATTATGTTCTTATACTGAAATCTTTCCATTAAAGCACTAACAACTTCGTTAGTATATTTTTCTTTTAATCTGGAAGCCATTCTAATACCTCCCCTCTACTTACTTTTTATCTAGAACTTCTCCACATCTTTTGCAAACTCTAACTTTCTTTCCATCAGCTGTAAAGCTGTGACCAACTCTAACACCTTTTTTGTCCTTTTCGCAATAGTACATTACTTTTGAAGCATTTATAGGACCTTCATACTTTAAAATACCGCCTTGTTGAGTAGGACCACCTGCTTTTTTATGTCTTGTAATCATGTTGATACCTTCAACGATTACTTTATTTTCTTTAGGTAAAACTGTAAGAACTTTTCCAGTCTTTCCTTTGTCTTTTCCAGAAATAACTACTACTGTATCTCCACTCTTTACGTGCATTTCGACACCTCCTCCTATAATACTTCCGGTGCTAAGGATATTATCTTCATGAAGTTTCCTCTTCTTAATTCCCTAGTAACTGGTCCAAATATACGGGTTCCAACAGGGTTTCTATCTTCTTTAATTATAACAGCTGCGTTATCATCAAATTTAATGTATGATCCGTCTTCTCTTCTCACTCCATAATTTGTTCTAACAATAACAGCCTTAACTACATCACCCTTTTTAACAACCCCACCAGGTGTTGCACTTTTAACTGCAGCAACTACTATATCTCCAACATTTGCATAATGTCTATTAGTACCACCTAAAATTCTGATAACTAATAATTCTTTTGCTCCTGAGTTATCAGCAACTCTTAAACGAGTTTCGGTTTGTATCATTTAGCATACCTCCCTTCGAGTTAAAAGGACTATTTTGCCTTTTCTATAATTCTTACTACTCTCCATCTTTTATCCTTACTTAATGGTCTAGTCTCCATAATTTCGACTATATCACCAATACCACATGCATTTTCTTCATCATGGGCTTTAAACTTTGTTGTTCTCTTAATTTGCTTTTTATATAAAGGATGAGTTACGAATGTTTCTATACCTACAACAACAGTCTTATCCATTTTATCACTTAATACAGTTCCAATTTGAACTTTGCGATGTCCTCTTTCCATTCGAGATTTAAACCTCCTTTCCTATTCCTAGTTCACGTTCCCTAACAATTGTTTTAACGCGAGCTATGTCTTTTCTTACTGCTTTAATTCTCAAGGGGTTATCTAATTGACCAGTAGCCAATTGAAATCTCAAATTGAACAATTCCGCTTTTAAATCATTTAGTTGTTTAATTAATTCTTTTTCTGACATTTGGCGAATTTCTTTAGCTTTCATTAGCTTCACCACCCTCATCTTGTGTATCTTCACGTCTAACAAATTTTGTCTTTATGGATAATTTGTGAGCAGCAAGTCTCATAGCTTCTCTAGCATCTTCTTCTGAAACTCCACCCATTTCGAATAGAATTCTTCCTGGTTTTACTACAGCTACCCAATACTCAGGTGAACCTTTACCAGCACCCATACGTGTTTCAGCAGGTTTTTCTGTTATTGGTTTGTCTGGGAATATCTTAATCCATACATTCCCGCCTCTCTTTACATATCTAGTCATAGCACGTCTTGCAGCTTCTATTTGATTGGAAGTAATCCAAGCTGGCTCTAATGCTTGTAGACCAAATTCTCCATAAGTAATTGTATTACCACGAAGTGCCTTACCTTTCATTCTTCCTCTATGAACTCTACGATATTTAACTCTTTTAGGCATTAACATATTATCTTCCTCCTTCCTACAGCACTTTATTATTCTTCCTCAGTGTTGCTTACTTCAACTTTTTCTACCTTCTTAGTAGGAAGAATTTCACCTTTGTAAAGCCATACTTTAACTCCTAATTTACCATAAGTAGTATCAGCTTCAGCAAATCCATAATCTATATCCGCTCTTAAGGTTTGTAGTGGAATAGTTCCTTCGCTATAACCTTCTGTTCTAGCCATATCTGCTCCACCAAGTCTTCCAGCTACTGAAGTCTTAATTCCCTTAGCTCCAGCTCTCATAGTTCTTTGTATCGCTTGTTTCATAGCTCTTCTGAAAGTAACTCTTCTTTCTAATTGTTGAGCTATATTTTCAGCTACTAATTGAGCATCTAGTTCAGGTACTTTGATTTCTTCAACATTAACAACAACGCTCTTCTTAGTCATTTTTTCTAATTCTAATCTTAATTCTTCTACTCCTGCTCCACCTCTACCTATAACCATACCTGGTTTAGCTGTGAATACAGTTACCTTAATCTTATTAGCAGCTCTTTCTATTTCAACTTTTGAAATTCCAGCGATAAATAATTTCTTTTTTACATATTCTCTTATTTTATGGTCCTCAACTAATAATTGATTGAAATTCTTCTTATCTGCATACCATTTTGAGTCCCAATCTTTTATTATACCGACTCTTAGACCGTGTGGGTTAACTTTTTGACCCATTAACTATCCCTCCTTCTACTCACGTTCTTTTACAACAACTCCAATATGACTGCTTCTCTTAATAATTGGATATGCCATACCCTTTGCTTTAGGTCTAAATCTTTTCATACGAGGACCTTCATTAGCATAGGCTTCTGCAACATATAATTTATCTCTATCTAAGTTAAAGTTGTTTTCAGCATTAGCAACTGCAGAGTTTAATACTTTTTCAAGAGCTCTAGCACCTCTTTTAGGTGTAAACTTCAGGATTGAAAGAGCTTCGTCTACTTGTTTGCCTCTGATTTCGTTACATATGAAGTTAACCTTTAAAGGTGAAATCCTTACATATTTCGCTATGGCTCTAGCTTCCACTATAATTCCCTCCTTCTCTTACTTTTTAACACCAGATGATTTTTCGTTCTTATCAATATGACTTCTAAAAGTTCTTGTTGGAACAAACTCACCTAGTTTATGGCCAACCATATCTTCGGTTATATATACTGGAACATGTTTTCTTCCGTCATGTACAGCTATAGTATGAGATACCATTTCTGGAAATATAGTTGAACGACGAGACCATGTTTTTATTACTTTTTTATCATTCGCTTTATTTAACTCTTCTATTTTCTTTAGAAGATGCTCATCACAAAACGGTCCTTTTTTCAGAGATCTACCCACTACTATTCCTCCTTTCAAAAGCTTAACTATTTAGTTCTTCTTCTTACTATATATTGATCTGACTTTTTATTTTTCTTTCTAGTCTTTAATCCTAATGCAGGTTTACCCCATGGAGTTAATGGTGCAGGTCTACCAATAGGAGCTCTACCTTCCCCACCACCGTGTGGATGGTCTACAGGGTTCATCGCACTACCTCTTACAGTAGGTCTAACTCCCATATGTCTCTTTCTTCCAGCCTTACCAATCTTTATTAGCTCATGATCTACATTTCCTACTTGACCAATAGTAGCACGACAGTCAACACTTACTAATCTAAACTCTCCAGATGGTAATCTAAGTTGAGCATATTTTCCTTCCTTAGCCATCAATTGAGCTTCAGCACCAGCACTTCTTACAAGTTGTGCTCCCTTACCTGGTTTTAACTCAACATTGTGTACTGTAGTACCTACTGGTATATCTTTAAGTTTTAAACTATTTCCTACTTTAATATCAGCTTCTTCACCTGATAAAATAGTATCTCCAACTTTTAATCCATTAGGTGCAAGAATATATCTCTTTTCACCATCTACATAATTTATCAAAGCAATATTAGCTGTTCTATTTGGATCGTATTCTATAGCAGCAACTTTGCCTGGAATACCATCTTTATCTCTTTTAAAATCTATTATTCTATATTTCCTCTTAGCGCCACCGCCTCTATGACGAATGGTAATTCTACCTTGAGAGTTTCTTCCACCACTTTTATTTAAACTAACTACTAGTGACTTTTCAGGTTCTTTCTTAGTTATCTCTTCAAAAGTAGAAACTGTCATTTGTCTTAGTGCAGGGGAAGTAGGTTTATATTTTCTAACGCTCATTGCTTTTCCCTCCTTCTATAAAACTTTTATTCCATGCCTTCGAAGAATTCTATTTTCTTAGAATCATCTGTTAATTTAACAATCGCTTTTTTCCAGCTAGGTCTTCTACCACTATGCATACCTTGTCTTTTTACCTTACCAAGCATATTCATAGTATTTACCTTTTCAACTTTTACACCAAATACAGTTTCAACAGCTTTTTTAACTTCTGATTTATTAGCTTTCTTATCAACCATGAAAGTATATTTGTTATCCGCCATTAATTCCATACTTTTTTCAGTGATTATCGGTTTTATAATAATATCGTGTGGACTACGCATTATGCATACACCTCCTCCACTTTTTTAACCGCATCTTTAGTAATTATAAATGAATTGTATTTTAATATATCATAAACATTTATTGTATTAACCAATGCAGTTGCAACATTTGGAATATTGTTAGCTGATTTAATTACATTTTCATCTTTTCTATCCATTACTATAAGAGCTTTTTTATCAGCATTTAATCTTGTTAATAAATTAGCCATCTCCTTAGTCTTAGGAGCATCGAACTTAATCTCATCAACAACAATTATTTCATTGTTTTGTACCTTTGAAGTTAAAGCTGATTTTAACGCAAGTCTCTTAACTTTCTTAGGAACACTGTAGCTGTAGTCTCTTGGCTTTGGTGCAAATACAACTCCGCCACCTTTCCATTGAGGTGATCTTATGCTTCCTTGACGAGCTCTACCTGTTCCCTTTTGTCTCCAAGGTTTTCTTCCTCCACCTCTTACTTCTGCTCTAGTTTTTGCTGATTGTGTTCCTTGTCTTTTATTTGCAAGTTGGTTTTTAACAACCTCATAAACTACATGTTGATTGATTTCAACACCAAACACATCATCACTTAATTCTATCTCTTCAACAACATTTCCTAGCATGTTGTAAACATTAACTTTAGGCATTTCACATCCTCCTTTCCGCCAATTTTATTACTTCTTAATTGTTTCTTTGATAGTAACAAGTCCTTTTTTAGGTCCTGGAACAGCACCCTTAACAAGAATCAAGTTTCTTTCAGCATCTACTCTTACTATCTCCAAGTTTTGAACAGTAACTTTCTCATTACCCATTCTTCCAGCCATTCTATGATTTTTGAATACTTTACCTGGATAAGTAGCTGCACCCATACCACCTGGCATTCTATGAAACTTAGAACCATGAGTTTCTCTACCTCTACCAAAACCATGTCTCTTTATAACACCTTGAGTTCCTTTTCCTTTTGAAATTCCTGTAACATCAACCATGTCTCCTACTGCAAATACATCCGCTTTAATTTCTTGGCCGATTTGGAATTCATCTGGGTTTTCTACCTTGAATTCTTTTAAAACTTTCTTATATCCTAAATTAGCCTTGTCAAAATGACCTTTAATAGGCTTATTAACCTTTCTTGCTTCTACATCAACAAATCCTACTTGAATAGCATTATATCCATCAGTTTCAACAGTCTTCTTTTGAACAACAACTAATGGACCTGCTTCTATAACAGTAACAGGTACTACTCTTCCATCTTCCATAAAAATTTGAGTCATACCTATTTTTTTACCTAGTATCTTTTTCATGTTGCACCTCCTATTATTTTACAGCGGATTACCCATTGGTAATCTTATAAAGTAATTTTATAACTTTATTTCAATGTCAACCCCAGCAGGTAAATTCAACTTCATAAGTGAATCTACTGTTTTTTGATTTGGGTTAAGGATATCAATTAATCTCTTATGAGTTCTTTGCTCAAATTGCTCTCTAGAATCCTTGTATTTGTGTACTGCTCTAAGGATTGTAATAATTTCCTTTTCAGTTGGAAGAGGTACTGGACCTGAAACACTAGCACCTGTTCTCTTAGCAGTTTCAACTATTCTTTGAGCTGAAGCATCTAATAACTCATGATCATAAGCCTTTAACCTAATTCTTATTTTTTGTTTGTTTGACATTTAATTCCCTCCTTCTATCGCATGCTTACACTATTTTACATGCGACTCAAGATGCCGATACACCCTGCCGGGCGTTTTCTATTTTTTTAAAATCAGCAATCTTTAGTCGCCCGATTTAAAACCGGACATTTCTCAGCAAAAATTCCCTGCAATTACGCAGCCACCTTTTGCCTCATCGCAATGTCGTACACGTCAAAAAATAGGCATAGCTATAGACCTATCTTTTAACTAATTTTAAACACTATAATATTTTACATCAAGACACAACAAATTTCAAGCTTTTTTTCATCTTATATTTTTAGACATAAAAAGAGGGAAGTCCCCTCTTTTTATGTCTTTATTTCATTGTGCTATGATTATTATTCAATAACCTTAGTAACAACTCCTGAACCTACAGTTCTTCCACCTTCACGAA
>JAKELU010000014.1:0-578 GCA_022760735.1 Firmicutes bacterium FC7
TCTAATTAATGTACATTTTGAGATTCTAAAAATTATACATTTTGGGATTGACATTTACACCGGTGGATATTTATTATAAAAATATTACTATTATCATTTTAGTTCATAATAAGAATTTCATTTGATCTCACATAAATACAGTTATTTAAGCAAATATAGTCTTACAACATTTCATTATAATTCAAATTAAAGCAAATCATGGAGGCAATAAAATCAATATAATTCAAGAAGCAAAGCAATTTGTTGCTTAAAAAGAGGGGTCATTAGAGGATCTTGTGGGTATCTGTACTCAGGCCAAAGATAACAACAAAAATTAACTATTGAATTTTGTAAGTGAATATATTAAAATATATAACATAGAAAACATATATAAATAGTATGGTATATAAGGGGTGTTTGTTTAAGAAAAATTCAATTAGTCATGAGTTTAGCTTTTCAGGTCAATTCCTAGTAAAATGCTACACATTAAAAAATTGAAACCTTAATATATTTTGCGATGAATTGGTAAAGTATATTATGGAAGTATTAAAGAGAGGATTCTAATGGTGAGAGGAATCTATACGGAAATAATAGAAGTG
>JAKELU010000014.1:588-58692 GCA_022760735.1 Firmicutes bacterium FC7
TATTTAATCGAAATTAAAGTAGACTTAAACGGTGGTTCCCGTTACAGAACTTGAGTATGAAAGTACTTAAAATGAGTTGAGACTAGTTGTCTTAAACAGAGTGGAACCGCGAAAGTAACCTTTTGCCTCTGTATATTGCATATACATGGGCAGAAGGTTTTTTTAATGACCTAGCATAATTTAAATTTTTTACTGGAGGTGTAGGACATGTTATTACAACAAATTATTAATGGATTAACAATAGGTAGCATATACGCATTGGTTACCATTGGATTTAATATGGTATATGGTGTTTTAGAACTTACTAACTTTGCACATAGCTCATTCTATATGCTTGGATCATATATAACATTATTTACTATGACATCTTTAATAGGCAAGATAAGTATTTCAGGTTTTATAATTTCACTTTTTATTAGTTTATTCTTAACTGGCTTATTAGGAGCATTAATGGATAAAATAGCACTCGAGCCTATTAGAAAGAAAAATGGTGAACCAATAACAGCCTTATTAAGTACTGTAGGTATTCAAACTGCAATAAATAATGCTGTATTATTAATATTTGGGACTGTGCCTGTTGCATTTCCAGATGTATTTAATTTAGGGAAATTTACTATACGAGAAAATACTATTATTCAAAATATACAGATAGGTATATTCATTCTAGCAACTATTTTAATGATAGGTCTATCATATTTAGTTTACAAGACTAAATTTGGTTCTGCTATGAGAGCAATATCTCAAAATCCTGTAACAGCATCACTAATGGGTATCAATGTAAATCATGTCATAACAATGACATTCTTTATAGGAACAGCTGTAGCAGCAATTTCAGGTACAATGGTAGGACTATATTATCAAAGAGTTGATACTCTTATGGGTGCATCCGTAGGACTTAAATCCTTTGCTGCAGCAGTATTAGGAGGTATGGGCTCATTACCAGGTGGAATGTTAGGAGGAATATTAATTGGACTTTTAGAAACATTATTCGCTGCTTATGTAAGCTCTGGATATCGAGATATAGTTGCATTCATCATATTAATTAGTGTACTAATCATAAAACCTTCAGGATTATTTGGTAAGCAGATTATAAATAAAGTGTAGGAGGTGATAATATGGCAAATCTCAATAGTAAAAATAAGAATGAGTTATTTTCAAAAATTATGGAAATATGTGCAAGGAATAGTTTAATAATAACTATAATCTCGCTGTTATTCGCTATATCATTTCCTATAGTTTTTAGTTCACAATATTTAATAAATATTGCAATTAATTGTTTAATGTATTCTGTATTAGCTATATCTCTAAATCTAATAACAGGATTTATGGGAATAACCTCCCTTGGACATGCAGGATTTATGGGAGTAGGAGCATATACGGCAGCTATATTATCAACTAGATATGGTGTTAATTTTATTTTTACATCTATTGCTGCAACTATAGTAGCTTCCTTATTTGGTATATTACTAGGTTTGCCTACCTTAAGAATCAAGGGTAGATACCTAGCTATAGTGACATTAGGTTTTGGTGAAATAATGAGAATTATTGAGCTTAACTGGGTGAGTTTAACAAGAGGGCCAATGGGAATATCAGGGATACCAAGGATGTCCTTATTTGGAGTAGCTTTCTCCAAACCAATCCATAAATATTATGTGATTCTTGTGTTATTAATCATTACAGTATATATAGTTAGGTCACTTATGAATTCTAGAATAGGAAGGGCTTTTAGTTCCATTAGAGATGATGAAATAGCTGCAGATGCTATGGGGATTAATGTTTTTAAATATAAGATAATAGGATTTGCAATATCTTCAGGTTTGGCGGGATTAGCTGGTGCATATTATGCCCACTATATGGGGTTTATCGATCCAAATGCATTTACCTTTGATGAATCAATCCTAATATTATCAATGACAATTATGGGTGGTATGGCAAGTATACCAGGAAGTATTATAGGTGCAAGCTTCTTAAGCATACTTCCAGAAGCATTAAGAGCAGTAGCTGACTATAGACAAATTGTTTATGGGTTGCTTTTAGCAGTGATTATGGTATTTAAACCAAGTGGACTACTTGGTGGATATAATTTAAAACACATTAAACAAAGATTTAATTTTGAGCAATCTACAAAGGGGGTAGATAACCATGTCTGATACCATATTGAGAGTAGAAAATGTAACTCAACGCTTTGGAGGTCTTACGGCTGTTAACGGAGTAAGTATGGAAATAAAAAAAGGTGAAATAGTTGGAATAATAGGGCCTAATGGAGCAGGAAAGACAACATTTTTTAATGATATAACAGGCGTATATACCCCTACTGAAGGAAAAATATATTTTAAGGATAAAGATATTACAGGTATGAAACCTTTTGAAATAACTAAATTAGGCATGGCTAGGACCTTCCAGAACATTAGATTGTTCTATAGGATGACAGTCCTTGAAAATGTTATGGTTGGGATGCATTCAAGAACCAAATCTAATTTAATAGACAGTGTACTAAAAACATCTAAATACAACAATGCAGAAATAGAAGCTAAGAAGAGAGCTTTAGAGGTTCTTGAACTGACAGGCCTAGCTGATTATAGGTATAATTATGCAACATCATTACCTTATGGACTTCAAAGGAGATTAGAAATAGCTAGGGCAATGGCTACAAATCCTGATGTTCTTCTCTTTGATGAACCGGCAGCAGGTATGAATGAAGAGGAAACATCTGATCTCATGAAGTTCATTAGAGATTTGAAAGGTTATGGATATACCATAATACTTATTGAACATGATATGAGATTGGTTATGAATATATGTGAGAGAATCTATGTCCTAGATCATGGTAGTTTAATAGCTGAGGGTATTCCATCAGAAATTAAATCTAATCCAAGGGTCATCGAAGCTTATCTAGGAAAGGGGGTTCAATGATGCCACTATTAGAAGTAAAGGATTTATCCGTTAGTTTTGGTGTTATAAAGGCTGTTAAGGGAATTAGCTTTACTATAAATGAAGGTGAAATAGTTACCCTTATAGGGGCAAATGGAGCTGGAAAGACCACTACCATGAATGCCATTACAGGGGTAGTTAAATCTCAATCAGGTGATATAGTCTTTAACGGTAGTTCCATTACAAACTCAAATCCCGCAGATATAGTAAAAAAAGGTATATCTATGTCACCAGAGGGAAGACAAGTTTTTCCTCAGATGACTGTAAGAGAAAATCTAGAATTAGGTGCTTATACAGTCAAGGATAAGGAGGTGACAAAAAACGGTATAAGGAATGCTTATGAGTTGTTTCCAATACTAAAAGAAAGAGCATTCCAACAAGCTGGAACTCTTTCTGGTGGAGAGCAACAAATGTTAGCGGTGGCGAGAGCATTGATGGTAAACCCTAAACTATTATTACTAGATGAACCATCATTGGGGTTAGCGCCATTAATAGTACAGAATATCTTTAATCTCATATTAAAGATAAGAGACATGGGTACCACAGTCTTACTCGTTGAACAAAATGCAAGAATGGCATTGAGTATATCAGATAGGGGATATGTATTAGAAACGGGTAAAATCGTATTAGATGGTACAGGTAAAGAACTTATGAACAATCCAAAGGTTATAGATGCTTACCTAGGCGGGTTGTCTTAAATAATATAAAAGTAAAAAATAGGAGGATATAAATGAAAAAGACATCATCTATATTATTAGTACTAACATTATTAGTTGGAGTACTAGCTGGATGTGCAAAAAACGATGCGCCTTCAGTTGAAAGCGATGATCCAAATGCACCAATTTACTTTGCTTGGTATGGTCCATTAACTGGAGACAATAAGCAATATGGAGATACTGAAAAAGTTGCTGTTGAATTAGCCCTTGAAAAGATAAATGATGAAAATGGAGGAGTTCTTGGTGGTCGTAAAATAGTGGTTGATTTCTTTGATGATAAAAATGATGCTAAAGAAGCAGTTACAATTGCCAACAAGATTATTGGAGAAGAAAAGTACGTAGCTGTAATTGGTGGATTTGGTTCAACAGCATCAATGGCTGCTGCTCCTTTATATGAAGAAGCGCAAATTATCAACTATTCACCTACAGCATCTCATGCTGATTATTCAGTTATAGGAGAATTTATTTTTAGAAATACTGCAACACAAGAAATAGAAACAACTGCATATGCTGACTATGTATATGATGAAATGGGAATTAGAAGGGTAGCAATACTAAATGTAAATGATGACTGGGGTAATAATATTGCAAATATATTTACTGAAGCCTTTGAAGCAAAAGGTGGAGAAATTGTAAATAGAGAATCATATATTCCAAATCAAACATCAGACTTTACACCAATGATTTCAAAAGCTAAACAATTAAATCCAGAAGCATTTTTCCCAGTAGCTTACTATCAAGATACTGCTAATATATTAAAACAAGCTGATGGTTTAGATTTTAAACCACAGATGATTCTTTCAAGTTCAACATTGAAACAAGAATTAATTGACCTTACAGGAGATCTTGCTAATGGAAGCTTCTTGATGAATGCATTTACGCCTGATATCAATACAGATGAATTCAAAGAGGTAATGGCAGAATACAAAGCTCGTACAGGTAAAGAGGGAGACGCATTTGTTATGCAAACTTATGATGTAGTAATGCAATTAGCAACAGCAATCGAAGAAACAGGTTCAGCTGACCCAGTAAAGGTAAGAGATACCCTTGCTAATATGAAAGATTATCAATCACTTGCAGGACCATATAGTATGAATGAAGTTGGAGATGCAGTAAGACAACTACAACCAATTAAAATAATTGATGGCAAATTTGTTAATATTTCAAATGGAGACCCATCAGCTAACTAGCTATATGAACTAATAGATACAATAATGGAGGAAAGATAAATGGAAAATAAAAGAGAGCTAATGAAAAAAGTATTTAGTAATGAAAAAGCAGATAGAGTTCCAATAGGATTTTGGTATCACTATGTTCCACCAAGAGATCACTTTAGAGCACTAGAAGATAAAAATGTATTAAATGCCGTTATACAGGGACATAAGAATATGTATAAGGAAATGCAACCTGACTTTGTAAAGATAATGTCTGATGGATTCTTTGGACATCCAAGTCTATATAATTCAAATATAGAAAAAGCAGATGATTTATATCAAGTTAAGTCAGTAGGTAAAGATCATCCATGGATTACTGAGCAAGTTAAGTTTGTAAAAGAAGTAAATGAAGAATTCCATGATGAGGTATATACATTCTATAGTATATTTGCTCCGATACACTGCATAAGGCTATATTTTGAAGAATTTGAAGGAGACAATAAAAAGTTTCCAAGACTATTCTTAGAAAATCCAGAAGCCGTTGATTATGCTGCAAAAGAAATTGCTAAGGATTTAGATATATTGATAGATAGTATATATAAAAATACACAAATAGATGGAATTTACTATAGTGTTCAAGAAATACAAGATGAGAGAGCAGATAGAGCATTCCATGAAAAGTATGTTTTTCCTACAGATTTACATGTATTAAATACCATAAAAAAATATAGCGATACTAATATATTGCATATATGTGGATACGGCGAGTATACTAACAAATTAGAATTATTTAAGGACTATGATTTGAGTATAGTAAATTGGGCAACACATACTGAAAATGTCAGCTTAAAAGAAGGAAAAGAATACTTTGGTGGAAAGGTAGTTATAGGTGGATTTGATAACAATCCAGGCACTCTTTTAGATTCTGGTTCTGATGAAGAAGTTGAGAAATATGTCAAGGAAATGTTAGAAGAAGCTGGAACTAAGGGAGTCATAATAGGTGCTGATTGTACAATCAGTCCAGATATTCCTGTAGAGCGTTTTAATTTCATAAGAGAATTAGGAATCAAATATAGTAAATAAATTAGAGGTCCAATAACTAGATAGAAATAAAGGTTTACTAATCCAATTAAAATTAAATTTTTCAAAAACTAAAGACTACAGAGAATGACATGATTTTCTGTAGTTTTTAGTTTTAAATAATCACAGTTATAACAATACGATGATTATAAATATTTTCAATTTGATTTTATAATTATATATTGTCCGAATTTTGTAACCATTTTGTAATAATTTAAATATCATATAGCATAATCTGTATAAAACAAACTATCAAATCAAAATGGAGTCCTTTATATGGTTACAAAAAGAAATATAATTATATTATTGATAATATGTTTTCTGATTTTTACTGGATTTAGTGGGACAGGGATATTCTATAAGGAATATATTCATAACAAAGATTCAGTAAATCAAGTTATTTTCAGAGATGAAGAAAAAGTTAATATTATTAAGACCAATAAAGAATCTTACTTGATTGAAAGAGATAATATATATTACAAGGTTCCGAAAGATGCCTTAATTAGAATTAGTAGGACAACTAGTAGGTATAGAGTTATTGAAAATACACCTATTTTTGATGAGCAAAGAGGTGCAGAATTAAGGATATTATTTAAAGGTGAAATATTAGAACTACAAAAAGTAGATGGGGAATATGGCTATTTTAGAACCACTACTGACAAAATATTTGGTTCTGTACATTTAGGTGATTTAGAGGTATGTCTAGAAGAATCATTATCTTATGGAGTTTCTAAGGTCAATAAAACAATAAAGAATGGGGACTCAGTTTATGTCTTAATTAAAGGAGAAATGGTTGCTATTAAAAATTATGTAGACGGAAATTTTGTAATAGTTGATGAGGCAAACAACGAATATTTAGTTGATAAGTCTTTTATAGAGTATAGACATGCTGATGCAATAGTATCTAGATCATCAATTTCAAGAAAAACAAGATCACTATCTAAGTTAATATCAAGAGCATATAGCTTAATCGGTAGACCTTATATATATGGAGATGCTGGTAAAAGGGGTTTTGATTGTTCAGGATTTACCTATTATTTATTTAAGAGTCAGCTTGGTATCGAATTACCAAGAAGTTCACATGAACAAGTAAAAGTGGGAAAGAAGATAGAAAAGTCAGATTTAGTGCCAGGGGATCTTTTATTCTTTAATACCTCTGGAAGAAGGATTTCTCATGTGGGACTGTATATAGGAGATGGAAATATGATACATGCATCATCTGGCAAAGCAAGGGTAAGAATAGATACAATAAATACTGGTTATTATAGTCAAAGATACGTTACTGCAAGGAGGATTATAGAATAAAGATATAGTTTAATGACAAACGTTTTCAAACTGTGCTATAATATCTCTAGAATAACATTGGGAGGGAGTATCGATGGCTGAAATACTAAAGGGAAACGTAGTAGCTGCAAGGATTAAAGAAGAGATGAAGAATAAAATCAAAAAAATAGAAGAAGAAGGTGGAATAAAACCAACAATCGGAATAGTTAGATTAGGTAGCAATCCAAGTGATATCTCCTATGAGAAAAGCATAATTAAAAATTGTGATGATATAGGAATAAAATCTATAGTTTTTGAAAAAGACACTAGTATGTCAACAGAAGAATTAGTAAATTTCATTAATTGGCTAAATAACAATGATGATATTTCGGGAATTCTGTTATTTAGACCATTACCAAAACATATTGATGAAGAAATAATAAGACAAAACATTGCTCCATCTAAGGATGTGGATTGCATGCATCCACTTAATTTAGAGAAGATATTTGAAGGAAATTTGGATGGATTTGTACCTGCTACCCCTTGGGCAGCTATGGAGATTTTACTTCACAATAATATAGAATTAGAAGGTAAAAACGTAGTAATAGTAAATAGATCAATGGTCGTAGGTAAGCCTTTAGCAATGATGTTGCTAGAAAAGAATGCAACAGTTACAATCTGTCATTCTAGAACAAAAAAACTAGAAGAAATAACTAGAAATGCAGATATTGTAATAACTGCATTGGGAAAACCTAAATTTTTTTCTAGGGAGTACTTTACTGAAAAATCAATAGTAATAGATGTCGGGGTAAGTACGACTGAAGATGGAAAGTTAAGTGGAGATGTAGACTATGAAAATGTTGTAGATTTGGTTGATAAAATTACACCCGTTCCAGGAGGAGTTGGAAGTGTAACTACAACTATATTGTTAAATCAGGTAGTAAATGCATGCAAATAAATTATAGAAAAAAGAGTCGATAGACTCTTTTTTACATTATGAAACAAAAAAAGTCATAATTCTTTGAAGGAAAAAATATAGGGAATATTGAATATAACCTTGTAAAGGAGGGGATTATTTTGGGATTTACTTTAGAAGTTAAGAAGCCTAATCTTATTGTCCATTTTTATGGTGAGTTAGACCACCATATAACTGAAAAGGCAAGATTATCGATTGATCAAAAATATTTAGAAAATGATATTAAAAATATTATATTAGACCTTTCTCAGTTAACATTAATGGATAGTTCAGGCATAGGACTTATTATGGGAAGATATAAGAATGTTATATCTAAAAATGGGAAAATAGCATTGATAAGTTCAAATGTATATATAGATAGATTAATTAAGATGTCAGGGCTATTGAAAATAATTAATGTTTATTCTAATGTAGATCAAGCTATAACAAACTTAGAGAGGTGAAAAACAATGGATAAAAACTATATGAAATTAGAGTTTCTAAGTAGATCTAATAATGAATCATTTGCAAGAGTTGTTGTAGCAGCTTTTGCTTCCCAATTAGATCCTACTTTAGAAGAGTTATCAGATATAAAGACAGCAGTATCAGAGGCTGTAACTAATGCAATAATTCATGGATATGAATATGGTGAAGGAACAGTTATACTAGAGGCAACAATAGAGGATAATGTAATTGAGATAGTAGTGATTGATAAAGGTAAAGGGATAGGAGATATTAAACAGGCTATGGAACCTTTCTATACATCAAAACCTGATTTGGAAAGATCAGGTATGGGGTTTACAGTCATGGAAACCTTTATGGACGATTTACAGGTAGAAAGTGAAAAAGATGTTGGTACAAAAGTGATTATGAGAAAGAAAATAAATCGCTCTATAGATAAGGAGTGATATAATGAGTTCAGGGGGAGTAGGGAAAGGATTGCTATCCCATGAAGAAACTATAGAGTTAATAAAGAAAGCTCAAAAGGGCGATAGCAAAGCAAAGGAGACATTAGTAGAGTCTAATTTAGGACTAATCAGGTCTGTTTTAAAGGGATTTTTAAATAGAGGTCATGATCCAGAAGATCTATTCCAAATTGGTAGTATTGGTTTATTGAAGGCCATAGACAAGTTTGATTTAAATTATGATGTTAAATTTTCTACATACGCAGTTCCTATGATAGTAGGTGAAATTAAGAGATTTCTAAGAGATGATGGAATAATAAAAGTTAGTAGATCATTAAAACAAATAGCTGGTTTAGCTAAACAGGCAGAAGAGATATTATCTAAAACATTGGGTAGAGAACCTACAATTCAAGAGATATCAGATGAAATAGGCGTGGAAAAAGAAGAAATAATAATGGCACTTGAATCATCTTGCCAACCAGAATATTTATATGATGTTGTACATCAAAATGATGGTTCACCTCTTTATTTGATTGATAAACTAAGTCTTGAAGCTGATGAATCTACTGATTTAGTTGACAATATAGTTTTAAAGGAAATTTTAAACAAACTTAAACCTAGAGATAGACAGGTTATTATATTGAGATATTTTAAAGATAAAACTCAAGTAGAAGTAGCAAATATATTAGGAATATCTCAGGTTCAGGTTTCAAGAATAGAAAAGAAGATAATTGGTGAAATGAGGAAATACTTAGTAAAGGCATAATATGCCTTTTTTTTGCATTAAAACTTATTAATAGTAAATAATACAATTAGGTGATGAAATTGAAGAGTTTAACTTATAAAAAAATATTAGTTTTACTTGCATTTATAATTACTATTACCACTTTTATAGCCTACTATATTTTATCTGATAAATCGACAGTAATTCCAAAGAGCGCTACATTAGTTAAAAATTCAAATATAGGTAGGGGTTTATATGGATAAAGATAAGGTATACGTAGTTTTAAAAAATAAGGTTACAATTGATACTAAAGAAACAATTTATCTTAGAGACATAGGCAATGTTTATTGTAGTAATGTCAATATAAAGAAAAGAGTTGAAGATACAGAAGTTTATTGCGGTAATGGTATAGAAACCTGGGATTTAATAGATACCGTGGATGTTGCACAGGCTATTTTAAAGAATAGCGATTATGATATAAAATTCTATGGTTCCCCGGATGTATTAATAGAAATAAAATCTAAAGAAAAGGAGAATAAGATATTTGAATTTGTAAAAATAGCATTTGTATCTATAACATTATTTTTTGGTGCAGCTTTGGGAATAATGTATTTTCACCAAGATGTTAATATGTCAGACACAATGAGTAAACTATATTTTTCTTTAACAGGTATTGAAAAGGATACTCCTTTGGTTATGATTATACCCTATAGTATAGGACTTGGAGTGGGAATGATTACCTTTTTTAGTCGAGTAATTAGTTCAAGTAAGAGGAGAAGAATGGAGCCGGGTCCTATGGATGTAGAATTATATTTATATGACAAAAATATGGAAGATTATATAATTAATGAATTAAGCAAAAATAAATAGAGGTACAAAAAATGAAGTTCATTTTATTAATTATTTCATCATTTAGTGGTGGCGTTGTAGTTGGGGGTGCATATGCAGCCTTCATTACTCTATTAGAGATATTCCCCAGACTACTTCAAGTTTCTAATACTAAGAAATATTATTTAGCATATGAATATATCTTTATGTTGGGTACTTTCTTATATACTATTGTATATTTTTTTGATCTTAAAATAAAATTAGGTGCAATAGGTGCAGCAATATGTGGATTGTCTTCTGGTATTTTTCTAGGCACCCTATCATCAGCTTTAGCAGAAACTTTAAATGTTTTACCTGTTATAGCTAAGAAGTTCAAAATAAAAAAGCATATGAAAATTGCTTTTATTGCTATGTTGTTAGGAAAAGTATTTGGAGCATTATACTATTTTATTAATAATATAGGAGGTTAAAATGGATAAACTAAATAAGAGAGAATATAAAGAATATGCAGAAAAGAAAATGCCAAAACCACCTTATGTAAAAAACATGATAATGGCTTTTATTGTTGGAGGTATTTTTTGTACAATTGGGCAGATAATCCTAAACCTAATGAAGAACAATGGTCTAGATGAAAAGATGGCTGCTGCTGGTACAGCTATATCTATGGTGCTAATTGGTGGACTGTTAACTGGCCTTGGGGTTTATGATAAAATAGCGAAAATTGGTGGTGCAGGTGCAGCAGTACCTATAACAGGTTTTGCCAATAGTATTGTTTCTCCTGCTATGGAATTTAAAAGAGAAGGTTTTATTTTTGGAGTAGCTTCAAAAATGTTTATAATAGCTGGGCCTGTTCTTGTATATGGTATTGGTAGTTCAATTATTGTAGGATTAATTAGTTTATTACTAAGGTAAGGTGATATAAATTGGCTATAAAAAAACTAGGCAAACAGACTGTAAAATTGGAAAATCCACCTTCTATAATTAGTTACTATTCTATTGTTGGTCCCAAAGAAGGGAAGGGACCATTGAAAGATTATTTTGATCTTATACTTGAAGATGATTTATGGGGACAGGAATCCTGGGAAAAGGCAGAATCAAAGATGCAGGAAGAATGTATTAAAGCGGCCATAGATAAGGCAGGTTTGTCATCACAAGATATAGATTATTTAATTGCAGGTGATCTACTAAACCAAATAATAGCAACTGCATATAGTGCTAGACAACTAGCTATACCATATTATGGACTTTATGGTGCTTGCTCAACAATGACAGAGTCTTTATCTCTGGGAGCAATGCTTGTTGATGGTGGTTTTGCTGACAAAGTAGCCTGTGCTGTATCAAGTCACTTCAGTACAGCAGAAAGGCAGTTTAGATATCCGCTTGAATATGGCAATCAGAGAAAGATGTCTGCTCAATGGACAGTTACAGGAGCAGGTGCTACTATTCTTTCTTCTTATGGAAGTGGGCCATATGTTAAGTGTATAACAACTGGGAAAATTATAGATCCTGGAATTACTGATGTAGCGAATATGGGTGGGGCAATGGCACCAGCAGCAGTTGATACATTGGTTACTCACTTCCAGGATACAGGATTAGATCCATCTTATTATGATCTAATCATCTCTGGAGACCTAGGTTATGTAGGTAAGTCAATTGTATTAGATCTTATGAAAGAAAAGGGTTATGACCTAACTAAGAATTATACTGATTGTGGTGTAGAGATATTTGATAAATCAGAACAGGATACTCATGCTGGAGGAAGTGGATGTGCTTGCTCAGCCACAGTATATAATAGCTATGTATTTAAAGAAATGGCTAAAGGGAAGTTGAATAAGGTACTTATTATGTCAACAGGTGCACTACATTCGACTTTAAGTACGCAACAGGGAGAATCTATACCAGGGATTGCTCACGCTGTTGCAGTAGAAAATACAATAGAATAAGGTGAAGTTATGGAATACATTAAAGCTTTTGTCGTAGGCGGTTTAATATGCGTAATAGGACAGATATTATTAGACCATACAAAGTTAACGCCAGCCCATATTCTAGTTTCTTTTCTTACTACAGGCGTCATTCTTGGTGCAATAGGTGTTTATAAACCTCTAGTTGATTTTGCAGGAGCTGGGGCGACAATACCTATTACCGGATTTGGCAATTCACTAGCACAAGGTGCGATAGAAGGAGCTAGAACAAAGGGCTTAATTGGAGCTTTTACAGGTGGTATAGAAGCCACTGGAGCTGGTATTGCTGCAATAATTTTATTTGGCTACATTATAGCCATAATATTTGATCCAAAAACAAAAGACTAAGGAATTCCTTAGTCTTTCCAATTTTAAAAGTTATAATTAAAATAATAATCCTCATCATTTGATGGTTCAAGAGGTATTACTTCTTCATCATTCCTATGATTATTATTGAACCACTCATTCCACCAATCTTCTAATGGGCTGGTAATTATAGTTGTTTCATTATGCTCATTGCAAACTTCAGTTGGCGCCTGATATTGATAATCACTAGGAACAATGCCATTATGATCTGCAGGATTATAAGGTGGTGTTCTTTGGATAAATACCCTTGTTTCAACATTATCATCTGGACAGTATTCATTAGCTAATTTTCCATTGGCTGTATCTATCTGCAATTCAACATGCATATCACATTGTTTTGTTGGAACTGTACCTTGAACAAATATTTCTGTTCTTATAACTCCCCTAGGGTCTCTAGCACATAGTTCAGATGCTAGCAAACCTGACTGAGTACAAATACTTGCAGATACAATTCCTTCAGGTCTATCAAAGCTTGTTTTGCTTTCCAAGTTCTCATGCACTTTTGTATTAATATGTTGCCATAATTGTGCAGCAGTAGCACTACCCTTAGAAATTGTAATTCTTGGGGAGTCATTACCAATCCAAACAGCAGATGCATAATAAGGGGTATATCCAACAAACCATATGTCTGCTTGTTCATTTGTTGTACCTGTTTTACCTGCAACTGCCATATTAGATAATTTTGCTCTTCCTGCAAGACCGTTAGATACAGTTGTTCTAAGTATATCTCCCATTATATATGCAACTTGAGGAGATGTTACTATATTTTCTGTTGGAGTATTGTTTAACAATACATTTCCATTTTTATCTATAATCTTAGTAAATGCTATAGGTTCTACGTATACACCATTATTAGCAATAGCACCATAGGCTGCAGCTAATTCTAATGGACTTAGTCCCTTTGTCATACCTCCAAGGCCAAGTGCTGATAAATTTTCATCATTAGTTGATGGGTTTTCATTTCTTGTTACTACATTATCCTTTTCAGGATTATTAGCATTAACAATCCCCATCTTCTCTAAATATGATAAGGATGTATTTATTCCAATTGATTGCAATGTTTTTACTGAGTTAACATTGACCGATTGTTCTACTGATCTTCTAAGTGTGTGTAACCCTCTATATCCTGTATACCAGTTCTTTGGCCATAAATCCCCATTGGAATTATAGAATGGTATATCATCAATTGAAGATGCAGCAGTATAACCATTATCCAAAGCTGGAAGATAAACAGCAATTGGTTTAATAGCTGAACCAGGCTGTCTAGCAGAATCAGTTGCTCTGTTTAATATTCTTTGACCTTCTATATCTCTTCCTCCAACTACAGCTTTAATGTGTCCTGTCCTATAATCTAAAATAACAGTAGCTGATTGAGGCTGAACAATACCTTCCTTTGCAATATAGAAATATTTGCTATTTATTAATAGATTGTCATTTTCTATTTTATAGAAATCATTATTTTTATCTAAGAAACTCTTGGATATTCTAATTGACCTATCATTAAGGATGTTAAATTCACCTTCAGGAATAATTATTGAACCTACAGTATGGGTTACTAAATTTTTTCTTTCATCTATTGTGTAAAAATCCTCTATATCAATATGCTTTGGGTATGGTGTTAATTTATTGTTTCTAATGATTATATCACCATTGTCTATTTGATATGAACCAGATTCAATAATTAAATTATAGTCTTCTGTCAATAAATTATCTTTTTTATAGTACAAGAGTTTACCATTCTGGTCGATAACATTGCCTGCCTTATTAAGCTTCCAGTCAACTAAAATAGGACCTTTAATATTGGAAGTATTTCCAACTAATATTTCCGTAAAGTTTTCATAGACCTCTTCAAGTTGTTTTTGCATGTTAACATCTATAGTTGCATAAATAGTAAGTCCACCTGTAAATAGTTCTTCTTCTGCTCTTTCTCTAGTATATCCAAGTTTTTCTATTAATGCATTTACAACAGAACTTTTTACATAGTCTGTAAAGTATGATGTTATGTCGTTATTTTTCTTCTGTTCTGGCTTTAAACTTGTCTTTATATCCTGTTTTAATGCCTCATCATACTCTTTCTGTGTTATCTTTCCTAATTCTAACATCTTTCTTAGAACTAGTTTTTGTCTTTCAACTGAAGTTTCATTAAATACAAGGATGTATTTTTCACCTAAAACATCAATTTGTCCAACTTCATAGTGTTTTAAAGGGTCAAAATTTTCCGGTCTAACCCTTTCATAAGGTTGATATATTGATGTTCCTTTTACAATACCAGCTAATACAGCAGATTCAGCAATTGTTAAGTCGCCAACATCCTTTGAAAAATAAGTACGTGCAGCTTCCTGAACGCCATATGCATTTTGGCCAAAATAGCTTCTATTTAGATAAGCTTCAAGAATTTGGTCCTTTGTCAATATACGTTCCATCTTTAGTGCTAAGTAAGCCTCAGTTATTTTCCTAGTCCAACTTACTTCATTAGATAAGTACAAATTTCTAGCTAACTGTTGAGTAATAGTACTTGCACCACGCATAGAACCAGATTTAATGTTATCTCTAATAGCTGCTAGTATACCTAATGGATCTACGCCAATATGTTCTTCAAACCTTTCATCTTCAATAGCTATAAATGCATCTAATAGATGCTGAGGCATTTCATTTAAGCTAACTACAGTTCTAAATTCTCTAGCTTGTATTTTCTCTATTAGATTACCATCTAAATCGACTATTGAAGATGTTTGAGCTAAAGTTGCATTAATATTTGATGGATCTATTTCAGGGGCATCTTTTATAATTGAGATAACTGCACCTGCCAATGCTCCTCCTGCTAACACACATATAATAAGTAATACAATTATAGAAATTTTAAATATTTTACCTATGGATAACTTATCTCTCTTTTTAGTTTTCTTTTTATTTTCATCTGACATTAAATTCCCTCCTTAACTCGTTATATTATACCATATATAAATTCCAATGTTAATAATTTGATAATTTACATAGTTTACAATATATTTACGATTTTCTTAACACAAATTTATTTCTATAATGCATAGACTACAAGATTTACAATCAATATAAAAAATAGATAATAATAGAAAAAGATGGTATACTTATATTTAATGAATATTTATGAGGTGATAGCTTGAACGAGTCTAATTTAGAGCGTGTCTTAATAGTTGGAGTGGAATTACCTAATGACACAATAGACATTGAAACATCAATGGATGAGCTACAAGAATTGGTAATAGCTGCTGGAGGTATTGTAGTATCTAGAGTTATTCAGAAAAAGGAAGGTATACATCCAGCGCATTTTATTGGAAAGGGTAAAGCGATGGAAATAAAAAATTACTGTGAAGAACTAGATATTTCTACAGTAGTTTTTAATGATGAGCTTTCGGGAGCGCAACTAAGAAATTTAGAAAAAATGATAGATAGAAAAATAGTTGATAGAACAAACCTAATATTAGATATATTCGCTAACAGAGCAAAATCAAATGAGGGGAAATTACAGGTAAAATTGGCACAGCTAAAATATAGACTCCCTAGATTAATAGGCTTTAGTGACTATTTATCTAGAACAGGAGGCGGTATTGGAACAAGAGGACCTGGTGAACAAAAGTTGGAAACAGATAGAAGACATATATTAAGAGAAATTAATAATATCGAAAAACAGCTTAAGGAAGTAGAACAGGTAAGAAGTATTAAAAGAAAAAAGAGAGATGAGTCCAACTTACCAATTGTTGCTTTAGTTGGATATACTAACGCTGGGAAATCAACTCTATTGAATAGATTGATTGAGTTTGATAATGAGTCATTAGAAAAAAAGAGTGTATATGTTGAAGATATGCTATTTGCTACTTTAGATATTTCATTACGAAGAAGTAAACTACCTAATGGCCAAGCTTTTTTGATTACAGACACTGTTGGTTTTGTATCAAAATTGCCTACCAAATTAATTGAAGCCTTTAAAGGGACTTTAGAAGAAGTAAAGTATGCCGACTTACTATTGCATGTAGTAGATTCTTCAAATAAAGATCTAGATTTGCAGATAAAAACAACCCTAAACATATTAAAGGACTTAGATGTACTTGATAAACCAATTATTACTGTTTTTAATAAGATGGATAAAGTTGATGTTGCAAATCTTGTCTTTGACAATAGTTTAGTTGACGAAAAAATATTTATATCAGCAAAAAATGATATAAATATAGATAAGCTAATGGAACTTATAGAAAAATCATTACCACAAAAGTTTAAAAATGTAAGACTAAAGATACCATTTGATAAGCAAAGTCTTATAAATTATTTTATGAAAAATTATAATGTAATAAATATTGAGTATTTAGAAGATGGAACAATCTTAGACCTTGTGATAAGTCATATAGATTTTGAGAAATATAAGGATTATATTTTATAAAGGGGTGATTCAATATGAAGGATGTATATCGGACAATTAAGGGATATGGTGAAGATGAAATAATAATTAATAAATCCAGATTCATTGGCTACTCCTTGCCTGTTAATTCAGAGGAAGATGCTTTACAATTTATAGATGAAATTAAGTCTAAACATAGAGACGCTACACATAATGTATATGCATATGTTCTTGGTGAAGAATCAAATATTCAAAGATTTAGTGACGATGGTGAACCTTCAGGTACAGCAGGTATACCTGTTCTAGAGGTGATAAAAAAAGAAGATCTCCGTAATTTAGTAGTGGTGGTTACTAGATACTTTGGCGGCATTAAGCTTGGAGGAGGAGGTCTTATTCGAGCTTATACTAAAGGAGCCAAAATTGCTTTGGAGGCAGGCCGTATAGTTGAGATGACACTACATACTAAGATTAAGTTGATAATACCATATACTCTATTAGGAAAAATAGAAAATTTTCTTATTTCAAACGGGTTAACTGTTGAGGAATCAATTTACAATGAAAATGTAGAAATAATACTCTACATAATAAAATCAAAAGTAGATGAATTTGAGAAGGAAATGATGAACTTAACGAATGGGACGGTAAAATTTAATTATTTTGAGGAAGAGTACTTGCCTTTAATTGATGGTAAAAGAGTATGATTTTACGTTTTTATTTTTGGGTATAATTATAATATTATAGGGGTGATTATATGAGTATTAAGAAGGAAATGCTTGATAAGAAAAATTGGGCTATTGTTGGAGTTTCAGCCAAGAAGGATAAATGGGGATATAAAATTTATAAGATTTTAAAAGAACATAATTATAATACCTTTGGAATTAGTCCGAATTATGATGAAATTGAAGGTGATAAAATCTATCAAACACTTCATGATCTACCAGAGAAGATAGACGTTGTTGATATGGTAGTTTCACCAAAAATAGCATTAAACATACTAGAAGAAGCTAAGGCGTTGGGCATAGAATATATATTTTTCCAACCAGGAACTTATAATGCTGATGTTGTTTCAAAGGCTGAGGAACTAGGTCTTAAATACCTTATAGGAGATTGTATTTACGCAACTTTAAGAAATATGTAAAAAAATAGGTCAGTTATTATGACCTATTTTTTTTAAAAAATTCATATATTCCTACTGCTAATAAAAAAATCCCAAAATATCTCCTAAGGTTATCCTCTTCTATCTTAATAGCTATTATTGAACCTACTAATGCTCCTATTATTCCACCTATGATTATTTTTTTATTGTATTTACTATCAAGATTACCTTCTTTTTTATGTGTAATTAAGGCTATTATGGCAGATGGTATGAAAACTACTAGATTAACACCTTGAGCTTGTATTTGAGCAACCTCGCTAAACAATACAAGTGATGGTATTAAAATAACTCCACCACCTATGCCCATGCCGCTAATAATGCCTGATAGAAGTCCTGTTAGTATTAGCTTCATTTCCAAATCATCCTTATGGCAGTATAAATTATTACACAACCAAAGATTTTTCTTAAAATGTTTCCTGGTATTTTGTTTAGAATTTTTGCACCTATATAGCTACCTATTAAAGCCCCAATCATCACTAAGAAACTAATTCTAAGAGGGATAGTATTATTGAAGAAATAAACAATTGTGCTTATTAAAGTTAAAGGAAAAATAATTGAGATTGCCGTTGCATGAGCTTTATATTCTTTTAAACCTAAAATAAAGACAAGAGCAGGTACTATTATCATCCCACCACCTGATCCAAAAAGTCCGTTGACTAAGCCTGTTATAAGCCCTAAAGATATTAATTTAAAATTATTGTTTTTCATAGCAAACTCCTATAATATATAGTTGTATCACTTTAATACTAATGTCACCAAAAAAAATTTAGATATACATATATCATTTTTAGAAGTAGTATATTATACTATCAGAAATTGAATAAAACTGTTGGTATAATTGGTTTCTTGTGCTAAAATAGAAAAGGCAATAATATATGAGGAGTGAATTAAATGGCTGGACATTCCAAATGGAATAATATAAAAAATAAGAAAGGTAAAGAAGACGCAAAACGTGCTAGTATATTTACTAAATTAGGTAGATATATAATGGTAGCAGCAAGAGATGGTGGACCAGACCCGGATTATAACCCAGCTTTAAAAACTGCTATAGAAAAAGCAAAAGCAGCAAATATGCCAAATGACAACATTGAAAGAGCTATTAAAAAAGGCTCAGGTGAATTGGATGGTGCTGCATACGAGGAGATAATATATGAAGGATATGGACCATCAGGAGTAGCGGTTATAGTTTCATGTTTAACGGATAATAGAAACAGAACAGCATCAGATGTAAGACATGCATTCGATAAGAATGGTGGTAACCTAGGCACTACTGGCTCAGTTTCCTTCATGTTTGATAGAAAAGGAGTAATTGCTATAGAAAGAGAAGATTCCATAGATGAAGATGAACTAACTATGTTAGCAATAGACTTAGGTGCAGAGGACTTTGAGTCTGATGAGAATGGATTTGAAATTACAACTAGTGTAGAAGATTTCAACTCTGTAAGAGATGGATTATCCGAAGCAGGATATAAATTTGCAATGGCTGAAATAAGCTACATACCACAAAATACAGTAACTCTTACAGATGAAGAGGCTATAAAGAAAATGACAAAATTAATAGATATGCTTGAAGATAACGACGATGTTCAAGAAGTATATCATAACTGGGAAATGCCAGAGGAAGAGTAAAGATTAAATTTGAAAGTTTAAAAGAACACCAATTATTCTATTTAAAAGAGTAATGGGTGTTTTTCTTTTTGAAGTTAGTTATAAAAATGAAGGATAAAGTATATCTTTACTTTTACAGTAAAACAGGCTAATTTTACTATTAGTTGAAATTTGCTTTAATCTTAGTATAATTAAATTCTAATTTTCCATAATAATATTAATAATAATATAGGAGGTTAATTATGGAAGGTCAGGAGAATTTCGAACACATCAAAGAAAGGTTTATTTCTGCAGATTTGGATGATAAAATAGAAATATATACAACTGTTCAGGGGTTATCTGTTGAGCAATATAAAGAGTTATTAAGATACTTTCCTATAAAGCATCTAGCGGAATTAGAAAAAGCAATGAGTTAGGGATGAAGCATTTACTTCATCCTTTTATTTTTTTATAATATATTTAATGTTTAGATAGGGGGAATTTAAATGAAAAGATTACTTGCGTTATTTTTAATTATTTCTTTATCAATTACGTTTTTAATGATAGCTATAGAAAGCAATGCATATAACATAAATTATTATTTGAAGGCGTTTAAAAAACACAACATCGAAGATATCACTGGAAAGAACATGAGTCAATTAGAAGAAATAGCAAATAGCTTAATAGAATATCTTAAAGGAAATGGATATGATGAACTATTAACACCATATTTCAATGACAAAGAAGTAGCACATATGAAAGATGTGCAAGATTTATTTGATAAAGCAAGATTGATTAAGTTTATAGGTTTATTTACATCTTTTATTCTAATTGTTCTCCTTGTAAATAAAATAGGAGCTAAGAAAATGGGTAAAGTATTGTTCTTAGGCTTATTTGCTAATCATGTTATAATTTTGCTACTTACTTTAATAATATCTACAAACTTTAATAAATACTGGACTATTTTTCATCATATTTTCTTTACAAATGACTTATGGCTTTTGAATCCAGAGACTGATTTAATGATTCAGATGCTTCCAGAACCTTTTTTTAGTGGTATAGCTATAAATATTGTGTTATCTTTTTTCCTTTACCTGTCAATAATACAGTTAGTTGGATTGTATTTTATGAAGAGAGGTAGAGATAAATGGAAAGGTTTGAAAAATTAAAGAACCGATATGAGAGAAAAAAGGAAGAATCAATAATAAAAGATTATTATTCAAAGGAAATATACAAAGGAAAAACCTATAAAGCAGTTTTTCTAGACAAAATAGCCATGGTAATTATTCTTTTTTCATTATTTACATTTCTGTACTCATCAATAATAAATACATTGACTTTTTCAGTATTATTAAGTCTTTTAACTGTGACTATTATTACCAAGGGTATTATATCCTTAAGAGATAAACGTGTCGATACAAAAATTCAAAAGATAAATGAAGAATTAAAAAGTAATAGGGTAATTAGAGAGCTCTCTCAAATGAATCGTGAAGAATTTATTAACTATTGTAAGGAGTTACTAGAAAAATATTATTTTAATGAATTTGTTCACGGTGAAGATGGAATAGACCTAATAGGTAAAATCCAAAATAAAACTTACGCTGTTAAATGCATTAAGTCGTCAATGGAAGATAAAATAATCCGCAAGAAAGTGGATGATTTCCATAATTACATTAATTACCTAGGCTACGATGAAGGAGTAATTATTACTAACTCATATTTTCAAGATGAGGTGAAAGATAACACTTCTTTAATATTACTTGATTTCAAGGATTTAAAGGATATCTTAAAAAATATAAATGAGTATCCATCAGATGAAGAGATTAGAAATTATATAAAATATCGTCATGATGATTACAAGAAAGGTTTGCAAACTCAGATTTTAACATTCGACATTAGAAAGATAGCCAAGTTATACATTATTTCTATAATTTTATACACAATCTCCTTCTTTGTAAGCTATAGGGTATATTATAGGATCGTTGCAGTAATTACATTTTTGATTGCTACTATTATTGGTTGTGCGAAGATAACTGAATATGTAAGAATGAACAGTAAATTATCTTTACATAAATAGTTGAAAAATATATAATTATGATAGATTGACAGAGTAGGTAAAGAGCGTTAAGTGTTAAAGGATGGGAAGTTGCCTTTAAACGAAAGAATTATCTGCGATTCTTTACCGCATCCGCTGCCCATTAAAGATTCTCTTTCTTTAGTGTGACAGTAACTGTCAACTAAAAAGAAAGGAGAATAAGAGATGAGAAACAATAAAAAAACCATGGATATTAGGACTATTGTTAAAGCAGGCTTTTTAGTAGCTATAAGCATTGTTATGACAAGGTTTGCATTTGTAATGCTACCTATTGCGGGTGTTTCAGCTCTACGCATCAGCTTTGGAGAAATGCCTCTTATGCTATCAGGTTTTTTGTTTGGGCCTCTAGTTGGAGGATTAACTGGAATAGCAGCAGATCTATTAGGGGTCTTAATTAATCCTCAGGGACCTTATTACCCAGGGTTTACTATTAGTTCAATGATGTGGGGCATTTTGCCTGGGATTATAACCTATATATTAGAAAAAAAAGTACCTATTTCAAAAATGTTTTCATTTAAATTTGTTTTAGTTTCTGTAGCGATATCATCGATAATAGTAACACTATTAAATACTGTATGGTTATCTGATTTATTTGGGACTGCTATAATTATATTATTACCACCAAGATTATTAAGTGCGGCAATTAGCATACCAATACTAAGTATACTTTTAACTGCAATTTTAAAGTACGCTAGGAGATTTATGTAATAATAGGTGAATATATGAAAAAAGTATTGGCTTTAATGGGAAGTCCTAGGAGAAATAAGAATACTGAAACGCTTTTAGATTATTTATTAGAAGGTATCGATAGATCTAACTTTGAAGTGGAAAAAATAATATTAAGAAATTTGAACATAAATTATTGCACAGGATGCGAGCATTGTGGTAAAACATCAAATTGTGTATTTAAGGATGATATGTCTAAAATATATGATAACTTTGATAATTGTGACATTATTATCCTTGCAAGCCCGATTTATTTTAATTCTATTACAGGTTTAGCAAAAAATGTTGTAGACAGATGTCAGAGGTATTGGTCCATTAAATATGTGCTTGGGAACAATTACAAAAGAAATCAAGAAAGAAAAGGTATATTTTTAAGTGTAGGTGGTGCAACATTTTCTCACAATCAATTTGATGGTGCAGTTCCTGTAATTGATTATTTCTTTAAAGCCATTAATGCAAATTATGTGGGTAATTATTTCGTATCTAATACAGATGAAATACCTGTAGAAGACAGAGTTAATATAAAAAATGAATTATATAGAATCGGTAGAGAAATTGATGAACATAAGAACTTTTATCTTCATAGATAAAAGTTCTTTTTTGTCTCGGGATTATTAGCGAATTCTTAGGGTAACAATATTTAAAAGAACATTAATCTCATAATAAGGGGATTTTATATTTGAATTAAATTAAATTAATTGTATAATTAGTATGTAATGTTAAAAAGAGGAGGATGTATTATGAAAACACAATTACCAATAGCATTATCCAATAGACATATTCATTTAAGTCAAAAAGACTTAGATATATTGTTTGGAGAAGGATATGAATTAACAAAAGCAAAGGATTTATCCCAACCAGGTCAATATGCCTGTGAAGAAAAGGTAGATTTAGTGGGACCAAAAAGAACTATTAGTGGTGTAAGAATACTTGGACCTGTAAGATCAGAAACTCAAATAGAGGTTTCCATTGCAGATGCAATTACATTAGGTGTAAGCCCAGTAATAAAAAATTCTGGAGATTTAGAAGGTACTCCTGGGGTAAAAGTTGTTGGTCCTAAGGGAGAAGTTGAATTAGATAAAGGTGTAATAGTTGCTGCTAGACATATTCATATGCACACAACTGATGGAGAAGAATTTGGTGTGGCAGATAAGGATATAGTTAAGGTTAAGGTTAATGGACCTAGAGGCCTAGTATTTGACAATGTATTAGTTAGGGTACATCCAACATATGCGTTAGAAATGCATGTTGATGTTGAAGAAGGTAATGCAGCTGGAGTAAAGAATGGAGATATTGTTGAATTAATAAAATAGGAGGTAGCTATGAATAGTATACCATCGATGATTGATCACACATTACTTAAACCTGATGCGACAAGAAGTATGATTAAAAAATTATGCAATGAAGCAATTGAGAACAATTTTGGTGCAATCTGTGTAAATCCTTATCATGTAAAATATTGCAAAGACTTATTAAAGGATTCTGAAGTAAAGGTTGCTACGGTTGTTGGTTTTCCGTTAGGAGCTAATACTAAAGATGTAAAAGCATTTGAAACTAAAGATGCTATTAAAAATGGAGCAGATGAAATTGATATGGTAATAAACATAGGTGCACTAAAAGATGGAGATTTTGATACTGTAAAAGATGATATTTTAGCTGTTGTTGAGGCTACAAATGGTAAAGCTTTAGTTAAAGTTATAATTGAGACTTGTCTATTAAATGAAGAGGAAAAGAAAATGGCCTGCAAATTAGCAATGGAAGCAGGTGCTGATTTTGTTAAAACTTCTACTGGTTTTAGTACAGATGGTGCTAAGGTAGAGGATATAAGATTAATGAAATTAGTTGTTGGTGACAAGCTAGGTATTAAAGCATCAGGTGGAGTAAGGGATTTACAAGCTGCAAGAGAAATGATCGAGGCTGGTGCAACAAGATTAGGAACTAGTTCTGGTGTAAAAATAGTTAAGGAAATTTAAAGGGGATTATTTCCCCTTTTTTTATATCTCTTTGAATTATTTTAGTAAAAAGTGTAAGACTAAAATGAGGAGGGATATTTATGAAGAAAAGATTAATTTGTTTTTCTATAGTATTATTGATATTGTTAAGTGCTTGTACAACTAACAATCAATTTGATCAAAGTGTTGAAGAAGAGCAAATGGCAGTTATACCTGTTGGTGGTACAGATAATGAAATTTTAGAAAGATCAGAAAATATTTCTGATGTTGTTGTTGAACTTTTTGGTATTGATGATGCAACTACTATTATATTAAATGATACTGCAATAGTTGGGGTGAAAATGGCTTATGATCAACAACTCACTGATGAAACAAAATTGGTTATTGAAGATAAAGTCTTATCCTTTGATAAAAATATAACTAATGTGCTTATAACTGATAAGGATAAGATCTTTAGTGAGATTAGCGATATAATTTTCAACCTATTACAAGGTAAATCATATGATAATTATGTAAATCAAATAAGTAAAATTATGAATAAAATAAAATAAAGCCCTACAACGGGCTTTTTTTAAAATTAATAGAATTTATAATGCAAAAGACGTAAAATATATATAATGGGTATAGTAATACTAATTAGGGAGGTAGAGATATGGAGTTTAATAATAAGAGAATTAAATTAGGTAATGGCATATACTTAAATATGATTCATACTGATAAATTTAAGTCTAATTTACTAAGTTACTATTTTATAAGACCATTAAATAGAGAAGAGGTAACTATGAATTCATTGGTTCCTTTAGTTCTTAAAAGAGGTACCAAAGATATTAATACAAGTATAGAAATTGAAAAAGAGTTTGAGAGTCTATGTGGAGCTAATTATAGTAGTTCAGTTAATAAAAGAGGGGAAAGACATGTAATTAGATTTACAGTTGAATGGGCAAATGGTCAATATTTAAGTGATACATCCCTTAATTATAGAGTCATCGATTTATTAAGAAGTATAATATATGACCCTTATACAGAAAATGGTGCATTTAAAAAAGAATATGTTGAACAAGAAAAAGAGAATCACAAAATAAGGATTGAGAGTAAAATTAATGATAAGCGTTCCTATGCTATAAATAGATGTATTGAGGAAATGTGTAAATATGAGAACTTTAGCATTTATCCACTTGGTTATGTTGAGGATTTAGGTACTATTGACGAAAATAATTTATACATTCAGTATAAAAAACTTCTGGATACTAGTCAGATAGAGATATTTTATGTAGGTAATTTTGATGAGGATATAGAATCCTACTTAGTTAATAAAAACAAAATAGATAGAGAAAATGTTGTAGATATAAAAAGAGAAAATATAATAGTTTCTGTAAAACAAAAAAATTTAATAAATGAAAAATTAGATGTAAATCAAGGTAAGATTGTTATTGGATATAGAACAGGAATACCATTTGAGGATAAATTATATAATGGTCTCTTAATAGCAAATGATATTCTTGGCGGAGGGCCAAATTCTAAACTATTTAATAATGTTAGAGAGAAAGAGAGTTTAGCTTATTATGTGAGCTCCACTATTATAAAATATAAATCAATAATGTTAGTGGATGCTGGAATTGAGTTTGCAAATTATCATAAAACGGTAGATATCATAAATAAACAACTAGAAGAGTTAAAAGCTGGTAATTTTACAGAAGATGACATAGAAATCTCTAAAAAAGCAATAAAAACATCAACAGAGTCTATTAGAGATAGCATATTCTTAATATCTGAATTTTTCTTGAGCCAGATACTAGCCAAGGACAGTAGAAATTTAGAAGGTATGATATCTGATTTTGATAAGGTTACTAGAGAAGATATAATTAAAGCTGCTAGCAACATTACCATTGATACAATATATTTTATGAATGGTGAAAAGTAGGATGGGAGGGATGATATTGAATACAATAGTTAATGATAGAATAAATGAAAAGATCTTAAGTCATGAATTGGATAGTGGTTTAAAAATATTTTTTATGCCTAAACCTGGATTTGTTAAGAAATATGCTGTATTTACAACAAATTATGGTTCCATAGATAATGAGTTTATCCCAATCGGAGAAGATAAACCTTTAGAGGTACCAGAAGGGATTGCTCACTTTCTTGAACATAAGCTATTTGAAGAGGAAGAGGCAAATATTTTTGACAAATTCTCCAAGCTAGGTGCATATGTTAACGCTAGTACTAGCTTTAACCAAACATCATATCTTTTTTATACCACCGAATATTTTTATGAGTGTTTAGAGCTGCTGGTCAGATTTGTCCAATCACCTTTTCTAACAGATGAAAATGTTGAGAAAGAAAAAGGTATAATTGCTCAGGAAATTAAAATGTATGAAGACAATCCTAAATGGAGGGTGTTCTTTAATTGCTTGAAAGCAATGTATGTTAATCATCCTATAAAAATAGATATAGCTGGAACAGTTGATAGCATAAATACAATAACAAAAGAATTATTATATAAAGCATATAATACATTTTATCACCCAAGTAATATGGTGCTATTTATAGTTGGTGATTTATCCTTTGAAAAAATCATAGAGACGGTTAAAAAAGCCGAGAAAAAATATGAAAAAACTGATCTCACAGTCGAGAGAATTTTTAAAAATGAGCCTAAAAAAATTAATCAGAAAATTATAGAAGAAAAAATGTTCGTATCAACTCCACTTTTTTATATAGGTTTTAAAGATTATAATCTTGGAATTGAAGGTAAAGAAGGAGTTAAAAAAGATATAATAACAAATATGATACTTGATTTGCTATTTACTCCTAGTTCTGAATTCTTTAATGAATTATATAATGAAGGATTAATTGACAGTAATTTTGGAGCATACTATACAGGCAAAAAAACTTATGGTCATTCATTAATAATTGGTCAGTCTGATGAACCTGAAAAGATATATGAAAAAGTTATTGAACTATTTGGTAAATCACCTGAAGAAAATTTAAAAGTTGAAGATTTTGAAAGATTAAAGAAGAAGAATCTTGGAAATTTCTTAATGGGATTCAACTCAGTTGAATTTATAGCAAATAATTTTGTTGATTTATATTTTGATAAATTTAACTTGCTAGATTATTTAGATGTATTAGAGAGTATAAACTTTGAGGATTTAATTCAAAGATATAAGGAGCATTTTACTACTGATAATATGGTTCTATCAATTGTAAGGCCAACCTAGAAATATCTTTTAAACTATGCTATACTATACAATTATTAGAGAGGTGGTCTTAGATGAATCCTGTAGCTTTTACAATATTTGGTATAGACATAAGATGGTATGGAGTGCTTATATCTATAGCTGTAGTAATTGGAACTCTCTTAGCACTAAGAGAAGCTAGAAGAAAAGGTGTTAATGAGGACACTTTAATAGATTTTTTGTTATTTGCAATACCAGCTGCTATTATTGGAGCTAGACTATATTATGTAATATTTAGTTGGAATAGCTATAAAAACAATCCTTTGGAAATTTTAAATTTAAGAGGCGGTGGTTTAGCTATTCATGGAGCTGTAATCGCTGGAGTTATTGTTGCTTTAATATTTCCAAATAAAAGAAATATAAGCTTTTGGCTAATAGGGGATATTGTAGCCCCTAGTTTAATACTTGGACAGGCAATTGGGAGATGGGGAAATTACGCTAATCAGGAAGCATATGGAAGGCCAACAGATCTTCCTTGGGCTATAGTAGTTGATGGTGTAAAAGTTCATCCCACTTTCCTTTATGAATCAATCTGGAATTTAATTGTATTTTTCTTTTTAATCTGGTATTCACGAAAAAAGCAAAAAGTAGATGGGGAAGTATTTTTGCTTTATATAATACTTTACTCCGTTGGTAGATTCTTTATTGAAGGATTGAGAATTGATAGTTTAATGCTTGGGCCAATAAGAGTTGCTCAGTTAATAAGCTTAACATCAATTCTAATAGGATTATTAATTATATATAGGCTAAGGAAGCAAACTACAATATAACAAAATATTATGAGAATCGATAAAAAAACAGAGAATCAACTCTGTTTTTTTATTTTTTGCATATACTTATAAAGTTAAGTCGAATATTAGAAAAATAGGACTTTAGTCCTAAAAAAATTCCTTATTTTATGAAAAGGGTGGAAGGAATTGAATATTTGGTATAGAATATAAGTAATGTGGTACAAAGTGGTGGAAAGTGGTACAAATTTAAAAAAAAGGCGGAGAGTTGTATGTTTATTGGTGAACATCAACATTCAATTGATAACAAAGGAAGATTAATAATACCTTCTAAGTTCAGAGAAGACCTAGGTGATGAGTTTATCATGACCAAAGGGTTAGATAACTGCCTTTTTGTTTATCCTAAGGAAGAATGGAAGATAGTTGAAGAAAAATTAAAAAGTCTACCACTTACAAATAGAGATGCAAGAGCATTTATAAGATTCTTTTTTTCAGGGGCCACAGAATGTGTTTTAGACAAACAGGGGAGAGTATTAATACCTGCTAATTTAAGAGAGCATTCAAGATTAGAAAAGGACGCAGTAATTATAGGTGTATCTACTAGAATTGAAATTTGGAGTAAGGAAGAGTGGGATAGCTATAATTCTGATGATAACCTAAGCTATGATAGTATTGCAGAAAAAATGGCAGAGTTAGGTATATAACGGAGGAGATAAATATGGAGTTTCATCATATATCAGTTTTATTGAATGAAGCAGTTGAAGGTCTAAATATAAAGGAAAATGGTATTTATGTTGATGGAACTTTAGGAGGAGCTGGACATTCATTAGAAATCGTAAAAAGGTTAAAAGGCGGAAAGTTAATAGGTATTGATCAAGATTTGAATGCATTGCAAAAAGCATCTCAGGTATTAAAGGACTACGAAGATAAGATTATTTTAGTTCATAATAACTATGAAAACATTGACAAAGTATTATTAGATTTAAACATAAACAAGGTCGATGGAATACTTTTAGATTTAGGTGTATCTTCACATCAACTGGATGAAGAATCAAGGGGGTTTTCTCATAATAAAGATGCACCATTAGATATGAGAATGGACAATACAAATCCACTAACAGCATGGGAAGTAATTAATAAATATTCCGCAAAAGATTTGGAAGAAATCATATGGAAATATGGAGAGGAAAGATGGGCAAAAAGAATAGCAGAATTTATAGTTAATGAAAGAAAAATTAAGCCAATTGATACAACTTTAGAACTAGTTTCAGTAATTAAAAAAGCTATACCTAAAGCTGTTAGGATGGAAGGACATCATCCAGCAAAGAAAACATTTCAAGCCGTAAGAATAGAAGTTAACAGAGAACTCGAAGTATTACAAAATTCAATAAGCAAAATGGTAAAATTATTAAATTCTGGTGGTAGGCTGGCAATCATAACTTTCCATTCATTAGAGGATAGAATAGTGAAGGAAGCCTTTAAAGAATTGTATAAGGATTGTATATGTCCACCACATTTCCCGGAATGTAAATGTAACAAGGTAAGAGAAATAGAAGTAATCACTAGAAAACCAATACAACCGTCAGATGAAGAGTTAAACAACAATCCACGTTCGCGTTCTGCAAAACTTAGAATTGCAGAAAAACTTTAGGTATAATTACATAAGGGGGAGAATAAGTTGTTAGTAGCTAGAGCTGAATATAATTATTATCCTGGATATACTGTAGAGGAAAATCAAAAAAAAGTTGTAAAGAAGAAAAAGAGAGTAAGAGCTGTAAATAAAAGTATGTATATTGCCATTGCACTAATTATATTTGCTACTAGTTTATTTATTTTATATAGATATGCTAAAATTACAGAGGCTAATCTAGAAATAACTAGACTAGAAAAAGAAGTAGAAGAGTTACAAAAAATCAAATTAAATTTGGAAGGTGAATTGGAAAGCCTTAAAAGTACAACAACAATTAGTGAAGTAGCGAAAAATAATTTGGGAATGATTTTTCCAGAGGATGGGCAGGTTGTTTATATTTCAGTTAATGATAATGCCGAGGTTGAATTTGCAGGCAAAAGTTTTTCTGAAAAATTAAAAAAACTTTTCAGCAATTTCTCTAGCTTGTTTTAAGGGGGGGATAATTTGCAAACACCTAACAAATCAACTAAGAATAGACTCCGCTTTGTATTAGGTGTGGTAGCTGCTGTAGTGGCGTTCTTAGCTTGGAGATTATTTTACCTACAAGTATACAATAATGAGGAATTGAAAAAGGGCGCTTTAGAACAATGGACAAAAGGAATAGATATAAAATCAAATAGAGGGATAATCTATGATAGAAATGGAAAGAAACTTGCTGTAAATGTAACGGCTTATACTGTATGGGCAACACCAGCAGAGATTAAGAATCCCGAAGAAACAGCTGAGAAAATATCTGAAATACTTAAAATGGATAAAGAGGTTGTTTATCAGAAATTAACTAAGAATGTTAGCACAGAAAAAATAAAACAATGGATTACAAGAGAAGAAGCTCTAGAACTTAGGAAATTATCAATAAGAGGTTTAACAATTGTTGATGATAGTAAAAGATATTACCCTTATGGAAATTTTGCATCATATATTTTGGGATTTACCGATATAGATAATAATGGATTAGATGGAATTGAGAAAACTTATGACAAGTATCTTACTGGTATACCTGGTAAAATTGTTAAAACGACTGATGCAGCAAATAGGCAAATGCCTTATGATGGGGAAAAGATATATGACCCACAAGATGGCTTGTCATTAGTACTTACTATTGATGAAACTATACAACACTTTGCAGAAAAAGCTGCTAATCAAGCCTTATTAGACAATAAGGCTAAAAATGTTTCTATAATAATTATGGATCCAAATACTGGAGATATACTAGCTTTGGCTAATAAACCAGACTTTGACCCAAATAGTCCAAGGGAACCATTGACGGAAGAACAAAAACAAGAATGGGCAAATATACCAGTTGAGCAATTACCTAATAAATGGTATGAAATGTGGCGAAATGTAGCTATTAGTGATGTTTATGAACCTGGTTCAACTTTTAAAGTTGTCACAGCTGCAGCTGCACTTGAAGAGAATACAGCAAACCTAAATACACATTACTTTTGTGATGGATTTGTTAGGGATATAAAAGGTGTAGTATTAAAATGTGCAAGTTGGTATAATCCTCATGGCAGTCAAAGCTTTGCAGATGCAATTGCTAATTCCTGTAACGTTGCATTTGTTCATATGGGACGAAGTGTAGGAAAAGAAAAAATGTATGAATATATAAAAGCATTTGGATTTGGGGAATCAACGGGAATTGATCTGTTAGGTGAACAAAGAGGAATTATACCATCCGGTCCAGATGTAATTAAGGAAGTTAATTTAGCTACTCTTTCATATGGCCATGGAATAGCTGTAACACCAATTCAAATGGTAAATATGTTCTCCACGATTGCAAATGGTGGTAATCTAATGAAACCAAGATTGGTGAAACAGCTAATAGATGAAGAAGGAAATGTAGTTAAAGAATTCCCGACTGAAGTTAGAAGAAAGGTTCTATCTGAGAAAACTGCTGAGACAATGCTAAAATTACTAGAAGGTGTAGTTACTAATGGAACAGGTAGGAAAGCATATATCCCAGGTTATAGAGTTGGAGGAAAGACTGGGACAGCATTAAAGATAATAGATGGTAGATATGCCAATGGAAAGTATATAGCGTCCTTTGGAGCAATTGCTCCAGTAGATGATCCTAAAATCGCTGTTTTAATTATAATTGATGAACCTAGTGGCGTGTATTATGGAGGTACTATAGCAGGGCCAGTAGCGAATCAAGTAATAGAAGATACTTTAAATTACTTAGAAGTAGAAAGAAAGTTCACAGAGGAAGAAAAAGATTTAATAGAGCAAAAGGTAATAGTTCCGGATGTAAGAAATAAAAAAATAGGTGAGGCAGGAAAATTATTAACTGAATTAGGATTAAGATATACAACTGAATATCAACAGATAACAACTGAATCAGTTGTATTAGATCAATTTCCATTACCTGGTGCTGAAGTTATAAAAGGTTCAATCATAGATATATACATGAATGAAAAACTTAATATGCTGACGATGCCAGATTTAACTGGAAAAACTAAAGATGAAGTGATACAGATACTTGATGAATTAAACCTACAATATACAATAAATGGTTCTGGAAGAGTGATATCACAAAGTCCAAAACCTGGTGAAAGTTTAAGTGGTGAGATAAGCATTGTGGTTGAATTATCAGACACTTAAAAATTAAGAGGCGACTTATAATAAGTTGCCTTTTAATTAATTTTAGTTATATTGGAGGGTTTATCATGAATCTGGCTTGGTTATTAGGATCATATGAAATAATAAGGATCAGTGGTAATATAGATATTGATATTAATAGCATCCAACAGGATTCAAGATTGATAGAAGAAGGAGACCTATTTATAGCTAAAAAAGGTTTCTGTACAGATGGACATAAATTTATAGACCAGGCAATTAAAAATGGTGCAGTATGCATAGTTTTAGAAGATGATGTAGAGGTAAAAAGTGGCATTACTTACATATGGGTGAGAGATACAGAAGATATCTTGGCATATCTTAGTTCTAGATACTATAATGAACCAAGTAAATATATATCATTAATAGGAGTTACTGGAACAAATGGGAAAACTTCAACAACATATTTTATTAAAAGTATTTTAGATGTCAATAATATTAAAACAGGTATTATAGGTACTACAGGGATAATTACAAATGAAACGGTTGAAAGTATAAAAAATACTACACCAGATCCTTTAGTTATCAACAAAACTCTACGTAAGATGATAGAATCCGATATAAAGGCATGTGTAATGGAAGTCTCATCACATTCATTAGATTTAAAGAGAGTAGAATATCTCGATCTCGATATTGGTATATTTACAAATCTAACAAAGGATCATCTAGACCATCATAAAACGATGGAAAATTACTATAAAAGCAAATTAAAATTGTTTTATAAAACTAGCAAGTGTAATATTATTAATGTAGATAGCTCGTATGGGATGAAGATTATAGATGACTTAAAAAATAAAATATATACCCTAACTTACGGAATTGAAAACAAAGCGGATGTTTTCGCTAATAATATAGAGTACTATAAAAACAAAGTTAAATTTCAGCTTAATTTTAATGAGCAGAGTATTGTTATTGAATTAAATATTCCAGGTAAATTTAATATTTACAATGCTTTAGCAGCTGCATCATGCGGCCTAATTCTAGGTTTGGACCTGAATGATATTAAAAGGGGTTTAGAGAATCTAAAAGGTATTAAAGGTAGACTAGAAGTTTTACCAATTAATAAGGATTTTACTGTAATAATAGATTTTGCTCATACTCCAGATGGATTAGAAGAGGTCTTAAAAAATCTATCTTATATAGCAAATGGACGTATAATTGTAGTTTTTGGTGCAGGAGGTAACAGAGATAGAACAAAGAGACCAGAAATGGGTGAAATTGTAGGCATGTACAGTGATATTCCAATAGTGACCTCTGATAATCCGAGATTCGAAGACCCATTAAAGATTATAGAAGATGTAGTTAAGGGAGTAGAAAAAACATCTACTAGATATAAAATTATAGTAGATAGAAAAGAAGCTATAGAATATGCGTTAGATATTGCAGAGCCTAATGATATTATCTTATTGGCAGGTAAAGGGCATGAGAATTATACAATTATTGGAGACAATATTTATCCTTTTAATGAAAGAGAAATTGTGTTAAATTATTTAAAGGATAAGAGCATACATGAGAGGAGATAAAACAAATGGATTTTTTTCATATAATACGAACAATAGTAATAGCGTTTATAATTAGCTTATTGCTTGGCCCTATTATTATTCCAATGTTAAGGAAATTAAAAATAGGTCAAAGCATCAGGGAAGAAGGGCCGCAGTCCCATTTATCAAAGTCAGGAACTCCTACAATGGGAGGAATAATTATATTTTTAGCGCTTCTTATTACTGTTGGAACGTCTGGAATTTTATCAAATGATATGATTTTGCTATTAACAGCTACATTTGGATTTGGTTTTATTGGTTTTATTGATGATTATATTAAGATAGTAAAACGAAGAAATCTAGGTCTAAGAGCTTATCAAAAATTGCTAGCACAAATTATTCTAGCTGTTATCCTGGCCCTTTATCAATCTAATACTTCTATTGTTGAAACGAAAATAATTATCCCATTTTTGAGCAATCAATATTTAGACCTAGGTATTCTTTACATACCTTTTATAGTTTTTGTTGTAGTAGGAACAGTAAACAGTGTAAATTTAACTGATGGACTTGATGGGTTAGCATCTGGTGTTTCTATAATTGTATTATCGTTTTTTAGCCTAGTTGCTATAAACTGGGGGATGAGCAGTATAGCTGTATTTTCTTCATCACTAATTGGTGCATGTTTAGGATTTCTTGTACATAATGCTCACCCAGCAAAGGTATTTATGGGTGACACAGGATCACTTGCTTTAGGAGGAGCCATCTCAGCTATTGCAATATTAATGAACTTGTCATTATTACTTCCTATTGTAGGCGGGATATTTTTTGTAGAAACATTATCTGTAATTATTCAGGTTATATCATTTAAACTAACTGGGAAAAGAGTGTTTTTAATGTCACCATTGCACCACCACTTTGAACAAAAAGGATGGAAGGAAACAAAGGTTGTTGGGGTGTTTTGGCTTGTAACAGCAATACTATGTATTATTGGTATAATAAGTTTAAAATAAAGAAAGTAAGGTGTTTATATGAACCTACTAAATAAAAAAGTATTGGTACTTGGATTAGGAATTACTGGTGTATCGACAATAAAAGCACTTAATAAACTTGGAGCAAGAATAGTTGTTAGTGATTCAAAAACAGAGGATGAATTACAATCGGTATTGGGTAAGGTAAAAGAAATACCTATGGAACTATATCTTGGTGGCTGTGACTTTGGATTAGATGATATAGACCTTGTAATTAAAAGTCCTGGGATACCACCTAAATCGCTTTTAGTTCAAAAGTTAGAATGTGAAAACATTGAGGTTATCACAGATATCGAACTAGCATATAGAATTTCACCATCAAAAAACTTAATAGCAATAACTGGTACGAATGGTAAAACAACAAGTTCAGTATTAACGGGTGAAATTTTTAGAAATGCAGGTCTTAATTCACATGTAGTAGGGAATATTGGAACAGGGATTCTTGATAAGATTTTAAATGCTGAAGCTGATGATGTTTTTATTATTGAAGTTAGTAGTTTTCAGTTAGAACATACATTCAATTTCAAACCAAAAGTAGCGCTTATAACAAATATTACGCCTGATCACTTAGATTGGCATGGATCTTATGAAAAATACATTGAAGCTAAATATAAAGTATGTACTAATCAGGATGCAGAAGATTATCTTGTACTTAATTACGATGATCAAAAATTAAGAACCTTAAAAAATAAAGTTAGCAGTAGAATTATTTGGTTTAGTGTTAATGAAAAATTAGAAAAAGGGATCTATATAGATCACGACTACATTGTTATAAATGATGGAGTAGATTTTATTAAATTGCTGAAGACAGATGAAATTAAGATATTAGGAAAACACAATTTAGAAAACGCATTAGGATGTATAGGGATTTCACTAGCTATGAATATAAATAAAGATATAATTAGAAAAACTCTGCGAACATTTAAGGGAGTTGAACACAGGATTGAATTTGTAGCAACTAAAAGAGGTATTTCCTTTTATAATGATTCAAAGGGAACTAATCCAGATGCTAGTATTAAAGCTATAGAGGCCGTTAATGCTCCAATTATCTTGATAGCAGGTGGCTATGACAAAGGCGTGGAATTTGACCACTTTGTAAAAGAGTTTAAGGGTAAGGTCAAGGCTCTAATAGTTTTAGGGGAGACACGAGATAAACTTAAAGATGCTGCTTTTAAGAACAACTTTAATTCAATATATGAAGTAAATTCAATAAAGGAAGCAGTAGATTTATCCTATAAACTTGGAGAAAAAAATGATAATGTGTTGCTATCTCCTGCTTGTGCAAGCTGGGATATGTATAAAAATTTTGAAGAGAGAGGCATGGATTTTAAAAATCATGTTTTAACCTTATTGGAGTGATTTTATGGGAAAATCAAAAAAAGTTGTAAAGAAAAAATCGGCTGATTTTATTTTACTAATAGCAACAGTTTCACTTGTTTTTATAGGAATAATTATGGTTTTTAGTTCAAGTTGGCCTGAAGCCATGGTAGATTTTAATGATGGATATTATTTTCTAAAGAAACAGCTTATATCAGCTACTTTGGGATTCATCGCATTATTTACAACTATGAATATAGATTATCATTTTTTTAAAAAATTTGCTTTACCAATTTATATATTATCTCTTTTATCAGGACTATTGTTGTTTACACCACTTGGAGTAGAGTTAAAGGGTGCAACTCGTTGGATAAATATTGGATTTACAACATTTATGCCATCTGACGCTATAAAGGTAGGTTCTGTTATTTTTTTCGCCAATTTTCTATCTAATAAAAAGGATAAGGTTGGTACACTGGTGCAAGGTACAATACCAGCATTGTTTTACATTGGATTATCATGTGGTTTGATATTACTTCAACCTGATTTAGGGACTACTGTTACTTTAGGTGCTACTTTAATTGCTATGTTCTTTGTGGCAGGAATGAAAATTTCACATTTATCTGCTATGATTGTTGGAGCAGCTGCATTTTTGTATTTTGCCATAACTGGAGAGGGTAATGAGTATAGAATGAGACGGTGGACTACATTTTTGGACCCATTTGCAGATAAACTAGGAGATGGGTGGCAGGTTGTTCAATCCTTATATGCTCTTGGTTCAGGAGGGTTATTTGGTTTAGGCCTTGGTAAAAGCAGGCAGAAGTTCTTTTATATTCCTGAAGCATACAATGATTTTATCTTCTCTATAATTGGTGAGGAATTGGGATTATTTGGGACATTGTTAGTGTTACTATTATTCTTTATACTAATATGGAGAGGTATAATTATAGCATTAAAGTCAGAAGATTTATTCGGCTGTTATTTGGCTTCTGGGATAACTGCATTGATTACAGTTCAATCATTAATTAATATTGCTGTAGTTACATCATCTATACCAACTACAGGAATTACTTTGCCTTTTATTAGCTATGGAGGAACTTCATTGTTATTTTATATGGCATCAGTTGGTATATTACTTAACATCTCTAGACATGCAAAGTTAGATAGGAGTTGAAAATATGAAGTATTTAATAACAGGGGGAGGAACAGGAGGTCACATATATCCGGCTTTGGCTATAGCAAATGAAATAATGAGGTCTCATCCAGATGCTGATATTTTATACATAGGTACTAAAAATGGATTGGAAGCTGAATTAGTTCCTAAAGCGGGTTATAAATTCAAAACAATTAGAGTAAAGGGAATGCCTAGGAGATTAAACAAAGCATCACTTATAGCATTAAAAGAATTATTACATGGACTTTATGAATCTAAAAAGATAATTAAGGAATATGGTCCAGATGTGGTTATTGGTACTGGTGGATATGTTAGTGGACCTGTAGTTTATATGGCTAAAAGATTAAAGATACCCGCTTTGATTCATGAACAAAATGTTTATCCGGGAATTACCAATAAATTATTAGGCAGGTTTGTTGACCGAATCGCTGTTACCTTTGATGATGCAAAACAGTATTTTAAATACCCTGAAAAAGTAGTTAATACTGGAAACCCAATAAGAAGAGATTTTTTAACAGTTGATAAAATGAAAGCATATAAAACTTTAAATATAAATCCAGATAAACCTTTCATATTATCTTTTGGCGGCAGTGGTGGTCAGAAGAAGCTAAATGAGTGCTTATTCGAATTAATTAAAAATTATAATGATAATTATAATTATCAACTAATACATGTTACAGGAAAAAGATTTTATGATGATTTCATGAAAAGAATAAAAGATGAAGGAATTATTTTGAGTAATAATATAAAAATATTACCGTATTTTTATGAGATGCCTGAAGCCTTTAACATAGCAAATTTAGTAATCACTAGTGCTGGAGCAATTACTCTAGCAGAGATATCAGCTGTCGGAGTACCAAGTATATTGATACCTAAGGCATATACAGCTGAAAATCATCAGGAATACAATGCAAGAGCGTTTCAAGAAAAGGGCGCAAGTATCATGATTCTTGAAAGTGAATTAAGTTATATCAAATTAAAAAAGACAATTGATGAGTTAATACACAATAAAGAAAAGTTAAGAAATATGTCGTTAAATAGCAAAAAGATAGGTAAAATCGATGCTGCAAGATTAATTGTAGCCGAAATTGATAAGCTTAGCAAAAAAAAGTAACCCATAGATTTCCATTGCATAGTATAGTGATATAGTGCAATGGAGGTGGGTTGAATGGAAAAGTATATTATTAATGGAGGACATAAGCTATCTGGAGAGTTAAGTATACAGGGAGCGAAGAACTCCGTTCTACCTATATTAGCTGCAACGGTTATCTCAGGAAAGACTAGTGTTATTTCGAATATCCCAAAGTTAAGGGATGTAGATATAATGATTAAAATACTTTCCTCATTAGGTGCAGGTGTAACCCTTGACGATGACGTTATATACGTTGATTCTTCTACAATTAACAAGATAGAGGTTCCAGAAGAACTCGTTAGGGAGATGAGATCATCTATAATAATAATGGGGGCTATGCTAGCTAGATTTGGAGAGGTAAAGATTGCTTTTCCAGGAGGATGTGAAATTGGACCAAGACCTATTGATTTACATCTAAAATCTTTAAGGCAAATGGGAGCGGTTATAGAAGAAGCACATGGGTTCTTAGAGTGTAAGACTACTGGATTAAAAGGGTGTGAAATACAATTGGATTACCCTTCTGTTGGTGCAACTGAGAATATTATGTTGGCTGCAGTAACTGCTGAGGGTGTTACTACGATAAGAAATGCTGCAAGGGAACCAGAGATTGTAGATTTACAGTACTATTTAAATGAGGCTGGTGCAAGGATTGTAGGTGCAGGTACAAGTATAATAACAATTGAAGGGGTTAAGGAATTAAGGGATTGTAAACACAGGATAATTCCAGATAGAATAGTAGCGGGCACATATATGGCTGCGGCTGCCATTACTAAAGGCGAAATTATTATTAAAGACATTATTACTGATCACTTATTAAGTATAATTGCAAAGTTGAGAGAAGCAGGAGTTATTGTTTATGCTAATGGTAATGCATTAAAGGTTATTGGTCCAAATAAGCTATATGCACTTGAAATGTTACAAACATTGCCATATCCAGGTTTTCCTACAGACATGCAAGCTCAGATTATGGCACTATTAACTATTGCAAATGGTACTAGTATTGTAAATGAAACTGTTTTTGAAAATAGATTTAAACATGCAGAAGAGCTAACTAGAATGGGTGCAAATATAAAAACTTTTGGCAAAGTGGCGGTAATAAAAGGTGTAAAAGAATTAACAGGTGCAAAAGTAGCAGCAAAGGATTTGAGAGGTGGGGCAGCACTAGTACTAGCAGGTTTAGTTGCGCAAGGGTCAACAGAAATTGAAAATATTTATCATATAAATCGAGGTTATGAAAATATGGTGGAAAATCTTAGGTCCCTTGGTGCTGACATCAAAATCATAAGGTAGCAGCTTTTGCTGCTCTTTAAAACTTGGACAACTATTGAGGTGGTATAATGAAAAAGACTACACGGGTTGAGAGAAAAAGAAGGCGAAAACGAATTTATTTTAGACTTATGTTGCTACTTACAATTATTATAATTTCAGTTGTTTTTGCATTTAATTCTGAATTTTTTTATGTAGATTATATATTTGTTGAGGGTAATAATAGCTTAAGCTATGATCAAATTGTTAACTCATCTATGATTGATATAAGGGAGAATATTTTTAGAATTAAGTTAAGCGATTCTCGTAAAAAAATTGAGGAGATGCCTTATATACGTAAAGCGTATGTAAAGAGGAAATTACCAAATAAAATATACATAACTGTTGAAGAAAGAGAGGTTGCATATCAGTTTAAAATTTTATCAACTATTGTATTGCTTGATAAGGAAGGATATGTTTTAGAATTAACAGAAGAACAGGTAGAAAACATTCCATTGTTTAGTGGATTTGATTTGGGAGAAATAGAATTAGGAAAAAGTATTTTTGTTAACAATTCAAATGAGGAGTTATCAGTCTTTTTTAATGATGATATAATACTTAATACATTAAAGAATGTGTCGATATTAAATTATGATAGTCTTAAGGACAATGTTAATATTGATTTAATTAATGGTATAGGTGTTGCCTTTGGACCGTTAGATAATGTAAAATATAAGATGAAACTATTAGACAAAATTTTAATGGACATTGAAAAGAAACAGATACAATGTAAGTTGATAATTATGAATAAAGGAGATAACCCAATTTTAGTGACAGATAATTAATGGGAGGGATAAAATGAAAAACACTCGCAATATGCTTGCTTTAGTTTTAGTTTCTATTTTTTTAGGTTTAATTTTATCCATCCAGTTTAAAACAATTAACAAGTCTATAGGTGAAGGTGTTTTACCTACTCAAAGAGCGCAACAATTAGCTGTAGAATTAAAGAAGGCTCAGCAGGAAAAGGAAGCCCAATCCAATAAAATTGAAGAACTGGAAAATAAAATTGAACAGTATGAAAAGGGTGGGGTTGAAAACAACGTTTATGCCGAAAATCTTTATAAGGATACGATGAAATATAGAGCTTTAGCAGGTTATACAGATTTAGTAGGGCCTGGTATTATATTAGAAATTCATGACCCTCCAGTTGATGTTCAATTCGGAGGAGGTTATAGTATTGTAGATGAGTTAGATTTGATTCTTCAAGTAATTAGTGTTTTAAATGCTGCAGATGCTGAAGCTATATCAATTAATGATCAACGCTATACTGCATTTACAGAAATCGTTAGAGCGGGGAACCATATAGAAATTAACGGAGTTTCAAATAGTTCTCCTATTACAATAAAGGCAATTGGTAACCCAGATACTTTAGAATCAGCATTAGCAATTAAACGAGGAATAGTATGGCAATTAAGGAATTATGATTATATAGTACATTTAACTCAAGATACTAATATTTCAATTCCAAAATACAGAAAAGTGAAAGAATTTATATATGCTAGCCCTGTTGAAGAAGTTATGAATTGATAGGAGGAGATTCAATGAAGAAAAACAATCCTAGATTCATCATAACAGCGTTTAGCATTATTATAGGTATTTTAGTGGCAATACAGATGAAACTTAAAGTTGAATCTATTGCACCAGTAACAGTTAAGTCTATTCAAGATACGAAAAATGAAATTAACAAGTTAAATAATGAAATTTTAGAATTACAGGAAATCATAAAGAAAAGGGAACAGGAACTTGAAATTTTAGAAAATATATCAAAAGGTGATCAAAATATTGTAGATATTTTGCAGAATGATCTTAAATTTAACATGGCAAGTTCAGGAAGAACCAGTCTAGAAGGACCTGGAATAAAAATTACTATGTTTGATAATATGGATAGTGAAATTGTTGGATTTGATATCAATGATGATGTAATACATGATGTTGATATTTTAAATATATTAAATGACCTTAGAATAGCTGGGGCAGAGGCTATAAGCATAAATGATCAAAGAGTTGTTTCTACTTCAGAGATAAAGTGTGGTGGTCCAATTATAAGAATTAATGGCAGAAGCATAGGAACGCCTTTCGTAATAAAGGCAATTGGAGATCCTAAACTATTGATGGCATCTGTCAATGCTCCTGGGACATATGGGGATACATTAAGATCAGTGTTTTCCATAGGATTTGAACCAGAAATCCAGGATAAAGTAGTTATTCCAGCATATAATGGTAGTTTTAGCTTTAAATATGCTAAGCCAGTAGGAGAGGGTGAGTAAATGTTTTTTGCACTTATAGGAATATTAATTGGAGCTGTTATAGGATTTTTATTGCCTTATACTTATAATACCGCATATTCATTATATATATCTGTAGCTATATTAGCCTGCCTAGATTCCGTTTTTGGTGGTATTAGAGCAAATCTAGAAGGAAATTTTAATATACCGATTTTTTTATCTGGATTTTTCGGAAATGCCATACTGGCTGCATTTTTAGCATATATAGGTGATCGTCTAGGAGTTCCGCTGTACTATGCAGCAATTTTTACATTTGGTGGTCGACTATTCGACAATTTTGGTGCGATAAGACGAATTTGGCTAAAGAAAAGAAAATCCATTTGATTAGTTTAAACACACAATGATAAGGGGGAATATTGAATGTTCGATTTTGACATTGATGTTGATCAATTTGCTAAGATTAAAGTAATAGGTGTAGGCGGTGGGGGTAATAATGCAGTAAATCGTATGGTTGAGTGTGGTGTTAGGGGGATTGAATTTATTGCTATAAATACAGATAAACAAGCATTATATTCCTCAAGAGCTGAACTTAAAATACAAATTGGAGAAAAAATTACAAAGGGTTTAGGAGCTGGAGCAAATCCAGAAATTGGATGCAAAGCGGCCGAAGAAAATAGAAATGACATAATGGAAGCTATCAAAGGAGCTGATATGATCTTTATTACTGCAGGAATGGGTGGTGGTACTGGTACTGGTGCTGCACCTGTTGTGGCAGAAATAGCAAAGGAATTAGGTATTCTGACAGTTGGTGTTGTAACTAAGCCTTTTACATTTGAAGGTAGAAAGAGACAAGTACAGGCAGAAAAAGGAATTGAGGAACTAAAAAGTAAAGTAGACACATTAGTAACAATTCCAAATGATAGATTATTACAAATAGCAGATAAAAAGACGACCATGTCTCAAGCATTTGTAATGGCTGATGAAGTATTACAGCATGGAATTCAAGGTATCTCTGATTTGATATCAGTACCGAATTTAATAAACTTAGACTTTGCAGATGTTAAAACAATCATGTCTTCAAAGGGAATTGCACATATGGGTATAGGAATGGCTTCTGGTGACAATAGAGCTACCGATGCGGCTAAACTTGCCATAAAGAGCCCATTGCTTGAAACTTCTATAGAAGGAGCTAAATCTGTACTTCTAAATATAACTGGTGGTTCAGATATGGGAATTTTTGAAGTAAATGAGGCTGCTGACTTAATTAGACAAGCAGTTGATGAAGATGCAATTATAATATTTGGAGCAGGTATTGATGAAAGTATTGGTGATTCTATTAAAATAACGGTAATAGCAACCGGATTTGAAGAAGGATCAGATAATAGTAATAAAAATACTAAGTATAATTCAGATTTATTGAATAAGGAATCCAAATCAACTAATAGTATACATATAGAAGACGAGGATCTTGATATACCAATATTTTTAAGACGAAGAGAAAGAAAATAGTTAGTTGTTGAAAAACGTATCTTATTGTTGAGATACGTTTTTTTTATGTGTATAAATCTGACAGATTTTTCATATTTATTAATTTATAATGGTATTAAAATATTGCCATACAAGCTAGTAATTATTTTTAAGAAGGTAGGAGAAATTTTTGTATATAGTTTTAGAATATCTATTAATTGAAAACTTTATTATCAATTTTTTTATTCTCTACCTAACTAAAATACTAGTTAGAGCTGAGATAAATACTAAGAGAATTGTTCTAGGAGCGGTTGTAGCTTCATTTTATTCTTTAGCATTTTTCTCAGCGAAAACAATGTTTCTAACTTACCCTTTTTTTAAATTAATACTATCAGCAATATTAATAAGAATAACCTTTGGTTATCTTAATTTTAAAATTTTTATAAAAGAGATAATTGCTTTTTATATAATTTCCTTTATTTTTGCTGGTGCTACTTTAGGAGTATTTTTTTCTTCTAATAATATATCTGCATTATTGGAAAGAAGTTTTGATGCTTTTAACGGAATACAGGCTAAATATCTACTTTTAGGAGTTATCATTAGTTTAATAGGCAGCAGTATAATTTTTCAATACTATCAAAGAAATATACTTAGAGATAATTATATCGTCGATTTAACAATTAGCTACAATCAAAAGAAAACTACCATAAAAGCCCTCTTAGATACGGGTAATTCACTTGTTGTACCATTTACTAATAAACGAGTAATGGTGGTTGAATACAATAAACTAAGTAATATGTTACCTAATAAAGTAAAGGACTTACTAATAGCATATGAAAAAAATGATTATCACCTAATTGAAGAACTTTTAAATTATTTACATAATGAAATTTCATTAACTTTAATTCCTTTCAACTCAATAGGCAAAAGTGGAATGATATTTGGTTTTGAACCCGACTTTATAAATATTAAATATTTGGACAATGAGTATATTGTTAAAGATGCTGTAATTGGTATTTTTTTAGGTTCTTTAGAGAAAGAGATGGGGTATAGTGGACTAATACATTATGATTTAATTAATGGAGGAATTGAGTATGAACAAGTTGAAATTCAAAATTAAACTTATATTCTATAAGTTATTAAAGAAATTCAATCTGCTTGAAAGAATTGATTATATAGGGACAGGAGAATCACTTCCTCCGCCTTTAAATCCTGAAGAGGAGCTTTATTATTTAGAAAACTTAAAGAATGATGAATCAATCAAAGGGATATTAATTGAAAGAAATTTGAGATTAGTTGTTTATATTGCGAGAAAATTTGAAAATACTAAGGTGTCTATTGAAGATTTAATTTCAATTGGTACTATAGGTCTTATTAAGGCAGTAAATACATTTGATCCTGATAAAAAGATAAAATTAGCTACTTATGCATCAAAATGTATAGAAAATGAAATATTAATGTATTTGAGAAAGACCAGTAAAATTAAAAATGAAGTTTCTTTTGACGAGCCGTTAAATACTGATTGGGACGGTAACGAATTACTATTATCAGATATTTTAGGTACGGACGGCGATATTATATTTAAATACTTAGAAGATGAAGTTGATAAATCTTTACTTTCGCAGGCTATAGATAAATTATCGAATAGAGAACGTACAATTGTTGAGCTTAGATTTGGTCTATCTAGCGGTATGGAAAAAACACAAAAAGAGGTTGCAGATTTACTTGGAATCTCTCAATCATATATTTCTAGACTGGAAAAGAGAATTATAAAAAGATTACGAAAAGAGATGGGCAGGTTATTGTAGCGTCGTTAGACGCTTTTTTTATTACCTAATTTATTTAATGGACAAAGTAACATTAGTATAAAAATGCAAGTGAGGGAAATAATTTAATTGAAAGGGGAAGTTATACATGAAAGGATGAACTACATGCATATATCTAAGGTGGAAATCTGTGGTGTAAATACTTCAAAGTTACCTGTACTTTCAAATGAAGAAATGCAAGAGTTATTTATTAAAATAAAGGCTGGAGATTTAGATGCTAGAGAGACGTTTATAAAAGGTAATTTGAGACTGGTATTAAGTATTATTCAAAGGTTTAATAGAAGAGGAGAACCAGTTGATGACTTATTTCAAGTAGGATGTATTGGTTTAATTAAGGCAATAGACAACTTTGATTTAAGTCAAAATGTAAGATTTTCAACATACGCTGTTCCTATGATTATAGGAGAGATAAGGAGATATCTAAGAGATAACAATTCCATAAGAGTAAGTAGATCCCTTAGAGATATTGCATACAAGGCTTTACAAGCTCGTGATCAATTAGTTCATAAAAATTCAAAGGAACCTACTGTAAATGAAATTGCAGAAATTTTAGGCATTCCTAAAGAGGAAGTAGTTTTTGCTTTAGAAGCAATACAAGAACCAATATCGCTATTTGAACCAATATATCATGATAGTGGGGATGCCATCTATGTAGTAGATCAGGTTAAGGATGAAAAGGAAGAAGATGAAGTATGGTTACGAGATATCACATTAAAAGAGGCAATGGCTAAATTAAATTCAAGAGAAAAAGAAATTTTAAATTTAAGATTTTTTGAAGGAAAAACACAAATGGAAGTTGCAGATGAAATAGGAATATCGCAAGCGCAAGTTTCTAGACTAGAAAAAAATGCATTGAGGCAAATGAGGAAATATGTTTAACTAATTCTCACTAATTAATGTAATATTTATAGATAATCAATTATATAACTATAATAAGAAAAAATTATACAAGTATGCAATTGCAGAAATTTATTTTTCTGTAATTGCCTTTACTTATTTTAAAATACATTATAGAGGTGAGATTATGTTAAAATTATCTGATATAAGAGATAAGGAAGTTATAAACATTTATAATGGACAAAGACTAGGATACATAACTGACTTTGAAATTGATTTAGATAAGGGTAATGTAACAGGGATTGTATTACCTGGGGAAAATAAGGTTATGAGTTTGTTTTCAAAATCAAATGACATTCTAATTGATTGGAATAAGATAATTAAAATTGGGCATGATATAATTTTAGTAAATTTAAAGGATGATGACTAAAATCAGAATTCTTCCCTATTAGCATTTTTTATATTATAATTAAATTGTAGAGGAGGGAAGTTTATGAAATGCCCATATTGCGAATATCTTGAGTCTAAGGTTGTAGATTCAAGACCTACTGATGAAGGACAAGCCATTAGAAGAAGAAGAGAGTGTATTAAATGTGGGAAAAGATTTACTACTTATGAAAAGGTGGAAGAAATCCCAATAATTATAGTTAAAAGAGATGGAAATAGACAAGCATATAATAGAAATAAGTTATTGAATGGTATATTGAAATCATGTGAAAAAAGGCCAGTGTCTATGAGTACTATAGAGCAATTAGTCGATGATATTGAAAAAACCTTATATAATTCTCTAGAAAAAGAAATAACCTCCATTGAAATTGGTGAAATGGTTATGAATAAGCTTAAGAATATAGACGAAGTAGCATACGTTAGATTTGCATCAGTATATAGGCAGTTTAAAGACTTAAATTCATTTATGGAAGAGTTGAAAAAAATATTAGATGAAGGGCGTAATTAGAACAAAATATAAAACGCAATAAATTTTGCTTATGTAAAATTTATTGCGTTTTTATTTCATTAATTCTATAATGTCTTGCATTTTAGATGTACTAGAACTGTGTTATATTATCTGTACTGGTGGTGTTTTGACAATATTGTCAAATGGTAGTAATATACAAAGTGAAATACTGAAATACAAAGAGTACCGAGTTAAGCCCAATTCCTAATTAAAAATAGTTTGTAAACTAAGGAGGCTTGATAATGACTTATCCAAGATTATTAATTGATACACAAAAGATAAAGCATAATACGGTAACTTTAGTAAAAATGGCAAAGGACAAAGGGATAAATATCGCAGGTGTAACAAAGGCATTTTGCGCACAAGAGGATATTGTAAGAGCCATAATCGATGGTGGAGTAAGCTATTTAGCAGATTCTAGAATTGAAAATCTAAGGAGGCTTCAAAAGTTTAATATACCGAAAATTTTAATTAGGCTTCCAATGCTTTCACAGGTAGATGAAGTGGTATTATACTCTGATATTTCTTTAAATTCTGAGATAAAGGTTGTAAAGGCACTTTCTGAATCTGCAATTAAATTTAATAAAGTACACGGAATAATTTTAATGATTGATTTAGGTGATTTAAGGGAAGGCATTTTTTATGAGGAGGAAATATTTCCTATAATCTCTAATATCTTAACATTTAAAGGCACAAAGATCCTAGGCATAGGTACTAATTTAACTTGTTATGGGGGAGTTATACCTGATAAGGATAATATGGGAAAATTGATTAGAATTGGGAGGATGATTGAAGATAAATTTGGCATAAATATGCATGTTATTTCAGGTGGAAATTCTAGTTCTATTTATCTCATTGGTAGTGATAGTTTGTATGGTATTAATAATTTAAGGTTAGGTGAATCTCTAATATGTGGTAGAGAGACGGCTTATGGAAAGAGAATTGAGGAAACATATGACGATGCTTTTATTCTAGAGGCTGAGATAATAGAAATAGGAGAAAAACCAACATTACCAATAGGTACAATTGGTATGGATGCATTTGGCAATATTCCTAATTTTATTGACAAGGGAATTAGAAAAAGAGCTATTTTAGCAGTTGGTAAACAAGACATAGATGATAAAGGTGTTTTTCCTTTAGATAAAAATATTGTTATTCTAGGTGCTAGTTCAGACCATCTAATAGTTGATATTAATGATTGTGATTATGAGTATCAAGTTGGCGATGTCATAAACTTTAAACTAGCTTATGGAAGTATCTTAAAGGCAATGACTAGTGAATATGTTGATAAAAACATTATATAGGAGACATAGAATGAATAGGGATATATCTAAGAGAATTGAACAAATTACTGTTGACTTAACTAATGAATTAAGTGTGGTTGAAACCCATGGTGAATTAAGTATTGCCAAAAAAATATATGGAATTTTTTCAGAAATGGAATATTATAAAAAGCATCCTGAAAACTTATATTTTGTTAATATTCCAAATGACAAACTAGGAAGAAAATCTGTTATCGCAAGATTAAATGGGAAAAAGAAAAGTAGCAATAAAACTATTATACTGATTGGCCATACTGATACCGTTGGAATATCTGATTATGGTAATCTAAAAGAATATGCGAATAGACCATATGAATTAACTGAAAAATTTAAAGAAATATTACACACTTTACCAGATGAAGTAATAAGGGATTTAGAATCAGAAAATTTCCTCTTTGGCAGGGGAATTTTTGACATGAAAGTTGGAGATGCAATTATTATTGCATTAATGGAAGAGATATCTAATAATATTGATGATTTTGAAGGTAATCTAATATATGCTGCAGTTTGTGATGAAGAAGGAAATTCATGTGGGATGCTATCTGTGATACCTGAATTAGTGAAAATAAAGGAGAAAGAGGATTTAGAATATTTAGCATTGTTAGATACTGACTATATGACTTCTGAATATGAAGGTGATGAAAGTAAATATGTCTACATAGGAACAGTAGGTAAGTTGATGCCTTCATTTTATATTGTGGGGAAAGAAACTCATGTTGGTGAGCCTTTTAAAGGTATAGATCCAAACCAAATAGCTGCATCTATTACAAATAGGATAAATTTAAATACTGATTTTTGTGATGTAGTTGAGGGTGAAGTTACATTACCACCTATTACATTGAAACAAAGGGATTTAAAGCCAGAGTATTCTGTACAAACAGCGAAAACAGCAAATTTATTCTTTAATTATGCAACACATTGTAGTACTCCTGATGAAGTTTTGATAAAAATGAAAGATGCTGCTACAGAAGCGTTTCAAAATACTATTGATAATTTAAACTTACAATATGAAAGATTTTGTAAATTAGCAAAGATTGAATATACACAACTTCCTTGGAAAGCAAGAGTATTAACTTTCGAGGAACTATGTTCTAAAGTCAAATTAGAGATGGGTTCAAGATTTGAAGAAGAAATGTTAGCTATCAATCATAGACTGTTAAAAGATGAAACCCTAGATCAAAGAGTTTTTTCATTAAAGGTAATTGAAGCTATACATAATTTATGGTCAGATAGAGAACCAGTTGTAATTGCATATTTTACTCCTCCTTATTACCCTCATATATATGTGGAGGGAAAAAAGCCAAAGGAGAAGGCATTATTGAATGCAATAGAAAAGGCTGTAAATACAACAAAAACAAACTATAGATTAGTATACAAGAAATTTTTTCCATACATTTCTGATTTAAGTTATGGAGCTGCACCTAAAGATCCAAAAGTAATAGGTACCTTAAAAAACAATATGCCTGGTTTCGGCTCAAAATATAATTTACCATTGGAGGATATGCAAAAATTAGACTTACCAGTATTAAATATTGGAGCTTATGGTAAGGATGCTCATAAATACACAGAAAGAATCGAAAAGAAATACTCTTTTGAAGTAGCTCCTATGTTAGTCTACAAAACAATAATGAATTTATTAAAAGATTAACTATAAAAAGCAAAACTTTATATGACTAAATTAAGCATAGTATAAGGCTTAGGAATATAATCCTAGGCCTTTAATTTTGCTTTATTGCGATTACAAATTTATCCATGGATGTTTACGCTTGAATTACAGTTTGCTATAGTATTTAATAAGGAAGGTGATGGAAATGGCTTATCCTAGAATAATTATTGACACAAATAAAATCCTACACAATGTCAGGATAGTTGTTGAAATAGCAAAAAAGAATGGAATAACTGTAGCAGGGGTTACTAAAGGTTTTTGTGCTCATAAGGAAATAGTAAAAGCTTACATTGAGGGAGGGGTAAAGTATTTAGCAGATTCACGGATTAACAATCTTATGAGATTAGAAGAATTTGCTATCCCTAAAATATTTACAAGATTACCTATGCTTACAGAAGTAAAAGATGTTATTAGATATTCTAATTATTCTTTAAACTCTGAATTTATCACTATGAAAGCCTTATCTAATGAGGCACTTAAACAAGATAAAGTTCATGGTGTAATTATAATGATAGATTTAGGTGATTTACGCGAAGGTTATTTCAAAGAGGATGAAGTTTATTCTGTAGCAAAAAAATTAAGTGAATTAAAAGGAATATACATTGCAGGGATTGGAACTAATTTAACTTGCTATGGAGGACTTATACCAAATAAAGAACTTATAAAAAGGCTTGTTAATATAGGAAAAAATATTGAAGATTTACTTAAGATCAAATTAGAGATAATTTCAGGTGGGAATTCAAGTTCAATTCACTTATTAAAGTCTAATAAATTAGATGGTGTAAATAACTTGCGATTAGGGGAATCTCTAATGTGTGGTACAGAGTCGGCTTTTGGAGAAAGAATACCTGGGACTTATAATGATGCTTTTACCTTAGAAGCAGAAATAATAGAAATAAAAAATAAACCATCTGTTCCCGTTGGTGAAATTGGTAAAGATGCATTTGGCAATATTCCTTCTTTTATAGATAGAGGAATTCGGAAAAGAATAATATGTGCAGTTGGAAAACAAGATATAGATTATAATACAATTTTTCCAATTGATGATGATCTTATTATTCTTGGAGGTAGCTCTGATCACCTCATATTAGATGGTAGCGACAGCAAGATTGATTATAAAATAGGTGACAGAATAAAATTTAATATGCATTATGTTAGTATCTTGCGTGCTATGACTTCAGAATACATAGAGAAGATTATTTTATAGCGGAGGGAGAATATAAAAAAAGTGGAATTATAAAATGTAATGGTTAAACAAGGTTTTGTTAATCTAAAGAAAAATGATTAGAGGAATTATTAAGCGTAAATTAAAAATAAAAAGAATTTATAATCATCCATGTACTAGTATAAGGAAAGAATTTTGCTATAGGTTAGAACTTATGAATATATTTAGAAACAAATACATAAATGAATTCAAATAGTAAAAATCTTAGAGAATTTATTAATATAATTAGACAGAAATTAGTGCAGGGGAATGTTACTATATTATATGATGCTAAAGATGAAGTAAATAATTATGCTATTATACTAAAGGATTTGGATTGAAAATATGCTATAATAGCATTATTATATATGAAGGTGATTATATGGACTTATTTTCTATGTCAATGGAACAAAAGTTAAAAAGAAATGCACCCCTAGCAGATAGAATGAGACCAAGAACAATAGAAGAATTTGTAGGACAGCAACATTTATTAGGAGAAGGTAAATTTTTATATAGATCTATAAAGGCTGATAGGATAACTTCTATGATTCTATATGGTCCTCCGGGTGTGGGAAAGACAACCCTTGCAATGATTGTTGCGAATACAACAAATATGAGATTTGAAAAGCTTTCTGCAGTTACTTCAGGTGTTAAAGACATTAGAGAGGTAATGGAAAGAGCAGAGGAAAATTTGAAACTTTATAACAAGAGAACTATTTTATTTATTGATGAAATTCATAGGTTTAACAAGTCTCAACAAGATGCATTACTGCCTTTTGTTGAAAGAGGTATTATAATTCTTATTGGTGCTACAACAGAAAATCCATATTTTGAAGTTAATAAAGCCTTGCTTTCTAGGTCTATGGTTTTAGTCCTAGAATCCTTAAGTAAGGAAGATTTAAGAAAATTAGTGTTTAGAGCATTGTCTGACTCTGAACAAGGACTTGGAAAATATAATGTTAAACTTACGGAAGAAGCATTAGATTATTTGCTTACTGTTTCGGAAGGTGATGGAAGAGTACTATTAAACTCCCTTGAGATAGGAGTACTATCAACGCCACCAAATGAAAAAGGGATAATTGTCTTGGATTTGGACAAAATAAAAGAATCTATACAGATAAAATCTGCTCGTTATGACAAAGGTGGAGATGAACATTATGATACTATTTCTGCTTTTATTAAAAGCATGAGGGGAAGTGACCCAGATGCTACCATATATTGGTTAGCGAAAATGATAAATGCAGGTGAAGATCCAAAATTTATTGCAAGAAGAATAATCATTGCTGCTTCAGAAGATGTAGGCAACGCTGACCCTAATGCTCTTCAGGTAGCAGTTGCAGCATTCAATGCAATTAATGCTATAGGGATGCCAGAAGGCAGGATTCCATTAGCACAAGCTGCCATATATGTGGCTACTGCACCTAAAAGTAACAAATCATATGTAGCTATAAATAAGGCTTTAGATGATATTAGGAATAAGCAAATAGGAAAAGTTCCAACACATTTAAAGGCAACTGGTTATATTGGTGCTGAAAAGTTGGGTAGTGGTAAGGGATATAAGTATCCTCATGATTATAAAGGAAACTATGTTAAGCAAGACTATCTGCCTAAAGAATTTATAGAAGTTAAATATTATGAACCATCTGACAATGGTTATGAGAAGGTTATAAAAGAAAGATTAAGTAATTTAATTGACAAAGAAAGGTAAACTATTTATAATGAACTTAAATTGAATTAAGTTTAGTGCGGCTGTATGTTGAAATTGCTATGCAATTTCTTCTATGCCTAAATGAGGTTAAATGAAAGAAAGCAAATCTGTTACCTTAATTCAGCAGTCTGATGAAATTGATAATCAATTTCTTTCATTCTTTAAATGATAAAAAATCTTATTTTATTATTTTATCTAAGCAGTATTATAATATAATGTAAAACGATGAAGGGAAGAGTAGGTATAAGGACTGGTTAAAGGGAGCCGATGGTAGTGAGACTTCGGTACTAAGCTTATATTGAAGAACATCCCCAAGTTTCTAATCGAAAGGATTACGAGTAGACTTAGACGATTGGCCTGCGTTATAGGCGTAAAGAGGCATTTGCAATTAAGGTGGTACCGCGGAAATATACCTTTCGTCCTTGTTTTTGGATGAAAGGTTTTTTGTATAGATAAATTAAATGGAGGAGATAACAATGAAGCTAGTTATTAGAGATATTTTTAAAAATAGTGAAAAATATTTTGATAAAGAAATAATAGTTGAAGGTTGGATTAGGACGTCTAGATCATCAAAGGCATTTGGATTTATAGAATTAAATGACGGTACTTTTTTTAAAAATCTTCAAATAGTTTTTGATGATACTTTAGACAATTTTAAAGAAATTGAAAAACTGCCTATTAGTTCAGCTATAAAGGTAAAAGGAATATTGATTTCAACACCTACAGCTAAACAGCCTTTTGAGATAAAGGCAAATGAAATAACTATTGAAGGTCTTTCATCTTCAGATTACCCACTTCAAAAGAAAAGACATACACTTGAATATTTAAGAACTATTGCACATTTAAGACCTAGAACAAATACCCATAGTGCTGTATTTAGGGTAAGGTCATTGACAGCATATGCAATTCATAAGTTTTTCCAAGAAAGAGGATTTGTATATGTTCACACTCCTATTATAACTGCAAGTGATGCTGAAGGTGCAGGAGAGATGTTTAGAGTTTCAACTTTAGATTTTGACAATCCACCAAGAACAGAGGATGGTCAAATAGATTTCTCAAAAGACTTTTTTTCAAAGAGTACTAATCTTACAGTAAGTGGTCAGCTGGAAGCGGAAGCTTACGCATTAGCATTTAGGAATGTATATACTTTTGGACCTACATTTAGAGCTGAGAATTCAAATACTGCAAGACATGCAGCAGAATTCTGGATGATAGAGCCTGAAATAGCATTTGCAGACTTAAAGGATGATATGGAGCTAGCTGAAGACATGATGAAATATATTATTTCATATGTAATGGAAAATGCAAAGGAAGAAATGGAATTCTTTAACAATTTTATAGATAAAGGTCTTATTGAAAGGCTTGAAAATGTAGTAAACTCTGACTTTGGTGTAATTACATATACTGAAGCTATAGAGTTGCTTAAGGAAGCTCAAGAAGACTTCCAATATAAAGTTGAATGGGGAGTTGACCTTCAAACAGAGCATGAAAGATATATAACTGAAAAGGTATTTAAAAAACCTGTTTTTGTAATAAACTATCCGAAGGAAATAAAGGCTTTCTATATGAGATTGAATGATGATAATAAGACAGTGGCAGCTATGGACCTATTAGTTCCAGGGGTTGGAGAGATAATTGGTGGCAGTCAAAGAGAAGAAAGGCTTGACGTATTAGAACAGAAAATACTAGATAATGGAATGAATCCAGAAGATTACTGGTGGTATTTAGAACTAAGAAAATACGGTGGTACTAAACATGCAGGATTTGGATTGGGATTTGAAAGAGCTATTATGTACTTAACAGGTATGTCTAATATTAGGGATGTAATTCCTTTCCCAAGAACCGTAAACTCATGCGAGTTTTAAGTAGTGCTTCATTTAATTTAGGAGGTAAAGAAATGAGAGATTATAAACCTTATGAGATAGAACCAAAGTGGCAAAAAGTCTGGGAGGAAAAACAACCATTTAAAGCATCAAATAATAGTGATAAACCTAAGTTTTATGCATTGGTTGAATTTCCTTATCCATCAGGTGAGGGCTTACACGTAGGACATCCAAGACCTTATACTGCTCTTGATATCGTATCAAGAAAAAGAAGATTAGAGGGATATAACGTTTTATTCCCTATGGGATGGGATGCTTTTGGTTTACCAACTGAAAATTATGCAATTAAACACAAAATTCATCCAAGAATAGTAACAGAGCGTAATGTTGCAAGGTTTAAAAAACAACTTCAGTCCATAGGATTTTCTTTTGATTGGTCAAGAGAAATCAATACTACTGACCCAAATTATTATAAATGGACTCAGTGGATTTTCTTAAAACTATTTGAAAAAGGCCTGGCATATAAACATGAAATGCCAATAAATTGGTGTACATCCTGTAAAGTTGGGCTTGCAAATGAAGAAATTGTTAATGGAAGTTGTGAGCGTTGTGGTGGTGAAGTTGTTAGAAAAGTTAAAAACCAATGGATGCTAAAGATTACGGACTATGCTGAAAAACTTATTAAAGATCTTGATTTAGTTGATTATATTGAAAGAGTAAAAATCCAGCAAAAAAACTGGATTGGAAAATCTGAAGGAATGGAAGTTGATTTTAGCATTGCAAAAGGTGATGATAAGTTAAAAATATTTACAACAAGACCTGATACAATATTTGGTGCAACATATATGGTTATAGCAGCCGAACATCCAATTATAGATAAATATAAAGATAAAATTGAAAATATCGAAGAAGTATTATCATATAGAGAAGAAGTGGCTAAGAAGTCAGATTTTGAAAGAACTGAGCTTTCAAAGGAGAAAACTGGAGTTGAATTAAATGGTCTTAAAGCAATTAATCCTGCAACTAACAAAGAGATACCTATATGGGTATCTGACTATGTTCTTATAACTTATGGTACAGGAGCAATAATGGCAGTTCCTGGTCATGATCAAAGAGACTGGGAATTCGCAAAAAAATTTGATTTGCCTATAATTGAGGTTATTAAGGGCGGTAATATTGAGGAAGCTGCTTATACAGATACTGACTCAGGCGAATTAGTTAATTCAGACTTCCTAAATGGTTTAGAAGTAAAAGAAGCTATAGAGAAAATGTCAGACTACTTAGAAGAAAAAGGCATTGGTACAAGAAAGGTCAATTATAAATTAAGAGACTGGGTATTCTCAAGACAGAGATATTGGGGAGAGCCTATACCATTGATTCATTGTGACAAATGTGGGTGGGTTCCAGTTCCAGAAAATGAATTACCATTAATGTTGCCTGATGTAGATAATTATGAACCAACTGATAATGGAGAATCACCTCTTGCTAATATTCATGATTGGGTTCATACAACATGCCCTAAGTGTGGTGGAAAAGCAGTTAGAGAAACTGATACTATGCCGCAATGGGCTGGTTCATCTTGGTATTTCTTAAGATATATAGATCCTCATAATGACGATGAACTTGCATCCAAGGATGCTTTAGATTATTGGTTGCCAGTAGATTGGTACAATGGTGGAATGGAGCATACCACTTTACACTTACTATATTCTAGATTCTGGCATAAATTCTTATATGATCTGGGAATAGTTCCATGTCCTGAACCATATGCTAAGAGGACATCTCATGGTATGATTTTAGGTAACAATAATGAAAAAATGTCTAAATCTAGGGGCAATGTTGTTAATCCCGATGATATTGTAAGAGATTATGGAGCAGACACCCTTAGGACCTACGAAATGTTCATTGGTGACTTTGAGAAATCAGTTCCATGGTCAGAAAATGGAGTAAAAGGGTGCAGAAGGTTCTTAGAAAGAGTTTGGAGACTTCAGGATATAGTTGTTGAAGGTAACGAATATACAAAAGAGTTAGAATCAACGATTCATAAGACTATAAAAAAAGTTTCAGACGACTTTGAATCTTTGAAGTTTAATACTGGTATTGCTGCTCTAATGTCACTATTAAATGATTTTAATAGCTATGGAAAAATCACTAAGAAGGACTTTGAAACTTTATTAATACTACTAAATCCTGTAGCGCCTCATATTACTGAGGAATTATGGGAGACTGTTGGTCTAGAAGGAAATCTATTTAATGCTTCATGGCCTAAATATGATGAAGAAAAAACAAAAGATCAAATTATAGAAATGCCTATTCAAGTAAACGGAAAAGTTAGAGGTAAGTTAATGATTAGCGTTACTGATACTCAGGAAATGGTAAGAGAAAAGGCTTTAGCAGATGAAGGAATTTCAAAATTCATTGAAGGGAAAAATATAGTAAAAGAGATCTTTGTAATGGGTAAAATTTATAATATTGTTGTCAAATAATTAAATTTATGAAATAATAGTTCTGTCTATTTATAGACAGAACTATTATTGTTTATGAATACCACCCGCTAAGCGGGTGGTTCTAAAGAGCTTTTAGCGGTGAACAG
>JAKELU010000015.1:0-219 GCA_022760735.1 Firmicutes bacterium FC7
AGAGCAGTAATGTTCGAAGCTAAGAGATACTAATAAGTCGAGGACTTGACCTATAATGACCTAACTTAGTGAACGATAGTGAACTTTAGTAGGTCAGATGCATAAGCACCAAATCTATGTGAGTGAAAACGAACAAATAGATTTGAGTTAGCGGATGCGAAAAAAATATATATATTGTTGAATGTAGTTTTCGTCTGGTGACGATAGCAGGAGGGACAC
>JAKELU010000015.1:290-57819 GCA_022760735.1 Firmicutes bacterium FC7
TCATGACCTAACCCAACGAACGATAGTGAGTTGAAGGTAGGTTAGATGTCGCGCAGCCCAAATCTATGATTTGGATAACGAAGCCGACCATAGTAGAAAAAAATCCTTATTTCAATTGTGAAATAAGGATTTTTTTATGTTAGACCTTTAAAAAGAGATAATTTGAATGTATATTAGTAATCGTATATTAAAAAAATAATTTTATAAGATATAGGTTTTTAAAATTTTTAATAAAAATAATATTGGAAGATAAATTCACTGAATTGTCTAACTATAAAAGGAAATCTAAGCAAAAATAATATAATTTGATAGTTATACTTGCATTTTCTTTTTTTTTAATATATAATGATTTTGTCAATTGAATATATAATATTTGGAAGCTGGGTGCGAATCCCACACTGTCCCGCAACTGTGATAGAGGAGTACATGCAATTATGCCACTGGGTAACTGGGAAGGCTGTATGTGCGATGATGCTTAAGTCAGGATACAAATTATTTTCTCGTGTTTTTCTTACGATGGATAGGAAAGAGAAACTGTTTATATCTAACTGTGCCTTTTTATACACTTATCTTTTGTAAGATAGGTGTATTTTTTATTTGGAGGAAAAATATGAATAGAATAATTAAAAGTAACAATTTCAACAGAATTATGATAGCAGGTACTGGTAGTGGATGTGGTAAAACAACCATAACTTGTGCGATTTTAAAAGCGCTTGCAAATAGAGGATTAAAAGTAGCATCCTTTAAATGTGGACCAGACTACATAGACCCAATGTTTCATACTAAGGTCACGGGCATAAATTCTAGCAATCTTGATATGTTTTTGTGTGGCGAAGATGCGGTAAAACAATTATTTTCCGAAAATAGTCAGGGTAATGACATATCGGTAGTTGAAGGAGTAATGGGATTTTATGATGGAATAGGTTTTAAAAACACTGAATTTTCATCTAATGATTTTTCTAATAAAACAAATACTCCAGTGATATTAGTAGTTAATGCTAAAGGTATGGCTTTATCAATAGTTGCTTTAATAAAGGGATATCTAAATTTTTCAAAAAACACAATAAAAGGCATTATCTTAAATGGAATAAGCGAAGGAATGTATCCTATGTATAAGGAGATCATTGAAAAAAATAATGACGTAAAAGTGCTAGGATTCATGCCTAATATACCTGAAGCCACAATAGGAAGTAGACATCTGGGACTAGTTACCGCTAATGAAATTGATGATCTACGTAAAAAAATAGATTTTTTAGCAGCTAATGCTTCAAAATATATTGATTTAGATGGGATTATAAAGTTATCTAATGAAGTACCTGAACTTTACTATAAAGAAATACAAGTTGAAAAAATAGGACATGCAAGAATTGCATTAGCTAGGGATAGAGCATTTTGCTTCTATTATGAGGATAATTTAAGATTGTTAAGAAAATTAGGTGCTGAAATAATTGAATTTTCACCCCTAAATGATAAAAGTCTACCAGAAGACATAGATGGAATCATTTTAGGAGGTGGTTATCCTGAGTTATATGTAGACGAGCTATCAAAAAATACTACTATGCTAGAAAGTATCAGAAATGCTATTGAAAGAGCTATCCCTACCTATGCAGAATGTGGTGGCTTTATCTACCTTGGAACCGCCATAGAAGATAGAAGAATGGTAAACGTAATAAATACCAAAACTATATTGACAAATAGATTACAAAATTTTGGATATATCAAACTTATAGCAGAAGAGGATAATTTATTCTGCAAAAAGGGAGAATCAATCAATGCTCATGAATTTCATTATGCAAAGAGCGAAGATGATGGAGATGCTTTTACTGCTATCAAGAAATCAAGTGGGAGACTAAGAAAGTCTATATTTGCAAATGAAAGTTTATATGCTGGATATCCACACCTGCATCTCTGGGGAAATATAAACTTTGCAAAAGCATTTATCAAAAAATGTATAGAATATAGAGGCATTAAAGAAATGACATCATATAAGGAGGACTGAAGTTGAAAAAAATAGGAATATATGTATGTGGTAATGTTGCAAAAAGATGCACAGCTAATGGATGTTTGAGGGCTTTTAATAATAATGAGGATTCTTTTAGTAACTATAAAGACTCTGAGTATAAATTAGTTTCATTTAATAGCTGTAATGGTTGTGAGGATGCAATGGAAAGCCTTCAAGTTAAAATTGAAAAATTTAAAAAAGTAGATGTAGATACAATCCATCTATCCTCATGTATAAGGGGAAGGTGTGAACACTATGAAGAATTTGCGGACGAGATATCTAAATACTTTGACGTTATAGGATATACTCACGGTAGTGCTGAGGGGAAAAAGAATAATACTATAAATAAGAAGAGAGTTAACTCAATAGAAGAATAGGTCTAATATAAACAGAGAGGATAGATATATATGGTTAAATCAATAATGATACAGGGGACAATGTCAAATGCAGGTAAGAGTATGATAACTGCTGGATTGTGTAGGATTTTTGCACAAGATGGATACAAAGTTGCACCATTTAAATCTCAGAACATATCTTCAAGTTCATATATTACAGATGATGGATTAGAAATGGGAATAGGGCAGGCAGTTCAGGCAAGAGCAGCATATAAGAAACCTGATGTTAGGATGAATCCTGTACTATTAAAACCTTCAGGCAGGAGTACTTCTCAAATTATAGTAAATGGAGAAGTAATTAATAATTTGTCAACAGTGAATTATTCAGAGTATAAAATTTCCTTAATTCCTAAAATAATGGATGCATACAATAGTTTAGCTGAGGAAAATGACATAATAGTCATTGAAGGAGCTGGAAGCTCAGCTGAAATAAATATTAAGAATGATATTTCCAATATGGGGATGGCCAAGTTAGCAAATTCTCCAGTATTAATAATTGGAGATATAGATAGGGGTGGCGTCTTTGCTTCCCTTTATGGAACTTATATGCTTCAGAATGAAGAGTATAGAAATTTAATAAAAGGTACAATAATTAATAAGTTTCGTGGAGATGTTGAAATTTTGAAACCTGGTATAGAAATGTTAGAGGAATTAATTAATGTGCCTTCCATAGGTGTTGTACCATATGTAAATATAAAAGTTGAAGAAGAGGATAGCATCTATGAAAACACTTTAAGCGGCCAAAAGAAGGCAGATATAGATTTGATAAAAAACACAGATGGAGAATATGATAAGTTAGCTTCTCTTTTAAGGGATTCACTTAATATAGAGTTAATTTATGGAATTTTAAATAAAGGAGTATAAATCTAAAAGTAAGCTTTAGATTTTGTAAAGAGAAATATGATAAGTATAATTTTAGCTATAATTATAGATTTTTTAATAGGAGATCCATATTCATTTCCTCACCCTGTTAAGCTGATGGGAAAGACAATTTCCGTAGAGGAGAAAATCGTAAGAAAAATTTTCAAGTCAGAGAAAGGTTTAAAGTTTTCAGGTTTTTTTATTGTACTAGCAAATATATCCTTAGGATTTAGCATTCCATTTTTAATACTATACCTTACTAGAAATTACAAAGTTTTAAATACTGTTATAAATACTTACTTTATTTATACTTGTATAGCTACAAAATGTTTACATAATGAAGCTATTAATATATCTAGGGCATTAGATAAAGGTATCGAAGAGGGAAGAAAAAGATTATCATACATAGTTGGAAGAGATACTAACAAACTTAGTGAAGAAGAAGTAATTAAAGCAACTATAGAAACTGTTGCCGAAAATACATCTGATGGGGTAATTGGACCTTTATTATACATTGTACTGTTAGGTGCGCCAGGTGGGATTGCATATAAATTTATTAATACCATGGATTCAATGTTAGGATATATGGATGGAAAATATAAGGATATAGGTTATTTTCCTGCCAAAACCGATGATTTATTTAATCTCATACCTGCCAGAATAACAGGTTTGCTAATGAATCTATTCTCAATTGGAAGGTTTGATCATAAAAATGGCTTTAGAATAATGAAAAGAGACCATAAGAACCATAAAAGTCCCAATAGTGGCTATCCTGAAAGTGCAGTAGCAGGGTTACTAGGAATACAACTTGGAGGAGGAAATTATTATCATGGTTTGTATGTGGACAAGCCTTTCATAGGGGATTATTTAAACAAAATCAATCAAGAACATATAAAGAATACAATTGAAATTATGTATAGAGCAGAAGTTGGATTTTTAATTTTATATTGTTTATTAAATTTATTATGTAGATGAAAGGAGTTATAAATGAAAAAGTTATATGGAATAGGAACAGGGCCTGGAGCGCCTGACTTATTAACGATTAGGGCTGTCAATGTAATGAAAGAGTGTGATGTAATATTTGCACCGAATAATAAAGGGACAAATATGGCATTGGATACAGCCAAAGAGTATATAGGGGATAAAAGAACAGTACTAATTGATTTTCCCATGGGAAACGTTACAAAAGAAGATTATATGAAAGCTGCTGATACTATTTTTAAGGAGATTCCAGCTGGGAAAAGTGGAGCATTTCTAACAATTGGAGATTCTATGATTTATAGCACATTCATTTATATTATGAATGAGTTGGAGGGCAGGGATATAGGTATTGAAATTGTTCCTGGTATACCTTCCTTTGTAGCTGCTGCATGTGCAAGTAAGATGCCACTTACAGTTAAAGGAGATTCATTCTTACTTTGTGATGAATATGATGAAAAGTTAATTGATAATATCGATGCAGTTGCAATATTAAAAACATTTAAGAACAAAGAGGAAATCTTAAACAATTTAGAGAGAATTGATTTTAATTATACATATGTAAAGCGAGCAAGTTTAGATAATCAAGAAGTCCTTACTGATAAGGAAGAAATTTTAAAGGATAAAGATTATATTTCATTAATATTAGGAAGAAGAAAGTAGGTGGACAAGGATGAATAAGAATAGGAACAAAATTTTATTACTATTATTATCAATACTTATGTCAGTTAGTTTTTTATCGGGTTGTACTTCAAAAGCGGAAATAGCTACTAAAGAGGAAGTGTTAGAGCAAGATAAAGAAGATAAAGTTGTAGAAGATGAATATGGAATTATTGTAAATGAGGATACTGTTACATTTATAGATGGAACAGGTGAAGAAGTTACCATAAATAAAAATCCAGAAAGGACCGTTGTTTTATTTTCATCATTTATAGATATTTGGACTAAAAATGGTGGTACCCTAGTTGGCATGGTTGAAGATACATCCGGAAGATCAATTCCTGGTACTGAAGGAGTTGAAACAGTGGGAACAATGGGTTCTATTAGTTTAGAAAAGATAATCTCTTTAAAACCAGATTTAGTTATTTTAAGTTCCAACACCACTTCACAGATGAAGATGGTTCCACAATTAAAGCAAAATGATATTCAAGTAATAGCCTTTGATTATAAATTTAAAGATGACTATTACAAAGCAGTTAAATTATTTTCATCAATTAATGATAGGGAAGACTTATATGAGGAAAATGCAGTAGCAATAGAAAAGGAAATACAAGAAATAATTGGGAAAACTAAAGATAGTAATCCGCCAAAAGTATTCCTAATGTATGCTTCTGCAAGGGATGTTAGAGCTAGAGGTTCTAATACTACAGTTGGAGAAATTATTAGAGATTTAAATGCCATTAATATAGTAGATGGCCCAAACGAATATCTTGAGGATCAAACTTTTAGTATGGAAAAACTTATTAAAGAAGATCCAGATTTTATTTTGGTACAAAATCATGGTAGCGACCAAGAGAAGGTAATGAAAAAAATCAAGGAAGAAGCAGAGTCTAATCCAGCGTGGGGCTCCTTATCAGCCGTTAAGAACGATAGATATATAATCTTACCTAAGGATTTATTTACCTATAAAGCAAATCATAGATATGCGGAGGCCTACGAATATATGGCGAAAATATTATATCCAGAGGTATTCAATAAGTAATCATATGAAAAATACAAAGAAGAAATCACTTATTTTAGCGTTATTTATTTTAATGGTTGCTACATTTTTCATAAGCGTAGGAAATGGTGCCGTGAATTTAAGTCCTATGGAAATTATAGAAACACTTTTGTACAACAAGGGCAGTACTAACTACCAGATAATTTGGAATGTAAGGCTACCCCGCACAATTGCAGCAGCATTGGTGGGAATAAATCTTTCTCTATCTGGCGCTATTTTACAAGGTATAATGAAAAACCCCTTAGCTAGTCCGAGTACCATAGGGGTTTCTGCAGGGGCAGGACTGGCAGGCTTAATTATTCTAATTCTATTTCCAGGTTATTTTTATCTTGTTCCTTTTGCTGCATTTATAGGAGCATTGGGAGCTACTATGTTAATTTACTTACTAGCTTGGAATGGAGGAGTTATGCCTACAAGGATGATTCTAGCAGGAACTGCAGTATCATCTTTATTTGGTGCAGGTAATAACGCCTTGATGACATTTTATCCAGATAGAGTATCAGGAGTTTTAAGCTTTATGGTTGGGGGATTATCTGCAATTACATGGAATGAAGTAAGCTTGATTCTACCATATACTATTATTTGCAGTATAATACTTATGTTTTTACCGACTAAGCTAAATATTCTTTTACTTGGAGATGAAGTTGCCATAGGATTGGGCCTAGATGTTGAGAGGACACGATTTATATTTATTGTCTTATCATCTCTTTTAGCTGGAAGTGCTGTAAGCGTAGTGGGTTTGCTAGGCTTCGTTGGTCTAATGGTTCCTCATATTACAAGATTGATTATAGGATCTGATTATCAATATTTATTTCCAGGAACCGTATTATTTGGGGCAACAATGGTAATGCTGTGTGATACCATTTCGAGAGTGCTATTTCAACCAATGGAAATCCCAGTTGGTATTGTTATGTCATCTTTAGGAGCTCCATTCTTTCTATATCTACTAAAGAAAGGGGTGGGTTATCATAGGCATAAACGCAAACAAGGTAACAATTAAATATGGAGATAAGATTGCAGTTAATAAAGTTTGTTTAGAGGCAAATAAGGGAGAGGTAGTTACTGTTGTTGGTCCAAATGGATCAGGGAAATCAACCCTTATAAAAGCAATCTCAAGATCTATAGCCATAGATGAAGGGGAGATAACTCTAGAAGGCGTCAATATAAAAGAAATACCTACAAAGTTAATTGCAAGAAAAGTAGCGGTTTTACCACAGGTCAAAACAATATCTAGCGATATAACAGTTGAATCATTGGTATCCTATGGGAGGTTTCCACATCTTGGATTCAGGAAAAAATTAGGGAAGATAGATAATGAGATTATTCAGTGGGCAATGGAGAAAACAGGAGTATTTTCCTTAAGGGATAGAAACGTAATGACTCTATCAGGTGGAGAAAGACAAAGAGCATGGATCTCAATGGCATTAGCCCAGAAACCAAAAATACTTATATTAGATGAGCCAACTACATATTTAGATATTTCATATCAAATGGAGGTTTTAGAGTTAGTTAAGGAGTTAAACGAAACACTTGGAATAACTGTTATTATGGTTCTACACGATTTAAACCAAGCTGCAAGATACTCAGATAAGATCTACGTGCTTATGAATGGAAAAGTGTGTAAGTGCGGTCACCCTGAGAAAATAATGAACTCTGAATTAATAAGGGACGTATTTAGAATAGATGCAAGTATATATGAGGATAAAATCAATAATTGCCCGTACTTTATCCCCAATAAAATTATATAAAGGTTGTGATTAAATGGAACACGGTGCAGATTTACTTACATATAAGGATAGATATGATGGTGAACTTATAGACTTTAGTAGCAATATTAATCCATTAGGGCCTCCTAAGGGATTAGAGGAAGTACTTATTGATAGTTTTAAATCTTTAATAGCTTATCCTGATATTAAGTATAGAAAGTTGAAGGAATCAATATCAAATTATTTGTATTGTGATAAGGATAATATTTTAGTTGGAAATGGAGCAGTTGAAATAATAGACAGCTTTGTAATTAGTGCAAAACGAGTAATTATAACGACTCCTTCATTTTCTGAGTATGAAAAGAGAGCAATTATCCATGGGAAACCAGTAATTAAAATCCCATATAGAGATGATTTCACTATAGATATAGATAAGCTAGATGTTATTTCAGAGGGAGATTTACTAATATTAGGTAATCCTAATAATCCTACTGGGCTAAGAATAGAAAAAGACCAATTACTAGAAATTTATGGAATAGTAAAGAAAGCTAAAGCTTTTCTAGTGCTAGATGAAGCCTTCTTTGAATTTTGTCCTGAGGATTATGATAGTATACAAATTTTTAAAGAATATGGATTTGAAAGGATAGGAATTATTAGAGCAGCTACTAAGTTCTTTGCTCTTCCCGGCATTAGACTTGGCTATGGATGCACTTCACCTGAGTGGAAAAAAGAAATAGAAAAAAATCAGCTACCATGGAGTGTAAATACACTAGCTGATGCGGCAGGACAATTTATATTTAATGATAGAGAGTATATAGAAAAAAGTAAGATTTATATGGAAAGTGAAAGACAATTTTTGCTTACAGAACTTTCAAAAATAGAAGGTATTAAACCTTATAAAACACATACTGACTACATTTTGATTAAGTTGCTAAAGTGGGATGAAGAATATGTCTTTAATTTCTTCCTATCTAAAGGGATATTAATTAGAAAATGCTCTAGCTTCAAAGACCTAGGAAAGAATCATATCAGGGTTGCTATAAAGAGTCGAGCAAACAACTTAAGGTTATTAGAAATCTTTAATCAATTGAACCTGTCCCACTAGAGATCTCTATTTTTGATATAAACTTAAGTCAAGGAGTGAATTATTTTGAAAAAGAAAAATTATTTAATTTTAGGCATATTATTTTTACTGTTATCAACACCAAGTGTTAGTAATGCTATGCATATAATGGAAGGTTTTCTTCCAGCTAAATGGGCGATATTTTGGGCAATAGTATCATTACCATTTTTAGTAATAGGCTTAAGAAAAATAAAAAAAGTTTTTAAAGACGACGTGAATGCTAAAATTCTATTAGGATTAGCAGGAGGATTTGTATTTGTACTTTCTGCATTAAAGATACCATCAGTAACAGGAAGTTGTTCTCATCCAACAGGAGTTGGACTTGGTGCTATTTTATTTGGCCCAACTGTTATGACTGTAGTAGGCACTATAGTATTACTATTTCAAGCAATATTGCTAGCACATGGAGGATTAACTACCCTTGGAGCTAATGTTTTTTCCATGGCTATAGTTGGACCTATTGTTTCCTATATTATATATAGAGGGCTAAAAAATACTAGGATTAATAAGCGTTTCACAGTATTTCTAGCAGCCTCCTTTGGAAACTTAGCTACATATGTGGTTACAGCTATTCAATTGTCAGTGGTTTTTCAAGATCCAGTTACTGGTCTAATGGGATCTCTAGCTAAATTTTTATCCGTCTTTGCTGTAACTCAAATTCCACTAGCAATTGTAGAGGGTTTACTTACAGCTATAATCTACAATCTTTTAGTTAATTATAACAGTAAGGGAGTGGTTAATATTGAAAACATCTAGAATTAATTTAGTACTTCTTTTAATAGTAGTAGGAATTATATTAGTGCCCTTAATATTTATGGGGGATTCAGAATTTGGCGGTGCAGATGGAGAGGCTGAGGGTGTTATTTTAGAAATTGCACCAGATTACGAGCCTTGGGCAGAACCTATATGGGAGCCACCAAGTGGAGAAATAGAAAGCTTATTATTTTCTACACAGGTTGCCATAGGCGCAGGGACAATAGGATATATCATTGGAATGCTTAGGGAGAGAAAAAGAATTGCTTCTAATAGATAAATACGCATATACCAATAGATTAACAAATACCAATCCTTACATTAAATTTGCAATAGTGGTTATTGCCTTAGCAATGGCTACTATTACAACTAATATATACATAAACTTATCAATACTAATCATTATGAGTATGTTAACTACTGTTGTTGCTGGCATACCAATTAATAAATACTTTAAACTTTTATTTATACCTAGTACATTCTTGGTATTAAGTATCTTAACTATTCTAATTAGCATATCAAGGGTTGATATATACGCTTGGAGAATTGAGATATTTAACTATTATATAGGTATTACTGAGAGTGCACTTCAAGAGTCGATTTTGTTATCTACAAGAGTATTTGCAGCTATGGCTTCTACCTTTTTCCTAGGACTTACAACGCCTTTAAATAATATTATTAGGGTGCTAAAAAAAATGTATTTATCAAATGTTTTAATCGAACTTTTAGTTCTAATTTATAGATTTATATTTATTTTTCTTAAAGAAGCTATGGAAATTCATACTGGTCAAGAATTGAAATTTGGATATTCAAATATGAAAAATAGTTTAAGATCTACAGGGTTATTAATAAGTAGCCTTTTTACAAGACTTATACTTAGATATAGGGATATGGTAGTTATTTTAGAGTGCAAATTATATGATGGAGAATTTAAGATAGGTGATTAAATGATTAAGGTAGAATCCTTAGAATACAAATATAAAGATGGAACTAAGGCTTTAAAAAATGTAAATATCGATTTAGATAAAGGTAATATAATAGGAATTATTGGGTCTAATGGCTCTGGGAAGTCCACTTTGTTTTTAAATATATTAGGTATTTTAAGGCCTTCTAAAGGTACTATAAAATACAATAATATCCCTTTAAAATATGATAAAAAATCTTTAAGAAATTATAGAAAAGAAGTTACAATGGTTTTTCAAGATCCGGAGAAGCAGTTGTTTTATTCTAGGGTTTATGATGATATTGCCTTTGCTCTAAGAAACCTTAATGTGTCTGAAGATGAAATCAGAAAAAAGGTAGAATTGATATTGGATAGGGTCAAGGCAATGGATCTGAAGGAGAAACCAACACACTTTCTTAGCTATGGCCAAAAGAAGCGAGTTACAATTGGTGGAGCAATGGTTGTGGATTCAAATGTAATCTTACTAGACGAGCCAACATCTGGATTGGACCCTGCTATGTCAGAAGAAGTTATGAGCATAATTAAAGATCTTAGTAATGAAAAAAAACTAGTAGTATCAAGTCATGATATGGATTTTATATACGAGGTATGCGACTACGTTTACATAATTTCAAAGGGTGAAATTCTAGGAGAAGGAATTCCAGAAGAAATATTTCTAAAATCAAAGCTTCTTAAGGATGCAGGATTGGATAAACCCTGGTTAGTTAAAATTCATGAGTACCTTGGTATACCTCTTGTTAAAAATGAAAATGAGTTATTAAAAAATAAACTTATAAAGGAGTCAATATGAAAAAAGGAATAATAGTTACAAGCTTTGGGACAACCTATGAAGAAACCAGAATTAAATGTATTGAATCAATTGAAAATAGAATAAGAGAAGAATTTTCTGAGTCCTTGGTCTTAAGGGCCTTTACCTCAAGAATGGTAATAAACAAATTGAAGAATATGGACAATTTCCATGTTGATACGCCTTCTGAAGCCTTAGCAAGGATGAAAGAAGAAGGGATTAAGGACATTTACATTCAGCCATTGCTTATTATCGAAGGCGTAGAATATGAAAAGATAATAAGGGAATCACGAGATTTTATTAAAGAAAATCAAGAATTTCATGTTTCTATAGGTAAACCTTTATTATCTTCTGGATTAGATTATGAAAGAGTGGTTGAAGCTCTAGGTATATCGGATAATGAAGCAATAGTATTTATGGGGCATGGTTCCAATCATGAAATGGACATTTCCTATGAAAAATTAGAGAAAATTATAAGAGAAAAAGGATATGAAAATACCTTTATAGCAACAGTTGAGGGCGAAAAAACAATTGAAGATGTAATCATAAAATTAAAGGAAAAAGATATACAAAAAGTATTGCTTAAGCCATTTATGCTTGTAGCAGGAGACCATGCAAAAAACGATATGGCTTCGGATGAAGATGATTCCTGGAAGAGCATATTAGAGAAAAATGGAATTAATGTAGTTACAGAAGTAAAGGGATTAGGTGAAATTGAAGGTATTCAGAATATTTTTATAGACCATCTAAAGGAAATATATTTTGAAAAATAAGGAGAATAATTATGTATATTAAAAACCCAATGGCTATTGAGAATAAAAGTATGGATATTATTGATGAAGTAATGGAAGATACTTCTTTTACTGATGAGGAAAAAATCATTGCTAAAAGAATGATACACACTACTGGAGATTTTGAATATAGAAAAATAATAGTTTTTAAGAAGGATTTTATTTCAGAAGCAAAAAAAGCAATTCTAAGTGGAAGTAAAATATTTACTGATACTAAAATGGCCTATACAGGAATAAATAAACCGGCATTAGCAAAGGCAGGTTGCGAACTTAGATGCTTTATAGATTATGAGAGAGTATTTAAAATGTCAAAGGAGAAGGGTACAACAAGGTCTGCTTGTGCTGTGGATTTAGCTGTAGAAGAGGGAATTGATATATTTGTCATAGGTAATGCACCTACTGCTCTATTTCGTGTACTTGAATTAGTTAAGGAAGGAAAAGTAAATCCTAAATTTATAGTAGGAGTACCAGTAGGATTCGTTGGAGCAGCAGAATCCAAAGAATATTTAAGAGAATTTAATCTTCCATCAATATCAACAGTGGGAAATAAGGGAGGTAGCAATGTGGCAGCTTCCATTATAAACGCACTGTTATATATGGTTGTTGGAAGGTAATAGATAAGGGGGCTTATCTAATGTCAAAATTAGATATGTATGTAATTAAGGAAGGAAAAAGTTTAAGATGTGGATATACAACTGGAAGCTGTGCATCAGCTGCGGCTAAAGCTGCTACAACTATGTTAGAAAATGGAGAACCCATTAAATATATAGAAATAGATACTCCGGCAAATGTAAAATTAAAGTTGGAAGTTCATAATCCAGTGATAAATAAGGATTATGCATCCTGCTCTATAATTAAGGATGCAGGAGATGATCCGGATAATACTGATGGTATTGAAATATTTGCAAAGGTCAGCAGAAGAAAAGATGACCATATATTCATAGATGGTGGTCAAGGTATAGGAAGAATTACACGAAAGGGCTTATTTGGAGAAATTGGTGAAGCAGCCATAAATCCTGTCCCTAGGAAAATGATTGAATCCGAAGTAAGGAAAGTTAGTAAAAATTCAGGCTATGATGTCTTAATATATGCACCTCAGGGAGAGATTATCGCAAAAAAAACCTTTAATTCCTATATAGGCATTGAAGGAGGCATATCAATAATAGGTACCAAGGGTATTGTATATCCAATGAGTGAAGAAGCCCTATTAAAAACCGTATATATGGAGATAGATATGCTAGAACAGAAATATGGTAAAGAGCATATAGTCCTAGTGCCAGGAAACTACGGAGAGAAAATTTCTGATAGTCTAGGCATAAGTGAACCTAGGGTTAAGGTTTCTAATTATTTGGGAGATAGCTTACTTTATGTATATAACAAGGGCTTTAAATCAATTACGCTAATAGGTCATATAGGAAAGTTTGCAAAGCTTTCTATTGGTGTTTTTAACACACACAGTAAAGTTTGCGATGGAAGAATGGAAGCCTTTATATACTATTTAGCGCTAATGGGTGCACCTTTGGAAGTTCTAAATAAAGTAAATAAGGCAATTACGGCAGAGGAAGGTCTAAATATCTGTATAGAGGAAGGCTATGGACAAGTAGTTAAAATGATGGAAAAGGGTGCCGAAGATAAAGTTCGAAGATATTTAAAGGACGAAAACTTAGATGTTAAGGTAATCATTTATTCCATGGAACGAGGTGTTGATATATGCTAACTATAGCAGGAGTTGGACCGGGAAATCCTAAATACTTAACCATAGACGTAATTGAAAGAATTAAGAATGCTGATAAGGTAATAGCTTTTGGAAGAGTTGGAGCTTCAATAAGGTCCATAAGGAAGGATTACGTAGAAGTATGCCGTGTAGATGAAGTAATCAATAATTTAGAAGAGGGAAGGGATGTTCTACTTTTAGCATCAGGTGATCCTAACTTCTATGGAATAGTTGAGTACCTTAAAGGAAAGGAAGTAGTTATAAATCAAGTATTACCTGGTTTGTCATCATTTCAATATATGATGGCAAGACTTAAGATGTCCTGGCAAAATGCCAATCTCATTTCATTGCATGGTAGAAATGGGGATTTAAATAAAGTTAAAGATCATAAGCTTACTATAGCACTCATAGATAAAAATAATAACCCGTCCTATATATCAAGTGAATTATATAAGCTTGGGATAAGTGGGACCATGTATGTAGGTTTTAATCTATCATACGAGGATGAGAAAATAATTAAAGTAAAAATAGGCGAGGAAGTTGAGAATTACTCCTCCCTTGGAGTGGTGGTAATTGAAAATGAAATGGATTAAAGATGAAGAGTTTATCAGAGGCAATATTCCTATGACTAAGTTCAATATAAGAATTCTTACCATTGGATATTTAGCCATAGAAGATGGCGACAGGCTTTTAGATATAGGTGCTGGAACAGGTTCCATCTCCATAGAAGTAGCGCTTCAGGGAGCTAAGGTCTGGGCAATTGAAAAGGAAAAAGAGGGCGTTGAACTTATACAAGCCAATAGTGAAAAATTCAATACAAATATAAATATTATAAATGGACAAGCTCCAGAAAATTTACCAAATATTAATTTCAATAAATGCTTTATTGGTGGAAGTGGCGGAAAGCTTAAGGAAATATTTGATTATTTAAAAGATCACTTAGAGAAAAATGGAATAGTCTGTGGAAATTTCATTACCTTAAATAACTTATATGAATTTATAAATTTATTGAATAAGTACAATTACAAGGATATTGAAACTCAGCTAATCCAAAGTGCATATATGGATAGAATTGGCTTAATGAAGGGACAAAACCCAATTTACATAGTAAAAGGAGTGAAGGGTAATGATTAGTTTTGTAGGAGCAGGTCCAGGAGATGTTGACTTAATTACAATAAAGGGAAGAAGATTATTAGAAGAAGCAGACGTTATTATTTATGCTGGAAGTTTAGTATCAAAGGAACATTTAGAGTTTTCTAAAGAAAATTGTGAAATTCATAATAGTGCCTCTATGACGTTAGAGGAAGTAATAGATGTTATGGTGGAAAGTGAAAAAAAGGGATTAAAGGTCGTAAGGCTACATACTGGAGACCCAACTATTTATGGAGCTATTAGGGAGCAAATGGATATTTTAGATTCAAAAGGAATCATTTATGAAGTTATACCAGGTGTTAGCTCATTTACTGCTGCATGTTCAGCTATTAAGAAGGAGTTCACTTTACCTAACGTAAGTCAAACAGTGATTCTTACAAGAATAGAAGGAAGAACGCCTGTACCAGAGGGTGAAGATCTTGAGGAATTAGCTAAGCATAAAGCTTCCATGGCAATATTTTTATCAGTGCAAGACATTGATAGGGTAGTAGAAAAATTAGCTAAAGGATATGGGTCCTACGATTTTCCAGTTGCAGTAGTATATAAAGCATCTTGGGAGGATCAAGAAATTGTATTAGGGACTTTAGGAAATATTGCCAAAAAGATTAAAGAAAAAGGAATAAATAAAATGGCTCAGATTCTCGTTGGTAATTTTATTGAGGGAGAATATGAAAGGTCTAAGCTATATGACCCAAGCTTCTCTCATAAGTTCAGACTCAGTTCAGAGGATAAGTTTAGACAAGGGTCGGAGGCAAAATAATGAAATTAGCTTGTCTTTCATTTACTGATAAAGGATATGCTATTGGAGAACAATTAGCTAATTTACCAAGTACAAAATATTTAGTAGAGCATTTTTCAAATTCGGAGGTACAAGGTGGAATTAAAAACTTTATTAGTGAATCATGGACAAAATACGATGGATTTATATTTATATCAGCAACGGGAATAGCTGTAAGGATGATTAGTCCATTTATTAAAAATAAGTCAAAGGATCCTGCCATAATTGTAGTAGATGATACTGGAAAGTTTGCTATTTCTCTTTTATCAGGACATTTAGGTGGTGCCAATAAATTAGCAGAGTGGATAGCTGAAGAAATAGGGGCAATTCCTGTTATTACAACTGCCTCGGACAACAGAGGTATTGATTCCGTAGACGTATTTGCACAAAGGAATAATTATTATATAGAAGATATGGTATCAGCAAAAGAAATCACATCTTTAATGGTAAATGGTAAAAGAATAGGTATTTATACTGAAGATGAAAAGATAATTAACTACGACAATATTGAAATAATTTCAGATTTATCTAATATTGATTTGACTCTTGATGGAGCTATTATCGTTACATCTATGTATGATATAGGGGATATAAAAATTCCATATACAATTCTAAGACCTAAGAATATAAATATCGGTATTGGTTGTAGAAAAGGGATAGAGTCTGACTATATTATTGAGGCTATAAAGGCAGCGTTAATGAATAAAAACCTATCTTTTAATAGTATTGATTCAATGGGTACTGTAGAAGTAAAAAAGTTTGAACTAGGAATTATTAAAGCAGCGGAGTACTTTAAATGTCCTTTAAAAATATTTACTATAGACGAAATAAAACAAATTGAGGATATGTTCCAAAAATCTCAATTCGTAAAGGATACAATCGGTGTATATTCAGTATCTGAACCATGTGCATATCTTCTTGGTGGAAAGATGATAACAAGAAAATCAAGATTTGATGGAGTTACTATATCCATATCGAAACAGTAGGGAGGAAAAAATGTCAAAATTATTTGTTGTTGGAATTGGTCCAGGTGGACGTGAAAATATGACTTTAAAAGCAGTCGATGTAATAAAGAAATGCGATGTTATTGTTGGATATACCCCATATATTGAATATCTAGGGGATTTAACAGATGGTAAAGAGCTTATTTCCACTGGTATGAAGGGTGAAATAGAAAGATGTAAATTAGCCATAGAGCAGGTTAAAATAGGTAAAAACACAGCTATTATAAGTACCGGAGATGCAGGTCTATATGGAATGGCTGGTCCTATATTGGAATTAGCAGAGGATATAGATGTTGAAGTAGTCCCTGGAGTTACTGCTACTTTTTCAGCTGCATCAGAATTAGGTTCTCCTATTATGCATGATTATGCATCTATTAGCCTAAGTGATCTATTAACTCCATGGGAGATAATTGAAAAGAGATTAGACAAGGCTGCAGAAGCAGACTTTGTCATTACAATTTATAACCCAAGATCAAGGGGAAGAAAAACACATCTTGAAAAAGCAATTGAGATTATATCTAGATATAGAGATAAAAATACTCCAATTGGAATCGTTAGAAACTCAGGTAGGGCAAATACAGAGCTTGTGATTACCACTTTAGATAGCATTGACTTTGATTCCGTGGACATGCTATCTGTATTAATTATTGGTAATTCTAATACCTATGTTAAAAACAATAAAATTATAACACCGAGAGGATATGAAATAAAATGATTTGGATAATAGGAGGTACTTCAGAATCTAGGGAATTAGTTAATCGATTAGGAGATAGAAAAGATTTTGTTGTAACTATAGCTACTGAAGGTGGTAAGGATTTTCTAAATACTGATAATGTAATAATAGGCAGATTAAATAAAGAGGAAATGATTAGATTTGCTAAAGACAATGATATCGATACAATTGTCGATCTTTCCCATCCATATGCAAAAATAGTAACCGATAATGCTAAAATAATTAGTGAAGAACTTGGAATAAAGTATTTAAGGTATGTAAGAAAAAAGACTATGCATAAAGGAGATGCAATATATTTAAATTCTTACGAGGAATGCTATGAATATCTTTCCCAAATTACAGGCACTGTTTTTTTCACTACAGGGTCTAAGAATATTGGTGGTTTTGAAAAGGTAAGAGGAAATAATAGATTTATTTATCGTATCTTACCTGCATTAGAAAGTATTGAGATATGCAATAAATACAATATTCATATGGGTGATATCATAGCTTTATTGGGGCCATTTTCTAAGGAATTTAATAAAATTATGTTATCAACATATAAGGCAGATTACTGTGTCATGAAGGACAGTGGTCATGTTGGTGGAACTTTAGAAAAGTTAGAAGCTTGTAGAGAACTTGGAATAAAGCCAATTATTATAGGAAGGGAAGATGAAGAAGGATTTTCTAATTTAGATAATATCTATTCTTTATTAACATATTAACCATTCACTTGCACTTACCTTAAATTAAGGTAAGTGTATTTCTTTATCAACAGATATTTGTTAAATAATAAATAATAATGTATAATACTAAACAGAGTAAAAATGAATAGATGGGAGAAAAATTTATGAAATTCTTTAAAGATTTGTTCAATATTAAGAACAAATATCTACGCTATTTAGCTACGTTTTTAATATTACTTGCATCAAGTGCATTAATAATGAGTATAACATTTTTTTTTGCTACTGCAGTGTTTGAATTTGGTTCTCCATTATTTAGAAGCTATTTTAAAAGTGGATTACTTTTGTTAATGAACTTTATACCTATATTTTTATTTATGGTAACAGTTTATTTGATACTTAATAGATTATGGGCTAGTTTTCTTACTTCAAGTTTATTGTTTGTGACATTTTCAATTATCAATAAGTTTAAGTTAACCTATAGGGATGATCCATTTTCATTTATTGATATTAAATTAGTTAAAGAGTCGTTAGGAATGGCTCAAAGATATGAGATAAAGCTAAGTACTAATATGATAGTTCTTATAATTGGACTAATTACTGCTGTAATCCTTTTAAAGCTATTTTTTGATTATAGAATAGAATCTAGAAAAACAAGACTATCATTACTCCTAGTTACATTTATTATCAGTCTTATAATTTTTAGAAAGCCTTATTTTAACTATGAGGTTTATAATAAAGTTGGTGATAAATCACTAATTAATATATGGTCACAAACCCAACAATTTCAATCAAAGGGATTTGTATATCCATTTATTTATAGTATAACTACAGCTAAGGATACAGTACTCGAAGGATATGACGAAGCAAAGGCCATTGAAGACTTAAGTAAATACGAGTATAAGAATATCCCTAACAATAAGAAAATAAATGTAATTGCAATAATGCTTGAGGCATATAATGATTTTTCTAAATTTGAGAATGTAGAATTTGGTATAGATCCTTATAAAAATTTCCATGAGATTCAAAAAGAGTCTATACATGGATGGCTAATTACTAATATATTTGCAGGGGATACAATTCAAACTGAGAGATCTTTTTTAACAGGATACAATAGTCATCCTAAATATTATAGCAATACCAATTCTTTTGTATGGTACCTTAAGGAACAGGGCTATAGAACTGATGCAATGCATCCTATCTATGGCTGGTTCTACAATAGGAGAAATGTAAATACTTATCTTGGATTTGATACCTTTTATTACTATGAGAACAAGTATCAGCAATTACAAGAAACTTTCTATGAGGATATGGAATTCTTTGATTTTATAATAGAAGGTTATGAAAACAGCATCGTTAATAATCAACCTTATTTTAACTTTACAGTAACCTACCAAAATCATGGTCCATATTCTGATGAAAAATATTCAGATAATCAGTTCTTAAAATGGAAGGAAGGTTATCATGAACCAACCTATAATATAATAAATAATTACTTGGCAGGCATATATAAAACTGACCAGGCTATTAAAAAGCTAATTGACTATTTTGGTAATCAGGATGAACCTACAGTAGTCGTCTTCTTTGGAGATCATAATCCATGGCTTGGGCAGGATGCAATTGGATATGAAATGTTAGGTATTAACCTAGATTTATCCAGTGAGGAAGGCTTTAGAAATTATTATGAAACTCCATATATTATATGGGGGAATGATTCAGCTAAAGCAGTTCTAGATAATGAATTAGTAGGTGTAGGAAATGATATTAGCCCTAACTTATTAATGGCAGAACTGTTTGGGATATTAGGCTGGGAAGGAAACGAATATATGCAATATCTTATGGATTACAAGATGCATATAGATGTTAATAATAAGGTATACTTCAAGGAAAATGGCCAGTATACGGCAGAACTTTCATCTGCTGGTTCACAAATTTATAATGATTTCATTAATGTTGAATATTACTATAGCCGCAATTTTAAAGAGATAGATAAGTAAGTCTATCTCTTTGTTAATTTAATAGTGCTAATTTTAATTATATGCGACTTACAGTTAATGAATTTCGGCCAATAAGCAACTTAAAAGCAATAAAAATAAATCTTCAGAAGCTTTTAAAGATATTTTCAAAAAAAGTTCTTGCTATATTTTCTTACTGGTGTTATAATCATTAAGAACTAAATAATAATACTTTAAATCAGTCCTGTGAGGCTGGAAAGGAGAGATAAAATGACAGATAATGTTATTAAGGATGCAGTAGGGGGTACCTCTGTAGTTCTTCAGAATGCAAAAAAATCAATTCTTGCGTTGCAACATCTTATCGCAATGTTTGGTGCAACAGTATTAGTACCAATTCTTACGGGTTTAGACCCATCAATCGCATTATTTACGGCGGGTACAGGAACACTAATATTTCATGCGTGTACAAAAGGAAAGGTTCCTGCGTTTCTAGGTTCATCATTCGCTTTTATTCCAGTTATTTTAACAATTAAAGAATTGTATAACGGTGACTTGGCTTACGCTCAAGGTGGAATGTTTGTTGCAGGTATGCTATATGTTCTTATGTCCTTATTCATTAAAAAGATTGGCGTAGAACGAATCCAAAAAGTATTAGCACCCCAAGTAGTAGGACCTATGATTATTGTAATAGGAATGAACTTAATTCCAACGGCTTTTGGAATGGCTAAAGAAAACCTATTAATTGCAACAATAACCCTTGGAACAGCATTGCTTATTAACTTCAAGGGTAAAGGAATAATCAAACAGTTTTCAATACTAATAGCTGTTCTAGTAGGCTATACAATTTCCTATAGTATTGGTATAGTAGATGTTTCGCCAGTAGTAAATGCACCGTTGATGGCACTTCCACAATTTAGATTGCCAAAATTTGATATAGGAGCAATTGCAATAACAGCGCCTATAGTACTTGCGGTTTTCATGGAGCATTTAGGAGATATAACAACAAATGGTCAGGTAGTAGGTAAAAACTTTATTGAAGACCCAGGTCTAAATAGAACATTACTTGGTGATGGCTTAGCAACGGCATTTGCATCATTGGTTGGTGGTCCAGCAAATACAACATATGGAGAAAATACTGGTGTACTAGCAATAACAAAGAACTACGACCCATCGATTCTAAGATTGGCGGCAGTATTTGCAGTAATCTTAGCCTTCGTTTCAAAGGTAGGGGCAACTCTGACAACAATTCCAACTTCAGTAATGGGTGGAATAAGTTTGATGCTATTCAGTATGATTTCCTTAATAGGAGTTCAGACTATTAAAAATCAAGAAGTTAAGTTTAACTGGAAAAATATTGTGGTAATGTCTACAATCTTGATATTAGGATTGTTCAGCACACAACTTGAAAGTATCTTAGGATTTACCGTAGGTATACCGATAAATGAAACAGTAAGCATTTCAGGCTTAAGCTTTGCAGCTTTAGTAGGAATAGTTTTAAACCTAGTATTAAATAAGGTAGAAAAATAAATAAAAGTATAGAATTATATATAGAGACCGAAAGGTCTCTTTTTTAATCTCTTCTGATTATGGACATATTAAGATCAAATGTATAGAATATATAACGAGGTAAATAATTCTAAATTGAAGCAGAACAAATTTAATAGGTGCATAAATAGTCAAAAAAGGAGTATATGAGATGGGAAATAGAATTATTGTAGTTGGTGGAGGAGCAGCTGGAATGATGGCAGCAATTGTTGCAAAAAGAAATGGTTCAGATGTAATTCTTTTAGAACGTAACGACAGAGTGGGAAAAAAACTACTAACTACTGGTAACGGAAGATGTAATTATACTAATTTATATACAAGTTTAAATAATTATCATGGAGAAGATACTTCATTTATAGAAGATGCATTATGTGAATTCAATGTGAATAAAACCATAGAATTTTTTGAGAAGTTGGGGATAACTCCCGCTACTGAAGACAATGGGAAGGTATATCCATTATCTTTTCAAGCATCATCAATGCTAGATGTTTTAAGGTATGAATTAGAATATCAAGGAGTTCAGTTAATTACTGACGCTTATGTTGTTGATATATATAAGAAAAAGAAATTTATTGTAAAGCTTAAGGATGGAAGAGATTTTTCCTGTGACAAGATTATACTTGCTACTGGTGGTATGGCTATGCCTGTCAGTGGTTCTGATGGAAATGGTTATTCTCTTGCAAAGAAGCTAGGACATACAATAACAGATATTTTTCCTGGGCTTGTTCAGCTTAAGCTTGAGGGTAATATTTTTAAGCAGGTTAATGGTGTTAAATTTGTTGGAACAGCAGGAATTTACCATAAGGGGAAATTGATAGCTAAAGACAGAGGAGATATCCTATTTACAGATTATGGAATATCAGGTCCTCCCATTTTACAAATAAGTAGAAGGGCAAATGAGTTGTTGAATAAAAATGAGACAGTTGAAATAAAAGTATCCATTATTGATACTAAATCTGCAGAAGAATTGAAGGTTTATTTAATAAAAAGATTTAATAATATGCCTATAAAAACAATAGAAGAGGCTTTGATAGGCTTGATAAATAAAAGGCTTATTTTGCCTGTCTTAAAGGAGTTAAATATAGATAAAAAAAATACAGCTGGAAACATAGATGAAAAGGATATTATAAAGATAGCGAATTTACTTACTTCGTGGTCCTTTAAGATCACTGGAAATAAGGGCTGGGGGCAAGCACAAGTAACTGCTGGTGGAGTTAATACTAATGAAGTAAATAGTAAAACTATGGAATCTAAAATTGTAGAAGGCCTTTATTTAGTTGGAGAAATACTTGATGTAGACGGAGACTGTGGAGGCTTTAACCTCCAATGGGCATGGTCTTCAGGATATGTAGCAGGGATTAATGCTGCAAAATCATAAGTTTTCAAAGAAATAGAATTGTGATATTATATTTAAGTGTGATTTTGACAGTGAAAATTTTAAACTAGGAGAGAAAAAATGTTTGGATTAAATAATAAACTTAGAGAATTACATGAAAAAAACAAGCCCATTAGAGTAGCTTTAGTAGGGGCAGGTCTTATGGGTAAAGGACTAGTAAGTCAGATGATGCTAGTTAAGGGTATGAAGCCATCTTTAGTAGTTAGCCATAAAATAGAAGATGCACTTCAAGCTTACACATTAGCTGGCATATCTAAAGATGATATAAAAATCGCCAAGACTTTAGAAGAGATAAATGTTGCTATGGAAAATAATAAATTTGTGGTCACTGACGTAACGGAATATGCCACAAAGCCAAATTTGGTGGATGTTGTTGTTGATGCAACTGGAGTCCCTGATGCTGGGGCTAGTATTGCTTTTGATGCTATATTAAATAAGAAGCATATAGTAATGTTAAATGTAGAAGCAGATGTAGTTGTTGGACCGATTTTAAATAAATTGGCTAAAAGCGCAGGTGTTGTTTATTCAGGTAGTGCTGGTGATGAGCCAGGAGCTGTTCAAGAAATAGTTGATTTTGCAGAGGCTACAGGATTTGAAGTACTAGCTATTGGGAAAGGCAAGAATAATCCTCTTGACTATGATGCTACTCCTGAGTCTGTTAGAGAACAGGCTTTAAAGTCACAATTAAAGCCACTAAGATTAGCTTCTTTTATTGATGGAACTAATACTATGGTTGAAATGGCAGCTATGGCTAATGCAACTGGGTTTGTGCCTGATGTAAGAGGAGGACATGGCCCAACAACTGATGTAAAAAATCTTCCAAAGATATATAGTCTTAAGGAAGAAGGAGGAATACTGAATAAGTATAAAGTTGTAGATTATGCCCATGGTGTAGCCCCAGGGGTATTTGCAATTGTTACATCATCCCTACCTCAAGTACATCATGAGATGAAATTTTTGAAGATGGGTGATGGACCAAATTACGTTTTATATAGGCCTTACCATTTGACAAGTTTAGAGACACCTATATCAATAGCAAGAGCACATATATATAATGAGCCAACAATTGTACCTTTATATGATAAACCAGTTGCTGAGGTAATTACTGTAGCCAAAAAGGATTTAAAGAAGGGACAAAGATTAGATGGTGCAGGGGAATATACGGTCTATGGAAGTATTGAAACTTACGAAAAAGCAAAAGAGGAAAATCTATTGCCAATTGGATTAGTTAATGAAAACACTATAGTAACTAGGGATATAAAGAAGGGTGAATATATAACATATGATATGGTAGAGCTAGATAAGAGTACAATGATATATAAACTAAGACAATTACAAGACCAATAGTGAATAACGATTTGTAAATTATTGCAAATTAAATATACTTTTTCCTTGACAGATTGTGATATTTTAAGGTATATTAAAACTTAGTATAGATTTAATAAGAGCTATGAGAGGGACAGTAGCAAAGTTCAAGTATCACAGAGAGGTAATCATTTGGTGAAAGATTATTATATGAGGCTTTGTGAAAATCACCTTTGAGCTTAATACCTGAAACCACAGTAAGGTATTACGTGTAGACGTTATACTAATTGAGTGACAGGATATTATCCTGTAATTTGGGTGGTACCGCGGAATTTTTCGTCCCTAAGTCTTTGACTTAGGGACTTTATTTTTTATGACCATGCAATGAGCGATAGCGAATTGATATAGGTCAAGCGCAATAAGCACCAAATTTGCACGAGGGATGGCGTGCCCTGAGCAAATTTGAGTTGCTGTGTGCCCCGACATTTTACTGGAAGGGTACGAAACTGCGAGATTATTTAGAATGCTAATAAGGAGAGATATATTTGAAAAGGTTTAATGATTTATCTAATGAGCCTGTAAAAGATCGTGAGCATAAGATTTCTGAATATTGGCAAGAAATTGATTTGCTTAAAAGATCAGTAGAAACAAGAGATTCAAATAACCCTTATATATTTTATGAGGGACCGCCAACAGCTAATGGGAAACCTGGAATTCACCATGTTATGGCAAGAACACTAAAGGACTTAACTTGTAGATACAAAACTATGAAGGGCTTTCAAGTTAAGAGAAAGGCAGGATGGGATACCCATGGGCTACCTGTAGAAATAGAGGTTGAAAAACAACTTCAACTTAAGGATAAGAAAGATATTGAAGCTTATGGTGTAGAAGAATTTAACAAGAAGTGTAAAGAGTCAGTATTCAAGTATGAGAAGCTTTGGAGAGAGATGACAGAGAGAATGGGTTATTTAATTGACTTAGATAATCCATATATTACATTAGATAACGACTATATAGAGTCTGTATGGTGGATTTTAGATAAATTCTTTAAAGAAGGATATATCTATGAAGGACATAAGATTCTACCATATTGCTCTCGTTGTGGTACTGGATTAGCTTCCCATGAAGTTGCATTAGGATATGAAGAAATTAAGTCAGAAACCGTAGTTGCAAAGTTCAAGCTAAAAGGAAAAGATGAATACTTCCTTGCATGGACAACAACTCCATGGACTTTACCATCAAACGTAGCATTAACAGTTAATCCTAATGAGGACTATGTGAAGGTAAAACAAAATGATGAAATATATTACCTTTCAAAGGTTCTAGCACCTAAAGTACTAGGTGAGGACTATGAAGTTCTTGACGAAATGAAGGGTAAAGACCTTGAATATGTTGAATATGAACAACTTTTACCTTTCATAAACGTTACTGGAAAAGCATTCTTTGTAACATGTGCTGATTATGTTACAACTGAAGATGGTACTGGTATAGTTCATACGGCACCTGCTTTTGGTGAAGATGACTATAATACAGGTAGAAGATACAACCTTCCAGTAGTTAATCCAGTAAATGAAGAGGGAAGATTTGAAGAAACTCCATGGGCTGGAAAGTTTGTTATGGACGCTGATCCAGAGATAATCCAATATTTAAGAGAAAATGGAAAGATGTATAAGAAGGAAAAGGTAGCACATAATTATCCACATTGCTGGAGATGTCATACACCTTTACTATATTATGCTAAGCCATCCTGGTATATTGAGATTACAAAATTAAAGGATAAATTAGTAGAAAATAATAATGGAGTAAATTGGTTCCCATCATTTGTTGGGGAGAAGAGATTTGGAAACTGGCTAGAAAATATAAATGACTGGGCAATTTCCAGAAGTAGATATTGGGGTACACCACTTCCAATATGGAGATGTGAATGTGGTCATATAGATAGTGTTGGTTCAAGAAAGGAATTAGTTGAAAGAGCAATTGAAGATATTGATGAGTCTATTGAACTACACAGACCATATGTTGATGATATTCACCTAAAGTGTGACAAATGTGGTGGCACAATGACAAGGGAAAAGGATGTTATTGACGTTTGGTTTGATAGTGGAGCAATGCCTTTTGCACAATGGCATTACCCATTTGAGCATAAGGATGATTTTGATATATTATTCCCAGCAGACTTTATAAATGAGGGAATTGACCAAACAAGAGGATGGTTTTATTCACTAATTGCAATATCAACGTTTGTTACTGGAAAATCTCCATATAAGAATGTACTTGTTAATGACTTAATATTAGACAAAGATGGAAAGAAAATGTCCAAATCAAGAGGCAATACAGTAGATCCATTTGAATTGTTTGATAAGTATGGTGCTGATGTTTTAAGATGGTATCTAGTATATGTTTCACCACCATGGACACCTACAAAATTTGATGAAGACGGATTGAGAGAAGTAGAATCTAAGTTCTTTAGAAGTATAAGAAACGTATATAACTTCTTCTCACTATATGCAAATACTGATGAGATAGATCCGAGAGAATTCTTCATTGAATACAAGGATAGACCTGAGATTGATAAATGGATATTATCCAAGTTCAACCAATTAGTTAAAAATTGCTCAGAGGACATGGAAATATTTGAATTGACTAAGGTTGTTAGAGCAATTCAAGAATTTGTAATTGAAGATTTATCTAACTGGTATATTAGAAGAAACAGAAGAAGATTCTGGTCAACTGAATTTGATGATGATAAGAAGGCAGTATACAATACTACCTACGAAGTATTGGTAGGTGTATGTAAACTTATAGCACCATTTGTTCCTTTCATAGCTGAAGAGCTTTATAGAAACTTAACTGATGATGAATCAGTTCACCTAGCATTATATCCAGAAGTAAATGAAGAATTAATTAACAAAGAAATAGAAGAAAAAATGGATCTAGTTAGAAGCTTAGTTGGTTTAGGTAGAGCATCAAGAGAAACAGTTAAGATAAAGGTACGTCAACCATTAAATGAAGTGTTGATAGACGGTAAATATGAAGAACAAATAAGTGATTTAGTACCATTGATAATGGAAGAGCTAAACGTGAAGAAGGTAGTATTTGAAAAAGACCTTTCACAATTTATGAACTATTCCTTGAAGCCAAACTTTAAGGTAGCAGGTTCAATTCTTGGTCCAAAGATTAAATCCTTTGCTAAGGTATTAAACGAGCTTGATGCTAAGGAAACTGTAGAAAAACTAGAAGAAGGACCAATTACTCTTAACCTAAATGGCGAAGATACAGTAATAGAAAAAGATTATGTACTAGTTACTATATCATCTAAGGAAGGCTTTAATGTGACTATGGAAAACAACCTATTTGTAATTCTTGATACTACCTTGACATCTGAATTAATCAATGAAGGATATGCTAGAGAGTTCGTTTCCAAGGTTCAACAAATGAGAAAGAACAACGGATATGAAGTACTAGATAATATAAAGATTTTCTATAACGGTTCAGATGAGATTCAAGCAGCAGTTGATGAATTTGAAGAATTCATTAAGCAAGAAACATTAGCTGTATCAATTGAAAGAGTAAATGAAAGTGGACTTGAAGAGCAGGATCTAAACGGTCAAATGACAGGTATTAGATTAGAAAGATTATAGAGCAAGGTGGAACAAAAGGGACAGGATACCTGTCCCAGTGAAAAAGGTAGATAGCTTAAGCTATCTACCTTTTTTAGAAATGAGCAAAAATGAAAAGAAAGATCCAAATTAATGAAGAGAAAAAAGAAGAAATGTGTAAAAAAATAATTAATTACTTTGATCAGGAAAGAGATGAGGAGTTAGGTTACTTAGGTGCTCAAATGATTTTAGACTTTTTCATAGATGAATTTGGCTATTATTTTTATAATCAAGGTGTAGAAGACTCATATACATATTTGATGGATAAATTAGAGGATGTTTTAAGCTTACAAGTAATACGAAGATAGCAGTTATAATCAAAAATAGGTATATAAGGAGGTGTTACCTATGGAATTTTTAATGGCATTGATTATCTTTCCGTTGATATCTTTTTTATTTGGAGTATTTGGGCAAATATTAATAAAAAAAGTATATATAGTAGTTGGGATAACTTTTGTAGGATGGCTTATCGCTACTTTTACAATGTTTAACTATACTTTTCTTATATGGGTATTTGTATATTCAGTATTAGCTTTAATAGGTTCAGCAATAGTTTGTTTTACTCAAAAAACTAAGAATGACTAACTACAAATAGAGAGGTGTATATAAATGAAATATGAATGGAAAAAGGTAGATAAAAATATATATTTGCCTAAAACTAAACCAGAAATAATTGATCTTCCGGAAATGAGGTATTTAATGCTAGACGGAGAAGGCAATCCAAATGGTCCTGAGTTTGCTGAAGCAATTGAAGCATTATATTCAGTATCATATGGTGTGAGAATGAGCCATAAATCTGGGAATATTCCTGAAGGATACTATGAATATACTGTCTTTCCATTAGAGGGTATATGGGATTTGGCAGAAGAAGCAAGAGGGAAAGATACTCTAGATAAAGATAAGCTAATATATACTCTAATGATCAGACAACCAGACTTTTTAACAGATGAGATATTAGAATATATTATAGAAAAAATTAAGAAAAAGAAGAATAATAAATTAATTGATAAAATAAGATTTGAACCTCTAAATGAAGGTTTAAATGTACAGATGATGCACATAGGAAGTTATGACGATGAACCTCAGAGCTTTAAGATAATGGAAGAATTTTGTACTGAGAATGGATTAGAAAGAATAGATAAAAGACATAAAGAAATCTATATTTCAGATTTTAGGAAAACTGCACCAGAAAAGTTAAAGACAGTACTTAGATTTAAAGTAAAAAGAAAGTAAAGAAGGGTACCCTATGGTACCCTTAAAACTACTTATCTAATTCTATTTTTATAGGTTGTCCAATGTATATAGAATCTTCATTTACAATAGAATCGTATGCAAATACTTGTACACCATTTTCGCTAGCTAGCTTAACTGCTGCTGAAAAGTTTTTATCCATTTCCCAATTCAACCTAAATGTATGTGGGCCTTTCATTTGAATTAAGAAAAAAATAGCACCTATAAAACCACTTTTTACTGCTTCTATCATTTCAAGAACATGTTTAGCTCCTCTTTCAGTTGGTGCATCTGGAAACATAGCTATACCATTATTTTCCAAAGTAACCCCTTTAACTTCGATAAAGCCCTTCTTTTCTTTATTTTCAACATATATGTCAAATCTGGAGTTGCCAAACTTAACTTCTCTCTTAATCAAAGTCAGATTTTTTAGTTCAGATACATGATTGTCAGATAAAGAATCAAATACAACTTGATTAGGTACTTGAGAATCCATATTTACTAGCATTTCATCTTTATAGACTGCTATTAGAGAATATTTAGTCTTTCTATTTGGATTATTTGAACAATCCTCAAGTATAACTTTAGAACCTGGCACTAACAATTCTCTACATCTACCTGTATTTTTAACGTGTACAGTTTCTTCTCTATCCTTTATAAGAACCTTTGCTATGAATCTATTTGGTCTACTTAAAAATATGCCTTCAATAGTTTTATCGTACTTCATTATAAACTCCTATTCTAAAACATTTTGTCTATATCCCATTGTACCATATGTTTTAAATATTTAGAAATTATAAGTAGAACATTTTTACCTAGCTTTAAAAAAGAATTAAAATCTTATATTATAATATAATTAAGTGTGTTAATAATGATAATGGCTAAGGAGTTGATTTAATGTCCATAACTAAGTTAATAGAAATTATAGATAAAAGTAATAATATTGTATTCTTCGGTGGAGCCGGAGTATCAACTGAAAGTGGTATCCCAGATTTTAGATCTGCAGCTGGATTATATTCTGAAAAAAACAATTTGCAATACTCACCGGAGTATATGCTAAGTCATACTTTCTATAAAACTCACACAGATGAATTCTTTGAATTTTATAAAACTAAGATGATATATAAGGATGCACAACCAAATGATGCTCATAAGGCATTGGCGGAGCTAGAGAAAAAAGGAAAGCTTAGAGCAATAATAACCCAAAATATAGATGGATTGCATCAAATGGCAGGCTCAAAAAATGTTTTAGAACTTCATGGTTCAGTACATAGAAATTATTGTGAGAAATGTGAAACTTTCTATACCTTGGATTATGTTTTAACTTACGATGGCGTTCCTAAGTGTGAGAAATGTGATGGGATAGTAAAACCGGATGTAGTACTCTATGAAGAAGGTCTAGATTCTAATGTAATAGAAAAATCCATTAGATATATACAAGATGCAGATGTATTAATAATAGGAGGAACATCTTTAGTAGTTTATCCTGCAGCGGGGTTGATCGAATACTATAGAGGTAATAAGCTAATACTGATTAACAAATCAGAGACTCAATATGATTCAAGAGCATTATTAGCAATTAACGATAGTATAGGGAAAGTATTAGGCAGTGTTATATAACCCAGGGAAGTGAGTTCTTCCTTGGGTTTTTGTAGAAGGTTTACTAGATTATTTATTTTGTGCTATAATAACGGAGTAAAGATTTGCCCCAGTTGTATTGATATAATGAAATATGAAAATAGCATGTTGAGTTTAAAGGAGATAAAAATGAGTGAAATTGAGAAACTCTTAGAGGATATATTCAAAAATCAAAAGTTAATATCAGCCGTACTTAGTAATTTAAGAAAGAAGAATGAGAGTAGTTATACTAAGGTAGATATTAAACCAGTAATAATAAAAAACCAACTAAAATATCAATTTGTATTTAATTATACGAATAAGGTGCTTCACAAAAATCTTGACATAAATGAAGCTATAAAAGAAACTGTAAGCTTAATAGAATCAACCTTTAAACAAGCTATGATATTTTGCAATGATGCAGATTATCAAGTCTTAATAAGTAAGAAAGGCAAAGTTTCTATACTCAGAAAGAAACCTTCTAAGGATAAGGTTGACTATTCACATAACAGATCAAAGAATTATATATTAGAAGATGGTAGAAAAGTAGACTTTCTTATAAGACTTGGTGTTATGAATGAAAATGGAAAGGTAGTAGCTAAAAGATATGATAAGTTTAAGCAGATTAATAGATTCCTGGAAATGGTAGCTGATGTAATACCAAGATTGGAAAAGAATCGGAAAATTAATATTGTAGATTTTGGATGCGGAAAAAGTTATTTAACCTTTGCGTTGTATTATTATTTAGTAAAGGTACAAAACTTAGATGTAAATATTATAGGTCTTGATTTAAAAATGGATGTTATAAACTTCTGTAATGATGTAGCTGAGGAACTTGGATATTCTAATTTACAATTCATACATGGTGACATAAAGGACTTTAAATCATTAGATAATGTTGATATGATTGTTACACTTCATGCTTGCGATAATGCCACAGATGCAGCATTAATAAAGGCAATTAATTGGGGAGCAGAAGTTATTTTATCTGTACCTTGTTGTCAACATGAGTTTTATGATAAAATAGAAAATCGGGTTCTTGAGCCTATGCTAAAACATGGGATTATTAAGGAAAAACTGAGTTCATTGGTTACAGACAGTTTAAGGGCAAACTTTTTAGAAATCTTAGGCTATCAGGTTCAATTGTTGGAATTTATAGATATGGAACATACACCTAAGAATATATTAATTAGAGCAATTAAAGCTGGGAATGTTGATAGAGAAAAAGCAATTAAGGAATATAAGGACTTTAAAAAATTTTGGAACTTAACTGATTTATATATTGAAAAAAAACTAGGTAAAGGGTTCATCGAAGAATAGAGGTAAATAAAATATGAGTGATTATATTGTTACTAAAGTTGAAGGATTAAAACTGCGTATAGCGGAGGAAAAAGATACGCCACTTATTCTAAAGTTTATACATGAACTTGCTGAGTATGAAGAAATGAGTAATGAAGTTGTTGCTACAGAAGAAATACTTAAAGAGTCACTTTTTTATAAAAAGGCAGCAGAGGTTGTGTTAGCAGAATACAATGGGGAAGATGTAGGATTTGCATTGTTTTTTCACAACTTTTCAACTTTCTTAGGAAAATCGGGTCTTTATTTAGAGGATCTTTATGTTAAACCAGAATTTAGAGGCAAAGGTATAGGTAAAGTTCTATTATCATATTTAGCCAAGTTAGCAATTGAAAGAGGTTGCGGTAGATTTGAATGGTGGTGTTTAGACTGGAATAAACCTTCCATAGACTTTTATTTAAGTAAGGGAGCAACTCCAATGGATGAGTGGACTGTTTATAGAGTTAGTGGCAATAAATTATCTATATTAGCTAAAGAATTTGATGAATAGTGGTGATGAAAATGAAAATATATATTACAAGACATGGTACAACTGAGTGGAATATACAAAGACGATTACAAGGGTGGAAGGATTCTAAACTTACAGAAGAAGGGATTGCTAGGGCAGTAAGTCTTGGTAAAAGACTCAAAGACATAGATTTTGATATTATATATACAAGTCCATTAAATAGAGCTTTAGAAACAGCAATGCTTATTAGGGGAGATAAAAATACTAAAATAGTAACACATGATGGTTTAAAAGAGTTAAGATTAGGAATATGGGAAGGGATGGAATTGGATGTTATTGAAAAGGAATACCCTGATGAGTACTATATATATAGAAACAAGCCTATAGATTACATCCCTGTAGAAGGTGAAACATATATGGACTTATTTAAAAGAGTCGGTCAATTTTTAGAGGAGATAAAGAAGCTAGATGCTGAAAATATATTAGTTGTATCCCATGGAGTTACTATTAAGGCAATTATTAAATTAATAAAAAACTTAACTATGGATGAATTCTCTGATTTGCCAGTATATACTGGAACAGCATTAAATATTGCAGAAGTAAATGGTGATAAAATAGAATTAATTGTAGAGAACGATACTTCACATATTGATTTCAAAGAATATGATGAATTAGTATAAGGTGAATCTAAATTGCGTCTAAATAGAGATTTTTATATACGGAACACAATTTTAGTAGCAAGAGACCTACTTGGGAAAATACTTGTTCGCAAGGAAGGAAAAAAATTATATAAAGGAATCATAGTTGAAACCGAGGCTTATATAAATTCAAAAGATCAGGGGGCACATTTTAGTAAAGGCTTAACAGATAGGACAAGGATTATAGACGAAGTAGGTGGTCACATATACATATATAATATATATGGTATGTATCAGCTATTTAATATTGTTACGGAGAAAAAAGGTGTGCATGGTGCAGTGCTTTTAAGAGCAATAGAGCCAATTGAAGGTATTGAAGAGATGTATAAAAATAGGTATAAAATGGAATTTAATAATCCTCCAAGAAGAAAATTAATAAATATGTCTAATGGACCTGCAAAGCTTGTTATGGCAATGAATATTTCAAAAAATGAATTCTATGGTGCAGATTTAGTAACTGACAATAGGATATGGGTTGAAGATGCACCTAAATTATCACTAGATCAAATAGCAAGAAGCAAAAGAATTAATATTGATTATGCAGAAATAGGTAGGGACTATTTACTAAGGTTTTATGTTAAAGACAATCCGTATGTATCTAAGTAGTTTATTTAATTACATAAAAGAAGAAGTGTAATATGAAATTAAATTATAATTATAAACCAAGAAAAAACTATACAAAAGCATTTATTGAATGGTCACTTACTATTGTAATTGCAATAGTAATATCATTATTTATAGTATCTAATATTGCCTCTGTAACTCAAATAAAGGAACAGTCAATGGAACCTACCTTTTCTGAAGATGACAGAGTAATTATTAATAAATTTATTTATATAATTGGAGAACCATCAAGAGGAGATATTGTAATTCTAAATAAGGTAAATAATGAAAAAGGTCTTATTAAGAATATGATAAATGAAGGAAAAGATATAATTGCAAATATAAAATATCGATTTACAGGAGAAATTGAAAAAAATAATCTAATTAAAAGAGTAATTGGTGTCGAAGGAGATATTATTAACATAGAAAATGGGTATATATACGTAAACGGAAAACAGCAAAATGAAAATTATGTAAGAAGTTTAACGAATCCAGGAACAAAGTTTGATTATCCAATTGAAGTTCCTGAGGGGAAAGTTTTTGTTTTAGGAGATAATAGGGAAAATAGCTTAGATAGTAGGCATTTAGGTTTTATCGATATAGACCAGATAAAAGGAAAAGCTGTCTTCAGGATTTTTCCATTTAGCAAATTTGGGGTTGTCAACTAAGAAGGAGAGAGTTCAATGTTTAAAAAGAAAAAGAATAAAAGTACAACATCAACTATTGGTGTAATAGGAAGTATTGATGCTCCAATCTCAATAATCCTAGCATCAAAAGGGAAGGAAAAGACGAAATTTGGACTAAACTTCATAAAAAACATACTAAAACTTAATGAAAAATAGACATAAAATAATTATAAATTTAAGACAAACAATCATATTATATTTTAATTTTTACTACATTTATAATAGGACTATTTAAAGGAGTGTATTATAAATGATTAAAAATATTAATATGAGGGTGTTTGTCTTTTCTTTTATCATAATTTTGCTATCTATTAGTTTTGCAATTAAAGATGTAAATGTAGCTACAAAGGATTCAAATTTGTTAAAATATTATCCAACTAAGGAAATGGTAAAAATATTCAAGAGTAAATCACAGAATGAAGGATTTACTCATATTGTTGATAGAATTGAAGGTAACAAAGTCCAGATAAAGCAGGTTGATCTTCTTACAAGAGTTGCAATGGTATATGAAATTGCTGAAAACTATATTAAGCTGGTATTTACAGAGGAAGTAGGAAATAATGATTTCAAGGAAAATTATATACAAGGACTTCAACCAAATAGAGAGGATTACATCTTAAAGGCCCCACTAGCAGTTGGCACCAAGTGGTATGACGATATTGGGGGTGTTTTTGAAATAATCAAAACAAATGCTATAGTCGAAACGTCGGCAGGAACATTTGAAACTTTGGTAGTCAGGTATACAAATGATGATTTTACTGTAAAAGAATATTATAGTGCAGATGTTGGATTAGTAAAAATAATATTAAATAATTATGCCGAGTTTGAATTGGTACAAATAAATCCAATATTGTAATTATAGTTTAGTGTAGTAAAATAATGGTTTGTCAAATAGCAATATTCATGTTATAATCAAAGGGTGTAAAGATTGTGACTATTGGAAATAATTTAAATTAATTTAAGTGTCAAAAAAGGTTTTAATAAATCTTTTAAATATAATGCTAGTTAGGGGGAAATAGTGATGAAAACGTATACAACGGATAAAATCAGAAACGTAGCTTTACTGGGACACAGTAGTAGTGGGAAAACAACTTTAACAGAAGCAGTATTATTTGCACTAGGAATTACCAATAGACAAGGAAAAGTTACAGATGGGAATACTGTATCAGATTTTGATAAAGAGGAGATAGCTCGTAAAATATCCATTGGTACATCAGTAATACCAGTAGAATGGAATAATATAAAGATAAATTTACTTGACACTCCTGGATATTTTGACTTTATAGGAGAAATGTATGGAGCAAAAAGGGCAAGTGAAGGTTCCATCTTACTAGTTGATGCACAATCTGGCGTTGAAGTTGGTACAGAAAAGTCATGGAAAAACGTAGAGAAATATAAGACCCCAAGAATTATATTCCTTAACAAAGTGGATAAGGAAAACGTTGACTTTGAGAAAGTTTTGTCAGAATTGAAGGATAAATTGGGAGAAAAGGTTATCCCTTTTGCATTACCAATCGGTGCTTCTGATACATTTAAAGGATTTGTTAGCGTGATTGACGGAAAGGCTTACGAGTATAACGGAAAGGCTAGAAAAGAAGTTCCAATTCCAAGTAATCTAGAGTCACAATTAGAAGAAATCAAAGAGCTAATAAATGAAAAGGTAGCTGAAACAGATGAAGAGTTAATGGAAAAATACTTTGCAGGAGAACCTTATACTACAGAGGAACTAGCAAAGGGAATAAAACTTGCGGTTTCATCCGGAGATTTAGCACCACTTGTTGTTGGATGTGCTGAGAAAACAATGGGCATTGACTTCTTGCTAGAGATGATTAGTAAATTCCTTCCATCCCCAGCGGATGTTGGTGTATATAAAGGATATGTTGATGATGAAGAAGCAGAAAGAAAGGTAGACGTGAAGGAACCATTTTCTGCTGTAGTATTTAAAACTATTATCGACCCGTTTGTTGGTAAATTAACTTTATTTAAGGTAATATCCGGAAAGATAACTAAAGATATGGAACTTTATAACTCAACTAAGGATAGAGTTGAAAAATTGGGCGGTCTTTACTTATTAAGAGGTAAAAATCAGATAGAAGTTTCAGAGGTAACAGCTGGTGATATAGGGGCAACTGCTAAACTTAATTATACACAAACTGGAGATACACTTTGTGATAAGTCCAAACCAATTACTTATGAAAGAATAGAATATCCAAAGCCAACATTATATCAAGCTGTTGAACCTAAGAATAAAGGTGATGAAGAAAAGATCGGAGCTGCTTTGAGTAGATTGACTGATGAAGATCCAACTTTTGTTGTAGAAAGAAATTCAGAAACAAAGCAATTGCTAATTGGTGGTCAAGGCAATATGCAACTTGAAGTAATAATAAATAAATTAAAGAATAGATTCGGAGTAGAAGTAAATCTTTCTAAGCCAAAGATAGCTTATAGAGAAACGATCAAGGGTACTTCATCTGTACAAGGTAAACATAAGAAACAATCAGGTGGAGCTGGTCAGTATGGAGATGTTCATATAAGATTTGAACCATGTGAAAGCGAATTTGAATTTGCTGAGGAAATATTTGGTGGTTCTGTACCTAAAAATTTCTGGCCAGCAATAGAAAAGGGATTAAGAGAATCATTAGAGCATGGTGTGCTAGCTGGTTATCCAGTTGTAAATATTAAAGCAACACTATTTGATGGATCATACCATGATGTTGACTCAAATGAGATGGCTTTCAAAATAGCTGCATCATTGGCATTTAAAAAGGGAATGGAAGCAGCTAAACCAGTATTACTAGAGCCTATTGTAAAGGCTGAAGTAATAATACCTGATGATTATTTAGGCGATGTAATGGGAGATATGAATAAGCGTAGAGGTAGAATATTAGGAATGGAACAGCAAGACGATGGAACCCAAAAGCTTATTGCTGAGGTCCCACATGCTGAAATGTTTGAATACGCAATAGACTTAAGGGCAATGACACAGGCTAGAGGAAGCTTTACAATGGAATTTGTTAGATATGAGGAAGTTCCAAGTAACATAGCTGAAAAAATAATTGCTCAGGCAAAAGCTGATAAAGAACAATAAAATAATTAAAATAATATAATAGATATTTAAGCGGCTGAACTATACTGTTGAGCCGCTGTTAATTTTTTTGGTAAATTATCACAAAAAAAGGCTTTAATTTTTTTAAAATAAATGTTATTATACTGCTGACAAATAAATACAAAATTCTTACTTTTTTGTATGTAGTCAAGCGACAAAGGCAAACTTAGGGGAACCTTAGGACGCAAAACTATAGGGCCTATGAAGGCAGCCAGTTACCGAAAGGAGAGTATATGTGTCAAAGAGAATTATTATTATGTTGTTTCTTATGGGAGTTCTATTTTCAAATATTGGACAGGCATATGGTGCATCAACTTTTAATGTAGTAAAGATTGGGGACACAGGAATTAGAGTTGAGAGTACAAAACATGGAAGTAATATGAGAATTATGGTTGAGAAAGGTAAGGAAAAGTATTATTATAGTTTAAATAACGAGAACGAGGAATTACCTGTACAGCTAGGAGTTGGGAAATATACTATTAAGATTTTGCAAAATACAAGTGATAATAAGTATAAAGTACTTAAGACTAATACTCTTACCTTTAACAATTTTTCAAAAGATGTTTATTTGTCTTCAAGTCAGCCTGTTTATTGGAAAAAATCGGACAAGCTAATGGAACTAAAAGATACCATTCTAAAGGGATTGAACACAGATAAAGAAAAAATTGAAGCTGTTTACAACTATATTGTAGAAAATATTAAATATGATTATAATAAAATTAATACTATATCAACTGATTATGTTCCTGCTTTAGATGATATTATTATTTCAAAAAAGGGTATTTGCTATGATTATGCAGCTTTATTCGCAGGTATTTTAAGATCAGAAGGAATTCATGTAAAGCTTGTAAAAGGATATGTGAATAATATTTCAACCTATCATGCTTGGAATGAAGTATTAATTGATGGAGAATGGTTATTAGTAGATACAACTATTGATGCTTTATCAAGAGTCCAGACACAGAGTATGTTTAAATCAGGAAGTGAATATAATAAAGTAAGAGAATATTAAAATTAAGCCATTAGGGCTTAATTTTAAACAGTAAAGGGCAAAGAAAGTCAAAGTCAAATAAAAGGAGAGATACTATGCCTGGATTAAGTAATATAATAGAAGCTTTTATAAAGGAACTCTTAGAAGAGGCAAATGGCTCTATTGAAATACAAAGAAATGAACTAGCTGAATATTTTGATTGTGCACCTTCTCAGATTAATTATGTCCTTACCACAAGATTTACACCATATAAGGGCTATTATATCGAGAGTAAAAGAGGTGGTGGAGGGTATATAAAGATAATAAAGGTTAGTATTGATGACTACGAGGATATTAACAATATTATTGTAAATGCTATTGGTGATTCGATTACGAAAGGTAAAGCATATGATATTATAGATACACTTAAAGATGAAAAAATTATTACAAAGAGGGAGTCTGATATAATAAAAGCTTCTATTAGCGATCGAGCACTAAATTGTGAAAATAATATGAGAAATTCTATTAGGGCCGATATTCTTAAAAATATTTTGTTAATACTATTAAAGTGAGGTGCTATTAATGCTATGTGATAATTGTAAAAAACGTAATGCGAATTTTCATTATACAAAAATAATTAACGGAAAAATGGAAGAGCTTCATCTATGTGAAATTTGTGCATTCGAAAATCAAGATATAGATTTAAATAATCCATTTTCAATACACAAATTGTTCTCTGGGTTATTTGAGAGTAAACATGATAAGCAATCAGAAAACTATAAGGAGATAGTATGTTCCAACTGTGGTTTGACATTTTCTAAATTTCAGAAAACAGGGAAATTAGGATGTGCAAAATGTTATGATGAGTTTGCTATATATTTAAAACCAGTAATTAACGGTATTCATGGTCATAATCATCATAGAGGCAAATCACCAAATAGACTTAGTCCTAATATTAAACTAAAACGCGAAATTGAAGAGCTTATGGTAAAACTAGATGAGGCAGTTAAAAAAGAGGAATATGAAAAAGCTGCAATTTTAAGAGATGAAATAAAGGAAGCCAAAGCTAGACTACAAGCTTGTGAGGAGTGATAATATGACAAGGTGGTTAGAAGGCGACCAAATAGAACAGGATGTTGCGATAAGTTCTAGAATCAGAGTTGCAAGAAACATTAAAGACTATATATTTCCATTATATTTGAGTTTAGAGGATTCCGATAAACTTACTAACGACGTATTGCATACAGTTAAGGAGGAGTTTAGGGGCAACAATTTTAGATTTTACAGAATAAGTGATCTAACTCAGACAGAAAGATTGGCTTATGTTGAAGAACATTTAATTAGTCCAGGATTAATTCAGAAAATAGATAAGAGTAGTTTTCTTGTTAGAGATGATGAAAAAGCAACTATTATGATTAATGAAGAAGATCATATACGAATCCAGACCTTAATACCAGGGTTAAATCTTTCTGAAGCATGGGAACTATGCTCAGAAATTGATGATAAACTTGAATCTAGACTAAATTTTGCTTATGATAGTGAATTGGGATATTTAACAGCATGCCCTACAAATGTTGGCACAGGTTTAAGAGCTTCTGTAATGGTTCATTTGCCATGTGTGACTATGACTGGAAATATCAACGCATTAATAGAATCCCTTAGAAAAGTGGGACTTACTGTCAGAGGAATTTATGGTGAAGGTACTGAAGCTATAGGTAATCTATATCAGATATCAAATCAAACAACTTTAGGAGATACAGAAGAAGAACTTATTGACAAGCTCAATAAAATAATTTATCAGGTTGTCACAAAAGAAAGGAATACAAGAAAGTATTTAAAAGAAAAGAAGGGTATTGAAATAGAGGATAAAGTTTATAGGTCTTATGGAATACTGAAAAATAGTAGGTTAATGTCTTCTCAAGAAGCTATGAAGCACTTATCAAATGTAAAATTGGCTTATGATATGGGATTTATAGCAAATAAAGGATTAAAGGATATATTTAAATTGATGGTAGATATAAAGCCGGCAAAAATTCAGATGAGTTCAAATATGGAATTAACTAAGGAAGAGGAATATAAAATAAGAGCACAAATCATAAGAGATTATTTATCAGATATGGAGGGATAATATGGCAATGTTTGGCAGATTCACAGAAAGAGCACAAAAGGCCATCTTACTTTCACAAGAGGAGGCTAAGGCCCTAAAGCATAATTATGTAGGGACAGAGCATATATTGTTAGGATTAATTGCAGAATCCCAGGGAGTTGGAGCTTTAGCTCTTAAGGAATATGGAGTTACTATAGAAAATGCTAGAAAGGAAGTAATAAAAACTGTTGGCCAAGGAGATCATGAGTCTGAAATACTAGGTTTTACACCAAGAACTAAGAGAGTTTTTGAACTTAGCTTTCTTGAAGCTAGGAATTTAGGTCACAATTATGTAGGAACAGAGCATTTACTATTGGGATTATTATCTGAAGGTGAAGGAGTAGCAATTGCTGTTCTAAAGAGATTAGGAGTGGACGTGGAAAATTTAGCACAAAAAGTGATAAAAATGATAACTGATTCATCTTCAAAGGGAAGTTCGGTTAGTGAACCTGAAAAATCAGGAAATACCCCAACACTTGACAAGTACGGAGTGGATTTAAATAAAATGGCACAGGATGGGAAAATCGACCCTGTAATTGGCAGATCAAAGGAAATTGATCGAGTTATACAAATACTAAGTAGAAGAACCAAGAATAATCCAGTACTTATTGGAGAACCAGGTGTTGGTAAAACTGCAATTGCTGAAGGTTTAGCACAAAAGATCATTGAAGGCAATGTGCCGGAGATTATTATGAACAAGAGAATAATTCGCTTGGATTTACCAAGTATGATTGCTGGTGCGAAGTACAGAGGAGAATTTGAGGAAAGATTAAAATCAGTAATGAATGAATTAAAAGAAGCTGGTGACGTAATCCTTTTCATCGATGAACTACACACTATTGTAGGAGCAGGGGCTGCTGAAGGAGCTATTGATGCTTCAAATATTTTAAAACCTACTCTTGCAAGAGGGGAAATACAGATAATTGGAGCTACAACCATAGACGAATATAGAAAGCATATAGAGAAGGATAGTGCATTAGAAAGAAGACTCCAAACTATTATGGTTGAAGAACCAAGTATAGATGATACAATAAAGATCTTACAAGGTCTAAGGGATAAATATGAAGCCCATCACAGAGTAAAAATTACTGATGAAGCTTTAGAGGCTGCAGCTGAGTTATCAAGCAGATATATTAATGATAGATATCTACCTGATAAAGCCATAGACTTAATTGATGAGGCAGCGTCAAAATTAAGGGTCAACGCCTATGTTCCTCCAGTTGAGCTAAAAACACTTGAAGAAAAATTAGAAGAATTACAAAAGGAAAAGGAAGAGGCAATTAATACTCAGAATTATGAAAAGGCGGCAAGTATAAGAGATCAGGAAAGACAGATAAAAGAAGAACTCGCCAACAATAAGATGAAATGGGAAAAGCAAAAAAGAACTTCTAATATGGTTGTAGGATATGAAGAAATTGCAGAAATTGTATCTAGCTGGACTGGAGTACCAGTAAGTAGAATGACAACGGAGGAAAGCGAAAGATTAATAAATCTTGAACAACTATTACACCAAAAGGTTATAGGACAGGAACAAGCTGTAAAAGCTTTAGCTAGTGCTGTAAGAAGGGCAAGAGTAGGGTTAAAAGACCCTAAGAAACCAATTGGTAGCTTCATATTTGTAGGACCTACAGGAGTTGGGAAAACTTATTTAGCAAAATCCCTTGCAGAATCATTGTTTGGCGAAGAAGATGCTATGATTAGAATAGACATGAGCGAATATATGGAGAAACATTCTGTTTCAAGACTTATTGGTTCTCCTCCAGGATATGTTGGCTATGATGAAGGAGGACAATTAACTGAGGCTGTTAGGAGAAAACCATATTCAGTAGTTTTGTTTGATGAAATAGAAAAGGCTCATCCAGATGTATTTAATATGCTTTTGCAAATATTAGATGATGGAAGACTAACTGATTCTAAGGGCAAAACTGTAGATTTTAAAAATACAGTTATTATCCTTACTTCAAACATTGGAGCTACTTCTATAAGAAAGCAAAATGTAATTGGTTTTTCAAAAGCAGCAAATGAGAGTAAAGAGGAATATGAAAAGATGAAGGAAACAATTACTGAAGAATTAAAACGTACCTTTAGGCCGGAATTTCTTAACAGACTTGATGATGTAATAGTATTCCATTCCTTGAAAGAAGAACAGGTAAAAGAAATTGTAGACATTATGATTTTTGATCTTGAAAAGAGACTTGAAAAGATGGATATTAAGATTTCTGTTACCGAAAGGGCTAAGGAATATATATCAAAGCAAGGATTTGATCCTGTATATGGAGCAAGACCATTGGAAAGAACAATAAGAAGGACTATTGAGGACCAGCTTGCGGAAGAGATACTAAGAGGAAATATATCAAAAGAAGATAAAATTTTAATTGATTATGTTGATGATAAATTATCATTTAGTAGAAGCCTGTAAGCCAACATAAATTAATTAAAATTAAATAAAGAAATTATATATTAGCTTGTTGATGCAATATCAACAAGCTATAATTTATTTTAAGGAGTGGATTACAGTGAAGAAGAGTTCAATATACGTTTGTAGCAATTGTGGATATGAAATGGTTGGGCATATGGGCAAATGCCCTGAATGTAATTCCTGGGGTACTTTGGAAGAAAAGCAGGTTGATAATAAAAAATCCTCTAATAAGAGAAATGCAACTAAACCCTCTATAAGACTTAAGGAAGTTCAATCAACAAATAGCAATAGAATAATTACTAATATGGAAGAGTTTAATAGAGTCATGGGTGGAGGTATAGTGAGGGATTCTGTTACGATTGTAGCAGCTCGACCAGGTGCTGGGAAATCTACACTATTACTTCAGGTGGCGAATGAACTGGCTAATACAGGCTTAAAAGTACTATATGCATCGGGAGAAGAATCTGAATCTCAAATAAAATCAAGAGCAGATAGAATTATAAATGAAATTTCTAACAATCTGTGGGTAATTTCGGATAATAGCATGGATAATGTACTTAATAATATACATAGTATAGATCCTGACTTAATAATAGTTGATAGTATTCAAACTTTTACATTGGATGCGTTCCCGGGCTCAAGAGCTGGATCTCCTACTCAAACTATGGAATGTGCTTATGAGTTAGTTAAGGTGGCTAAAAACCCTCACAGGCCAAGGGCAATATTTATAATAGGACAAATGACAAAAGATGATGAAATTGCTGGAGTAAGAGCCCTTGAACACCTTGTGGATACAGTGCTTATCATAGAAGGAGAAAGTGGTGAAGAACTTAGAAGTCTTTTAGCCACTAAGAATAGATATGGTTCAACTGGCGAGATGGGGTTTTTTAGCATGTCTGATAAAGGAATGCTTTCTATTGATAATCCGTCAGAATACTTCATGACAAAAAGGGATGAGAACTGTACAGTATCTGGCAGTTGTCTTACTGTAGTTAGAGAAGGGACAAGGCCTATAATATTAGAGATTGAATCGTTGGTGTCTGATTCTTTTACTCCTTATCCTTCAAGAATCGGAGAGTCATTGAAAAGAGAACAACTAAATACCCTTGTTTCAATTCTTGAACAAAGGGGAGGAATAAAACTTTATGACAAAAATGTTGTAATAAAGACTACAGGTGGTATAAGGCTAAAGGAACAGGCTTCAAATCTAGCGGTAATTATGAGTATAATCTCATCTGTATTCAATGTTGGAATTCCTAATGATTATGTATTTATTTCAGATGTAGGACTTACGGGAGAACTAAAAAAGGTTCCATCATTGGAATCAAGATTAAAGGAAGTTGATAGGATGGGGTTTAAAAAAGCATTTGTAGCTGAGGGTTATGGTAGAAACATCAACTTAAAGAACCTAGAAGTAATAGAAATGAAAAACTTAAAAGATGTTATAAATTATGTATTTAAATGACTAGACATCTTGTAAATGCTAAGAGAGTGCCAATCTCTTAGCATTTATTTTAAACTATAAATTCCTAATGTTTTTATCCTATCGTATTCTTTTTCTATAGCAATTGACAAATCGATATTTAATGTATTGCAAAGTGCAGTTAAATAGAATATATATGACCCTATTTCTTCTTCAAGGACATCTCTACAGTTATCACATAGTTCTCCTTCCAAGTGTGATTCAGCCTTTAATGGCATTTCTTCAAATGATATATTGCTAAAATCTTGTTTTTTCGCGTTAACAGTTATACAGCCACAATTAGTAACTGATTTAGCTACAGCACGATTTATTCTAGCGTTGTATTCATCTAATTTTGTTAATATATCTAAAATACTTTTATGTCTAACAAGTACCTTGGAAACTTGGTTTTGAAAATTTTCATTAATTGAGACATTCGCGTTAGTTTCGTTTTTTCTGTCCATAATTTCCTCCCCATTTAAATTATCTACAATTTCATTATACTGATGGGGACAAGTTGTTGTCAAATATTTCTAGTGATTATTTTGTTATATTAATTTGCATATAAAATATTGACAAGGCAAAACTATGTGTGATAAAATATTAACTTTACTTATCCCTTGTATTATTGTATAATAAAATTATGCCACTTAAATGGTATTAATTTAAGGGAGGTTTATTAATGTTTAATATAGGTGATAAGATAGTTTATCCAATGCATGGAGCAGGTGTTATTGTAGATATAGAGAATGTTGAAATATTAGGAGAGAAGAGAAGATACTATATTATGAAAATGCCTATTGGTGACATGAAAGTAATGGTTCCTGTTGATTCAGTTGAGGATATAGGGATTAGACAAATTGTCTCTGAAGAAGATATGAAAAAAGTTATTAAAATATTAAAGGGCAATAAGTCTGAGATGTCTCAAAATTGGAATAGAAGATATAGGGCTAATATGAATAGAATAAAATCAGGTGATATATTTGAAATAGCTGAAGTTGTTAGGAACTTAATGATTTTAGACACTGAGAAAGGGCTATCTACGGGTGAAAGAAAGATGTTAAACAGTGCAAGGCAAATGCTTGTATCTGAAATGGCTTTGGTGTGTGATTTTAATGTAGATGAAACTGAAAGGTTAATTGAAGAATCTGTTGCTTATTTTGAAGAAGGAGAAGGTTCAATTATTTAAGAATATGTGTTATATTATTAAATGATGTGGGAAATATTATTACTGGGGGTGATGCAATGTTAGATAAGGTGATAAAAATTGGAATTTCTATTCTAGGGGTTCTTTTAGGATTTGGACTAAGTTCTATATTAAAGTCCATAGATTATCTAAAGAATCTCTTAGCAGGATGGCCTGGGCTTGCTGTTAGCATTGCGTTTTCTATATTATTAGGAATTATATTTTATATTTTATCATCAAGAATTATTAAAAAAGGAAGAAAATTAATTGCATTAATAGAAACTGAGTTGCAAAAATTACCTACATTTGAAATTATTTTAGGTTCAATTGGTCTTATTATTGGGTTAGTAATCGCTTATTTATTAAGCCAACCAATTTATGAATTTAACAAATATCTTGGAGTTGTTGCTTCTATTGTCTTATATGGAGTTCTTGGATACTTAGGTATTAAACTTGCTACTAGAAATGCAGAAGACATTACTAATACTGTTAGTAATGTGAATTTCAAGAAAACAAGTAAGGATAAGATTAAACAAACATATAAATCTTGCCCTAAGGTACTAGACACAAGTGTTATTATAGATGGTAGAATAGCTGATATTTGTAAAACTGGATTTATTGAAGGGCCATTAGTTATTCCAACCTTTGTGCTTGAAGAATTACAACATATAGCAGATTCCTCTGATGGCTTAAAAAGAAACAGAGGTAGGAGAGGTTTGGATATACTTAATAAGATCCAGAAAGATTTAGATATTGAAATTATCATACATGAAAAGAAGTTTGAAGATATTCAAGAAGTTGATTCAAAACTTTTGAAACTGACTCAGCAGCTTAAAGGTAAGATAATTACAAACGATTATAATTTGAATAAAGTTGCAGAGGTTCAGAAGATAGAAGTATTAAATATTAATGAGTTAGCAAATGCAGTTAAACCTGTAGTATTACCAGGTGAGGAAATGATAGTTCAAGTTGTTCGCGATGGTAAAGAATCTGGTCAGGGATTGGCGTATTTAGATGATGGGACTATGATAGTAGTCGAATCAGGTAGAAAATTTATTGGTGAGACTATTGATGTACTTGTAACTAGTGTTCTTCAAACATCTGCAGGAAGAATGATATTTGCTAAACCTAAGTCACTAGTTGATAAAGCAGTATAGACCCATTATGGGTCTTCTTTTTTTGTGTATATACTTAATTACTTGTTTTAATTCAAATATGTTATGCTATAATAGAGAATGAGGTGAAACAGATGTATAAAAATTACTTTGTGTCTGTTATCATAGCAGCTGCTGGAATGAGTAACAGAATGGGAAGTAAAATAAATAAGCAATTTATAGCAATTGATAATAAACCTATACTAGCTCATACATTGGAAAAGTTTGAAAGATGTAAATTAGTTGATGAGATTATTGTAGTATGTAAAGAAGAGGAAGTAGAGTATTGTAGAAAAGAAATAGTGAGAAAATATGGTTTTAAAAAGGTTTCAAATATAGTAAGAGGTGGGAAGGAAAGACAAGACTCTATTTATAATGGAGTACTTGCTTTAAATGAGAAAACTGATATTGTCCTTACTCATGATGGTGCTAGACCTTTCGTAAAAATTGAATCCATAGAGGAAGGTATAAAGGGAGTTCTGGAATATGGTGCTTGTGTAATAGGTGTTCCGGTAAAGGATACAATTAAAGTAATAGATCCGGAAAACACAGTGCACCATACTCCCAAGCGTTCCCTTTTATGGGCTGCACAAACGCCTCAATGTTTCTGGGCACATTTACTGAAGAAAGGATATGAATTAGCAGCTGAGGAAGGAATAGTGGGAACTGACGATAGCTCCTTAGTTGAAAAAACAGGTCATCCTGTAAAGATGATTATGGGAAGTTATGATAATATCAAAATTACTACACCAGAGGATTTAATAATTGCTGATTCAATGTTAAAGGATAAAACTTCAATCCTCTCTAAAAGTGGTATTTTGTAACTGAGGTGTACTAAATGAGAATTGGATTTGGATATGACGTGCATCAACTTGTGGAAAATAGAAGACTTGTACTTGGAGGCGTAAATGTTCCATATAAGAAGGGGCTTCTAGGCCATTCAGATGCAGATGTATTAATTCACGCAATTATGGATAGTATATTAGGAGCATTAGCTTTAGGAGATATTGGTAAGCATTTTCCGGATACTGATATGGAGTATAAAGATATTAATAGTATGGAGCTTCTTGCTAGAGTTTATAATATTATGAAGGAAAATGGATATGAAATTGGTAATATTGATTCAACAATAGCAGCTCAAGCCCCAAAGCTTGCTCCATACATTATGGATATGAGAAAAAACATTAGTGAAGTTCTTAATACTCCAATTGACAATATAAGTGTAAAAGCTACTACTACAGAAAAGTTGGGGTTTGAAGGAAGAGAAGAGGGAATTTCTGCAACAAGTGTATGTTTGCTTAAAAAAAGCAATTGACAACAAATGAACTATTTAGTAATATGTTGAATATTAGGCGATGATGGGAAATAGTAGTTATTAACGGACTAAAGAGAGGAAGTCAAATGGTGGGAGACTTCTGTCCCTCTTATTAATGAACCAGTCCTTGAGCATTTAAATGGAAAGTAAGTATATTTAAACGGTTGTTACGTTATAACTTTCGAGTGAACCCATGTTGGGTTTATTAGAGTGGTACCGCGGAATTAACCTTTCGTCTCTTATATTGAGATGAGAGGTTTTTTTATAACCTAACCCAATTTACAGAGTTGTTTTCTCTGTGAATTGATGCAGGCCGCATGCAACGAGCGCCAAATTTGCACAAATGTTCACTCTATTTATATTAACATAATCATTTACTCCCAACGGATGTTAGGAATGTTGGGTTCAATTGTGAATTTAAAATTATAAAGAGGAGTGTGATTTTTTATGAAAATGTCTAAAATGTATATGCCTACCTTAAGAGAAGTTCCAGCGGAGGCTGAACTTCCTAGTCATCAGTTATTGCTTAGAGCCGGTATGATGAGAAAATTAGTAAGTGGTGTTTATACTTATCTACCACTTGGATATAGAGTGATAAGGAAGGTGGAGCAAATTTGTAGAGAAGAAATGGATGCTGCTGGCTCACAGGAATTCTTACTTTCTGCTTTACAGCCAAAGGAGCTATGGGAAGCGTCAGGTAGATGGCAAGATTTTGGTCCAGAAATGTTTAGATTAACAGATAGGAATGACAGAGAATTCTGCCTAGGGCCTACTCATGAGGAATATTTTACAGCTGTGATAAAAGATGAGGTAAAGAGTTACAAGCAGCTTCCACTAAACATCTATCAAATACAAACTAAGTATAGAGATGAAAAAAGACCAAGATTCGGACTTATGAGAGGTCGCGAGTTTATAATGAAAGATGCTTATAGCTTTGATGTTGATGAGGAAGCTATGAAAAAGTCCTATCAAATTATGTGGGATGCCTACGATAAGATTTTTACAAGACTTACCTTAAAGTACAAGGTTGTTCAAGGGGATACAGGGGCTATGGGTGGAAAAGTATCCCATGAATTTATGGCGATGAGTGATGTGGGTGAAGGAGTTATAGCATATTGTGAACATTGTGATTATGCAGCTACAGATGAGAAAGCAGCAGTTGTATATAATGTTCTAGAGGATACTTCTGAGCTTCTTGAAATTGAGAAGGTTTATACACCTAATGTCAAGACTATTGAAGATCTCAATAAATTCTTAAACATAGAAAAGTCTAAATTTGGGAAGGCTTTAGTATATAAGGCTGCAGGAAAACCAGTTGTTGTTATAGTTCCTGGAGATAGAGAATTGAATGAAGTTAAATTAGTTAATTATCTTGGCGTTGGAGAGCATGAATTAGAATTAGCTGATGAAGAAACGATAAGGAAAATAACAGGAGCCGATAAAGGATTTACTGGCCCAATAGGGTTAAGTAAGGAAGCTAGACTTTTAGTTGATTCTAGAATTACAAGGATGAAAAATATAGTGGTTGGAGGTAATGAGACTGATTACCATATAAGAAATGTGAACTATGGTAGAGATTTTGAAGGTGAAGTTGTTGAAGATTTACTATTGGTAGTTGAAGGTGATATATGTCCTACATGTGGTGAACCGATGAAAATGGACAGGGGTATAGAGGTAGGAAATATATTCCAATTAGGAACTAAATATAGTGACAGCTTAAACGCTAAGTTTTTGGATGAAAATGGAAAAGAGAAATCCTTTGTAATGGGTAGCTATGGAGTAGGTGTTACTAGAAGTGTAGCGGCTATTGTAGAGCAAAATCATGACGAAGATGGTATTATATGGCCTTTAGTTGTGGCTCCTTATCATGTAATAATAACTGTTGTAAATGCTAAGAATGAAGAACAGATGGAATTAGGAGAAAAATTATATAATGAACTAATTTCATTGGGATATGAAGTTCTACTAGACGATAGGGATGAAAGAGCAGGGGTGAAGTTTAAAGATAGAGATTTAATTGGTATCCCTATAAGAGTAACGGTAGGTAAACTAGCAGGTGAAAATATCGTTGAATATTCTATAAGATCTTCAAAGGATAAGAAAGAGGTAAACGCAAATTCAGTTAAGGATCTAGTGATGGATGAATTTGTGAAAGCAGGATTAAAATAAAAAATAATTCATCTTTCTAATGACCACATAGCAATTCACAATGCACAAGATTATCTGAAAGTGTATGAACTGTGCATTGTGAATTGAATTAAGATGTAATATAATATATGGTAAATATCGGAGGTGTTTATAGTGAGCGAAGTAAGAGTTAGATTTGCACCTAGTCCAACTGGATATTTACATATTGGTGGATTAAGGACTGCGTTATATAATTATTTGTATGCAAAACGTAACAATGGTAAATTCATATTAAGAATTGAGGACACTGACCAGACTAGACTAGTAGAGGGGGCTATAGAAAACCTTATTAATTCTTTGGCTTGGGCTGGAGTAAAGTATGATGAAGGGGTATTTGTAGAAGATCATAAAATAGTTCAAAAAGGAGATTACGGCCCGTATATACAATCACAGAGATTAGATATCTATAAAAAGTATGTTGAGGAGTTAATTGAAAAAGGGCATGCTTACTATTGCTTCTGTTCAAAGGAGAGACTTGATGAAGTACGTGAAGAACAAAAAATAAAAGGTTTAGTTCCTAAATATGATGGATTATGTAGAAGCATTCCATTAGAAGAGGCTAAGAGAAGAGTAGCCAATGGTGAGGAACATGTTGTTAGATTAAAACTTCCGCATGATGTTGACATTAAATTCCATGACCTTGTTAGAGGAGATATTGTGATTAATACCAATGATATTGATGATCAGGTATTATTAAAGTCAGATGGTTTCCCAACATATCATATGGCAGTGGTTGTAGATGATCATCTTATGAAGATAACTCATATTGTAAGGGGAGAGGAATGGCTTCCATCAACTCCAAAACATATTTATTTGTATGAAGCATTTGGATGGGAGAAACCTGTTTATGTCCATCTTCCAACCGTACTTAACAAGGATAGAAAGAAACTATCAAAACGCCAAGGGGACGTATCAGTTGAAGATTTTAGAGAAAAGGGATATTTACCAGAAGGACTAATCAATTATTTAGCACTAGTAGGCTGGAGTCCTGAAGACAATGAAGAAATACTAAGCCTAGAGGAAATGGTTGAGAAATTTAGTTTTGATAGAGTATCTAAGACCGGTGGTATATTTGATAAGGATAAATTGGATTGGGTAAATGGTCACTATATAAGATCATCATCAGTAGATAGAATAACTGAACTTGCTATTCCGTATTTAATTAAGGCAAATTACATTGATGAAAAATTTGCTGATGAAAATTTTGAATGGCTTAAGGTATTAGTTGAAACTGTTAAGGAAAGCACATCATACCTTAGTGAAATTCCAGAGAAAGTTAGGTTTATTTTTGCAGATGATGTTGAGCCAGAAAGTGATGCTGCAAAAGCCTTACTTGAAGGAGAACATGTTCCGCAGTTAATGAATGCAATTATTGAGGAGTTAAATAATGTAGAAAGCATAGATATGGAATATGCTAAAACATTTATGAAAACTATTCAAAAAGCTACAGGAATAAAAGGAAAGAATCTGTTTATGCCAACAAGAGTTGCGATTACAGGAAGCGAACACGGTCCAGAAATGGTAAATATTATTTATCTATTAGGCAAGGAAAAGATTATTAAGAGAGTAAGTAAAATACTCCATAATAATTAAGCGCACTATTGAAAGAAGTATTGATATAATGTAAAATAGCATTAAAATAAGTGTGCCTTTGTTCTACCTAATAAATAGGGTGAGTTTCGATCGTCTCTATTTTTTTAGAGACGATTTTTTAAACTTGAATGAATATAATAAGTAAAAGGGCTTCGTTGAATATCTTTGAAGCCTTTTTTTACAAAGATTCAATTTTACTTCGGGGGAAGTAAGTTTATATTATAGTAAATACACAGGAAGGGAGTGTAAACATGAAGTTATACAACTCATTAACTAGAAAAAAAGAAGAGTTCATACCAATAAAAGAAGGAGAAGTAAGGATGTACAACTGTGGTCCTACAGTGTATAACTATATTCACGTTGGAAATGCAAGGCCGTTGGTTGTATTTGACACTTTAAGAAGATACTTTATTTTTAAAGGCTACGATGTTAAGTTCGTTGTTAACTTTACTGATATCGATGACAAATTGATTAATAGGGCTAATGAAGAAGGTACAACAGTAAAAGAAATAGCAGAAAGATATATTGAAGCCTTTAAAGAAGATGCAAATGGACTTAACCTTTATGATTATGAGACGTATAATCCGAGGGCTACTGACCATATAACACAAATAATTGAGTTTATTAAAGGTTTAGAAGAAAAGGGTGCGGCTTATAACGTAAATGGGAATGTATACTTTAGTATAGAACATGCGAAAGATTACGGGAAGCTTTCAAAGAAAAATATAGAGGACTTAATAAGCGGAGCTAGAGTTGATGTTAGCGAAGAAAAGAGAAATCCGATGGATTTTGCTCTATGGAAAAAAGAAAAAGAAGGGGAACCTTCTTGGGATAGTCCATGGGGCAAGGGAAGACCAGGTTGGCATATTGAATGTTCTGTAATGGCTAAAACACTTTTAGGTGAAACTATAGATATCCATTCAGGTGGAGAGGATTTGCAATTCCCTCACCATGAAAACGAGATAGCACAATCAGAAACAATGAATGAAAAACCTTTTGCCAACTATTGGCTTCATAACGGAATGATAACTGTTGAAAATCAAAAGATGTCTAAATCATTGGGAAATTTCTTTACAGTTAGAGAAGTTAGCAAGGAGTATGATTTAGAGGTATTAAGATTTTTCTTATTATCAGCTCATTATAGAACGCCTATTAATTTTAGTAGAGAAGTAATGGATCAAACTAAAAATGGATTAGAAAGATTATATAATGGAAAGAAAAATTTAGAGTATTTATTAGAAAAGGCTGAAGACAGAGAGTTAAATGATAATGAAAGAAAAATGATTGAAGATATAGATGGGTTTAAGGAAGATTTTATCAGAGGTATGGATGATGATTTAAATACTGCTGATGCTATTTCATCTATATTTGAATTGACTAAATATGCTAATACAAATATTAATGAAAATACTCCTAAAAAGATTGTTGAACTGGCATATGATACTTTGATGGAGTTAGCAAAAGTTTTAGGTATATTAAATAAAAAAGATGAAATATTAGAAGATGAAATTATAGAACTAATTGAAAAAAGATCAGAAGCTAGAAAAAATAAGAATTATAAACTAGCTGATGAAATAAGGGATTTATTGAGAGATAAAGGCATTATTTTAGAAGATACACCAAGTGGAGTGAAATGGAAAAGGGTTTAAAATCTATGGAATATAAAAATATATTTAGAAGTGCTAATAAAAAATTAAGTGGAGAAGACATAATGATGCTTTCTCCACTTCAACTTGCATATATTGGCGATTCTGTTTATGAACTTTTAATTAGGACTTATTTATTTGACAAAAATTCAAATGTGAATCAACTTCATAAAGCTACTATTAAATATGTAAAAGCAAAGGCTCAATCAGAATTAATTCATAGAGTTGAAGGAATTCTTACTGAAGAGGAAAAATCGTATGTAAAGAAAGGTAGAAATACAAAGACTAACTCCTCTCCTAAGAATGCTGATTTGCTAGATTATAAATATGCAACGGGATTTGAATGTTTATTTGGGTATTTATATTTAAGCAATCAGGATGAACGATTGGCAGAAATTTTTGAGCACATGATGAAGGATGAAATATGAAAGAGGGGGATAAAGTGTTAAAGGTTGAACTTTTACGATATACACCAGATGGAGAAAAATTAGTTGCTGCAGCTGCAAAGTTATGCTACTCACCAGTAGGAATAAATCAGATTGAAGAAGGTTTGACTGATGATAAAGTTGAATCCTTTTTAAATCACCTAATGGATATGGGCCATGAAAGTCCGATTGAGCATGTGAGTTTTACCTTTGGTGTAGAAGGAATTTCAAGGACCCTAACACATCAGTTAGTAAGGCACAGAATAGCAAGCTATTCACAACAATCACAAAGATATGTAAGATTAAGTCAATTTGAATATATAATACCGCCAAGTATTGAGAAAAATAGCAAAGCTAAGGAATTATTTATAAAGGCTATGGAAGAGGATCAAAAATACTATGATGAAATTTCTGGTCTATTATTTAATGAACATTATAATAGGTATATAGAAGAAGGACTAAATGAAAAAGAGGCAAAGAAAAAAGCGGAGAAAGAAGCTATCGAGGATGCTAGATATATATTCCCAAATGCATGTGAAACAAAAATTGTGTTTACGATGAATACAAGATCACTTTTAAACTTCTTTAGATTAAGATGCTGCAACAGAGCTCAGTGGGAAATTAGAGAATTAGCAACTCAAATGTTAAAAGAAGTAAAAAAAGTATATCCTATACTATTTAAAAATGCAGGCCCTGGCTGTATTAATGGACCGTGTCCTGAAGGAGTTATGACTTGTGGAAAGATCGTAGAGGTTAGAGAGAATTTTAAAAGCTTTTAGTCAAAAATGAAGAGGTAAGAACTAAGAACTTAAAAACAAATGATAATAAAAATTTAGTGAACATTTGCAGGGCTTTATAGAATTCTTAGTGAATGGAGATAAAAATCCGTTAAGCGGTTTTCATGTCCCGAAAGATAGACCTCAAAGAGAATTGAAAGTTGTAGGGCTTTTTATTGGAGTGAGCTTTAGAATTTTTCGAGTCCGAAACCGTGAACGCATTTTTATTATTATAATTTGTTAAGCTTAGAATATGGAATTTACGAAAGGATTGAGTAAATGAAAGAGCAATACGTAGTAGGAAGAAATCCTGTACTAGAGCTACTAAGGTCAGATAGACAAATTGATAAGTTGTATATATTGAGGGGAGAACGTCATGGCTCTATAAATAAAATCCTTGGAATCGCTAAGGACAGAAATATAATTGTACAGCAGGTAGACAAGAAAAAGCTTGATTCCATCTCTGAAGGCAATGCGCATCAGGGAGTTGCAGCATTGGTTACAGGTTTCGAATATTCTACAATCGATGATATATTAAGTAAAGCTAAAAAAATGAATCAACCACCGTTCATTGTAGTCTTAGATGGAATTGAGGATACTCACAACCTTGGTTCGATAATAAGAACTGCTGAATGTGCAGGAGTACATGGAATTGTAATTCCAAAGAGAAGATCTGCTATGGTAAATCAGACGGTATATAAATCATCTGCCGGAGCAGTGGAATATATGCTAATTGCTAATGTAAACAATATATCCAATGCTATTGACGAACTCAAAGAAAATGGAGTATGGGTATATGGTGCTGATATGGATGGTGAAAATTTTCACTTTAAGACGCCAATGACTGGAGCTGTTGCATTGGTAATTGGTAATGAGGGGAAAGGTCTTTCGAGGTTGGTTAAGGAAAAATGTGATGTTTTAGTTAAGATACCAATGGTGGGGAAAATATCTTCTCTAAATGCTGCAAATGCTGCATCTATATTAATTTATGAAGTAGTAAGGCAAGGATATGAAGAAGAAAAATAAAGCTCGTGAGTACTTATTTGTTGATGGGTATAACATAATAAATTCCTGGGAATCACTTAAAGAAAAATCAAAAATTAGCCTGGAGGAGGCCAGAATAGAATTGCTAGAAATACTCTCTGAGTATCAGCATTATTCTGGCATTGTTATAGTTGTAGTATTCGATGCTCATCAAGTAAAAGGTAATTCGGGAACTGAGGAAGACTATAAGGGCTTACGTGTTGTATATACGAAAGAAAATGAAACTGCTGACAATTATATTGAAAGGGTATTAGATGAAATAGGAAGGATAAAAAAAGTAAGAGTAGCTACATCTGACTGGATGGAACAGCAAATAGTCCTTTCAAGAGGTGGTATAAGGATTTCTGCTAGGGAATTAGAAGTTGAAATTTATAATGAAAAGAAAATGATTAAACGTAAGAGAAAAACTATAAACCAAAAAAATGACATTCAAATTGGGAAGCTAGACGAAAAAACAATAAGAATGCTAAAAGATTGGTTTAAAACAGAGGGATAAGCCTTGACTAAATCCCCTCTATTAATTATAATAAAATTGATTGTTTGGGTGGGGGGATGGTTTATGGTTTATAGGATGTACGATAATGTAGACATGCTTGACTTTAAAACCATGGGAGATGAGGACGTTGTTGAATTGGCAAAGTCCAATAACCCATTAGCTTTAGAGTATCTCATTTCAAAGTATAAGAACTTCGTTCGCTCTAAGGCAAGGTCATATTTTCTTATTGGTGCTGATAGAGATGATATTATCCAGGAAGGCATGATAGGTCTTTATAAAGCTATAAGAGATTATGAAAAGGGGAAATTAGCCTCATTCAAATCTTTTGCAGAAATCTGCATTAAAAGGCAGATGATAACTGCGATTAAATCTGCTACTAGACAGAAACATGTACCTTTAAACTCTTACGTTTCTCTTAATAAACCTGTTTATGAGGAAGAAACTGATAGAATGCTAATAGACGTATTATCAGAAAGAGATGCTTTAGATCCAATGGAGCTTTTCATAGGGAGAGAAGATCTCAATACTATGGAAAACAAAATTGAAGAGCTGCTTAGTGAGCTTGAGATGGAAGTTCTTATGGCGTACATAGATGGGAAGTCGTATCAGGAAATTGCAGAGGAACTACATAGAGACGTTAAAAGTATTGACAATGCTTTACAAAGGGTAAAGAAAAAGTTGGAAAGATATTTAGCTTCTAAATAAATAGAAACTGTTGACACAGTAATTTATAAAGAGTAAAATATCTATTTGTAGGCCCACGTAGCTCAGGAGGTAGAGCACTTCCTTGGTAAGGAAGAGGTCTCCGGTTCGAGTCCGGTCGTGGGCTCCATCTAAATTAAGTTTAAGAAACACCCGGCATAGTTTACTTATTAATTTATTTTTATTTTATACTAAGGAGGAGAAGAAATGGCAAAACAAAAGTTTGATAGAACTAAGCCACACGTTAATATTGGAACAATAGGACACGTTGACCACGGTAA
>JAKELU010000016.1 GCA_022760735.1 Firmicutes bacterium FC7
TACAAATTTGTACATTTTGAGATTCTAATTTTTGTTCATATTCATTTTAACATTTACAGATGTATATTAGCTGACAATTTCATATTAGTGCTGTTAAAGTCTGATTTTGTATCTTTAGATATACCTAAGAATACATCATCAGTTTTTATACAACGATATGATATTACCCCCATTTCAGGATGTCTGTTTTTATATATTTCTAAGAGTTCCTTTTTTCTTTTTATATCCATTTTCTTCACCTCGCTATAGTATAATTTATTAAACTTAAAAATATAATCCACGCTCCGTAGACATACCAATTCACCATAAATAAAATCTCAAAAATATCCCTTGAACCTAGGTCCAAGGGAATACTAATCAATAGTTATTTATATTTAATTCAATTTCTTTACTTCTTTGTAAGGTTTCTGGGTCATATCGTAGCATTCTAAAAGTGAAATGCCAGGTACTTTGATCTATTTTATTAGTATATCTTCTCCTGTTGTAGTATGAATATATTGAAATAATTCTGCTTCAATTTTATTGGTGTTTTTTGGAACAGGATACTGTATTACGGCAGCTTTCAATTTTAATCCCAAAATGCCTGTAGGTTGATCCGGTCTAACTATAAATCCCATGCTACTACATTTATGTAAAGGTTTTGCATCTAAATAAGATTTGGAATAAAACTGTAGGAATATATCTTCCTCGCATTCGTACTCAATTATGGGAAAGCACATACCCCTAGGACAGATTTCCAAAAATCTTTTCTCGAAATCTAACCTTGTCTGAGTAATTTCCTCAGGAGTCATTTGCTCTTTAAACTTAGGATTAGCAAAGACATTCTCCATTTCTTTCCACATATCTGACAAATATACTCTATTAATCTGCACCCAATGTTCTTCACCAGTAGTTTCATCTAGAAAAAATAATTTATCGGGGTATTTACCTCCAACAACCAAAGTAATAGGTTTTTCCACTTGATGTATTACACTGCGTGGTCCCATTACAAAATGTAACTCTGGATTCATATTAAAGGCTGGAATCGAGATATAGTCACCCTCAATTTTTAAGCTGGTAAGGAATAGCATATTAATACTTTGAAAATCAATTTCATTCGGTTGCCAGCCATTATTCAAGAATTTGGCAATTATCAATATATGTTCCCACTCCTGTGTACTCAGTCGTTGATGTTCTGAAAAGTCAACTTTAAATTCTCTTTCATCAATGAATACTTTTTCAACTGAATGGAAGGTATTAGTTGCTTCAATTTTTCTGTCACTTCTCATCATCATCCTATTACTCTCAGGAATACTCGGAGTATCAAAAAGTTCTACTGCTTCACTATCCTCAACATGTTGCTGAAAGTTCTCATCATATTGTAAAATTAAAAGCCGTATCTCCATACCATGGCGTACTATTCCCATAACATTGCAGATGACACCGCCCACCTCAACATTTTTACCTATTACCTTTATTTCATCAATACGAGATAAAATTTCTTGTAAATACCTAATATTCATATAGTTCCTCCTAAGCTTAATTTTATTTTTGGATATTTACTAATCCAACCTCAGTAATTATCTTTTTTATAATATATATAATTACTGTTTTTTTGTAAATAAACTAACAGAATCTGTTATTATCCTCATTCATTGAAGGTGGTTACATTAAAATCTCCTAATGAGAGATAATATGTTAAAGATTTTGACTTATTGTAATAAGGAGGAGAAATTCTTGAAAATTTCGGATAAAACAATTAATGAATTTCTTGAAAATATCGCTACTAAGCCTGGTACTCCTGCAGGTGGTTGTATTGCTGCGCTTTGTGCGGCGTCATCAGCAGCACTTATGGAGATGGTTGCAAGACATAGTATAAATAATGAAAATAAATCAACAAAAATAAAAAATTATATGGAAGAAGTAATAAAAATCGCTTCGTCTTCAAGAAGAAAATTTTTAGATTATATGGATGAGGATACAAAAGCCTATAAAAATGTAATCAACGCTCAAAAAAATAAGGAAAATGATATCGAAGAATACCATAAAGTTTCTGTAAAAATACCCTTAGAAATGGCAAAAGATATATTAAAGATCATTGATATAATAAAAAGAACTACCGAAAGTGGAAGTAATGTTTTAGTGACAGATGGACTCGCAGCCTTACTTATGGCAAAGGTAACTCTTAATTCTCTCATATATCATATAAAATTTAATTTGATGTATATCAAGGATAAAGATTTTAAAGAAGAAATTAATACCGAAATACAATTTATAGAAGAGGAATTAAAGGAAAGACTAGAAACAAATAGTGGTTAATCATACTTTCAATTCCATAATCATAACCACCCGTAAAACGGGTGGTTTGCTCTAGCCCTATAAGAGCATGATGCTTGCAATGTCTCAAGAGGTAGTGTAAATTAATCTGTGCTTTTGTGAAAATTAATACTCTTTTCTGGCAAGAATCAAAATAAGATCAAAGCTAGAAAGGAGTATTTTTTATGAGTACAATGCCAAAAGAAGTATTAAGAGAAATGATTACTGAAGGTAATTTAAAAACAGCTGGAGATCTCCAATCATATCTAAAGAATATGTTTAAAGATGCATTACAAGAGATGCTAGAAGCAGAATTAGAAGTAGAATTAGGCTATTCAAAGGGAGATAAGAAAAATAAGCAAACCGATAATAGAAGAAATGGTTATTCAGAAAAAGTAGTGAAAACTCAATTCGGTGAATTACCTATTGAAGTACCAAGAGATAGAAATGGTGAATTTGAACCCGTAGTAGTACCGAAAAACAAGAGAGATATTTCAGGTATAGAAGAGCAAGTAATATCACTTTATTCAAGGGGTATGTCTACGAGAGATATTCATGATCAAATTAAGGATATATACGGTATTGAGCTTTCTGCTGAAATGGTAAGTAAAATTACAGATAATCTGATACCACAAATTAAGGAATGGCAAAACAGACCTTTGGAGCCTATCTATACATTTGTTTTTATGGATGCAATTCATTACAAAGTAAGAGAAAATGGCCAAATAAAAAGTAAAGCAGCTTATGTTGTATTAGGTGTAAATAAAGATGGATTTAAGGATGTAATAGGTATTTGGATAGGAGAAAATGAATCATCAAAGTTTTGGCTAGGAGTCCTAAATGACTTAAAAAACAGAGGTGTAGAAGAAGTATTAATTTTTAGCGTTGATGGTTTAACAGGAATTAAAGAAGCAATTCAGGCAGCATATCCAAAGGCTGAAATTCAAAGATGTATAATTCATCAGTTAAGAAATTCATTCAAGTACGTCAGCTACAAAGATATAAAGCAATTTGCTAGAGACTTTAAAGAGGTTTATAAGGCAGTAAATGAGGAAACAGCATTAGAAAAATTAGATGAATTAGATGAAAAATGGGGTTCTAAATATCCATATGCAATTAAAAGTTGGATAACAAATTGGGATGTATTAGCACCATTTTTTAAATATCCAAATGAAATTAGAACTATCATGTATACCACAAATATAATTGAGGGATTTCATAGGCAATTAAGGAAGGTAACCAAAACTAAAACTGTATTTCCTTCAGATCAATCATTAGAGAAGATGCTTTATCTCGCTAGTCAGAATGTTATGAAGAAATGGACCCAAAGGTACAGAAATTGGGATTCTATACTGAATCAATTAATGATATTCTTTGACGGAAGAATAGAAAAGTATCTCTAGAATTAAAACGAAAAATTAAAAGGATTATAGACTTAAAAGTAGCCTAGACAGCTAGATCTATGACTATAATCCTCAGATTAAAAAACGCATAACTATACATTATTAAATTATAACCAAATTAATTAAATCAAATGCATAAGATTTAAAAGCATTGGAAAAATAAGTATAACATTTAAACATTGTAAAATTCAACCAATTCTTGTCAGTTAAGTGCTAAACAATTATTATTAAAGCACAAAGTTATTTACATTCTCTTATAAATCCCTGTAACCCTTGTCATTCCTCACTATTTTACAAACACATTCTGTATGGGTTGGGACGAAAGTATGATATAAATACGCAGAAATAGGGATTTTGCGTATTAGTACCCCCCCCTTTAGACTCTGATATTTATCTATCACAGTTCAAATAGATCAAACAATGTAGGCTCTAACATATTATAATTCTCTTCGCACATTAATTCATACATTACGCCCATTCCCCACATAAGCATTCCAAAATCATCTTTTTGATGTTTCTCTAATCGGTCCCATGAGGTTGGGTTAATAACTATATTTTCTGCTTCCATAGGTATCAAATTGTTTAAATATATTTCTCTTTCTTCCTCTGTCAGTTCTAACAATTGACTCCTATACTCCATAAAAATATTATCATTATCTTTCAGCCAAGATATTATGCAGTATGATGTGTCCCCTTCTGGGAAAATAATAAAAAATATATGCTTCATTAATACATCAGGATTCAGGATATCTTGGATTATCTTCCCTCTTAAATCTTTACATAATGCTGTATGTCCCGATGCTGCAAATTTTATTGGTTTATTAAATTCCCATATAATACTTGTAAGTATGTCATATTTACTATTTATTATCCCTTTGTCAAATACTTGTTTACACTCTTCCAAGTCATTTATTGCTAACTCTACTCCAGTAATCAGATTGTTTATATCATTATTACCAATCAATGATGGTCTTTTTCTTAGCATATATCGTTGGAAATTAATGCTCTCTTGCTTTCTGTGATACCCTAAAGCAAATGCACGATAAGTATACAAAAATATATGTTCATCACTTTTATTGAACTCATAATTTTCTATAGGTTTAAAAAGTTCATTATCATGATAACCACAAAATCCTGAAAATACAGTTGCCTCTTTCCGTCCCCACTTAGTTACAATAGCAAATGGATTATCATCTTTTGGATATGGCATATAAACATGTCCATTGTCTGATATTTGCTTTAATATTTTATTATTTTGTATACTATGCGCACCAATAATCTTCTCTGAACATTCATCCTTTAAAGGATGTAAACACTGTTTAATTTTAGTTTCGCGCCTTGCTTTTTTATAGTTTTTAGGAAAATTTGATGGATTAATAAAATCCAAATCATCCTCTCTATCTATACAGCATTTTTTATACTTCTTACCACTACCACAGGGACAAGGTTCATTTCTGCCTATTTTCCTCATACAATCACCTCCTAAAAAGCCTTTTAGAATAATATCTTTAGAAAGCTCAAGTAATCCTTTAATATTGACAAATACTATAATTTGTTTCAATAAAATTTTTGCTTCTATTTTCTTAAGAATAATACCCCAGCAACTCAGAGAATTCTATTTCTATACCTACTGACTTTAATAAGTCTTTTCTTTTATTAAATAATTCCTCCAGCATCTTTTCAACTTCAGCTCCGTAATGTAATTGGTTGTGACAATTACTACATAAAGATACTATATTGGCCTCAACATCAAGGCTAACATCAAAATCGCTGTGTTTACTTAGTGGAATTAAATGATGAGGTTCAGTATACGGCTTACCATCTTTTTTTCTAACAAACGTAGGATGCTCATTATTATATTCACATTTATGTTCAGCTAATTTTAGAGCATTGATCGCCACATTTATATCTCGTGGATATCTGGGCTTATTGTCTTTTCCAGCTACAAGCCCTTTCTTATCTTGAGGTTTATAAACAACAGAGGTTGGTGCAACATCATCTATTTTTACAATTGATAATTCTTCTATTATTTCACTTTCACCATCATCTGCTTGTCCAAATATATCTGAATACAGTTCATAGAATTCTTCCTCTGATAATGTTTCTTTAATTTTATTCATTAAATAATCCGAAACGTCTTCGTTTATATTAAATAAATATCCGGTATTACTTTTTCCTGTTCTATTTAAAGGTGCGTTATAAGATGGCATTAAATGCACTAACTCATTACGATAACCATCAATACTCAAGGGTTTCTCTAAAAAATGATATTTAACTTCAACTCTGTACCCATCTTTTTCCCATAGTTCTGCATACTCACCTAAAGGACTAATAGCATCCATGCAATCCTTCTGTGCGACTGCAATTGCCCTTATCTCCTGATTCACACTACTAAATATCACGTCACCTGCCTTTACACTCTGCATACTTTTCCAATGAGATTTTGGATTACCCTTTTTATCATGCTTTGGGGCCCATAAATAATTACCACTATATTCCCTAGTATAACTCTTGTTTTGAAATACAAAGAAAAAATTCATAAATAAATCATCCTCCCTTTATAACAGACCTTCTCCAATTGCACGTTCATCACTTTAATAAAACATTCCTTCAATTCTATCCGCCCTATTTTCATCATTCTTTCTTATTTTCTCTAACTCTTCATACGCCATCTTTAAATTGTATTTTGAAATATTGATAATTCTGTTTGTCCTAATCTTCCAATAAATATTTTTAATGATAACCCAAGTACCATATCCTAAAGCAATATAATAAAATTTATTTTGACTACCTTCACCATCCATAAATGCGAAGTATATAAATACACCTAATAAACCACTAACAAACATTGCTTCCTTCCCTTTTAAACTAAAGAAACTATCCATATTTAGTCCCCCTATACTCTTTCCACTTTTAAATAGTCTACCTAGAATTTATAGTATTGCATAGATTTCTTTTTGCCTGGATCCTTAGAATTCATAATACTTCCTTTTCCATAAAATAATAAGAAATCTTTAGCTTCTTCATTGTCTGGTGAAAATCTAAGAATTGATGTATATAGATCAACTGCTTCATCAATGTTGTTAAACTTCACATAGCACCTAGCTAATCTAAGATAGTATTTAGTATCTTTACAGCCGCTTTGAACAATTTTTTGGTTAATATTAAGAGTCTGTTTAGTATACTTTCCTAACTTTTCCGCCTCATCAGATTCTTTTTTTAGAGAGTCAATTGTAGATTCTGATACATTGTTTAGTTCTATCAAAAGATTAGAATTAATACAAGTCTCTAAACTTAATTTAACAAGTTTCTCATCTTCAAACAAAACTGTTATAATCTTTGTATCATTATTAAGAACTGTTCCAACCCCGAATGCATTATGCTGAACTTCAGTACCTATATCAAAGGCTGTCCTTTTCTTTTTTTCCCTGATATTCTTACTCTTCTTGTTTTTTTTATCCTTAACTTTATCTAAGCGATGATATTCCCCTTCGATCTGATTTGAGATTGTATTTGTGAAAGATTCTTTAGGTTTAGGTATATTTTCAGTATTAGATTTTTTATCATCTTTCCTCGAATTAATACTATTATCAACTTTATTATTAGCTTTATTTAAATTGAAATTTACTGCGGATAAGCCATCCTGCGCAACCTCTTTATTAGGAGTTTCATAATTTGTTTCAGTCAAGTCCTTTTCTATCCTTATTGTATTCCTGCAATCTGGGTAATTAGTACATCCATAAAACTTTCCATATTTCCCCTTCCTTCTAACCATATATCCGCCACACACATTGCATGCAATCTGATTATTTAGAATTTCTATTTCTTTAAACGTATTGTTACATAGGGGGTAATTGGTACAACCTAAAAACTTATTATTAGTAATTGAATTCTCCCTAAGAATCAGAATGCCTTTTTCGCAAACTGGACAGTTTGGGTTATCAATTTTGGGCTCATTTATCAACGAAGTGTCAAATACTATGTTTTGTTTTCTAATCAACTCATCTGTAAAGACTGACTGGTTAAACTGAGGAGCTAATAAATATGTAACATTTTTAGTTCTGGTTATAGCTACATAAAACAATCGTCTTTCTTCAGCATAATCAAAATCATCTAAATCAGTAATTACTAGTGATAGAATTGGATCATCTGTTAACCTATTAGGAAATCCAAAAATATTATTTGTTAGGTTTAGAATAATCACATTATCTGCTTCTAGCCCCTTAGATCTATGAACAGTCAGATAGTTGATTTTCAGTTTAGGATACTTTTTATACACAATCTTATATTCTCTATTATGCTTCTTGATGCTTATTGAATCTGTCTCTATCGGCTTAAAAGTATCAGTTAAATCTTCATCATCCTCATCCTTATTCTTATCCTCATCCTCATCCTCGACTATTTTAGTCTCCCTAAATAATCTAACATCAAAATTATTTCTCCCTAATAAAAGAATCTCTGCTTCTTCTCCGTTCAAGTATACAATTTCATCTATAGCTTTCCTAAAAGCCTCTATTACATTAAACTCATAGCCCAATATTCTAACAGGATTACTATTATGTTTATCAGAAATTAGCTTTTTCTTAATTTGTCTATTATTTTGCATAACAAATCTACTAGCTATATTTACCAGTTCCTGAGAATTTCTATACGTTTTTTCAATCTTTAAAACTTCAGTAACTCCAAAGTATTTTTCAAAATCTGTAAATAAATTTATGTCACTTCCTGCAAACCTATAGATTGATTGCCAGTCATCCCCAACCGCTATCACTTTAGCATTTGTCTGGTTCTTTATTTCTTTAATTAAGTTAAACCTGCTCATAGATATATCCTGATATTCATCTATTATTATGTAATCATAATCTAAGCTAACAGATTTGCCCTTCACTATATCTGTAGCCATATTAATCATGTCATTAAAGTCAATTTTTCTATTTATCTCAAGATAATTAGTATAATAATCGAATAATGGCTCCATTATATCCATAAAACCCAATGCCCTTTGTTTTAAAAAAGCGCTATCATTTTTTAGTATAAGTTCTCTTAAATCATTAAAATTCTTGGAAGTATACCCATTGGATTTAAATAAACCAAGGAATGTTTTTATTAGCTTTTTAAACTCACCTATATATTTATCGTTATTGTTAACAAACAAATTTGTATATACTTCATAATTATCTAGAGGCTTAAATATTACATTGTTCTCAATTAGCATTTTCTTTAAATCTGAAAGTAGAATCCCTTCTTTGTTCATATATGAATATGTCTCAAGTAGCAACGTTCCATTAGCCTTATGGATATCTCTCTTCCAGTATATTGATTTAATATATTTCTCACTTTCTATCTCTGATAACCAAGGTGTTTTATAGTCTCTAGTAATCCCAAAATGCTCAATATAAATATCATAGTCAGGTAGATAAAAATCTGGTCTATACAATTTTCTATTATTTTTCTCATCATCATATGGATAGACTTTTTCATACTCATAATTTATTCCATTCAAATAAAGATAATTGGCTATGGCGACTTCTTCTAAACTACGAACAGTTTCACTTTTTAATGTTACTTTATTTTGTCTTAGATACTCCTGTCTTCTCCTTATTTTAGATTTAATAGTTTCAAGGTCAAGGTTTTTAGTATTATCAAATACCTCACCTAGGTTTTCATATTTTTCCAAATCAACTGGTATATTAAGGTAGTAACCGAAAAAATTTATTAGTTTTGATATTGATTTCTTATTATTAACAACCTCATTATTAAAATAATCATTTATAACTTTATCAATATTTTCATAAACATCTGGCTTTTTTGACTTACTCTGATTAATAATCGAAAACCCTAGACTATGGAAAGTCCTAACTTCCGCACTGATGTTTAATCTCTCATTAATTCTCTCCTTCATCTCATCTGCAGCTTTCCCAGTAAAGGATATTAATAATATTTTATTAGGATTTATGTTTTTCTTTTCTATTAGGTACTTTACCTTTGCTGCTATTGTTAAAGTTTTTCCACTTCCTGCTCCTGCAATAACAAGGTTATTATCTTCATCGACTACTACTGCTTGTCTTTGCTGCAAATCCAGAGATTTACCATCTATATCACTAAAATACTCATAATTACTTTTTAACTCATTTTTAACATAATCATCATTCCAAGATGTAATTAATTCATTAAGATTTGGATATATTTCTAAGAATTTAATTAGATTAGCTCCTAAGTTTTTTCTACTAATTTTTTTATATACTCTTTTAGCATTCTCGTAGGTAATCCTATAAGTGTTTAGTAATATTACTTTCTTGCTATAATTAAAGTAATCGTTCCTATATTCATCTATCTTTTCCAGAAATTCTGTACATTCTGATTCAACTTGGAGTAAAAAAGGATCAACATCATTCTTTTTTGTCTTACTCTTTTGTATTGAAAAAATAATAAAGGCGATAAAAATTAATATTATTATCTCCATAGCTTTCAGTCCCTTTTCTTTAAAATATATAAGCAATATTATTAGCTTAATTATACCCCATCTGTATAACTTTTCCAAATAATTTGAATTAATAAAAAAGCCAGTCAGGACTTTCCCCTTAAATCCCAACTGGCTTCTGTCTCGTCCCCAACATTATTCAATTACACACTCTACCTCTGTCCCATCCTGGAAACTTACAACTATCTTCTCTCCATCGATTGCTATCATTTTCTCAATCATCTTAAAATACAAGTCTATATCAAATTCTTTAATTATCTCTCCATCCTCAATAATGTCAATAAATTCTTTTGCTCTATACCTTTTTAATTCATCAGCATCTTCAGCTCTCCACTTTTCTATGAACTGTTCTTTATTTTCCACTAAGGCATTAAAGCTATTAACAAAGGCTTTATATAAAATTTCTTCATCTATATGCTTATTCTTGCACCCAACTTTACCCTTTTTTTCATACTTCTTATTACACTGCCATACTCTTTTCTTTAGTTTCTCATCTGTAGAGTTCCATGTTTTCCTGCCAAAGGCACTTCCACAGTTTCCACATATAATTCTTCCGCTAAATGGATTGCCTTCTACATTTGCAAAATCAAGTTGTCTAACTCCATATCTTTCCATATAGTCTTTTCTTCTCTGCATCTCAAGCTGTACTGCTTCCCACATTTCTTTATCAATAATAGCTGGATGGCTTTTTTCTACATAGTACATTGGGACTTCCCCGTTATTCACTGCCCTCTCTTTAGTTAAAAAATCTACTGTATATGTCTTTTGAAGTAATGCGTCTCCTTTATATTTCTCATTCTGTAACATTTTTCTGATACTACTTTCATACCATTTAGGTTTTCCATTCCAGTTTGGAATTCCTTCTTCTTCAAGTTCTCTTGCAATCCTATTAGCACCCTTGCCATCAAGGTAATCTTTATAAATCCTTTTTATAATCTTTGCTTCTTCCTTATTTATTATAAGTTCTCCCTCTTCATCTTTGTCATAACCCAAGAACTTCTTATGGTTAACTCTTACCTTTCCTTGTTCAAACTGTCTTCTTATTCCCCAAGTACAGTTTTCACTAATGGACCTACTCTCATCCTGGGCAAGACTAGCTAATATTGTTATTAGAACTTCACCTTTTGCATCCAATGTATTAATATTTTCCTTTTCAAATATAACGCCTACTCCATACTCCTTTAGCTCTCTTATATAATTTAAGCAATCTAGAGTATTCCTTGCAAACCTAGAAATTGATTTGGTTATTATCATATCTATCTTGCCAGCCTTGCAATCTTTAATCATCTTATTAAACTGATCTCTTTTCTTAGTATTCGTAGCTGATATACCCTCGTCAGCATATATACCAGCCAGTTCATAGTCAGGATGGTTTTGAATATAATTGGTATAATAATTTACTTGTGCTTCATAGCTTGATAGTTGTTCTAATTGGTCTGTCGATACTCTGCAATAAGCAGCCATCTTCTTTTTCTGTGGCATAAGGTTCTCTGCAAGGTTTGTGTTTCTAGTTCTTGCTGGTATAAATGTAATGTTTTTTGCCATCCTTCCTAACCTCCTTTACTATGGTTTCCTCAACTATATTAAGGCTACTAATAACCTCATCATCTATACTAGTTCCAGGACATGAAGCCTTTCCATTCCTTATATAATTGCTACACTGCCATACAATCTTTCTACATTTTAGTTTGCTATTCCATGTCCTTCTTCTTAAAGGAAATCCACACTTACTACAGAAAAGCATACCTGTTAAAGGATATCTATTTGTGTACTTATCTCTATCTCCCTCAACATTTCCCTTTTCTTCTGCTCTCTTTACAAGTTCTTCTTGAACTTTTTCCCACATTTCATTTGAAACTATTGGAGGATGGTTTCCTTCTATATAATAGCTATCTACTTCCCCGTTATTCTTAAATGTCCTATGCATTAAATAATCTGGTGTGTAGTACTTCTGTAGATGTGCATCTCCTTTATACTTTTCATTCTTTAAAATCTGTAGGATTGTTGATTCTTGCCACTTACCACCCTTGATGGTTGGAATACCTTCATCATTAAGCTCCTTGGCAATAGTAAACACTCCCTTACCAGCTAGATAATCTGAGAATATTCTCCTAACTATCCTTGCTTCTTCTCTATTTACTACTAATTCTCCAAATTCATCCTTATCGTATCCAAGAAACAATTTTGTGTTTAATACTAGTTCTCCTCTTTGAAACTTCTTTCTAAATGCCCATTTAGTATTTTGGCTAATATTCTTACTTTCTTCTTCTGCAAAAGAAGAGAGGATGGTTAGCATAAGCTCTCCATCCCCTGATAATGTGTTTATATTTTCTTTTTCAAATCTTACTTCTACATTTAGTTCTTTTAATTCCCTTACTGTTTCAAGCATTATCGCTGTATTTCTTGCAAACCTTGAAATTGACTTTGTAATAATTAAATCAATTTTCCCAGCTCGTGCTAACTCTATCATTCTTTGAAACTCTGGTCTGCTATCTGTAGTTCCAGTTATCCCTCTATCTGCAAAGACTTCTACAAATTCATATTCAGGATTACTTTTAATTAAGTTTTCATAATAAGTGACTTGATTTTCTAATGACTCACCTTGAAGTTCAGATCCAGTAGAAACCCTAGCATAAGCACATATTCTTTTCTTGGATAGTGGCTTAATGGTTGGCTGTATAATCCTTACACGCATTAGATTCCCTCCCTTCTATCAATTTGGTAGTCTATATATCACTTATTAATTGATAGAAGTCAAGCTTTATAAGGCATTATTACAGCATCAAATCCAGCTTTCTTAAGTCTTTCTACTTGCCTTTCTGCATTTTCTTTATTTGAATAAGAACCTGCCATTACCCTGTATAGAATTTCTGGTTGGGAGTATTCTTCATATTTAATACCTACTTCATCCAATACTGCTTTTGAAATACCCTTTACAATTTCATCAAACTTGCTATCAAATAACTGATTATCCTTTGTATTGTCTAAAAACCCAACTTCTATTAGAATAGCTGGTGCTTTAGTTTCCCTTAAAACATGAAAGTTTGCCTTTTTAACTCCTCTATCTGTAAATCCTACACCAACTAATGCTTTCTGTATTTTGTGAGCTAAATTCTTTGCTTTCAGAGTTTGATTTATATAAGTGAAAGTTTCTACCCCATTTGCTTGTTCTGGTTTAAAAGCATTTCTATGGAAGGAAATAAATAAATCATATTTCTTTTTGTTTTCAAAGTTACTTCTTTCCTCAAGACTTAAGGTAATATCAGTAGTTCTAGTTTCATCCACTAATATACCATGCCTTCTAAACTCTTTAGATACAGCTAATCCTAATTTGAGATTATCGTCCTTTTCCTTTCTACCCTTGTAACTTGCACCTGGATCACTTCCACCATGTCCTATATCTATACAAATTCTAACCATCATTTTCACTGTCCTTTAGTTGTAACAATATTTTCTTTAACTTATCAGGAATAGGGAGACCAATATTGGCTGAGTTTTCTAGGATACTTATTCCTTCATTAGATATATAGAAGAAGATTACTGCTGTTCTAATTGCTCCACCATTTTTAATTAAGTAGGCATCAATGGTATGTCCTATTGCTACCATAAAAAATATCATCACTTTTTTAAATATCCCTTTAAAACCTATAGCACTTGATAACTTCCTGTTTATAATTGCTAACATTACACCTGTGAAATAATCAATTACAACAAATGCTATCAGGGCATATAAAAAGCTATCGTGTCCACCTAGTACATAGCCTAAGTATCCACCGATAGCTGTAAAGGTTGCTTTTATAAAATTTAGTATATCTTTCAAATAAATCCCTCCTATTTAATAATAATCTTCTGCATAGTTAATTAAATCTATTTCAAACATATATTGTATCTTCATTGTGTTTGCATCTGTCTTCTGAACTGGATTTGCAAGTTTTGTATGAGCACCACAGGGTTTCGAAGTTGCTCCATAGTGAATCCCAAATGAATAGTTTCCATTTGAGGAACTTCTATACATATATAACCATCTATCTGTTCCTCTTATATTGTGTAGTTCTGAGGAAACACCAGAAGATCTATAGGGTTCCAATAGATTCCCTTCTGGAGAAACAACCTGATAAAAACTACTACCCCCATTGGTACCTGTATAATAAAGATACAACCTATTCTTAGATCTGCCAGAAATAGAATATAAGTAGCATCGCCTTTCTATATTCCCACTATCCATTCCTCTTGAAGCAAACCATGTGGAGCTGCCAATTTTAGGCTTTAAATTCAGCTCACTATGCTTTGTACCATCTAGGTTAAGTCTTATTAATCTATTAGAATAAATTGTTTCATTTGTTTGTTGATCTAGCCTTGAATTGTATCCATATAATTCTATTGGACCTCCCCAAGTAACTGGAGTTAATGCAATATCCCTATAGTTAAAATTAGTTCCATATTCATCTCTAAACTCAGTTGACATATTATCAATAGTAGATGTGCTTTGAAAAACTCCAACTTTACTCCATTTATAAATACTTAGTTTATTGCTAGACCTATAGTAACCTACTATATAATCAATATCTCCATTTTCATCTAGTACAGGAGTGGCTCCTGATATTAAACTTGAACTAAATGGCTCACCTGAATCATTTAAAAGAGTTATTGCTTTTGCCCAATCAACAAAACCAGCACTTAACAAATTGAGATCAAATGGTAAGATAAGTTGATGGCCCTTTAAACTCTCTGGGAATTGAATATAGCTTGAATTTACAGCACTATTATTCCCATCAAAATAGACAAATCCTTTATGATAATCTATAAATGCAGTGAATTTTGCTGGACTACTACCACTCATAAGATAAGATATTCCCCAGTAAGCAGCTCTAAGTTCTTCATTAACTGTACTACTAGCTATATATAAATATCCAGTTCCTGAAGTTTTTGTTCTACCACATACAGGTGCCCCAATATATGCAGTGTCTAAATTGCCAAAGCTATCACTCCAATATATACTCTCAAATGTACCATTAGCAGCATGAGTTGGAAAATCAAATACAAAATTTACCCTAACCTTTCCATTTCTAATTTCCATATTAGTTTCTGCTAAGTTTATTGTTCCTCTTTGAGTTTCGTTCCCAGAATAAGTAGTTCCCCTATGTGCGTATCCTATAATATTACCAGACACTCTTTCACTGTTGGCTGACTCTGGTTTTGTAGAATCTGTAAGGTATATATTACTAAATAAGTCAGTCGTATTGCTGTGGCCAGTACTTCCTATTCCTAAAACATCACCTGAAAAATACCTTAAAAATATATCTTTAAAAATAATATCTGGAATTACATTTTCAGTATAAGCTTCTTTTATCTTTGCATTAGTAGTAGCATCAAAGATCTCAATAAGAACCTTTCCTTTTATTCCAGTGTATTCTTTATTCTTCTTTTCTGTAAATATTTCACCAGTTAAATAATCTTTATTGTAACTTATAAGTTCTCTTAATGACATAATTGCCCCCCTTCACTTAAATGTTAAAATACTAGTATCCACAGGAGATATATAATTTATCTTTATTGATTTAAACTTACATTCATCAACTTCACTCTCTTTATAAAATCTAAATGCAAGATACAATTTATCACCAATTTCAAAAATCTCTTCATATTGTTCAGGTCTAATAATAGAAAAATCTATCCTATTCATTCCATTTGAAAAAAACTCTGTGTCGCTTGTAATATCTAATAATTTCCACTCCAAATTACTAACATCAAAGGAGTACCAGTTTTCTTTGTCTTTACTTAGGGCATACTTTATATCTCCTGATCCACTTATGATATCTTCAATCGTTATTGACTCAATCCTCTCTTGAAGATATCTTCCTTCATTTTCAATGACTATCTTAGGTAAACTAAGCTTTTTCTCAACTAGTTCTAACCTATAGTCACTAGGACTTTCTACTACATCCTCATCATCAGTATATAGATGTAATTTGGGGTTGCTATTTAATATTCCTATAAAACTTGCTGGTAATCTTTCCATCCCAAAGTTTATAAATATTTCTTCACTTAAGGGCATATCTCCAACTTTTATATATGAGTTCAAATCATTATCCCAAGCCTTTATTTCGTCTCCGTCCTGTACCAGGTACTTTGTTTTATAAGGACTTCCTGCTAAATAAATTACTATCTGACTAAAGACTGATATTCCATCTACAGTGTGTTTGTCATAAATATAAGGACCGTATAATAATCTTTTATATTCTTGATTTTCTAGAGTTTTTTTTAATTCAACTATAGAAAAATTACTATCCCATTCAAATAAAGCGGTAGCTCCATTTCTTAAACTAGATATGGTATGACAGCTATCATTAGATGAGTACAAATCAAACCATGCTGTAGGTAGTCCTATTACCGCTTCATGATTTTGTGCTACTACTCTAGTCTTTCTTCCAGTGATAATACTTGAACTGCTAGCAGCACCAAAATGTTCTCTTATAGTATATCTACACATACACATTACATTGGTTTTAACATCTGTTCTAACACCTGTAAAACCTTCATAATTAGATCCTGGTGCTCCAATAATTACTAGATTATAAGTTTCACATATGTCATTACTTACAGCTCCATAGTGAACATCAACATAATAACCCATATTTTGAAGATGTTGTATCCAATGATTATCATATGTTTGTAAACTTGAATATCTATGAATATAAAGAATTTTAGCCATCAATTCACCTCCCCTTTATTTAAGCTTCTATCTCCTTTAAACCACTACTTATTTGAATAATATCCTTATATTCATCCCTACTTCCAAAATTTATTTCATAAACAATTCCATCTCCCAGATAGCTATATATTGAAGATTTTGTTATATCGTTTTTTTCGGTTAGGGTTATATAATGATCCAATATCCAATTGTTACTCCCTATATTTTTAAATTCACTAAAATGCATCACCCAATCATCTGTATTTAAATTCAAATAAAATATTTTATCTGCAATATGGCTAAATCCAGCTACTTTCATACTAATTGTAGTCTTAGTATTCATAGTTTTAGGCCCTTTGTTTATGGCTTCACTATAGGTGATTTCCTGAAAGTGGATTGTAACTCTATCCTCTAAATGTGTTATATCCTCTGAAGTTGCAATCGAGTCCTTATAACTCTTTATCTTATTTGAATAAATTATATACAAGATTGCCTGCATTACTTCTGCTCTTGGAAGGCTTGGATTTAATCCTCCTTCTAAGTGGCGACCTTCAATAAATACTTGAAGATTATTTTTATCAATATGAAATGTTCCATTTGAGGTTTGCATCTCTATTACAAAAGCGTGTTGTCCCGCTGTTACTTGAGGAATTGGTATAGTTATACTTATTACATTATCTCCCTTAGCCAAATTTTGGCTTGGTTGAAACTCGTAGTATTCTCCATCTAATGCGAATCTCATTTTTAGAGCCAGATCATCACTAGCAACCCCACTAACTGTTAGACTACAAGATAGATTGGTATCAGCTAATGCTGAAATAGCGACCGCTATGGCTTGATAAAATGACATTGATGATATAGACATAGCATCTGTATTTTTCTTTAGTATTACAGCATTTTGTGCTCCTTCAATTCTACTTTCTAAGCTTTTCACTACGCTATTAAAATCTAATTTATTTATAATTGTATTTAAAGGATTTCCTAACTCTATCTTTGTATTGATATGATTTAATAGATCAGTAACCTTCTTTATTACTCTAAGCTCTGAATATATCCCTAATCTTTCATGCTCTACTTTTACAATGTCTCCTAACTCCATATTGAATAACTTCGCATATTTGCCATATTCCTTTGTTTTGCTTAATTCTAATAGCTCTACAGTAATATTGATAAAAGGATTAGATACTTTCTTTATATATTTTTTAGCAAGTTCCCTTAATTCCTCCACATCCTTACACCCTGAAAATTCAACTTTTCTTGTTATGGGATATGGAAGAATATTTGCTATTTCACCTTCTGCTTCTATATATCTTTCCTGAAGAACTAAGTTGTTATCTCCAATTGGATATATTCTTGTTGCAAATTCACTTGTATCTATAATTGCCTTTAAACCTTTTATATTTTTACCATACCTAATAGTAGTACCTTTACCTTCTCCGAGCTTTTCTAAGATTTCGATTGTAAAATTATCTCTTATTAATTCCCCACCATATATCTCTATCAAGTTAAAAAGACCTTCTAGGGCATTTATATTTCTTAATTTAATAGGATAAATATTTCTCTCTGGTGCTAAAAATTCAAAAACAGCCTGTGCTTCAGGGGGAATAGTTCCTTCTATTGCTTCCTTCATATTTGCATTTACTAAATTAACCGATTCTATAAAATAAAAGGCAAGGTCATAGAAAATATGCCTCGCCCATACCTTAATTCTTCTTGTAGCCTCTTGCTGCCTTTCAACTTTATAAATTCTAAAAAGTTGTTCATTTGCCTTTATTATATTAAGCTCAACTAAATGAGTAGCTTTTCTTGAATCTGCTGGATATTCAATATATAAGCTATACTCTCCATTCAATTCCTCTGTAACCTCTGCTACTATACACTCATCAAGTACAGCAAGACCATTATTATTGAAATTATCTTTGGTTGTTTTCTTGTCATAAATACATATCATTATAGCCACCGCCAATTGGGTATTATTTCTAACTTATCTACATTTCCTATCCACTGGATCAAGTTTTGTCCTACTTCCAATACTGGAAACTTTCCATTCATCTTATAATTTAGATTATTTAAATCCTCATCATAGCAGTCTTCTACTTCAGAATTAATTATTACTTCTCCACTTAAGTCTATTAGCCCTACTTCATCGTTATTAATTTTAAGTTTTATATCCCCACTACCATATATGTTTATTATAGGTAGACTCTCTATGGTACCTGGATTAATAATATTTGTTCCACTTTCATGTACAGTTAAAGGTATGTTTTGAACACTATACTTAAATGGCCTACAATTAAAAAGGATAGGAAATTTTGATGTGTATTTAAAAATCTGTGTAAAATCAATAGCATTAACTACTTGAGCTATATACTTTTTATCTGGCTGAAAACTAAATATTAGATCACTCTCTCCTGTAGTAAAAAGCCAAGCCTTTATTTCATCTATTTTACTTACTATATTATCCTTTGACTTAAGAGCACATTCTAGCAAAATAGTTATATCTTCATAGGTATTTTCATCATGCCTAACACTTGAACTTTTTCCTGGAATATCAATATAATTAACTCGCCTTTTAGGAGAAGAAATAGTGGGCCTTTTCTCTATCACAATCCCATAGTCATTAAAGCTATCTTTTCCACCAAATTCAAAGCTTAACATTAAGCACCACCCCTTCCCATTGCTACTCTTTGTCTATAGAATTCCAATTCATATGCAAGTTGCTCTATATCTTTATCTGTACTATTATTAAAATTTTCAATATGGATAGTAAGACTCGTGTTGTTAGAGTTTGATTTATCATTACCATTTACCATCTCCATTGACTTTTCATTACTAAAGACCTTCGATCCTCGTGGTAGTTCTATAAGTTCTGGACCTTTTTCTCCGACCCAAGTAAGCCCACCACGCCAATAATCAGTTCCCTGTGCATTTCTTCCTATGTTAGATATCTTCTCACCTATTGTTTGAAAGACCTGTTTTATAGTTGTAGTAAAAGTTGCTTGTTTATTTTCAACTCTCTGATTATTCCAATCTCTAATTTTATCAATTCCACTCTGAATCCCTTCTCTTATCTTGTTAAAAGCACCTTTTATCTTCTCAGCCATATCCGAAAACTTCCCGTCAGTCAGTTTGTCCATTAAATTTAATCCGGTTTCCCATGTAAGCTTATATCCATCCATATAAGTTCCAATAATACCTTTAATTCCTCCACCATGTTCATCTATTTTTCCTTTAATAAATTCCCAAGCAGTGGAAGTTTTAGTTTTCAAATTCTCCCAAGTCTCTGATGTTTTTGCTTTAGCATTTTCCCATCCTTCTGAAATACTAGATTTAATATTTGCTAAAGTATCACTGGTCTTAAGCTTTACATTCTCCCATTTCTCCGAAATATTTGCCTTTATATTCTCCCATGATTCAGCTGTACTTTCCTTTATTCCATTCCATTTTTCTTTTATTCCTTCCATCAACTGGCCTGCTTTTCCTTTGATGGTATCCCAGTTTTGATAAAGAGTAACCCCTATAGCTATAATCGCAGTAATAGCACCAATAGCAATACCAATAGGTCCAGTTAATAATGCAATTGCACCACCAGCTCCTGCAACTGCTGTCGATATAGTACTAAAGGCTGTTATTGCACTTCCAATAGTAGCTATAATCTTTCCAATAATTAATATTGCAGGCCCTATTGCTGCAACAAGAAGTCCAATTTTTACTATTGTTTCTTGGGTCGCAGGACTTAAGTTTGAAAACCATTCTGAAGCTTCTTTTACCTTTTCAGATAGTGAAACTATATGAGGTACTAATATTTCACCTATGGTTATGGCTGCATCTGATAAATGGTTTTTAGCTATTTCAATTTGGCTTGCTGTTGTTTCATATCTTTGTTCTGCTTCCTTTGCTAAAGCTGTGTTTTCTTCCCAAGCTTTAGTACCTATTTCAAGTGAAGTGGTAAATACATCACTAGCACCACTGGCTCTTAAAAGTGCATCCCTTAACCTTACCTCTGTAATCCCCATTTCATCGAGTATTGCTATAGCTGATTTTCCTTGTTCCTCTGCATTACCTAAACCTTCAATAAAAGATATAATTGCACTTCCTGCATCTTCCTGAAATGCTCGTTTAAACTCATCAGCACTCATTCCAGCAACACTTGCAAATTCATTTAATCTCTCTGATCCAGTCTCTACAGCAAGCTGCATATCTACCATAACTTTACTAAAGGCACTTCCTCCTGCTTCAGCTTCTATGCCTACTGAAGAAAGAGCACCAGCAAAACTCATTATTTGTGCCTCTGTTAGTCCAATCTGTGAACCGGCTCCAGCAAGTCTTAAACCCATTGCTACAATTTCAGACTCTGTAGTAGCTAGATTATTTCCTAAAGCTACAATAGTAGATCCTAATTTATCAAAATCTGTCTGACTCATGCCAGTTATGTTAGCAAGTCTTGCTAGTGAAGTAGCTGCTTCATCAGATGATAGGTTAGTAGCTTCCCCCAAGTCAATCATTACTCGAGTAAATCCTAATATATTTGGTACTTCAATTCCAAGCTGACCTGCTGCCTCTGCAACTTCAGCTATTGCACTGGCACTTGCCGGAATTTCCTTTGACATATCCCTTATACCTATTTCTAACTTTTTTAATTCTTCATCTGTAGCATCTACAGTTTTCTTAACACCTGCAAAGGCAGATTCAAAATCTATAGCAGCCTTACTTGCAGCAGTTCCAATGCCTACAATTGGCAAGGTAAGAGTTTTAGTTAAATCTTTACCTACACTTTCCATGCCCTTTCCAATATCCTGCATTTTCTTCCCAACTGGTTCTAGACTTTGGCCTAGCTTATACCAAGAACTAGATTGGGTTTCTATTTCCTTATTTACCTTCTTTAAGTCTTGCTCCATGAGAGAAAGTTGTTCTTTAGCTTTATTTAATTTTATCTCTAATTCCTGAGTGGCCTTTGCATCTTCTCCCTTAGATTCAACCGACTTTTTATGGGCTGTCTCTAAAGCCTCTACTCTTTGCTTTTGGATTTCAGTTTGCTTACTAAGGCTATCTGATTTAAGCTTAAGACCATCTAATCCCTTACCATGTTCTCCAAGTGCTGCAGTTGATGCCTTAAACTGAGAATCTATGACCCTCATTTCTCTATTTAAGCTTGCTATACCATTTTGAAAGCCAGAAGCATCAAGTCCAATTCTTACATTTAAACTACCTATTTCCCTTGCCAATATGTCACCACCTTTTGGACATAAAAAAAGCACCTGTTTTCAGGTGCAATATTATCATTGGATATCTTCAATGAAATTTAAAACCGATTCATCATTAGGAAACCGTCTCTCATTCCCATTATCATCGAGTGTATAAATCTGATTCTCCATAATTTTTATAATAGTTAGTCTACCTAATTTTTTATGAAAAATAACTGAACCAAGATTAAGATTTATAAACTTACTTAACAATATTTCATAGCGTTCTTTTTCTTGTTTTTCTTTTATTTCTTGTTCCTTTTTATATTGTAATTCTTTTTCTGCTTGCTCTTTCTTATACTTTAATTCCAATAGTCTTTTCTTTTCTTTTTCTTCTTGATCCTTTTTATATTGCATCTCTTTTTCAGTTTCTTTTCTTCTTATCTCAACTTTTCTTTCATATTCCTGCGGTATTGAAATTATCTTTGCCAAGATAAAAAAAACAAAAATCCACTTAACAATAATTAACAAATCTTTTAGACTTGGCCCATTACTTATTCCTTTATATTCACCTGAATCTACTCTTTTTTTAAACCCACTACATCCTCCTGATTTACATGCACCACAGCTTCTACATATATCCCATCCACAAACACTACAATTTTTGGAACTACCTCTATCACCCTCAGTTCCACATTTCCAGCAAAAAAAACTATATCCATGAGCTTCATTCATCTCTAATAGAGGGGTGATTATTAGAATTATTATAATAACTATTATTATTTTTTTCTGCATAATACCACCCCCACTTTGTCTTTCAAGTATAAATAAATATAATGTTTTACAAAATTAATTGTATAAATTTGCTATATGCTACTTCTACCTTATTATTGCAATTATAGCATTATTTGGGATGAAATACAACTATCACAGGTGCTATAAAATATCATCTATATACTTTTTATCTCGTTCAGCTTTAATTCCTAATAACTTTAAATAGTAAATTATATCCATGGAGTCAATATCATTCATGGTCCAGCCCGATTCAAGTAGGGCTAGGTAAATATTGTCTATAAATTCTTGGGGGTCCATAGAGTTCCCCTTATCTAGTTTTTTTCATCTACCCCAGTTGCTTCAGCTACCTCACCTACAACTTCAGTAATACATCTTGTTATTGTTGGAATTAGTTCATTTGAAGATAGTCCATCATAGACATCATCCCGAGTAAACTTATTCCTAAACAGCTCAACTATGAAGTCTACCATGGTATCTAATTCTTCAGCTGTCATATCATTAAAGTTAACTTTCTTTGATATTTCAAGGGTTCTTCTAAGCATCCTGGCTGAGATGAAATCTGCAACATAGGTCTTTTCCTTATTATCAATTCTTAATTTAATCTCCAACCTTACTCACCTCCTGGAATCAATACTTCTCCTGGTACAGTATCAAACCAAGTATCAGCACTTGTAAATTCTGATGAGTCTTCATCAGCAGTATGCTTCCATTCTCCATCAAACACTCTAGGCATAAAAGTAAATCTTATCACTGGTGTTTTATGCTCTACATTATCCTTTTTAGTTGTAAAATCTTCCCCCATGGGTTGTGCTACTCCTTTTAATAGCCACACATACCTATACTTTCCACCTTTTCTTAAACTCTTAAAACCTAGAGCAAGATAAGGCGGAACATCATCTTTGTTTTCAATTAATACACCATTTTCATATTTGTTTCCTAACACCTTTGCTCTTGTTTGAAGTGGTAAATCTGCTGTTTCTATTTCTACTTCAATTTTTCCTAATGCTGAAACAGACTCCCATAATTGATCATCTGCATATAATTCTTGAGTGTTAACATTTGGATTTATCCTAGCATTAATAGCACCAGGTATTTCTTCTACTAATCCATAACTAACTCCTGATTTATCATCAGTTTCAAGCAATGCAAAATGTATATCTTTTAATCCATATTGACTCATCTCTCTACCTCCTTTAAAAATCTCATTACCTTGTGGTAAACTTTAGTGTCTTTTTCATACAAATCATAGTACCTTTGCTTAATAAAGTTGGCTGACAGCATACTTTGGTGTACTTCTTCTGCTATGTCAGTATAATCAGTTTTACTCCATATATCTATTTGAATAAAATATCCTGTTATTGATTCCTTATCATCTGAGTGAAGAGTAGCTCTATCTAAATATGTGAAGAAAGTAATATAGGGGTATTCTTCATTCCCGGAAGTTTGAAAGGATACTGGAACTCCAATATCCTTTAATGCTTGTATTACTTCTTTGTTTATGCTCATAGACCTAACCCCTTCTTAATCTCTTCAACGATTAAGTCCTCTACTTCTTCCTTTGAGTTCTCATAGCCTCTACTCATGAAAGGATCTGCCTTCATCGAAGTCGTACCAAATTCTAAGAAGGGAGCATAAAAGGCATCCTTACTTGGATATACATCTATCATTGCTGCCCCATCTATCCTCTTGATATTAGAAACTTTAATATTTTTCTTCAGGTTCCCTGTTCTTTGAGGTGCTTCTTTTATTATTGCATCTTTTACTTTTTCTCCTGCTTTTTTTAATATTTCCCTTTCAATTTTCTCTCCTTCTTTACCAAGCTTCCCAAGTTCAGTTAACAAGTCTTCTAATCCATCTAACTTTACATCAGCCACTTAAATCTACCTCTGTAGCTTTGATTTCAATATATTTATTTCTATATTTGATATTATCTAGGGAGATTATATTATAAGGTTTATTTTTAAATAGAACTCTCATAGATGTATCAATTCCTTCTAGATATCTAATGGTGAATTTAACAGTGTTCTCCATCTGAACTGCTGCAGCTTCATAGTATTCTCTACCATGAAGGTTAGAAACTGCAGCCCATACAGTTTTATAATCTATCCATTCTTCTATCTCAAAACCATTTTCATTGATATTAGTTTTTAACTCTTGTAAGGTTATTCTTTTGTTTAAAACACCTATCTCCACAAGATCACCAGCTTTCTCTTCGAAGATTTCCAAGTATTAGTCTCATTACCTCTATAGTTTCAGAAATACTGCCACTTTCATTTTTCATATAGTAGAATGACCCTTCTCTTTTCTCATACATATTGGCTATGCAATATAAAACAGCCTGTTTTACAACCTTTGGTACTTCTTCAAATTCTGATAGTGAATATCTTAAAATATCCTCACAGATTTCCTCTGCAGTATAAATAAAACTAGTGATGAGTGCATCTTCCTCATCACCATCTATTCTTAGATATAGCTTTGCTTCTTCAAGTGAAATTACCATACACCCATCACCTCACTTTACTCCATTTCCATAAGTCCTGCGAACTTTAGCTTTTGAAGTAACGAATTAAAATCGTTCTTCAACTCATCTACTGTTGTAGCATTACTCTCTTCTTGCACCTCTGCTCTAATTAATGGTTTGCCATTTAAAAGGAGTACTCCTTCTTCAGTTACTTCGAGTACTCCATTAACAACCCATCTATCTCCACCTTGTTCTTTATAGTTTTTTACATTGCTCATATTTATCACCTAGGCTTTCATCTGTAATACTTTTATTGCTTCAGGAAGAATTAACTTTCCATCTACTCTTTGAGTAGCCTTAAATCCTACTTGTCCAGTTACAGCAAATAACTCATTTAATCTTTGGAAGGATCTACCTTGTCTATCTGCCACCCAGTAATATGAAAAGTCTCCAAAAGCTATAGGTTTTGCCCCTGCAACTGCTAATGGAACATAAGATGATGTTTTAACTGGTCTGTTTAAAATAGTGTCAGGTTCACCAGCTGTTACTGAAGGTTGCCATAGGTATTGTCCATTTCCATCCTTCAGCTTTCTAATCTCTTTCACAGTTGAGTCATTCATAACAAAGGTTGCCTTTTTTCTATAAGGAGATTTTAATGAGTAAAATAAATCTAGTATATCATCAAGCTTTATGACTGTTTGAGTAGAAGCTGTTACTCCAACCTCTCCACCACCATTATCATTAAATATTCCTGTAGGCTTTCCTGCTCCATCTCCAATTAAAAAAGCTTCCTCCTCTTTTGAACCTATTCTTCTAGCAAATTCCTTAGCTATATAACTCTCTAAATTAAAAACACTATCATTAAGGAGTTCTTCTGAAACCTTAATCATAGTGGCTAATTTGTAAGCACCTATGGAAACTTGACCAAATGCATCATCTGATTCTGGAATGGCACCTTCTTCATCAACCCAGGATGCTGTCCCCTTTGATGCTACAACTGGTATCTTTTTATCACCTGAAGAAGTAGTTATTACTTTCGCTAATTGCCTAAATATATTTTCTTCAAGAAGTCCTTCTACTAAAGTCTTTTCAAACTCATCTGGAACTAAGTATCCACCTTCGCTATCTGTTCCAATCTTAAGTGCATTTTGAACTTCATAGCTGTTTTTATTTCTCATGGCATTCCAGAAAGCTCTTTTATATTCCTCAGATGTTCTTCCTGTTTTATCTTCCTCCATAGTACTGTTAGGAGTATTTCTTATAGGGCTTGAAGTAGGTTTTGAAAGTTCTAAGTCAATTACAGCTTGCCTTTCTAGTCTTTCTATTTCCTTTCCTAAACTAACTACATCAGCTTCCATCTTTTCATAAGTAGCAGTATCCTCAGCTGAAAGTAGTCCATTTTCATTTCTTCTAGAATCTAAAAAAGCCTTGGCACTTTCCCAAAGCTTCGCTCTTTTTTCTCTTAATTCTAATATTCTATTCATACATTTACCTCCATTTATTTTATTAAATTTAATCTTTTACATAATTCTTCATAGGATGTTCCCTCTTTAGTTTCCTTATTGATTACACTTTTCTTTGGTACTTTCTTAAGAAAAGAATTAACCACTGTGGCTTTATCAAAAATGAATCCATTAGAAACTAAAATATCTTCTTGTCCATCTTCATAAAGGACATTATCTGCAAAACCTAGTTCTACAGCTTTCTTTGAACTCATCCATGTTTCATTATCCATCATTTTAGATATTTTATTTCTATCTAATCCTGTCTTTGTCTCATAAGCATTAATTATGCTTTCTTTTACTTCTGCTAACATCTCTTTTGCTTTAAGCATGTCTGATTCTTCTCCCCAAATAAGGGTTGAAGGATTATGAATCATAAGCATAGCTACAGGTGACATTAATACTTCATCTCCTGCCATTGCAATAACTGATGCTGCTGAAGCCGCTAAACCATCAATTTTTACTGTAACCTTCCCCTTATATTCCTTTAGCATATTGTAAATTTGGCTAGCTGCGAATACATCTCCTCCAGGTGAATTAATCCATACAATAACATCTCCATCAGATTCAAACAATTCTTCCTTAAACTTTTTAGGCGTAATATCATCATCAAACCAGCTATCTTGAGCGATATATCCATCAAAATATAGAGTTCTTCCTTCTTCATTTTTAATCCAATTCCAGAATTTCTTTATTGTCCTCACCCCCAGAATTTTCTTTTACATATGCTCCTACATCTTTAAGCTTTAGCATATTGCCATTAACCATATATGTGTTTCCTCCCTCTTCATCAGGAATAGGATTCATATTTTCTAGACTTCTTACATCATTTGGAGACATAAAACCATTCTGAATTCCTATGGAGTAACCCCTCATCCTTGATTCATAATCTCCTCGAAGAAGTCCCTCTACAACAAAGCTTACAAAGTATTCCTTTTTCTCACTTTCACTAAAGAGAGATTTATTAATGGATTGCTCTATCCTAACTAACCATGGTCTTATGGTATGAACTACAAAACTAATAGATTGATGCTCTATGTTACTAAATGTAGCTCTCTCTAAATCCCCTATCAAATGAGGTGGAATTCTAAAAATCCTACAAATCTCCTCTGTCTGAAACTTTCTTGTTTCAAGGAACTGTGCCTGCTCAGGAGGAATTCCAATGGATTGAAATTTCATCCCTTCCTCAAGTACAGCTATTCTATGAGCATTAGATGTACCCTGATATACAGCATTCCAACTATCTCTTATTCTCTGTGGATCTTTTACAACTCCAGGATGCTCTAATACTCCCCCAGGATTAGCCCCATTAGCAAAGAACTTAGCCCCATATTCTTCCGTTGCTATAGCCATACCAATCGCATTCTTAGCCATAGCTATTGGAGAATATCCGATAAGTCCATCAAAACCTAGACCCGGAATGTGTAGTACTTCATCCTTTGTTAGAATATATTCTTTTCCTTCTTTGTTATATAGATAGTAGATTTCTCCCTTTTCACTTCTATTTACTGTCATTTTGTCAGGCAATAAAGGATAAAGTGCTATAACCTTGCCCCTACCATCTCTAATAATCTGAGAATAAGAATTTCCCCATAATAAAAGATGACCCATTAGTGTTTCTCTGAACACAAATGAAGTCATCTCGGGATTTGGTGCATTAGAAAGCAAATTATATAATGGGTGCTCTCTAGCTTTTTGCTTACCACCTTCCGTATATCTATAAGTGTGTAAAGGAAGTGAAGCTATAGTTTCAGCTAATATTCTAACACAAGCGTAAACTGCAGTAGTTTGCATAGCTGTTCTTTCATTCACTGTTTTTCCACTTGTAGTATTTCCAAAGAAAAAACTATAAGTATTACCAAAGAAACTATTCTTAGGTTCAGCCCTTGATTTAAACAACTTCGAAATTATATTAATATTATCACCTCCAGAAATAGGCATAAAAAAAGCACCTCAATTTAGAAGATGCTCTTAGCAATATTATCTTTACTATCAAACATAATAATTCTGTCAACACAATTATCATATATTTGTTTATTAATCATAGATACTAGTCTGTCAGGAACCTTTTTAACTAAATACTTATCTTCATTTTTCCCATTTTTCCCTAAACAAACGATTACTCTCGGAGATACAGGAAATATATGAACTGATTGTCCTTCAAATTTTCCAATAAAACTTGGATTATCACTAGTTATAAAATTATTACTACCTCCTGCTACATAAAACATTATACCTAATAAACGAACATAATTAACAGCCATTTTATACATGATTCCTTTATCTCTCAAAAATTCACGATAATTTTTTAAAAGAAGAAGATGTTCCATTTCTACCGAAGCTGTCTCTAAATAAACTTTATATCTTTCTTCATAAGGAATTATGATTTCATCTAAATTAATCATATCAGAAATCCATTCATATTCCTTTCTAAATAATTCATTTCCATAGAAGCCTCTCCAATTAAAAGCTACGACGAATCTCATTATTAGCCCTTTATAAAATTGATTTATTTCTGTAGACTTAGTTCTTAAAACATTATATTCAATTGTATCACGAAGCCATCTCCATTTGTTCTCGAACTTTATCTGCCACAGATTCTCTATTTCTAATATTTTTTCTTGTTCTATTTTGGATTTTAATATGTTCTTGGTTTTCTTGGAAACTGGTTTGCTATCTTTTTTGATTATCCAATCATCAAAATCAGTATAATTGATATTATATTCATGAAAATCGGATAATTTTTTATTATTTAAATATATTTCATACCCATCTAAGTATTTAAAAATCTGGTTTAAGTCATTATCTTCACATATCATCATCCCAGCAGTTATAGTATGAAATTGGGAAATTCCAAAGTTTGTATTTATATTTTTTGTTTCCAATTTCCTTTTTCCTTTATCTACTACATAAACACTGTCATTAGAGTGACACCAAGCTCTTAAATATGTTCTTGGAATAAGATGATGGTACTTAGGATTAGACATATATCAAAGCTCCTCCTCTATAAACATTTCAGACTATAATACACTGTTAAGCAGATAGCTTTAAACTAATCAAAGAAATTATTACTGCAGATAACGATAGGAATATTGAGATCCAATATTTAAAATTTTTATCTCTCATCTCAGATAATATTGCTGATAAATAAGGAAAGTTTATTGCGTGTATGTCTTGTCCAACTCTTAGTGCAAACAAATGTACATTAGAACCATCTTCATTTTTATAATGATATTTCCTATCTAAATGATAATAAAGTCTCCCAAAGATTATTTCAGGGTCTATTTTAAAATGAGATGCAATTTCTCTAATATCAATGGGAACATATAATTTAGTACTTCTCGTAGTTTTCCCTTCATCCTTTGAAAAATCAATAAAATCTTCATAATATGCCTTATAGATATATTTTAGAAGTTGTAAATCTGTAGGCAACTTTTTCAAAATCTACACCCCATTTTTACATGTACTGGTTATATTAATTATATCATTAAAAATTATATTACAAAACTAAAATCCCTCTCTCATCATACACACTTCCAGCATTTCCTTTATTCCTAATTGCCCTATCAAGTGCCATTATAGTAGCAACTATACCATCTATTTTCTCTGTACTTTTTTCTTTATCAGGTTTGATATTTCCTGCAGGGTCTGTCTTTACATACACATTATCCATCATCCACCTTAATACTGGATTACCACCATGGGCTATTCTCTTTTCAAGTGTTAACTTCATCAGTTCTTTAGTAGGTGGGCTCATATCTTTATAACCTTGTCCAAAAGGTATAACTGTAAAGCCCATATCATCTAAGTTTTGAGTCATTTGCACTGCTCCCCATCTATCAAATGCTATTTCTCTTATATTGTACTTTGTTCCTAATTCCTCTATAAAGTTCTCAATAAATCCATAATGAACTACATTACCTTCAGTGGTTTTAATATAACCTTGTTTCTCCCATACATCATAAGGAACATGATCCCTTCTTACCCTTAACCTTAAATTTTCCTCAGGTATCCAAAAGTAAGGAAGTACAATATATTTATCATCTTCATCCAGAGGAGGGAAAACAAGTACAAAGGCAGTTATATCTATAGAGCTTGAAAGGTCTAAACCGCCATAACATTCCCTACCTATTAACTCATCAGAGTTTACTTTAAAATTACATTCATCCCATTTATCCATCTGCATCCATCTAGTAGATTGTTTCACCCATTGATTAAGTCTTAGCTGTCTAAATAAGTTCTCCTCTGCTGGATTTTCTTTTGCATTATTAAAGGCAATTCTTACTTTTTCTATATCTATTGTATGGTCTAAAGAGGGGTTAGCCTTATACCAATTTCTCTCATCTGTCCAATCATCGTCATCTTTTATTCCATAGATTACGGGATAAAATGTTGGATCAATTTTTCTTCCTTCTATAATATCTATTGCTTTTTGATGTACTTCATAACATATAGAGTTTCTATCTGTACCAGCAGTTGTAATAAGAAAAAACAAAGGCTGAAGCCTTGCATCACCACTTCCCTTTGTCATTACATCAAATAAATCCCTATTAGGCTGAGCATGGAGTTCATCAAATATCACTCCATGAACATTAAGTCCATGTTTTGTGTAAGCTTCAGCCGATAGTACTTGATAGAAACTATTAGTTGGCTTATAAACTAATCTTTTTACTGACATTATTGGCTTTATCCTCTTTTTTAGTGCTGGACATTGATCTACCATTTCTACAGCTACATCAAATACTATTGAAGCCTGCTGTCTGTCAGCTGCACATCCATATACTTCAGCACCCCATTCCCCATCTCCACAGGTTAAATATAAAGCAACTGCTGCAGCTAATTCTGACTTTCCGTTCTTTTTAGGTATTTCAATATATGCTGTATTATATTGTCTATAGCCATTTTCTTTAACTGTGCCAAATATATCATTTATAATTTTATCTTGCCAAGGCAGTAAATCGAAAGGTACACCTCTCCATTGCCCTTTTGTATGTTTTAGATTATTTATAAAGTTTACGGCATGTTTCGCTTTTCTCTCATCAAATATTTTAACCACCACCCTTTATAAGCAGTAGTTCCATTGGATCATCGTTTTCAACTGCTCCTTCAACTGAAATCCTGCTTCTTGATGATGGAGTAAGACCAAATTGCTCACAAAATTTATTCATAATCTTAAGGTAAGTTTGGGCTATCGATACCTGTGGCACCTGCTGCCAATAACCTGAAGGAGTTTTTACAATTGTTCCATGCTTAGATATAAATTCTTCAGCTTCCTTCCATCTAGCGTAAGCCTGGCAATATCCAGCAAAAGCAGCCATGTCTATTTCTGTTAAAATTCCTAAATGCTCTAATTGTTTAGATAGTCTCTTCCATTCCTTCTTTGCTTCAGGCTCAAGCCATGATGGACATCTTGGTGCTTTCTTTTCAGGTTTAGGTTCATTATTGTTTAATGGTCTTTTTCCTGGATTCCCTTCAAGTTCCTTTATTGCTGTAGGTTTAGGTTTTCTTCCTCTCTGTGTCATAGGTATCACCTCCAATCAAAAAGAGCCCTTTCAGGCTCCTAAAGTTGTTAACAGAATTCTATTTTTTCTTATCTTTAAAACCAATTCCCTTAAAGTTATAATTTCCTTTCCGTACTTCTTCAATTTCTCTATCTCTTGCCTTATTGTAATCCTTATGTTTAGTTTCTTCATCTTTACATTTCATACAAATACAATCCTCATTAAACATGGACATTATTCTTCCATCTTGTAAATCCTTTCCACATCTATCACAATTTTTCTTAGTAAAAAATTTATCCATATAAACACTTCCTTTACAGTTTTCAATGGGGTTATTGTACTAAGGCCCCTTTTAAAATCCCTTACATGGGAAACTGTGGCCTTGACTTTCGTTGTTTTTACTTATATCAAGAGCTTCTTTGAGATATTTCAAATCAAAACCAAACTCTCTATAACCCTCTTTTACGGCAGCTAAATAATTCTTGCTTGGCATATTTAAGCTAATTCTATCTTTAATTTTATCCGTCATAATATAAACCATTGCCTTTACTAGTTCACCACTATCAAGTTCTACTTCTACATCTTCTTTGTAGTAAAAACTTGGATAACCTTCATACCTATCAAGTGCTATTTCATCGCTAGGTTTTATTTCCCAAATAACTACTGGTACTTCTGAGTTCTTTTTTGATTCTATAGTTAAATAGGCATTGTTTTTACTTCCTTTAAAAAGTAATCTATACCTTTTCAATTTTCCTTTCCCATAAACTTTAGCTGTAGGACAGCGATAACTCATTTGTCTTAAATTCAGATTAGAACCATAAGCTACATATAACCTTTTTTTCATTATTTCTCATCCTTTCTCTCGCCACAGTTTCCCTTGTGTTGGCTTTATCTTGGGCCATTGGACCTACCTACCACCTTAAGAGGGGTCTCCCACTCGGTGGTTTAATTATGCGGATTCCTGAAATCTCCAAGCTGCAGAACCTTCTAGGTGTTTGCAAAGATGTTCTCTTGGGTTCTTAAATTCTTCTCCAATGAATCCAATTCTGTTAAGCCATGTTCTCATTGCAAATTTTGGATTTTCAATCTGTGGTTTTTTGCTACTAGCACTTTTTTGTGTTAATGCTTGATTGTTCATAGCTAAACTCAAAAGAATGTAAGTCCTTATTTTCCCTGCGTGAAGTGTTCCGTTAAATCCTCTAAGTTCTACTGTTCCTACTCCATTAAAAAAGCTGTGTAGGTTTAGAAAGTGGTACCTACTTTCATGGTAATGTCTTCTTCTATCTGAATAATAGCCTTCATACCAGATTTCCTCAATTTCTTCAAATGTTCTTGGCTTTTTCTTGTTCATACTTTCTACTAGCCTTTTGTCCATTTTCTTGCAGTACTTCATTCTTTCTCTTTCTATTTGAAGGCTATCGTAAAGTAAATCATTTCTTGAGTAAATTATGTTTACAAAGTTTCTAAGGCTTCTTGGAGAATGGTCATTTCCATTTAGGTGAATGTGTATCCCTGTACGGTTTTGCTTTTCTGAAAATGCTCCAGTCTTTCTTAAGACTCTTACAATCTCTTGAAGAATTTTTATATCTTGCTCATAGGTCAAGATTGGACTTACTAGTTCTACGCTATATTCTCTTCCTGCTGGAACTTTCTGTCCATTCACTTTTCTTTGGGTAATTATACTTCCGTCATATACTACTTCCCAAACCCTTCCATCTGGTGAGGTTACTTTGTAATCTGCACCATTCTTTTCCATTCTACCTTCTAAATATTCAGCTATAACTTTTGCTGCCTTCTGCCTTGTAATTCCTGTAAATTCAATTTCAATCCCAAAGTTCTTCGAAAGCATTTATTTTCCTCCTTTTGGTGTGTTTTTCGTTACATACATATATCACTCTAAAGGAGATAAATAGCAAGTACTATTTTTTAAATAAACACAGTATTTTACAGTACTTCAACATATTCAGATATAATTGCTAAAGCTTCAATATAGCTTCTAGAATTAATGATTCTCTCTATCATTTCCCTTGCTTCTTCCTCCATACCTGTTTCTTTTAAAGTTTTAGAAGCAATACTCATTAAGTTAAAAATATTTCCATCCTCTCCGATTAACTTGCATTTAGGCTTCATAACCTTCACCTGGCTTTCTAAAGGCTCCATTCCCACTTAAGTTTTGAAGCAATAATTTTCTAGTACTTTTATACTCATTACCTGTCATTCCAAGTCTTATGAGCCATGTTCTAAAAGCATATTTTTCATTATCTGTATTAATTGGCTTTGCTGATGCATACTTAAGCTGCTTAGCTGTGTTATTTAATAGGCTAAAGAACTTTGCAATTTCACCTATTTCTTCAGGTACTAATCCTTGTTTCTTTATAATAAAAGTTATTGTATCCTCATTAAAACTTATTCCTTTGCAGTTTTCTCTCCCTAGTTCTTCTAGGATATATAAGAATTCTTTTGTAGTTTCAAAATCAATGTTATTTATTGCACTCATAAAGTATTCTTCTACAAAATTATCCTCAACTCCAAGTGCTTTTTTGATTAAAAATTGCCTACTATAAATCATGTTCACTAAGTTTTTCAAAGTTGACCCAGTATGCTCTTTCATTGGTAAGGCGATCTCTAAGTCAGTAGTTTCTAGATTATTGCTTATAATGGCTTCTAAATTCACTTCATCACCTGATTCGTTTATTATCTTCCCATCCCTACCAACAGTATAATCTCCAACTTGGTATGCGAAGCTTGGTGCTCCAAGGTACTTAGGTTTTATTCCTAGATACTCACCTAATCTTTTTACAATTTCTTTTCTTTCCATAAAAATCCCTCCAAGTAATGTAGTTAGTCTATATATCACTCAAAGAGATGTATTAAGCAAGTTATTTTTAAGATATGCTCGATGGTTTATTCGAAAGAAAAATTAAAATGCCACACAGGGCAAACTGCGGGGCCATATTTTAGCTATATTTTATAACTTCACTATATTTTAACTTTTTACCATCTCTAATTAAATAAATATCTTTATCAGTTCCAACTTGCTCAATATACCTTTTAACGATTACATCTGTATATTTTTCGTCCAATTCTATGCTATAGCAAATCCTATTTGTTTGCTCACAGGCAATCAATGTAGAACCACTACCTCCAAAAGGATCTAGAACTATACAATTACTCATACTGCTATTTTGTATTGGATATGCACATAAAGCTACTGGTTTCATAGTTGGATGAAGATCATTTTTTGAAGGTCTATCAAAGTTCCAAACAGTACTCTGCTTTCTATCAGAATACCATCTATGTCTTCCATCTTTCTTCCAACCAAATAATATGGGTTCGTGCTTCCATTGATATGGACTTCTTCCAAGTACTAAGCTTTGTTTAGCCCAAATACACACTCCCGAAAGATAAAATCCTGCATCTACAAAGGCTTTTCTAAAGTTTAATCCTTCAGTATCTGCATGAAACACATATATTGAAGCATCATTCTCCATAGCATTATAAATATTAGTAAAGGCTGCTAAGAGGAATTTATAAAATTCATCATCTTTCATATCATCATTCTGGATTTTACCTGCTTTTGCTTCATAAGCTACATTATATGGAGGATCAGTTACTGTTAAGTTCGCTTTCTTTCCATCCATTAGAAGTTTATATGTTTCTTCAGCAGTACTATCTCCACAGATTAATCTATGTCTCCCTAGCAACCATAAATCTCCCAATCTAGATATTGCAGGTTCTTTTAGAACTTCGTCAACATCAAAATCATCTTCTTTTACATCTTTATTATGAAGCTCACTAAAAAGTTCATCAAGTTCTGGTGGATCAAATCCAGTAAACTCTATATCAAAATTCGATTCTTTCAAATCATCGATTAAATCCTTTAGTAATTCAACATTCCACTCTCCACTAATCTTGTTTAGAGCAATATTTAAAGCCTTTTCCTTAGTCTTATCGATTTCAATAACTACACAATCTACCTCAGTATAGCCTAAATCTCTTAATACCTTTAATCTTTGGTGGCCACCTATTATGGTATTATCTGAGTTAATTATAATTGGATCTACATATCCAAATTCTGTAATACTGTTTTTTATCTTTTCATACTCTTTATCCCCTGGTTTTAAGTCTTTTCTAGGATTATATTTAGCTGGAATTAAATCATTTACATTTCTTTTCTCAAATCTCATCTACTTCACTCCAAAATCTATATTTTATGTAGCAATCATGGCTACAGAACTTTCTTTTCTTGTTTCCATAAACACTGAATTCTTTTCCACAATTTAGGCATGTATAGCTATAAATTGCAGTTTCTTTCTTATTTCTTTTATCTTGATTTTTCTTCCACCAAGTTCTCCGACACTCATCAGAGCAAAACTTTCGAGGTCTACCTTTATCCTTACTTTTCATGAGCTTTCCACAGTGAAGACATAGAAGATTCTTTTCTTTCATAACCTCTACGTTCATACTAACCACTTTGCCATTTCCAGTTAGATTGTTTCTTTTACAAAAACTTCTAACAGAATCTCTTGTAATCCCTAATACATTTGCTATGGCTTTATATCCTAAACCCTTCATTCTTAATTCATAAATCTTTTGTCTTTCATAATCTGTCATAGAAAATCACCTCGTTCCATTTTGCCTAATTGTTTCTTTAGATTCCTTAAAAATTAAGTAAATTTTATTTTTTAGACCCCTTTTTTGCATTATCTTTGTAATTAGTCTATATAAACATAAAAAGCTCGCAATCCTCGGGGTTATAAGGACTACAAGCTTTTTATGGAGTTTTTTACTTCGCAAATTTTGGCAAAATAAAAACCACTATCAAATGTAGTGGTTGCAATATTTAAGGATTTATTAAATTTAACTTCTACTACCCCACCCTATTTATTATGCGAAATTTTGTGTGTGAGGGGGCGGCGGTCTTGGAATGGCTTAGTTGTAGAGATTTGATACCCCCTGCCTTTAGATATTTTCCATACTCTAATCAAAGATGTCTTTAAAAAACAATCTTTTATAATAATGATGTTTTGATTTATCTTCTTTGTATTTTTCAATTATGTAATTACCTTCTAAGTTATATTTATCTTTAATATCATGCGCCATTACACTTTCTTTATGGGTTCCTTTATCAAAAGTTATAAAATGCTCACTTCTAAATACTATTGGATATTTTTTTAAAGTTCTTTCTATTTCTACTTTTACTAACAAGTAAATCAAATCATTAATCTTTCCTTGTATAGTACTTTCAGAGTTATTTATCAAAAATGAATCTATATCTATATCAATATTAGAAGTGTCTTGTCCAAAAACTTCAATTAACTTTTTTCTTAATTTTTCAAAACCTGTTTTATACTTTTCATGTTTAATAAAATTCAAGTGATTTTCTTTATATGATTTGTGTTTATCATAGTTTATCCCGTTTTTTATTAACTGTTCTTCTAACCGAAGTAGTTTATATACATCATCTCCTGTTTTTATATCCGTAAGATTATATCCGTTAGTCTGGAAATATATATATTTGTTATAAATAAATTCGTTCTTATAGTACGGATCGTCCTCGTTAAATTCAATGTTTATTGCCTTTAACTTCATTAAGAGGTCTGTCTCTTTTCTCTTTTTTAATTCTTCTTCTTTAGCCTTGGTCTCAATTAATTCTTTATTACGTTTTTTAACTCTACTTCTAAAAATTTTTTCACTAATAACTTCTTGAAAAAATGCTATAAAGAAAATTCCTGACCAAAGAAAAATACTGAAAACACGTCCCCCAACAGTATAATAATAGCCCCTAGTTGTTGCAAATCTCAATGTATCCCATGTTTCATTAGCACCAGGAAACGATAGAAATCCAAAAATTAATAATCCAATTGCAAAAATTAGTAAAGTAAATTTCATGAAATCACCTCATATCTTTTTATAATGATGGATATTCCCTAAAGTTTGATTCTATTTATATTTCCATTTTTATCATTACCCTAAAATTGCATAACCCCAATTAATACCATTTTTCTAATTATAACATAAAAATGCAATATAAATAGAATCAAAATTTATAACTCACTCAATATCTATACTCTCGATACCTATCTTCTGTCATTGTCTTCTTATCATGGCAGCGCTTACACAAAGTTTGCCAGTTGCCTTCATCCCAGAAGAGTTTTTTATCCCCTCTATGTGGAATGATATGATCTACTACTGTAGCTTCAACTAATCTATCAATCTTAAGACATTCTACGCATAAGGGGTTAGCTTTTAGGAATCTCTTTCTAGCCTTTCTCCATCTAGAATCATATCCCCTTTTACTAGCACTTGTCCTTTCATATAGCTTGCTATGATTTTTACAAAATCTATTATCAGTTAGTTCAGGACACCCTGGATGTTTACATGGTTTTAATGGTTTCCTAGGCATTCTTATCATCTCCTAAATTTAGGCATAGAAAAAGCCCTTTAGAAGCAAATCTTCTAGGGCTTACGAGCACTGCGTTTCCTTGGAATCATTCTGATATAACCTTGGCATATTCTACAATGCTATGGTGTCTATACCTTTACATTTTATAATATATCACATTCGCCAGGTGTCTTTCTATGTCTTTTAGTGTCCTCTTGTAAAATTTCATCAATTTCTTTTAATGCTCTTCCATGAAGTTTCAAAATGTACCTTGTATCGTACCCTAAAATCTTGGCTACTTCATCCCAATCCTTGCAATTTATATATCTCATTTCGAGAAGTAATTTATACCTAAAGTCATCTATTTCATTTATTACATTGAGAATTTCTTTTTTCAAGTCAATCAATCTATCAATATCATCATTTATCTCATGGCTCAGATCTATTAGCTTAATAGTAGCCTCTTCCATAGGACTTGTAATTCCTTTTCCGCCACTTACCTTTTCTTGGGTAAAATTAACTGTAACTTTTTCAGCTAAGGCTCTAATACTTTCTTGTTGCTCAATTTTGTTATTTATAACCTTATCAAGCCATATAGCCTGAGATAAATATTCCTTTGCTTTCATAGGCTACACCTCCAGTTGCCCATCATAATAAAGTCTTATTATACTTTCCCTTGTTACTTTATCTAAACTCATTATCCTTTCAATAGCTTTTTTCCTGCCTTCTTCTACCTCTTCTAATGTTTTATAAAAGCTACACCCATCACATTCCTTTATCTTTAAAATCCTACATCTTTTTTTATCATAAGCAAAGCAACTATCCACTATTGGATCCCCCTTTTTCAATTCTGGCTTTAACTGCTTTAAGTAATGCCTCTTGTCCAACTTCTTTGTTTTCTAATGCCTTCATAACATCTTCATCTATAGTATCCTTTGCCACTAGATGATGAATAATAACAGTTTCTTTTTGTCCCTGTCTATCAAGCCTTGCATTAGCTTGCATGTATAATTCTAAACTATAGTTAAGACCGAACCAAATAATTATATGCCCTCCAGCTTGAAGATTAAGTCCATGTCCTGCTGAAGCAGGATGGACAAGGAGTATTTCTATTTCTCCATTATTCCATTTCTTTATATCTTCAGCAGTATTAAGTATTCTTACATTTTTATATCTCTCTTTAATTCTTTCTTTATCATGTTTAAATGAATAGAATATAAGGACTGGTTTTCCATTAGCAGCTTCAATTAAATCATCTAATGCTTTTAGTTTAGCATCATGTATTATTGAAACCTCTCCATTTTCATCATAAATAGCACCATTGGCAAATTGTAAGAGTTTATTTGTGAGTGCTGCAGCATTATTTGCAACAATATCAGTATCAGTTAAAGGAAGAAGTAAGTCTTTTTCTAGTTTTCTATATTTCTCCCTGGAAACCTCATCTAAATAAACTGGTACTATGTTATTAACTCTCTTAGGTAGGTTTAGATAATCTTTAGCCCTCATGCTAATACAGATTTCTTCTATTTTTTCATATATTTTTTCTTCAGCTTCAGCTTTAGGTTTATATGAAAAAATAATGTGTTGATTTCTCTTATCTGGTAGAAAATATCTATCCCTATATCCAGTCAAAGTCTTTCCAAGTCTTTCACCCTGATCCAAGAGATAAATTTGTGACCATAAATCAATCAATCCATTTGGACTAGGAGTTCCTGTTAGACCTACAATTCGTTTCACTAAAGGTCTTACTTTCCTTAGGGCCTTAAACCTGGCAGCCTTAGGAGATTTAAAGCTTGATAATTCATCTATTACAACCATGTCAAAATTCCATTTATTCTTTAGAGTATTCACAAGCCATACTACATTTTCTCTATTTATTATATAGACATCAGCATTCTCCTTGAGCGCACTTAACCTCTCCTTTTCACTGCCTAAAACTTTTGATATCCTAAGATAATTTAAGTGATCCCATTTGTCTTTTTCAAAATCCCATGTGCTTTCGGCAACTCTAAGTGGTGCTATAACCAATACTTTTGATACTTCAAAGTAATCAAAGATTAGTTCATTTATTGCTGTTAGGGTTATAACCGTCTTACCAAGGCCCATATCTAAAAATAATCCTGAAGCCTTATTATCTATAATCCAGTTCTTTGCATATTCTTGATAGTCATGAGGTTTATATATCAACACATCACCTCTTTTATAAATAAATCTATCTTTTCATATGAATCTATTACATAAACTTTGAATCCTAACTTTTCTAATTGTTCTTTCCTTTTTAATTGCAGAGGTCTTAAGTCCATATCAGGTGCTTTAAGTTCTACAAAGTAGATTTTCCCTTCAGGTAGTAATACCAATCTATCTGGCATACCTGCCATTCCTGGAGATGTGAATTTAAGTGCAATACCTCCCATGTTCTTTACAACCCGTCTTAATTTTGCTTCTATGTTTTTTTCTAAAATCCTAAATTCCCTCCATTCTTTAAACAAGAATAAAGTTTGTTAACAGTCTTGTTAATTCCTACACCCCTGTATTTACAAGATTTTTAGCTTTTTATTTTCAACCCGGTAAACAAGTAAACAAGAATTTCTTATAGATTACTCTAAATTATAGAGATTATAGATTTCACATATAGCTATATGGCTATATTTTATATACTCCATAGTATTATCTTGTTACCTTGTTTACTAATATATCTTAAAGCCTTAATTTAACTAAGTTAGAGCTGGTAAACAAGAATGGTAACAAGCCTAAGTCTTGTTTACTCTTGTTTACCGCTTCTTACAAATATTCTCTGAACACCATACAAAGGAATCTTAGCATTTCCTTGTTTATTTCCAGTGTATCTCTCCCAGCCATCAATCTTTCTCATAATTGCATTTATTTCATAAGAGTCAATTTTTCTCATAGCAGTAGGTTCTTTTCCAAATAATTCACACCAAATCTCCATGGCGCACACCTTATCTCTTTTAACTGTGCCAACAATTTCTTTACTAAATTCATCTCCTCTAATAAAGCTTCTTCTTTCATAAAGGTCCATTTGATCCCAATTAGGAGGTAGTAGCTTGTCTAAATACTCTCTAACAAGTCCCTCTCTTTCATCACTTTCTAAGGCATCAACTTGTGCAGCATTTGCTATTTTTTCTGCTTCATTACTTAATATCAATGATTCACCCTTATGATAATATTCCATCACCTCTGACCAAATCTGATCAACATCATCTATATCCCAAGGCTTATATCTAGTGCCACCTGGAGTTTTAATTGGCCAAAACCTTCTTCCACCAGTTATATCCCTTAAGAATCCTGCTTCTTGATTAGTAGTTCCTACTATAATACACTGTCTTGGATGATCTTCTACTGAATATCCATAACTGGCTCTAAACTTATCATCTTGTCTTGATAAAAAAGATTTTAATGTTTCTTCATCTATTTTTCTAATTCCTGCTAATTCACCAATTTCAAGTATCCAATATCCTTGAAGTTTTTCTGCTGCAGTTTTATCTCTCATATCTGAAATTGAAAGGGAATCGCTAAAAAACTTCCCACCTAATTTTGAGAATAAAGTACTCTTTCCTATTCCTTGAGGACCGTTTAATACGAGAACTGTATCAAATTTAATACCTGGAGTCATAGTCCTTGCAACTGCTGCTACCAATGTTTTTCTCATAGCCTCTCTAGTGTAAATATTATCATCAGCTCCTAAGTATTTAATTAGTAATTCATCAACCCTTATAACTCCATCCCATTTAGGAAGGCTTAGTAAGTAATCTTTTACTGGATGTTGGGATCTTTCCACAGCAACTTTAAGTGATGCTTCTTTAAGCTTACCTGGAGCATAAAGTTTATAATTTAAATCAATATATCCAGCAAGTGAAGCTTCATCTGTCTTATTCCATCCAGACTTTAATCTTTTCCATGGTACTTCACCTTCCACATCTATTCCACCCCTTAATTCGTTATAAAATATCCCCTTAAGCTGTGGATCATGCCTTAATATCAGGATTATATTTGTAAGAGTATTTTTTAACTCTCCGTTTCTATTAATTTCAAGGTTAACTTGCCACTCTTCTTCACTATTAAAATCTATACTAGCCGATGACATTCTCTCTTGAGCTATTAACTTTTTTACTTCTGTATCTTCTGTTGCTAACTCCTGCATAGCAAGATATGATGGTAGCTTGGCAACTGGGGTTCCATCTTTTGCATCTATATCCAAATCACCAAACTTATGAAGTCTAACTAGATCAAATGCATTGCATAATCTTCCTGATACTGGATCTGTACCATGATGAGAATATGCAAAATCTCCATTTTCATAAATAACTAGTCCACCTGATGAACTCCCTTCAATATATGTGTATCTATTAGGATCATCACAAGGTGAATACACATCTTTTAAATATTTCTCTATTACATCAATAACACTATAGGTTCTACAAAATGTACCTACTATTCCATTTTTCTCTCTGGGGTTACCCTGTTTTTCAGCTTGCCTTTTCCTATCCAACTTACTTTTTGAGGACTCAGGCCAATATGATGAATCTTTCCAATCTGAATATCTATTTAACACCTCATCAGGATCAAGCCATTCTTCATCTAAATATTTAAATACATACTCCCCATCTTTAGATGTAGAGGGCCAATACATTAACCTATGTGGCTGATAAGTTGTATCATCAAAGAAATCTATACCAATATCTGCTGCTATTCTTCTTGCTATAGCTTGATATTCATCAGGTGTTACTGCTCTTTTAAGTGGGATTACTAACCTAAGCCTAGGCCTAGTAGGAGTATGGGAATGAGTAGAATACATCACACACCCATACCCAAAGATGCTCTCAACAGCTGACCATAAATCCCCCTTAACAAAATCAGCATCTAGGGTGATTATTTGTCTCCATACAATTGAATCAGCTTTTCTTCTGCCACCTTTTAAGGTTCCTCCCACAAATCCACCAACATCTTTTATTTCATCCTTATCTGATTTAGATAATTTCTTGTATTCTTCATAAGTTTCATCAGTTCTTTTAGTTTCCCTTAATTTAGAAACTAATTCTGACCAAAACATCTCTTTGTTTTTCCAATTAGTTTCTTTTCTACTTCTTCCAACAGCTATTGTTATTTTCCCATCATGTTTTAAACTAAACTTAGATGCTATTCTAGGCTCTATCATGGGCATCTACTCCTTACCTAGAATCCTATTAAGACCTTTTTTAGCTCCATTTAAGTCTCCTGACAATGCCTGTCCCCTCAAAGTTTTAATTACCTGCTTTGATAAACTATTTCTATATTTCCTTAGTTCTGAAATAAAGATTCTAATCTCCTTACTCATCAATAGGCTCACCCTTTTCATTAAATCTTCTTATTTTGATATTTAATGCTTTGGCAATTGATATTTCAGATTGCATACCTTCGGAAATCCTCTCGCCAAATACCCATACTTCATCACATTTAGTAAGTAGTGATATCCCCATTTCAATACCTGCATTTCTTTCTTCTAATATTTCATCATCTAGAAATGTAGTAAATATTACATGTGGTGCTAAAGGAACTCCACCTTTTAAATATGCTAATCTAGAATAACCAATGGCTTTTTTAATATTTCTTTCAATATCACCCTTTAAAGGCGAGCAAATATATATAAATGGTTTCATAAATTCCAACTCCTTTAAATTGGTATTGTACTTTGTAAATAATCCTCTTTTTCATAAATAATACCTAGTCTTTTTTATAATAATTACTCTCAAAGGTTTCAGCTCTTAAAGGTAGACCTGGTGCCCAGGAAATATCCATTCCCATAATATCTTCTACTTCCTCTAATAAGCCAAAGTTATTAGGAACATCTAAAACTACTTCATCATGAACATGAAAGGCTATTTTATATCCTCTATCATCAAGGCTTAACATTGACTCTGCTAAGCAGTCTCTAGCTATGGCTTGTATTATATTCTCTGTAAGCTTTCCTCCATAGGTATCTACTCTCCCCCATTTTCTTGTATTAGGTTCTATACCTTCATAGGTCAGCTTGTCTTTACCAAACCTTTCATCAATCTCAATTCTAGGTCTAATATAAGCAAGACTTCTTCCTGATGGTAAGGTTATAAATAAAATCCCACTTCTATAAGAAAACTTAAGACCATACTGCATATTAACAGTTTCCATCTCTTTAACCGCACTAATTGCAGCATTTTCAATATCCCACCATAGCTTAACTATATTAGGATTAGATTTTCTCCAAGCCGCTACAAGTTCTGGAAGTTCATCTTCAGTAAGGCCCATTTTTAATGCACCCATAGAAATTAGTGCTCCTTTACTCCCTCCATATCCTAAAGCAAGTTCTGCGATCTTACCTTTCTGTCTTAGAGGACTTCCCTTATGAATCTCTTCTAGTGGCACCTTAAACATTTGAGAAGCTGAAGCTTCATAGATTTTTCCATGTGAATTAAACACATCCATTCTCCATTTCTCTCCAGCAAGCCAAGCAATAACTCGAGCTTCTATTGCGGAAAAATCAGCTATAATAAACCTAGAATTAAAAGAAGGTATAAATGCTGTTCTTATAAGCTGAGATAATACATCAGAAATAGAATCAAATAGAATTTCTAGTGTCTCATAATCTCCATTTAGTAGTAGTTGCCTTGCTAAATCTAAATCCTCCATATTATTCCTTGGCAAATTATGAACTTGGACAAGTCTACCAGCCCATCTTCCAGTTAAAGCTCCATAGAACTGCAGTAATCCCCTTATCTTAAAGTCTTTACACATTGCTCTTTCCATGGCATCATACTTCTTTACTGAAGTCTTTGACATCTCTTGTCTGAGTTCTAATACTCTCCTTACTGTTGAATCCTTAGTTTTATCAAGCAATTCTTCTACATTTGCTTTAGATAGGCTACTAACTTCTAAGCCTCTACTTTCTAGCCAATTTTTTAGCTGAGTTGGACTATTTGGGTTTTCAAGCTCTGTTAGATTTAATGCTTCTTTCATTAATTCTCTTTGATATTCTTCATCGCACTTAATAGCATTTTTAACTAGTTCCCTATCTACATTGACACCATAATCATTTATCTTTTGATCTAGATGCCATAATCTCAACTCTTTATCTGTCATGTTGAAGTTCTCTATTTTTCTTCTAATTTCTCGCTCAACCTCTACATCTCGTTTACAATACTCCTTAAATAACTCCCATTTTTCTTTGTCATGACTCGGTAAGTTTCTAGTTCTTCCATCATTAGATTTATTAGGCTTACATGGAATAGAAAAGTATCTTATTAGATTTTTTCCTTCATCCATCTTCTGTGTTTTTAGGTTTAAACATTTAGCAACATTCTCAAGACTACCTGGAAGGCCTAGAGTTAAAGAATGAACCATACTACATCTCCATTGTTCAATTGGTAGTTCCATAGAAAAATATCTAGATAAACAAACTCTTTCAAACTGTGCATTAAATGCCGACTTAATTACATTTGGGCTGTATATAGCTTCTATTACTTCCTTTGGTAACTTTTCCCCCTGTGCCAAGTCGATTATTTTTATATCTTCATCATCAAAAGCATAAGCAAATAAGAGTATTTCAAAATCTTCCGATTCAGCGTATTTGTAGACCCCACATTTCGTGAGATCTACACTACTGAATGTTTCAATATCGATACTTAAAACTCTCATTTTACTAACCTAAAATATCATCTATACCAAAGTCATCTTCTGCACGAGATCTTCCACCTAATGGTTCTCCATCCTCCAACTTTTGAAGATTTTGTAGTCCACAAGCAATTCCTTTATTTCCATTAGCATTGTAGGCATAAAATACTATTGAAGCTCTGCCAAAGCATCCACTATAAAACTCTGTTGAATCTATAATAGGTTGTAGATTTGCATCAACTATACCTGGTCTTATTGTGCTATTTGCGTTTACAAAATAGCTATCAGCATAAGCAGGATCATCGGGTCTATCTATATCTCCATCTCTTAAAGGTGTTTTTAAATTTGCTGGAATTTTACCACCAAGCTTTGATAGCCCTTCTTGCTTTGCGACTTCAATAGCGGCTTTAATCTTATCAATTGTAACCTTATCTTCTTTTGGGATAATTAGACTAACTGAATACTTTGGATCACTTCCATTTATGGATTTTGGCTCGAACACATTCGCATATGAAAATCTAACTTTACCTGTAATAACTTTATTTGACATAGTTTATTCCTCCTTAAAATCAATTTCAGCACTTAGCTTTAATTCAGGTCTCTTATCTGACTCTGGAACTAATCGTAGCTTACCAGGTGGTGTCTCTATCAAAGAGCCTAGAATTTTTTCAAATTCTTTCTTTCCTATTTCCTTTTCTAACTTTGTCAAGTTTAGAAGGGATTTTGAAAATATCTTATCTTCCTCATAACCTGCATCAAGTAGTCTTTTTGCTACCTCTTCTTCATTTGAATATCTTCTACTTCTCCTGCCTTCTACCAATTTAAGCCCTGTCCACTTCTTACCTTCATTTACAGCTTTATTAAAAGCATAGTCCTCTACATCAGATGCCCATTTCTTCAGTTCATCAATTTTTAATATAATATCAACTATTTCATCATCTGTAAGAAGTGGAGGAGGTCTAAAATCTAAATATATTAATTTCATATTCTCATCTGCTCTAGCTCTACAAGTAGCTTTTACTTTGCAAAATCTACAATGATCTGATGCTTTGTATTCTCCTTCTCCTTTAAAGGCCATTTCTGCTTTAGGTTTAACTACTTGCTCTCCCCACTCTAGTAATTCCTCCACTGTTATTTCATCAGTTGAAAAATTATCTATTCTAGGTTGAATAATGGTCATCCTTATTTTCTCTATATCATAAAGAATCCCAAAACCATTTATTGCACCTAATGCATAGAGTTTCATTTGAGGATTATCTTGTGCCTCAACTCTAACCCCTCGTCCACCTTTTAGGTCTATTACTTCGATGGTATTATTTGAAATAATTAAAACATCACTTGTTCCAAACCCTTCAGGAACCCATGGACTAAAATCCACCTGCTCCTCTAAAAGGATCAAGGCATTTGGTCCCGCTTCATTGATTCTTTGAATAACAAGATCAACATAAGCTTGTATAGCATTTTCAATGTCTTCAGTATGAAATTCACTTTCTCTCATTTGTTGAAGTTTTTTATTAAATTCTTGCTTTGATATCCTTTCTAAATATAAGCTAAGGTTAAGTTCTGCTAGTTCATGCATGAATGTCCCTTCTTCTGCATAAATAGAAGCTCTTTCATCTATTTCTTCCTCTAACCTTGCAGATGGGGTACATTCAAGCCATCTATGTGCTCCTGATGCAGAAAGTATGGCATGGTCTCTCATTGTATCTCTCCTGCATCCTTTAGTAATTCCAGGTACTTTTCCTGTGGAATATCACTTAGTTTCCTGGCTCCATACCTTGTTATCAAAGCTTTAACCTCTGCTTGCTTTCCGCTTTGGGAAAGCATTGCAAGGTAATGTCTTACTTCTTCTAATGTTGGAAGTTTTTCTTCTTTGGTAGCTTGTTCAATTTTAGGTTCAGGCGTATTTGTTTCTACTGCTTCCACCAAATCTTCAATACTATCAGCTAGATTTCTTAAATTACTTACAACTTCTAAAGCTAGTTTCATTCTACTCATTATGCACTCTCCTCCCTTAAGGTTGTAATGAGAAGTCTAAATGTTTCTCTACCTTTTGGTGTAATTAATGTTTGAGTCCCTACCCAGCCAGTTTTTTCATTCATAGTTTCCTTTATTTCAAATAGTCCATTATTTTTCTCCGCATAAGGTTTAAGCTTACCCTTCTTATCTCGATAGATATATCTCTTATCTAGTAGAAAATTTATAAACTTTCTTTCACCTATCTTTAAAGCCTTAGCTGTATCTCTAAAATTTGTAAGCAAGCTTCTATCTACTAACTCATCAAAGTAATCTGCTTTAGGCTGCATTATTGCGTTTTCTACACTTAATTTAGAATTTATTAATTTTAGAGATTGAATTTGATTCTCTGCCATCTTAAGCGCTCTTGACATTACCATTTCTGGAGTATTCCAAGCTTCCTCGACTTTAATAAAGTATAATCTTGCTTGTTTACCTTTTTCAGTTCGTTGAAGCATACATAGTTCTTTTCCCATAGAAATGGTTAATTGATAGTCTTTTATCTGCTGTTTGTTTTTGGGGTGGTCAAAAATGACCGGGGTGTAATCTATTCCTTCTGTAAAGCCATACTCACACATTCTTGGAAACCAATGTCTAAATTGTAAATGTCAATCCCAAAATGTATAATTTTTAGAATCTCAAAATGTACATTAATTA
>JAKELU010000017.1 GCA_022760735.1 Firmicutes bacterium FC7
ACATCTTTATCTTATATTTGCAACTGGAAATGTAAGGTAACTTATCCTTAATTAAAGTTGCAGATGTTTCCAGTCTTTTGACCGGAATGATATTGTAACATTTGATTAGAATTAATACAACTGGTAACTGATGGATAATCAAATACAAAGAACCTTATTTCAAATGAGATAAGGTTCTTATAATTCATACCTTAGTTAAGATTGATTTTTGGAGATAATTGGCTTAAATACTTTTCTACATCTTCGGCAGTAGGTAAGCTTAAAATCTTCTCTATATGTGATGAAATTTCTTCTTTTGAGGTATTTCTAATAATATATCTAGCCTTCAATATAGATGAAGCACTCATACTAAATTCATCTAAACCCATGCCTAGGAATAAGGGTATTAGCTTTTCATCACTTGCAGCTTCACCACACATGCCTACCCATATTCCTTCACGATGACCATTATCTATGGTCATCTTTATCAAGTTTAAGACTGCTGGATGATATAAATTGTATAGATGTGCTATATTTTGATTACCTCTATCTACTGCTAATGTATACTGGATCAAGTCATTGGTTCCTATGCTAAAAAAGTCAACCTCTTTTGCAAATTCTCTAGATTGAATTGCTACTGCCGGAACTTCTACCATTATTCCTAATTCAAGATTTTCATTGAAAGGTATTTTTTCATTTCTTAACTCTTCTTTTACTTCTTCAACAATTACTTTTACATCTCTAATTTCTTGAATACTTGATATCATGGGGAACATTATCTTAACATTTCCAAAAGCACTTGCTCTAAGTATTGCTCTAAGTTGAGTTCTAAAAATATCTTTTCTATCTAAACATAAACGTATAGCCCTATAGCCCAGGAAAAGATTCATTTCCTTAGGCAAATCTAGATAAGGAAGCTCTTTATCTCCTCCAACATCTAAGGTTCTGATTATTAGAGGTCTTTTTCCTAGCTTTTCTGCTACAATCTTATAAGCTTCAAATTGCTCTTCTTCACTTGGCAATCTATCCCTGTCCATATATAAAAATTCTGTCCTATACAATCCTACCCCTTCACCACCATTTTCAAGGACATGGTCTATATCTTTAGGAGTTCCTATATTTCCAGATATCTCTACTAGATGTCCATCCTTTGAAAGGGACCTTTCTCCCTTTAGTGTTTGAAGTATCTTCTTTTCTTCTTCGAGTTTTAGCTTTCTTTCCTCATATTCTTTAATTTCCTCTACTGATGGATTAAGAATTAGTTTACCAGTAAAACCATCTATAATCATAAAATCTCCATGGTTCACTTTTCCTAGAATATCTTTTACTCCCGCTATAGCTGGTATGGAAAGATTTCTTGCCATTATGGCTGTATGTGACGTCCTTCCACCTAATTCTGTAACAATTCCTTCTATTATTTCTATTTTAAGTTGTGCTGTATCAGACGGAGTTAAATCCTCTGCCACAATTATAGACCTTTCATTAATAGATAATAAATCCATTACTTCTAATCCTAATAAAATTCTTAATAGTCTAGTGGAAACATCTTTAATGTCTGCTGATCTAGCCTTTAAGTATTCATCCTCTATATCTTCAAACAACGATATAAAATATTCAGATACTTCCTTAACTGCCCATTCACTATTTACTTTCTCAGAGCTTATTTTCTCTTTTATTGCGGCATATAGTTCTGGATCTTCAAGGATCATTTTGTGAGCAGTAAAAATTTCAGCTTCTACCTTTCCCACATTTGCTAAGGTTAATTTATAAAGTTCATCAATCTCCTTAGAAGCCTTTGAAATCCCATTATCTAGCCTATTTATTTCCAATTCAATATCTTCTATGTTTCTCTTAAGGACTTTAACTTCTTGTGGTTTATAAACAAATATTTTCCCAATTCCAATACCTGGGGAAATTCCTATTCCTTTCATCAGTTTACCCCCTAGCCTTCAAGCTTAGATATAAAGTCAATTAAGTTATTTACAGCCATATCTTCATCCGGTCCTTCAGCTTGAATAGTAATTAAATCACCCTTTGCTACAGCCATACTTAGTACTCCTATGATGCTTTTTGCATTACATTCCTTATTGCCCTTAATTACTTTTATTTCAGAATTATACTTAGAAGCTTCTTTAACAAATAATGATGCTGGTCTTGCATGTAAACCCGATTCATTTCTTAATGTTATTTCCCCCTTTACCATTTTGACCTCCTATATTAATAAATTTTTACATACATTACCCCTTTGGAACATAAATTGATTTACCTAGACAATCTGCACATGCTTCAACCAAGGCTTCTGAAAATGTTGGATGACCATGTACTACCTGCCCTACCTCATGAACGGTTATTTCCATTTCCATTAATACAGCTACTTCATTTATTATTTCAGCCGCTGATGGTCCAAATATATGGACTCCTAATATTTGACCATATCTTTTATCGGCTATAACTTTAACGAAACCTTTTGTTATTCCAGATGTTAAGGCTCTTCCATTGCCAACAAAATTAAACCTTCCTACTTTTATATCAAACTTCCTTCTAGCTTCTTCTTCATTTAATCCTATTGAAGCTGCTTCTGGATTTGTATAAATGCATGTCGGAATATTATTAATATTGAATTTAAATTTATAACCCAATGCATTAAATGCAGCAATTTCTCCCATCTTAGATGCTGCATGAGCAAGCATCTTTATTCCATTTATATCACCAACAGCATATATTCCAGGGATACTAGTTTCCATATATTGATTTACTTTTATTTTCCCATTTTCTAACTTAAAGTTCAAATTACCTATAGCTTCTAAATCCGGAATCCTTCCAACAGATAATAGTGCCTTATCTACAATTATACTTCCTTTATTATCAAAATCTAAATATAATTTATTATTTTTCTCTTCTATCTTTTTTAACTTAGTTGAAGTATATATCTCTATACCCCTATGAGTGAGTTCATCATGTAGGGCAAGAGAAAGCTCTTCATCCAAAGTTGGTACTATTCTATCAGCCAACTCTATTATAGTAACCTTGCTACCAAAGGAACTAAAGGCTACAGCCATTTCTACTCCTATGACTCCCCCTCCTATTATAGCAAGTGAATTTGGGATTTCATTTAGGTCAAATATTTCATCGCTAGAAATAACCAACTTGCTATTAATCCCAGGGACGTTTATTTTACTAACCTTAGAACCTCCAGCTAAAATAACTTTCTTAGCTTCTAAAAACTCTTCTTCATTTATAGATATACGAGTATCACTTACTAATTTCCCAACACCTTTGTAGATATCCACTTTATTACTTTTCAAAAGTCCAACTACTCCATTTGTAAGTGTCATAACAACTTCATTTTTATATTCTATTAGCTTTGATATATCAGTTCTCAATGAATAGGTATCTAGTAAAATTCCTCTACGATTTCCTTTTTTTAGCTCATCGATAATTTCAGCATTTTTTAAATAAGTCTTAGCTGGGATACATCCTACATTAAGGCAGGTTCCGCCCATTTTATCCTTTTCTACAATTGCAACCTTAGCTCCTAGTTGTGCTGCCTTTATTGCTGCAACATAACCAGCGGGACCTCCTCCAATTACTACAACGTCATATACATCCTTATTTAGCATTTTCTGACCCCCAATTCTAGCCAATTAGCATGGTTATAGGGTTTTCTAAATAATTCTTTAATTCTTGTAAAAATTTTGCTCCTATAACTCCGTCAATAATCCTATGATCTAATGTCAAACTTAAAGTCATTATTGGTCTTATCTTTATCTCCCCATTTGCCGGAATAGCTCTTTCCTGAATAGCACTTACTCCTAAAATTGCTGAATTTGGCAGATTTATAATAGGGTTAAATTGAGTAATACCATACATTCCAAGATTACTTATGGTAAATGTACTTCCTTGTAAATCATCTGGGGATAATCTCATACTTTTAGCTCTTTCTTGTATATCCTTTAGAGCTAGTACCATCTCCTTAAAAGTCATTAGGTGAGCATCTTTAATTACCGGCGTTAAAAGACCTTCTTCTAATCCTATAGCTATGGCCAAATTTACATAATCATGTATTATAATGTTATCTTCGTCTAGCCTAGCATTTACATGTGGGTGTTTCATCAAAGCCCTAGTAGTTGCAAATGAAATAATATCTGTGATTGTTACTTTCTTATTTGTTTCCTTCATTATATAATCGAAAATTTCATCTCTAAAGGATAGTGACTTTGTCATATCGACATCTAGATTCAATGTAAATGTCGGAGCAGTAAAATAGCTTTCACTCATTCTCTTAGCTATAATTTTTCTCATATTAGACATAGGAATTGATTTCAATGATTCTAATGGCAAGTCTTCTTTAAAAATTTTGCCACCATGTCCAGAACCAACAACTGTAGATAAATCAATTCCTTTATCTTCTGCAATCCTTTTTGCAAGAGGAGTAATTTTAATTTCTGATTCTATATAGTTTTCAACATCTATTTTTTGAATCCTATTCTTAGGTCCTGTTCCAATAACCTTTTTTAAATCTATATTTCTGTCTCTAGCAATTTTTCTTGCTGCGGGTGTAGCTCTTATTTTATCAACCTTTATATAATTTTCTTCTTTTTTTGAATCGATTTTAGCCACTTCAACTTTTTCACTCTCTTTTACTGGCATGTTCTCTAATTCTGGAATTTCATCATCTATATCCCCTAAATAGCCGATAGTTGTAATTACTGGTACTATGTCACCATCATGCTTTAATTTTTTTAGTAAATATCCTGAAGCTTCTGCCTCAACTTCCATATTTACCTTATCAGTAGTTATCTCTAATAATATTTCTCCCTTCTTTACATATTCTCCTTCATTTTTCTTCCATTTCACTATTTGTCCTTCTTGCATATCCATACCAGCTTTAGGCATTATGACTTCAATTAACACTATAGCACCCCCTATCTATTTAAGACTTTTAGAATTCCAGCTCTAATTTGTTCCTCACTAGGAACTACAGCTTTTTCTAACTCTGGATTATATGGTATTGGTACATCTAATCCAGCAAGCCTTACTATAGGGGCATCTAGGTAATCAAATGCTTCAGATTCAACTATTACAGATGCAATTTCTCCTAAATATCCTCCTGTCTTACAAGCTTCATTAACTAAAACAGCCCTACCTGTTTTTATAACGGAATTGATTATAATTTCTTTATCTAAAGGTACCAAGGTTCTTGGATCCACAACTTCTACGCTTATTCCTTCCCTCTCAAGCTCTTCTGCTACTTTTAAAACTCTTGGAAGCATTCTACCGTATGATACAACTGTTACATCTTTGCCTTCTTTTTTTATTTCTCCTACTCCTAGAGGGATAATAAAATCATCTTCCTCTGGTACCATTCCTTTTTCCTTATATAATGTCTTCTGTTCCACAAATACTACTGGATTGTCATCTCTTATTGCTGCCTTTAGAAGCCCCTTTGCATCTTTAGGAGTGCCTGGTACTACTACTTTTAAACCTGGAATATGGCAGAACCAGGCTTCTAAACTTTGTGAATGTTGTGCTGCAGCCCCTGTACCTGAACCGCCTGCACATCTTAAAGTCATCGGCACCTTTGCTTTACCACCAAACATATATCTCATTTTAGCCGCCTGATTAACCAGAGCATCCATAGCCAAGGTTGTAAAATCCATAAACATAATTTCTACAATTGGCCTCATCCCTGTTACTGCTGCTCCAGCAGCTGCTCCGGTAATTATGGCTTCTGATATTGGAGTATCCCTTACCCTCTCTTCTCCAAATTCTTCAATCAAACCTACTGAAACACCAAATGCTCCTCCATATATGCCTACGTCCTCTCCCATTAAAAACACGTCTGGATCTCTTCTCATTTCTTCACGCATAGCTAAATTAATTGCTTCTTTATAGGTCATTTCTCTCATAATTACAATTCCCCCCTTATGCATATACATCTTCAGTGACAGATTCAATTGGTGGGTTAGGACTATTGTTTGCAAATATAACAGCATCTTCTATTGCTTTTCTTGCATTATTCTCTATCTCGTCTAATTCTCTTGCATCCATCACATTATTTTCTATAATATATTTTCTTAATTGTTGAATTGGGCACTTTTTCTTCCAAGTTTCTACCTCTTCCTTTGTTCTATAAACCTGTGCATCTGACTTTGAATGACCTAACCATCTATATGTTTTGCTTTCAACTAATACCGGTCCATTGCCTCCCCTTACGTATTTTGCGATTTCCTTCATCTTTGTATAGACTTCAATTGCATTGTTCCCATCGATTATATATCCTGGTATACCATATGCTGATGCCCTATCTGCTACGTTTTCAATGTTCATTGTCTTGTCAATGGGTACACTCATACCATATTGATTGTTTTCACAATAGAATATAACAGGTAGCTTCCATACCGATGCTAAGTTTAATGCTTCATGAAAACTCCCTTCATTAGCTGCACCATCTCCAAAAAAACATAAAACTATCTTTCCTGTATTTTTCATTTTCTGAGTTAGGGCTGCTCCCACTGCTATACCATGTCCACCTCCAACCACTCCATTGGCGCCAAGATTACCAACTTCAACATCTGCTATGTGCATTGATCCGCCTTTACCTTTACAGTAACCAGTATATTTTCCTAATAACTCTGCAACCATTTTGTTTAAGTCTATTCCCTTACCTATAACCTGGCTATGACCCCTGTGAGTTGATGTCATTAAATCATCATCATTTAATGCCATACATGCGGCTATAGCAGATGCCTCTTGACCTATAGATAAATGTGTAGTCCCATGAACCATTCCCCGTGCAAAGAAATAACTAACTTTTTCTTCAAATGCTCTAGCTTCATTCATTCTCTTATACATTTCTCTTAAAATTTCCTTACTGATTGTGTTCATAGTATCTTCACTACCCCCTTTATAAAATAATCTAATAATTGCTTAGAATTGCCCGAGCTGCCCCTTCATCTAATATAATTACATCCATTAGCTTACCTTTTAATGCTCCATGTATGGCTTCAATCTTCAACTCTCCACCTGCTACAGCTATAACTGTTGGTATGTTTTTTAATTCATCCATAGTTAGTGATATGGTTCTTTCATATAGCTTTGTTTGAACAATATTACCTTCCTTATCAAAAAATGAAGTATTCATATCTCCTATTGCACCTTTACTTAAAAGCTCCTCAACTTCCTTTTCTTCTAGAATGTCTATTTGTCTCATGACAGAAGATAAAATATTTCCGATGCTTACAATGGCAATATCAGCTTTCTTACATCTTTCTAGGACCTTCTTTATACTTTTATCCTGAAAAATAATATCTTTAATCTCTTTTGTGGATACAAATACTGGAGCATAAAGACCATAGGAGTTACCCCCTAGATTTTTTGCCATGATATCACATACTATATTTGAATGATATCTTGTCATTTTATTTCCTAAGCCACCAACCATTGGAACTATTAATAAATTTGATTTTCCAGTAGACCTTATTCTATTTGCAATTGCACGAACAGTTCTTCCCCATGAAATAGTAATAGTCATTTCATCCTCTATAATCTGGTTCAAATAGTCAATACAGCCATCCGCCAACTGATAAATCAAGTTGTCTTCGTTGTTTGATAGCTTAGGCACTATAATTGCTTTTCTAATTCCAAAAATTTTTTCTATTTGTTTTTGTAAATCAAAACAATATAAATCTGAATCCTCAATTATAAACTTTATAATGCCACTTTCCCGTGCCTCTGTAAGGAGTGTTGAAACCATAGATCTAGATATAGAGTACTCTTTGGCAATCTCATTTTGGCTCATATTATCTATATAGTACTTATACGATATTTCAGCTAACCTTCTTTTTCTGGAATCTATCATTCACTTACCCCCAAGTATTTTTTAATCTCGTTATGTATATTACTAACATATGTCAGACATATTGAAATATGTCAAAGAAAGAGAAAAAAATAATCTGGTTTTGATAACCAGATTATTTTTCTACTTAATAAGTTCTTCTTGCAATTGTCTTAATTTATAGATTAAGGTGCTAGTATCTAACTCAACCATATCATAGGTTATAAATTCACCTTTTTTAATATCTTGTTTTACTATAGTGTTTTTATTTATTAAGCCTATAGGTAATAAATTTTCATCCTTAGCTTTTTGATAGGTTTCAATACTACCTAAAACGGTAAATCCACCTATGCCGTCTAATCTTTCACCTTTCTTCAAATCTCTTTTTGCAACAGTAATTGTTTCAGCAATTGGCGCACCCTCCATTGGTATTATAGTTGGTTCATTGTAAATAGCAGCTCTAGCTACAGTTATTGGAGTTTCTAAACTAGTTAAATGATATGGTCTATATAGAATATAATTTGGACCCGAACCCATACTTAAATATTTCATTTCCCTGTGTATTTGTGGTAAGGATGTAGTCACAATGATAAAAACACCTGGTGCAACTCCATTAACATATTCAACTACTTTATATTGATTTAATATTCCACCATCAACTTTTAATCTAAATAAATTAGGAAGTTCTTCTACAGTTGCCTCTGGACCGTGACCACCTCTAATATCCGGAGCAAAACCAGTTGCATTTGCCATAGCTGTCAATTCCACCATAGTTTTAGTACCATCCTTAAATGAAGTTAACATTTTAGGGCTAACCCCTTCTTTTAAGGCCTGATCTAAGACGTTGTCTGGATTAGCTTCATAATTAATTGGATTATTCTTACCCTTACCTATAGCTACAATTTCAAATCCTAATGCATCTGCAAAATCATATAATTCCTTTACTGTTCCAGGTTCATCGCCTGCAGTTCCTGTATAAACAACTCCAGCATTCCTAGCTAATCTATTTAAAATTGGTCCTACTACTACATCCGCTTCTACATTGAGCATAACAATATGTTTTTTATTAAATATTGAATCTAAAGCAATTTTTGCACCTACATCAGGTACACCTGTTGCATCTACTACTACATCTACTAGGTTAGCTGATGCAGCCAAATCAGCGTTGTCACAGACTATACACTTGTCTTTTTCCATTGAAAGGTTTATATCTTCCAATGTTTTTGCAACAACAATATCATCTTTTGAAACACCAGCAAGAGTATAAGCGTCAATTGCGTTTTGAATATTAATATCAATTACTAATGAAGGCATCATGCCTTTCATTAGCATCATCTGGCTTACCATTCCTTTGCCCATTTGTCCAGCACCAACTAATGAAACTCTTATTTTCTGATTGTTATCATGAAGCTGTGCTAATTTTGTATTCAATCCTAACATATTCATTCCCCCTTGTAACAGTTATAAATTAAATGTCAGTAATTGAAAGAAGAAAATCCTCCCCAAATTGAGGAAAGGATTTCTTCTAAAGAATTCTTACAATTATATCTAATATATAGATATAATGTCACCAATCTTTATTTCCGGGGTACTGCCATCTAAATTAATAACGCCAGGCAAGTCTGGCTCTCTTGAGCCATTAAATTTAAAGGTACAATGTCCTAATTCCCTCAATGTTTTGTTGACTTCGCTCCCTACAGCTGTAACACTATATTCAATATCCCCTATTTTTACAATATCGCCAGGTGCTACATCATCTCTTAATTCATCCATTGTATGCAATACCGATATTTCTGCCAATTCATCAGGAGCCTCTGATTTAAATAAAATCAACATATTTTCTGATAGCAATTCTTCTACTAATTCTCCGATTTTTACAACTTGAACCTTAAACTTCATTACACTACCGTCCTTTTAATTTAATATAGGCCAATGCTGAATATAAACGCTATTATAACTGCTAACGGTCCAGTTATTAACCTAGAGAATAATATTGCAGGGACACCTATTTCAACTGTTTCTGGTTCAGCTTCTCCTAAGCTTAAGCCTACAGGTATAAAATCAGCTCCAACCTGAGGATTTATGGCAAATAAGGCTGGTAATGCATATTGAACTGGAATGTTTCCTTTTCCTATTTCAACACCTACTAAAACTCCAACAACCTGAGCAATTACAGCACCTGGTCCCAATAATGGTGATAATACTGGAAGAGCACATATTATTGAAATCACTAATAATCCAGGTAACGTTCCTGAGAATGGAGCTATAGTATTAGCAATTATATCACCTATACCTGACCTTAGAATTATACCTATAAGCATTGATACAAATGCCATGAAAGGTAATACATTTTTCAAAACTGAATCGATTGATTCTCTTCCTGCAGAGAAAAATATCCCTACTACTTTACTTGCTCCTTTGCCAATTCTTGTAAGAATATTTCCTTTTTCTTGGTTTTTTTGAGCTGTAGCCTTTTTAATTTCATCTATTTTTTCTCTTACTTCTTCCTTTGTTGGTATAATTTCATTTTCATCAACATATTCAATATCTTTTTCAGTAACTCCTGAAACGTAAATATCCTCAGTTATATATTTAGCAAGTGGACCTGACTGACCAACGGGCGTTAAATTAACTGTATAAATCCGTTTTTTTGGATATACACCACATCTTGCTGTTCCACCGCAATCAACTACTGCTATTAAAACTTGTTCATCTGGGACGGATGTCTTAAAACCATCAACTACCTTACCACCAGTCATATCAGCTAGTTTTTGAGCTATAGGAGAAATACCCCCACCAGTAACAGAAAGAATTATATCCTTACCTTCTTCAGGTTTTACAATTAGAGGACCTCCAAATCCGCCAGAACCCTTAGTAATCTTAACAGCTCTATACATTAGACTCCCTCCTCAGATACAGCTTTCTTTTCCATCATCTTAGCAGTAATAATTTCTGTACATATTCCTCTTATAAAAATTACGATCAATCCTACTATAAAGTATCTAACTGCAATAGGTCCAAGGCTTAACCCTTGTTGTTTTATACCTTCTGCAATACCATAGTAAACAAATAGCTCCGAAGCATTTGCATGAGGAAATAATCCTGTAATAGGATGAACAAAAGATACAGCTGCATCATAGAATGCTGGTTTATATTTTTCATCAACAAATTTACCAAAGGTGTAGCACATTGGATTAGTTAAGAAAAATACTGATAATAATGGCAATATTACGTAACGACTAAAGATATTTTTAGTAGCCTTCTGAGCAATCCTTTGTACCTTTTCTTCTCCAACTAATTTAATGATGGAGTTAACGAAAGTAATAAGAACTATTAAGGTAGGTAAAATTCCTGTCACTAGACCCATAAAGTTCTCTCCGCCTGCTTGGAACAAGCCTATAAACCATTCCGCTGCTCTTGCTAGAAATTCCATTACCATTCCTCCTCTTAAAAATTTTAAAAAATACTACCCTCCTTTCTAATTATTAGTGTGATAATGCTTTATTGAATGCTTTTTTTAAAGCCTTAGTAGTCACTGTATCTTTCTCAATGGTAGTTAATTCACCTACTAATTCCTCCACAGTCTTTCCTATGTACATATTCCTTGTCTTAAACCTATCAAATACAGTGAAACCCTTCATTTCTTTCATATCGATTATAATGTCTTTATCATCTACCGCTATTAGCACTATGCTACCTGCTTTAAACTTTCCTTTTTCATGGCCAACATAGACCTTACCTTTATTTTTTAGTTGTGTTAACGTTTTCCGATAGTTTTTAATTTGCCAGTATGTCATAACTCCTTGCAATATCCATAAAGCAAATAGAAATATAACAAGCTTATGAGCCATCTAATCACCTACTTTAATTTATACTAAATTCTTCGTCTAATAAAGCTTTAGAAGTTTCAAAATCAACAATTAAGACCTTTATATATTTACCTTTTAGGGTTGCTAAGATCGCATCTTTTTTATCAATAGGGCCCCCAATTCCTATAGGCAATGGTATTTTTTTTATTTGATTTAAACTAATGCCGATGACTCTCTTATTAAAATCAAATTTATCCCCGTTTCCATCCTTATCAATAAATAATAAGGAAATATCTGCAACAGCACCTTCATCTTTCAAGCGTTTAAGATCATTTATGGTATAATAGCCACTTTCCAATAAAGTAGATGTATTAAGCAATGGATCCCCTATACCTATTACACCTATGTCCATTTTATTAAACAACTCATAAAAGTTTTGTATGCTCTTATCTTGTATAAATATTTCTTTCCTCTCTAAATCATCAATTATAGAAGGTGCATGTAATAATTTATAATCAGCATTGAACTTTCTTGCCATTTCTATTACAATTTGATTTGAATGAATATCAATAGCTGTTTCCCCTACACCACCTAACATTGGTATAAAGGTAACTCTATTTCTCTTATCATTTCTAATAAATTGAGCCACTTCTCTTAATGTTGTACCCATTGTTACTCCAATAATCTGACCATCCCTAATGACTCTTTTTAGATAATCTGCAGTAGCTTTTCCAAGATTTCGCTTTGTTTCATTCACATCATTGCTACTATCTACTATGATAACTTCTAGTAGTCCAAACTTTTTCTCTAGTTTTTTTTCTATTTCAATATAGTCATCCTTTGATGGATTCTCAATTATTATTTTTACAATGCCCTCTTCTCTAGCAGCAGATATAATTCTTGATACTGTGGATTTTGAGATTTGTAAACTCTCAGATATTTGAGCTTGATTCAAATTTTCTTCATAATATAATTTTGCGCATTTAACCATAAGCCTTTCACTATAAGAATGTTTATTCATTACTTATCCACCTTGAAATATTTTTCATACCATTAAATTTTTCTCAATTTTCCTTATTATAAAATATTAGACAATTAATCAAAATATGACTAATTGTCTAATAAAAAATTTTTTATTATATGGCTTACACCATCTTCTTTATTAGAGAATGTAATTATATCTGCATTTTCCTTTACAAGGTTAGTAGCATTTTCCATAGCAACCCCTAATCCTGCAAATTTAAACATATCTATATCATTTTCACCGTCACCAATAGCTATAATTTCCTTTCTTTCAATCCCATAATAATCGCTAATATACTTCAATGCTTTTCCTTTTGATATTTTGTTACTGTATATTTCTAAGAAAAAAGATAAGGAGAATTGCATTTTAATACCATTATATTTTTCAATAATCACGTCTTTAAAATTGCTTAGTATTTTATTTTCATCAATTAACAATACCTTATTTATTTTACTCCAAAGATTCTTATTATCTAGGAAAGCAGGTAATTTTCCTACTTCATCCACATCACCTAAAGTATATTTCTTAAGTAGGGAAAGTCTTGAATTCTTATAATCCGGAACAAATATTCTATCTTGTACAAACACTGCACTATATATGTGCATCTTTTCTAATAAATGTATAATATTCCTTGCTAATCCTTCATCCAAGCATTCATTTAAATAAATCTTTCCCTCATTGTTATCTGTAATCAAACCTCCATTTAGACAAGCAATTAACTCATCTAAGTTTAACGCACTACTAAATTGTTTTACAGACATTGGCTCTCTCCCAGATACCAGGACAATCTTTACTCCTCTTTTTCTAGCCTCCTGTATCATCACCCTATTACTTTCTGAGATTTCATGCTTTTCATTAAGTAAAGTTCCATCTAAGTCCAAGGCTAATAGCTTATACATCTTTTCCCTCCCCTAATTTAATTCAATTAACTTGTATTAAAATCATCTTATGCAAATTTTAAAAATAAAAGACTATATGATCGATTACATAAAAAAAGCTGCGCACTATCATTTATCCTTATGCTAGTGCGACAGCCTCCTCATGATTATTACTTTTTACTTTTACTATCTTTTTGAAGTTTATCATTACGCTTCATTTCTTCGTTATCCAGTATACCTATTTCACCTGCTAGCTCATAGCTCTGTGCTTTAAATAAGTTTGGATCAATCTTTTTATCTTTGTCTTTATTTTTCATAAAATATCACCCATAGTTAGTGTTACCTAAAACTTATTTTTAAATCATTAAAAATATTTTGGGAAATAAAATAAGAATTAGTTATAGAACTAGCTTATGAAAATTTCATAAACATTAATAATTTAGATCCTATAAAACTATAATATATCGCTGAAATTGAATAATACAAAAAAACCTTACTTCCATTAAGAAATAAGGTTTTTTGTATTATTCATATTCAAAATTAAGATCTAATTATCAGCAAGTGCTACGTCATGTGCTAATACTGGTAAGGTTGAACCGCCTACCGGCATCAATATTATACTTGCATCCATTCCTTGTTCCTTTATTGCTTGATCTAGAGCATCCTGGATACTACTAAATGGCTCCATGAATAAAGTCTTAACAAAATCTGGTTCTAAATCTGAAACAAGGAATATTTTTGCTTTTTCTCTAACAAGTGCTATAGCAGCTGCCTTATGACCTCCAAGCACAAAGTTTTCTTTAATCCTTTTAATTAAATCACCCGGCTCATTTGCTTCAAGCATCCATTGTTCGAATATCTCTTCACCTAGACCTTCCTTACAGGATGCTACTAAAATGACAATTCCGCCATCTTTTACAGCATGTTTAGAATTATCTAGGGCCTTTTGTGCTTGATATAGATTTAAATCCTTAGGATATCCACCCTGAGATACTATTACTATGTCAGCTTTTTCTTCAATTGGTATCTTATAAAAATTATCTAAGAACCTGCAACCTACTCTATGGGCATCTATATAATGACCTGCAACAGCTTTTACGATTTCCTTCTTTTCATTTAACACAACATTTAGTATAAAGTCAATGGAAACATATTCTGCTACAGACTCAATATCTAATCTTACAGGATTTGTATCAATATTACCTGCTTTAGCATCATCCTCTACCATACGGCTGTGATTAGCTTGAATAGCATGCCTTGTTGAAACACCTGGCATTATTGCCTTTGCACCACCACTATAGCCTGCAAAGTAATGATATTCTATATTACCTAAGCAAATTCTCCTATCTGCTTCGGCTACCGGAGTAAATATATCTACAGGAGTTCCATTGGCGGTATAACCTAGATGAATGTAATCCTTCTGATTACTGTCTATGCACTCTATGCTATTGTATATATCTTCTCCGACTAGATATTTTTTTTCTTCTTCTGTATGTGGTCTATGAGCACCAAGTGCAAAGACTATTTTTATGTCTTTCTTAGAACAACCAGCTTTTAACAACTCTTCTATAACAAATGGCATTACTATCCGACTTGGCATAGGTCTTGTTATATCGCTAGTTATTATTACTATCTTTTCACCTGGCTTTACTATTTCAGAAAGCTTAGGTGAATTAATTGGATTATCTAGAGCTCTTTTGACCTCTGCTTCTCCTATGAGGTCTATTTCAACCTCATTAGGAGTCAGAATATCCAATAGATTATTTTCATTTATTTCAAATTCTAGCTTTGTCTTCCCAAAGCCCATACTATATTTCATTTTATCACCTCTTCCTCTTAAAGGGTGAGTTCATCAATTCTTACTGGCCTATTTTCCTCATAAGACTTCTTTGCAGCCATACCTATAAGAACTGGTTTTAAACCATCTATTCCAGTTACAGGAGGCTCTGTGTCATTGATGATAGAGTCAAAGAATTCTTTCATTTCTACTACAAATGAATCTTTATATCTTTCTAGGAAGAAGTACTTAGGTTTATCAGATATTATCCCTTCACCTGTGTGTAATACAGCTGTTGTATCGGTGTCGTTACTAACTGTAACGGCTCCAAGGGATCCAAATACCTCAACTCTTTGATCATAGCCATATGCTGCACTTCTACTATTGTCTATAACGCCTATAGCACCATTTTTAAACTTAAGGCTTATTATGGCAGTATCCACATCTCCAGCTTCTCCAATTAATGGATCAACCAAAACTGCTGCATTTGTATATACTTCTTCCACTTCACTTCCCGATAGGTATCTGACCATATCAAAATCGTGAATTGTCATATCTATAAACATACCACCAGAAACCTTCACATATTCAATAGGAGGAGCTTGAGGGTCTCTTGAAGTAACCTTTATAATATGAGGATCACCAATTTTTCCTGCCTGAACAAGTTCACGTACTTTCTTAAAATTATGGTCAAATCTTCTATTAAAGCCAATTTGGAATTTAACTCCCGCTTTTTCTACTGCATCAAGAGCCTCTTTGATTTTTTTAACATCAAAGTCTATAGGTTTTTCACAAAATATATGTTTCCCAGCATTTGCAGCTTCAATTGTTATTTGTGCGTGGGTATCGGTTGAAGAACATATTAAAACTGCTTCAATTTCTTCATCATTTATTATTTCTTTGTAATCTTTATAAATATTTTTGATTCCTATACTCTTAGCCCAATCTTCAATTTTGTCTGCAAATATATCTGCTATTGCTTTAATTTCTACATTTCTAAAATTATTTACTATGTTTTCTGCATGTAGTTTTCCTATTCTACCTGCCCCTATGATTCCTATTTTTAGATTATTATCCATATACATGCCTCCTGATTAGTATTACAAGCCAGTCTTTTCTCTTATATATTCTCTAGCTTTTATAGCATATTCTAACGGGTTTGCTAGTGCAGGGTCCTGTTCTGCCTCAACAACAAACCATCCCTCATAGTTATTTTCAGCCAATATGTTAAATAAAGGTTCAAAATCTATGAATCCGTCACCTGGTACAGTAAAGACACCTTTCTTTACAGCCTGTAGAAAACTTAAATTTTGTTCTTTAACTTGAGCTAGTACTTCTTCTCTTATATCCTTTAGATGAACGTGCTTTATTCTGTGGATATACTTTCTTAGTACAATTTCTGGGTCTTCCTCCGAAAATGTCAGGTGTCCTGTATCAAATAGTAGATATACATAATTAGGATCAGTCATTTCCATAAGTCGGTCAATCTCTTCTAAGGTTTGAACTCCAGTACCCATATGGTGATGATAAACAATCTTCATGTCCTTCTCAGCCGCAAGTTTGCCAAGATGTTCTAAACCTCTGGCTAACTTTTCCCATTCTTCATCAGTAAAATATGGCTTACCTTCAAATACTGGAACATCCATTTTTCCCTGTATGCTATGGCTTTGCTCAGAAACTACTATTACCTTTGCTCCCATTTCATGAAGAAAATCTCTATGCTTTATAAAATCAACTTCTACTTCTTCTATTGGCTTAGTAATTACAAAGGAGCTGAACCATGCACTTGCAATCTGAATTTTTCTTAATTCAAGTGCCTTTTTTAACACCTTAGTATCCCTTGGATATTTATTTCCGACTTCACTTCCTGTAAAGCCAGCTAAGGCCATTTCGCTTATACACTGTTCAAATGTATTTTCTCCACCTAGCTCAGGCATATCATCATTTGTCCACGCTATTGGGGCAATTCCTAATTTTACCTTAGTCTTATCAAGCATATATTTACCCCCTAGAATTTCTTAGTTTTAGCTATTTCTTCTTGCATATTTCTATATGCTTCATTTACACTGTCATAATTTGAAACCTCAGGAACTCCGACTCTCCACCAAGATTCATATCCGTCTGTCATAGTCTTTGGAAGAACCTTTATGTCTATAAGAGTAGATACCTTTTCATTCTTAGCAGCAATTAATGCTTCCTTAAGCTCTTGAGCGTTTGTAGCTCTAAATGTCTTTACTCCATATCCTTCTGCTACCTTTGCATAGTCAATAGGTATATATTCACCATCGAGTCTTCCACTTTCAGGATTTCTATATCTAAATTCTGTGTTAAAGGATGGTATACCCTGACCTACTTGCAGATTATCTATACAACCAAAGCCGTTGTTGTCAAATAATAGGACGTTAATTTTCTTACCTTCTTGCAGGCTAGTTACAAGCTCTGAATGAAGCATCAAATAACTTCCGTCTCCAACCATTGCATATATTTCTTTATCTGGTTCAGCAATTTTAACGCCTAAGGATGCACAAACTTCATATCCCATACATGAAAAGCCATATTCCATGTGGTAATTCTTATGGCCTTTTGTTCTCCAAAGTCTTTGAAGATCTCCAGGAAGGCTACCTGATGAACCTACTACAACAGAATTCTCATCTATAAAATCATTGATTATTCCTAAAGCTCTAGTCTGTGAGAAACCTTGTTCAAGTTCTATATTGTACAATCTATCTACTTCACTATCCCAATCAGCTTTATATTCATTTATCTCATTAACATATGATGATTTGTAGCCATATTCATTTAATACCTTTTCAAGTTCTAAAAGACCTAACTTAGCATCTGCAACCATCATAGTTGAATTCATTTTATATGCATCAAAGCTATTGACATTAATATTTACAATTTCCACATCTTCATTTTGGAATGCCCACTTAGAACTAGTTGTGAAATCTCCTAATCTTGTTCCAACTGCTATTACAACATCTGCCTCTTTTGCAGCAAGGTTAGCAGCTTTTGTACCTGTTACCCCGATTCCACCAAGATTAAGTGGATGATTCCATGGAATAATTCCTTTACCAGCTTGTGTTTCGCCTATAGGAATATTAAATTTTTCAGCAAAGTTTAATAAAGTCTCCCCAGCTTCAGAATAGGTTACTCCTCCACCACAAATAAGTAGCGGCTTTTTCTTATTTCTTATAACTTCTGCAGCTCTTTTTACCTCTTCAATGCCAGGAGCCCTTCTTACAATGTGATGAACTCTCTTCTTGAAGAATTCCACAGGATAATCATAGGCTTCACCTTCAACATCTTGTGATAAGCAGATAGTTACTGCACCTGTCTCAGCTGGATCTGTTAATACTCTCATAGCATTTATCATAGCGCTCATTAACTGCTCAGGTCTTACTATTCTATCCCAAAACTTTGACACTGCCTTGAAAGCATCGTTTGCACTTATATTTAAGTTATAAGGTTGTTCGATCTGCTGCAATACAGGATCAGGCTGTCTACATGCAAAAATGTCACCTGGTAATAATAATAGTGGAATTCTGTTTGCTGTTGCAGTACCTGCAGCTGTTACCATATTTAAAGCCCCAGGTCCTATTGATGAAGTGCAAGCAATAATTTCCCTTCTATTCTTCTGTTTTGCATATCCAATTGCAACATGAGCCATTCCTTGCTCATTTCTCCCTTGGTATACCTGTATGTCACCTTTATATGATTCCAATGCTTCACCAAAGCCAACTACTATTCCATGGCCAAAGATTGTAAATACTCCTTTAACAAACTTAGTTTCAACGCCATCAAACTCAACATACTGATTGTCTAAAAATCTCATTAAAGCCTGCCCTACTGTTAGTCTTACTGTTTTCATATTATCACCCCTTTTTATTTATCCGGCCATATTTTGGCATTCTTATCCTGAACCCATTGGTGCTCAGGTTCAAACGTAGGTGTTATATAAGGGTTTCCATCTATATGCCTAATGACCCATAGGTAATACATAGCATATCCTGGTGCTGTAGTTTGTGGATGTGAAAGTTCGTCTATAATTTTAACTGTATCGTTGTGCTTAACCATCACCACATCTTCACCTAGTTGGCAGAAACCATATCCATTCTCAGGGTAGAACCTATAATAATAAATTTCAGGTTGCGGATGATGATGAGGTGGATAACTAGACCACTTTCCTGGATTTCCGATAACTTCACCAATAACTAGATTTGAATATTTAGCATTTGAATAATCAAAGACAGTACGAACAGTTCTAGTTGAAGTTTCCTTCATGGTTCCCTGCCCTCTTTGTTCACTTCTACATTCCTGAGGTGTATAAAGCTTTGAGTCAAATAGATTGTTATTATATGTCTTTGTTACAGCAAATTCAGTATTATCTGTTAGGGCTGTAATCTTTAATTCAACGGCTTTAGGAAGGTGTAGCACCCAAGGATCTTCATCAAAACATGAATTTCTCTTTATAACTACATTATTGTCTTCCCATTCTAGTCTCGCTTCACCTTCTATTAAGAGATATGCTCGCTCTTTACTTTCATTATCAGTCTCTATCTGATTTACCCTCATCTTGAGTATGCCAAAATCCATCATAGTATTTTTTACTACTTCATCAATTGTAGTAATGGAGTTGTAACCATAATCAAACTCTTTGTCAGGTCTTAATCTGTACATTCCATCACCTTCCTATCTTTTCTTTCAAGAACCAACATAACTCTCTTCACAATTTCGCTAGATGTTAAGTTAAATCTTTCTCTGAGATAGCTTTCTGGACCAACTTCTCCAAATACATCTCTTACTCCAACTCTTTCCATTGGAACTGGGTGGTTTTCTACTACTACTTCAGCAACTGCTGAACCTAATCCGTTGATAATATTGTGATTTTCACAAGTTACTATAGCTCCAGTCTCCTCAGCAGCTTTTACTATTGCTTCTACATCAACAGGCTTTATTGTAAACATATTTAAAACTCTCGCAGATATTTTTAATTTCTTTAGCTCCTCACTTGCTTTTAGAGCCTCATCTACCATAATTCCTGTAGCTATAATAGTAACATCATCACCATCTACTAATTTAACCGCTTTGCCTATTTCAAAGGTTGAACCTTCTTCGTAAATTTTTATAGCATTCTTTCTCAATAATCTAATATAGAAAAGACCATAAGGCTTAGCAATTTCCTTTACTAAATACTTAAGCATCGTAGTATCTACAGGTTCAAGTATTGTGATATCAGGTATATTTCTCATAAGCCCTATATCTTCAAAAGGCATATGTGTACCACCGTTAAAGGCTGCAGTTACTCCTGGATCACTTCCTGTTATTCTCACGTTGGCTTTAGCATAACCACAGGATAAAAATACTTGATCAAAACATCTTCTAGAGGCGAAAGGTCCAAATGTATGAGCATAAGGTATTTTACCTGTTGCTGATAACCCAGCTGCCACACCAATCATATTAGCTTCTTGAACACCAACATTAAAGGTTCTTTCCGGGAATGCCTTAGAAAAAGGAACCATTCCCATAGAACTCATTAAATCAGCATCAAGGACTACAATATTTTCATTTTCAGCAGCTAGCTCCATTAAAGCCTCACAATATGCCTTACGCATCTCTTTTTCTTCTTTAATTCTAACTTTAGCTGGAATTACAGTCATTAGCCCATCACCTCTTCCAGTTTTTTATTTAGTTCTAGTAAGGCATCTTCCATTTGCTCCTTACTTATAGTTATATGATGATTTGATGGAGCAGTTTCACAATAGTTCCATCCTTTCCCTTTAACTGTATCAAGCACTATTACTGAAGGCTTTCCTTTTGCTTTCTTAGCTATTTGAATAGCATCATAAATGGCTTCAATATCATGACCATCTACATCCTGTGCATGCCAACCAAAGCTTTCGAATTTACCTGAAATACTAAATGGTTTATTTATATCTACTAGAAAGCCGTCAAGTTGTTTTTTATTGTAATCTACAAAAGCTATTAAATTATCCAACTGAGCATGAGCAGCATACGAAACTGCTTCCCAAACTTGTCCCTCTTGAATTTCCCCATCTCCTAATATTAAATAGGTATAATTATCTTTTTTATCAAGTTTGTGCCCTAGAGCTACACCTACTGCAAGTGATGAGCCCTGACCAAGGGAACCAGTAGTCATATCTACTCCAGTTGTTAGATTTCTATCACAGTGGCTTGGATATCTAGTCCCTGGTTTATTGATAGTCATTAAATCCTCAACAGGAAAATATCCCTTAAGGGCAAGGGCTGAATATACTGCGGGTCCTGAATGCCCTTTTGAACAAATTAACCAATCCCTATCTTCCCATCTTGGATTACTAGGATCTATATTCATTACTTCTCCATATAGAACAGCTAAAGTGTCAGCTATGGAGAAAGAACCTCCAACATGACCAAAACCTAGATTCCCAAGTGCTTTTATAGTCTCAATACGTATTTTAGTTGCAAATGCTTCAAGCTCTTTAATTTTTTCTTTATTTAACATATAAACACCCCACATTTAATTAGTTGTGAGTCATACTATGTGGCCTCTCATACGACTCTTTCATAGCTTCTATTAGAGGCATTTTTACTCCAGATAAAAATCTAACCATTGCCCCTCCAGCTGTACATACATAATTAATTTTACTTAAATCAATAAATCTCTGTGCGGCACTAACTGTATCTCCGCCGCCAATTACGGAATAACCATTACTTTCTGCAATTGCATTCCAAATTGACTTGGTACCGTTTTCAAACATTGGGTTTTCATATACACCTGCTGGTCCATTAACAAAGAGAGTACCAGCATTCATAATTTCATTAGTATAGATTTCTATTGTTCTTTGTCCTATGTCTAAACATAGTTTATCAATAGGCAGAGCATCTATGGAGACTTCCTTTCTTTTTCCATTTTCTTCGTAGGCTAGATCTACAGGATATAAAATTCTATCTGGAAAGTTCTTCAAATACTCCATTGCTGGTTCTATAAACTTATCAAGCTGTCTGTCTTTGATAAATTTCATATTTGCACTGCCTATATCATAACCCTTTGCAATAAGCATTATATGTCCTGTTACCCCACTAGTTAGAATCTTATCTGCTGATCCATTTTCTAATACTTGTCTCATCATACCAAAAGCATCTGATATCTTTAGTCCTCCAAGGACAAATACATTAGGTCTTGTAGGAGAACTCATAACTTTAGTAAGAGCCTCTAACTCTTCCATCATAAGGATACCAGCAGCTGATGGTTTTATCTCTTGAAATGCAACCATAGATGGAGCATTTCTATGGGCTGCTGCAAATGCATCATTTACATAGATATCTACTAGTGGTGCTAGACTTCTTACCAAATAAGTATTCAGCATTTCTGAGGGTCCTAATTTAACTGAATTCTCAAAGGTTGAAACCTCTTCTGTTAAATATCTTAAGTTACCCAATAGTACAAGTTCTCCAGGTTTTAGATCCTTGATCGCCTGTTGTGCAGCAGGCCCACATACATCATCTATATATTTTACAGTTCTACCTAATTTTTCAGATAGTATTTCAGCATGCTCCTCTAACGGTATTAGATTCATATAATCAAGAGTATCTCCCTGATGTGCAATTATTGCAATTTTAGCTCCTTCGTTGATTAAATAGTTTAAGGTAGGTAAACTTTTGTTAATTCGGTTGTGACTAGTTATCTTTTTAGTAACAGGATCAATTGGTGAATTTATATCAAGTCTTAAAAGTACTGTTTTATCCTTGTAATCAAATTCTTTTATTGATCTAATTCCAGTTCTAATTACTTCATCCATTTTCCCAACCCCAAATATTCATTAGTTAAGCTAACTGCTTCTTCTTGAGTAGGTTGTAAATTCAACGCTGCTCTTATAGCATCTATTGTTTCAGGGATAACAACTGCTTCTTGAGGAATATTTATTGCAAACATTATGTCCTTACCTGAATTTACTATGGTTTCATCAAATACTGCTATTTCGTACATATCTCCTCTTGGATTTCCTAAATCTCTTGCATATCTAAATAATGCAGCATTACCTTGGAAACCATCCGCAATTTTAACCACTCTTATTCTTGGATGCTTATTGAATATTTCAAGAAGTTTTTCTTTATTGATCTCTTCCTTAGGAGTAGCCAATACTGTAATAATGTGACCGTGAGTTACAGGAGTATGAACCAATATTCCAGTAGCCTCAATATGTGGCATAATTGTCATTAAATCAACAGCTTGATGACTTGGAGCAGTATCTACTTTTAGTGCATTTGTAAGTCCTCTGTGATAATCTCCTGGATCGGCAACACGTCTTACTATAGTAATAGCTACTTTCTCTACTCCAACTGCCTTATCAATGCAATCTACAGCTCTTATTAATCCAGTAGTATTACATGATGTAAGTTTTAAATAGTCTTGACCTACACCTTTATCAAAATTAGCATATCCATGGAAGAATACATCAGCTACTGAATTCTTTTCTCCACCTTGGAATATGGCTTTTTTATTATATTTCATATATATTTCTTTGTTCTTCATTCCAACCCCTGCACTGGTAGCATCTAGAATAATATCTGACTCTTTTACCAAGTCCTCAAGAGTTCCTGAAATTGGAATGTCCAATTCATCAAATTGCTCTTTGTTTTCTAATGAAGCCATATATAATTTATAAGGCATTCCTTTTTCTTTTAGAGCTCTGATAGCTAAAGTTGGTTTTGCATTTCCACAAACCCCAATTAGTTCCATATCCTTTTGTAATACAACGCCATCAGCTAGTCGTTGTCCTATTACACCATAACCTACTACTCCAACCTTTATCATGTAAATTCCCCCTTATTTATAATTAATTTTTATCAGTTCACTGCTTCTAAAGGATTCCTTACAAGCATATGCAAGTTCAGTTGCCTTTACTCCTTCAAAAGCACCAACTGAAGGTTGTCTATCCTCTAGAACACAATTAACAAACTCTTGTAACTCATTTAAATATGCAGCTTCAAACCTTTCAAGGAAGCCTTCGTGACATTCTCTTACTGCTCCATTTTCATTGAAAACTGTTACTAAGTTTTTCTCTGGTATAGTACCTATTCTTAGAGTTCCTTTTGTTCCAATAATTTCAGTTTCAATGTGATATCCATGAACACTAGTGCGGCCTGCAAAGAATGACGCAATTGTTCCATTTTCAAATTGGATCATTGCAGCACCATTATCTATATCTTCATATTTGCCAAATTCAGGATAGATATAATTATCCCCTGCAGCAAATACAACTTTTGCCTCGGATTCTAAGAACCATCTTGCAAGGTCCAAATCATGAATCATCATGTCTAAGAATAGCCCTCCGCTTTTCTCTGCAAAAGCAATTGCCCCCTGTACAGCATGAACTGGGTCTATGCTATAACATCTGATGTACATAGGCTTACCTATTTCACCGCTGTCAATTTTATTTTTTGCATAGATATAGGAAGGGTCAAATCTTCTCATAAATCCAAGCATAAATTTTTTATCACTGTGTTTCTTGATAACATCTGTTATATAGTAGACTTCTTCCTTGGTTACTCCTAAAGGTTTTTCAGAAAATACATGAAATCCAGCATTTAAGGCTTGTTCAATATGTTTGCAATGTTCGGTTGATGATGAGGCTATAAATATAGCTTCAAGTTCCTCATTTTTAAGCATTTCTTCAAAGTCTGTATAGCCATATTTAATTCCCCAGCTCCTTTGCGCTTCATCTACTTCTTCCTGTTTTATGCTACATACTGCAAGCAGCTCTGCATTAGGCACTCTAAAGGCTATATTTTCCGCATGTTTCTTACCAAGCCTACCAAGTCCAACGATTCCCATTTTTAATTTTCTCATCTTAACCCTCCAAACTGTTGTCAACTCTTTTGGTAGATTCTCTTATAATAAGTTTAGTATTTAGTCTTATATTAACTTTTTTATTGTTGTTTACTCCATTTATTAGTTCCAATAATCTACTGCATGTTAGAACTGCAATCTCTTCTCTAGGCTGATGTATAGTCGTTAGATGTGGTCTAAAATCCATAACTAACTCTATATCGTCATAACCAACTATTGAATAATCATCCGGTATTGACTTACCCATATCTTTTAATGCCTGCATAACTCCAATAGCCATTAAGTCAGTCTGGGCAAATATACCAGTAATATTATTCTCTACTATAAAGCCAAAATTTTTCGATATAATTTCATATCCAGAACTAATATCCCTGTAGCCTTTAAAAACAAAATCTTCTTTCACAGCAATGTCATTATCCATTAAAGCTGCTCTATAGCCTTCTGTTCTCTGTATAAACTCCATGGAATCTCCATGTGATGTTAGGCAAATTATATTTTTGTGCCCTAGGTCTATTAGATGTTTTGTAGCGTCATATCCTCCTCCAAAATGGTCAGTATATATTGCATCAACCTTTTCTATATCACAAAAGCTTGGAAAGTGATGCAAAAATACATAAGGAGTTTTTGACTGTTCAATAAAATTCAAAATCCTTTGATCTACATCAGTAATATTAGGATGTATAATTAGAAGACCATCAATCTTCTTACTTTGAATTAATCTCTTGATATTGCTTTCCCCTGTATATCTATTCTTAGGAAAAGAAACTATATTATCTAGTCCTTCCTTTTCAAGAAAATCCCTAATTTGGCTCAAAAGTGAACTATAATATAAACTAACACCAAATTCCCCAAACCGCTCTGGATAAATTATTCCGATGGTTCCTGTTCTACTGGTACTTAGGCTCCTTGCATTTGCGTTAAATTGGAAACCCATAGTATCTGCTAGTTCTTTTATTCTCTTCTTAGTCTCCTCAGCCACTAAGGGACTATCATTAAGGCTTCTAGATACCGTTGCCTTACTAACACCAGCAATTCTAGCTATGTCTTTGATTGTAACGGTCATAATATCACCATCGTTTCAAATTTAAACTTTTTATTTTCTTTGTCTGGTCTTTCTCATATCAATGATTACTGCTGCTACTATAATTACCCCTTCTGTTACTTGTTGCCAGTAAGCTGGAACTCCCAGTAAGGTTAATCCATTTCTAAGTACACCAAGTACTAGAGCACCAATTACAGCACCTCTAATTGTACCTATTCCACCAGAATGGCTTGTTCCTCCAATTGTTGTAGCTGCGATGGCTGTTAGTTCATATCCAGTTGCTGCACCAGGATGAGCACTGCCAGTACGACCTGCAAATACAATTGCTGCAAGACCTGCAAGCAATCCACAATATGCATATATCAATACAAGATTTTTCTTCACATCTATACCTGATACTTCTGCTGCATGGATGTTTCCACCAATTGCATAGATGTTCTTTCCAAAGCGTGTATGATTTAACAATACATAAGTAATTACAATCATTATTGAATAAATAACTACAGGAACTGGTATTACACCAAATATTTTTCCTCCTATATTTGTAAAACTCGTAGTTAAATTACTAATAGGTTTTCCTTCCGTATAGATTAACGCAAAACCCCTCGCTGCGGTTTGCATACCTAATGTTGCTATAAATGCTGGTATTCCAGTCTTCGCTATGAGGAAACCGTTTACAGCACCGCATAATAAACCTACTAATAGAGCAACTGCTATAGGTATTAATAAAGGTAAAGCTGGTAGATTCGGAAAATACTTACCTGTAGCTTCAGCAGTTTGACCTAGACTTGCTGCAAGAACTGCTGCTAGTGCTAATACTGAGCCTGCTGAAAGATCAATTCCTTTAGAAATAATTACAATCGTTAATCCCAAGGACATAATCCCGAAGATTGATACTTGTGTAAGTACGTTGAATATATTCGTTGGCCTTAAAAAGGCAGGTTCTAGTATACTTATTACAACTATCATAAGTAAGAGAACTAGTACTATTCCATATTTCTTAAGTATTTGTGTCACATTAGAATCTTTGGCAACAGCTAATTTTGCGCTTCCATTATTGATTGTCATTTAATCCTCCCCCTAACTTAATTAACTCTCTCCTTATAGGTATCTGTTGCATATTCCATTATAAGTTCCTGGGTTACATTGTCATTATTATCAATTATTCCAGTAACTTTGCCTTCATGAACTACCATAATTCTATCGCTCATTCCCAGTATTTCTGGTAACTCAGAAGATACCATGATTATGCATTTTCCTTGATTTGCTAACATACTTATAAGTCTATGAATTTCAGATTTGGCACCTACATCGATACCACGGGTAGGTTCATCTAAGAATAGTATGTCTGGCTCGGTTAATAGCCATTTTGCAACTAGAACTTTTTGCTGATTGCCACCTGAAAGATTCTCTATTTTATGTTTTGGACTTGGAGTTTTTATGCTAATCGCATCAATAAATTTCTTACAGTCATCTTTTAGTTCTCTATAGTTCAGCAACCTGGATTTTTTAACATATTTTACTATATTTGCAAGAGTAAGATTGAATTCCACATCGAGCATTGGAAATATACCTGTTTGTCGTCTGTCCTCAGTTAAGAATGCCATCTTCTTGTTTATTGCATCAATTGGACTTCTTATCTCTACTTTTTCTCCATTAATAAATATTTCACCAGAATCATAATTTTTGATTCCAAAGATACTTTCTATGATTTCAGTTCTTCCTGAGCCCACTAATCCTGCAATTCCAAAAATCTCACCTTTTCTAACACTAAAGGAAACGTCTTTAAAGTATTTATTATGAGTTAGGTTTTTTACCTCTAGATAAACTTCTCCTATTTCACATGGGGTCTTCGGAAACATTTCGTCTATATCTCTTCCAACCATCATTTTAATTAAATTCTCTTTACTAAGCTTATCTGTGTCTTCTGTACCAATATATTGACCGTCTCTTAGGACTGTAATCTTATCAGTGATTGCATATATTTCATCAAGCTTATGAGAAATATATATAATACTTCTACCTTCTGCTTTTAATTTTTTCATAATTTTGAACAGAGCCTCTACCTCTTTAGAAGGAAGAGCAGAGGTTGGTTCATCCATGATAATTAGCTTTGCATTGTAGGATATCGCTTTTGCTATCTCAATAAGCTGAAGTTTAGCAACTGTAAGATTAGCTGCTAATGTTAATGGGTCCTCATCTAGCTCTATTTCCTTTAACAATTCCTTTGTCATTTCATACATTTTCTTATGATCAACTAACCCAAATTTATTTAACGGTTCTCTACCACTCCATATATTTTCCATGATAGAACGATATAGTATTGGATTAAGTTCTTGATGTATCATTGAAATTCCTAAGTTTAAGGCTTCTGCAACATTATAATTTTCAATAAGCCTTCCATCGAAATATATCTCTCCTGATGTTGGCGGATAAATTCCTAATAAACATTTCATCAAGGTGGATTTTCCAGCACCATTTTCACCTATAAGGGCATGTATTTCTCCATAACCTACATTGAAATCAACACCCTTTAAAGCCATGACTCCAGGAAAGGTTTTTTTAATGTCCTTCATCTGAAGTAAGTACTTATTATTGTCCATAATATCCTCCTTTCCACATTATGCCATGTGGTATAACTATAAATTAATCTAGTAGCCACTTCATTTGAAGTGACCACTAGACACTAGATAAGAACTGGATTATTTAAACTCACTAAGGTTTTCAGATGTAACTAACTGGAATGGTACCCATGTAATACTTTCTTGAGATTCACCTTTAAGAGCCTTGTGAACAGCCTCAAGAGCACCTCTTCCTTGTCCTACTGCATCTTGAAGTACTGTTGCTGACAATCCGCCTTCTTCGATAGATGCCAATGCATCTGGTATTGCGTCAACACCTACAACTATTATGTCATCACGGCCAGCGTCTCTAGCTGCTTTTAAAGCACCTAGTGCCATTTCGTCGTTATTTGCTAATATTGCATTTAATTCATTGCCATATGCTGTTAACCAGTTCTCAGTAATTGATAATCCCTGGTCACGTTGCCAGTTTCCTGTTTCTTTTGCTAAAACTTTAATATCAGGATACTTTTCTTTTATTATTTGTTCATTACCTTCAGTACGCTTTACAGCACCTTCATTACTTAAAATGCCCATTAATATTGCAACATTACCTTTACCACCTAATTGTTCACCAACAAATTCCATTTGAAGTTGACCAGCTATTACTTCTTGTGAACCAACGTAGTAAACGTTTTCAGGAACTGCATTTTCACCGAATGGATTTCTGTTTACATATACTAATGGTATTCCAGCGTCTTTAGCCGCCTTTGTAATAGGATCCATTGCACTTGTATCAACTGGTACTACTACTAAAGCATCTACTCCCTGTTCAATGAAAGCGTTAACTTGGTCTTGTTGCTTGATAACGTCTTCCTGTGCATCTTGAACATCTATTGATAGCTCTGGATGCTCTGCAACATAGGCTTTAGCAGCATCAACTATGTATGTTTGGAAGGTATCATTAAAGTTGTTACAGCTATAACCTATTTTGAAGGTGTCTTTTCCTCCACCACCTGTTGTTGGCGCACTGCTTTGAGTACAACCAGAAAAAGTTACTGCTAGTACCAAAGTCAATAATACTAAGCTAATAAATCTTTTTTTCATTTTACTGCCCCCTTATTTTTTATATTTTGAGGTTGTACACCTCTATTTAAATATATAATATAATATTCTGAATAGTTTGTAAAGAAATTTTGTAACCGTTTTCATTTTATTTTTTATTTATTGTTAAATGTGATAATTTAGCGATTTAATGCATATTTATGTTAAATATTGGTATTTGCAATCGAGTACATTTTCTAATGAAAAATCATTGGGATTACCCAATGATTTTTTCATTTCTAATCTCTTTTAATATATTGTATACAGTATCCTTGATTATTCTAGCAGCTGTTAAAGGTGCAACTTTACCTGGTAGACCACTAGCACCAATTACCTTTATGTTTAACTTCTTTGCAGCATCCACATCAACTCCACCTGGCGCTGATGCTATATCTATAATAATACAATCCTTACATACCTTGCTGAGTAGATTTTCATCAAAAATAATATGAGGAATAGTATTAAAAATCACGTCTATACTAGGAAGATAATGTTCTAATTCCTTAAAATGTACAGGTTTATATTTAAAATTCTCAATCCAGGCTAAATCGCCGTAGTTTCTAGCAGCTACATAAACATTTGCACCAATTCCATATAGCATTCTTGCTAATGTCTTTCCTATCCTACCATAACCAAGAACTATTACACTTGAACTATGCAAAGTAATGTCCATGTTTTCCATTGCCACTTGAATTGCACCTTCTGCAGTAGGAATTGCGTTTAATGCCTGCATCTCTTCTCTTGCAAAATAGTCTATTGAAGTAAGTCCCATATCTTTAGCCTTCTTTTGAAACTCTTCATTGATTTTACCAGCCATAAAGACCTGCTTTCTAGACAGTAAATAAAGAATATCATTTATTTGGATATTCCCTGTAAAAAATGGTGCATTAAGCATTTTATTATCTTCTGATAAAGGTAATGGACCAATAATAATATCAGCATTAAATATTGCTTCATGTAGCTTTTCCTGTTGATTTATAAATAAGTCCAGTTTATCAAATCCATATACCTCTACCTCATTATCATCGCTCTTAAGTAAATAAGCTAATTCTACGTTGCGTAAATCTCCTCCTAAAATTGTGAATTTTGGCTTTATCATAATCAACCTCCTCATTAGACAATATTCCACATTAATACATATTATGATAGTAATTTTACATAAGTGCTATGATGATACTTTTCTTATTGACTAGTTTGTCCGTAAATGTTAATAGTAGTATATGGAGGTGTGTATATGAAGAGGCTTATATGCTTTTTTATTCTAATTTCTGTTCTTGCTTTATACTCTATTTCTTATTCCGATAATGTTAATGAGCCTATCTCAGGAGTATCCGATATCAGAGAAAACCTATTAGAACTGTCCTTAGAAGAAAAAAGAATACTTGAAGAGTTATTTTTAATCAAGCAAAAAATCAAAGAAACAGAAGAATTAGTGAGAATTACATCTCTGGAGATAAACGATCTTAATTTAGAAATTAAGTCAATGGAAAGTGAAATTCATAAGAAACAGACGGAATATAATGATAATTTGAATATAATGGAAGATATACTAAAGTTCTATCAAAGGAATGGAGCAACTACATATTTAGAGTTAATCTTAAGCTCAGAGAATTTGGAAACATTACTTAGAAGAATCAATGCAATCCGTGATATATCTAGAAACACCTCCAACCTTTTAGAAGAGCTTGAAATTACAAAGAAATCACTTGAAAGAGATGTAGAAAAGCTCAATGAAACTTTAAAAACTCTTGAAACTATACAAAATCAATTACAGCAAACAATTGAGAAGTCAGTATCATTAAAAAATGAATTAGAAGCTCGACTTTCTTCATTGCAAGATGATAAAGCCAAATTTGAAAATTATCTAACTAATTTAGAAAATACCTGGGTTGAAATAAAGCCTATTTTCTCTGAAACTATTAATTCTTTAGTTGCAATGATTGAAAAAGGGGACCTTCCTGAAGGTACTATTGTAATTAACCTAACTGTTTCAGGGTTTAAAGGTATAATTAGAGAGGATTTTATCAAGCAAATCCTTGATAAAAGAGAGTTTCCGACTAAAGTTGAATTATTATTCCTAGAGGATAAAATAGAACTTATTCTACCTGAAATTAACCTTCGTATGACAGGAAGTCTAGAAATTCTTGATGACAAACAATCACTAATTTTCAAAATGAAAGAAGGAGAATTCCTTGGGATGAAACTTGAACTGTCAGCTATGGAAGAATTATTTAGCTTTGGTTACTTGAAATTTAACTTCCATAAGCTACTTGATAAAAGCACCATAAAATCAGTTAAAATCAGAGATGAGTATATCGAACTTTTGATTAATCCGGTATTATTCTAAATTGGAGTGATTATATGATAATTGCAAATAAGTTGTATTTAAAATATCCAGATGGAACTTTGGGACTTAAGGATGTAAATCTGGTTATTCCATCTGGTGAAGTGGTTTATATAACAGGCCCTAGTGGTTCTGGTAAGACCAGCTTTCTAAAACTACTAATGGGTATGGAAAGTCCTAGCGATGGATATCTTACAGTACTCGGTAAAGATATGAATAACATTAATAATAGGGAGTTAAGGAGATTAAGAAGAAGTATTGGCCCAATATTTCAAGATTTTAAACTACTAGATGGTAGAACTGTTTACGAAAATGTCATAATTGGAATGAGATTTCTAGATTTTTCGAAAAGCGAAATACAAAATCTAGCATTAGCTACAATAAAAAGAGTCGGACTTGATCACAAAATTAATTCCATAGTTGATAATCTATCCTATGGAGAGCGCCAAAGAGTTGCCATTGCTAGAGCTGTTGCAAGAAGACCATTGCTTATAATAGCTGATGAACCAACAGGTAATCTAGATAAGGATAATTCCTTGAATATACTTGATTTATTAAAATCATTTAAGGACAATAATACGACAGTAATTATTACTACCCACGCTACTCATCTTATTGAGGATGAGCAAGATTGTATAAAGATTAATGTATTAAATGGTAAAATGAGTACTGAGGAGGTATCTTATGAAAGTAATTGTTAGAAACACAGGATACTTTTTCAGGGAAATAAAAACTATAGTAAAACTAGACTTGCTATCAAATATTTTTTCCATTATAAGTTTATCATTTATTTTCTTCTTATTATCCTTAATATTTTCCGGTGGAAATATTGTTGAACATATGATAACTGCTATAGAAGATGAAGCACAAATTAGCGTTTATTATTCTGATGACATTGATGTTACTATTATAGGAAGTCAGATTAAAGAAATATCAGGGATAAGAGATATACTTTACATAGATGAAACGGAAGCAAAAGCAGAGATGACCGAAATTATGGGTGAAGAATCAAGAATATTTGAACTATTTGACCACAATCCTTTTGACCCGTACATTAAAGTAAAAATAGAATTAGATCAAGTTGACACTATAGTAGAAGAGGTTAGTTCCATTTCTGGTGTTGAACTAGTTAGAGATAATAAGGAAATTTTAGATAAATTAAAGGATATTTCTAGTCTAATAAGTTTATTGGGATTGCTAATTGTAATAGCAGTTAGTGTTGCAACTCTTATAATTACTTCCCACATTATAAGGCAGGGAATATATCTTAATAAGGAACAGATAAACACCTTAAGATTACTTGGAGCTCCAGAGTACTTTATTAGATTACCTTTTATTCTAGAAGGACTTTTGATGACTATTTTATCAGGATTAATGTCCAATATAATGTTATTTGTTGTTCTAAAATATATTTATTCACAGACCATGAGTTTTCTACCATTTATAACTTTGCCTAAATTTAATGGTATTATGACATTGATAATTTTAATTACATTAGGTCTTTCATTTGCATTAGGATTAATAGGTAGTTTATTTGGGTTAAAGTCAACTAATAAATAAGAGGAGACTTAAGTCTCCTCTTTTAATTAAACTTGTTAAATAAGCGTAGTGCTACAACTACTGCTTCTTCCCTTGTTGTATGTCCAGTTGGATGTATTCTTCCATTCTGGTCACCCCTTAATATCTCCTTATGAAGCATAAACTGCATATCATCGTATGCCCATGTTGTTATTGTCTCTTCGCTAACTTCTACCTCTACATAGTCGAAATCCATATCCGGATAAAATATTTCCAACAACCTTCTTAGGATAACAGCTATTTCTTGCCGAGTTATAAGATCCTCTGGTAAAAAGTTCCCACTTCCATCGCCCTTTACTACTCCCAGAGTGGCAGCCTTAAGAACGTCTGGATTTATGGTATCATTGAATATCAATCCAACAGGATTGATAGTTTCCCCAGTTTGAAGCTGATAAAGATTTATCACAACCTCGCAAAACTCTTCCCTTGAGATTGGTTTTTTCATATCCAGTCTGATTGAATCTGGGATTAGTTTAAGCTCAACAGCTAAATCCAATTCTGGCCAAGCCCATTCACTTGCATTTTCATAATATGGCTTTAAACCTAATGACACTATATTAGAAAAATTACCTAAAATATTATTATCTTTATATCTAACTCTAAAGCTATAGCTGTTTTTTTCTAAATCTATTGTATTAGTTATCCCCTCTTCAATTGGATCAAATATTATAGATGTTTTTCCATTGTTATTAAACTCTAGGTCAAATGATTTAATTCTACCTATATCAGACAACCAATTGTTTCTACCCACCTTAAAATCCAATTGGTACTGTATATCATCTTTAGTCATAGCATGTATTGGGTTTATCCAATCTAGTTTAAACTTACTTCCCTCTATGGCCAATGTTAAGTATTTTGGAGTTCCTACGCTTAAATCAACTACTTCCTCACCAAAAACCACATTAGAAGAAAGAACAATTAAGGAAAGTATAAGTATACTTATTTTTTTCATATTTACCTCCTTGGCTTATAACAAACTTCATTTAGCTTAAAGTTAATTACAATATATTATATTAGCCAATTCAGAAAATAGTACAACCCTTAAATTTCTTCAACATCATCGTCATCAAGAGTAATCTCAATCATATTATCATATTCATGATCGTAAAAATCATCATTATCGTTATGACCTTCATGTATATGTGCTTCTTTCCATTCTTTATATTCCGTTAACTCGACACTTATCTTCTTGATAATATAAGCTATTACTGCAGCATCATCTATAAATCCGCCAAGAATAAAATCTGGTAGTAGGTCAATTGGAGTGACAAGGTAAATTAAGCCTGCCAAAACAATTATAATAGAACTGTTTGAAATTCCTTTATAAACTCCATTTTTATAGTCTCCAACTAATTGTATGAGCAATTTTATATCATCAAATAACTCCTTAAGCTCTTTATTATTCTGTATAATACCCTTAGCCTTATCTAAGATTCCACCTAATTTTTCCTTGTCGTTAAATAGAGCTCTTGCTTTAGATATAAGGTTGTTGATTATCTGTTCCACATCTATTTTCATAAAGACCACCTTTAAGATAATATATAGTTATACTTACCATTATATTTGATATTTAATCTTCAATTATCTGTTAAATTTTTTGTCTATTTGTTCTTCATTATATTCCCTAATTTTATTGTTAATATAGTCATATCCATTTGGTCGATGTGGAATTAGACAATTTGAGCAATCTTTAATTCCATACTTGTCCTCATGTTTTCCACCACATTCCTTTAGAAAATAAAGTGGACAATAGCAAAATAAACAGTTAAATTCTTCTTCGTTTTCTACCTTATGACATGGAAAGTATGCACAGTCAAGATTCCTATAAAATCTAAATGAGTTTTCCATATTATATCAGTCCTTTCTTTAATGATTATAAATATATAATATCATATAAAAGTCTTGATTTATATGATTATGCTTCTTCTTTTTGCAAAAATAAGACTCTTATACTAAAAGAATATTATTTTTCGCTTTGGAAATATTATTGATATAGGAAAGGTGATTATATATGAAAGATAGAGAAAATAGAGACAGATGGGATATTCGCTCTAAAAACGAAGCTGATAAAAATTTTGTTCTTGGAGCTAAAACTTATGGAAATCCATGGAATAATACCAACAATCCAAATTGGAATAATCAAATGTTTGCAAATCCCTACAGAATATCCATGTTAAACGATCCTCAAAGAGTTGAAGAAAGAAATAGAGTTGAGGATAACAATGGTAATAAGTTAAAAATGAAAGATGATTATTTTCCAATAAACCCCTCTTAAAGGAAATTAGCCAATATCATAAGCAAGATATTGGCACTTTCTTTATATAATAGAATTAATTAATTCTGATGCTCTTTCGTACACCAACTTATCCACAAATATGTCTGTGCCGTACATAGAGCTTCCAGTAATGATTTTCATGTAACTGCCTATTCCTTTTTCCTTTAATAGATATGGTATCTTATTCTCTTCTAGAATACCCTTAATAATGTCTACCTCAAAGTTGTTATTAGCTGTTCTTAATAAAACTAATTCTACTTTATTATTGCTTGACATTACATCACCTCACATTAAAATCAATTACTTACCTAATGTCATTGCAAGCTTCATAACGAACCTAATTGGGAGGGCCTGGTTTGCAGCTTGATTAATATTTCCTGTAATATATATGTCCTTATATGGATAATAAAAAGCAAAGGACCCAGTGGAACCTGAATGTCCTATTAATTCTCCTTTACCCATAAAAAGCGTTGTTGAACCTTCTAATGGTATTTGCATATACCCTCCACCATAATATATTGGCCCCATAGATGCCTGTAATTTTTTATATTTTGAAAGAATTTTAAATATTTCCTTATTAAACAATTTACCACCAAAAAATGCTTTAATAAAAATCATTAAATCATAAGCTGTTGAAACCCCTCCACCACTAGCACGACTACTAATAACTATTTTGGGTCTATGGATTAACTTGTCTTTAAAATATATTTCAGGTATAAATTCATTCTCACTAATTGGCAAGTATGTATTTTTTAACTCTAAGGGCTCTATAATAAACCTTTTATAAACTTCTTCTAATGGTAAATCTACTACATTCTCAACAACCTTACCTAATAAATCAAAATTTATATCAGCATAATGAGCTTTGTTTTCAGTTCTAGGAACAAAGTGAGGTTTTAGTTTTCTTACCATATCTACATTATTCATAAAATCTATATATACATCATTTGGAATTGAGAACCTTCTAATGCTATTTTTACCTTCTTCAAATGCATCAGACAAACCACTTATTTGAAATAGCAAGTCAGAGATCATTAGTTCATTAGAATAGTCTTTACCATAGTAAACATGTATTCCACAAATAATATTATCATCAATATATTTAGTTAGTTTGTCATTGAGTGAAAGTCGATTTTGCTCGTGTAAGATCAATATACAGGTAGCTGTAAAGAGTTTTGTTATACTAGCCATAAGAAATGGAGAGTGAATATCTTTATACCCATAAGTTTTTTTATATGAAAAATCACCTATTGCATTTTCTATATATAGAATGCATTCATGTATATGTTTCGAGTATATGAGTTTATTGAAGACATTATCTACTTCTCTGATAAGGCTATTATTCAAAGTATCACCTACCTTAATTTATTACCTTAATAATAGCATAGTTCCCATATTAATAAAACAAGGCTATGGATTATTCCATAACCTTGTGTGATAGTCTATTTAACATAATTATCAAAATATCCTTGTATATAAATTACAGGCGTTCCCTTATCTCCACTTCCCGATGTTAAATCTGATAGAGAACCTATTAAATCTGTAAGTCTTCTTGGAGTAGTTCCTTGGGATATCATATTTCCAACTAATGAGGATTCCTTGTTTTCAATATATTTTGATATTGCTTTCTTTAACTCTTCACCTCGTAAATCACCGAATTCATTATCTGCAAGATATTTTAATTTAACTTCTGAAGGTGTTCCTTCTAATCCTGAAGTATAAGCTGGTGAAACAACGGGGTCTGCTAATTCCCAAATCTTACCTACTGGGTCCTTAAATGCCCCATCCCCATAGACCATGACTTCTACTGTTTTGCCAGAAATTTCCTTAAGTTTTTTTTGTATTTCATCTACTAATGGTTGACAGTCTCTAGGGAAAAGCTTTATCTTTTCTTCCGTTGATTTATTTGATCCTAGTAAGCCGTACTTTTCGTTATATCCACTTCCGTTTATAGAAGATGTTAGAATATCATCTAGTCCGTAGACATTGATGCCACCATTTTCTTTAATTAATCTTTTTGTTCTAAATCTTGTATGTATATCACATACAAGTACATTCTTTGTATACTCCAAAATAGTCTTTGGATTGTTTGAGAATACTACTTCACATTCAATTCCATACTCAGCAATAATAGATTTATAATATTCAATATAATCTACACCAGTAAAAGGATGTACATTGTATCCAAAGTAATCTCTGAATTGTTGTTCGTTTAAAACATCCGTCCAAGGATTTACTCCCTTTACATCTAGCACATCCATATCTACTAAATGGTTACCTACTTCATCTGATGGATAACTTAACATCAATACTATTTTCTTTGCACCTTTAGCAATCCCTCTCAATATAATCGCAAAACGATTTCGACTTAAGATTGGAAACACAACACCTATAGTTTCGTCACCAAACTTATTTTTTATATCAGTAGCAATATCATTAATACTAGCGTAATTTCCTTGCGCTCTAGCAACTACGGACTCTGTTATAGCAACTACATCTTTATCACTAATTTTAAATCCTTCTACTTTGGAGGAATTTGTAACACAATCTACTACAATGTCTACAACATTGTCACCTTCTTTGATAATTGGAGTTCTTAAACCTCTAACAACTGTTCCTACAACTCTTTCCATTTTAACACTCCTTTTAAAAAGACTATTTAATATCTTACTCTAATAATATATAATTTATTATGATATAAGTAAAATAAATATCTATAATAATAGGTATAAGAGGTGATTATATGTCTATAAGGCTAGAACTATATAGAATATTCGATAAAGTTGCTAAATGCCAGAGCTTTTCTAAAGCAGCAAATGAACTGTATATGACACAACCTGCAGTAAGTCAAGCTATAATGCAATTAGAGCATGAATTAGATATAAGGCTATTTACAAGAACACCAAAAGGTGTAAACTTAACTAATGAAGGAAAGATGCTCTTTGAATATACTAACTCTGCGATTAGTTTATTGGATACAGGTGAAAAGAGGATTAAAGAAACTAAAAATTTACAAGCTGGAGAACTAAAGATTGGAGTTAGTGATACAATCTCTAGGTATTATTTATTACCATATTTAGAAAGATTCCATAATGATTATCCAAATATTAAATTGAAAATTATTAATCGAACAACCGATGAACTTTGCAATTTATTAAAATTAGGAGAAATAGATATAGGAATTTGTAATCTGCCAATAACTGATGATTCACTAAAAATTCAAAAGTGTAAGGACATACAGGATATATTTGTATTTGGTGAAAAATATAAGTATTTAATATCAACTGTAATTACTTATGATGAGCTATTAAAATACCCTTTAATATTCTTAGATAATAGATCTAAGTCAAGGCAGTATGTGGAAGATTATCTATTCTCTAAAGGTATAAAGATAAATCCAGAAATTGAATTAGGCTCACATGACTTACTATTGGAGTTTGCAAAAATAGGATTAGGCATTGCCTGTGTAGTTAAGGAATTTTCAAAGGAGTATTTATTGGCTGGGACTCTCTATGAAATTAATCTGGTTGAGAATATCCCAAAACGGAATATTGGTATTTGCTCATTAAAGGGAGTATCATTATCACCTGCTTCTGAGAAGTTCGTAGATTATTTACTTGTATAGATTGCATGCAAAACTAAAGTTAAAGTTCTACATTAACTCTTAAATAACTAAATATGCAGTTTCTATGACTTAAGGTTAAAGATTAACTTTAATCTATTATTAAGAAAATAAGAGGTTTCTTACTCTTATTTATTATTCCTTATAAAATCTATTATTTCCTTAAGGAGTTGTCCATTAATTGGAAGTTTTGGGTCTGAATAGGTTTTTAGATTTTCTTCAGGGTCTCTAGGTGCATCTTTTAGAACATGGTTCATTCCGTTGATTATAACAAGCTTGCTATTTTCAACAGAACTTAATCTCTTTGCATCATCTATTGTTACCTGTATATCATTGTTGCCTTGAAGAATTAATATAGGTGAATTTATATTTTGATAGACCTTAACAGGATCATATTTAAACCAAGAGATTAAATAAGGCTGTACACTTGGTCTAAATATGGCATATAGCTCTTGTGGTACATTTTCTATTAGCCTTCCTTCTTTTAATTGCTCCAACATACGTGTTGTAATATCCGTAATTTCTTTTGGCTGTGTGCTTAATTGTCTGAGTAATGTGTCATATGCAGAGTAACCTAAACCAGCTATAGATATAAAGCCATCAACTTTGCTGTTAGCTGCAGCCTGCCCTGCAATAAGTGCTCCTTCACTATGACCAATTACAAATATTTTATCAAATCTATTATCATCTCTCAGTTTAGCAATCCAAAGATTAGCATCAGAAATATAATCTTCAAAGACCAAATCCTCCTCTTTTTGAACCAAGTTCATGGATTCTCCTATACCTCTTTTATCATATCTTACGCTAGCAATTCCAGCTTCTGCCAATCCCTGTGCTAACATTTTAAGGCTATTATTATCACCTATTATATTATTATTTCCATCTCTGTCTGTTGGTCCTGAACCCTGGTGGATTAGTGCTACTGGATAAGTACCATTGCCTTTAGGTAAAGTTAAAGTACCATAGATTTTCCCACCTTCTACTTCTAAATTATATTCAAGTTCTTTATAACCTTTACTTGTTTCACAACCAGTGGTTACTATGCTTAATATAATGGTCGTTAATAGTATGAGGAATCTGATCATTTAATTCACCTCTTTAACATAATTATACCCAGGTTAACCCCGGGTTTTACTATATAAATATTAAAGTTCTCCTTTGAGTCCAAGTTCTTCAGCTACGTTTCTCATTCCATTTATTGTCTCAGTTATTACGTCATTTAAGTCCATTCCCAACATCTTTGCACCATTTTCAATTACTTCTCTGTTTACACCTGCTGCAAAGGATTTTTGCTTCAATTTTTTCTTAACTGATTTAGCCTCTAAGTCCAAAATTGATTTACTTGGTCTCATCAGCGCTGTTGCTGAAATTAAACCTGTTAACTCATCTATAGTATATATTACCTTTTCTACATTTTCCTTTGGCTCTATATCTGTACGTAAACCATATCCATGAGCGAGTACAGCTCTTATATAATCTTCAGGCCAGCCTTCCTCTTCAAGAATCTTCTTAGTCATGTCGCAATGTTGTTCAGGCCACTGATCAAAATCTAAATCATGTATAAGTCCTATAACTCTCCACTTTTCAACATCTTCATTGAATAGCTCTGCAAAGTGAGCCATTGTTGCTTCAACAGCCAAGGCATGTTTTATTAGATGTTCTGTCTTAGTGTACTTAGTAAGCAATTTGAATGCATCTTCTCTAGTTGGTATATAGTTTGCCATTTCATCCATCCCTTCCAAATTATTACTTTTTATTTTATCCTATTGATGACTTAAAAACAAGATATGTTACTTTCTTAGCTTAAAGTAAAACTTGCTACCTTCACCTACTTTACTCTCAACTCCAAACTGTGCTTTGTGTGCAAGTAATATTGACTTAACTATTGATAATCCTATTCCAGACCCAACTGTTGACCTTTTATGAGCTTTACCAACTTTATAATATCTATCCCATATGGAATCAAGTTGATCCTCAGGTATACCTATACCTTTATCTATAACTTCAAAGTTTACAACATCCGCTTCTTCGATAATATTTATTATAATCTCTTTTTTATCCGTTGAATAATTTACTGCATTACTAATTAAATTATATATTACTTGCTGAATTTTCATCTCTTCGCCTTTAACTATGGTTTTTCCTTTGAAATTTAAGTAAAATCTAAACCCTTGATTATCTACGAAATACTGAAATCTCTTTAATATTTCCTCAGTAGTTTTTAAAATATCAAACCGTTTAAAATCCATCTTATCCAGGCCAGTTTGAGCTTTAGATAGATCTAGAATATCATTTACCATACCTGATAGTCTATCTGCCTCGTCAATGATAGTTTTTATGTGTTTATTACGCTTTTCTTCATTATTACCAGATATATCCCGTATCATTTCTCCATATGATTTAATCAATGTAAGGGGAGTTCTTAAATCGTGGGACACATTAGCAATTAAATCCCTACGAAGTTCTTCTGTCTTAGAAAGTTCTTTTGTTGCATAATTTAGAGTATCAGCTAGATTATCTATCTCCGTATAATATCCCTTTTCAAACTCAACTGTATAGTCACCTTGGGCTAATGATTCCGCTGCTTCGGTTATTCTTTCAATTGGTTTTGTAAGTTTTGTGGCTATGAAGTATGATAATGCCAAAGCTAATCCAAGTGACATAAGAGTAACAATAATCAATTGATTCTTAAGAACACTTACGGTTGAATCTACAGGCTCAAGAACTGAATTTATATATAGAAAATAATTTGAACCTAATGGATTTTCTAGAATAGCTCCATAAATTAATGTGGGACTTCCAAGCCTTGTATCCTCTCTGTGATAGATTACATAATTATCATTAGAATTATATAAGTTTATTAGAAACTCAGCAAATAATTTATACTCAAGCTTTGGTTGTCTAAGTATATCAATAATATTATTAAGCGGATAAATAAGAGAGCCATCTTGATCTAAGATCTGAATAATTATACCTTCATTACGTGAAGTCGAGTATAGCAAATCCTCAAAGCCTTCTTTGCCATATTGTGCAACTAGCGTGTTACCAATATTTTTAATTTCATTTATCTTCATGGTTTCATAATATCTATTCAAAAAAACTATCTGTAATAACCATAAAAGTAACATAATAGTTGCGGCGAACAAAATGAAATAGGTCCACAATTTATATTTTAGGCTTTTTTTATCTATATATTTTAACATTAGCTCACCTATTCTTCATACTCAAATTTGTATCCAAGACCTCTAAGCGTAACTATAAAATCCCTATATTTACCAAGACTATTTCTCAACATTTTAATATGTGTATCTACTGTTCTTTCATCACCAAAGAAATCATATCCCCATATTTCATTTAATAGCTTCTCTCTTGTTAGAGCGATATTCTTATTTCTTACCATATAGAATAAAAGTTCATATTCCTTAGGAGTCATGTCTACTTTCTTATTATCTACATAAACATTTCTGCCTTCAAAATCAATAACCAATCCTTTGAAGCTAACCTTCTTATTGGTCATTTCCTTTGCCTTGCTCCTATTTATAATAACTTTTATCCTCGCCATTACTTCCTTTGGTGAAAAAGGCTTTACTACATAGTCATCTATACCTATTTCAAAACCAAATAATTTATCATATTCTTCACCTCTAGCTGACAGCATTAGCACTGGAATATCCTTTGACTTCTTTATCTCCTTAACAGCTGAATACCCGTCAAGCTTTGGCATCATTATGTCCATGATTATAATATCAAAGTCTTCAGTTCTACATATATTAACTGCTTCCATACCATCACTAGCTTCAGTTACAGAATATCCTTCAAATTCTCCGTACTCTTTAATTACCTCTCTAATCTTTTCCTCATCATCAACAACAAGGATTTTATACATCTACCTCACTCCTATTAGACAATCTCTATCTAAATTATATCCTAATAAATCAATGTGTAAAACAAGTGATAAATTTATATGGTATAATAGAAGAAGTTGTAGATTTAGAAAGGATGTTAACAAATGAAAAAGCGACAGAAAATTTTAGAATTAGATTATATGAGAGCAATAGCAGCATTTGGAATTTATGCAATTCATGCAACAGGCGGATTTGTTATGTACTCAGAATTTAATAGCAATGCGATGAGGCTTGGAATGTTCATAAATCAGTTTTTTAGATTTGGTACACCTGTATTTATGATGATTTCTGGCTTAGTCCTATTTTATAATTATAGGGTACCTGAGGAATTTGATGCCAAGAAATTTTATAAGAAGAAAGTTGTATATTTGTTGCTACCATATTTAATATGGTCTTTAGGATATTTCTTATTTAAAACTTATTTCTATCATATTCCTTTAGAAGAAAAATGGATTTCAAAATTAATCTCTGATATTTTCTTTGGTAGGATATTTTCTCATTTATACTTTATATTTTTGATAGTACAATTCTATCTGATATTGCCTTTTTTAATCAAATATCTTTCAAAACATATGATGAACAGCCCTACCAAGGTATTTGGAATAATAACTTTTCTACAAGCAATAATACTTATTTATGAATTTTACTTTAGGCAATATACAGGAATTGTAGCTTTAGACATTTTCAACTCAATTTACTGGAAGACATTATTTGGATGGTTCTTCTATTTTATCAGTGGTGGGATTATTGCTTATCACTATGGTAAATTTGTTGAACTGATTAATAGGAATATAAAGCCAATAGTGATTTTATATATAATATCTTTGATATTGTTCATGGGTGAAGTTTATATTGATGTTTACACAAATAACAGTATTGTTAATTTTGAAAAATATGGATCAATCAGACCTATGAACATGTTCTTTGGATTTATGAGCTTCGTTATGCTAGTATATACTACTAGAAAATTCATCCATATGAAATCACCTATAGCTTTACTAGTTAAATCCTTTGGGACTTATTCCCTTGGAGTATATTTTGCCCATCCAATGATTTTAGAGTATATCAAAAGGAAGCTTATAGGTAATTTCCCTAATCATATAGGATATGGAAGAATCAGCTCACTAATTATAATTTTAGTTTTGGGATGGATATTAACCATGACATTCTGCTATATAGTAGCATTGTTTAATAATCGATGGATATTAATTGGTAGAACTCCACAATTAAAATCAGGCGAAAAAATAAAACAGACTGTATCTTAATACAGTCTGTTTTTTATATCACTCGCATTTTCCATCTTATACTGCTCTAAAGCTTCTCTGGCTTCCAGCACAACAAACATTCTATTTGATATTATATCACCCCTATAAATATTTATAGGCATTATGCCTCATTTAGAAAATTTATTTAAGGAGTTTCTCTAATTCTGACTCGCCAATTATTTTAATTCCGTTCTTAGCTAACAAATCAGCCGTAAGACCATTTCCATCTACAAGCTTGCCTGAAAATGTACCATCGTAAATCTTGCCATATCCACATGACGGACTTCTTTCTTTTAAAATGGCATATTTACAATCGAAAAATTTAGCAAGTTTTAAAGTTTCTTCTGCGCCTTTTACAAATTTATCCGTTACATCTTCACCGGTCTTTGAAATTATGCTATCTCCAATTTTTTCTGAAGGCTCCCTTGGAGTTGTCATACCTCCATATATTTCAGGACAAATTGGAATAAGATTATGCTCTTTACTTAAAATTTTAATTTTTTCAACTAATTTTGATTTACCATCGTATCTAACATTTATCCCTAACAAACATGCACTCACCAGTATATTCATGATCATACCTCTTTTCAAAGCACTTTAATTTTATGTATATTTTGCTCAAGTGTTATATAAACAATACAGCAACACCTATTACTGATATTATTGCACCAATTAATTCCTTAGGTTTAACCTTATCCTTAAGTATAAATACTGAAAAAGGAATAATAGTTACAGGTGATATGGATGATATTATTGAAGATATTCCTGCAGTTGTATATTTTATAGATACTAAAGATAGAGTAACACCTATAAATGGACCAAATATTGCTCCTATGCTTATCAACTTCATAGACTCTTTATCATTTAAGGCATTTTTTACGTCAGTAAATTTCTTTAAATATAGAATAAAAACTGTAAAAGCTATGAAACCTGAGATTATTCTTATTTGAGTAGCAGCAAAAGCATTATAATCTCCCATACCAATCTTACTAAAAATAAGACCAACAGCTTGTCCTACAGAACCTAAAAAAGCATATATTAAACCTTTAGTAGATAAATTTATCTTTATTTTTTTGTCATCTGTATCCCTACTTAAAATTACTATGGATATTCCAATCAATGTTATTATCATACCTAGAATACCAATTGGTTTCAATTTTTCTCCAAGAACTATATAGCCTAATAAAGCCGTTATAGGCGGAGAGGTAGCCATTATTAAAGATGAAATTCTGGAACCAATCTCAACATAAGACTGGAAAAGGAACATATCACCTAAAAAGAAACCGATAAAACCTGATATAGAAAGCCATATCCAATTATTAACAGTAGCATCTAAAGGAAAAAATAATCCTCGTGTAAAAAAGGAAACGATACTGATGAATATAAATCCTAAAATAAGTCTTATGTAATTTACAGTTAATGATCCAACTTTTTTACCTGCACTTTCAAAAGCAATACCTACAATGTTCCAACATAATGCTGTCCCTAGAGCAGCTAATTCACCAATATTATTTAGCAAGGTCTGGTCCTCCTTTAATCTGAAATTCCTCGAAATCCTAATAATTCAATATTACATCAATTTTAACCTATAATCAATTAATAAAGAATCATAACCACCCGTAAAACGGGTGGTTTGCTCTAGCCCTATAAGGGCATGATGCTTG
>JAKELU010000018.1:0-42218 GCA_022760735.1 Firmicutes bacterium FC7
CCGCTAAAAGCTCTTTAGAACCACCCGCTTAGCGGGTGGTATTCATAAACAAAAAAATAGAAATCGAAAAAATCGATTTCTATAGTAAATAAATTTTAATCAAATATGTTCTTAGATGATTATACAGATTAACCCTCCGTTACTGTCGTTTAATATTTTTTCTAAAGCTTTTCTTAACTTCTGTCTATAATCCTCTGGTAATGTAGTTATCTTACCGTTTAATTCGTCATTTACTAACTCATAAAGTGATTTACCAAATAACTTTGATTGCCATACTTTACTAGGGTCATTCTCAAATTCAGATAAGAAATATTGTAATAGCTCTTCAGATTGTTTTTCTGTTCCGATTAAAGGTGCTACCTCTGTTGATATATCTGCTCGTAATATGTGTAGTGTCGGTGCACTTGCTTTTAATTTAACACCAAATCTATTTCCTTGTCTATATATCTCTGGTTCAGCTAATTGTAATTCTTCTTTATCTGGATTTACTAGGCCATAGCCAATTTCCTTCGCATCAACAATAGCCTTTTCAATTCTATCATATTTCTTTTTAGTCTCTGATAATTTAGATACTAAATTCAAGATTTGGTAATCTCCATCAATTTCATAACCAGTAAATTCTTTTAGAATTTTATAGAATAGACCTTCTTCAAGTGTAACATCGGCATTAACAACACCTTCACCTAGATTAATTTCACTTACGTTAATATTTTTAATTATCTCAACTTCGTTAAGTGTTGATAAACATCCCTTGACCTGATTTAATTTCTCAAGGTCAACTATATTGTTCTTTAATGAGTTCATTATATTAACTCTTATCCAATGATTCTTAGGAAGTCCATCTACCCACCCAGGAAGATTTATATTGATTTCTTTTACAGGGAATTCATATAATAATTTTTCAAATACCCTTTCAACATCTGAAACATCCATATTTAAACAGTCCATAGCAACGACAGAAACGCCATATTTATTCTCAAGGCTATCTCTTAAAGCAATGGTACTATCAAGATTTGGATGCTTTGAATTAAGTATTATAATGAATGGTTTTTCAATTTCTTTTAACTCATTTATAACCCTTTCTTCAGCTTTAATATAATTCGCCCTATCAATGTCAGTTATCGAACCATCAGTTGTAACTACGAAACCAATTGTAGAATGATCTCTAATTACTTTTTTAGTACCAATTTCTGCCGCTTCTTCAAATGGTATTGCTTGGTCATTCCATGGAGTTGTAACCATTCTTGGCATTTGGTCTTCTTCGTGTCCAAGTGCACCCTTTACCAAATAACCAACGCAATCAACCAATCTTACTTTAAACTTAACATTATCCTTTAGAACTAATTCAACTGCTTCATTTGGCACAAACTTAGGTTCGGTTGTCATAATAGTTCTACCAGATCCACTTAGTGGCAATTCATCTTTAGCACGTTCCTTTTTATGGTTATTGTCCATATTTGGTAATACCAACAGTTCCATAAATCTTTTAATAAATGTAGATTTCCCAGTCCTCACCGGCCCGACTATACCTGCATAGATGTCTCCATCCGTCCTATTTGCTATATCCTTGTATATATCGAAAGCTTCCACTTCCTTCCCCCCTTAGCTCATAATAAGAATTCTTAACATTATATATATACGTTATAACTTTTTAAATATTACAAGCTTATACAAGTTTTATTAATCAAAATCCTATTATAGCTAAAAAGTGTAAAAAACCTGCTTAATTAAGCAGGTTTTTACCAATTATAATTATTATTTATAGCTATATCTTCCATCTCATGCTTTTTATCTCTACCCATAAGTTTATTGACAGAATTTGATACATCATAGTTGTTATACAATACATTATATATTTCTTCAGTTATAGGCATTTCAATACCCAACTTTGAAGCCATTTTATAGGCTGAATTTGTAGTTTTTACACCTTCTACTACCATACCTATTTCTTTTACTGCTTCATCTAGGCTTAATCCCTTTCCTAGTAAAATACCACATCTTCTGTTTCTACTATGCATACTAGTACATGTTACAATTAAGTCACCTATTCCAGCCAAACCTGAAAAGGTGTTAGGGTTTGCACCTAAACTTGCACCTAGTCTAGCAATTTCAATTATTCCTCTTGTCATTAGAGCAGCCTTAGTATTATCACCATATTCGAGACCATCTGATATACCAGCCCCTAGAGCAATTATATTCTTTAGGGCACCACCTAATTCTACCCCAATAATATCTGGATTCGTATAAACTCTAAAGGTGGGTGTAAAGAATAAATCCTGAATATATTCCGCAACTTCCTTATTTACAGATGCTGAAACAACTGTTGTAGGTATATTTGTAGCAACTTCCTCTGCATGTGAAGGTCCTGACAACATTGCATATTTATTGTTTGGGAGTATTTCCTTTACTATTTCTGATATTCTCATTAAAGTGTTATTTTCTATTCCCTTAGCAACATTTACAATAATTTGTTTTTCATTAATTATATCCTTTACTTTTTCAAGAGTATCTCTTACTCCATGTGTTGGCACAGAAAGAAGTAACACATCTTTATTATGTATTGACCTTTCTATATCACTAGTAACAACTAAATTATCAGGAAATTTAGCATTTGGTAGGTATTTCTTATTAACTCTATTTATATCCATTTCATTTGCTTGATCTTTATTTCTAACCCACATTTCTACATCTAAGCCTTTATTAGCTAGAAGAATAGCAAGAGCGGTACCCCAACTTCCTCCACCTAGTACTCCAATTTTTTCCTTCATTAAAGTCACCTGCCAATCTTATTTTCATTCCCATTAATGAGTCTCTTAATATTTGCTTTATGTTTATAAATACCAATAATAGCTAATAAAACAGTTAATATTAAAAAATCTTTATCTAGGTTCTCAACCATAATCAGACTGATACCTGGAACTATTGATAAAAAAACAATAGAACCAAGCGAGACAAACTTACTTGTCAATCCAACAGTTATTCCTATAATTACAGAAACTAATGCAACAGGAAAATTTAGTACAGCATAGCAACCAATAGTCGTTGCAATTCCCTTTCCGCCTCTAAACCCTAAGAAAACTGGCCAGTCATGTCCAATTACAACGAAAAAGGCGGCTATTAAACCACCACTTACTCCCATAATCCTATAACCTATTAATACTGCAATTACCCCTTTAGTAAAATCTAATAGAAATGTTAGGATACCAAGTTTTTTGCCCATTACTCTTACTGCATTGGTTGCTCCTGCATTACCACTACCATATGACCTTATATCCATTTTCTTAAACACTTTCCCAATAAAATATGCAGATGAGAAACAACCAATCAAATATGACAAAAAAATTAATAAAATGAAAGTAAAATCCATATAAACTACTCACCTTTTTCTCTTAATTCAAATTGGATTGGAACTCCAGCGAAACCAAAATGATCTCTAATCTGATTTTCTAAATATCTCATATAAGTAAAGTGCATTAATTCTTTATCATTCACAAAAATAACAAATTTTGGTGGTCTAACTGAAACTTGCGTTCCGTAATATATTCTACCACGTCTTCCTTTATCAGAAGGTGGTTGATTCATTAAAACAGCCTGATTTATTATGTCATTTAATACACCTGTACTAATTCTCATGTTATAATTGTTATTTACAACATTGAGAAGGTCTAATAGCTTATTAACCCTTAGCCCTGTTTTTGCAGATATAAATACTATAGGAGCATAGTTTATAAAACCTAATTTTTCTCTAACTTCTCTTTCATATGCTAAATATGTTTTATCATCCTTTTCAACTATGTCCCATTTATTTACAGCTACAATAATTCCCTTACCATTATCATGGGCATATCCTACAACCTTAGAATCTTGCTCTGTGATTCCTTCTGTAGCATCTACAACCAAGACACAGATATCAGATCTATCAATTGCTGTAAGAGTCCTAACTACAGAGTATCTTTCAACATTTTCATAAATACTTCTTTTTCTTCTTAAGCCTGCAGTATCAACGAAAACATATCTGTTATCCTTGTAGGTAAAATAGCTGTCTATAGAATCTCTTGTTGTACCAGGTATATCTGTTACAATAAGTCTTTCTTCGCCAAGTATATAATTAATTAATGATGATTTTCCAGCATTTGGTTTTCCTATAAATGCAACACGAATCAAATCTTCGTCATATTCAGTTTCTCTATCTTCAGGGAATTTTTCTATAATTCTATCTAATAAGTCACCTAGACCTAGAGCTTGTTCAGCTGATATTATCATAGGTTCTCCCATACCCAATTCATAAAACTCATAGATTTCTTCTGGTGTTTTTGGTGTATCAATCTTATTACATACAAGAATTACTTCTTTACCAGATTTTCTAAGAATTTCAGCAACTTCTTTATCTGTAGCAGTAAGACCTTGAAGTCCATCTACAACAAAGAGTATTACATCTGCAGTATCAATTGCTATTTGAGCCTGTTTCTTAATATTGGACATGATAATATCATCCTTTTCAGGCTCTAACCCTCCAGTATCTATCAATGTAAAATATTTGCCTAACCATTCACCTTCGGCATATATTCTATCTCTAGTAACTCCAGGTGTATCCTCAGTTATGGCTATCCTTCTTCCTACTAATCTATTAAACAATGTTGATTTTCCTACATTAGGTCTACCAACAATGCATACAACTGCTCTATTCATCAGTTCACCCCTAATCTAAATACTTCTACGAACTTGCCACCTTCTACATCACATGGCTTAATATCTATACCCAAAATTTCTATAGCTTCATCTAGTAACATGTTATCAAGGAAAATATTCTGATCTCGCTTTAACATGGACTTAGGTATTAAAACACAATCAACTTCTGTATATCCCTTTAATTGAGAAACTAAATCATTTCCTGTAACCAATCCAGCAACAGTGATAGTTTTCCCAAAAAAATTGTTTTCTATAGGAACCACTGTTATATCCAAATTATCAAATTTTTCTTTTACCAATGAGACAATTTCTCTCATATAATTATAAGCAAGAGTCCCAGTTGCAACAATAACTTTTTTATTTAAACTTAATGTTTTTGGTAATTTATTTAACGCATCTTTAATTTCATACTCAAAAGATTTCATTAAGCCTACTCCATTCTCATACTGAGGAAAACCTTCATATGCCTCATAGGATGGCAATTCTATACCTGATAAACAATAAAATTCGTCAGAAGCAAATACGAATCTACTTCCTATTTCATACAAATATTTTTCCTGCATTAAATTTATACAGTCAATAACCTTATTTGCAGATTCTTTGTTAAATGGTTCCACCTTTTCTAAGTTCTGTCTATACTTGGTTATACCAACTGGCACTACAGCTACAGACTTAACAGATGAGCTAAGTGCGGCTAAATCTTTTATTGTATTTTCTAACTCAGAACCATCATTGACACCAGGAACAAGTACTACTTGGCAATTAACTTCCAAATTAGCCTTATGAAATCTTTTCAATATTTCATATACCTTTCCTGCATTTTTATTTTTAAGCATTTTTATTCTAAGCTCAGGATTGGTAGTATGAACAGAAACATTTATAGGACTTAATCTGTATTTAATGATTCTGTCGATTTCTTCATCACTCATATTAGTCAATGTAATAAAATTACCTTGCAAAAAAGATAAACGCGAGTCATCATCCTTGAAGTATAAGGTATCTCTCATATTTGGAGGAAGCTGGTCAATAAAACAAAACATACATTTATTTTTGCAAGATTTAGCTTTATCTATAAGTGGATTGGTAAATATAATACCCAAATCCTCGTTGTAATCCTTCTCTATTTCAAATTCCCACAACTCTCCATCTTGTTTCTGAATCTCAAGAAGTAATGTATCATCAGAAATCAAATATTTATAGTCTATTACATCTTTTACTCTGGAACCATTAATAGACACTAATATATCACCAGGATCTATACCTAACTCATCTGCAATGCTACCATTAACTACATCTTCAATTATGTTTCTAGTTTCTTTAATATTATCTATTTCCATATACTTCCGCCTTCTAAAAATTATTACTAATAAATGAGAGCCTACAGAAATCTGCAGGCCTATTTATTAGTTTACACAATATTATTAATATGCACAAGCAATTTAACATTATTTATATAAAGGGAACTTATCGCATAATTCATAAACCCTGTTTTTGATCATCTCTCTGTCGTTTCTTTCATCAAGTGCAAGGTTTATAATTTCGGCAATTTCCTTCATTTCTTCTTCTTTCATACCTCTAGTTGTCATTGCTGGCGTTCCAATCCTTATACCACTAGTTACAAATGGACTTTCTGTCTCATTTGGTATGGTATTCTTATTGACAGCAACTCCAATTTCATTTAATAACTCCTCTGCTCTCTTTCCTGTTAGCCCTTTAGCTTTTACATCTATTAAAATCAAGTGATTATCTGTACCACCTGATACAAGTCTAAAACCTTTGTTTAATAATTCATTTGCCAATACTTTAGCATTCTTTACTATTTGTTTTTGATATTCTTTAAAGTCATCCTGAAGAGCCTCACCAAATGCAACAGCTTTACCAGCTATTATATGCATTAATGGTCCACCTTGCAATCCAGGGAATATGGCCTTATCAATTTTCTTAGCAAATTCTTGTTTACAGAGAATTGCACCACCTCTTGGCCCTCTTAAAGTTTTATGTGTAGTAGTTGTAACGAAATCCGCATATGGGACAGGACTCTGATGTAAACCAGCAGCTACTAATCCAGCAATGTGAGCCATATCCACCATTAAATATGCCCCTACTTCATCTGCGATTTCTCTAAATTTCTTAAAATCAATTTCCCTAGGATAAGCACTTGCACCAGCTACAATTAGCTTTGGCTTTTCCTTTAATGCAATCTCTCTGACCACTTCATAATCTATCATCTCAGTTTCTTTATCAACACCATAATCAACGAAATTATAATATAGACCTGAGATATTAACTGGACTTCCATGAGTTAGATGCCCACCCTGAGAAAGGTTCATCCCAAGGACTTTATCTCCAGGCTGTAAAACAGCTAAATATACTCCTAAATTAGCGTTTGAGCCAGAATGTGGTTGAACATTAGCGTGATCAGCACCAAATAATTCCTTCAAACGCTCTATTGCTAAGTTCTCTACTATATCAACTATTTCACAACCACCATAATACCTTTTACTTGGGTAACCTTCAGCATATTTGTTTGTCAATTGGCTTCCCATAGCTTCCATAACCTGTTCTGAAACAAAATTTTCAGATGCTATAAGTTCTATATGCCTTTGTTGACGATTAATTTCATTTTGAATTATATCATATACTTTAGGGTCAAACTTCGCAAGATTAGAAAATTCCATTTTACCAAACTCCCTTCTCCTAGGTTTTAAGTTTTATTCCATATTTAAAACGATAATTAATAATATAATTATCGTAGGAATACAAGATTAAATTTGATGGACCAATGATTATCTTTGTTTAGTATATTTAATCATTACCTCAATAAGTTTATTTAAATCTTCTTCATTTATTTTGCCCTCAGGATCAGGTCTTAAACACTTATGCATATAATTTTCCAAAATTAATCCTCCTGCATTATTTAATGCAGATCTCACTGCTGCAATTTGGATTAAAATATCACCACAAAATTGCTCGTCATCAATCATCTTTTGGATTCCCTTTATTTGTCCCTCTATTCTTCTAAGCCTTTTTATAATATCACTTTTTTCAGCCAAGAAACACCCTCCTATAGGATTCTTGTCATAACAATAGCAGATTTATCCTTTTTCTCTATCTTTTTATCGATAACTCTAAGTATAAAGTAGGAAATAACAAGAAATAGGATTCCAGTTGCAAAACTTAACAATTCGTAATTTGAGTTTCCTATACTTTTAAAATAACTGTTACCTAATACTATGCCAGCGATTAAAAAGATAAATGGAATCATATAAACAATCATTGTATATTTAAGAATATTCTCTTTATTCGCCTTTAACTCTACAAGGTCACCTACACTAGCATTAATAGTATTTTTTATAGTTACAATATGTGTTGATGTCTCACATCCACCACCACAACCATTGCAATTCCCACATCCAGAAGCACGCATTACTTCTAATTCTGCCTTGTCATCTATTATGCGTCTTACAAAGCCAACCTGTTCCATAATACACCTCCATAACTAATCTCAGTTTCTATATACCCATTATACCACATAATATAGAAAATCAGACAATTAATTATGGAGGTTGATTTTCGTTATTAATCTTGTAGTTTGATATGAACTTCTTCAAGTTGTTTATTGGATACAACAGTTGGAGCATCAGTCATAAGACATGTTGCTGACTGAGTCTTAGGGAATGCGATTACGTCCCTAATATTTGAGCTCTTAGTAAATAACATAATTAATCTATCTAAGCCATAAGCAATTCCACCATGTGGTGGTGTTCCATATCTAAAAGCATCCATAAGGAATCCAAACTTTTCTCTTGCTTCTTCATCACTGAAACCTAAAGCCTTAAACATTCTTGCCTGCAAATCTGAATTGTTGATTCTAATACTTCCTCCGCCCATTTCATCACCATTTATAACAATATCATAGGCCTTTGCTCTAACTTGATCTGGATTAGTTTCTAATAAATCTATGTCTTCATCCATTGGGTGTGTAAATGGGTGGTGTTTAGCAACATATCTATTTTCTTCTTCGTCATATTCAAACAATGGAAACTCTGTAATCCATACTAACTTAAAATCGTCATCTGATAAAATGCCTAGTCTTCTAGCTACTTCATTTCTTAAATTTCCTAGACTATCGCATACTACAGAATATTTATCTGCTATAATAAGAATCAAGTCTCCCTTTTCAGCTTCAAATCTATTTAATATATTCTTAAATTCTTCTTCATCAAAGAATTTAGCTATAGGTGATGTTATTCCATCATCAGTTAATTTAATCCATGCAAGTCCTTTAGCTCCATACGTTTTTGAATATTCTTCTAAAGAAGTAATATCCTTTCTTGTAAAACTATCACCATAACCTTTTACATTAATTCCTTTGACCACTCCGCCATTTTCTATAGTATCAAAAAAAACTTTAAAATTACTATTCTTTACTATATCTGAAATATCCTTAAATTCAAATCCAAATCTCAAATCAGGTTTATCAACACCATACTTTTCCATTGCTTCTTTATATGTCATTCTTCTTATTGGTAATTCTATTTCAACACCTTTAATCTCTTTAAACAGTCTATATAATAGTTTTTCATTCATACTGATTACATCATCAACATCTACAAAGGACATTTCCACGTCTATTTGAGTAAATTCTGGTTGTCTATTTGCTCTTAAGTCTTCGTCTCTAAAACATTTTACAATTTGATAGTATCTATCCATACCTGAAACCATTAATAATTGCTTCATTAGCTGTGGAGATTGTGGTAATGCATAAAACTGGCCAGGATTTACACGACTTGGCACTAAGTAGTCTCTAGCACCTTCAGGTGTTGGCTTAGTTAGCATAGGTGTCTCGACTTCTACAAAGTTGTTTTCGTAGAAAAAGTCTCTTACTACTTTAGCTGTTTTTGCTCTAAGTTTTAGATTGGCTTGCATTTTAGGCTTTCTTAGGTCCAAGTATCTATATTTTAATCTCATAGTTTCTGATACATTATCATCATCCTTAATGTATATAGGTGGAGTTTCTGCTTCATCAAGGATTTTTAGTTCCTGTGCTAATACTTCAATATCTCCTGTAGGAATCTCCTTATTTACGGATTGTCTTGCTCTAACAGTTCCTTTTACTGCTATTACATATTCTGATCTTAATTTTTCTGCTTTTTCAAATACTTCCTTTGATACAGTACTATCAAAAACAATCTGAGAAATACCTGTTGTATCTCTTAAATCGACAAATATTATGGATCCAAGATTCCTTTCCTTTTGAACCCATCCCATTAGTACAACTTCTTCACCAATGTTTTCTGTTCTTAATAGACCACACATACTAGTTCTTCTTAAATTTCCCATTTTTTCTCCCATGTTATTCCTCCTCAAAAAATATTTAAACCTCTCATCTCTGATATTTCAGGGACGAGAGGTTATCTCGCGGTACCACCCTAATTAGGTAACCCTCACTCTATGTCTTAACGCTACTGGCGAACAATCTTTTTAGGATTGTTTACTCAAAGATGTCTTCGTTAATTATTGGCATCGGTTTCCACCAGCCACCGACTCTCTATAACCAAGGGAATTAACTACTCCTTCTTCTCATCGTAACATATTAATAAATCTTTAAATAATTATATGCAAATTTAAATTAAGTGTCAAGTAATAGTTTTCTCTTTCTATCAATGACCACATCAATTCTATTAATATACTCATTTATATCCCTAAAATTAAAAATTCTCTCAAGTCTATTTTCTTCAGGATAGTATATTTTAGATGTAGATCCAACACCAGCAGCTATTATGGTCTCTTTCTCTTCCATAATTGATATATTATATATGCATTCCAAACCTTCTTTTGAATATCCTATATTCTCAAAATTTCCCAAAATATTTTTCTGTCTATAAAGGTAATAAGGTTTATAATTATTCTTCTTAGTAAAATCACTAATAGCTGTTAGCATATTTTCTATAACTTTCTGCTCTTCTAGCTTATATAGATCTAGGTTATTTTTAACATTTGAGCCTCTTTTTATTGATAAGGTATGCACTGTTAGATTCTCTGGAGATAGCTGTCCAATAATTTTAAGAGTATTCTCTACTTCTTTTAGACCTTCACCAGGTAACCCAACGATTAAATCCATGTTTATATTTTCTATACCTATTTCTTTAGCCATATTAAAAGAATCAACTATATCACTTGCTTTGTGATCTCTGCCAATGAGTCTTAAAGTTTTATCATTCATAGACTGAGGATTTATACTTATTCGGTTAATTCTCATTTCCTTAAACATCTTCAACATATCATAATTTAATGTGTCAGGTCTTCCTGCTTCAACAGTAAATTCTTTTATATTATCATAGCCAAAGTTCTTGTATACCCCTGCAATTATCCTTTTTAATTGGTCAACAGATATAGATGTTGGGGTACCACCACCTATATATACTGTATTAATAGTTTTATCTTTCATAAAGTACTTTATGTTCTTAATTTCATACATTAGATTATCAATATACGAATCAACAATTTTGCTACATCGCTTGATTGGCACAGCAGGAAATGAACAATATATACATCTTGTTGGACAAAATGGTATCCCAATATATAAACTGTATTTAGATTTATCTATTGGATATAAGTATTTGCTCTGTCTCTTTGCAATTTCTATTAATAGTCTAGCCTTTTCATCACTTAACATATACTGATTTACTAGAATTTCGTTTATAATTTCTATTGGTGTATTTTTTTCAATAAGCTCGTGAACAATTTTTGTTGGTCTAATACCTGTTAGTATTCCCCATGGAAACTTTTTATCTGTAACTTTAATTAAAGTTTTAAAAATAGATTTTTTTACACCAACATTTATAGTTTTTTCCCAACTTCTATTTATAAAAATATCATTAAGGTTCTCAGTATTTTCACTAATTAGTACATCATCAAAATATAATTTTGTTATACAAATAAATCCATATTCATTTTCTATCAATGAAATAGTAAGAAGATTCCCTTTATTATAGGTATCTATATCCTCAATATTTTGAATTTCTTCATCAGGATAAAATGTTCTTACTAATTCATATATATCATGATTAAAATCATACCCATTTGCGATTATATATGTCATTTATTCACCTTCAAATTTAATGGTTATAAAAACGGATTGTTTTCTTTTTCATTTTTTATAGTCGAAGACTGCCCATGACCTGGCAATACAACCGTTTCCTCAGGTAGTATTAACAACTTAGTTTTTATTGAGTTAATAATAGTTTCAAAACTACCACCATATAAATCTGTTCTACCTATAGATCTGTTAAATAAGGTATCTCCAGAAATTAAATAGTTTTCAATTTTTAAGCATATGCTTCCCTTTGTATGTCCTGGTGTATGAAGGACTACTGCTTTTATATCCCCAAATTCTATAATATCATTATCCATTAAAGTTTTATCCGGATCTAATTCCACACATCCCATTGCCATGAGAGCTGATATATTTTTGTTGCAATCCTGTAGTAACTCAACATCGTCCTCATGAATAAGAACAGGAACCTTAAAACTTTTCTTTAATTCGTTTACGCCACCAATGTGATCTCCATGGCCATGTGTTAGTACTATATATTTTAATTTGACATTATTATTTTCAATATATTTTTTAATTTCATCAGCGTCTCCACCTGGATCAATTACTATGCCATCTAAAGTATTTTCGGAATAAACAATATAACAGTTTACTGCGTAAATACCTGCTGGCAATCTATGAATCTTCATCAAACAACCTCCTAAAAAGTCTTCTTACTATCTAAAAGAATTGTAACAGGACCATCATTAATTAAATTTACATCCATGTGAGCACCAAATTCACCTGTTTCTGTAATAATACCGAGCTCTTTTGTCTTTTGAACAAATTTCTCATAGTACATTTGTCCTATCTCGGGCTTTGCAGAAGTAGAAAAGCTTGGTCTTTTTCCTTTTCGTACGTCCCCATAAAGTGTAAATTGTGAAACTACAAGTAATTCTCCTTTCACATCTAGAAGGGATAAATTCATTTTATCATTATCATCCTGAAAAATTCTCAATCCAGTTATTTTGTCCACCATATATTGTAAATCTTTTTCGTCATCATCTTCTCCTACCCCTAAAAGCACTAAAAGCCCCTTGTTTATTTTGCCAACAATCTTATCATCTACAGTAACAGAAGCTTTTGAAACTCTTTGAACAACTGCTCTCATTTAATTCCTCCTATGCTGTTACTCTATATACATCTGTAACATTTTTAATCTTTCTTAATTTTTTCATAAGTTCTTTTAATTGTTCAACATCATTGATCTCTAAGGTCATATTTATTGTTACGGTTTTTTCTTTGTTTGTACGAGCATTTAAAGATAATAAACTTATATCAGACTCAGTTACTCTAGAAGCAATTTCCGCTAATAGCCCTGGTCTATCTATGCCTTTTATTTGTATCTCAGCATTATAAGCAACTTTCTTCTGGAAATCCCATTGTACTTCTATTAGTCGTTGGGCACTTTCATCATTATATTTTATATTAGGACAATCTGATCTATGAATTGAAACACCACGTCCTCTTGTAATAAAACCTACTATTTCATCACCAGGCACAGGATTGCAACATTTTGAAAATCTTACTTTAATGTTATCTACACCTTTAACTATGATCCCTTGCGTATGTCTACTTGATTTCTTTTGCTGAGGTTTTTGAATTTTATTTTCTACAAAAGCAGCTTCATCAGTATCCTTAAAATAATCCTTATAATATTCCTTTAATTTACCAATAACTTGATTTAAAGTAATACTTCCATACCCTAAGGATGCATATAAATCATCAATTGAGTTGAGACTTATCTTTGTAGCAGTATTTTTTATCCAATCATCCTTTAATATATCACTAGGTTTATAACCTAATCGTTTAATCTCTTTTTCCAATAATTCTTTTCCTTTTGCTATATTAAAGTCTCTATCTTTCTGTTTAAACCATTGTTTTATTTTGTTTTTTGCTTGCGTACTTTTAACTATTTTTAACCAGTCACGACTTGGTCCACTTCCACTAGCAGATGTAATGATTTCGACTATATTACCATTCTTCAACTTGTAATTTAAAGGAACAATTCTTCCATCTACCTTTGCTCCTACACAATTATTACCAACCGCTGTATGAACTCTATATGCAAAATCTATAGGTGTTGATCCATCTGGTAAATTTATCACATCTCCCTTTGGAGTAAATACGAATACTTCATCTGTAAAGAAATCAATTTTTAAAGTTTCCATAAATTCTCTTGGATCCTTCAAATCAGCTTGCCATTCTAAAAGTTGCCTTAACCATGTAAGTTTTTCATCAAAGCTATCTGACTTAGAATACCCTTCTTTATACTTCCAATGAGCTGCTATACCATATTCAGCTGTCCTATGCATCTCATAAGTTCTAATTTGAACCTCAAATATTTCTCCTTCATTGCCAATTACAGTAGTATGCAATGATTGGTACATATTAGGTTTAGGCATTGCAATATAATCCTTAAATCGTCCTGGTAATGGCTTCCATAAAGTATGAACTATTCCGAGTGCACCATAGCAGTCTTTTATATTATCTACAAGAATTCTAACTGCAGTTAAATCGAAAATCTGCTCAAATGCCTTACCCTGATTGTACATTTTCTTGTATATACTATAGAAATTCTTTGGTCTACCACTTATTTCACAGTCAATTCCCATTTCGCCTAATTTTTCATATAGTATATTTATTATATTTTGAATATAGGCTTCTCTTTCCTTTCTACGCTTCGAAACTCTTTCCACTAAATCATAATAGTTTTCAGGGTCAAGATATCTTAATGAAAGATCCTCTAATTCCCATTTTATCTTTGATATACCTAATCTATGAGCTATTGGTGCATATATTTCCAAAGTTTCAATTGCCTTTTCTTTTTTCTTTTCTTCAGTCATATATTCTAAGGTTCTCATATTGTGAAGTCTATCTGCTAGCTTGACTATGATAACTCGTATATCTTTAGCCATTGCAAGAACCATTTTACGAAGATTTTCAGCCTGATTCTCCTGTTTCGTTTTATATTGGAGTTTCTTTAATTTAGTTACGCCATCTACTAAATCAGCCACTTCTTTACCAAATTCCTGAACCATTTTTTCATAGGTTATGGTAGTATCCTCAATTACATCATGAAGAAGTCCAGCAACTATAGTTGCTGTATCCATATTTAATTCTGCCAATATTAGTGCAACATTAACTGGGTGAATAATGTACTTTTCACCTGAATTTCTTAGTTGCCCTTCATGTGCTTCATTAGCAAAATTATAGGCTTTTATAATCAAATCAATATCAGCTTGAGAATTATACTGTTTTATTTTAGTAATTAAATTATCTAGCATGGATACACCTTCTTCATAATATAATTTATAAAAATCTATAATTTGTAATAACAACTTGAAGTGTAGTATTTCCCATATATTCATTGATATCTGGATAATATAGAATATCTACATTTATATTATTTTCTATACCATTTAACATACTGTCTAAATCTTCTTTTCCGTATTTATTTTCTATGCTTTCTAGAAATAAGTTTACATCATTAAATATTAACCCCTCTATTTTTTGCCCCTTATATGGTGATACTAAAATTAGTTTCAATACATTTTTATTCGCACCTAATAACATACCTTTTTTTATTTTTAGTCCTCTAGCTCCAAATAGAGGTTTAGGGTTACCTTTGCCGAAAGGTTCAAGAGTCTTTATTTCTTCAATAATTTTGTAATTAATATATTCAATTGGCAGCTCCATGTCAATATAAACTTTCGGAATTAGATCTGCCTCAGTAAGATTAGCACATTCATTTATACTTTCTCTAAGCTTGTCAATATTATCAATATCAAGAGATAACCCCGCTGCCATAGGGTGCCCTCCAAATTTACTTAATAAATCTTTGCATTTTGATAGTTGTTCAAATATATTATACCCTTCTATTGACCTAGCTGAACCTTTTATTCCTTCACTTCCCTTGGTTAAAATAATAGTAGGTTTGTAATACTTTTCCTTAATCCTTCCAGCAATGATTCCAGCTATACTCTCATGAATTTCATTATCATATGCAACAATGACTTTATCATCTTTTAAATTGGTAGTCTCTATTTGATTTACAATTCTTTCTACACCCTTTAATGTCAAACTTTTTCTATCATCATTTAAATCACGTAAATTTTTAGCCATTTCATATGCTGTCTGTACATTATCTGTTAATAGCAGTTGTAGTGCATGTAATGCTGAATCTAATCTTCCAGATGCATTAATTGTTGGTCCTATAATAAAACCAACATGATAAACACCTATTTCCTTATCTTTTATTCCACAAATATCCAACAATGCATTTAAACCAACATTCTTTGTTTTATTCAAGGCTGCTAACCCATTTTTCACAATGATTCTATTCTCTCCAACTAAATCTACTACATCACATATTGTGGCTATTGCAACAAATTCTAAAAACTCATCTTCGATATAAGTCCTATTTGTTAGTTTATACAAATACATAATTAACCTATAGGCTATACTAGCACCACATAACTTTTTTTCAGGAAATTCACAATCTACTTGCTTGGGATTAATAATGGCATCTGCATTTGAAGATAGGTAAACTTTATTTTCTTTATCATTTTTATATGGAATATCATGATGATCGGTAACAATAACCGTGAACCCTAATTCCTTAGCGTAATTTATTTGGTCAATAGCGGCTATACCATTATCACATGTAATTATGGTATCAATGCCATCATCACGTGCAATATCAATTATATCAATATTTATTCCGTAACCATCCTGTACTCTATCAGGTATTACATAATCAACATTAGCTCCAAGATTCTTAAGACCTTTATACAAAATATATACTGACATAACGCCATCAACGTCATAATCTCCAACAATTCTAATTTTCTTGTTTTCATTTATCTTATCAGTAATAATATTTGCACCTTTAACTAAATCTTTCATAGATTCTGGATCATTTATTTTGTCCATTCTAGGATTTAGAAAAAGATCTATCTCTTTATTTTCTATAATATCTCTATTTACTAAAAGCTTGGCCAAAAAATCACTAATACCAAATCTCTTAGCAATATCTCTATAATCATATTTTTTATTTCTGATAAACCATCTCTCCAAATAACCACTCCAAAAAAAGAAATTTAGATATAATATCTAAATTCTATCATTTTACAAGATGAAATTCTACATTTTTTATAGTTATATTAGCTACTTTTATCTAAATTTCTATATTTATCGCACTACTAAACTACTCTTCTAAGTTAGCTAATATTGATATAGCACATTCAATTCTTTTCTTCTCCATTTCACAACCTAGCTTATAAGGTCTAGATATATCCGTGTGTGAGTAATAAGCATTTGCATGACAACCACCACTGCAATAGAATCTTGCCCAACAACTTCTACATTCTTCTTTTGTATATACGTTTGAATTCTTAAATTTATCTCTTAATTCAGTGTTTAAGACACCATCTTCTATATTTCCTAACAAAAATTCCTTCTCTCCTACAAACTGATGGCATGGATATAAATCACCCTCAGGTGTAACTGCAACATACTCACTACCAGCACCACAACCAACTGCTCGCTTTATTATACAAGGTCCTTGATTTAAATCTATCATGAAGTGAAAGAAGTAAAAGTCTTTGTCTTTTCTCTTTATATTAATGTAGTCCTGTGAAAATTTTTCGTATTCCTTTAGAACCTCATCAAGATGTTCTGCCCTTAATGCATAATCCATTTCCTCAGAAGTCACTACTGGTTCAATAGATATCTTTTTAAATCCATTGTTATAGAAATCCAGTGCGTCTTTTGAAAAATCAATATTTTTATTAGTAAAAGTGCCTCTAATATAATAATCTTTATTACCACGTTTCTCTACCATTTTCTTGAACTTTGGCAATATGATATCATAGCTTCCTTCTCCATTTATGGTTTGTCTCATATTATCATTTATTTCTTTTCTACCATCTAGACTTAAAACCACATTATCCATATTTTCATTAATAAATTCAATCTTCTCATCATCTAGAAGAACACCATTTGTAGTTATAGTAAATCTGAAATTTTTATTATATATTTTTTCTATTTCTCGCCCGTATTTTACTAATTCTTTTACTAATTGAAAGTTCATCAATGGTTCTCCACCAAAGAAATCAACTTCCAAGTTTTTTCTATTACCGGAATTCTTTGCTAGAAACTCCAATGCCTTTTTACCTACTTCCAAGGTCATAAGACTTCTTTCACCTTTGAAATTTCCCTGTGAAGCAAAGCAATAATTACACTTTAGGTTACAATCATGAGCTACATGCAAACACATAGCCTTAATTATATTACTTTCATTATATTTAAAGTCAAAATTGTTTTCTTCCGAAAATAGAATTCCTTCTTTAACTAATATGGCTATTTCGTTGTATGCGTCTATTACAGCCTTTTCGCCATATATACTTTTTAGCTTGATTACTATATCTTCACGAGTATGGTCTTCATATAAATCAAGTATATCATATACTATTTTATCAACTACATGAACACCACCGCTATTTACATCTAAAACTATATATTTATTATTTAAGTAAAATTTATGTATTTTTGCTACCTTTATCATTAAATGCCTCCTAGAGCCTAAATATTTACAAATAAAAAGCAGTGGATAACCACTACTATTTATTTGAGATTAAAATTAATTGTTTTCACACTTTTGATTTCCAACAGTACATGAAGTTTTACATGCAGATTGACAAGAAGTTTGGCACTCGCCACATCCACCTTTTGCTATAGTGTTTTTTAAATTCTTACCACTTAATGTTTTTATGTATTGCATTATTTTACCTCCCTTTTATAAACTAAAAATTATTATAGCATAATAGAGTATTTTGATAAAGTCCTTTTTAAGCTATATTAGGTTAATTCCAATCATTCCACCTATTATACCTGTTACAACCGATATAAGAAGCTTGCTTAATAATATAGATATTTCAGTATCCCTAATAAAAATTAAATTGATTAAAAATATAACTAGATAGTACAATAAACCTACAATGCCTCCGTGCAACCAACCTTTTTCTTTTATTTTTATGGCTGCATATAAACTTGAAATTGCTAGGCTAAAAATCATAGTTAAATTATTTAATAAATGCAATCTACTTTCACTCAAAGAAGTGAATCTCAATAATAATGAAAAAAATACTAACAAAATAATAGTAATGACAAAAGCCATTATTACACCTTTTAGTAAATAACTAATCCTAGATTTATTTTTACTCAACATACCATCACACTCCCTTCACTAGTAATTTATTGCATACTGGGAGTATTTAGTACTAAAAAACTTCCTATTTAAGGAAGTTTTATTATAACTTAAGCTATTCATCTTTACTTTCTACTTCAATATCTTCTTTCTTTGATGCAATTTTAGCTTCATTTTTATTCACTACAGAACCTATTGCCCATTTAGTTACATCAAGTCTTGTTTTGGTATTACCAACCTCTAGAATAACAATATCCTCTTTAACTCTTAATATTTTACCACATATTCCTCCTATTGTTATTACTTCGTCACCTACTTTAAGGTTGTCTCTCATCGCAGCTATCTCTTTTTCCTTTTTCTTTTGTGGTCTTATAGCAAATATGTAGAATATTACTAAAAAACCAATTGGTAATATCAAAGCATTTAATTGTTGTGCATTCATATAACCCCTCCTTTTCTTTTATATATATTATACAATAAGAATAACAAAAATCATTAATTATTATAATTCATATCCATATTTTTTATAAAATTCATTTCTATACTCTAATAGCCTATCTTCTTTAATAGCTTCTCTTATATTTTCCATTAGTTTAATTAAGAAATATAGGTTATGTGTTGTTGCCAATCTAGCTCCCAATATTTCATCTACGTTGAAAAGATGTCTTATATATGCTCTAGAATAATTCTTGCATGCATAGCAGTCACATTCTGGATCTAATGGTGAAAAATCTTTTGCATATTTTGCATTCCTTATTACAAGTTTACCACGGCTAGTTAATACTGTTCCATTTCTTGCAATTCTAGTTGGTAAAACACAGTCTGCCATATCTATTCCTCTAATTACAGCTTCAAAAAGATAGTCAGGACTACCTACACCCATTAAGTATCTTGGTTTGTCCTTTGGTAGAAGTACAGTCGTATGATCTAATATTTCACACATTAAATCTCGTGGTTCTCCAACGCTTAATCCACCTACTGCATATCCTGGAAAATCCATTTCAACCAAATCTCTAGCACTAATTTCCCTCAAATCCTTGTACATTCCACCTTGAACTATCCCAAAGATAGCCTGTCTGTCCCAATCTTTATGATAATCCTTGCATCTTTTTGCCCATCTAGTAGTTCTTTCCATAGATTGCTTTACATAATCATAAGTGGCTGGATATGGTGCACACTCATCAAAGGCCATCATTATATCAGAACCCAATGCATTTTGTATTTCAATTGATTTTTCAGGGGTCAAGAAGTGTCTAGAACCATCTATATGAGATCTAAACTCTACACCTTCTTCAGTAATCTTTCTTAAAGGTCCTAGGCTAAAAACCTGGAATCCTCCACTATCAGTTAAAATAGGGCCATCCCAGTTCATAAATTTATGCAAACCTCCGGCTTCTCTTATAAGTTCATGACCTGGTTTTAAATATAAATGATAAGTATTGCTTAATATAATCTGTGCACCTAAGTCCTTAACCTCCTCAGGTGTCATAGCTTTTACAGTAGCTCTCGTACCTACAGGCATAAAAATAGGTGTTTCTATTACCCCATGAGGAGTATGTAACCTTCCTAATCTTGCCTTTGAATCCTTAGCTTCCTTTAATAATTCAAATTCAAATGCCATTGTCTTCCTCCATTTATTTGATAAACATTGCATCTCCAAAACTAAAGAACCTATATCCTTTCTTGACTGCTATATCATAGGCATTAAGAATTATATCTTTAGATGAAAATGCACTTACTAGCATTAATAATGTTGATTCAGGTAAATGAAAATTAGTAATTAAACAATCAACAACTTTAAACTTATAACCTGGATAGATAAAGATATCAGTCCATCCAGAGCTTTCCTTTAATTTCCCATTTTCGTCTGCAATTGTTTCCAAAGTTCTAGTAGATGTAGTACCTACAGAAATTACTCTACCACCATTTTCTTTTGTCTTATTTATTATATCCGCAGCTTCCTGACTTAACTCATAGTATTCAGAATGCATATGATGTTCTAATATATTCTCAACTTTGACAGGCCTAAAGGTTCCTAACCCAACATGAAGTGTTAAATAAGCTAGGTTTATTCCCTTATCTTTTATTTGCTTTAATAATTCCTTGGAAAAGTGTAATCCTGCTGTAGGAGCTGCTGCAGAACCAGGATTTCTAGAATATACGGTTTGATACCTTTCCTTATCCTCTAGTCTTTCTGTAATATACGGTGGTAAAGGCATCTCTCCAAGTTTATCAAGTATTTCCTCAAAAATACCTTTGTAATTAAATTTGATTATTCTTGTCCCATCTTCACCAATGGAGGTTATTTCCCCAACTAACAATCCATTACCAAATTCAATAATATTTCCAATCTTAGCTTTCTTTCCTGGTTTAACAAGAGTTTCCCATTGATCATTTTCCATCCTCTTTAGAAGTAAAAACTCAACTTTTTCTTCCTTACCCTGTCTACTACCAAAAAGGCGAGCAGGCAAAACTCTTGTGTCATTTAATACTAGAGTATCTCCTTCATGTAAGTAATCTATAATATCCTTAAAATATTTGTGCTCAATTTCTCCAGTCATCTTATCTAAGACCATTAATCGTGAGTCTACTCTATTTTCAACTGGATGCTGAGCAATTAATTCCTCTGGTAAATCATAATAAAAGTCACTTGTCTTCATAGTTTCATCCTTTATTTCCCTAAATTTAATATCTCAACACCATTATAGTAGTGTGTGATGATATCATAATAATTATAACCTTGATTTGCCATTTCCATAGCTCCATATTGACTCATACCAACACCATGACCGTAACCTTTACCATTAAAAACAAATCTGTCAGGTTGGCTTACATAGGTAGAACCAACAGTGCTTGTCCTATCTACGCCTTTTGCTCTGCTAACTGAACTCCTATTTACACCTATATGATTCTTTCCATCTAAAATATAAGCGTAGTTTAAATTTATTTCCCTTGGATAGATGCTATTAGCATCAATAACATAAACTTTAGAATTTTGATTTCCACCTTCCTTATATACAGTAAATAATGTACTCTTCAAAGTTGTAAGACCTAATATGTTTCTTAAATCTGAACCTTTAATTATTTTTTCTCCCATACTACCTACAATCTTTATACTTAATACTCTGTTAGATTCGGATGTTTCTATTATTTCCATATCCATAATTTCGCCAATGTTTATTCCTGCAGCTATGAGCTTTGATTTAATCTCAGATGTAGACATAGTAAAAGTCCATGAACTATTTGGGGCATTTTTTGAAAACGGGTCCTCTATTGCAGTTAAGTAAGGTAAACTTTGACTCCAAACATTTGAACTATCTTCAGTATACCCTCCAGAGTTAGAATGGTAATTAGCACTTATAACTTTACCATTATAACTGACATACTGTCCATATGTCTCATTAACTGCTTGATTGGTTGTCCTATGTTCATTATCAAATGCACCATATACTTGACAATGAGTTGTATCACATAAGTTATATCCATCCTTTTTGTGTGCATTTATATTTACGTATGCAAAACTTCTGGCCACAATTGCCTGTGCTTTTAATGCCTCTAAAGGAAAGCTGGCACTCATCTCTTTTGGTACAACACCATATAAATAATTTTCGATATTAATATGATTTATTACACTAATTGCTTTATCCTTTATTATAAATGTAATATAATCCCTATATTTATTTTCTTCAACTTGAACAAGGGACTCATAAACAGTACCATTACCTATAACTATAGACCCGTCACCAGGTATAGTAGTCAATATTTCGAAATCATCATCTAATATGATAACTTCACCATAATCATTTCCCATTACATATATCTTATTTTCATAAACTTTTTCTATATCTTGTCCTAAATCGTATTTTTCATATAGTAGAAAACCATTATCACTATATAAGGTTATAATATCTGATATATGTTTACTACTACCTAATTTTACATCAATATAATTCGATTCTAATTTTATACCAAATACATTGGTAGGAAAAGAAATAAAAAAGATTAAAATGCATAGCAATAGTTTTCTGGCCATAATCTACTCTCCTACTTTCTAAATATTTTAAACAAAATAGATATTATAATGGATATAATAATTGAGGTAGTAATAGGAAAGTAAAACTTAAAATTACCTTTGTCGATATAAATATCTCCTGGTAATTTCCCAATTCCTAGCTTACTTCCAAATGTTATAATTAATCCCAAAACAACTAAAATTAAACCTATAGTAATAATTAATTTCCCAAAAGAATCCATATTATCTACTCCTCCACAAATGGAAATTTAAAATGTTCATACGCCTTTTTTGTAGCTACCCTACCCCTTGGCGTTCTGTTAATAAAACCAATTTGTAATAGATATGGTTCATATACATCCTCAATAGTTCCTCTTTCTTCGCCAGTTGCTGCGGAAAGCGTGTCTAAACCAACAGGACCACCTTGAAAGTTCTCTATCAGAGTAAGTAATATTTTCCTATCAATAAAGTCAAGGCCTAATTCATCTATTTCAAGAATCTCTAACCCCTTTTTTGCTATATCATGAGTTATTATACCATTTCCAACTACTTGCGCATAATCCCTTACTCTCTTAAGCAATCTGTTGGCAATCCTTGGTGTTCCTCTAGACCTCTTAGCTATTTCCATAGCACCATCATATTCTATTTCTATGTTCAATATATTAGCTGATCTAGTTATTATTTTTGATAAGCTATTTAGATCATATAAATCCAGATTTAACATAACGCCAAATCTGTCCCTTAAAGGTGAAGTCAGTAAACCAGCTCTCGTTGTAGCCCCAATTAAGGTAAACCTAGATAAATCAAGTCTCACCGATCTAGCAGATGGTCCTTTACCAATGATTATATCAAGCGCGAAATCTTCCATAGCTGGATATAAGATTTCTTCTACAGTTCTATTTATTCTATGTATCTCGTCTATAAAAAGCACATCATCATCTGCTAAATTAGTTAAAATACTTGCTAAATCTCCAGCTCTTTCAATAGCTGGACCTGAAGTTACTCTAATATTAACGCCCATCTCATTAGCTATTATGTTGGCAAGAGTAGTTTTACCTAATCCAGGTGGGCCATAAAGCAAAACATGATCAAGGGATTCATTTCTTGCTTTTGCTGCTTGTATAAATATCTTTAATTTTTCTTTAGCTTTATCCTGCCCTATGTATTCATCTATCCACTTAGGTCTTAGTGTTACCTCTGTATCTAAATCCTCATCCTTAACACTTCGAGCTATAATTCTTTCATTCATTTCTTCCATTTTTAACACCTCTAATGTTTAGATAATCTCTTTAAGCCCTCTTTTATAATTTCCTCCAGATTCATCTTTTCAGCATTAAAGGTACCAAGTACTTTCTCTACCTCATATCTTGTGTATCCTAGACTCATTAGTGCTTGTATACCTTCATTATAATCATTTTTTATAATTAAATCATCTTCTTGCTCTGTTTCAGTAGAATTTATATCAATTCTATCTCTTAATTCAACTATAATTCTTTCAGCAGTTTTTTTACCTATACCGGGGCTCTTACACAATTCATCAACATTCTTATTTGCAATAGCTAATTTTAATTGGCCAGTAGTTAAATTAGATAAAATACCAATTGCACTTTTTGGACCAATTTTAGAAACTAAAAGTAGATGATTAAACATTTTCATTTCTTCTTCTGTCGCAAAACCATATAAGGATATACCATCTTCTCTTACATGAAGTTGGGTATATAAGACTTGTTCACTTTCCCCAATCGTTAATTTCCTTATTGTATTAGCGGAAGTATATACTCTGTAGCCTATTCCATTATTCTGTATAATTACATAATCATTATTTATCGATACTATTTTTCCCATTATAAAATCAAACATTTGTTATCACCCTTTATTTCATTCTGAAACTCTCTTTAAAATTTAATGAGCTTCCATGAGTTATTGCCACTGCAAGAGCATCTGCTACATCATCAGGTTTTGGAATTTCTTTTAAATTCAAAAGCATTTTAACCATTTCCTGAACCTGATGCTTTTCTGCTCTGCCATATCCTACTACAGCTTGCTTTATTTGTAGAGGAGTATACTCATAAATAGGAATCCCTTTATTTATGGCAGCTAATATTTCTACACCTCTAGCTTGTCCCACTTTTATCACTGTTCTAGCGTTTTTGTTATAGAAAAGCTCTTCAATTGCTAAATCATCTGGATTATACTTTTCAATTATTCCTGTTAATTGATCATAGACTAATTTTAACCTGTCAGGAAATATCATATTTGAATCTGTTGTAATTGCACCATAATCTATAACCTTATAATGATTGCCCCTACACTCTATTATACCATATCCTACTATAGCAATCCCTGGATCAATACCTAATATTATCATGTAAAACTCCTTTCTGATACTATTATACTATTGTACCATATTTTTTTGCCATTTTTGTATAAAGAAAACAATATCAGCTAAAGTTTTAAACTCTAGCTGATATTTATTAACTTATATAATCTTGGAGTATATCTGATAGCTCGTCTACACTATCTACTATTATCCCCTCTTTCAATTTTTCTTGATCTATATCAATTAGTATATTTATAGGATATTCAACAAACACTTTGTCTAATACTCTCTCACCATTATCGCTAATCGTAAATATTGCGATCTTCCCATTTTCTTCACCAACAACATAATGGTCTTTACAAAGATGATTTCTTTCTCCCCATAATACTACTTTGACATTAGAAAATGTAACAAGGCTAAGATTAGAAGAGGTGTTATAAAGATGCTCTACTAATTCTTCCTTTGTCATATTAACTATATCATCAGTAGCTAGATGAACATTGGAAACTAAATGTCCACATTCCTTATAATGAATTCTTTCTTCAATAAAGGTATTAGGTGATATTCTATTTTCTTCTTTTACTATTTCAATATTAGGAACTTCTTCGTTAATTTCATTCACATCACTAACAAGTTGTTGCTTCTGTTTATTTAGACTATTATCCATGACAAAAAATCCAATACCAAAGCTTATTACAAATAGTATAAAAAATAAAGCAAAAACGTATTTCCTTCTGTCGTTAAGTTTAAACATGAAAATCCCTCCAGATTACTATCTAGAGGGAATTATTCCCAATTGTATTTTTTTTATACTTTACAATAAAATCTCAAACCAATATATTATCTGTATCTTTTTAAAACCCTATCATTTAGACCATTCCAATATGCATCTTTATAGAGTTTAAAACCATTTTTTATTATAATTCTCTTTACTTCCTTATAAATATTAGATAGATCTTCTTTTGTTAGCAAAGTTGAATCTTCTTTAATATTGCCTGCTTTAGAACTATAGTCAATAGTCAATTGCTTGTCCAAAAATTTATTAAGACTAAAAACCTTAGCTTTAATTAAATTTGACGTGTAATTGTTAATTCCATTATATAAATATCTTGATTTTTTTTCATCTTCATCAATTTCATTAAATATTCTTTCCTTTAAATCAACAATCTCCTTCTTAGTATCTTCAAAATGAAATAGATATTTTAGAGAATATAATTCATCAATAGAATAAAATTTCATAGTCAAACTTTCTAATTGATTTGCTCTCTTATTGCAATAGTAACCTTGTTTATATCCTTCTAAATACAAAGATAACTCTAATCTATTAATATCCTCATGTATTAATTCACCTAAGTTCTTAGCAATAAGTTCGTTACCACTTTTGTCTTTTAGAAATTTACTAATATGGTTTCTTAAATTCTTGATAGATACATATTTAGGATAGATATTCCTTATATTATCTTGTAAATCATATAGGTTAAGTAGGATATGTATGCAGTTTATATCGTTATTGTATAAAAAATTATGTTTTAAGCTATTATATAATTCATAATCGCTTGTGCATACAGTCATAAACCTACCTCCCCGCATTTTAAAAATAAGTGTACTATTGACAGCATATATTATTATACTACATATTTCTCCATTATTGTTGAACAAAATATAATTGGTTTTTTACAAATATTTAATAAATGCTTTAGGACATAAAAGAGTACTATATAGTACTCTTTTATGTCCTAATTAATAACCATTATAATAAAAATATTCCCTCATCTTCACATTGTTTAATCATTTCTTCAGGCCAAACAGATGCTTGAACCTGACCAATATGCTTTGCTTGAAGATAAAACATACACAATCTAGATTGCCCTATTCCTCCACCAATTGTATAAGGTAATTGGCCAGATAAAAGAGCTTTATGATATTCTAGATTCTCTCTCTCTTCTTTACCTGCCATTTTTAATTGTTTTCTTAATGATTCCTCAGATACTCTTATGCCCATACTTGATAGTTCTAGGGATTCATTTAATACTGGATTCCATACTATAATATCTCCGTTTAGTTCCCAATCATCGTAATCAGGTGAACGCCCATCATGTGGTTTCCCAGATAATAGCGGACCTCCGATTTTGTTTAAGAAAACAGCTCCATACTCTTTAGCAATAAGGTGTTCTCTTTCTTTTGGTAATTTGTCAGGATATTTGTCCTCTAACTCTTGTGTTGTAATAAATTTAATTTTATCAGGTAGCTTTCTACTCAATCTATGGGGATATCTTGCATTTATAAACTCTTCAGTCTCTACCATAGCTTCATATATGCTATCAACCACTGACTTAAGGTAAGAAATTGTTCTTTCTTCTTTAGTTATTACTTTTTCCCAGTCCCACTGATCAACATATATTGAGTGAATCTTATCTACTTCTTCATCAGGTCTAATGGCATTCATATCCGTATATAGACCCTCACCAGGTTCAAACTCATACCATTTAAGAGCCATTCTTTTCCACTTAGCTAATGATTGAACAATTTCAAGTTTTTGTCCATATTTTCTCATTTCAAATGATACGGCTTTTTCATTGCCACTTAAATCATCATTAATACCTGTACCTGATTTAACAAATAATGGAGCTGAAACTCTCATCAAATTAAGTTTTTCTGCTAATTTTTTTTCGAAATAATCTTTTAATAGTTTTATACCAACTTGTGACTCTCTTGCTGTTAAACCATTAACCATCATCATAATAAATTCCTCCTGTATATATAAAATTTGATTTTCTATAATAAAAAAACCTTTCATCCTTAATTCTAAGGACGAAAGGTTTCGCGGTACCACCTTAATTAGCATTTAAAATGCTCACTCAATAAGTACGGATTTTAAAAAAATCGATACTTTATAGTTAGTTAACGGTCTATATCCGTCTGAGCCTACTTTAAACATTTCGGTCAGATGCTCAAGGATGTTCTTCATCTATATATTCATGCCAGGCTTCCACCATCCCTAGCTCTCTATAACTTCAATATAGATTACTCTTCCTCTCACTGCTTTTTATATATTATCTCACGGTTATTATATATTGTCTTATAATATCTAAAAATATTATATTTGTCAAGATAATATTAAAATTCTAATGCAAATTCTTTATGAATATCTTCTGAGTATGCTTCAATAGTATCAAGTATAAAGTACGTTATCTTCAAATTCAATGATAAAGCAAAATTTAAGTCATTATCAAATCCAGACTTCAATGAATATTCTTCTACAACATTTTGAATATAGTGCTTAATCTTTGTCTTTAAAGTTGTAAATTCATTTTCAAATATATCTATATCATTTGTGTCTATAACATTTTTTATAAATGTATGTTTTACTGCATATTCATTTAAACTTGACTCATATTTGATATGTTTTAACATTGAGTCAGCGAATGTCCATCTATTTGCATGAGGTAAACATACATAATCAGATAGATAATGAGATATGATACCTATTTTACTACTTAATAAATTCATAGCAAAAGGATCAAGAATTTTATTGAAATCAATATATCTACTAAGGAATATAATCTTCATTATTTCTTTAGTAATATAATTTATGCTTTCCTTTTGATAATGCCTTATAAATTTATATTTTGGTACTATATCTGGAGCCACTGAGCCCCACAATAACTTATCTTTATTTAGCTTAACGCCATATATATCATATACATTATCATATATATTGGAGGCTATAATTTTATGTGTTTCAGCAAATATTTTAAACAACTCCTCGCTTACGATTTTCAATATGATATGATAATATAATAAAATTATTTAATAGTCAACGAAAAATTTATTCCATTATTTAAATATTTCCGACTATTTTGGTAAATTCAGACTAAAATATTCATTAAATATTTCAAAATTTTCATTGTTAAATAAAACAATATTAATTTCATCCAAGCCATCATGTTTATCCAAAAAATCTATAATTGCTGAAAAAGAAACTTTTACCGCCTCTCTAACAGGATATCCATATGCTCCAGTTGATATTGATGGAAAGGATATAGTTTTTAACTTATACTCTAATGCTAATTTTAAGGAGTTAAAATATGCATTATAAAGCTTCTTTTCATTATCTACTCGATTAGTATTATAAATAGGGCCAACTGTATGAATAACATATTTACATGGTAAATTACCTGCAGTAGTTATTCTTGCTTCTCCTGTTGGGCATCCTCCTATCTTTTTACATTGTTCTAGAATAATTCTTCCGCCCTTACTATGTATCGCACCATCTACTCCACCACCACCTAATAGAGTATTATTTGCAGCATTTACTATTGCATCTACTTTTTGTTCAGTAATATCACCCTTAATAATATTAATAACTGTATTCTTATAGTTCATTGTTCTCTCTCCTTATAAGTTAGTTTAGATTTCTGTTAATGCTTTCCCATATATTATCAGTTTCATATCCTTTTCTCCAGGATGCAACTCCAGCTAGATTGTACTTGTGGACTAAGGATATTTTATAACTTAACGATTTTTCATCTTCAAGCCAAATTCTATATTCAGTATCATTTTTTTTAGTCTCCCCATAATATTGGCCTATAGATTCATTCCATACTGTTATAATTTCATTTTCCTCTATAAAATCTTTTGCAATTTTCATTGATAATGACTTAGATGAAATCTTATCTCCTTCTATTGTCCATAACCTAGTATAAAAAGGCACAGCTAAAATCAATTTCTCATTTGGTACTTCTTCAAGAACCCTTTTTATACTATTTTCAACCCAAGTATATTCAGCTACTGATCCAGCAATAGGACTGCTAGCCCAATGTTGATCATATGCCATTAACATATTATAATCCAGAGATTCATGCAGTTTTTTTCTATCATAGCACATGGACCAATTTTCACTAGTTGATATTGGAGTTACATCCATTGATACTATAAGCCCTTTTTCTTTAAAAATAGGATAAAGTTCTCTAACAAACTGAGTTAGTAAATCTTTATCCTTTAAATATACATTCTCAAAATCTATATTTATTCCATCAAAATCATATTCTGTATAAATCTTTATTAGCTTGGAAATGATTTCGTCCCTCATTGATGATGACTTAAGTATTATATGGGTTAAATCAGGATTAAAACTATTATCTACTAAAGGCCAAATCTCATAACCTAAGTCATGATACTTTTTAACGTAATCCTTATTGCCTTTATCTAAAATTGATCCATCTATATCTGTTATTGAAAACCAAGTTGGAGAGATAACATTTAGACCTATTACTGGTTTAATATTATCTGTATATTTTACCTTTGAATAAGTGTAGTCCCAAGTTAAATTGATTTTTTCTTCTCTAATATGAATATTATCATCTCTATCTAATAGCTCACTTTTATAAATATCTTTTGAATGATTTAGTTTTATATATTTTTTCTCTATAAAACCTGGTATCCCATCCTTGGTTCTGATTTTATACCAATTCTCAAATTCTCCATAGACGTTAACTTTACTGCCTAAACTTAGGTTGCTTAATATTATTGGTGCCTTTAAGTCCATATCGCTTCGTATAACAGGATTCTCTAAAATGATTTCACCTTCAAGGTAATACATGTTAGTATAATCAACCACTACTGCATTAGTTGTATCATAGTAGTTAACTGCTATTTCATAATCTTTTATTAAATCAATAGGAATATAAATAATTCCGGCTCTTTTTATAATAGGATTGTCAATAAAGAATTCTTTCAAATTTACACTACCTACGTATTCATGTAATTTAAATTTCCTAACATATTTATCATTGGTAAATATTAGAGTCTCCTCTAACTCATCGTAATATAAATTATTATCTACATACTCCTTTAAAAAATCGTAAGATAGATAGATTATATCATCTATTATTATTGATGGTTGTCCATACTCAATCACTTTGTCTTCAATAATCAAATATAACTCATCAGAAAATGATATAACTGTTGAAGAAGGCTTATTAACAAAATAATTAATAGCCCCAGAAATTACTCCAATTATAATTACAATAATTATTGCTATTTTCTTCAATAGGACACCTCCCATAAATGTATTATACTTTAATATTATTTTACTTACAATTATAATAGAAGGACAAAATATAAAATGCCCAGATAATTATATCTAGACATTTTAATTATTAAATATTCAAGCCTTATTATAATTTACACTAGTTAACATATTAAATGTTGAAGGAGAATATGCAATACTTCTTTTAGACTTATCCATTTTAAATTTCTTTATTACTTCAATAGCAGGATTTAATTCTTCATAAAACATTGTAATGAAATCGCCATCTAAAGATTCATTTAGTGCCGTTTTAAGTGCCTCTGTTTCTGACAAAACTATTTTTATATTTAAAGGATTGTAATTTGCGCTAATTAGACCTTTATATAATAAATTAGCAACCTCACCTGGTTCTCTTCCCCTTAAATTTCTATCTTCTTTTATATATATTTTTGAAAAGTATTCTGCGCTTTTTACTCCAATATTAAATATTTGATCATTTGGTCTATCACCTGGCACTCCAATTATACCTATAGATCTTTTTACATCTAAGCACTTTATAAAATCACCAACTTGCTTATAGCCATCAATATTATGACCATAGTCTATCATCACCTTTATATTATCTATATCAAAGATATTAAATCTACCAGGATTCATGTGTATATCTGGCATAAATGTAGAAAGCCCTTCCCTTATTGTGCTTAAGGTTACACCATATGCAAATAGTGCACTTGAAGCAGCAAGTACATTCTCTACATTACATCTTAATATACCATTAAATGTAATTGGAACCTTACTTATCTCAATTAATTTCATTTTTTCTTTATTTTTATAAATATATACAATGTCATTCTCTATCGTAATACCTATATTTCCACTATTAATATGATTTATGAAAATATCATTTTTATCTATACTAAAAAGTATAATGTTGCCACTTGCCCTCCCTATTAAATACTCTGCCATCTTGTCTGCAGCATTTAAAATGGAATAACCTTCAGATTTAACTGCCTCTATTACAAGACTCTTAACAAATGCCATATCCTCTAAGGTTTCAATTCCATCTATACCTAAATGGTCATTCCCAATATTAGTAATCACAGCCACATCTGCCAAATCATACCCTAGTCCACCTCTTATTATTCCTCCTCTAGCAACTTCTAAAACTGCCACATCAATATCTTTTGAACTTAATACGTTTCTTGTACTTACAGGACCAGTATTATCTCCCTCTTTTATACATTCATTATTAATGTATATTCCACTGGATGTAGTCATTCCTACAACCTTTCCTGATATTGACAATGTATGACTTATTAGTCTCGTTGTAGTAGTTTTCCCATTAGTACCGGTTATTGCTAAAATAGGAATAGAATAAGGAGTTCCTTTTGGATATAGAAAATCTAAAATATCTGAAGCTACATTTATCCCTTTCCCTATTGTTGGGCTTAAATGCATTCGAAGACCAGGGGCTGTATTTACTTCAATAATAGCACCTCCACTTTCATTTAAAGGTTTGGATATATCATCAGTAATAATATCTATTCCAGCGATATCTAATCCAATTGCCTTTGCTGCTTTAATTGCAAATTTTTTATTTTCTTCGTGAATTTTCTCAGTACAATTAATAGCGGTACCACCAGTACTTAAATTACCATTTCCTCTTAGTTTTACAACTTCTCCTTGTCTTGGAATGTAATCTTCATCCATTCCATTCTTAAATAAAAAATTTAAAGATATATTATCAAGCCTTATTTTCGTTAATGGCTTTTCATGACCATTCCCTCTTAAGTCATTTTTATTTTCAATTTCAACTAATTCTTTGATTGTGTGTATACCATCTCCGATAACCTCAGGTGCAATTCTTTCAGCTACAGCACTAACTTTATTATTTATTACTAATACCCTGTAATCTCTACCGGTTATATATTTTTCAACAATTACACAATCTGAATACTTTAAAGGAATATGATAATTGTCCTCCAATTCAACCGAGTTCCTTACATTTAGTACCACACCCTTACCTTGATTGCCATCTAAGGGTTTTAGAACAACAGGGTATCCAATTTCATATGCAATGTTAAGAGCATCATCAAGAGTATAAGCAATATCACCAATAGGTGTAGGGATATTATTTTCATCTAGTATCTGTTTAGTCAATTGCTTGTTACATGATATATCTATCGAAATCCCACTAGTAGAATCAGTAAGAGCAGCTTGTATCCTCTTTGAAAACTTTCCATATCCTAGTTCTAGAATACTATCAGTACCTAATCTCCTTACTGGTATTCCCCTTTTCTTAGCTTCTTCATAAATTGCTTTCGTGCTTTGACCAAATTCATATTTTTCCTTTATTCTATTTAATCCATAAATGATGTCTTCTAAATCAACATATTCATTATTTATTAGTTTCTTGACAATATAAATTGATTCTTTTGCACATTCTATGGCAACTTGTTCATTTATATATTCAACTATAATGTTGTATTGGGAAGAATCTCCGATTGCCCTAGTCTTTCCAAAATATACATCGTATCCTAGAAGAACTTGTAACTCCAGTGTTAAATGTTCAATAACATGACCTAAGTATGTTCCTTCTCTTATTCTCTCTACGAACCCTCCATATTTACCAAGTCCACAGTAATGCTCTATTATATTAGGAAAAAGCTCTAACAAGCAATCATTAAATTTATAGAAGTCATTAGTTGTTTTCTTATCTAAATAATCAAGATCAACAACAAGTTGAAGTACTGGCTTGTGACTATATATATTTCTTCCTTTATATGCTTTTATGCTGACTAATTCCAATATTTGCTGCCTCCCAACATTCATAAATATTATTTTTATAGGTTAAAATCTAAATACTTGTTTTTTAATCAAATCATAACCATAACCTTCAGGCAAAACATGTAGTGTAATATTTGTTATTGCTAAGATTTCATTTGGTTTTAACTCAGATACATTTGAGCTTTCTATCGATCTCCCATCTATTACAGTTACCGAATTAGTACCATATACTTCAAATGTATCATCTGAATAAACAATTATTGCAGTATCTTCATCTATACCTACACCTAAAATCTCTGGATTTTCTGCAACTCCACATAACAAACGACCTATTCTGCCTCTTTGTGCAAAGTGTTGATCAATTATTACCTTATCCATCAATCCTAGTCCAGGTGCCAATTTTACTGTACATTTCCGAGCTGGCTCATTACTTTCTCCTTCGACGATCATAATTCTGCTCATTGCAGATGCTCCTGCACTTGTGCCAGCAATTACTCCACCATTATAATAGCATTCTAATAATGCTTCTGAAGCTCTTGTTCCTCCAATTATACTTGTTATTCTTAATTGATCTCCTCCTGTAAAAAATATACCTTCGGCTCTTCTTATTTTTTCTACGAATTCTTCCTCGTTTGCATCTTCTCTGCTATCTAAATTAAGTATATCGATATCTCTCATACCTAATTTACTAAACACCCTTCTATAATTATCACCAACTGCCTCCGGCTCTTTAGTGGCAGTTGTTAGAACTAGTAACTTTGAATCATCGCTATCCAATAATCTAACAAATTTTCTAAGTATATGCATTTTATCATCTTTATCCTCTGCTCCACCTATGATAAGTAAAATACCTTTATTACTTCCACTCATAGAGAAAGACCCCCCATATTTTTCTTATTAATCATTAGATTAAAAACCCTGCTATTTTCTAAACTTTTAATATTATTTACATATTAAATAAAATAATTCAAGCTGCTCAAAATAACATTCAAAGTAATTCTATTTACACAATGTTTGATAATTAATAGATTTTAAAACAGAAAAACCTAAGAATCGTTAATAATATTTGATCCTTAGGTTTTAAAGTTCTAATTTGAATAATTAAATTTTTAATTTATTATAAGTTGAATATTTCCGTTTTGGCTATAATAAGTAAATGTTAAGCCAAGATGTTCAATTAACAAGTCTAATGGTACATATGCCCTTCCATTTTGAATTACTGGCTTGGAGCTAATCTTGACCATAATTCCATCTACATAGCAATATTCACTGCCTATATCCATAATAATTGATTTGCTAATGCCGTTAACAAACCTATTTATCAACAGTTTCTTTGCTCCCTTAACTACTGGATTATCTGATAAGCTTATAGTGAATCCTATTTCATCACCTATATATTTTACAGGAACTAATATACTATGGTTATATTTGTCATGTATTAAAGGTGCAGAATCTAATTTGATGCTCTTACCCCTTACTGATAATCCAATCTTTACATTAGATGTATTATTTAACAAATTAGAAAGCTCCATGACTTTTAGCTTGCTTTCGTATATATTTATTGCTGCTAAATCTTGTACTGATATGCCTGCTTCTGGATTTGCCTTCTTAAGCTCTTTTGTTTTTCCCCAATTTGGCTCCATAGTTCCTATCTTTCTTTTGCTATCTGGAATTGGACTTGTAGGAATTATAGTGATATCAGTAGTATCTCCACCTTTACCACTTCCACTACTACCAGAGCCACCTTTTCCTCCATTGCCTCCTCCGGAGCCACCACCATTCTTACCTTCTAATATATCTAATCTTAGGTTTAGTTCTTTTATTTTTGCATCTGTTTCTGGGCTATCATTTTTAATTACTCTTATTTTTAATCTTGCTATTCTAATATAACTATCTAATTCTTCTGTACCCTTCTTAGCTTCAGCCTCTTCTACTGCTTTCTCAGCATTTTTTATACGTTCTTCATTCTTTATTCCTTCTTTTTCTGCTTCATACATTTCTGCAATTTGATTTATAAAATCTGTCAAGGTATCTTTAGCAGCTTTGTTATTATCACTAATCCAACCTATTGCTAATCTAGCAGCAAATATCGCTTTATCAATTTCCTCTTGTACTTCAATATCTCTTATAGTATTTTCTCTTACAGCTTTTGCAAGTAATTCAGCTGCATCATTTACAGCTTTTACTGCTAAGTCTATAAGTTCTTGATCATTATCTTGTTCTAATTTTTTTTCTATTGAATTTATAGTATTTAATATCGTTGTTTTAAGAGCTTTATTGCTACTATGGTTTATTTTATCTATTGCTCTTCTAGCTGCTGCAATATCTAATTTTGCATTAGATTTATCCACTTCGTTTTTTACATTTAGTACTGAAGAAGATGCAATTGTTACTAATCTTATAGCTTCCTTAACATCAATATTGTCCTCTGCAAGTTCAATTTCTTTATTAGCATAGTCAATTTGTGCAAGCAAGTCCTTAGTTAAATTTTTATCGCTAATCTTACGGACTGCTGCATTTGCATTAATGACTTGAATTTTAGCAGCCTGTATCATATTATAAGCTTGTTTTATTTTATTAGTTTCTTCTTCATCAACCTTACCTTCGATGATTCCTGTAATAAACTGATTTACATCGTTTATTTCTTTAAATGTTTTCTCTATAGCTTCTTTAGCAGCTGCTAGTGCTTCACTTTCTTCTTTTGATTCATTTTCTATAGACTTTTCTAAATCAATAAGAATTTTTATTAGTTTATCATATAGGTCATTTTCGTCTGTAGGGTCATCTATTAAATCTTTAATGCTTTCTACCACAAATCTTGCATTTATAATGTCGGATGATTTCCTACTTTCTACTGCTTTTTGTACTAGCTTAGTAGCCTCGTCTACTTTCTTTGATATATCTAGTTGATTCTTTAATTTGAAAATTTCTTCACTTAGATATTGAATTATATCCGAATACTTGCCATCTACCTTGCTTAGAGCTGCTTCAGCATCTTTAACGCTTTTTTCAGTAGGATAAGCATTTGCTCTAGTAACTGCAATTTTTGCATCCTTGACTAGTTGTATAGCATCTAATCTTTTTTGTAGGCTTGCCCTTATATTTTTATCAGTTACAAGATTTACTGCATCTTGTGCTATCTTCATAGTTTCATAATCAGGTTCTGTAATAGTATTAGTTTCACTATCATATGTTAACTTATCCTCTGCTTCTTTTACAGCATTTTCCGCATTTGTTACTTTTTGTTCTTCAGTTTCCAAGTAGTTTTCTATAGCGTCAATTCTAGTACTTATTTCTTTTTCCAAAAGTTTATATACATTTTCATATATGTCATTATCTATCTGTTTAACTATACCTTGAAAATCCTCGAAGGACTTAACAACAGCATCCTTATTTTCTTTGCTCTTATTTTTTTCTGCATTTTCCAATGTTTTTATTGCATTCATGTAGCTATATAACGCTTTAATTCTAGTATTAAGATTTTGTTTTTCATCCTTAAGTCTAATAACATCAACCAATTTTTCAGCAGCTGAAATATCCTTTGATAAGGATTTGGAATTAGAAATTGCACTTTCTTCAGCATATTTTACTGCATCTGTAGCAATTTCAATTTCAAGATTTTCAATATCCTCAGTCAGTGTTGCTTTGTTAATAGTTTTACCTTCAACTTCTAATACCTCTGTACCTTTAAGGAAACTTATGGCCTTTCTAGCCACAGTTATATCTTTAAATGCTTTTGTATCTTTTGCTTTATTTACTGCTTCAATTGCCTTTTGTAGAAGCTCAAGTGCCTTATAGTTTTCTAAATTATCTCGTAGTTCTTTAACTCGTTCCTTAAGACCTGGTATATATTCTTCATAATTCACATTTGAAATAGCCTTTTCCGCAGCAGTAATATCCTTCTCTGTTAGCTTAATAATGTCTTTTTTCTCAGCAGTCTCAACAAATTGCTTTGCTTTGATTGCATTATTAAGTTCCTTAATTACACTTTGATGTTCTTTTTTTAAATTCCCAGACGGTAATAGTTTTACTGCCTCTTCTGCTCTATTTACTGCTAATATATTGTCTGTTGAATTTGTATTAACATCTCTTAAACTATCTTTCGCCTCATTTATAGCTTTATTGGCATTTTCTATTTTTTTATATAAATCTATCTTAGAAACAACTTCTTTTAATTTCTTTTCTAATTCTTTTCTTATTTTGCTATCAGTTACCATTGCAATATCAGCTTCAGCAGTTTCCTTAGTTATCTGATCTTCAACTGCTTCTATTGACTCTATTGCTTTCTTTGCATATTCTATAACTGCCATCCTATTATTGAGTTGATTATTTATATTATTTACTTTCTCTATAGCTTCCTTAGCATTATCAATTAAACCTTCTAATTCTAACTTGTTTTCTTCAGAGTAGTCTTTCATGTATTTTGCCAAGCTTTTTTCAGCCTTAATAACGGCATCTATTGCATCTATTCTATCTATTGCATCAGTTAATTCTTCTGATTCTCCAGTTGACTGAAGCATTTGAATAGCAACTTTAGCTAAAGCAATATCTGTTTCTTTCATGGTCTTTTCTGCTTTTTCTAAGGCTTTTATAGCTTTTGTTAATAGCTCATTAAAATTAATATTTTTCTCTACTTTGTTTAATCTAGAATTAAGGGTATCAATTATAGCTTGATAACTTTGATTAATATTACTTAGTTCCTTTCTTGCAGATGTTACATTACTCATTTTCAATGGTGGTGTTTCTGCTTTTTCAACAGCCTTTATTGCTTTTATTACTTTTTCAATCATTTTTATTCGATTTTCTAGATTACTTTTAATCTCTATGTCTTTTATACTGCTTAATTTAGATTTTGCTGAATTTATTCTGTATTCAGCTGTTTCTCTAAAAGGAGACAGAGGTTTATCTACTTCAATTCTTCTTATGGTATATTCCGCTTCATCTATTGCGCCTATTACAATATTATTAATTATTTCATTTGGATCCCAATCATGAAAAAATCCACTATTCAACATCTCAGCATCTGTTTTTAGGAAATACTTATCCTTATTAGCATGGTTTACATCCCCAATTCTAGAATCTACATGATACCAGTTTCCTTGATACTTAACTAAGTTCCATAAATGAGGCTCTTTATTACTTTTAATTGTTCCTGTTATGATAGTATTTTCATAGCCTAACTCATCCATTATAATTGAAAACAACATGGCATATGCTTCTCTTGAAACTGGTTTATCATCATTTAACCCATCTAAGATCCTATGATTATCTTTTTCATATTCATAACTCAATTCATTTAAAATATAATCATAAGCTAATTTTATTTTATTGTAGTCTGTAGTTTCCGTTTTTATAGTTTGATATAATCCAGCAAGTACTGCATTAATCTCATTAATATTATTTATATACTCAATTGAATGTACAACTCCAGAAACTTCCTCATTGCTATTATTGATAATAAAATCAAATTTTGTATCATTTTTATTTATATTTAACTCCCCAAGGTGTTTAGGGACTTCTGCAACTGCTTTATTAAAAGTGTTTATAACAGCTTGTTCAATAATTTTTTCATTTGTAAAATTCATTTCGCCATCAAAATTAATGGTTATTATATCTTGCTGATTAATTATGCCTTCCTTTAATTTTGCTCTATAATCATCCCAACTGAATACTGTATATTCTACTTTGTTGGATTCCTCAGCAAATACTCCTGATGGTATCATCATAATTAATGCTAAAACTAAACAAATTACTCTTTTTAATTTATTTTCAACTTTACTTTTTTTTATCAAGATAAATCCCCCTTGAAGCTTAGTTATTATTAATTTTATCGGCATAATTTAAGATTTATTTAGACTTGTTTCGTATAAAGTTCAAGATAGAATAAACTATTACTAGCGAATATTTGATGGTAAATAAAATCCTAAGAACAGTTGACGTCTTAGGATTTTATAAGTATTTATTTTATTTTTGTAAATATAGCTGCTATTTCAGCCCTTGTAATTAAATTTTTTGGTCTAAAAGTTCCATCTGGATAACCTGTAATTAAACCAAAATCCATCAACTTTTTAACTTCAACTGGATATAAAGATAAACCAATATCAGTAAGCATACTGTTCATCTCAGTATTATATGCTAATCCAAGATCTAAGGCCTTATCTATTAAGAATGCTACCTCTTCTCTAGTAATAGGTCTATCCATGTTATAATAATTAAACCTAACTAAATCAATAGATGGTATCCTATCTAGAATAGACTTAGACTCAATATATCCCCATGAATATGGGCTTATAGGCACAATAGCATTTGTAACAACTGGCTTAACATTTTTGGGATTTAGAGCTATTTGTCTACTTAATACTGTCATAAATTCCCTTACTGTAATATTGCCAGTAGGATTAAAAGTACCATCAGGATAACCTGCTAAGAGCCCTTTTGAAACTAAATAATTTATATTATTGCTTGCCCAATAATCTTCATCAACATCGTTAAAACTTCTATTTAATGCCTTTGGTTTTTCTTGTCTCATAATATAAAAGTCTTGCTCTGAGTTGTCTTCAAAGTTTAATACACTTAATCTATATGGTTTATTTAGTTCCAAGCTTATACTATCATTCATAGTAACAGTTTGATCTGTTTCTTCGTTATATACAAGCATATATGAAGTATCAACTTTTTTCTTGTTGTTACTTAATTCATCTTCATATCTATAATAATCTGCAACTTTAATCTTATCCTTATAAACTATATACGGACTAACATTACTAGGAGTTCTTCTTTCTTCAATGTTTCTCCAATCTGGTTTTATAAGAATATATGCTATCTCCTCAAATGTTTTATCCTTGTTATGAGTAATAGTTACCTTAAATATTCCATACTTATCTAGTTTAATATTACCATCCTTATCCATAGAAAGGCCGCTAACTTTAATTTTTATATCATTTTTATTATAACTTTTGTAATTATCCTCTATAACTTCTTCGTATAAGCTTAAAGCATGTACAACTTTGCCATATTCTAATTCAAAAATATCTTTATATCCTTTAAACTTATTGACTTTAGACTGTCTATTCTTAGCTAGTCTCTCTAAAACAAAATCTGGAACATATTTAGTAAGTGGTGAATTATCCTCCTTAATATTAAATTTATAAGTACTCACATTTTCTGCCCAATCTATAATATTTATATAAATCAATGATGGTATATCAATATTTATTTCATATATTTTACCGACCTTTTCCCTACCATCTCTTTCATATTCATAATCATCCATGTCAATTTCATAGGATCGAAACTCTTTATCAATTCTATAAACGATAGGCTTATCAGCTAACTCTTCATTATCATCTATACTTAATTTTAATTTACCATCTTCTATATAAGCATAATTAATCACTGGCTTTACATTATCTTCTTCTGCCGTTGAATAAATTTTTGATGCTTCTGAAACATTACTAAATGGAATAAATCCAACAAGTAAAATTAAAGCAAGTGACATAAGCAATTTAGCCTTGATTTTCCTAATCGTCATTCTATTTCTCCTTTCGCTGCAAAACATATTACTAATTACTTCTAGTTTAAATGGATTTATTTAATAAATCAATGCTACTAGTCAATTTTTAAGAAACTCAAAATAATAATTTAAAAGGCAAATTAATCATAGTAATAGTTATGATTAATTTGCTCACAAAGTAGTTTATCACATAAATTTCAATATCTAAATTATATATCGGTAATTAAAATAGAAAGTTAATGAACTTTTATGTAAATTATTCATTTACATTGATAGAACAAATTTATATTTAAGAACTCAATAATATTTTAATAATACCCATTTAATACCGATTTTGATGTTTTAAATACACCATAAAAAACAAAAAAATATTAAAACCTTGTGATTTTAATAATCACAAGGTTTTTATTGGTGTACCCTAGAAGATTCGAACTCCTGGCCTTCTGATCCGTAGTCAGACGCTCTATCCAGCTGAGCTAAGGGTACATAATTTATTATACAATGGAGCGGGTGAAGGGAATCGAACCCTCGCAACCAGCTTGGAAGGCTGGGGCTCTACC
>JAKELU010000018.1:42368-42634 GCA_022760735.1 Firmicutes bacterium FC7
TATGTTTATTTGTGTTTAATTCAAAACAAAATGGCTGGGGTGACAGGACTCGAACCTGTGGAATGCCAGAGTCAAAGTCTGGTGCCTTACCGACTTGGCTACACCCCAATATACTATGGTGCACCTAGGAGGATTCGAACCCCCGGCACACGGATTAGAAGTCCGTTGCTCTATCCTGCTGAGCTATAGGTGCAGATATATTTGAGTATGGAGCGGGTGAAGGGAATCGAACCCTCGCAACCAGCTTGGAAGGCTGGGGCTCTACC
>JAKELU010000018.1:42831-43093 GCA_022760735.1 Firmicutes bacterium FC7
CCCTTTAGCCACTTGGGTACGCTTCCATTTTTCTTTGTGGAGCTGGCGAGAGGAATTGAACCCCCAACCTACTGATTACAAGTCAGTTGCTCTGCCGATTGAGCTACGCCAGCTTATATATTTTAAATTGGCGACCTGGAAGGGACTCGAACCCTCGACCTCCAGCGTGACAGGCTGGCATTCTAACCATCTGAACTACCAGGCCAATTTTATGGTGGGCACAACAGGGCTCGAACCTGTGACCCCCTGCTTGTAAGGCAGG
>JAKELU010000019.1:0-1616 GCA_022760735.1 Firmicutes bacterium FC7
CTTACATCAGAGGAGCATAGAGGTATCAACGGACCTCATCAGAACAAGAAAACAGATCTCAAATATAAAAGAGAAATGCAAGCTCAGTTAGAAAATATACTCACTCAGAAATATTACACGATTGAAGAGTTAATTGAAATATTAGGACTAAAGCCACATCAGGCCTATAAGGCATTTAAAAAGCTTAGTACAGTTAAGGGAATAAAAAGAGAAGATGCGATTTTTAGGCTTATGGGAAATAGTTTTTATCTATAGGTGGTGAGTAAATGATAGCAAGTGCTATTAAAATTCAATATCCAGAGGACATAAATCAAATGGAAATAGTCATAACTACACCTAAGAGTCAGCAAACCATACAAGAAATAATTAAGCTTAAAGAAATAATCGAAAAAGGCAAGTTGCTATCTGTAGAAATAAAACAATATAGAAAAAGAAGAAGTCTAGATGCAAATGCTTATTGCTGGATTCTATCACAAAAGATAGCTGAGAAAATAGGAAATACTAAAGAATACGTATATAAGCAAGCTATTAAGCAAGTAGGACAATTTGAGATAGTACCAATACGAAATGATGCTCTAGAAAAATGGATTCAAGCATGGGAAAGCAAAGGTTTAGGTTGGCAGTCAGAAATATTAGGAGACAGCAAAATAGAAGGATATACAAACACAATCAATTACTATGGCTCTAGTGTATATGACACAAGAGAAATGAGTTTACTACTAGAGGAATTGGTCGGACAAGCTAAAGAATTAGGTATAGAGACAATGACAGAAACGGAGAAAAAGGCTTTATTAGAAGCCTGGGAAGGAAGTGTTAAATGAGAATAATAATATCTGCATTAAACAACGAAGACAAGAGATTATTTTTTTCAGGATATACAGATGTAAAAGCAGAAAAAGGATTAGGTAGTGGAGCTTTAACTGGAACTAATAGAGTTCCGCTCCTAACCGCTGAGGATGTAAAAGAAATAAAAACATTTATTGATGCTAAAAGAATAATGAGTGAGATTATAGATGCTATCAGGTATGAGGATATAGAAGGAATTGAATCTGTTACTATGAATATTCTGAGGGAGTGAGCTTATGTATAGAAATTTAAAACTAGGAAGGTATAGGCATTTTAAAGGAGGGATATATCAGCTACTAGAATTCGCAGAACATACTGAATCAGGTGAGATGTTAGCGATATATGTACGAGATGATTTTACTGGCAAAGTATGGGCGAGGCCAATAGATATGTTTATATCGAAAGTACCACCAGGAAGGCACAATCCTACAGGACAAGAATATAGATTTGAGTATATAGATTAATACGCATAATGTTTTTTATGTGAATTAAAAGAAGGAGAAAGAAGGTGTGTTGATGTTACCAGGACAAATAGGTACAGAAATTTTGAGAGTATCTGATGGTGTTGTAAGACTTTGTTACGATACTGTTACAGATTCATGTAGTATTGGATTAAGAACTACTAAAGATGTTGAATGGAAGTATATAAGTAAAGAGTTACATGACTTATTAGTTAAAGAATTAACTAAACAGAAAGGCAATAAATAAAGCACATTACAAGTATTATATGCAACAGTGAAAGGAGATTATACAATGAATTTAAACGAATA
>JAKELU010000019.1:1626-7044 GCA_022760735.1 Firmicutes bacterium FC7
CAAGCAGCATTAAGAACAGCATCAAGAGATTCAGATAGTAAAGCATTAATTCTAAATGGAGTATTGGGATTAGCTGGTGAGAGTGGAGAAGTAGCTGATATAGTTAAAAAACACTTATTTCAAGGACATGAGCTTGATAAAGATAAGTTATTAGATGAATTAGGAGATGTATTGTGGTATATAGCAATAACAGCTAAAGGTATAGGAGTTACTCTAAATGATATTGCTACTCATAATGTAGACAAGCTAAAGAAAAGATATCCTAAGGGATTTGAATCGGAAAGGAGTGTAAATCGTGGAAATGATTAATCACCCAGAACATTATAACACTGGAGCTATAGAAGTAATTGATGTTATAGAGGATTGGGAGTTGGATTTCCATCTCGGAAATGCAATTAAGTATATAGCGAGGGCAGAGCATAAGGGGAAATACAAAGAAGATATCAAGAAAGCTATATGGTACTTGAATAGAAAGCTAGAAATATTAGATAAGGAGGTATAACTCCATGAATGCAAAAAAACTTTTAACTCAATACACGGATCTCCAGGCAGAGATTAAAGACTTGGAAAAACGTATAGATAAACTATCTAATTTCAAAGTTGAACACGATAAGGTAACGGGATCCAATAGTGAATTTCCTTATCAACCTAGATCATTTACCATAGAGGGTTACAACATTCAAGATGTTGATAGATTAAATACGGTAAAATCCTTACTTGTAGATAGAAAAGAAAAATGTGAAGATATGAAGATAGAAATAGAGAAATTTATTAGCAGTATACCTGATAGTAAGACTAGGAGGGTATTTCAGTATAGATATATAGATGGATTGTCTTGGCAAGCGATAGCTTATAGGATAGGAAAATATGATGAATCTTATCCGAGAAAGTTGGTACATGACAAGTATTTGGACAGTTTAGATAAAGACGCACTTTGATTATTATGTGTAATAGATGGGAGGATTAAAGATGGAAGCAAGTAAAAAACAATTAATAAAAGAACTACGAGAATATCTCGATAAGGCAGAAAAAGATGAAACTACCTATTGCGAATTGCTTATGGAAATACCTGAACTATTAAAAGGTTTTAATTGTGATGTGGCAGAATTTGACCCTAAAGATGTGTTATTATGGTAATGGCAAAAATAATTTTAGCATAATCCGAAAAATCCGATTTATCCATGTTAATATGGTAGTAAGTCGAAGTGTATAAATTAATATTCGTTCCGCTAGTTCGGGGCAGGGTGTAAAGTTATCACCTGGAAGGAAAAGAATATTTGGGGCTCGAGAGGACTCGGGCGGATAAGTCGGTAGAGAAATCTATCGGCTTATTTTGTTATGTAAGAGAGGTGAGGTTATGTATATTGCTTATAAATGTAAGACATGTCGTAAGAGTTTTATTTTATTAGAGGATGAAGTAAGACATAGTGAATTAGAGAGCAGATACATAACTTGTCCTTATCATGCAGCACATAGAGATATAATCGTTACAGGAAAGTATGATGATCTCAAAGAATGTATGGAGAAGCATCCAATATTTAAAAGAGTTAATGGGAAGATGAAACAGATTAAGTAGGTGGTAGTATGTTAAAGAGTTGTAAGTATTGTATGAGAATACATGACAGCAAGTTTGATTGTGGTAAGAAACCTAAGAGAAAAAAACCTAGTAATGATATAAATAAATTCAGATGGTCCAGGAAGTGGAGAGAAAAAAGAAATAGTATTGTTGAAAGGGATTCTTATCTGTGTCAGGTATGTAAAGAGAATGACAAGTATAACTACAATGGTTTAGAAGTACATCATATAACATCATTGGAAGAAGATTTTGATAGGAGGTTAGATGAGGATAATCTTATTACTTTATGCGAAGAACATCATGAACAGGCAGAGTGTGGGGAGATAAGTAAGGAATATTTATACAAGCTATTAGAAAAGGAATACGGATATGAGTATTAGAAAGGTGAGGTTTTGAAATGAAAGTTAAGATTAATTTGAATGACAAAGTAAAAGTAAAACTAACCGATTATGGGATTATGTTGTTGAAGAAAAGGCATGATGAATTAAATAAAAAGATTAAAGATAGTGGTGGTAAAGGCAATACATTTGAACTAATATTAGATGAAAATGGATATTATGAAACTCAATTATGGAGTTTAATGGAAAAGTTTGGAGCGCATTGTGGGTTAGCAAAGGAAAATCCATTTGAAATAGACATAATAATTGAAAACTGAAATAGTATCCCCCGAGTAGTGGGTTAAAAAATAGGTGAGCCTGTGGATACCACGTGACCCCCCATTTAGATAAAACATTCCCACATCAGCTTTTTGAAAGGAGAATGATTTTGATTATTATAATAGAGAAATTAAATTTGCAGTTTGTTCGAGATATGTTTATAGACATATGCGAACTATACAGAGAAAAAATTGAAAAAGCAATACAACATAGATATGAAATACATCTGAAAAATGGTGACAAAATAAAATTCATATCTGAGCAATCAAATTGCATTGATGGATTAAAGGCAGATGCAGCTATTGGTCCAAATGCTCATCACTTAACATGTAGATCTAACCATCCAAAAAGGATATGGAATTATGACGATTTAGAGAGTTATTTAAAAAACTTATAGATACATGATATATGAAAGGAAGTGATATTAATGCCTACACCACCAAAACCATTTGCAGTATTAAAAACCGAAGGAAAATCACATAGGACTAAAAAAGAGTTAAAACAAAGAGAAGAAGGAGAAAAAGCTCTTGCTACAGGTGTAGCATTAAAGGAGCGACCTGAAGTAAAAGCTAATCCTGTAGCACATAAAGAATTTTTAAGGTTAAATAAATTACTGAAGAACATTGAAAAGAATGATGCTATATATGAATCAATAATTAATAGATATTGCATGTTACAAGCTGAATGTAGGGATTTTGAAGAAAAGAGGGAATTCTTCTATAAGGACCTTGAAGAATTGATAGATGATAAAGAGACATTTATTGATAATGAGGATCTAACCACTTATTATAAAATGAAGTCGGACATGCAAAAGAATATAATTAACCTAGATAAACAAATTCAAACAAAAAGAAAAATGCTTTTAGATATAGAAAAAGAAAATATAATGACGATTGCCGCAGCACTAAGGAGTATACCTAAAAAAGTAGAAAAAGAGGAAAATCCATTGTTAAAGGCACTAAATGGAAGTTAAAAATAGTAGAGCTTACAAGTATGCTCAATGGTGTATAGAAGAAGGTAATCGCAAAGTTCCTAAGTATGTAAAGAAACAAGCTAAATCGTGGATTGACATAGTAGATGGGAAAAATCCTGAAGCTTATAATGATGAAAAGGCTTTTGATAAAATCAATAAATTATTAACGTTAATGGTGCATCCTGATTTACAATGTCCTATGGATGAAGGCTTAGAGGACTATGCTTGGCTACTTATTGTAGCAGTACTATGTACTAAGCTAAAAAATGATGAAAATAAAGATATAAGATATTATGTAACCGCAGTATTAGAGATATGTCGAAAGAATTTTAAGACATTTAATGCAGCGGTTATTTTTATTCTATTAATGTTAACCGACCCGAAATTTAGCAGATTTTTCTCAGTTGCTCCGGATTTGAAATTATCTAAGGAATTGCAAATAGCAATAAGAAAAATCATAAAATCAAGCCCACTGCTAGCAGAAGATGATGTGTTTAAGCTACTGAGAAGTGAAATAAGATGTCTTTTAACAGATAGTGAATATATACCTTTAGCTTATTCAGAGGACAGAATGGATGGTAAATTGGCTAATGCTTTCCTAGCAGATGAAGCAGGAGCAATGGATAGTTATCCGATAGAATCAATGAGGTCTTCGCAAATTACTTTACACAATAAACTAGGAATTATAATCAGTACTCAATATCCTAACGATAATAATGCAATGATAGATGAAATAGATATATCAAAAAAAGTACTAGATGGTTTATTAGATGATAAAAGAAGATTTTCATTACTTTATGAGCCTGATGATGATTTATTAATAAATGATCAATGGATGACTAATGATTTAGTAATATATCAATCCAATCCTGTAGCAGTTTCGCATGAATATGTGTTTAATGCAATAAAAGACATGCGTACTATGGCTATTCTGTATGAAAATAAACGTGAGAATTACCTATGTAAACATAATAACATTAAATATAAAGGTCTTGGAGTAGAAGGATATATTGATGTAACTAAAGTAAGAGAATGTAAGATTAAAGAGGACTTAGAGTTCTGGAAAGGTAAACGAGTTTGGGTAGGATTAGATTTGTCGCAAACTGATGATAATACTGCTGTTGCTATGGTAACAGAGTATGAGGGAATGATTTACGGTAAGGTTTGGGGGTTTATTCCTAAAGATAAAAAGGATTTAAAAAGCAAAAAAGAAAAAGTTGATTATGACAGATTAATTAAGCAAGGTGTTTGTTTTGAATGCGGTGATGAAGTTATAGATTATAGCTTCATAGAAAATTTCATATTAACACTTGAAGAAAAATATGGAGTAGAAATTCAACAAGTAGGATATGACAGATATAATGCTATATCCACTGTTCAAAAGTTAGAAGCAGTAGGTTGTGAGTGTGTAGAAATTAAGCAACATTCAAGCGTGTTGCATATGCCTACTAAATTATTAAAAGAGTGTATATTAAATAAAACTTTCAGATATGATGAAAACCTAATGCTAGAAATAAACTTTCAAAATGCTAGATGTACAGAAGATACAAACCTCAATAAATACGTAAATAAGAAAAAATCAGAGGGCAAAGTCGATATGGTGGTAGCATTAATTAATGCTATTTACTTATTACAGCAAGATTTATTATATGGAACTGATGATTTTGCTGTTCAAGTTGGATAGGAGGTTATCAAATATGTATGGTGAATTAGAAAAAATGAGTGATTTGGAATTTATTATAAAACAAGCAATAAGGTCAAAAACAAGTGTTGGAGTATTTATAGAAGTGCATGGATTTGAAATGCCAGAAATAATCATTAATCCACCTGAAAATTTAGAGAAGAAACTTGAGTATTATAAAAACACCTATGATGAAGATTTAGAGCACAAAAATGCTAAAGGGATAAGAATCATAGGATATACATTTTGCTAAGGAATGACCAGAGCAGAAAGGTGGTGAGAAATTGAGATGGCCATGGCAGAAAGAGGATAGAGCATTTGATACAGAAGGGAAATCTGATATTGCTAATGATATTTTATTACGTGCAATACTTTCAAGTGACATTATTTCCAAGGAACAGGCTTTAAATATTCCTAGTGTAAAGAGTTGTATTCAGTTTATAGCTGATACAGTGTCTATGCTGCCAATCAAATTATATAAAGACAATGATGGTAAAGCTGAGGAGTTGAAAGATGATGTAAGAGTAGACTT
>JAKELU010000019.1:7054-26845 GCA_022760735.1 Firmicutes bacterium FC7
ATTAAATGATGATACTAAAGATACCTTGGATGCAGTTCAGTTTTGGAGAGCAATTATTACAGATTATTTTCTAGGCAAAGGTGGGTATGCTTACATCAATAAACATTTGAATAATGTTATAAGTCTTCACTATGTTGATGAAACATATATATCAACCATAAAAAACACAGATCCGATTTTTAAATCACATAAAATTCTAGTAAATGGAAAAGAGTACTGGCCTTTTGAATTTATTAAGATTTTAAGAAATACTAAAGATGGAGCAGAAGGGGTAAGTATCATTGAAGAACACAATTTGATATTAAGTGTAGCCTATAATTCCCTTGTGTTTGAAGAAACTTTAGTGAAAAAAGGCGGAAATAAGAAAGGGTTTATTAAATCACCTAAAAAATTAAGTGAAGAAGCTATGAACAAGCTGAAGGAGGCTTGGAGGAGACTTTACAGTAATAATAGCGAAAATGTAGTTATACTGAATGAAGGTCTTGAATTTCAAGAGGCAAGTAATACATCAGTGGAGATGCAGCTAAATGAAAATAAAGAAACTAACTCAGCTGAAATATGTAAGCTGTTTAATATTCCTGAAAACATCATAAGAGGTACAGCATCAGCAAAAGAATACACAAATGCTTTTAAAATGGGTGTAATGCCAATACTAAAAACAATTGAATGTGCTTTAAATAGAGAACTTTTACTCGAAAGAGAGAAGAGTTCTTTTTATTTTGCTTTTGACACTAAGGAGCTATTAAAAGGTGATATAAAAGAAAGATTTGAAGCTTATAAGATAGCCATAGAAGCGAACTTTATGAGCGTAGATGAAGTAAGATACATGGAAGATTTGCCAGCGTTAGGAATCGACTGGATAAAGCTTGGATTAGATAGTGTATTGTACAATCCTAAAACAAAGGAAATATATACACCTAATACTGATAAAACCAATAGTATTAGTGATACAAAAAACAAAAAGCCTCCTATTTAGAAGAAGGCTTTTTGTACTCTTTTATAATTAGTTCAATACCTCTATCTAACAACTTAGACATTGGTATCATAGTATCTTTAGATAATTGCTTTAATTGCTCATACAACTTAGTATCTACAGCGTTTGATATTGGAGTTCTGTTTTTTAAACCTCTGTTCATGTTTATCACCTCAAAACTATTATATAACATGTTGTTAATACTTGCAACTACAAGTAGTTAATGGTACAATATACATGAAGAGGTGATTATATGAATAGAGAACCATACGGATTTATATATGACCATAAATCTTGTAAATGGTAAAAAATATATAGGTAAAAAAATATATGATAGCAACGCAAACACATACCTAGGCAGTGGAGTAGCACTTAAAAAGGCGATAGCTAAATATGGTAAAGAAAATTTTAAGAGAATAATATTAGAAAAATGCTATACTGACGAAGAATTGTCGAATGCAGAAATAAAATGGATTGAAAAATATGACGCAGTAAATAATAAAGGGTTTTATAATTTAGCAGAAGGTGGCACAGGAGGGATGAGGTGGAAATCAATACCTCATCCAATGTATGGCAAACATCACAGCAAAGAAACAAAAATAAAAATGTCTATAAGTAGAAGTGGTAAAAGAAATGGAATGTATGGAAAGGGATATTTACTAAAAGGGAAAAGAAATGGGAGGTATGGAGATAAAGCAACTAAAAAATGTATAAAAAGAACTAAAGAAGTCAATAGCAAAAAAGTTATCTGCTTAGATACTGGAGAAATCTATCAATCCATTACAGAGGCTGCAAATAAAAATGGTTTTAACAGAGTAAACATTAACCACTGCTGTACAGGAAGATATAAAACAGCTTATGGTATGAAGTGGAAATATTATGATGAATATTTAAAAGAACAAAACCAAGCACCCATAAAATAGGGTGCTATTATTATGACGAATTTGAAAGGTGGTGATGACGATAAAAGCGGAAATCAGAGCAGATGGACTTCATATATCAGGATATGTAAATGTACCAGGCAGGGAAAGCAGGCCAGTAATTACACCTAGAGGTAAAGTAGTTGAAGTAATCGAACAAAGAGCATTCCAAAGAGCGTTGCAAAAAGTGGATAATATCGACCTTATGGTAGACCATGAAAGGAAAATAGCGTCAACTAAAGAGGGCAACTTAAAAGTCTATGAAGATGAAATAGGTTTAAGAGCTGAAGCAGTAATTACAGATGAAGAAGTTATTCAAGGAGCCAGACAAGGCAAATTAAAAGGTTGGAGTTTCAATATGCTCAAAGTTGTAGATGAAATTGAGGAAAGAGCTGGCAAGTTACCTCTAAGGCGAGTAAAAGATTTTATTATGACTGAAATAACTCTAGCATTAAGGAAAATGCCTGTATATTCTGCTACATCTATAGAAATAAGAGCAGAGGAAGAGGAAGAAGTAGAAATAAGAACATCTGAATGCGAGATTACAGTAAAAGATTTGACAGAAAAGAAAATTGATTACTCAGAATTTGAAAATAAAATTAATAAGTTAAAGGAGAGATAGTATGAAAATTAAAGCGTTAATTGAAAAAAGAAATGACAAAGTAAAGGAAATGCAAGGAATACTTGATAAAGCAAAAGAAGAAACAAGAGCTATGACTGAAGAAGAAATGACAAGATTCAATGATTTAGAAAAAGAAATTAAGGAATTAGATGCCACAATAGAAGCTGAAACAAGAGCAAAAGGTTTAGAAATAATTGAAGATATGAAACATGATGATAAAGTAGAGGAAAGAGCATTAGCAGAAGAAAGAGCATTTGAGTGCTATATTAGGGGAATTGTTGAAGAAAGAGCAGATGTCAACATGACTACTGGTGATAATGGAGCAGTTATTCCATCATCAATAGCAAACAAGATCATAAAGAAAGTTTATGACATTTCGCCAATTTATCAACTTGCTATTCGTTACAATGTAGGTGGAACGTTAAATATTCCTTATTATGATGAATCAACTCAAAGCATTACAATGGCTTATGCAACTGAATTCACTGAACTAGAATCAACTTCAGGCAAATTTGCTAGCATAGAACTAAAAGGATTTTTAGCTGGAGTATTAACTAAAGTTTCCAAGTCTTTAATTAATAATTCTCAATTCGCTATAGTACCATTTGTGATAAATGCTATGGCTGAATCAATAGCTAGATGGATTGAGAAGGAATTGCTTAATGGCACCACTGGTAAGATAGAAGGGCTATCTACAGTAACCCAAAAGGTTACAGCTGCAAGTGCAACTGCAGTTACAGCTGATGAATTAATAGATCTACAAGAAACAGTTCCAGATGTATATCAAGGACCTGCAATATGGATTATGAATAAAGCTACTAGAACAGCTATTAGAAAATTAAAAGATAACGAAGGTAACTATATCCTAAATAAAGACGCTACATCAAGATGGGGATATACTTTGTTTGGCAAAGATGTTTATACATCAGATAATATGCCAGGAATGGAAGCTGGGAAAACTGCTATCTACTATGGTGATATGAGTGGACTAGCTGTTAAATTATCCGAAGAAATGAATATAGAAGTATTAAGAGAAAAATTTGCTACTCAGCACGCTGTAGGTGTAGTTGGATGGCTAGAAATGGACTCTAAGGTTGAGAACGCACAAAAAATTGCTAAACTAGTAATGAAAACAGCTTAGGAGGTAATATATGAAGATTAAGGCACTAGTTAGTTTCTCTGGTGCCTTTTCTATGTGTAAAGGAGAAATAAAGGAGTGTAGCGATAAAGTTATACTCCAAGACCTTCTCCAAGCTGGATATGTAGAAGAGGTCAAAGAGAAACCTAAAAAGGATGTGAAATCCAATGAAGGTAAGCGAAATAACAATAAGTGATGTGGTTGAGTATTTAAGGCTTGAAGATGGTGATTACAATGCAATAGAAATTGAAAATTTGCTCAATGTAGCTAAAAAATTTATAAAATCTTATACAGGATTAACTGAAGAAAAAATAGATACTCATGAAGATTTTTATATAGTTGTTATGGTGCTATGCCAGGATATGTATGACAATAGGTCCTATTATGTTGATAAAAACAATTTGAATAAAGTGGTTGAGACAATCTTAGGAATGCACTCAGTAAACTTACTGTAGGTGATAATATGATTAATCCGGGTAGGCTAAACCAAAGAATTAAAATATATAAAACTGGTGTAGGATATGACGAATATGGAGAACCACTTGATATTAAAGAATTGGTCCATGAGTGCTGGTCGAGTGTAAAAAATAAAAGTGGTACAGAACAATTCAAATCGGTTACGCCATTTTCAAAGGTAGTTACTAGTTTTTTAATTAGATACACTAAGAAAAACATTGATACTACAATGAAAATTGAATTCAAAGGCGAAGAATACAATATTATCTATGTAGACAACTATAACTTTAGTAATGAGTGGATAGAGATAACTGCTGAGAAGGTGATGTAATGGCATTTAAGGGTAAAACTACCTTTGTAATAGAAGGTATGGATGAGTTAATTAGGGACTTAAAAAGGCTAAAAAAAGTACCACAAAAACATGTTACATCATCATCTAGAAAAGCAATGAATATATCTTTAAAGCAATCAAAGGCTGATGCACCAGTCGATACTGGACAACTGAAAAAAGGTATCGTAATGAAAGGTGAAAGGTCAAGGTATAAAGCTAAAAAAGTATATAAAATAGTCTTTGATGACAGAATGAATGACATTTTTCAAAAGCCTGTTAAAAATCCTGGCGAATCTGGTGCTGGAGAAGGTAGGGCAATAGCTTATTACCCTTTCAGCCAAGAATATGGGTTTTTCGCAAGGGATGGAAGATATATTCCAGGATATAGGTTTATAAGTGATTCATTAACTGATAATGTAAGTAAAATAGAAAAGACAATAGTATCTGAAATGAAAAAGAAGATAGATCAAGAAATCGCGAAAGTGGGGTTGAAATAATGGCGCAAATAACTATGAGTAAAAAAGCAAGGAAGCAAATTAAAAAGGTTGGTTTTATTATTTGTCCATTAGAAATTCAGCCAATTAAACCAATACTAGGTAGGATATATGCAATTTACGCATTATTTAAGTGCATAAAATTATTAAAGTTTAATGCGTATGGTTATAAATTTTATCGAATAGCACTACCTAAACTTAAATGGGTAGGTGATTAAAATGGAGACCGCTCTAAGATATGAATTAATAAAAGTAATACCTGAACTAAATAATCAAATATACCCCACAAACGCGCCAGAGGGCTCACAAGGTCCTTATTTAGTTTATGCAAGGATTACTACTCGAAAAGAAAAAACTCTTGAGGGGTACACGAATAAACAGGCGCTAAGTTATATGTTTTCAATTATGGCAACTAAATATAGTGAAATGAAATCCTTAACTAAAAAAGTTGAGGATTTATTAATTTCATTACCTAAGACAAGCATAGGAACACAAGGAATTTACATTGAAGATATAGACATCAACAACGTAACAGAACAGTATGAACATGAATTAAAAGTAAATCGTGGGATTATAGATTTTACTATTTATTTTGAGGAGGTAGAGCAATATGGCTAAAAGGGCATTAGGAACAAAGCTACAAATTGGGACAGGTACGCCAGTAACAGTTGCTGGATTAACTTCTATAGGTGGGCTAGAGCTATCAGCTGATACTACAGATGTAACCACATTGGATTCAGATGGCGGATATAGAGAGTTTATAGCAGGGTTTAAAGATGCTGGTGAGGTATCGTTAGAGGGATATTTAGAACTTGAACAAGGAAAAGGACAAAAAGATTTGTATGACTTATACGAAAGTGGAGAGGTTAAAGATTTTACAATCTTATTCCCTGACAATATGGGAAGTTGGGAATTTAAAGGCGTAGTTGTAGGTTTTTCTACAAGTGCTGATTTAGAGGACCCATTATCATTTAGTTGTACTATTAAGGTATCAGGAAAACCTACTTTAACAGTTGGTGCAGGATCATAGGCTAGAGAAATCTAGCCTTATTTTTATATAGGAGGGGTTATTGTGTATATACCAATTAAATTAGATAAAACAAGAAATTTCTTAATGGGTTTTAAAGGTATGCAAACATTCAAAAAAATAACAGGCACAAGCCTTGCTAAATTAGATTATGAAAATGCTGATATAGAAGATTATATACCAGCGTTATTTTATAGTGGGTTAGTTCATGAGGATGAAAATCTAACTTTAGAAAAAACAACACAACTAATTGATGAACATTTAGGCATTAAAGGAGCATTAGACTTATTACCTCAAATCATTGAAGAAATATTTGGTAGGGAAGAAGATATAAAAAACGCACAGAGGGCAGCAAAGAAGAAATAGATTATGATTTTGAAGAAGAAGCTTTAAAAGCTGCTGCCCGTATCGGTATTAGTTACAATGAATTTTTAAAAATAACTCCAAAGGTTTTGAATGTATATTTGAATGCATATAAAGATAAAAGAGAAGAAAAACAAAAGGAAAGCATATATCAAGCGTACCTAATTAGTAGGTGGGTATGGCAAAAGAAAATTGACATAGAAAAAATACTGAATTCTAAAAAAGAAAAGAAAATCATGACTGATGATCAGATGATGAAACAGGCAATGATTTTAAATAGAATGTTTGGTGGGGAAGTAAATTCTGGTACGAATACTTGTAATACCTAAGAATATTTTGTAAGATATAGGTAATATATGGTAGGGGGTATTCAATATGTTAGAGTTCTTACTTTGCTTATTCTTAGGTATGTTTGGAGCGCATAAATTTTACATCAAAGACTATAAAAAAGGATTTATTTATTTATTTACAATTGGGTTGTTTGGTATTGGATGGATAGTAGATACAATTAAGCTGTTTATTAATTTAGTAACTAGTGAGGAAAGAAAACAAGCTAGAATAGAAGCTAAGGCTAAGGCTGAAGAACAAAGGCAATTAGCTTTAGCAGCAGAAAAAGAGATAGTATCAAAATTAGAAGGCGAAGGAGTAGCATATTGCCCTAAATGCAAAAGCACTACTCTACAGTATGTTGAAAGAAGAAAACAACTGAGCTTAACAAGGGCAGCTGTGGGGACAGCATTAATAGGTCCGTTGGCGGGAGCAGTAGGAGCTGTTACAAGCAAAAAATATAAAGGATTAGTTAAATGTTTAAAATGTGGCCACAGTTGGAAAATTTAATAACAGTACACAAGCACTTACTTAAGTAGGTGCTTTTATTATGCTTGAAAGCAGGTGAGAATATGGCAAGGCATTCGAACTTTATCGTACGTGGTGGTGCAAACTTTAATACTCTGTATCAAGAACTTAATAAAGCGCAAAAACGCATGAATGTTTTTAAGTCTACTATGACTAAGACTATGAAAGGATTAGGACTAGCCTTAAGTGGAATTGCTATAGCCAGAGGGGTTAAAAACAGTACAAAGGCAGCTATTACAGTTGAAAGTTCAATGGCACAACTGAGCCGTACTATGGGAGATAATGCATCAGAATTTGAAGATTGGGCAAAAACACAATCTAAAGCTTTTGGGATGGCAAGGGATGAAGCTTTTAAATATGGTGCAACATATAGTAATCTAATTAGCACATTTACAAAATCAACTAAAGAAACAACTAAATACACTACTGATTCATTAAAAGCTTCAGCAGTTGTAGCAAGTGCAACTGGTAGAACTATGGAAGATACAATGGAACGTATCAGATCAGGTCTATTAGGGAATACAGAGGCTATCGAAGATTTAGGAATCAATGTTAATGTTGCTATGTTGGAGAGTACGGAAGCATTTAGGAAATTTGCTAAAGATAGAAGTTGGCAGCAATTAACATTCCAAGAACAACAACAAATAAGGCTTATGGCAATACTCGAACAAGCTTATGCTAAATATGGCGATTCCTTAGCTGGAACAACTGCTACAAAACAAATGATGTTTTTAGCAACTCTTAAAAATATAAGGCTTAATCTAGGACAGGCATTTTTACCTATCTATAATGTGGTGTTACCGGCACTAACAAGCCTTGCAAGTAAAATTGAATCTGTCACTGCTAAATTAGCAGCATTTACTCAAGCGTTGTTTGGTAAGTCGGTTAAGACACAAGTAAAAAATACACAAGCACAAGCTGGGGCGGTCGAGGAACTAGGAGATGCAACTGAAAAAGCCGGAAAGCAAGCTAAAGGTGCTCTTGCTGGATTTGATGAAATTAATAGTTTAAATATGAATGAAGGTGGAGGAAGTGGAGTTGTTGGTGGTGTTGGAGTAGATACTGAGGAACTAGTCACAGAAACAGATGATGGTACTGGTGGAGTAATGGGAACAGTAGCAACTAAAGCAGTTGAAATGGCAACAAAGGTAAGAGAAGCCTTTACTAATATGAAAAATGCAATCATAGAGAATAAAAATATTATCATACCAGCATTAGGTGCAATAGCTGGAGCAATAGCTGGGGTATATTTGGCTCTTAAAGCACCAGCTATATTAGCTACAGTAGCAACATTGATAGACAAGGTTAAGAAATTTGGACTTGCTATTAAAGGAGCATGGGCGTTCTTAGCAGCACATCCAATAGTAGCAGTTGTTGCAGCAATAGGAGCATTAATAGGTGCCTTAGTTGGTGCATATTTAACTAATGATGAATTCAGAGCTAGAGTTGATAAACTTTGGGAAAGAATTAAAATTGCTTTAACACCAGTTATTCAAAAATTAGGCGAAGTATTACAATGGTTATGGGATAGTGTCCTCTTACCAGTAGGTAAGGTTATCAAGGATGTTCTAGTAGTTGCATTTGATGCTCTTACTTATGCAGTAAAATGGCTGTGGGAGTATGTCTTAGTACCTCTAGGAAATTTTGTTATACAAAGTTTAGTGCCAGTATTAGTTGAGCTCGCTAAAATAATAGGGACCATAATAAAAGTAGCAGTGGAAGCATTAATAAAGGTATTTGAGTATCTATGGCATAACGTATTAGAACCTTTACTTGAATGGCTGGGTAGCACATTTAAGCCTATATTTGAAGTAACTGGCAATGGAATAAAGACAATCATAGAAGGCTTACAAACAATATTTGATGGCTTGATTAAATTTATTACTGGGGTATTTACAGGCAATTGGAGGAAGGCATGGGATGGTGTATTACAGATTTTTAGAGGTGTTGGCGATGTAATAAAAGGAATTGTTAATACTGTTTTAGGATATATAGAATCCATGGTAAATGGTATGATAAGCGCTATAAATTATGGCATAGATAAAATCAATAACATGGTTAAGTCCATAAATAAAGTGCTCTCTAAATTAGGTATGCCGACTATATCATTTAATGTGCCTAGAATCCCTGAAGTGCGAATTCCTAGATTAAAAAATGGTGGAATTACAGATGTTAATAATCCATTCTGGGCAATAGTAGGAGATAATCCAACTCAAAAAGAAGTTATTTCTCCTCTTGATGACCTTATGGAAATGATAACTTCAGCTGTAGGTACTGCTATAATGGCTAGCAATCAATTTGATACAAGCAATAACGATAATAGTCCAATTATCTTGCAAATAGATGGGACAACTTTTGCTAGAATAATAGGCCCTTATGTAGATAAAGAAAGTGAACGTATAGGTGATAGTTTAGTAATCCAAACAATATAGAAAGGAGTGGGAATATATGATAAAAATTAACGGAGTAGTTATTCCTACTCCTTCAGATTATACAGTAGGAATAATGGACTTATCTAAAGCTGAAAGAAATGCAAGAGGAGATATGATAATTGAGAGGATTGCAACAAAAAGAAAAATTGAAATGTCATGGAACTATCTAACGAAAGAACAATTGAGTAATTTATTTAATTTAGTATCTCCAGTATTTTTTGAAGTAGAGTATATAGACCCGCAAGATAATGGAATAAAAACTGGTACTTTTTATGCTGGAGATAGAAAAGCAGGAGCCTTAGATTATAAGAATGGGGTCATCAGATATAAAGATATCAGCTTTAATGTGATTGAAAGGTAGGTGTGTATATGCAAAATGTAAGTAATGAATACAAAGAATCGGTATATGCACCTATACGAACTACTAAAGGCAGAGTAACATTTGATATATCAGATGTAACAGCTAGAGGGGATGTAAATGATATATCAACTACTACAGAATCTATATTGAGTAATAAACAACAACTTATTAATCAAAAGAGAGAACAAAGCTTAAATCTAGCAACATGGGAACCTAATAGATTAAAGCTAGATGGTAGCTTTACTTTTCCAGACGATACTATTGAAAATAACGGAGAATTAGGGTTTGTAAGTGATAACTTATGTGATGGTAACGGAGATTTTAGCTCATTCCCCACATTAGCTTTTATATTCGGAGAATCTCATTCATCCATGGGTATAACGGTGACCTTTGATGTATTAAATAATGAATATGCTAAAGAATTTACTATTAATGCTTATGATGCAAGTAATAATATAATCCTAAGCCAAAACATAATTGACAATACTGAAGTACAATTAGTCTCACTAGGACAATATTTTGAGTACAAAAAAATTGAAGTAATAATTAAAAGATGGAACAAACCCTATAGACGGGCTCGAGTCGTGGAAGTGGATTTTGGAGTTGTTAGAGTATATACAGATAATAATCTAATAAAAATGAACTTAATTGAAGAAATGGACTTAACAACTAGCACCTTACCTTCTTCAGAGGTTAAATTTACAGTTGAAAATGCAAATAGAGAGTTTAATATACTTAATCCAGAAGGGTTCTATAAATTCTTGCAAGAAAGACAACAGGTAATTCCAGAACTCGGTGTAGTATTAGAAAATGGTAACACTGAGTATGTAAAACTAGGAGAATTTTACTTAATGGATTGGATCTCTGATGAGGGATCTCTTACTGCAACATTCACAGCAAGGAATATTATAGACATTATTGCAACTTATGAATATGAAAATTTAATAGCTAAGGCTAATTATAGTCTTTATGATATGGCAGTTGACATATTTACTCTTTGCGGAGTTGAAAATTATGAAATAGATACAGCGTTGAAGGATATATCCACTCTAGGCCTAGTAAAGAAAACAAAATGCAGAAATATATTACAGATGATTGCTATTGCAGGAATGTGCAATGTATATGTGTCTAAGGACAATAAAGTTATAATAAAGCAAGGCTCATTAAGTATTGGAAATTCAGTTGATACAATAGATATGGATAATATGTATAAGGAACCTAAAATTGAATTAGAGCCTATTCTCAAAAGTGTAGAAGTAACATATTATACTGACCTTGATACAGCCCAAAGAATCATTGTAAATAACCAAGATATAGATAAGGGAGAAGGGTTAAAGGTAGATAATACACTGATAAATACTTTAGAAGGTGCAACCAATGTAGTTAATTGGATATTAAGACAGAAGTCTTATAGAGCTAAATACACAGCTAATTGGAGGGGTAATCCTGCGCATGAGCCAAACGATATTGTAATTATTGAAGATAGTTACAATCAAAATAATAAAGCTATAATCACAAAGAATGAATTAACTTATCAAGGCTACTTAGAAGGGAAGACCGAAGCAAGGGGGTTAATTGAATGATAGACACTAAAACCAATTGGACAAGTGAAGATTACTACAACTTTGAAGATTTAAACAAGGTTGAGTCTAATACTCAGTTGGTAGCTGAATATATAAGATCATTACAATATGACATCCCTGAGTTGATTACAAGAACTGATAGAAATATGACAAGTATAGATTTTAAATCTAGCATTGAAAGAGTTCAAGAAAACATAGAAAAAATAAGAATGAACTTCTTAACTCCTTTGAATTATCAAGGTACTAGAGAGAATATCAGCAAAGGTTTTAGTTATATAGATGCAAATAGATTAGAGGATAATATTCAGAAACTCTATGAATTAGCATTAATAGTAAAAGATAATCTGATCTACTGCGGTACATTTAATTGTGGATCAGAGTGGGAAGGAGGATTATTTTAATGGCAAAGCGAGTATGGAAGGATAGGATAGTAGCAAGACCAAGAACTTTTACAATACAAGAAAACCAAGACGGAACAATTACTTTAATACCAGCACCAGGAGAGATCATTCAAGAAGGTACTCCTATTAATGCTGCTAATTTAAACGGACTTGAAGAAGATTTAGAGTCGCATAAGGCAGAAATTGCGTCACAAGCAGAACCTAATAAAATACCGAGAGCGTTAGCAAGTGGAAAATTAGACATTGATTGGATACCTAGTGATGGGGGATGGGAGTTAATTGCGGAACATACTATATTAGAGAACACTACACAGTTTGACTTTATAAATATACCTGATGAATACAAGATGTTAAAACTATATTTTTATTTTACAAGTGCCTCTAATATATCACCTTTAATAGTCATTAATGATGATACAAACTCAAATTATAGTATGATAAGGGAGCGAATTTTAGGTGGCGGTAGCAATACTACTGAAATATTTAGTACCGTTGTCGCAACATCTATCCAACTTTTCACTGGCTATGGGCCTAATTACGGTTGTATGGAAATTTCTAATCAAAGTGCAGACCAACGAAAAATATACCATATGCAGTATTACACGCATCGAGTGGATTCTGAGCAGCAATTATTAAGGCATAGTGGGTTGTGGAAAAACCAAACTAGTAAGATTAATAAGATTTCAATTATTAATAGTGTTTCGAGTTTGAGAGTAAACACCTTCTTTATGCTTTGGGGGTGCAAATAATGAATAAAACGATTGTTGATTGTACAACTAAGTCAGTGTCGAGCCAAGAGCTTACAATTGAGGAGGTGGAGCAGAATCGGCTACTAGAACAACAAAGGGAAGAACAAGATTTAATTAATAACTTAAAGCCAACACAAAAAGAAGTACTGATGGCAGAAATAGAGTTAAATACAATAAATCTATTATTAGAATTGGGGGTATTTTAATGAATATTATACAAAAACGATTAGTAAGCAGTTATGCAACATTGGTTATGGCAGAGGTAATGACAATAGAGGAAGTACCAGAGACAAAGTTAATAGGTAGTATAGAATATCCTATTAGAAGTGAAGTAGAAATTGAGATTGCTAAAAGGACAATTGAAGTATTAGGTTAAGACGTATAAGGTTTCTTATACGCAACATCAATAACACCTAGAAAAAAGCAGGGTCTATTTTTTATGCCCTGCTTTCCTCAATTTCAAAGAAAGCGAGGTAATTGGATGAATGGATAAATCAGTATGTGATGAAAGACATAACCAAATAAATTACCGATTAGATGTACATGAGAAACGACTTAACAGCCATGGTGAGAGACTGGACAGAATTGAAATGACAAGTGGACGATTAGAGGAACGTTTGAACAATCTAATTCAACAGCTAGAACAACTCAATAAAACAATGAAATGGTTTATTACTGCATTAGTAGGAGCCTTCATAAGCTTCTTTTTTTATGCAGTACAACAGGGACTGTTTAAGTAGGGAGGTGAGAATATGAAAGTTTTTCTAGACGCTGGCCATGGTGGTAAAGATCCAGGCGCTTTAGGTAATGGTATGCAGGAAAAAAATATAACTTTACCAGTGACTTTAGAAATAGGTGAAATCTTAAAGAGGCATGGAGTAACAGTAGGATATACTCGAACTACAGATACATTTATGGAGTTATCTGATAGAGCCAACAAAGCAAATAACTTTGGAGCAGATATATTTGTATCAATTCATTGCAATGCATTTAACAATTCTTCAGCAAAAGGGGTAGAGACTTACAGTCATATAGGAAGTGTTAAAGGTAGTAGATTAGCTCGATCAATCCAAAATAGCATACTTTCAAGTAAACTTTACACTGTTAACAGAGGAACTAAAACAGCTAATTTTGCAGTATTAAGACTTACTAATATGCCAGCTGCTTTAGTTGAAATGGCCTTCATTACTAATGGAGAAGATGCAAATATACTAAAAAATAGGCAAAATGAGTTAGCTATAGCTATAGCTAAAGGAATATTGAGTTATTTAGGAATATTGTATAAAGGGGGTAACACTATGACTAATACTAATGACACTCCTAGCGAATGGGCTAAAGAAGCTATGGAATGGGCAAAAAAGGAAGGAATCTGTGACGGGACCCGACCTAAAGATGCAGCTACAAGAGAGGAAGTAGTAACTGTGTTATACAGATTCTCTAAGAAGGTGAAATAAATGGATAATCTAACAGAAAAAGACCTGGAAGAACTAATAAAAATAAAGAAAAGGCAAAAGAAAAAGAATAGGTTTTCAAAGTTTATAGTTACATTGGTAATTTTATTAAATGTAACATTTACTGCAGCAGTTTTATATGTATTTCTTAACATAGGGAATGAACCAACGACATTAATTACAGCATGGTTTGCTTTTACTACAGGAGAGTTATGGATGTTATCCAGCATAAAAAAGAAGAAAATAAAGGAGGATAACAATGAATATTAATATAGATATAATGGTTAAGGTAATCATACCGATTTTAGGAGCTATCATAACATATTTGATAGTTCCTTTTATTAGGCAGAAAACTACAAAGGAGCAAAGGGAAAATATTTACTTTTGGGTAAGAGTAGCAGTTCAAGCAGCAGAGATGATTTTCAACGAGAAGGGTAAAGGCAAAGATAAAAAACAATATGTAATTGATTTTCTAACCTCTAAAGGAATTAACATAACAATGCAAGAATTAGATCTTCTTATAGAAGCAGCAGTAAAAGAATTAAACTTAATACAAGAGCAATTATTGCCACCTAATGATGCCCTGGTATGATACCAGGGCTTTTTTATTTTTAAAAAGATGACAAACTTTGACATGCTTATTACATAATATTATAATTATTTTATAAAAATTAGAGAAAGAGGGGGTTACTATGGAAACATTATATGAGGATTTTTATCAACAATTAAATATTCCTGTAGTTCAAGAAAGAAACTATTGGCTTGTAAGGAGTAACGGTGGAGAATATTATGATGATTTTACTCTTCATAATTATATAGCGTTAGCTTGGGACTACGTAAATATAGCAATGCTTAATAATAAAAGTGAAGAAGAAATAAAAGCACTAATTGAAATGAATGAAAGATCACAACCAACAAAGACCGATGACTTGACTGAAGAAGAAGTTAAATCATCTGGAGTTGTAACTTCTATATATAACAAAATTATTAGATTCGTAAAGGAGTTTAAAATTGGTGATGTTGTTCTTGTTCCAAGCAAGAATTCAGAATCTATTTCTATTGGTATTATAAAAAGCGAAGCTTATGAAGATCCGTCATATATGCTTAACTATCTTAATGAAAATCCAAATACGGAATTAAAGTTATGTCCGTACCATAAGAGAAGAAAAGTAGAATGGTTAAAACATATACCTAAATTTAAGCTAGACATCTACTTAATAAAAGCTTTCAGTTCACATCATGCTATATCTAGTATAAATGATCATGCTGAATATATAGACAGAACACTTTATCCTATCTATAGGAAAAAAGATGAAGTGCATAGCGTTATTCATGCAGGGCACCCAAATGGTTTTACTTTAAGAGAATTAGTTGAACTATCAAGGAATTATGAATTATCTATAATGGATTTATGTGAACAATTAGGAATTGAATATAATTACAAAGATTATAACGTTAAAATAAATATTCATTCGCCTGGACTTATGGAGTTTATTGGATATGGAGCTATGGCAGGGATTGCACTTTCAATTTTTATGTTTTCATTAAATCATCTTTTTAATGGTGGTAAATTCAAAATAGGCTTTAAAAGAGATGAGGTCACGAAAAGCACAAAATTTATTTTGGAATCTGAAACTAAAGGATTTAAAGGTAGGGAACTAGATTTTAAGGAGCTTGAATTAAAACAACAAGTTGAATTGAAGAAATTAGCAGAATCCTTACAAATAAAAAGTCCAGAATTTAATGATTTAAACTCTGAACAAAAAGAAGACTAATTACGCAAATTAAATAAATCATGCAAAAATTTATTAATTTTTTTAGTGTAAATGATACTAATAATAAAGGAAATTATGAAAGTGCTAATTACTGATGTTTTTATGTCTGTTGCAAATTTACTAAAAATATTGATTGATATTAATGTTGCTAGGCTGAAAATAAATAATGAGATACTTATTAAATCAATTAGATTATGATACTTATTTAATTGTCTCATATTATTTTCACCCCCAACCTTTATAATAATATTATATTATACTATTATTATATTATTTACCCTATTTTTTGCAACACAATTAGTAAATTTAAAATATAGATTTTAAAGTAGTTTATATCTTGACAAAATATTCACATAATGTTAAATTATACAAGTAGTCAATCACAACTCATAAGCTTCCCCCCAACCAGAGCTTATGAATTGTTACATAAATGTATTCCCTGGATTTTTAGTCCAGGGTTTTTTATGTTTCGTCTTGACATAATTTGGAAATAATGTTAAATTTATAACGTGCATTCATAATTAATGGCAACTCATGGACTTTCCCCCGAATTAGAAGCCTGTGAGTTGCCAATTTATTTTGTCTTTACACAGAACGTATATTCGATTACAATAAATATAAGGAGGCGAATATATGTTATCGGATAAGCAAAGACAAATCTTAAATACAATAGAAAACTACATAAAAGAAAATGGTTATAGTCCATCCGTAAGAGAAATAGGTGAACTTGTAGGATTGAGGTCTAGCAGTACAGTACACAGATACTTAGAAAAGTTAAAATCCAAAGGTTATATATCTAAGATAGGCAATTCACCTAGAACCCTAAAAATAATAAAAAGTGAAGAAAAAATGACCTCGTAGAATCGATTTTAAGGCACCTTTCTTGAGGTGGTAATGTATTTATATGCTTAGTAATTAGTAAGAGGTGTTAATATGAAAGAAATAGAAATGATTACATATATGAGTGAAGGTAAAGTAAGGCCTTATAGATTTAGATTAGTTGCTGAAGATCAATCACTGCTGGTAGTAAATATTGATAGAATATTATTTGCTGAGGAAAATAAAAGAGAAGGAATCATAAAATATAGATGCGAATGTATAATAAATGAGAACAAAAGAATAATTGATATATATTTTAATAAATTTCAAACTAAGTGGTATCTTAATGTAAAATTGGCTTAAAAAACAAGGGTAAATTCGCGAGACTATTTGGTAGACGATTAATTACTATACTAACATGTAAAAACGTACCACAAAGGCGAATAAGAGGTCATAAATTAATTTATACATAAAGAAGGATATTTTATTTAAGCTGTAGAATTATTCCCTGAACGGAGGGGATAAAATGGTTAAAAATAGGTTAAAAGAAATTAGAATGAAAGAATATATGGTAACTCAAACAGAGTTCGCGGAAAATGTCTTAGGGATTGATTATAGGCAATACAATAGATATGAAAACGGAACAGTACCAACTCTAGAAACAGCTTTACATATTTCACAAAAACTAAATAGAACTGTTGAAGAAATATTTTACCTAGAATAAATTTCTAGGTATTTTTTTGTTATTTTTATCTACTAGGACTAGCATTATTTCTACTCGTATGACATATAGTGTATTAATAAACGTTCAAGCAAATGTGCCTACGTACGTTTATACGTACAGAACGAACAGAAGAATGAGGTAGTTACTACCTTAGAAGGGCATTTTTAATGTTATATAAGGTCGCAAGACCAGAGCAGCTGATAAGCTGCGATGGGATAAGACCGAAACGGCCTGTACAAAAAAATTTTAAATAGGGGGTTGTTGTATGAGTGGCATGCCAGCAGGTGACAAAGTGAGAGCAACAGAGCAGATAAAAGTAATTAAAGATATACCAAAGACAAAGCCAGCAAATAGTTATTTAGAGTTATTCTTAACTAGTTTTGTAGGTGGATTGTGTTTAAACTTCTTAGGTAGAGCAGAAACACAGCAAATTGGGCTAGGATTATCTGCTTTAGGTGGCATTGGCACAATATTCGAATTTATAAACCTAGCTAATCCTTATAGGAGACTATTTGAGAACTTAAATTTAAGCATAGGCGAGCAAGTGCCAAAGTATTTGAATAAGAGAAATACAGATTATGGCTGTTGTATAACAATGACACTACCACCTGGACTGTCTACTAAAGACTTTGAAAAGCACAAAGAAGCTATAGAACAGAATTTAAACACCGATGTAGAGTTTAATTATAAGAATAATAGAGTTTTTATGAAGATCTACAATAAGAAGTTAAGCGCAAATCAGAAATATGAATTTATAGAAACCAAAGGTATTGTTGAATTCCCTATAGGTATTACATTCGGCGGTAGGATTGTAACTGTAGACTTAGAAAAGGTTGTTCATTTATTAATAGCAGGTCAGACTGGAAGTGGTAAAAGTACCTTAGTAAGAGGAATTATAACAAATTTAATTATGGATAAGAGCAAGTTAAAAGGCAATAAACTGTATTTGCATTTGATTGACTTGAAGAACGGAGCAGAGTTTAATGTATTTCGTAGATCACGAATAGTAAAGACCTTTAGCAGAACTATAGAAGAGGCTGAAACTGTATTAAGCAATCTATCTGATGAAGTTGAAAGAAGATATAACCTATTCTTTGATAATAATGTAGTCGACATAAAGGAATACAACCGTATTAGAGGAGTTAAGAGGCTACCATATGAAATATGTATCATTGATGAATTTGCTGATTTAAAAACCGAAAAAGGTAGCTTAGAAATGGTTGAACACTTAGCACGTAAAGCTAGAGCAGCGGGGATACATTTGATATTAGCAACTCAAAGGCCTTCAGCAGATATAATAAACGGAAACATTAAAGCAAACGTACCTTGTGTAATCGGACTTAAAACAATGAATAGCCTTAATAGTAGAATTATAATAGACCAGGATGGATTGGAGAGCTTACGAGGCAAAGGCCATGGTTATCTACAATATGGTGAGTTAACAGAGTTTCAATCCATGTTTTTAGATGTAGACCATGTTAAGGAATTAATAAAACACACTTATGTTGAAAAGAAAAAAAATAAAGCTCGAGTAATTGAACAGGTAAATGGTGAATTGGATAGCGTTTCATTAAATGAATTGTTAGAGGTGATTAAATGATTATCACACAAAGAGATAGAAAAGTAATCGAATTTATAGAAGCTATGAATTGTGTATCTACTAAAACTATTTATGAACTGTTTTATCCGAGCTTAAGAGTAGCACAAAACAGATTAAAATTAATGACTGAAAATAAGATAGTGAAAAGGGATAGGGACCATCTTACAAGTCAGTATTACTATTATATAAATAATAAACCGAAGCAAGTGCACCACAACCTACTATTAGCTAATTTCTATAAAGAATTAAGTAAAAAAGCAACGATAGAAGTCTTTAAGAAGGAATTTGTAATAGAAGATATAAGGCCGGATGCTCTAGTTATTTATACTGTTAATGGCAAAAGCTATATTGCATTTGTTGAAATAGAATTAAGTAATCAACCAGACATACCAAAATATGAAGCGCTATTTAAATCAGGCAAATATAAAGAGTATTTTAAAGGAGTTTTTCCTCTGATCTATTATGTAACAGATAAAACTATACCAGATACAAATTTAAAAGTAATAAAAATAAGTGAAGATATGAATGACTTTAAATTAGGATAAGAGAAAAGGACCTTGATTAGGTCCTTAATTTTTTGATGGCAAAAATACTATCAAATTTCAACTGGCTAAATATTGGCTAAATCATAAATAAGCTAAATTCATATATTGCTCAAATCTAGTTATTTCAATCGGTTTGGCACACCCGGAGGGACTCGAACCCCCAACCAACTGG
>JAKELU010000019.1:26855-41947 GCA_022760735.1 Firmicutes bacterium FC7
TTCGAAGCCAGCTACTCTATCCAATTGAGCTACGGGTGCACAATATCTATTAGTATAATACGTCATTAATTATTATTTGTCAATTTCATAATTTAGCTTTAAATATGCTATAATTATTGTGAATAATAATATGGCAGGAGGTATATCATGATTTCGCAAGCCATCAAGATGTTTAAAATAGCCCAATTGCAAAAAGGTAAGATAGTAAAACTTTCTAAGGCTGATATTGTGGATTTTTCAGTTAATCTTTTAGAACTAAAGAAAAGTCTAAGTGATGAGAAATACAAAAAGGCATTAGAACTATATAAGGAATATAGTAAGGAACGAAAAAAGATTGATATGGACTTAGAGATATATAATTCCACAATACAAGATATGATGAAACAATTTAATGACTTAGAAAACAGTTAATGCCTATGACCTTTAATGTTATAGGTGTTATTTTTCTAGTAAAAAGTAAAAATAGTTCACAGTATTTTAATATTTCTAGTATAAGATTATTATAAAATTTCTAATACATATAAAGAAAAGGAGATAAAGATGAAGGAATGGCTAAGAAAGGTAATGACAGGTAGATATGGTGTTGACCAGTTATCTCATGCACTATTAATACTAAGTATTATATTGATGGTACTTGGCGCTATTTTTAGGGTAGGTATTCTAAATAATTTAGCTATGATAGTCTTAGTATTAAGTTATTTTAGAGTATTTTCTAAGAACATAAATAAGAGATATCAGGAGAATATGAAATTTCTAAATTGGTGGAATCCAATTAAAAGTAAATTCTATAATTTTAAGAATAAAATTAAACAATCAAAAACTCATAAATTTTTTAAATGCCCTTCTTGTAATAAGCAACTAAGAGTACCAAGGGGGAAAGGGAAAATAAAGATTACTTGTCCAAATTGCCATACTAAATTTGAAGCAAGAAGTTAACAAGAAATGATAATAAAACTTCATAATCCTGCCTAATCAGGCATAATATCATATTAAGGAATATGAGATTGGGGGTAGGGTTATGTTTGACGATTTCATGACGGTCGATGTACTTACTACATTTACTGGAATAACGGCTGCTGTAATAGTTATAGTACAGTTTACAAAATCTATAGTTAAGAAGAAGTTTGGAGACCATTTTGTTAGGCTTTATTCCTTTATTGTTGCTCTGATATTAACCTTTATATTTGCACGCCAAGGTTCAAATATTGAAGGAATTGTTTTAACAGTAATAAATGCCATGGTAATAACAATAGCCAGCATGGGTGGATATGAGCTGCTTGCGGATCCTCTAGCACAAAGTGTTAGGAGAAAATAGTTACTTTACATTTGGAGGTATGCTATGAAACATGCTTCATTTATTCAATATGAGGATGGATCAAAATTGAAAGAAAAGGTAGCAGAGTGGATAAGGGAAAATGAGGATGACATACTAGAAATAATAGATATAGAGTATACTGAGAAGGATTCGGTGTATATAGCAACCATTACCTATTTAGATTAAAGAAGCAAATGCTTCTTTTTTTTTATCTTTTATTATGCTATATTAGTAAAACAAGGAGGAGAAACTATGGATAGAGTAATTGGTTTTATTGGATACGGAAACATGGGGCAGGCAATGGTAAATGCAATTATAAGAGAAAAGCTTGTTCCTATAGAAAACATAATAATATCAAAAAAAGAAATAACACAAGAAACTATTGATCGAAACAAACATAACATAAGAATTACAACAGATAATTTAGAGGTTGTAGAAAAAGCAGATATTCTTATATTAGCTGTCAAACCTAATATCTATGATAAACTATTAAGAGAAATCAGGGGGCAAATTAAAAAGGGTACGATAGTTATTAGTATAGCAGCAGGTATTACAATATCATATCTAAAGGAAAGACTTGGTGAGAATGTAAAAATAATTAGAGCAATGCCTAATACACCTGCACTAGTAGGTGAAGGAATGACAGCTTATTCCTTGGGATGTGAACTAGAGGACAAGGAATTGGCCGATGTTGAAAGTATATTTAACAGCTTTGGTCTTTCACAGAGATTAGATGAAAAACTATTAAATGGATTTACTTCAATAGCTGGCTCATCACCTGCTTATGTTTACATGATGATTGAAGCGCTAGCAGATGGTGGAGTAAGAGAAGGAATACCTCGTAATCTTGCCTATACATTTGCTGCTCAAGCTGTATTAGGTTCAGCTAAAATGGTTCTAGAAACTGGATTACATCCTGGAGAATTAAAGGATAAAGTGTGTTCACCAGGTGGAGTTACTATAGAGGCAGTTGCTAATTTAGAAAAGAACGGATTTAGGTCTTCTTTGATAGAAGCCGTTAAAATATGCACTGAAAAAAGTAAGGAAATAGGTAATAAAGAACAATAGTGGATTAATTTCAATGTGGTAAGTGAGTGAGCTGTAGGATTTTTAGGCTCAATCCTGATGAGGCACCAGTATTAAAGATAATTGGAACAGCTATCTTTGATGGAATTGAAATAAATAAACCAAAAAAGGATATTAGTTAAGTAAGTTGTGCTAATATCCTTTTTTATGTTTTGTTAAAATCATATCCACTAAGTGCAATCAATAATAATGCTGGAGTATAGAAAATCCAAATTAAACTATCTGCTATAACCCAATAAGTATTAATATCTAGAACTAGTGAAAATCCTACATTTAAATCACATAATAAAAACATAATCATTCCAGTTAGAATAAGCATTGAATTTTTCCTTGGAAATAAACCAGTTATAAAGTTTGCTGCAGCTATCCATACTGAAAGGCAAAGAAGAGAACCGTATATAATCATTAAATATAGTAAAGAGCTATCATTTTGTATAGAACAAAATATATCTGCAACAATTATGGCTAATAAGATAGTTGTTAATATGGTATTTATTAAAAGTCTACTTCTTTGAATGTGTTGTCTTCCATCTTTTATTTTTTTAAAAATTCCTGCTCCATTCCTATATATTAAGGATATTTGTACTAAGCCAAAAGAAATAATGCCAAGATAGGCTTTGTTTGGGATAGCAATTAGTACATCTGATAACAGTATAAGAATATAAGAGAGAGTTAATCTTCTTGTATCATTTTTGCTTAAACCATCTTTTCCAATTACAAATACTAAAGTTGCACATAAAATTACAATAATGTATTTCATAATGGCAGTGAACATAAGTCGATTATACATATCTAATATAGATAATCTAGCAAAGTCTAATGTTATGAAGCTACCACTTAATAACAAAATAATAGTTATAATAAAAATGATAAGTTTAAATTTTATTCTGTTCATATACTTATTATTTCATATGATATTTAAAAAATTCAAATAAGCTTATTATGTTGGAGATTAATGCATATAAATAATGTAGAACAAATTTGGAAGGTGATAGGATGGATAAAAAACTATTAATTGTATTAATATTATTTTTAGTATTGCTTTTAGGATTTATATTTTTTGTTTATAGAAGTGAAATTGCAAATATGAAACAGCTAAGGATAGATTATCCTAACTTAAAGGAGGAAGTATTTTCTCTTAGGAAAGATAGTTTAAAAGTATGGGGAATAAAATTAATGCTTTCTTTCATTGTTCCAATGCTTTTTTTGCTTACGAAGTTGTCATATAAGATTAGTTTGTTTGTTGGCGAAAGAAATTGGTTTGTATCAGGATTATTATATGGTGCTATTTTCTTTAGCTTAATTTTTATTATAAATTTACCTATAAACTTTTATTCTTCATTTGTTTTAAAACATAGATATGGCTTGACTGAGCAGACTGTCTTGAGATGGTTGGAATTAAGTATAAAGGGGTTTTTAGTTAGCGATTTGATGACTGCGCTATTTTTATGGATACCATATTATTTAATTTACACTAGTCCTAAGACTTGGTGGTTAAAGATTGGTTTATTATTTATTCCTGTTATAATTTTTATGGTATTTATATCTCCATTTATAATTGATCCTATTTTTAATAAATATACCTCTATTGAAGACGAAAGACTTGGTCAAAAAATTGAAGCATTATTGGAAAAGGCAGGAATAGAAGATGCATCAGTTTATATGGTTGATAAAAGTAGGGATACAAGAACAATGAATGCATATATGACAGGCATATTTAAATCTAAGAGAATTGTATTATGGGATACTACTATAAACAATATGACAGAAAATGAAGTCTTGAGTATCACTGCACATGAAATTGGCCATTACGTAAAAGGGCATATTTGGAAGAATATCTTATTTAGCTCAATTGGCACTATATTTGTACTATATTTGGTCTATCTTTCATCTAATTGGGTACTGAAGTTATCCAATGGTGTTTTTGGTTTTAGAAGCTTATATAATTATGCATCTGTACCGTTGTTGATAATAATGTTGAACTTATTTACATTCTTAGGAAACCCAATTTCAAATTATATATCTCGTAGAATGGAGATTCAAGCTGACAGATATGAAATATCACTGACTAAAGATAGAGAGTCAGCAATAACAGCTATGGAAAAACTTTATAACACTAGTTTAGGAGTTCCACGGCCATCAAAAATTTATAAAATTTGGTACCATACTCATCCTCCTCTAGAGGAGAGAGTGGAATTTTATAAAACAGTTGAATTTGAAAAAATAAAAGAATAACTCATGGTTAAGATTGTTTAGACTATAATTCCCTTGAAATATATATCAACTCTATTGTTATATGAATATATATATTTCAAAGGGAGTTTTTTTATGGAATTAGGTATCTCTGTGATTTGTTGTACAAATAGAAAGGATATGATAAAAAATATTTTGTCAAACTTTCTTACCCAAGATTATTGCTTAAAAGAACTTATTCTGTTGCTAAATTTCGATGTAGATGATTTTGACAAGGTGTTTGAATTAGTAGCTCCTTATGATAATATTCGAATTTACAGAATTGGGAGTAAAAGAACATTAGGGGAATGCCTAAACTTTGGGGTAGAAAAATCAAGATATGATATTATAGCTAAATTTGATGATGATGATTATTATGCACCAAAATATCTTTCTGATAGTGTAAAATATCTAAATTTAAAGAATGTAGGCATAGTTGGGAAATCATGTATATTTGTGTATTTTTCGGAAAGCAAGCTTATGGGGATAAGGAATGTTACGAAAGAAAACAAATATGTTTCTAGGGTTGCAGGTTCAACACTAATATTTAAAAAGGAATTATTCAAAAAAATACGTTTTCGTCATGTTAATCTAGGAGAAGATATTAGATTTTGTGCCGACTGTATTAAAAGTGGTTATAGAATTTATTCTACAAATAGATATCACTATCTTTATATTAGGAATAAAAGCCACAAACATACATGGAAGATTAGTAACCAATATATAATGAGAGAATGTACAGCCTTATTTAAGGTTGAAGATTATAAAGAATTTCTTAAGTTTAAATAAATCTTACTAGTGGAGGGAATATATTGAAAGCTTCATATAAAATTGAAAAAGGATTATTAAAACTAAAGTTTACCCCACATATTAATGATGGAGTAGATTGCTCGGGAAAAATAAAAATGGGAAGATATGATTGTAATATTCATATCCCTGAAGATTGGGATATTGAAAAGATACACCCTGATGTATTTGCTTTAATAATCGCATTAATTGTATATCCTTTTACCAATGAAATAATTGAAGTTCCTATTGGTGTGAGTCAAGAATTCCATGACTTATTTAAGGAAGAAACAAAGAAATTAATCTACCCAGTAGACAAGAGTCTTAAGCCTAGACGTGCACCTAAAGATGCAATTCCTGGGTTAGCTTATAGTGGAGGTGTAGATTCAACTGCTGCGCTAACATTATTACCTGAATCAACAGCATGTTTCTTTTTGGATCGTATTTTACCTCCTGATGCGGGAAAAGATTTGAAATTACATGATAAGCGTTCAATTTATTCCACTTATAAGCAATTGGAGGAAATAGGTATACAAGGATATATGATAAAAACAGATTTGGAATATGTTAGAATGCCAAGAGGATTTCCAGTAGAATATGCTAGTACTATCCCAGCTTTATTGCTGTCAGATTATGTTGGATTAGATAGTATTGCTACAGGCACAATTATGGAGCATCAGTTTATTCCATATCATAAAATATCCATAGATAGAGATTATTTTGTGAAATGGAGGAACTTATTTAAATGTGTAGATCTTAGTCTTAACCAAGTTACTACAGGAATAAGTGAAGTTGGAACAATGAAAATTGTACTAAATTCACCTTATCACTTATTTACACATTGGTGTTTGAAGGAAAATTCCTCACCTTGCTATAAATGCGAGAAATGCTTTAGAAAAGTTCTACTTAAAGCTATATTATTAGAACAGGAAATTACTGACGATATGTTAGACAAATTCTTTTTATCCCCAGAGGTTAGGACAACAATTAGGCAGCTCCCAATTCCTTGTGAAAATGTAATTGCATATATTACTTCACATTATAAGGGAAGACACAATTTTATGCATATTTTAAAGAAACGTGTTCGTGGAGATGTACTGGAGACAAGTTGGATGGAAAAGTGGTATAGTCCTTCAGAAAGCTTGATGGCAGAAAAGTATTCTTCTTATATAAAAAGCAAAATAGCAAAATATCTTGAAACTATGAATCAAGATGATGAGAAAAATATGGGCTACTGGGATATTTTTAAAATTAAAGAATCGCCTCTTTATATTAAATATCAAAAAGAGTTTGTTTCTGAATTAATTAAATTTAAACAAAACTTTAAATCACAATAGGGTGTGGAGGTGATTAATATAGATCCATATAAGGAATATCTTAATTCGTATGTTGCTAAAAGGCTAAATTCAATGATTAATAAAAATATCTCAGATGATAGGCAAGGAGTTTCGGTTGTCACATGTACTAATCGCCATCATAAAATTGATGCTGTATTTGATAATTTTATAAGACAAAATTATATAAATAAAGAGCTTATAATTATTTTAAATAATAATGATTTAGTTTTGGATGAATATGTAGAAAAAGCAAAAGAGTTTAGCGATATAAAAGTCTTTCAGATAGATGAAAAAATGACTTTAGGTGATTGTTTTAATTTTGCACTAAAGCATGCAAAGTTTGATTATATTGCAAAATTTGATGATGACGACTATTATGGTAGGGACTATCTTACTCAGGCAATGGAGACATTTGAACAACAACCTTGTGATGTTGTAGGAAAGGCTGCCTACTATATTTATTTTGATCAAACTAAGACATTGGCACTATATGGGGAAAACAAGCAAAATATGTTTATTAATAGAGTTGCTGATGCAAGTCTTGTTTTTAAACGCCATGTATTTAATAAGGTAAAAATTCCAATTATAAAAAAAGCAGGGACTTTTGCCATGTTTCAGACTGAATTAATAAAGCAAGGTCTTAAAATATATTCTACAGATAAATATAATTTTTTGGTAAATAGGTACAATGACCAAGAGCATGACCATACTTGGAAAGTAAGCGATGAGGTTTTTCTTGGCTATAAGCTTGTAAAAATAATAGCTGAAAATGTTACAGACTCTATCTCTTATGTTGAAAAAGAAAGGTAAAAGTCACCACTACCTCTTGTAGAACATACTATATATAGAAAATTAAATAAATTGTCAAAAGAGGTAGAGTAAAATGACATTATATGAAGAAATCAAAAATAGAAAAGAAAATATTGCAGTGATTGGCCTAGGATATGTTGGATTACCCTTAGCACTAAGTTTTGCTAAGAAAGTAAATGTCATAGGTTTTGATATAAATAATGAAAAAATTAATCAGTATAAAAACTCTATAGACCCAAATAATCAAGTAGGAGTAGATGCTTTTGAAGGTGTTTCAATTATATTTACTTCAGAAGAAGGCAAGCTAAAGAATGCGAAGTTTTATATAATTGCAGTACCAACACCAATATATGAAGATACTACTCCTAATTTGGACTACATTGTAGAAGCTAGTAAAATAGTTGGAAGGAATCTAAGTAAAAATTCTATCATTGTTTATGAATCAACAGTGTTTCCAGGAAGTACGGAGGAGATTTGTGTTCCTATATTAGAAGAATATTCCGGTTTAAAATGTGGAATTGATTTTAAAGTAGGTTACTCACCTGAAAGAATAAATCCTGGAGATCCTGTTAATAAATTGGAAACTATCGTTAAAATTGTTTCAGGGATGGATAATGAAACTTTAGATATAATAGCAAAAGTATATGAATTGATTATTAAAGAGGTTTATAGGGCAGAAAGTATAAAAGTAGCTGAAGCAGCAAAATTGATTGAAAATGTACAAAGAGATATCAATATAGCGCTAATAAATGAAATAAGTATTATATTAAATAAACTTGATATAAATACAAAGTCTGTCTTGGAGGCAACTGCTACCAAGTGGAATGCCATAAAATTCAAACCTGGATTAGTGGGTGGCCATTGTATAGGAGTTGACTCATATTATTTAACCTATATAGCTAGTAAAGTTGGATTAAATCCAGAATTGATACTTTGTGGACGAAAAATAAACAACTTTATTCCTAAGTATATTTCTGAAAATATTATTGAAGAACTTTCAAAGGTTTTAAAGCCAATATATGGTTCCAATATAGCAATCTTTGGATTTTCATTTAAAGAAAACTGCCCGGATATAAGAAATACCAAAGTCATGGATATTGTTACTCAGTTAAGTAATAATGGAATTAATGTGAAGGTAGTAGATCCAATTGTCAACCCTGATGAAGTTTTAAAGAAGTATGGCATTAATATTTATGATGTTGAAGAAATTAATAATATGGATGCCATAGTATTTGCTGTAGCTCATGATCAATTTACGAATTATTCCTTAAAAGATATTAAAAAAATGTATGCTAAAAATACTCCACTATTGCTATTTGATATTAAAGGAATATTTGATAAAGATTATGCCTTATCTTTAGGGTATAACTATTGGAGTTTATGAGATAGATTAGGAGCCTAGAAATAGGCTCCTTTTAAAGTGGAGATGAAAAATCAGCAATATGTCGATATTTGTCGGAATTCCTAAAATATAAAGATAATTCATAATCTTGTTGAAAATAGAATAAAATGGTTGTATAATCAATTATATATTGAATTCTTTGAATAGTGAGATAATTCAAAACAACTAGTAATAATCTTTTGTTTGGCATTGGATTCTATTAATAATAGCAATCCATGCAATCTTAATATCTTTATGTAGTATTTATGCTATTGCAATATTTTGCAACTAGCTAAAATAATAAATATAAGGGGGAGAATTTATGACTAAAAGAGTTTTATGTTTAGTTATGGCTCTAGTAATGATTTTTACTCTAGTAGGTTGTAGATCTGCTGAGCCAGCAACTACGCCAGCACCAGCTGAAACTCCAGCGGAGACACCAGCTGAAACTCCTGTTGCTGAAGCACCAGCGGAGACGCCGGCTAAAGAGTCTAATTACAAAATTGGAATTATCACTGGTACAGTTTCTCAAGGTGAAGAAGAGTATCAGGCAGCACAAAATATGCTAGCTAAGTATGGTAGTGATAAGATTGTAACAGCTACATACCCTGACAACTTCTCATCTGAAACAGAAACAACAATAGCTAATGTTGTTGCATTAGCATCTGATCCAGATGTTAAGGCTATTGTATTCGTTCAGGCAGTTCCAGGTGCAGCTGCTGCTATCGATAAAGTTAGAGAAACAAGACCTGATATGTTATTTATAGCAGGTGTTGCAGCTGAAGACCCAGCAACCATTGCAAGTAAAGCAGATATAGTAATGCTTGTTGATGAAATTTCAATGGGTACAGCAATACCTCAAAAAGCTTATGAAATGGGAGCTAAGACATTTATCCATTATTCATTTGCTCGTCACTTATCATATGCTACGATTGCTGCACGTCGTGAACTAATGATTCAGAAATGTAATGAATTAGGTATAGAATTTGTTGATGTTACTGCTCCAGATCCAACTGGCGATGCTGGTGTTTCAGGTGCTCAACAATTTATATTAGAGGATGTTCCTCGCCAAATAGCTCAATACGGAAAAGATACAGCTTTCTTCTCAACTAACTGTGCTATGCAGGAGCCATTAATCAGATCAATTCTTGAGCAGGGTGCAATATATCCACAACAATGCTGCCCAAGTCCTTATCATGGTTACCCAGCTGCACTTAATATAGATGTATCTGGTCATGAAGGCGATGTACAATATATGCTAGATTCAATAGATGAAAAGCTTACTGAAGCAGGTCAAGAAGGTAGAATGTCAACTTGGGGTGTACCAATAAATATGTTAATGGTAGAAGCAGGAGTTGATTACGCTATCGAGTTCTTAGAAGGAAGAACTACTGGAAGACTTGATGAAGCTGTTCTAAGTCAAATTGTAAACAGAATAGCTGGTGGAGAAGGTAAAGCTCAATTAACAAAATACAACGAAGGTGGCGTAAGTCTGGATAACTACTTCTTGATACTTTGTGATTTCTACGATTTCAGTTTATAAGAGGTGAGTTTATCGGTTAGTAATCACCCATAAAAGTATCTAGTAAAATCGCCGGCTTGTTCGGCAAGCTGGCGATTTTTGTTGTAGTAGAACTTACATAGATAGGAGGGATCAAATTGGAAACCCGATATCTTCTAAATATGGACAACATATCTAAGGAGTATTACGGAAACAAAGTTCTTAAAAATGTTAGCTTAAAGGTTAAAAAAGGTGAGATACATGCTTTGATGGGAGAAAACGGAGCAGGTAAATCTACATTGATGAATATATTATTTGGAATGCCTGTTATTCATTCTACAGGGGGATTTGAAGGTACTGTAGAGATTGATGGAGAAAAGGTTGTTATAGATGCTCCTCATAATGCTTTAAATTATGGTATAGGAATGGTACATCAGGAATTTATGTTAATACCTGGCTTTACAGTGACGGAAAACATAAAGGTTGGAAGGGAGATAAGTAAACCAACATTTTTAAGTCACTTATTTGGTAAAAATCTTGAAAGTCTTGATATGGATAAAATGAGAAAAGATGCTAAGAAAGCACTTTCTAATATAGGCTTGAATATAGATGAATATGTTAAAGTTGCTGGACTACCTATTGGTTATATGCAATTTATTGAGATTGCTAGAGAGATTGATAAAACAGGTATAAGGCTAATGGTATTTGATGAGCCTACTGCGGTACTGACTGAAAGTGAAGCAGATAGACTTCTTGAAATTATGAAAATAATTGCTCAAAAGGGTATTTCTATAATTTTCATAACACATAGATTAGATGAAGTAATGGCAGTAGCTGATACTGTTACGGTTCTACGGGATGGAGAATTTGTAGCTAGAAAGGATATTAAGGAAACATCTGTAGTAGAAATTGCTGAATTAATGATTGGTCGAAAAGTTGAAAAGTTAGTTGACGATATGGATGATAATCGTTCACTTAATGATGAAGATATAGCTCTTTCTTTAAGGGACTTTTATGTTGATATGCCTGGAGAAAAGGTTAATGGAATTGATTTAGATATTCGAAAAGGTGAAATCTTTGGTATTGGTGGTTTAGCCGGACAGGGGAAAATAGGAATCCCAAATGGTATAATGGGACTTTATGAAGCTTCAGGAGAAGTTAAGGTATTTGGTAAGGAGCTTCAATTGAATAAGCTCGGAAGTGCGCTGGAAAATGGTATAGCCTTTGTTTCAGAGGACAGACGTGGAGTTGGGCTTTTACTAGATGAATCAATAGAGCAAAATATAGTTTTTACAGCTATGCAGGTAAAGGAAGACTTTATAAAGAAAATAGCTGGTCTTAAACTTTATGATAAGAAGAAAGCAAGAGATCATGCGCTGGATATGATAAAATTATTGGATATTAGATGTACTGGTCCTCGACAAACTGCTGGTAGCTTATCAGGTGGAAATCAGCAAAAGGTATGTTTGGCAAGAGCTTTAACTATTAATCCAAGGATACTTATTGTTTCTGAGCCAACTAGAGGTATTGATATAGGTGCGAAAAAGCTAGTACTTGAGTACCTTGTAAAACTCAACAGGGAAGAGGGTTTAACGATTATAATGGTTAGTTCAGAACTTGTAGAATTACGCTCATTATGTGACCGTATTGCCATTGTATCAGGTGGTAAACTTGCTTCTATACTAGATCCTGATGCTTCAGATGCTGAATTTGGTCTTGCTATGGCAGGTAGTAAGAAAGAAGGTGCTAAAAATGCGTGAAAAAATCAATAATATCTATGAGAATATTGGGTTGCCTAGAATAATAATAATAAGTTTCTTTGTATTCATGCTTATTATATCTGCTCCACTAGGGCTTAGCGTACCAAATCTTCTTGGAGATGCAATTAGAAGATGGGCGATGTATGGTATTTTAGTCCTTGCAATGGTACCAGCAGTACAGTGTGGTATTGGACTTAACTTTGGGATTTCATTGGGCATAGTTGGAGGTTTACTAGGTTCTACACTAGCTATTGAACTTGAAATTGCAAACCCATTGATTTCAATAATGGTAGCAATGTTAATAGGTATAGCAATTTCAAGTTTATTGGGTATTGGATATGGCCTATTGCTAAATAAGGTAAAAGGTTCGGAAATGACAGTTTCCACCTATGTAGGATTCTCTGTTATTGCCTTTATGAACATGGTATGGTTATCCTTGCCATTTAAAAATGGAGAATTAATATGGCCTATCGGTCAGCAGGGGATGAGAAATACTATTAGCTTAAATAGTAGCTTTGGTGAAGTGTTTAATAACTTCCTTGATTTTCATATTGGTGATGAAGTTACAGGGCTACATATACCAACTGGCTTAATATTATTTTTTCTATTTACCTGCTTTATTGTCTATATATTTATGAGAAGTAAAGCTGGAATAGCTATGAGTGCAGCAGGGGCAAATCCTGTATTTACACAAGCATCTGGTATCAATGTGAATAAAATGAGAGTTTTGGGGACTGCTGTATCAACAGCATTGGCATCAGTAGGTATAATTACATATGCTCAAAGCTATGGATTCCTACAACTATATAATGCACCATTGATGATGGGTTTCCACTCTGTAGCGGCGGTTCTAATAGGTGGTGCTTCTGTAAAAAGAGCTAAAATCTCACATGTTATAATTGGAACATTCCTATTTCAAGGAATACTTGCTGTTGCATTACCAGTTGTAAATAAACTAATGCCTGAAGGCAATTTGTCAGATGTAATTAGAATAATTATCTCCAATGGCATAATTCTATATGCTTTGTCTAAGACAAAAGGAGGTAATAGATAATGGATAATTTTAAAAATAAATTCTTAAATTTTATAAATGAAAATAAGGTAGTAATGTTATTTGTTGTACTATGTATAGGGGCAATTTATGCTTCAGGTAATCCCCTAACTTTTGTTGCAGGTGAATTATTTACCCGTATCGGAAGAAATGGCTTTATGGTTCTATCCTTGCTAATACCTGTATTAGCAGGTATGGGTCTAAACTTTGGAATAACCATTGGTGCTATCGCAGCTCAAATAGCAGTATTCTGGATAGTTTATTGGGGGTTCGAGGGCATAAGTGGCTTTCTTCTAAGTGTTCTTATGGCTACACCTATTGCTATTTTATTTGGTTACTTAGTAGGTAAGCTATTTAACAAGATGAAAGGTGCAGAGATGATTGCTGGTATGGTATTGGGATATTTTGCAGATGGTCTTTATCAGTTGTTTTTCCTTTATATAATAGGGGGAATAATACCAGTAAGTAATGAAAGACTTATTATTTCTGGAGGTATTGGAGTTAAGAATACAATAGACCTAGCAGGAAACTTAAAGTATTCCCTAGATACAGTTTCAATGCTTAAACTTGTTGAAATATTATTTTATGTAGTTGTAGCAGTTGCAATATTTAAAATAATATTTAATAAAGTGAAGAAAACAGGTACATCAATAGTTAAGGATATAATAATACTTGCTGTGGCTATTGTAGCATATGCAATTACCTTTATCCCATCAGTAGAAGCATTCTTAGCTTCTGATAGATTGTTACTTTTATATGCAGTGACTATTGGTTTAGTTATAATGGCACTTTTACAAGTATGGAGAATTATAAATAATAGGCTAATAAAGAAAGATAAGGAATATTCCATAAGAAAACCGATTGTACTAATAATTGTTGCTATTGCTGCTTATGGATTAACATATGTAAAACCAATAGAGGAGATATTATTCTTTGTAAATATTCCTGTTACAACATACCTATGTATAGTTGCATTGTGTGTGTTTAACAATATGTTATTGAAAACAAGACTTGGCCAAAATATGCGTACAGTAGGCCAGTCAAGGGTTGTAGCGAATGCGGCTGGTATAGATGTTGATAGAACTCGTATTATTGCGATGGTTTTATCTACTGTACTTGCTTGCTGGGGACAGCTTATATATCTACAAAATATAGGAACCTTCTCAACATACGGTGCACATACCCAGGTTGGTCAATTTGCAATAGCAGCATTATTAGTAGGTGGAGCGTCTGTTCAGAAAGCTACTAATAAGCAGGCAATTATAGGGGTTATACTATTCCATACATTGTTTATAGTTGCACCACAGGCAGGAAAAGAGCTATTTAACAATGCTCAGCTTGGGGAATACTTTAGAGTATTCGTAGCTTATGGTGTTATTGCTGTATCCTTAGCAATGCATGCTTGGAAAACAGGAATTAAACCTATAGGCAAGGATAATAAACATGCTAAACTTGAAAGCCAAAAAGCTTAATATTAACAACTAAAACAAATATCTCCTTTCTGTATTTAAGAGAATATTTATCTATCTTATGAAGAAAATAAGAGGGTAAATATTATATTGGAGGTATGTTGATGGCTAAAAATAAGTACAAAGAAAAAAATATGGGAAGACCGATTGAGAATCATGAGACAGCAGCATGGGCAAATATAAGCCAGCTAAAAGAAGTCTCACAGGTAACAATTCCCGATATTGAACAAGTTGAAAATGCTAAAGATTATGTTGATGAGAATCAAAAATAGGGTTGTCGCACTAAATATTTAGTGCGACAACCCTTTTTGTTTTTGCTTATGAATACCACCCGCTAAGCGGGTGGTTCTAAAGAGCTTTTAGC
>JAKELU010000002.1:0-79251 GCA_022760735.1 Firmicutes bacterium FC7
TACAAATTTGTACATTTTGAGATTCTAATTTTTGTTCATATTCATTTTAACATTTACATTGGACATCTCAAATTACAAAAAATTATTAAATACTGGTACTATTGATAGATATGTTAGCCAATGGGGTCATAAAACAACAAAATATATAAAAGCCTCCTATAATAAACCAGTTATTGAAAATAATGATTTATACAACATTTCTAAAAAAAGATTTGAGGAAGCTGAGACTGAGAAAATTATAATTGGCGGAATGAATAAACGCTTAGAATGTTATTATGATAATCATGGAAACTATTTAGCCGGTAAGTCAACTATTATTGTGACAAATAGTAACATAAATATGAAATATTTATTGGGTTTACTTAATAGTAATTTAATTTCGTATTTCTATAGAGTTTCATTTAACACCTGCTCTCTAAAAGGTGGTTATTTAGTAATAAGTGCATCAAGGGTTAAAAAAATTCCTATAAAGATACCAACAGAGGTTCAATTACAGATGGCAGTAGATATAGTTAATGAATTAATAAACCTATATAAAGAAGATAACAAAAAAATGATAGCGGAAAAAGAGACTGAACTTAATATTTTAATATATGAAATTTATTGTTTAAGTAAAAAAGAACAAATGGTTGTTGAAGAATTCATGAAGGATTATTAAAAAGTATCATTTATCAAAGGTAATATTAATTGAGTTGGTTAAAGGTAGTTCAATTCGAACTACCCTTTTTTAAGGTGCTTTGTCTTACAAAAAACTGCAGAATCCCTGCAGCTTTCCCTACTTCTCCATAGCATTATCTATACTATCCCAAAATAAATCTATTTCCACTCTACTAGCCATCTCTTCCTTTCGTTCTAAGTAATCAATATATTCATCAGTAAGTTCATCTAAATTAGCTATTATATTGTAAAAAATACTATAGTCCAAATCATCTATAAATATATGAAATTTATCAATGGAGATTTCGAAATCATGACGTTTTTTCTTATGTTGTATTTTATCTTCATCTAATTGCCCATATAAGAATTCTTTCTCTTCTATTTCTGTTAATTTTTCGTAGTCTACTAATTCTGTTACCTTATGTATAATTACATATTGAATATCATTAGTTAAATTCTCTGGAATTAATATTTTAAGGTAATTATTATCACCTTTAAATATTAATTCTTGAGCTTTATCATCATAGTTTACACTTTCGATGTTAATGAAATAACTAACCCCTAAGCTATAGTTGTTTTCATTTTTATAGTAAAAGGTAAATACTTTATGATCTAGTATCTTCCTTAGCAATGCAGTTAGTTCATATGTAGTAAGTGTAACATCTATAACATCTTTTTTCATAATAAAACCTCCCAAGCATTTAGTATAAATATATGCTTAAAAGGAGGCTTTAGTATATTTTCATTCAGTTTATTTATCCCTAATCTTTTTACCACAATAAGGACAATATTCTTCTGATTTAGAGTTAGATAATTCATGCATAAAACCAGAGCCTATGATACCAGTAGGTAGTGCTACTAGTCCAATTCCTAGTAAAGCTATAAATCCACCTAAAATTCTACCTCCAGCAGTAATAGGATATATATCACCATATCCAACTGTTGTAAGAGTTACTACTGCCCACCAAAAGGCAGAAATTACATTTGGGAAAGCCTCAGGCTGCACATTGTGCTCTAAATAATATATTAATATTGATGAAATCAAAATTAATATAAGGGCTACTGATAAGGTAATTAATAATTCATCCCGCTTGTTTTTAAATACTTTAGAAAACAGAGTAACGGTATTTGTATATCTTTCAAGCTTAAATATCCTAATTACCCTTATTAATCTTAACACTCTTAAATATCCTAAATCTATTGGATAAAATAGCTGTAAATAAAAAGGAATAATAGCTAATAAATCAATAACAGTTATTGGTGTTAAGATAAATTTAATTCTAGAGGCAATCTTACCTAAATTAGTAAAAATGAAATCAGCAGTCCAAAGTCTTAAAATATACTCTATGGTAAATATTATTGAGATAAAAAACTCGGAAGTCTTAAAGTAAAAAAAATATCTATAATATATTTGCTCAAAGGACTCTAGTATTAACATTATTACACTTAATATAATCAAGCCAATTAATAAGCTGTCGAATATTTTACTTTCAATGGTTTCATTAGGGCCTTCATAGATAGTTTTATAAACCCTCTTTTTAAAATTATCATCTTTCATATTTACCAACCTTATTATCAAATCTTAATATTAGTAATTCCAAATAAAATTAATATTATTTTATCTATCTTTCATGGAAATAAAGCATGGCCAGCAACACCAAATATATTAGCTGGTAAAAAAAAGTCCAAAAGGTCTTTTTTTAGTTTATAATAGGGTAATATATTAACAATAAATGAATGGGAGTATAAATTATATGGTGGTATTTAAGAGTCTTTTATCAAACATTGGATTGCTTGTGATTATAGCACAAATCTTAGCAAGATTAAAATCAGTTAAAGGATTCATTTTGCGTGACAAGCATACAGTCAAGGATAATGTATTTATGGTTTTAATTTTTTCTATGTTAAGCATTTTGTCGAATTATATAGGTTATGGTAGTCACGGTGCCATTGCAAATACTAGGGTAATTGGTGTAATGGCAGGTGGCTTTATAGGTGGTCCTATTGTTGCATTATTAGTAGCAATTATTGCTGGTATCCATAGGTATACAATGGATATAAATGGATTTGCCTCATTTGCCTGTGCCATATCCACTATAATCGAAGGTGTACTTGCCGCAAAATTATCAAAGAGAATAAAAGCTAGTAAATATGAGGAATCCCATCTGTTTATAATTACATTTGTTGCTGAATTAATCCAGATGCTAGTCATACTTATAGTAGCAAAACCATTTTCTGTGTCTGTTACAGTGGTAAAATCAGTTGTTGTTCCTATGCTTATTTTTAATCCTTTGGGAATGGTTTTATTTTTAAGCGTCTTTAAGAATATTATCATAGAGCAAGAGCATGAAATTGGTAAGAATATTAGGCTTGCATTTGATATTACAGAAAGATGCTTGCCATTTCTTAAGTCAGATTTGTTTAATGAAGAAAACTGTAGGATAATTGGAGATACTATTCAAGAATTTTCAAACGAGTTAGCGATTATTTTTACAGATACAGAAAAAATATTAAGTGTAAGCGGAAAACTTTATATCCCTTGTAAAGATAGTTGTAGACTACCAGAAGTTGCAGAAAGGGTATTAATTGAGAAACAGATTATTTTTGCAGAGGATGCAAAAGATGGAGATGTACTTCATAAGATACTGAAAAATATGGCGGCCTTTGGTGCCCCATTAATTAAGAATAACGAAACATTTGGAACAATTATTATACTTACACCTGAATATAAGATTTCGTATGAACCTATAAAGCAATTTGCAGATGGACTTAGCAAACTACTATCTACGCAATATCAGCTATCTAATATTGATAAACAAAGAGAACTTCTGCAAAAAGCTGAATACCATGCCCTACAGTCACAAATAAATCCGCATTTTTTATTTAATGCAATTAATACCATAAGTTCTCTCTGTAGAGAACAGCCAGAAAAAGCTAGAGAACTATTAATTGCATTGGCAACATACTTTAGAAACTCTTTACAAACTGGTGATGAATTTATTAGCATTTATGACGAAATAGAGAATGTTGAAGCATATCTACAGATAGTTAAGGCAAGATTTGAAGATCGATTAGATATAAATATTACCATACCAGATAATTTAGAATATACATTGCCTTCACTTATTCTGCAACCTATCGTAGAGAATGCAGTTATTCACGGAGCTTTGAAAAGAAAGCAAGGTATCGTGAGTATTTCTGCCAAAGACTTGGGTAATAGTGTAATGATATCAGTTAGTGATAATGGATTTGGTATTCCAGAAGAAATCCTTGAAAGGCTTGAAAAAAACACCATAGAAAGCACAAATGTGGGACTCTCAAACGTATATAAGAGGTTACTATACATTTATGGAAGGGACTGCTTTAAAATTCATACCTCCTCCTTAGGTACAACAATATCTATATGTATTCCAAAGGATGATTAATATTTTAGCTAGATTGGAGTTGATGCCTAATGAAAATTGGTATTATTGATGATGAAAAACCATCAAGAAGTGAACTAATCTATTTGATTAATAAGATTGTACCTAATGTTGAAATTGTTGAAATGAAAAGTGGTGAAGAAGCTCTAGAATTGATTGCTAGAGAATCATTTGATTTATTATGCATCGACATCAACTTAGGTGATATTAGCGGTACCACTTTAGCAGCTACAGCTCGAAAACTATTGCCTAATGTTGAAATTGTTTTTGCTACAGCCTACAATAACTATGCTGAAAATGCCTTTGAGGTTGATTCATTATATTATCTACTTAAACCTTTTTCAGAAGCTAAAGTAAAGAGGATGATGGAAAAGTATAACAAGAAACATCAAAATATTGATAAGAGTGAAAGTAACCAAAATAAAGATTCTTCTCATCTAATCCTTAAAAAAATTCCAGTATCTGTTGATAAGAGTATAGTTTTAATTGATGTTTCTTCCATTGTATATATAGAGGTAAAAAATCACACTTGTATTATACATACCAAGACTAAAGACTATATTGATAGCAAAACCCCTTTAAGAGAATATGAAGAAAAACTTTGTGATAGCGGTTTCTTTAGGATTCAAAAAAGTTTTTTAGTAAACTTGAAATATATTTTAGAAATTTATCCTTGGTTTAGTAACAGCTATTGCGTAAGAATGCAAGGTTTTGAAAACGAAATCTTGCCAATAAGTAGAAATAGGATAAAAGAATTAAAACTATTACTTAATATTTAATTAATATCTATTTGCATTTCACGACTCAATTTTTACTTCTTGCGTATAGGAATGTTTAGCTCTGATTAAAGTATGATATAGTCGTTCTAATAACATTTCATTATATTCATATTTTATGAGGAGGATATTATGGCATTATTCATTATTGGTTTAATCACTTTAATCATCGGTGGTGCTATCTACGGTAGATTTTGTGAAAAAGTTTTCAGCCCAGATGATAGACCTACCCCCGCTACAACTATGGCAGATGGCGTTGACTATATTGTCATGAAATCTTGGAAGAATAAGCTAATAGAATTGCTAAACATTGCAGGTACTGGCCCAATTCTTGGTGCAATACAAGGTATTTTATTTGGACCAATTGCATTCTTAACAATTCCGGTTGGTTGTATTCTTGCAGGTTCATTACATGACTATTTCATTGGTATGATTTCAATGAGAAATAAGGGTGCACAAATACCAAAGATGATAAGCAAATATTTAGGTAATAGTTCAAATAAGGTATATACAATTATTATCTGGTTACTTATGCTACTTACTGGTGTTGTATTTATATATACACCTGGAGATTTAATTGTTGGTGACATCCTTGGAATGGATGTAAATAGTAGTGCCATATGGGTTGTTTATGCAGTAATTTTAGGATATTATATTGTCTCAACAATTTTTCCTATTGATCAAATCATTGGACGTATTTACCCAATTTTTGGTGGAGTACTTATAGTTTCAGCTATAGGTGTGCTTATAGGTATATTAGGGGATGGTGGAGCTAACCTTCCTACCCTTTCAAGCGGACTAATATTTGAGCACCCTACAGGACAATCTTATATACCGGTTTTCTTTATTACAGTTGCTTGTGGAATTATGTCTGGTTTCCACGGAAGCCAAGCAACTCTCATTTCCAGAACTGTAAAAAGTGAAAAAGAAGGTCGCGGTACTTTCTATGATATGATGATTGTAGAAGGTATGATCGCTATGGTTTGGGCAGCAGGTGCTATGGTCTTATTCGGTAGAGGAACTCCTTTAGACACTGGTGCAACTTCAATGGTAGGTATTATTTCAAGAGAGTTTATGGGCACTATTGGTGGACTTATAGCGATAATTGGTGTAATTGTACTACCAATTACATCTGGAGATACAGCATTTAGAGCATTAAGATTGATGATAGCTGAGCAATTTAATATAGATCAACAAGACCCTAAGAAAAGAGTTGGCTTATCACTTATTATCTTTATACCCGCAATTGCAATTCTTTTCTATGCTAAGTCATCACCTGGTGGATTTAATATGTTATGGAGATACTTTGGATTTACAAATCAGCTTGTAGCAGTATTTGCACTTGCTATGATTACCGTGTATTTAAAAGTTTATGGAAAGAACTACTTTATCTCTCTTTTACCAGGAACATTCTATACATTTATCGTAACATCTTATATTTGTCATGCAAATATAGGTTTAGGATTAGAAGGGAGAATTGGTAGTCTATTTGGATTAACACCAGAGAGCTATGCTATCTCATATACAATAGGTGTTGTTGTAGCTATGCTATTTGCATGGGGTGTACCAAAAGTAGCTGATAATAGAAAAGATACTATTTTAAGAAGTTAATTTATGCTTAAAAACCGTTCACTTTTTTGTGAACGGTTATTTTATTTCATTAGATTTCTAAAATAATCATCTAACTTCCTTGGTCCTGCTAATATATCCTTCCCAATATACAATAGTCCTTTTTTGTTTACCTTTATGCTCCATTTAACTAAGGCAATACTTCCGTCTACTACTTCTATTGCAGTTATACATCTTGGATGAACGCAGCTGCCATCATTAAAATATGGTGTGTCACCTACTTCAGGAAAATGTGGTCTATGGGTGTGACCTGCAATTAGAATATGCTTATTTTTTTTAACCCATTCGGATAGCTTCTTTGCTACTTTATATCTCTTTTCATAATTCCTTGCAGTTCTAGTTACATCATTAACTCCATATAGCTCCAAAGGCCTCCAGAAATACCTTACTAAAAACCTTGTAATTGGCCAGATAATATAATTCAGAAAATCAACCTGATGTCCATGAACAAGGAAAATCTTGCTTTTGTTGTCTTTGTAATTTAGCACCAAACCCTCGTAAACCTTTATATCTTTAAATAGCGGGATGGTTTTGTGGCTTCTTTCATCATAATAATAGTATAAATTTTCTATTAAGAAATCTTGCTTTCTCTTAACTATATCATGGTTCCCATATATCATATAAAATCTATTTTCCTCATAGAATTTTGACATTAACCAAAAAATATTACTATGCTCTCTTATTATATCTTTAAATTTTCTTACTTCCCAAAGCTCATCTCCATCACCTATTTCTATATAGGTAAAATCGTTATTGTAATAATAGTTTAAGGCAGCAAAGAATATATTCTGATTTCTAGCAAAGGAGTCGGACCAGTTGCCGTCCCCCCTATGAACATCACTCATAATTATTATTTTAGAATCATCATCTATTTTAATTTCCTTAGATTCATTAAAAACTTTACTTAAACGATCCAACATTTTCATTCATATCCCGCCTAATATCATTATTTGATATTAGACTATTCATGGATATGAAGATGGTTACACCATTTAATAAGTAATACTTCAATAATGTGTTTTACAGATAAGAATGAAATCCTGATAACAATGTATTTACTCCTATATAAGTAAATATAACTGCTGCAAATCCAGCTATTGCATAAATAGCGGCTTTTTTATTCTTCCATCCCTTGTTAAGTCGCACATGAAGATATATTGCATAAATAATCCAGGTAATAAATGACCAAGTTTCCTTTGGATCCCATCTCCAGTACCTACCCCAAGCTCGTTCTGCCCATATTGCACCTGTTACTATTACTATCGTAAGCATGAAAAAACCAAAACTTATTGCCTTATATGCCATTTGATCTAGTGCCTCCTGTTGAGGTAAATGCTTTAGTGTAAACTCATCATTCTTTAGCCTCTCCCTTATGATAAAGATAGTCGATAGTGCACAAGCTATTGCAAAAGAACCATAGCTAAATATTGCTGTACTCACATGAAAGAATAACCATTTACTTTGCAGCACTGGCAGCAGAGGCTTTATTTCTGATGACTGCATTGCAGCATAGGCTGTTACCCCTAGTATAAATGGCGTTACAAAGATTCCTAGTGTCTTAAATTTATATTTCCATTCGTAAACTATAAATGATAATGATATTGCCCATGCGAAGCTGGTAGCAAACTCATATTGGCTAGCAAGAGGAAGTCTTCCTGCTTCTACAGTCCTATTTAATATGGCTATTGTATGAAATATAAATCCAAATCTAATTAACCATGAGCCATATTTTGAATACTCTATCTTCTTAGATGTAAATAGCATTATATATATGAACATGGCTAATACATATAAAATTATGGCTATAATTAAACCTTCCTTTTCACCTAACATAGCTATCTTTCTCCTTACTATTTATTGTTTTGTTGATTGGATATTTAAACACAATAAACAAACCGAGGATCATAATAAATGCACCAATAGCAGCCCCTAATTGCCCTTTCATTTTATTAACTTCAATATAGGTGTACATTTGAGGATTATCTATTTTAAATTCATATTGATTCCACTTAATAGTCTCACCTATAGGTGCAAAGTTCATCTTTACTATTTGCCCCCTATAATGAATTGCATATAAAAGCATAGGATCATCATCAGGATAGTATTTATTAAAAAATATTCCTATATTTTCACTTGGTACATTTAATGAGGTTTGCTCATATATAATATCCTTTACTAGATTTTCTCCTGATTTTAGAACTTGACACTCTGCAGCCCAACCATAGGCAGTCTGATAGAATGTATATCCTTCATATCTCATTGGACTATTAACAGCTGCATATGAAGACTTTAATATATTCTGAGATTTATCAAGAAGATCTATTTGAGAAATATACTGTTTAATGACTCCTTCTTCGTCATACTCTATAGTAAAATCATTTATTTTAACCTGATATTCTGTACCATTAATTGACCTTATCATTCCAGGAACTCCATATACACTCTCAGTAAAATATGTAATATGTCCATAGGAATAAAATATAATTACAAGCAATATTCCAAAGTGTAATAACCAAGACCCCAAGTACCCAATTTTATTTTCAATTTTATCAGTAGAATCTAGCTCTATGTTTTCTATGGAAGATGTTCCTTTAAACTTCTTAATGATCTTGAAAAATCTTGAGGTGCTGCATAGAAAAAGGTTTAAAGTAAATGCAACAAAAAGCACTCCAAATATTTTAGAATTATATACATCATCCAGACCTAAACCTATAATTATCTTTGTTACCATCTCTGAATACTCATGACTATATGAATGTTCATCCAATCCTTGTGGGATGAAAGTTCCAACCATTGACAAAAGCATTATTAGAATCAATAGAAAAATTCCAAACTTCATTGACCTTAAAAACACTAAGGTTTTTCTAAGACTTCTTTTTTTCATATCTCTCCTACTTTCCTTAAATAAAATAATACAACCAATTACTGGTTGTATTATTTCCACAATATAACTATTTTAGTCGGCTCCATTAGCCAAATCTGATCATTATAAACCTTGAAGAATATCTAATGCTTCTTGTGCATATGATTTTGCTTCGTTTAATGCTTCTGTCGCTTTGGCTCGATTGTGGAATCCTGTGCTATTTTCTACGAATACAAAATCCCAACGATATTGTGCTTTTCTGTGGAGGTCTCTTAGTTGAACAATTTGCTGATCTGTCAGTTTCTTATCTTCTATGGCCTTACCAAAGTCAATAATTAGCTTTACTAGCATATCGCTTACATCTACTTCCATTTGCTCAATTTCTGTTTGTATAGCCTCCACTCTTTCAGGTAATGTGTCTATTTCATTCGAATGGCATCTACCGCAAGACTCATTTGGAGTTTTTAATGGGCTAGTTACCCAGTGCGACTTATACTCCTTACCATCTTCTATTACTCTTGGCATATGACAATCTGCACATGATACTTTCATTGATGCATGTAGACTACCTGTGTACATTTCAGTTTCTGGATGTTGTACCTTAATTAGAGGTGTTCCCGTCCTAGGATGCACCCAATCTGAAAAATCCATTTCATCATAATATTCTTCAATTTCAGCAATTTCTGTGCCATTTCCCCATGGCAGTAAAACTGAATTGTTTTCCTCGTCAAAGTAGTATTCAACATGACATTGTGCACATGCTTTATTGCCTGGAATTGGATCAAGCTTTAGCATATCTGCAAATTCATTAAAGTGAACTGTAGTAGTCTGAATACTTTCTCCAGGTGTATTTCTATGACATGTATAGCATGTTATTCCAAATTCTACTTCCTGAATTGTTTTCTGAAAGTCCATAGATGCTAGTTCATCTCCAAATTTAGCATAGAGCTTTTCATACTCCGCAGTCTTACATGCAAGACACGAAGCTCCTCCCTTAGGTCTTGAAATATTTGCTACATCCTCTAATGCATAAAAGTGACCACGTGCTTGATAGTATTCCTTTGCAAATCCAATTCCTTCATATAGTATTTTTATATTGGGATATTTTTCTATATAATCTAAAGGTTGGGAACCCCCAAGACCTGAATCCTCTGCTGTATCGTCTCCCATTGTTGAAGTCTTCATAAAAGATGTATAAACTAATGGAAATTTCTCCTCCCAATCTGCTGGATCTATTATCATATTCTCTGGAGCTGGTATCTCAACCTTGCTTATATCCTCATCAGGCGGTTCATTGGGTTCCGGTGCAGGAGTTTCCCTAGTACAGCTTATCATTAGAACTATTGCCAATAAAGTTAAGAGCCCTATAACAAATTTTATTCTTTTCATACTATACCCCTTCTTTATGTATTGTACTTAGAGGTTAGTTTTGCCAAATATTGAATAATTATGACGCAAAAAAATATTATAACATTCATACTATTAAAAGCCTAATTTTGAGGCTGAAAGATATGGTGAATTTAATGGAGAATTCAGGTTGTAGACATGGTCAATCCCTTTACGGGATTATAAGGAATTTAAGGGATAAAGATTCCTACTAAAAGCAAAAACCACTACAAGAATTTTTCTTATAGTGGTTTTAAAAGGGGTGTTTAGTTTTATAATAAACCTCTTAATCTTGGGAACAGTATATTGTTTTCAAGATGAATATGTTGGAATAAGTCTGATTCCATTTCTTGAAGCTTTTGATATGTTAGCTCAAAGGTTCCACATACATCATCCGGAATTAAATAATCCTTAGTTATTTCTCTTAATTCTTTTAAGATATCCCCTGCATTAGTATGTTCTTTTTCTAATTCATCGATTATATTTACTGCCTTTTCTAAGTCCTCTTTTGAATTGGTTTCTAAGAATCTATTTATTGCAGGGTATTGTAGTGTCTCTTCTTTTGTTAGGTGCTCTTCTAATTCCATTTGAACTGTTCTAAATAACTTATGAACCTTAATAAGCTCTGGATGATGCTCTCCATGAACCTTCATAATTGTCATTGCAAGCTTTGCAATCTTAGGCATTTCATCCCAAAGATAAGCATGATGTTTATTTAAAATATGTTCTACTAATTCATCTAATGGTGCTGTTGTCCAGTCCTTGTCCTGTGCTGATGCTTCATAATTTTCATATTGACTGTTGATTTCATTCATTATCATTTCTTCATCTAGACCTAATTCCTTTATTGCCTCAATTAGTGGTCTATTTCCTCCACAGCAAAAGTCTATTCTATTCTCTTTAAATATTTCTGCCGCCTTAGGAAATTTTACAACGATTTCTCCAATGCTTTGTGAACTATTAAATTTACCCATATCCTAATCCTCCATTTTATAAATTCCTATCCTATGTCTACCCTTATGATAGTTTAATTTAACTAAATTTATTCGACTTCTTTACCTTATGATTAAATTATAGAGGAGGTTGTATATCATTACTTTGACCTTGGTCAAAATTTAAAAAGAATTTTTTAAGTCCACTCATGATGGACATTGCATATATTCTTACAATTATTGCAAATAAAGCTGTAACGGTTATTAATAGTTCACTGTAAGTTGTTATTGAGATTATGAATCCTATTATTGATATGATTTGTAATTTTATATAGGTCCTTTGCTTATATATAATTTCCTTGGAGTTAATGGCTGTTGGAATATCGTCTGGAACCTTTGATTCAAGTAAGCTTATTGTGCCGTTTAATATTTCATAAAACATTAAAAGTTCAACTACATAAAGTATCACTGGATAATATGAAAAAATAATTAATCTGTTTAATGAGTGGCCTCCAAATAAGTCTAATAGACTACCTATTAGTGATAATAAAATAAGGTATTTAGTATATCTTTCGCTCTTCTCAAAAGCAACTTTATTATGACTATCTTGTAGAATACTTATAGCTGAAAGTACCACCATCCACCCCACAAATGCTGGAACTATTTTTACATTTCCAAATTTTATATTAAAAGTAGCTAAAAATATTCCCCAAAATATTTTCTGATAACCTCTATCCACTATATCTCACCCCTTGCTTTTAGAAATCTTAAGATTTCCATAAAATCAAAACCATGTCTACTATAATCTACATTACGAAATCTATAAGTATATACGTTACCTTCACTATCCTCATACTGAAGCTTAGGATGAATATCATAATCATACATATTTGCTTCAATACCCTCTAGGATATGAAATTTTGAGAAAATATTTAAACGCTCTCCTGCTTTTAACTCCATTCCTGATATATTAACATAATCTGTATCATTTATCTTTATCTCAACGAAATTATCAAGCTGACTCAACAATGAATCTTCAACTTTTATTAGAGTAATATCCTCTGTAACTTCAAGTTCAGTATTATGAGTCCCGTCCGAAGATCCGCCTCCACTCATAAAATCTAAGTGTTTGGGTCTATTTTCATATGCATAAAATATTACTTCACCTATGTCCGCTTCTATAGTATCCCCATTATCAAAATGTACTTTAGCCTTTGTAATACGAATATCATCTCCTGTATTTTCTACATTATAGGCATCCATCCATATGTAAATCGGTCTAATACTGTATCTACCTACATTTTTCCCTGGAATTCCTTGATTGTTGTTGAACATAGAAAAAAACATAGGGTTACGTGAGCTTGCACTTACTATTAATCCTGGTACTTCTTGAAATTCCACATGGGTTACTAATCTAGTATCATATATATTGGTAATATATTTAATGTTTAATTGATTCTCCACATAATAACTACTTTTATTTATTGGAAGCTCCATTTCTTTATATACCTTTAAAAATACGGGTTCATCAAGTCTTAGGTAGAATGAAACTATTAAGCTTATTAAAAGTAGAGAAAGTATAAGTATTAATCCTTGTTTAAGAATTCTTTCATTTTCCATATAATCCTCCTTTTTAAGGCATCTTCTGCCATATGAACTTTAGGGCATCTCTATGCGACTATTCATCACCTAATTTTACCATATTTATAGCTTTATCTGCAGTCATATTAGATTTTTTATTGAGTATATATAGTGTACTTCGATTTTACTTAATCCTCTTTCTTCTATAAAAACACTCCTATGTAATAAATTGGAAGTTTACTTCTTTGATTAGTATAGATATAATAACCAATAAGCATACTCTAAACTGCTGAATCCTATTTCTAAGGTACGGAGGAACCAAGTAAGGGGTTAATCCACACTAGTGGTAGGGAGCCTTCTGTCCCGAACCCGTCAGCTAACTTCGGAAGCCCCTAAAGGAGGAGTGTAGGTCATGAAAATTAAGACGATATTATCAATGCTATTGGTCTTAGTATTGATAAGCACACCGTTAAATGTTGTATTAGCAAGCGAAAGTTATACTATCTTAAAATACGAAAGCAAAGGTAGTGAAGTTTCAAGACTACAACAAGCATTAAAAGATAAGGGATATGATTTAACTGTAGACGGTATATATGGAAAAGCTACAGAAAATGCAGTAATCAAATTCCAAATTGCAAATGGGTTAAGAATTGATGGCATTGCTGGTAAGCAAACTCAAACAATTTTATTTGCAAATAACTTATTTAGCAACTCAATATTAAAGGTTGGTAGCAGAGGAGACGAAGTTGTTAAACTGCAACAAGCATTACAAAGTAGAGGCTATTATAAAGGGACTATTGATGGAATATATGGGGAAGGTACAAAAACAGCTGTAAGTAATTTTCAAAGAGAAAGTGGACTAGCTGTTGATGGTATTGCAGGATCAAATACTTTTGCAGCACTTTACTCTAACACTACAGTTTCTAGAGGGACAAGCATTATAAGAACTAACTACAGTCAAGATGACTTATATTGGCTTTCTAGAATTATTGAAGCTGAGGCCGGTTCAGAACCTTCTGATGGAAAAGTAGCTGTTGGGAATGTAATACTTAACAGAGTTAATTCAAAAGATTTTCCTAATACTATTTATGATGTAATCTTTGAATACTACGAAGACATACCTCAATTTAGTCCAGTTGCAGAAGGGACCATATATAATAACCCTTCTGAAGAAAGCATACAAGCAGCAAGGGATGCACTTAATGGTTCAAGACCAGTAGGAAATTCAACATATTTCTTTAATCCAGATAAATCAGCAGGATACTGGATTGTACAGAACAAGTCATATGTAACACGTATAGGAGGACATGCCTTCTATCAATAAAACAAATAAAGAAGAAGGATCTAGAAATTTGTCTATTCCTTCTTCTTTATTATATAAATTTTTATATTAAATTATAGTTCGTTCTCAAGATTAAATTCTGTCATAAATATAAACCTCAGACTTCCACTTATCTATCCAACCTCCGTATATAAAACCTAATTTAATCAATAGATTTTTAGATGGGATATTTTCTTTATCAGTCATTGCTATTATTTCACAATCTGGATAATCCGATTTAAGTTTAGGCAATAAACTTTTTAGAACTTCGCTAACATATCCTTTACGAGCAAATATTGGGTTAATAGAATAACCTATTATAATTGCCTTTTCTTTTTTATCAAAAAATATATCTCCTAAAAGGGTATCCGAATTTTTATCAGCGATTGCTAATTGGACACCATTATCTACATTCAGTGGTCCTAATAGTACTTCTCTATATTGATCTTTTGTTAAATTCTTAAAGCTTTGATATTTCATCCATTCTTCATTGTTTCTATATGTTATAAATGATTCGAGGTCTTTTTCTTCAAAAGCTCTAAGAATACATCTTTCTGTTTCCAACACTGGCTATCTCCACTCCGTTATATCTTATTTCTTAATAAAAGTACCTAAATCATAACTGTAATTGCGCCCATGAGACCAAATTTGTCTTTATCCCTTCTGTAGGAATGTAGTAAGTCTGCCTTAGAATATGTCGATAAATCAATTATGTGAAGGTTGTCATCTTTGATACCTTTTGACAAAAGTATCTTCTTATTAGTAGTCTGGAGGTCTATTAGGAACTTAATCTCATTTTTTTGTCTAATAATTTCCCGGGAAAAGTCGAACTCTTTCTCAAATAATGTCATAACATCTGACTCAACTTCAAAGTCATCTTTACCAATTGTAGGTCCAATTATGGCAATGATGTCCTCAGGATTACACCCATATTCCTTAACCATAATATCAATTCCATTTGCACCTATCCTCTGAAGAGTTCCTTTCCATCCAGAATGAATATTTCCCTGAACCTTTTTAATAGGGTCATATAAAATAATTGGAGTACAGTCTGCAAATCTTGATACAAGGGCAATATTCTTTATACCTGTTACTAGTCCGTCAGTATCATAAAATACCTTGCCTGTAGATTCGTAGTATGATCCCTGAGAAATATCAGTTATATTTACAACATTTCCAGAATGGACCTGATAGCCTTGATAGTGCTCCTTAGGCTTTACTCCAATAAAATCAAATATATAATCAAAGTTCTTTTTAATGTCTTCTACATTCCCATTGGTTTTTAGGCCTATATCCATATCTTTAGTTGTAAAACAATGTAAAAGTCCCATTTCTGTTAATTCTGGAATATATATAAATCTTTGATTATTTTTAGTTTCAATTTTATACTGCATTTTAACCTCCTTCTTTAAACCTGAGTTATCCCTCCGCTACGCCTGGGATGCCAACATTAGTAGATCCATTCCAATCGGGTATTGCCATTGAGGGAAATGATAAATAGAAATGTAGTGAACATGTCATCATCAATCAATAGGGACTGTCCCCAATGATTGATTTACTCTACGAAGGTCCTCCATTGTATCTATATCTATACCCACTAACTCATCTTCAAAGTCAATTCTCTTAACAAAATCAGCATTGTTTTTTATTATTTCTCTTCCTCCTTTATCTCCTTTGACCTTTAGAAGGTCTTCTCGATATTTAGGAGGAAATATTATCGGCATTCCAAATTTATCATTAAAATATGGCACAACTATATATTTTGTGTCCATATTATGTTCTCCTATTAATAAGTCTATTAGCTCATGATTTATGAATGGTTGATCACCTACTAAAAACATGTAACTGCTATTTGAATCAGAATTTTTAACTCCTAGTTTTACTGCAGCTGATTGGCCTTCATGAGCATTAGGATTAAATATACATCTTACTCCATATCTTTCTCCAATATCCCGAACTTCATCTAATCTATATATCAGTATAATATCGTCTAGTAAGGATTCTTTACAAGCCCTTATAACCCTTTCAATTACTTTCGTTCCGTCTATTTCTAGAAGAAGTTTATTTTTTTCCATTCTATTCGAAAAGCCAGAGGCCATTATTATCCCTGTCACCATTATACCCCTCCTAAAAAAATGTATTAGTCCTTACATTTGCAATTAAAACATGAATATTGAAATTCTTTAAATTTTCACGTACGATTTTCCCTTGTTCTATCTTAAAGCTATTATCAGCCTTGTTCAATATTAGCACTGTTCTACCTTTACTATTTTTAAATAATCCTCTTCCATCAAGTACAAGTTTTAATATAGCATTTGCATCTACAATTCTAACTTCTTCGCCTACTATTTTCTTAAATAGTTCTGCTCTATGTACATTTTCCTCATTTACCATAGTTCCTATGGAATCTAGCCCTACTACCCCTATAGTCATGTTTGTATGTTTAGAAATAACTGGTTCATGGGCTGCCGGTGCCTTAATTGGTAACCTTTTTGACCCATCAGCCTCTATTAACACTATATCAAATATCTTTCTTTCAATTATCTCATCTATTAGGGAGATATTTTGAGTCTTAATCTTATTATTTATATCATCATTCTTTTCTGCATAATATGTAATACTCCCGTCAGTAGGAATAAATTTTTTAGGAAGCTCTCCAATAAATAAGTTGTCATAGTCAACTTTTTTAGGGATAAACATTCCCGTAGAAGTTGTAACTAATACTCTTTTTCCCTCCTCTTTTAATTCCTTAGAAAGAACAATAATAGAGGTGGTTTTCCCACCACCTCCAACTACTGATATAATATTTTTTTTACTCAAGTTAATGCTTAACTTTTTATATAGCTTCACTTTTCTCACTTTCCCTTATGGCCTTCATTAGATTTTCAGGTGTTACTGGTAGATGTGTCACCCTGACTCCAGTTGCATCATATATTGCATTTAATATGGCAGGACCAACTGGTATAGTTGTTGGCTCGCCTATTCCCTTAGCTCCATAAGGAGCCGTTGATTCAGGATCCTCAATTATTATGTTCTCTATATCTATCATATCCATGGAAGTTGGTATGAGATATTTCGAGAATCTATTATTTCTCATTTTTCCTTTGTCTAAGTTCAAATCCTCAAACAATGTATACCCAAGACCCATAGCAAATCCACCATCCATTTGCCCCTCGACCAATCTTGGATTTACTGCCCTTCCTACATCCTGTGCAAAAATAGACTTCAACAATTCTACTCTGCCTGTATTTGTATCTACTTCAACAAGTACCATACATGCATTAAATGTATATGGCCAATATGGAGCACCTTGGCCTGTTTCATCATCCATTTTTACTGTCTGAGCAGTAAATGTTCCTTTAGCCTTAATTATATCATCTTTATATATTTTACTTAACTCTTTGTAAGAAATTCTTTTATCTGGAAACATTGCAAGATAAACTACCCCATCCTTAACAATCAATCCTGCAGTTGAATTTAATCCTAAAGCTTTCTGAGCTGCTTTCTTTATTTCTTCATTAAAGTTTTCACAGGCTATTTTTATGGCATTACCAGTATTATATGTCTGCCTTGTAGCTGCAGCAGTTCCTGAATCGGGCATCATATCTGTGTCTTCATTAATAAAGATAATATTCTTGTAATCCAATTGTAAGGTTTCAGCACCTATCTGAATTAAAGCCGTTTTTGCCCCTTGACCTACTTCTGTTGCTCCTACAAATATAGCCACTTTGCCATCTTCCATCAACTGTACTTCCGCATTTGAGACATCAGGAAAGCCATTACCATAACCCGTTCCATAGAAGGACAGTCCTATACCTACTCCTCTTTTTTTCATATGGACTCCTCCTCTGCCTTCAAATTTCCAAATTCCTTAAGCTCAAGAAACTCTTCATACTTTTCTGCAATAGTTTCAAGACACCTATCTAGTGGTACTCCTTCTAATAAAACTTGACCAGTAGCTGTCTTGGATCCCACCCTAAATATATTTCTTCTTCTAATTTCAATAGGACTAATTCCTAATTTTTCAGCTAATATATCCATTTGCTGTTCTGCTGCATTTGGCACCTGTGTAGCTCCAAATCCTCTCATTGCTCCAGTAAATGGATTATTTGTATATACTGCATAGGAATCTACCTTTACATTTGGAATAACATATGGCCCTGTTGAGTGCACTCCAGCTTTTCTCAATACATTTATAGCCCATGAACAATATGCTCCAGAGTCGCCTATAATTTCTGCTTCCATTGCCATAAGATAACCGTCTTTATCTGCTCCTGTCTTATACTTCATTATCATAGGATGTCGCTTTGAATGAGCTAAGAAGGATTCTTCCCTATTATATATTACCTTCACTGGTCTATTTAAAGTCTTGCTTGCTAAAGCAAGATGAATCTGCATTGTAATGTCCTCTCTTGCCCCAAAGGCCCCCCCTATATTGGTATTTATTATTCTAACCTGCTCATCCTTAAGATTTAGAGCCCTTGCTATGATCTCCCTATCATAATGAGGGTATTGAGTAGCCACTACTACTACAATTGTTCCATCCTCATCTACATAGGACAATCCTGCCTCAGGTTGTAAAAATGCATGCTCTTGCATATGTGTGCTGTATGTATTCTCAACTATTACTGCGCAGTTTTTAAAGGCTTCTTCTACATTGCCCTTTCTCAACTTATAATGGTATATAATATTAGATTTATCATCATGTACCTTTGGAGAGTCCTCCTTCATAGCTTCTACAGGGTCAAATACACCTGGAATCTCAGCATAATTTACTTTTATAGCCTTCATACTTCTAATACAAGCTTCTTCACTTTCACCAACTATAAAAGCTATAGGATCCCCTATACTTCTAACCTTTTTATCACAGAATACGTTATGATCATGTAAAACTACTCCATGATGATTATAGGGAACATCCTTATGAGTAAATATCTTTACAACTCCATCAACTTTCTCTGCTTCTGTAGTATCAACTTCTATATAGGCATGAGGTGATTCTGATCTAAGGGTTTTAGCATATAACATATTTTCTAAATAGATATCCTGAGGATAAAGAGCCTTTCCCGTTACCTTTGAATATGAATCCACTCTAATAATATTCTTACCTACGGTATTAAGCTTCATTTTTAGCTCCCTCCTTTAGGATTTCTATTGCTCTTTCTGCTGCATTTATAGCCTTATTATATCCAGTGCACCTACAGAGATTACCAGATATGCCTTCTCTAATTTCCTCTCTGTTAGGGTTTGGATGCTTATCCAATAGGGCTTTAGTTGACATAATCATTCCAGGTATACAAAATCCACATTGGACTGAGCCTTCCTCCATATATGCTTTTTGGATAGGATGAAGCTCGCCATTTTCCTCAAGACCTTCTATTGTAGTAATATTGGAACCATCTGCCTGGAATGCCATTACCATACAAGAATTTACACTTTCCCCATCCATGATAACTGTACATGCACCGCATTCGCCTTCCCCACAGCCTTCCTTAGTACCAACTAAACCCAATTTATCCCTTAAAAGATCTATTAGTCTCATATTTGGGTCAATATCAACTTTATAATTAATTCCATTAATTACCAATTGAATAAACATTATAGAGTCACCTCGTTAAAGTAGCTTAAATTATCCTTATATACTTCTTCGAAAAGTGTAACTACAGCTCTTCTCTTATATGGATAAGTAGATCTACCGACTAGTCTTTTATCCATAGAAGACTGTAAGGAACTTGCAGCTATTTTAAGAATTTCAGAATTAAATCTTTTACCTATTAAGGCCTCCTCAACTTCTCTTTCTCTCATTGGGTATTTCCCAATGGAGCCTGAAGCCACCCTTATGTTTTCTATATTAACATCGTCATCTATACCTATTAAACTACTTAAAGTTACTCTGGATATGGCTAGTGCTTTTCTAAGTCCCAACTTACTAAATCCAAGTACCTGATTTTTCTTTGGAATTTCAAATTCTATGCTCATTAAAAGCTCATCAGCCCTTAACCTATTATCTTCCTTTTCATTAAAATAATCTTCTAGCAAAAGCTTTCTATTGCCTCTAAGACTAGATATATTTAATTCTGCTCCAAGAGCTATTAAAGGTGGAATTGAATCTGCTGCTGGCGATGCATTGGCAATATTTCCACCAATGGTTCCCTTGTTTCTTATTTGAGGGGAACCTACAAGCCTACAGGCTTTTTTAAATCCATAGAGATTTGTATCAAACAATTCATTTTCTACTATCTGTGTATAGGTAGTAGCTGACCCTATAATAATTTTATTCTCTTCAACCTGAATTTGTCTTAATTCATCTATTTTGGATATGTCAATAAGCACCTTTGGGGTAATTTTACCATTTCTTAAGCCAATTATTATGTCTGTACCCCCTGCTATTATCTTTGCATCTTCCTTATATTGATTAAGCAATTCTAAAACTTCAGATATAGAGTTTCCTTTAAAAACTTGGTCCAAGGTCATATGAACACCCCTTATCTTTTTTTAAAAGCCGCCTCCATACTTGAAGGCGGCTTTTAATTAGATGAATATTTCCTTTAATACGAATAGTACTGCTAATACATACATAATTGCTGATACATCTTTTGATTTTCCTGTTATAGTTTTTAAGATGACGTATGATACCATACCAAATACGATTCCTTCAGCTATACTATATGCAAAAGGCATCATTACTATTGTTAAGAATGCTGGTATAGCTTCTGTAAAATCATCCAAATCAATCTCTTTAATAGGGCTCATCATGAACAATCCAACTAAAATTAGCGCTGGAGCTGTTGCAGCACCTGGAATCATACCGAATAATGGTGATAATACAAGTGCTAATAAGAATAATACTCCTGTTGTTAATGCAGTTAATCCAGTTCTACCACCTTCAGCTACACCTGATGCTGATTCAACATATGTTGTAACTGTAGAAGTACCTAAACAAGCACCAACTGTAGTACCTATGGCATCAGCTAAAAGAGCCTGTTTAACTTTTGGAAGTTTTCCATTTTCATCAAGCATATTTGCTTTCGAAGATACACCTATCAAAGTGCCTAGTGTATCAAAAATGTCAACAAATAGGAATGAGAACATGACTATTAACATATCAAATGAGAAAACATTTGAGAATTCAAACTTAAAAGCAACATCAGCTAATGATGGAGGCGCTGAGAATATTCCAAGGAACTGACCATTTGGCATATAGCTTACTCCCATTGGTAAACCAATAAGTGTTGTAATTATGATACCAAAGAATAATGCTCCTTTTACCTTCTTTGCAAGAAGGAATCCTGTAATTATTAAACCAATCAATGATAATAATGGAGCTGGTTGTGACAAATCTCCTAAACCAACAATTGTACCACCGCCACCTACTACTATACCTGCATTTGTAAAACCTATAAGTGCAATAAATAAACCGATACCTACAGATACAGCTTTTTTCAAATTCATTGGAATAGAATTAAATATTGCTTCTCTGACATTAAAGAATGATAGCAGAATGAATAATATACCCTCTATTAGAACTGCTGTTAACGCAAACTGCCATGTATGACCCATTCCAAATACTACTGAGTAAGTAAAAAATGCATTAAGTCCCATACCTGGTGCAAGTGCAAACGGATAATTTGCCATAAAAGCCATTGCAAAACATGCTATAGCTGATGAAATAGCCGTTGCTGCAAATACTCCTCCAAGATCCATTCCCGTTTCCGATAACATTCCAGGGTTTACAGCTAAGATATAAGCCATTGTCATAAATGTAGTAAAACCTGCAAGAATTTCTGTCTTTACGTCAGTTTTGTTCTGCTTCAGTTTAAACTGTCGTTCTAGAAAGCTTTCATTAGTTACTGCTTTACTTGACATAAAAATCCCCCTTTACATTTTTTTACTACTATATACTCCACTCCTATTAATTTAAATTATAGGAGGAAGAATCCTAAAATTATTTACATCTATTAGACCTTTATCTGTTATCTTCCACGTTGGGCTTGTAGATAGTGATAGGAATGATAGATGCATTAATGGAGAGTGTATTTTACATCCTAAATCTCTAGCTATTACATTTTCAATCTCTGCAATTTTTTGACTTACTTCATGTCCGTCCAGTTCATCAGTTATAAGTCCACCAACAGGCAATCTCATTTCTGATATAACTCTTCCTCTTTTAGCAACTGCAATTCCTCCACCCATTTCTATTACCTTATTTACTGCTACCATCATATCTCTATAATTAGTACCAGTAACCAAAATATTATGAGTATCATGAGCAACACTTTCTGCAAAAGCACCATCAGTCAAGCCAAATCCCTTTACAAAAGCCTTGCCTATCTTGTTACTTCTTCCGTACCTTTCGACACAGGCTATTAATAGCATATCTTTTGAAATATCAGGTTGAGCAATCCCCTGTTGGACTCTAACCATATCTTCATATTTTTCAGTTAAATTCTGATCTGGTATTACTCCTATGGCTCTTGCCATAACAGTGCTGCCACTGGCATATATTTCTAAGTCCTTCTCGTTAATAGGACCAACTTTTACCGAACACTTTACTTCATCAGGATAAGTATAACTTGGTAAATCTATTAGAAGTTTCCCCTTTGAAGCTACTAGCTTACCTTTAAGTATTACTCCTTCTACCTTCATTTCCTCTATGTCGCTTATTATTGCTATATCTGCTTGCTTACCTGGTGCCAATACCCCTACATGATCTAAACCAAAATATGTAGCTGGGTTTATGGTCACCATTTGTATTGCCTCAACAGGGGACACCCCTTGTTTTATGGTTCTTCTTACTATTTCATTCATATGGCCAAGGTTTTCTAAATCATCCGCAACCATATCATCTGTCGCCAATATACATCTTCTAGAATCCATACCTTCCTCTGTTACAGCCTTAATACACTCAGCCATATTCTTCTGAGTAGAGCCTTCCCTCATAAACAAGTATACTCCCTGTCTAAGCTTTTCTACTGCTTCAGCCTTGGTAGTAGTTTCATGGCAAGAACACTTTCCACCTGTAGCTATTATGTGTGCAGCTAATTCCTTACCAAATAGTTCAGGTGCATTTCCATCTACTACCATGTTCTTGCTTCTAGCATAGGTTGTTGAAGCTATTAAATCTGTGATTATCTCTGGGGTATTTCTATAAACATGTTTAGCATTACTAAAACCTTGTAATTCTCCTATACCAATTATGTTTTTATAATTTAACAAGTCCTCCATATCCTTTGATGTAATATCATACCCTGCCGTTTCCAAGTCAGGTGAATCAGGAGTAAGTGCAGGAACTACAAGATAAACATTGTTTGGAACTCTATCTATTTCATCTGCCATTGCCTTCATTCCAATTGGCCCTAATGCATTTCCTATTTCGTGTGGATCTGCTACTAAAGTTGTTGTTCCTGAAGGTATGGACAATCTTGAAAATTCAGTGATTGTAAGCATGCTACTTTCAAAATGCATGTGTGAATCAATAAATCCTGGAGAAATATATTTCCCCTCAACATCAATAGCTAAAGTATTTGGCCCAATAAGGTCCTTACAATCCCCAACAACTAATATATACTTATCCTTAATAGCAACATCGGCTTTATAGATTTCTCTAGTTAGGACATTTACAACATTACCATTTATTAAAACCATATCAGCATAGTTGTTACTTCCCATGAGAACATCTACTAACTGCCTATATTCTATTGCTTGCTTAAAGTAATTAGTGCTATTCAAACGTTGACCTCCTTTCTCCTTACTCATCTAGGTCATGTATATCAATATTGTCTACAATTCCAATAATTGATGCATCTATAGGAGCATCCAACTTTCTAGCAGCAATTCTACCTGCAGTACCAGTTGTATATATAACTATTTCTCCTATTCCTGCTCCTACAGTATCAACGGCAATTATTGGATCACCTTTAGGTTCCATATTAAATTTGAGAGGCTGAGTAATCATTAGCTTGCTTCCTACCAATTTTTCATCTTTTCTTGTTGCGACTACTGTTCCAACTACTTTTCCTATATGCATTTTAGCCCCTCCTTTCTACCTTATTTCGATGCGAATTCCTAACTCCCTAGCTTTATCCTTAGCTAAAGGAGTTATTAATGTCCCTTTATTTAAAACTAGTACCTTTTGAGCATTATCCATATTTAAAATATCTTTTTCTGTAATTAACTTCTTATCTTGACTTGTATCTGATTTTACTTCAGCTTTAACTGTCTTTTTATTTTCTATTTCTATAGCACCCATTTTTAAAACCTTATCTATATGACCTTCTATAATCTTGGTCATCTCAACAGATTTAGATTTGACCCCCATATAATGTTTTACTGAGTTAAAGCTAACATACACTGGCTTTCCCATGTAAAGATAGGACCAGATTAAATTTGAAACAAAACTATCTATCATACCTGTTGAAACCTTAGATAAGGTGTTCACTGTTATATTAGGTGCTACTAAAATTGAATGCTCTTCAACAATAGACTTTAGATTAGCAATATCCTCCTCTTTATAAATCCTTGTAGGCTTTATAAAATCAATTATTCTACTTGTGTCTATTAATCTTTCTGCCATAAAGGAAAATCCCAAGGATATATCATATTTATCCTTTAACTTTTCAATGAAATTAAGGCTTTTTGATATATCCAGATTTGAACCATTAAAAACAACTAAACAATTTTCTTTAAAACTTGAGGACTTATTGCTAATGATACTACCAGATATTCTATCTAGTACATTATTAGTTAGATTTGAATAGACCATCTATTACCACTCCAGTATTAATCATACTGAGATAGAATCACTCTTTCTACCTCTGCATGAGGTCTTGGTATTACGTGAACTGAATGAAGTTCTCCAACTGCCCTTGCTGCTTCTGCACCTGCGTCTACAGCTGCCTTAACTGCTCCTACATCTCCTCTTACCATAACTGTTACAAGACCGAAACCTATCTTTTCATATCCTACTAACGTTACATTTGCCGCCTTAACCATTGCATCTGCTGCCTCAATACTACCTACTAATCCTTTAGTTTCAACTAAACCTAATGCTTGACTCATCATTTTTCCTCCTTTTTATTAATTAGTAACTTAACCTAAAGTCGGCTCCATTAGCCAAATCAATTATTCTTTTTAATCCTTACTATCAAGGTCCTCTTTTTCTTCAACTTTAACTTTCTTTTCTTCCTTCTTCTTCAAGTTTTTAGAGAATTTTTCTATAAGCCTATCAACCTCTTCATGAGGTCGTGGTATTACATGACTAGATATTACTGTGCCAACTCTATTGCCAGCTATGACTCCAGCCTCTACAGCTGCCTTTACTGCAGCTACTTCTCCTGCAATATTAATTGTTACACCTACAGCTTTGTCCACACCTATTACCTTTTCTACTCCAATTAAGGTAATGTCAGCTGCTTTACTAGCTGCATCCAAGGCTGTAACAGCTGTTGTCAATCCACGTGTCTCTATAAGCCCTAGTGCTTTATTCATATGACACCTCCAAACTCAAATTAACGGCCATTTTTAATATAGTTAACTGCTTCATCAAGGGACATTATTTTTGCAGAAGTATTTTCTACAACTGCCTTTTTATCACCATGAATTATTTCCTTGATAAGACTAATTTGCCTGTCATCTAAATTGCCTTCAACTTTTGAAAAGCCGCTATTTGTGTACTTATTGCTTTGAACATTGCCTTTTAATTTACTTTTCATATCAATCATAGCTAAGGGGTTCATTTGCTTCACCACCTAAAATATTTTCTCAACTTCATCATGAGGCCTTGGTATAACATTAGCTGAAATAACCTCTGAAACTTGAGCAGCTCTTTCCTTTCCAGTATCAACAGCTGCCATTACAGCTGCTACCTCACCTGTTACTGTTACCGAAACAAGACCAGAGCCTACCAACTGAAAGTCTAGTATTTTTACATTTGCAGACTTTAACATTGCATCTGCGGCTTCAATGGCTCCTACAAGACTTCGTGTTTCCACCATTCCTATTGCTTCTCTCATTTATTACACCTCCAGGTTCGGGAAGTATTTCCTAATATCAATCGTTTCATATCCTGGTATCCTAACACGTTCAAACCTTCCATCTGTGTTTAAAGGTTTTGTTGCGTCTATTCCTATCTTGTCTGTTACCCCTCGTAGATCATGAGAAGGTTCCAGAGATGAACCTAATGCCCCAGGAATAATTACTACATCGTGACTTGCTTGAGCTCTAGTTGTAATTGCCCATTCTATTTCCCTAGGATTATAAATATCTACATCATCATCTACTATAACAACTTGTTTAAGATCCTTATTTAAGCCTAATGATGCAATGATAGCTGTTTTTGCTTCCCCTAGTCTTGTTTGTTTCATGGATACAACAGCATTAAATCTATATCCTCCACCTTCTGTCACATAGATATCTTTTATGGTGGATATCTGATTTTTTAAGTAAAAGTACAACTCCATTTCCCTTATTAATCCATTAGTCAGGTGTTCTTCTTCACAAGGAAAGGCAGTTTCATATATTGGATTGTTCCTATGGGTAATACAGTCAATTTCTATAATAGGTTGAGGGGCTTGCTTACCATAATAGCCCATAAGCTCTCCAAATGGACCTTCTAACTCTCTCCTACCAGCTACAATTCTACCTTCTAGTACTATCTCTGCATATGCTGGTACTAGGATATCATTGGTCTCACATTTCACAAGCTCCAATGGTTCCCCCCTTAGGGCACTATCTATTTCATATTTATCTACTCCATAGGTTCCACTAGGATATTGAGATGCTAGTAAAAATTGTGCATCATACCCTAAAACTATTGCTACATCCAATGATTTGCCTTCTCTTTCTAACTCTAAGAAATCATTTGTTAACTTATATGAACCTATTAGTGCAGATATTATATTTCCTCTATTTACTTGCATACGTCTTACCGATGTAAAATGTCTCTTGGTTTCAGGATCCCTTATAACCATTACACCAGCTGTTATGAAGTTTGAAGAATCCAATTCATTAAACCTATTAACTGGTAATATCTTCATAATATCAATATTTCTTGTTATTATATTTTCCTTAACAGGCCCAGTATTGACTACCTTATATGGTTTAGGAGATACAAGAGCTTCCATGAATTTATAGTTTCTATCTTCCTTTGTACAGCCAATAAGATCAAATAATATATCCCTATTACCATATAATCCACCTACAGATCTTATATTGCTGTTTTTTACCTTGTTAAAGAGAATAGGCATCTTATTATTAAAATGCTTTAAAACTGCTCCCATCTCGTAGTTATAATCAACTTCTCTATTACACTCTAGTAAGTTATTAGAGGCTCTTAATCTGTCTAGAGTATATCTAAGCATTTGACGCTCCACCTATCTAACCTCCTCTCTTTTGCATCATATTGATAAGTTAGTTACTGTCCACTCCATCTTTTTATTAAATTGTTATCTATACCAAACATATCTAGAATTCTACCCGTCATATTTAATACAATGTCCTCTAAGGAGTCAGGATGGTTATAGAAGCCTGGACTAGGAGGGAAAATAGTCACACCAATTCTAGATAATTTCAACATATTTTCCAGGTGGATTGGACTTAGTGGTGTTTCTCGTGGGACTAATATTAGCTTTCTGCCTTCCTTGATGGCTACATCACAAGCCCTAGATATAAGAGAATCAGAGAAACCGTTTGCAACACTTGCAAGAGTCTTCATAGAGCATGGGACTACTATGGTTCCATCCACCTTAAAAGAGCCGCTAGCTATAGGTGCTGCAAAGTTTTTATTATCGTGATAATATGTAGCCATGCTCTTTAGTTGGTCAAGGCTTATTCCGCATTCATGATTCATTACATATTCGCCCATGGTTGAGACTACTAAATGAGTTTCTATATTTAATTCCTTTAAAGCCTTCAAGAGTGAAACACCGTATATAGCTCCGCTGCCTCCTGATATTCCAACCACTATTCTCATATTTAACTCTCCTTATGCCAACCAGGGGAAGGATATCCTTCCCCTATGTTATTGTTTTATCTAACCTTATTTTCTGGATCTCCTCCACCAACCCATGGATCCAATCCTTTTTCCCATGCATCCTGATATTCAGCTATTGTCATTACCTTAGTGAATATACTTAAATCCTTTAATCCCCACTCATGCATTTCCTTAGTCTTAGAATCAACACCATCACTTAAGGTAATAACCTTATATGCTCTAGCCAATGCATCTGTTGCAGTACTTCTAACACAGACATTAGTCCATGTTCCAGTAACTACTACTGTATCTATATTTTCTTCTCTTAGGTATAAATCTAAATCTGTATACGCAAATGCACTATGTCTTCTCTTAGGAACAACATATTCGTCACCTTCAGGAGCAAGCTCATCTATAATTTGTGAACCCCATGTTCCAGCAACTGCATGAACAGGACGAACCTTGAAGTCTGCATCGTTTTTACGATGTGCTTCCTGTATGTGAACTATTTGTATATCATCTTTACCTTCTGCTCTTCTTGCTCTAACCCACTTAAATAATTCCTGTAATCTTGGAATTATTCTTCCAGCTCCTTCACAATAAAGAGCTCCTTTTGGATTAGCAAAATCATTTAACATATCAATTACTAAAATCGCGTGTCTTGGCACTTTATTTCCCCCTTTATTTAAACAATTAAAATAATTCATGTAATTTTGATGAAATATCGAAATCAAAATTTTTTATCCTAAAAAGTTATTTGCTTAGGTAATTGTTGAATGCTTTGTCTCTTTATCCATTGACCAAAGCCTGGTTTTGCAACTATACCCTTGATGCCTCTTATATGCTTATCAATAACTTCTGGATGATTTATTCTATAGCTATTTAGATATTCAGCACTATAAAGATCAGGATAATTCTTGAATTGTTCTGGATATTTTTCCTCTACTCCTTCAGGGAAATTATGAACAATTCTTTGTAGCTCTTCGTCAGTTAATTCTGCTAAGGAGCTTTCTTCTACATCTTCAAATACTAAGTGTCCACGTACTATTGTCTTTGCAACTTTGCCCTTCAGCTTCATCCCTTCTAATGGAGTATATCCACACATTGAAGCTTGCTCTTTTGGATCGATTACCCATTCTTTATCTAAATTGATTATTGTGAAGTCTGCATCTGATCCTATGAACATAGCACCTTTCTTAGGATATAGACCATAATGGATTGCCGCATTTTTACTTAATATATCAACTAACTTTGAAAGTGATATTCTTCCCTTGTTATAGCCTTCACTTACTAATATAGGAACCATTGTTTCAACGCCTGGGATTCCAGGGAACGCTGTCCATACGTTCATGCCTTCTTTGGCTTTTTCGCTTTCAATTTCATAAGGCGCATGGTCAGTAGCTATAAAGTCTACACTTCCGTTATTTAATCCTTCCCAAAGCTCTTCATTATCCTTCTTTGTTCTTAGCGGTGGAGCAATCTTTGCAAATGCACCGTATTTAGACATTGCATCTTGATAGTTAAGAGTTAAATAGTGTGGACATGTTTCACTTGTAACATCAAGTCCCCTCTTCTTTGCTTCTCCTACCAGTTTAGCTCCAATTCCAGTACTCATATGAACTATATGAAGTCTTGCGCCACTTGCTTCTGCAAAGCTTATTCCTAATTCTATAGCAACCTTCTCAGCAAGTTCTAATCTAGCCTCTGCCCAAGCAGGACCATCCATTCTTCCTTCTTTTTGGAACTCTTTTACATAATAATCACACATTGCAAAGTTTTCAGCATGGATACCTATTGGTAATCCTGTTTTAGCTACAGCTTTAAAAGCTTCGTACATTTCTGGATCTGTTACTCTTGGGAAAGTAGGAACTGATGGAGTCATATAGGCCTTATATGCAACTACTCCAAAATCTGCCTGTTCTTGAACATGATCTAGCCATCCTTCTCTTACATCTTCGCCAGTTACTCCGCCCCATAATGCAAAGTCTACAAGAGCCTGTGGTTGTACTAGGTCAACTTTAAGTTGTAGTTGCTCAGCACTTCTTACTGATGGTACTGAACAGCAAGGCATGTCAATAACTGTAGTAATTCCACCTCTTGCTGCCGCAGCTGAACCTGTAAGGAAATTTTCTCTGTGTGGGAAACCTTGATACATGAAATGGGTATGGGAATCTATACAACCTGGTAAGGTTAAGTGGCCATTTGCATCAATGATCTCCTTTGCATCAACATTTTCTATTGAATCTACAAAACCAGCTATCTTCTCATCTTTCACCAAGATGTTTGTCAGTATAGTATCATCGCCCTGAGGTATTCTTGCGTTTTTAATAATTACATCGTACATTTAAAAACCTCCCCCTTTTTTCTTTAATTCATATTAGCACAAAGCTAATTTATAAACCTTGTTAGAATACAATAAATATTTACTAAGTTTTCATAAAAATATGAGATTTATTTGTATATTTTTTCTAATTTTTTGTAGTAATTATATATATAATCCCTGCATATTAAAAAGTATAATGTCTTATAAGTGGAAATATGATAAGAAAAAGGGGGGATTTTTTTTGGGTCTTAAGCTTATAGATCTATCTCAGGAAATTTATGAAGGTATGACAATATTTCCAATACATCAAAAAACTTTTATAATGACCAATCAAACCCATGAGCAGAATATGAAGAATACTGGAAGTAAGACCTTAGGTTTTTCAGCTAGAAACTTGCTTATAAGTGAGCATGCAGGAACCCATAGTGATGGAGTTTATGAGTACAACCCTAAGGGACCTACCATCGATAAGATGCCATTAGAATATTTCTGGGGTAGTGCAATCTGTCTAGATGTTAGTCATATTAGGTATCCAAATTATTTTGATCCAAAGGATTTAGAGGAAGCTCTTAGACGATCAGGTCAGGAAATTAGAAAGGGCGACATAGTTCTTCTTTACACAGGACATCATGACAGACACTTCGGTACTGAAATGTTCCAAAAAGAATATGCAGGGCTAAGCTATGAAGGAGCTAAGTGGCTAGCTGAAAAAGGAGTAGTAAATATAGGGGTAGATGCACCAGCTGTTGATTTAACACCGGATGACTTAGATTTTTCTGCACACCTAGTATGTGGAGAATACAATATTACAAATACTGAAAATCTATGTAACTTAGATAAGCTTGTAAATAAGAGGTTCTTGTACATAGGACTGCCACTTAAGATAAGAGATGGTACTGGATCACCAATTAGAGCTGTAGCATTGGTTGAGGAGTAAAAACAAAAGATAAAAGAATTACTTTCCAAGTAATTCTTTTATCTTTAATGCTATTTCTAGATTTAATCGATTATGTGGATTTTCCAAGTCCATTCCTGTTATTTCATTTATTCTATTTATTCTATATAGTACTGTATTATAGTGGGTAAATAACTCCTTTGATATTTTAGTTAAATTGCCATTGTTCTTAAAATAAACCTCAAGAGTTCGTATTAATTCTGTAGCCTTTTTTCTATCATAGTCTACTAGCGGCTTCAAAGTAGTATTGTAAAAATCCTCTAATTCCTCATATAAATAATCCTGTGATAATATCTTAAAAATTCCTAACTCATCATATGTAACAACTGTTTTATCAGTAACTGATTTACCAATTCTAACTGTTCTCACTGCATCATGAAAGCTCTTGTGAACATTCTCAAGGTCTTTATAGACTCTTCCAACCCCTACTTTTAAGTCAATATTCTTATACTTGTCCTCAAATATACATTGTAATTTTGAATTAAAATTTTGAACCTTTGCCTTTATATTTTTATTCTCCGAAAATCCGAGTAATACCTGTATACCATTAGTCTTAGTTGATACTATTCCTTCTAGTTTATAGTAAGCCATCAAATCTTCAATAGACGTAACAAAGGTACTAATCAAATCCCCCATACAATCCATTTCATCGTAATCTGCATTTTCTTCGCATTTAAATTTAAAGCTCATTACCTCTATTAGGTAATAATTATCTTCTTTAAGGTTAAAAAACTTGGCTCTATCTAGGGCTTTTTTCTTTCTTTTTGCATCTTGGGATACTAAGTCCTCGAAAAAATCTGATCTATATTTAATTTCTACTTCCTTTACAGATAGCTCCTGTAAAATTGATAAGGATATGGTTGTCGAAGCACTTTCTATTATTGCTAAGTCAAAACCACCAAGAGGCATATGAGTAGCCCAGGTAAACATGTGGCCATATATATTGTCCCTTAGTATAATCGGCATAATCATCCTCTTAACAAATTTACCACCTATAAGAACCTTATCCTCATCAAGTCTCTTAAGTTTGTCTCTCTTGCTTCCAGATTCATAGAAGTTATTTACTTCCGTCAGAAGTTCTTTTCTTATTGATTCACTTGTCTCTCCAAGCTGCTCATAGGTTTCATTTGAAAAGACAAGGTTTAGAATTACAGGGTTTCGTATATTATCCTGAACAATCTTTAATACTTCATTGATTCCTTTTCCTTCTAGCATTATATTCATCAACTTCTCATGAACCTTTTCAATGCGTTCCAATAAAGATGCCTGCTTATTAAATATTTCCCTAATTGCAATCATCATGATATCAGATAGAGGTATTGATTGATGAATCTCTATAACTGGAAAATTCAATTTGTTTGCATACTCAATTACTTCCAGTGGTAAATTTTCTAGATAAGGTGAAATCTTAATTCCTATTCCTGCCAGCTTGTTTTCAACACATACCTTAATTAGTTGTTTTTGAGCCTTAATATTATCATCTCTAAAGAAGTAAGCAGTGGTTAAAAGAAACTCACCTTCTGCAATCCAATCAAGAATATCAGGGTCAGCCATGATATTTACCCTGGATATGGTATTTCTTACTCCTCTAAATCCTGCTATAAGAGTGCAATTTTTCATAACATCAAGCTTCAACATGTCCTCTACACTGATACCATTTTTCCTAGACACAATACCACCTCAACCTAACAATTGGGAATTAACTGTGTATTTATTAAAAAAGGTTTATATACTTTCTTTCCTTTTACAAATCTATCAATTATATTTTCTCTAGACCCTTCATAAATAAATTTTTGAAGTTTTTCTTCTGGGGTTAACGTTTTCAAATATGCTAAATTATCAACGTCTATTACAAGTAAATCACACTCATATCCTTCCTCAAAACTACCTACATTTCCAAAGAAGCTTCCACCACCCTTTGTAGCTAAGAAGAACACTTCAGATAAGGTTAAAGGAGCTAGTTCCTTGTTGCTCTGTAGCCAAACCATCTTAGAAGTTTGCATGGCACCAACCATAACCTGAGGCATGCTAATTGTATGTCCACCAGAAATATCTGAACCAAGTCCTACTTTTACACCTTGATTCAAATACTTTCTTATAGGGCTTAATCCGCTGGAAAGATTAAAGTTAGAATGTGGACAATGTGCTACATATACTCCATTTTTAGCCATTAATTCAGTTTCTTCATCTGTATTGTATACACAATGGGCCATAATGGTTTTTGTTTGTCCAAACAAATTGAATCTATCATATACTGATGCATAATTCTTTGATTCAGGATATAATTCTCTAACCCATTCTACTTCTGATGTGTTTTCATTTAGATGTGATTGTACAGGGATATTATACTTTATAGCAAGCTTTCCTAGTTCTGTAAGTAGCATATCTGTGCAAGTTGGGATAAATCTAGGTGTGATTATTGGTTTAACTAAATCCGAGACGTCTTTAAACTCAAGTATAAATTCTTCTGTTTCGATTATTGATTGATAAGAATCTTCAATCAAAGCTGGTGCACTATTTCTGTCCATATTTACTTTTCCTACTAAAGCACCAAGTCCCGATGCTATAAACATATCCATAAGTAATTTTGTGCTTTCTAAAAATATGGTCGAATATACAGAACATCTAGTGGTACCCTCTGCCCAGAGAGCATTAATAAATTCCTCAAATACTCTCCTTGAATATTCTAAATCAGAGTATTTACTTTCTTCTGGAAAAGTATATGTATTTAGCCAAGGAATGAGTTCCTTGTCCATTCCCAAGCCTCTATTAGGATACTGTGGTGCATGAAGATGGACATCTACAAATCCTGGTATAATTATTTTACCAGAATAATCATAAAATTCATAGCATTTGTATAAATTTTCTAATTTGTCTGTTATTTTTACAACATGTCCGTCTTCTACAATGAGATAAGAGTTTTCATATATTTCAAATTTATCCTTTGTTGGAGTATGGATTATGTCGCCTTTAAATACTGATTTCATCACATTTATCACTCCTCAAAATAATATATGAAAGGATATGTTAAAATAGTACCAAGTAAATTATAGAAGAAATTGTAAAACATTAATATATGAAAACTCTACAAAAGTGCCATTATTCCTTATCCCAATTCAACGACCTATTTACTGCTTTTTTCCATCCTCTATATAAAGCTTCTCTTCTATCCTTCTCCATAGAAGGTAGGAATGTTCTTTCTACTTTCCATCTGTCCATAATGTCCTGTTTGCTTTTCCAAAAGCCAACTGCAAGACCAGCTAAATATGCAACCCCTAATGCTGTAGTTTCCGTAACTGCAGGCCTTTCAACATTGACGTTTAAGATATCAGATTGAAATTGCATTAAGAAGTTATTAACAACAGCCCCTCCATCTACTCTAAGCTTTTGTAAGCTTATTCCCGAGTCATCCTCCATTGCCTCTAAAACATCTCTAGTTTCATATGCAATTGCTTCTAGAGTTGCTCTCACAATATGTTCCGCTTTAGCTCCTCGTGTCAAGCCTACAATTGCACCTCTTGCATACATATCCCAATAAGGGGCCCCAATTCCAGTAAATGCAGGAACTACATAAACCCCGTTTGTATCCTCTACTGATTTGGCCATAGTTTCTGATTCAGCTGCAGTTCTAATTATTCTCAATTCGTCCCTTAGCCATTGTACTGCTGCTCCTGCTACAAATATACTGCCTTCAAGCGCATATTCTATATCTCCATCTATTCCCCATGCAATTGTAGTTAAAAGTCCATTCTTTGACTCTACAAATTCACTTCCAGTGTTCATAAGCATAAAACATCCTGTCCCATATGTATTTTTGGCCATTCCTGAAGTCAAACATCCTTGACCAAATAAAGCCGCTTGTTGATCTCCAGCAATCCCTGCTATAGGAATTCTTGCACCAAAATCCCTCTCATCTGTATAGCCATAGATTTCAGAAGAATTTTTTACTTCTGGTAGCATAGACTTAGGTATTTCTAACTCTTCTAATAGTTTATCATCCCACTCTAATTTCCTTATATTGTAGATCATTGTTCTAGATGCATTTGTATAATCTGTTATATGAGCTTTTCCCTTAGTTAAATTCCAAATCAACCAAGTATCTATAGTTCCAAATAGAAGCTCACCCTTTTGAGCTAGCTTTCTTGCCCCTTCTACATTATCAAGTATCCACTTAATTTTAGTACCCGAAAAGTATGCATCTATTACTAAGCCTGTATTCTGTCTAATATATGTTTCTAATCCTTTTTCTTTAAGCTCCTTACATATATCTGCACTTCTTCTGCATTGCCACACAATTGCATTATAAATTGGTTTTCCAGTATACTTATTCCATACAACTGTGGTTTCCCTTTGGTTTGTAATCCCTATGGCAGCAATTTCCTCAACATTAATTCCTACCTTCTCAATTACTTCCCTGGATACCCCTAGCTGAGTTCCCCAAATTTCCATTGGATCATGTTCAACCCAACCTGGTTTTGGATAGATTTGCTTAAACTCCTTCTGTGCTATTCCTACAACTTCACCAGCATTATTAAATAATATTGCCCTTGAACTTGTCGTCCCCTGGTCAAGCGCTAATATATATTTCTTATCCATTCCTTTCCCCTCCATTCCCTATATTTTTATCTTATCAGATTATTGTTAAATTTTATAGCTGCCTTAGCAAAATCTAAGATTTAAACTTTTCGGTATCTGACCTATTATCTACTTACATAGCTCTTTAGATTAGATTAGGTCAATATTAAAGTAACAACTTCACTGTTTCCAGTAACTTGTAACTTGTCCAAGTATTGAGGGTTTAAATTATGCCTCATAGACGGTATACTTATAAATAAGTTACAAATCAGTTACAAAAGAGTGACAAACTTATTACCACAAGGAGGATACTATGAAAAAGAGTAGAAAGTTAGTATACTTATTAGTTGCAGTTTTAGTACTTAGTTCAACTGCAAGTTATGCAGGCGGATTTAATTACAGTGTTGTAAGAGTTAACCAAAATAACAATGTTAGCAGACTTCAAGATTGCTATAACTTCTCAAATTATAGTTTCAAAAGATTTGTGAACGTTATTATTGGAACCAACACACCTTCAAGACCAGGAACAATTATTGAGCTACCTACTAGACCAGTTGAAGTTGAGGAACCTGCAAAACCTGTAGAAGAGCCAAAAACTCCAGAAGTTCCTGAAGAACCTGAAGCTCCAATTGAAGAACCAAAGACTCCTGAAGTACCAGAAACTCCGGTTGAAGAACCTACTAAGCCAGTAGAAGAACCAAAGAATCCTCCAGTTGAGGAAGAACAAAATTACTCAGGATTGTCAGCTGATGAATCTGAAGTAGTTAGATTAGTAAATATTGAAAGAGAAAAAGCTGGTTTAAAACCATTAAAGGCTAGTTCACAACTTTCAAAAGTTGCAAGAATGAAATCAAAGGATATGGCAGAAAATAATTACTTCAGCCATACATCACCAACTTATGGTAGTCCATTTGATATGATGAGACAATTCGGTATCAATTACAGAACAGCAGGAGAAAATATAGCAAAAGGTTATTTATCACCAGCATCTGTAATGAATGGATGGATGAACTCATCAGGCCATAGAGCAAATATATTAAATCCAAACTTTGGAACAATTGGTGTAGGCGCTTATAAGGTTGGTAGTACAATTTACTGGACTCAAATGTTCACAAACTAATATAGAAAACTAATTATCATATAAAAAGGATCTGCTATATGCAGGTCCTTTTCTAATTATTATATGAATCTTTATTTTATCGATTTAATTATATCTATTAGGTGGCTTATCATCTTAGCTGTAAAGCCCCATATAATATAATCCTTATACTTATAGAATAAAACATAGTGCTTCCCTATTCTAAACTTATAATCCTTTCCATTTGGGATTAAATAATAAGGGAAATCATCATTTTCAACAGTTTTTAAATCTAATATATATTTTTCAGGTTCATTGTTTAGGAAAAATTCTAATGGAACTGTGAATAAATGATCTACTTCATCCTTATTGGGCTTGATTTTATCCACATTTACTCCACTTATTATCCCTAGAAAACAATGTATGGTAAAATTAGCATATGATATCAAATAGTCCAATTCACCAACAATATTGATATTTTCCTTATCTATTAGTAGCTCCTCTATAGTTTCCCTTAAGGCTGCTTCTTTAAAGCTTTCGTCAATTTCTACCTTTCCTCCTGGAAAGGATATTTCACCTGGCTGAGTTTTTAAATTCTTTGATCTTACTTCAAATATAACTTCCCACTGCCCATTATTCTCAATTAAGGGAATTAATACTGAATATCTTCTCTCAACATCCATAGGCTTAGGAATTCTTTCACTTACCTTTTTAATCAATTTGTCAATATCCATAGCCTGCCTCCCAAGTTGTTAGTGTTAGCTGCAATTCATTATAATATTAGCAATTTCTAATATGGTTTCCTCCTTGTTAAATAAAGCTGCTAAATCAACTTTTTCAAATAGTTTATTTAACCTTCCATTATTCTCATATATATAATCTATTTTTATAGGTTTACATCTAGTTAATTCTAACAATTCTTCATAGGTATAAATTTTAAATCTGTTTATATCCAAAGCTTCGGCCTTTTTTTCCAATAAAGCCAAAATAAAATCTTCATAAGTATAAGTCTTACTTAAACCTAGTACAGATGCTGTTCTAGGGATTATATATTCAAACAAGGATCTTCTATCAGGTATACTTTGATTTTTTACATATTTTTTTAGCTTTTTCAATTGCTGATCTGATAAGTTGACAAGCATATTAAAGAAAAATTCTTCTCCCTTTGGTTCAATATAGTACTTTCTTCCCTTTAGCCCCCGTAGAGCTTTTAAACCATCATAATATCCTAATTCAATATTTTTCCTTGCGGTTTCATGATCAAAGGCAAATGAGTCGCCCAAAACATCAGATGGTGCAATAACTATAGCGTTAATGTTAGGATCAAGCTTTCTTATTATTCCTCTACCATAGGTACGCACAATTATCAAATCCTTATAGCCCTTTGATATAAGCAACTTAAATGGTAAATTATCATAAAAGGCTCCATCTAAATATCTTTTTCCACCCAACTTCTCATTTTTAAAAGCTGGAAGATAGGCTGATGCTAAGAGATAGTTTTTTAGTTCTCCTACAGGAATGTCCTCCTTAAATACCTTAATAGATTTAAAGTCCGTAAGATTTATAGTGACCATGCCAAAATCCATACTTGAGTTTCTTATTTTTTCTTCATCTATGTATGTGTTAAGTAAATTTTTAAACGGGGTAATATCAAAGCCTCTATCGGTTATTACTTCCTTTATTTTATCTGCTAATAGTCTCAAATCTGATTTGCTTAATTTCAACTTTCTAAGCCTATGCATTTCTTCATCATTAGCGTTTATTACCATAGAATACTTTAAATCATTCCAAAGTCTATAGGCTTCTTCATAGTCTCCTTGCACTATCATTGCACCATTTATTGCCCCAATGGACGTACCGGCTACGCCTCCAATCTCCAGACCCTCTTCCATGATAGCCTTATATGCTCCAATGTGGTAAGCCCCTTTTGCTCCACCACCTTCTAATACTAACCCATACATATTAACACCTCATACAATATTACTTTAATTCAGATGTACAATGAGGACATCTTGTTGCTTTAATTGGTATTTCAGTAAAACAGAAATTACATTCCTTTGTTTTTGGTTCTTCAACCTTTACTTCCTCTTTCCTCTTAAATCTGTTAAACCATCTTATTACCATAAATATTGAAAAAGCTATTATTAAGAAATCAATTACTGTACTTATAAAAAGACCATAGTTTAATGTTGGAATTCCTGCTTCATTTGCAGCCTGTATTGTAGTATAGGTATTTCCATCTGATTTAAGCTGTATAAATAAATTGGAAAAATCAAATCCTCCAACTAATAAGCCTAATAATGGCATTATAATATCATTTACAAATGACGTGACAATTTTCCCAAAGGCTCCACCTACTACAACACCTACAGCTAAATCTACTACATTTCCTCTCATGGCAAATTTTTTAAAGTCTTCTAACATGTATTTCCACCCCTTTTAATATAAGTATTAAATTTAAAAAACATCACTCCTATATTACTATAATTTATACCCATCATATGTATTTTAATGCGTCTTAAGTAACTTGTCTTATGGTATAATCAATTAAAAGATAAAGAAAATTATAAAGGCTGAAGGAGGTTTACATGTCTAAGAGAATAAGCTGGCAAGAATACTTTATGCAAATAGCTGAGCAGGTAGCAACAAGATCAACCTGTGATAGGGCTTGGGTTGGCTGTTTATTAGTCAATGATGAAAATAGAATAGTTTCCACAGGATATAATGGATCAATTACTGGCAATCCTCATTGTGATGATGCGGGCCATACCTTAAGGGATGGACACTGTATAGCCACAATTCATGCGGAAATGAATGCGCTTTTATACTGTGCAAAGGAAGGAATCTCTGTTAAGAATTGTACAGCATACATAACCCATTTTCCTTGCTTAAATTGTACAAAGGCATTAATTCAGGCTGGAATAAAGCACATTTACTATAGAAATGATTATAGAATAGATGATTATGCTGTGGAATTACTAAAGAAAAATAATATTAAATTTGAAAAAATTTAATATTATTAATTCACAATTTAAAATTTACGTCTCAGAAAATGTAAAGGTTACAATTTTCCAAGGTCTAACATTAGAATTTATAAAACCCGAGATGTTTTCTTATAAGTATCTCGGGTCTAATGTCCTTAATTGTGTATTCCCTATCGTTCATTGGGTTAGGTCATGATAGCTTCTTTAGCAAGTCTATCTGCCTCTTCGTTTAACTCTATACCTGTATGGGCTTTTACCTTTATAAAGACAACATTCAATTTATCTTTAATACCATCATAGTACTCCTTGTACTTTATAGTACCTTCTTTATTAGTCTTCCAATCACCCTTTGCCCAATTTTCTATTCCAGCATAATCATAATATATATATAAGGTATCTTTTCCTCTCTCTAAGGCGATCTCCATTGCAATCATAGCGCCTTTAATTTCTCCCGCTACATTACGCATTTGAGCTAAATCATAATCATCTTCTCTGCCATTGAAAGTTTCCTTTCCCTCACTTGTAACAATCACAACTCCATAGCTATAGGATCTTGATTTTATGTCAAAGCTGCCATCAACATATGCCACCATCTCATTATCATTAATATTGCTCAAATCGTGTCTTTCAGGTCTTTTATAGTTATTTTCTTCCTGGATAAAATTCAATGCTTCTTCATATGTAGGGAATTTTTTATACTTGGCACCCTTAAATCCTTTGACCTGTGCCTCACATTCTGCCCAAGTTTCATAAATCCCTGGAGTTTTCCCAACTTTTACTGCATAAAAAAATGCCATATTACACCTCTTGATATATTTTTTAGTAAGATATCAGTTTTCATATATTATAACACAACCACTTAAACCTTAAACCATATATGATAATGTAAATGACAAAACTTATTAAGATGATATAATATTGATATAATATTATTAGAATAGCTTAGGAGGGAACAGTACTTGAACATAAATATAATTGGGGTACCAGTAAATTATGGATGTGATATAGATGGAGTTCAGCATGGACCTAATGAATTGAGAAAACTTGGCCTTGTGGATGCCTTAAGTCAAAATGGCAACAAGGTTTATGATATTGGAAATATATATGTACCTAAATATACGGAAGATACAAAATTTAAATGGCATGAAAAAATGAAATATCTAAATCCAATAGTGGATATTACTAGAAATTTAGCTCATGCAGTTTATTGTTCTTTAAATTCAAATAATTTCCCATTTATAATTGGTGGTGACCATTGTCTTGGAATGGGTAGTATTGCAGGTGCTAGTAAGCACTTTAATGAACTGGCAGTTATCTGGATAGATGCACATGGAGATATAAATACCCCTGACTCTTCTCCAACATGTAATATTCACGGAATGCCACTGGCAGCTTCAATGGGATTTGGCTATAATATGACTACAAATTTATATTATGAAGGAGCCAAAGTAAAGCCTGAGAATGTATATATAATTGGCGCTAGAGACTTAGATGAAGGAGAAATTCATCTTGCCAAAGAGACAGGGCTACATCTATATACAATGGATATTGTCAGGCAAAAAGGTTTGGAATCTGTAATAAATGAAGTAATTAATAAGATTAGGTCCTCAAATGTAGATGGTGTTCATCTTAGCTTTGATATTGATAGCTTAGATGCTAGTCTTGTACCAGGTACTGGAACTAAAGTTGAAGATGGTTTTACTTTTGATGAAGGAAAAGAAATTCTATCAAAGATATTAAGACAAGGTTTTATAACATCAATGGATTTTGTGGAATTTAATCCTAAAATAGATGATGAAGAAGGTTCAACAGCTAAGCTCTGTAAGGATCTTATATATTTTATTGGAGAACTGTTGCATGAATAAAGACTAAAAGACAAGGATTCCACCTCCTTGTCTTTTAACATTACTTATTTATTATGTTATACTCAATACCTTTTATACAAGCTACCAATGCTTCATTTACTGGTGTTGAAATTCCAACCTTCTTACCTTCTCTTACAATTGCACCATTAATAAAATCTATTTCTGTAACAGATCCTTTCTCAATGCTTTGAAGCATTGAGGTTTTAAATTCGTAAGGCAGGTTTTCTGCAGCCTTATACCAAATCTCTTCAACATTTTTGGTGCTTAATTTTATATTTTTAGCTGATGCAACGTCTATTCCTTCTTGAATTACTTTTAAACCAATCTCTTTTATTTCAGGTATTGCTTCATCTTTATATATTGGTCCGTATGTCAATCTAGTAATAGCAGTCAATGCTCCTGTAGCTGCATTAATTAGCAGCTTGTCCCATATTAGTCCAATAATATTTTTACTTACTTCTGTTTGAAGACCCGCTTCAGTAAATATTTTTGCAATTCTCTCAATTCTTTCTGTTTTTGTGCCATCAAGTTCCCCTATATAAGTCATTTTATTCTTTACTGTTCTTCTTACATGCCCTGGTTGTATCATTCCCCCACCAACATAGGTTTTTCCTGATATTACCTTTCCCTTTCCAACTAGTTCCGCAATTGTGTCTTCATTGCCTAGTCCATTTTGTAATGACATTACAATGGTATTTTCTCCTATTATATTTTTAGCGGATTCTATTACTTCTTTAGTATTAAAGGATTTAACCAATACAATTACTAAATCTACTGTATCCAAATTATCTGTTGTAGGATATACTTTTACATTGATAGGCTCTATTTCTTCTTCAACAAATATTAAGCCCTTTTCTCTAACCGACTTCAAATAATCTTTATTTCTATTAATAAGAAACACTTCATTCCCAGCTTCAGCTAATGTTCCTCCAAAAGTGGAACCAAGTGCTCCAGCACCTAATACACAGATTTTCATTGTTTCACCTCCTTCTCTACAATGGTTTTCTTGGATTTATCTGTAATATTTTATCAATTGACCCATCAGACGCCTGCATTAATTCTATTACTAATCCATTAGGCAACATAAACCAGTTTCTTCCTTGAGGCATTTCTTTAATTTGTTCATATGAATATACCTTGTCTAAGGCAATAGATAAATTTTCTGTAAAAAGACCCAGGTGCCATACCTTTTCTTCTTTGCACTTACTTTTATCTATATTTTCATCTAAAGTTAACTGAATCCCTCCAAGCCATATTTGCTCAGGATTTGATTCATCACCATGAATTTCCCGTATATCCATATCTAATGCATTCCTAAAAAAATCTATGTACCACTTAATGTTTTTTACTTTAATAGCTACATGTTCAACATAAGTTCTACTTCTATTAGACATTTCATAACCCCTTTTATTTTTATTTTGCTTTCAAAAATTAAAAGCTGACTACTATTTAATAAAGTAACCAGCCTTACAATTAAGTCTGTAGAAACTGCTAGCAGGTTCTATAGAAGCTTAAATATATCTATTTTTTAAAATTTCTATTATACAATGCTCTTAAACCTAAAGTATATACATCTGCTCCTAGTCCAACAATAACGCCTGTTGCTATATCAGATATAACTGAATAATGCCTAAATTCATCTCTAGCATGTACATTTGACATATGCAATTCGATTATTGGACATTCTAACATCAGTAGTGCATCTCTAATTCCATAACTATAATGAGTCCAAGCTCCTGCATTAATCAAAACTCCATCATATTTCTCTAAGACAGCTTTATGAATAAAATCAACCATCTCTCCTTCATTATTTGTTTGAAATGGGACTACTTCTATATTTAATTCTTTTCCTAGTTCAAACAAATTATTATTGATTTCATCTAATGTAATAGTCCCATATTGTTGAGGGTCTCTTTTCCCAAACATATTATGATTTACCCCGTGTAACATCATTACTTTCTTCATTTGAAATTCCCCCTTTAATATATAATTCATTATAATCATAATATAGCTAAAAAATTATATTAACAATACAATTATTTTATATAATTTTCTAATAATTTGAATAGTTACTTCCATATTAATCATTCTTCATCTAATGGAAAAAATTTTAGAATATGATTTGCAGCAACTACTATTTGTCCATGTTGGTTGAACACCTCTACTTTACCAATTGATTTTAAATTTTCATTGTCTACTTCAATTATAGTATATCTAGCAGTTAATGTATCACCTATAAAAACAGGCTTTATGAATCTTAGTCTGTCATATCCATAGGATACAGATGGTATCTCGGATTTGACTTTTTGTTGAATTAATGTTGATGCAGTTGATCCAAGAGCAAAGGATAGTACTCCATGAACAATTCTAGTTTTATACATGGTTTTTTTCATAAATTCTTCATTTGTATGCATCTGGCTAAAATCACCAGTTATACCCGCAAAACCATAAACATCTGATTCACTTATTGTTTTAGTAAATTCACAACTATCACCAATTTTAAAAGGTACCTTAATTTCACTCATTATTAATTCCCCCTAATTTTTTAAAATCTTCATTAATTCCCATTTTCCCATCTATAAAAAGCCTTTCATCCATAGTTTTTAAATCTTTAGCTATTAATGGCCTAAATCCCATTTGCGATATAATATCTTTCTCTAAATCAATTCCCGGCGCTATTTCACAAAGTTCTAATCCTTCTTCTTTTAATCTGAATACTGCCCTTTCTGTAATATACAATATTTCATGTCCATTTTTTAAGGCTTCTTGCCCATTGAATGTTATCTCCTGTACTTCATCAACAAATTTTTCAAATCTGCCTTCTTGATCGATTCTTAATTGTCCATCTACAATAGTTTCCTTCAACCCACCTGCTCTTAGTGTACCGCAAAACACGTTCTTCTTTGTACTATGGCAAATATCTATAAATCCTCCTGTACCTTGAAGCTGTCCGTTAAATTTGTGAATATTTATATTACCTTTTTTATCAACCTCAGCAAAACTTAAGAAGCAAACGTTTAAACCGCCACCATGATAAAAGTCAAATTGTGCAGGCATATCTAACAATGCTTGCATGTTTATCGTTGCACCAAAATAAATTCCTTGAGCCGTAAAACCACCTATAGGTCCAGTTTCTACGGTTAATGTGAACTCATCACCAATGCCTTCTTCTCTAGCAACAACACCAATACCATCTGCAATTCCTACGCCTACATTACCAACATAACCTGGAGCAAGTTCCATAAGAGCTCGTCTTGCAACTACTTTTCTCTCATTTAATGGTAATGGTACTACTTCATTAGTATCCATTTTGAAATCCCCAGAGAAAAATCTATTTACAGTTCCAACATATAATTGTGTCTGGTCTGGATCTACAACTAAAACATCTACAAGATATCCTGGTATCTGTACATTTTTTGGATGTAGTGAACCTGCCTTCACTACTTTCTGTACTTGACATATAACTATTCCGCCATTATTATGAACTGCCTGAGCCTGAGCCAAACCATCAATATAAGCTATTTCGTCTTCCATCGTAATATAACCTTCACTATCAGCCGTTGTACCTCTTATAATTGCAACATCTGGATAAATAGATGGGTAGAAAAGGTATTCCTCATTATTAATTTCAACTAGCTTAATTAATTCATCTTTAGTTACCTCATTCAATCTCCCACCTTGTTGCCTAGGGTCAACAAATGTTCCAAGACCAACTTTACTTAATATTCCTGGCTGGTGTGCTGCAGCAGTCCTCAATAATTGAGACAATATTCCTTGAGGAAAGTTATAGGCTTCAATCTCATTTCTTAACGCCATTTCTCCCAGTCTAGGAGACTGGCCCCAGTGACCACCATATATTCTCTTTACAAGTCCTTTCTGTGCTAATGGTGACATTCCTCTATCAGCTCTGTCGCCTAGTCCTGTTGTATGAAATAAAGTTAGATTTTTAGGACTTTGTTCTTTCTTATATCTTTCCGCAAGTGCTTCAATTAATTTTGTTGGTTCTGTTAAACCTCCTCCTGCCCCATGGAAAGTAACTATATCGCCATCTTTGATTAATTTAACAGCATCTTCAGCTGACATAATTCTTGGTTTTGTCCCTGTTCTAATCCCCTTCCCCATTATAAATTCCTCCAATCTTGTTTTAATATTGCTGCACTAAACCTTTTTTTAATTACACCTTATAAAAAAACGAATATATCATCAACACAATTTTTTTAAGAAAGTCTCTAATTTTTTTAATGTTATAGATAAATATTTACTATACTTTCATCTACTGGTCTACTTTTATACTTGGTGCACATTAAAACAAGATTAAATAATATTGTATTTTTGAATTATTTAAGAAATGGGTTTATCATAATTATTTGAAAAATAAGTAATCATAAAATCTCTTAATTTCTTATCTGGTGGTAGTAGTTCATATCCTTTCATCCATATAAAGGATACTTCCCTGTAATATTGCTGACCTTCTAGTTCTATAATGTCTACTTCATACCTATGTAAGCCTTCTGAATATGGTAAAAAGGATATACCAAGATCATTTTCCACAAAACTAGCTATCATATAATCTGTTGGTACACGGTATGTTATATTTGGCTGGATTTGATGGTCTTTATAAATCCTATTTACAATATTGGAAATTCCCATATCCTTATCAAACCCAACAAATTCCTCATTCTTCAAATCTCTTGGATTTATTGATTTATGTTTTGAATATATAGAATTTTTAGGTACAATAAGTACAAATTTCTCTTTATATAATGGATAAAATATAATATCTTTATCTTCTTCCAGCTTACTACCTATACCTAACGAAATAACACCATTTTTAATATTTTCTATCATCTCTAAGGTACTCATTTGCTTTAGTTCAAAGTAAAAATTTCGGTTCGATCCAATTTTATTAAACTTGCTTAAAATTCTTGGTAAAAAATCAGTACTAATGGAGGAAATACAACCCAGTTTTACTGTTTGCAAATCAGGCTGTAATAAATATTTTATTTCTTGAACTCCTGATTCTAAACTATTTATTGCATCATCTACATAGTTTAGGAATACCCTACCATATTTTGTGAGCTTAATATTCCTTCCTAACTTATAAAACAAAGGCACTCCCAACTCCTCTTCTAGTGTTGTTATTGCATAACTTATACTGGATTGAGAAGTCATTTGTTCATCTGCTGCCTTTCCATAATGCTCTAAAATTGCTAATGACTTAAAATAGTACAAGTGCTGTAAATTCATTTTGTTACCTCCTTTAGATTAAGCCTTATAAATCGTCTACAACCATATTCTATCTTAATTATATCCTACCATATTTAGCATGTTTAATTTAATAAGCATTCTTTTTTTATTGACTGAATAGCTTATAAGGAGTTAATTTTTCTTTAGAAGGGGGATTTATTTGGAACTTTTCTATTCTTTAAATAAGGCTATTAATGAATTTATCTGGGGTCCTAAACTCATTTTGATTCTCTTTGGCACTGGAGTCTACTTGACCATTGGCACCAAGTTTTGTGCCTTAACTAAACTTAACTACATAATTAAGCATACCTTCTATAAAATGTTCTCGAAAAAAACTAAAGGAGTTGGTGATGTAACTCCCTTTCAGGCAGTTTCTACTGCACTTGCTGCAACAGTAGGTACCGGAAATATATCTGGAGTAGCTACAGCAATCACAATAGGTGGCCCGGGCGCTATCTTCTGGTTATGGATTGCCGGAATAGTTGGGATGACTACAAAATACTCTGAAGTTGTATTGGCAATCCAATATAGAAAAAGAACAAAAGACGGCAGGTTCGTTGGAGGACCTATGTATTATATAGAAAGAGGATTAAAACTCAAATGGCTAGCCTACCTTTTCACACTATTTGGATCTATTGCTGCCTTTGGAATAGGAAATATGGTTCAAGCTAATTCTGTTGCAGACTCACTTGAAGCCACCTTTAATATTAACCCTTTAATCACTGGGATAGCACTATCAATATTAACAAGCCTTGTAATAATTGGTGGAATAAAAAGAATTGGGGCCTTTACTGAAATTCTAGTTCCTTTTATGGCCGCTTTATATATAATTGGTGGATTAGTTATTATATCTTTAAATTTCAAGAAAATTCCACAAGTACTTTCTCTAATACTTAAACATGCATTTACTGGCCATGCTGCTGTAGGAGGATTTACAGGAGCTACTGTTGTGCAATCAGTTAAAATTGGAGTATCCCGAGGTATATTTACCAATGAAGCTGGTTTGGGAAGTGCCCCTATAGCCCATGCTGCAGCTATTACTGACAGTCCTATAGAACAGGGATTGTGGGGAATTTTTGAAGTACTTATAGATACCTTAATTCTCTGTTCAATTACTGCATTTGTAATACTGGTAAGTGATTTATGGAGCAGCGGTTTAACTGGTGTCGAGCTTACTAGTGCTGCATTTGAATCATCTTTACCTAATAGTGGATTTATTGTATCTCTAGGTATATTACTATTTGCTTTTGCATCAATTATAGGATGGGAGTATTATGGAGAGAGGTGCATCGAATATTTATTTGGCCAAGGAATAATTTTACCCTATAGAGTATTATGGAGCATAATGGTTATAATTGGAGCTATTGGAGGACTTGAAGAAATATGGACACTGTCTGATACGCTTAACGGTCTAATGGCAATCCCTAATATAATTGGAATAATTTTATTAAGTCCCGTGGTTTTTAAAATTACAAATCAGTATTTTAAAAAGATTAAAGGCTAATCTAAAAATGATTAGCCTTTATACTTCACTAGTATGGGCAATTCTACTTGCTGCCGCTGCAGCTATGGCAGCTACTAAGTCATCTAAAAATGTATTACATTCAACGCCTTTTTTAGAATCCAGCTCCTTAATAATCCCTATTTTTTCTTTATCTAAGAATCCGTAGTTTGTTAATCCAATGGTGCCATAAACATTAACGATTGATAATGGAATAATCTCATCAATTCCATACAGACCTTCATCTGTTTCAACAATTGTCTGAAGAGGCTCAGGTAGCATCCTCATTTCTGCCAGTTCATCTAGGGCTATTCCAGTTAAAATTGCATGTATTATCTCTCTTTTACTAAGTACAGCATCAATACTTTCTAAACATTTTTCCAAGGTTAAACTAGGATAATATCTACCCTGCAAATATAGTACGATTTCTCCTATATCCTCTAGTTTAACGCCTCTTCTTTCAAGCATTTCGATGGTTATCTTCTTTAAATCTTCCATTTTATATCTATCACTATATTTATTTGCTGGACTACTCATTTTATCCCTCCAATAGGTAAAAATATCTACTATTAGTATATACTACCCAATAATCTTAAATCTTGACATACAATAAAGTCGTAAACCTTGATTTTTTTTTAACTATACTATATAATAATTAAATGTAGATATCAATTAAGGAAAGGAGTTAGTAAAATGAAGAAGACTTTATCATTAGCTTTGATATTAGTACTTATAGCAACTACTTTAGTAGGATGTGGCGGCGGTGCTAAATACACTGACGGTACATATCAAGGCGAAGCTCAAGGTATGGCACCTTTAAAAGTTGAAGTTGAAGTTAAAGAAGGTAAAATTGCTAGAGTTGAAGTTATAGAACATGACGAAACTGAAGGAATTTCAGATCCAGCTTTAGAACAAATTCCATCATTAATCGTTGAAAAAAACTCAACAGATGTTGACTCAGTTTCAGGTGCTACTGTAACAAGTAACGCTATTAAAGAAGCTGTAAACAATGCTTTAGAAAACGCAAAATAATTAAGTTTTAATAAAAATAAACCCCCTCAATTATGAGGGGGTTTTATTGTTCTTATTTTTAATCAATGAAGATAATATAATTCCTATTTCAAATAGTATTAGCATCGGTATACCAAGTAGTATTTGTGATATTACATCAGGCGGTGTTAATATTGCTGCAATTATAAATATAACTAGAACAAAAACCTTTCTATTCTTTTTTAGAAAGCTAATTTGAACTAAATTAAATTTAGTTAATAATACCATAACTATAGGTAACTCAAATATAGCTCCAAAGGCTAATAATGTATTTATAACAAAATCTAAATAGTTTCTAAAACTTATCATTGCCTGAACTTCATCTATTTGAAATCCAATGAAGAAAACTATCATTGTTGGTAATACTATAAAATATGAAAAAATTACTCCTATAATAAAAAATAAGCTTCCAGTAATTAAGGAAACTGATATGTATTTCCTCTCCATATTATTTAACCCTGGGCTAACGAATAACCATAGTTGAATTAATAAAAAAGGTGCTGCAATGACTAATCCTCCAACTACAGATATTTTAATATAGGACATTAGTAGCTCTGCAGGAGCAATAAACACAAAGTTTACATCAGGAACTATATTTATTATGTCCCTTACTACTGTCTCTGCAAAATTATATGTTAAAATTACTGCAACTATAAAAACAAAAGCACAATTTATTAGCCGCTTCCTTAACTCTGCTAGATGTCCTACAATGGTTAGCTCTTTTTTATCTCTATTTTCATTATGCTTCCTCTTTATCATCAGAGTCATCCTTAACTACATTATCTTTATTGTCGCTTCCATTTACGCTACTCTTAAATTCATGTATAGCTTTACCTAAGGCTTTACCAACGCCTGGAAGCTTAGATGGTCCAAATACTACTAGAGCAATTGCAAGTATCAAAACAAGCTCCATAGGTCCTAATCTGCTCATTTATTTACCTCCTTACACTTATTGATGTACATATTTATATTAACACTTCGTTAAGATTTTTACAATAAAATTGTTTTATTATATAAGGAAAAACGAGGAGCTCTCTCCTCGTTTAACCTTTTTTACGTCTTGTTAGTATGTCAAATAGTACCGCAACAACTAAGATTGTTCCTCTTATAATGTACTGCCAAGATATGTCTATTCCCATTAGATTCATTCCGCTCGTTAATGATGCCATTACCAATGCACCTATGATGGATCCCGTTACCTTTCCAACCCCCCCCGAAGTTGAAACACCACCTACATAAGCTGCTGCTATAGCATCTAATTCAAAACCAACACCGGCAGTAGTTGTTGCTGATTGAAGACGTGATGTATATAGTATACCAGCTAAAGCTGATAACATACTCATAGAAGCAAATACTATATAAGTGATCTTAGTTACATTTATACCACTTAATTTAGCTGCCTCAGGGTTACCACCTACAGCATATATATGTCTTCCTAAAACAGTTTTAGTTGTTATGAAATGGTAAACTGCTGTTACAACTATAACAATTACAACTGTCCAAGAAAGTCCATTATATCTTGCAAGCATCCATATTAGATATCCAATCAATAAAGAAACGAAAATTAACTTTGATATAAACATTGGCATAGATATTACTTCAAAATTGTATTTTTCCTTATTTTTTCTATTTCTTAATTCAGCTAATATATAAAAAATAATCCCAATAGCCCCTATTAACAATGTTACTGAATGATACCCTGGAATTAAATCAATGTCCGGTATGAATCCATTACCTATAGCATTAAAGCTAGCATTTGGAATAATTATGGTTCCAGTCTTCTGTGTAGCAAGCATTAATGCTCCTCTAAACACAAGCATTCCTGCTAAAGAAACAACGAAAGCTGGCATGCCTACTTTACCAACAAGAAAACCATAAAATAATCCTATTAGAACACCAATTAATAAAATTATGATAATGCTAGGTAGTACAGGAAGTTTCATTGATGTCATAAGAATTGCTACAACTGCTCCTAGAAAACCAGCAACATAACCTACAGACAAATCAATATGTCTAATTATTAGAATTAAAGTCATTCCTATTGTTAAAACTGCTATATACCCTGTAGAGTTTATAAGATTTGTAATATTTCTAGGAGATAGGAATGTTCCATCTGTCAATATAGAAAATGTGATCATTATTACAAATAATGCAATGAACATTCCATATTCTCTAATATTTTTTGTTAGTAAGCCTTTAAACTCTTCAAAATAATTGACTAATGCCCCTTTATTTCTTTCACTAGTAGAATTCATATTATTCCTCCTCGCTAAGTATATCTTTTTATAGTGCCATTTCCATGATTATATCCTGTGTTGCATCTTTTGCATTTAATTCTCCAGTAATCTTTCCATCAGCCATTACATATATACGGTCACTCATCCCTAGTACTTCTGGTAATTCTGACGAAATCATGATTATACTTAGCCCTTCTTCAATAAGTTTGTTCATAATTGAATAAATTTCGTATTTTGCCCCAACATCTATACCTCTAGTTGGTTCGTCTAATATTAAAATATCTGGTTGAGTAAATAACCATTTAGCAACTGAAACTTTTTGTTGATTTCCACCACTTAGGTTGTTTAGTAGCTGTTCAATATTTGGCGCTTTTATAGTTAAATCTTCCTTATATTTATTTGCTACGTTAACCTCTTCATTTTCATTTATTACACCATTATTTGAAAGAGATTTAATATTTCCTATAGTAATATTGTTCTTTATATCCTGTATAAGAATTAAACCTTCTTTTTTTCTATCTTCAGATACATAAGCTATACCACTTTTAATTGCATCGCTTGTATGTTTAAAGTTTTTAACCTCACCTTTAACTATAAGCTCTCCACTAAGTTTATAGCCTCTAGGATTTCCAAATATACTTGTTGCAAACTCAGTCCTACCAGCACCCATTAGCCCAGCTAATGCAACTACCTCGCCTTTTCTTACCTTGAAATTAACATCCTTCAACAAATATCTACCTAATTCATTTGAATAAGCAGACCAATTTTTAACCTCTAATACTACTTCTCCAAACTCCTTCTTTTCTCTCTTTGGATAAATATCGTTTATTTCTCTTCCTACCATGTTTTTTATCAATATAGGTTCACTTATTTCACCCTTAGACGCATCAAGAGAACAAATAGTCTGACCATCTCTTAAAACTGTTACAGTGTCTGCGATTGATATGACTTCCTTCAATTTATGGGAAATCATAATTGAGGTAATGCCCTCTTTCTTTAATTCCTTTAAAAGATCTAGTAAGTTAGCAGAATCGTCTTCATTTAAAGCTGCTGTTGGTTCATCTAAAATTAACAATTTTACATCTTTACTAAATGCCTTAGCTATCTCTACAAGTTGTTGCCTTCCAACGCCTAAATTCTTTACTTTAGTTGTTGGAGGTATATCTAGCCTTACCTTATCTAATAATTTCTTAGATTGTACTATAGTTTCATTCCAATCAACTGTAAAACCTTTTTTAATCTCATGTCCTAAAAAGATATTTTCAAAAACAGTCATTTCAGGAACAAGTGCTAATTCCTGATAGATTATAGCTATACCAGCTTTTTCACTATCCGCAATCCCCTTAAATTTCTGAACTTCACCATTTAAGACAATATCACCACTATATTCACCATATGGATATACCCCTGACAAGACCTTCATCAGTGTTGACTTACCAGCACCATTCTCTCCTACAAGACAATGGATTTCCCCACGCTTTACTTTAAAATTAACATTATCAAGAGCCTTTACGCCTGGGAATTCTTTAGTTATATTTCTCATTTCCAATATATAGTCTGATTCATACGTAGTCATAAGCGTATACTCCTCTTATAAAATATTTCCCATGAGTCTGGATATCTTAAATAATTTGAAAATAGTGATAGCCAGATAAGGCTCTCACTATTTTCAAAACAATAAGGAACTAATTTAGATTTGTGAATTCAGATGCATCATAGTAACCAGAATCAATTAATGCAGACTTAACATTAGATTGTTCTACTACTATTACTTCTGTTTGTTTAGCAGGAACATCTATAGCCTTGTTGTTATATGATCCTGTTGTTTCAGGAGTCTTACCTTCTAATATAGAAACAGCCATATCAATTGAATCCTTAACTAATGTACGAACATCCTTGAATACTGTCATTGTTTGCTTTCCATCTATTATATATTGAATTGAAGCTTTTTCAGCATCTTGACCAGTGATTACATATGAAGTAACATCTGGGTCTGCTGCAAATGTATCAGCTATTGATCTAGCAGTACCATCATTTGGAGCTAGTATAAATACATCACCTTTGTCTTCTTTTGATGCTGCAGTTAAGTGAGCTTCTGCTTTATTCTTAGCTTCATTGAAATCCCAGTTAGTTGTTACTTGACCTATGATTTTACTCATTTCATCTCTAGTTAAAGTAGCCTTATCTTGTAATGCTACAGCTTCACTTGAGTTCTTGATTACAAACGTACCATCTGCAATCTTTGGCTGTAATACGTTCCAAGCTCCTTCGAAGAATAAGAATGCATTGTTATCTGATGCTGCTCCAGCATATAGATATAATGGATTTCCTTTTCCTTCTGCTTTGTCAATTAAATATTGACCTTGAGCTTCTCCAACCGCAACGCTGTCAAATGTTACATAATAATCAACCGCATCTGTTCCAGTGATTAATCTGTCATAAGCAATAACAGTTATACCTTCAGCCTTTGCTGCTTCAGCTGCTGCAGCTGCTGCATCCCCATCATGTGGGCATATAATAAGTACTTTTATACCCTTAGTTATTAAAGATTCAACGTTTTGCTTTTCATTAGCTGATGAACCTTGGCTGAATAGAACTTCTACTGAATAATCAGTATCCTTTAGAGCTTCATTGAATCTTGTTTCATCTTGTATCCATCTTGGTTCGTCTTTTGTTGGTAATACAATACCTACATCTACTGTACCACTGCTGCTACCACCGCTAGTACTGCTTTCGTTACTGCTACTACCGTTGTTGCTTCCACCATTAGTTGAAGTTTGTGATGAGCAACCTACTAGAGTAGCAAATACCAATGATAGAATACATACGAAAACGATTGCTTTCATATTACGTCTTTTCATAAATACCCCTCCTAATTATTTACTTTACTGATGCTAAAACATTGTACAAGCGTTTGCTCATTTTAATTATAAAGGTTCAGCTATATATAGTCAAGTATAATTAGAAACTATAAAGTCTTTTATTTATACTTATTAAATTAATAAGCTACCTTATTTCCTCCTTATTTAGCATTTAATCGACATAAATATACATTTTCCGCAAATGCAGGTAATACTCTATCTCTATAATATATGCAATCAAATATAGAAAAAGGACATATTGCATCATCTACAATATATCCTTTGTTAATTTACTGTTTTATGTCTTTTACTTAGATATCTAGCTCTTTTAATAGTAATTCCAATGCCTATTAATAGAGTAGGTATAAAACAGGCTATTAGCCTTACAAGTTGATTAAATTTAATATCCAATAAAAAGCTTATTTGATACATTGGATTAATATAAATATTTAGTGGAATTAAATGTATGATTAGGTTATCATCTGAGACATCAAGGGTAAATCCAGTCTTTATTAAACTATATGCCCAGAGTATTAGACCAATAAATCCAATAATTAATCCCATACTAAAATCATATTTGCTTTTGTGTCTTATATCCAATCTTGTGCCTATTGCCACATAGCTACCTGCCCAGATTATAGCAAGGATTATTCTAACAACTGGATTTGTGATAGCATCTCCAATATAAGGACCTAGTACAACTATTAGTATAAGATATATGGTTGAGATTATTATTAATAGAATATGATATAATAATGCAATTATATTGTCTTTTATCATACTCAACCTCCGATCTATTATATACTAATAAAAGGTTTATTCATAAGTTGTACAATTTATTCTGCTTTTGCTCCAGTTGCACCATAAGATTTCATAATTTTTTTCATTCCTTCAGTAGCCTCTACTGTACCGTCCTTTAAAACCCATAGACCTTCGACACTTTCAAAGGATTCAACTAAAGCCTTGCTATCCTCAAAAGGCATTAAAAATGCTGAAGTTGATAAAAAGTCTGCAAGCCCTGAATCAGGGGTAACAATTGTAACTGCTCTATAGTATTCACCTGGCATTAGTGTATCAGGATCTATTAAATGATGAATTACCTTATTTCCTACCATATAAAATCTCTGATAATCACCGCTAGTTACTACCGAGGCATCATTAATAAATACAGTTTCTATAAGGCTGTCCGCTGTATTGTCAACAAAGCTGTCAGGATTTTGGATTCCTACACCCCATCTTTCTCTTATTCCATCAAGTGGTTTCCCAATAGTTCTAATATTTCCACCTGCACTTATAATTGCAGATTTAAGTCCAGCTTTTTCAACCTCCTTAGCTACTATTTCAGTTGCAAAACCTTTAGCAACAGCACCTACATCAATTCTCATTTCAGGATCCTCTAGGAAAACCGTACTATTTTCAACGTCTACAATTACCTTATTTATATCCGTATGTTCATTTGCCTCAAGTAGATCCTCCATAGGTGGTATTTTTGCATTTTCTGGGTCTGTTTCTGCTTCGTCTCTATATTGTGACCAAATTTCTAAAACTGCACCCATTGCTATATTAGTTTTTCCTCCGGTTTCTTCATAAAAATCTTTACACAACTGAATTAAATCAATTATCTCCTTTTCAACCTTTACAGGTTGAATACCTGCGTTATCATTTATGGTCTTAATGTTATTTATACCTTCATAATTGTTATATTTATCAAAGAGTTTGTGTAGTTCTAACATTCTCTCATAAATCATATTCGCATATTCTTTAAACTCTTCCTCAGTTTTTGTATATCCTACAATCTGAATTATTGTATCAAATGTACCAAAATATGTTTCTGAAAATTTGTCATACTGAGTTTTTCCACCTGTTGTACAACCTGTTAACATACTCATTATAATCATTACTATTAATATAGTAGAAATTCCTTTTTTCATTGTCATCACCCTTAATTATCATAACAAAATTGTGTTAAATAATCAACAAACTATTGTGTCCATAAATAGAAAAACTCCCAAAACGGGAGTTTTCATATTTGTTACATATTAATAAATCAAAATTATTTTGCGTTATCTATAGCTTCTGCTACTATTGCTTGATATGCATCTATTGAAACTGTTACTGATGAAGCCAACTCTGCATCATCTGCTTTACCATCTTTAAGTGGTAATCCTGTTATCTCATCTTTAGTCTTTCCAACCATCCATTCTCCTAATGCATTAGCTTGTTCGTACCATTCTTTACCTATAGATGATGCTTTTACCATTCCATATTCTTCTTTTAATTCTTGCTTAGTTTTGAATTCACCAGCTTTATCAGTTGCTACTTTACCTTCTAGATCGTAGTCAATTTTAACTTGGGCTACGTCTATAATTGCAGCTACTACTTTACCTTCTGCATCAACAGCAGTTGCTGTCATGTTAACATCAGCTTGTGCAGTAGCACCTTTTTCAGTAGTTGCATCTTTGGATTTAGCTATGCTAGTTAGAACACCTAAACCTACTTTTTCAGCACCTGGTGCATCTACTGCATTTTCCCACGCTTCTTCTACAGCAGCTATATAGCTTTCAACTGTAATTGTAACTGATGAAGTTAATTCTGGTACATCAGGTACATGAGTATGGCTTGCATCTCTTTCTTTAACCTTTAATCCTTTAATTTCTTCAACTGTTTTACCAATCATCCACTCTTCAAAAGCAGCTGCTTGTTCAAACCACTCTTTACCTATGGATGATGCTTTTACCATTCCATACTCTGGTCCTAAATCCACCTTTGTTTTAACTTCAGCTTCTTTATCAGAAGTTACAACCATGTTTTCATCAAATGCTACTTTAGGTTGAACTACATCTAATGTAACGCTAACTACTTTACCTTCTTCATCAAAACCTACAGCTGCCATTGTTACATCTGCTTGAGCAGTTGCATTTTTCTCATCAGTTTTGTCTGATGATTTAGCAATTGAAATGTTTTGACCTAAACCAACTTTTGCAATCTTTCCAGCTTCTGCTGCAGGTGTTTCTGCTGGAGTCTCAGCTGGTGTTTCAACTGGTGCTGGTTCAGGTGTTTTAGTTCCTTGTGTACATCCAACAAGGGATGCTCCTACTAATGTTGCTGCTAACATTGTTGATAGTAATTTCTTCATTTGATACCCTCCATATGAAATTTATTATCTTATATGTAACAAAGTTATTATAGCATGTTCGATTATTTTCGACAATACCTTTATTAAAATCGATCATTTATAGCTGTTTTAGAAAATAGAAAAACTCCCTAGACGGGAGTTTTTCATATGTTACATATTTTAGGTATCAGAAGAAATTACTTAGTAATTTCCTGATTGTCTCGTTATAACTTTGATTATCTAGCGTTGTCGATAGCTTCTGCTACAACTGCTTGATATCCTTCAACTGTAATTGTTACACTTGAAGCTAATTCTGGAACATCTGGAACATGTTTGTGGTTAGCATCTCTTTCTTTAACAGCTAATCCAGTTATTTCATCTTTAGTCTTTCCAACCATCCATTCTTGGAATGCATTCATTTGCTCATACCATTCTTTTCCTATTGCTGATGCTGGTTTCATACCATATTCTTCTTTTAGTTCATGTTTAGTTTTGAATTCTCCAGCTTTATCAGTTGCTACTTTACCTTCTGCATCGTAAGCAATCTTAACTTGAGCTACGTCAACTATAGTTGCAACAACTTTACCTTCTGCATCAATAGCAGTTGCTGTCATATAAGTATCTGCTTGAGCAGTTGCTGGTTTTTCAGCAGTTGCATCTTTTGAGCTTCCAATAGTTGTCTTAACACCTAAACCTACTTTTTCAGCACCTGGTGCATCTACTGCTTTTTCCCATGCTTCTTCTACAGCAGCTATATAGCTTTCAACTGTAATTGTAACTGATGAAGCTAATTCTGGAACATCAGGTACATGTTTGTGGTTAGCATCTCTTTCTTTAACTTTTAATCCTTTAATTTCTTCAACTGTCTTACCAATCATCCACTCTTCAAAAGCAGCTGCTTGTTCATACCATTCTTTACCTATTGCTGATGCAGGCTTCATACCATATTCTTCTTTTAAATCTTTCTTTGATTTAACTTCAGCTTCTCTGTCAGAAGTTACAACCATGTTTTCATCAAATGCGATTTTAGCTTGAGTTACATCTAATGTAACGCTAACTACTTTACCTTCTGCATCAAATCCTACAGCTGCCATTGTTACATCTGCTTGAGCAGTTGCGTTTTTCTCATCAGTTTTGTCTGATGATTTAGCAATTGAAATATTTTGTCCTAAACCAACTTTTGCAATCTTTCCAGCTTCTGCAGCAGGTGTTTCTGCTGGAGTCTCAGCTGGTGTTTCCGCAGGTGTCTCAGCTGGAGCTGGTTCAGGCGTAGTTGTTTGTTGTGTACATCCAATTAGGGATGCTGCTACTAACATTACCGCTAACATTAATGATAATATCTTCTTCATTTCATACCCTCCATAATTCATATTCTTATCTATGAAACAAAGTAATTATAGCATATTGACTAAAATTAGACAATACCTTTGTGAATATTTTGTTAATGAATTGTTAATAATATGTAATTTGGGGTAAATAAAAGAGATAGCCTGTAGCTATCTCCTATCCCTAGCTTTTACAATTGAGTTTATTACTACTGCAATTAATGGCCCGAGCATAAGCCCTATTGGACCAAATATTAGCGCACCTATTACAGTTGTCAGAAATGTATACAAAGGCCTTATTCCTATCTGATCTCCCAGTACCTTCGGCTCTATAAACTGCTTAAGTATTGTAAGTACAACATAGAGTATCAAAATGCCTACCCCCGTCTCTTTATTCCCAAACAAGTAGGATACTATACCCCATGGTATCATTACAATGCCTGCTCCTATGAATGGTAGGATGTCAATTACTGATATAAAAATGGCTATTAAGATTGGTGTTGGTGTTTGAATTACAGTCAAACCAACAGTTAGAATAATAAATACGATGCCTAATATAATAACTCTCGATTTTAAATATCCCTTTATTCCTCTGAATGAATCTATAAGAATGGCTTTTATAACTTCTAATATATTATCCATATAGCCTCCTATATAATTGGCAGATTCATGTTCCGTTACCTTAAATTAATATTTATTATTTAACAATATCTAAATTATTTATTGATTTATATGTTAAATTTTAATCTTATTTATAGAATTTTTAGATTAAAATCAAAAAAATTTTCTATAAATTTATGAGCTTAATACTTTTTTAATCTTGCTTATATCTTTTTAAATCTCGTTTACTACGCCATCTTTTATACCATTCTGTTTGCACTAGTAACGAAAATATGATTATTGATAATAAGAACATCGATAATGGACTAGTGAAAATTCCACCAATAAACTTCAAAATAGACCCAGCAGAAATTACAGATCTTCTGTAGTTTGTCTCTATTATGTCTGCTAAAATTATTCCAAGAACCATAGGACCAACTGGATAATCATATTGTTTAAATAAATATCCTATTATACCAAAGGCAACCATCCAAAATACATCATATAGATTATTATTAACTGCATAAGAGCCAACTACTGATAACATAATAATAATTGGAAGTAGTCTTCCTTTTGGAATTTCTATCAACTTAGTAAATACCTTAATACCAGTCAGTCCAAATATTAACAGAAATATATTTGATAATGCTAAAGAGCTCACAATTAGATAAAATAAATGTGGTGTTTCCACCATCAACATAGGTCCTGGATGTAATCCATGAATGAATAAGGCTCCTAACATTACAGCTGTTACGGAATCGCCAGGAATCCCCATTGTTAGCATTGGTATAAATGCTCCACCTATTGCAGCATTGTTGGCTGACTCAGGAGCAACAACTCCTTCAACTGCACCTTCACCAAATGGTACTTCTGGATTTTTAACTGTTCTTTTAGCTTGATCATAAGTTAATAAAGCTGCAATATCTCCCCCTGCACCTGGTAATGCTCCAACAATAACACCAACTATAGATGAACGTATAGTCAACGGTAAGTACTTTTTGATTGAAGAAAATGAAGGTACTATTCTATCAGCTTTTTGCTTTACTGGCTCAATACTTAAATCTTTGATTTGAACCAAAGCTTCTGAAACACCAAATAATCCAATCATTGCTGTTACATAATCTATGCCAGATAGTAAATAAGTATTACCAAATGTAAATCTATGTTGGGCACTAATTGGATCCATACCAACAGTTCCTAATAAAACACCCATTGCTGCTGTAACCAATCCTCTAGAAATAGACTTAGAACCTAAACTACCTACAAGCATCATTCCCATAAACGATAATAATAAATAGTCTCTAGGTGCAAATTTTAAAGCTACTTTAGTCACAACTGGAGCAAAAAATGCCAAAGCAATAACACCAATTATTCCACCAAATACTGATTGTACAGTAGCAATACCTATCGCCTCTCCTGCTAATCCTTTTTTGGCTAATGGATATCCATCAAATGAAGTTGCAACTGCTGCTGGTGCTCCTGGTATATTCAATAAAATTGCGGATCTTGAGCCTCCGTATACTACACCTGAAAAAATACCAATCATTAATACAATTGCTGGATTAGTTTCCCACCCAAATGTAAAAGGCACAAGTAACGAGACAGCCATTGTACCAGACAAGCCTGGTATAGCACCTATATATATTCCAGCAAATACGCCAATAGCAACTAATACAATTAGTAATGGTTGTTGAAATGGTAAGAATAAATAAGCTAATCCGTTCATTATGACCTCCTTATGGCAAAATTACTTGAAATATTGTCTTAAATACTATAAGAATAAAGGCCATAGCTAATCCTGTATAAATTGCGTTCTTAATAATCTGACCCTTCATTAAATATGTCATCGATGTTATCAAAAAAATTGTTGATGAGAATTCAAAACCTAGGCCAAATACTAACATAAAGCAATATACGATTAAAAGTAAAAATACCATAACTATATCCTTATGTAATATATACCTTACGACAGAGTCAACTAAGTCTTTTAAATTGTATAGTTTTTTCACTTGATCCGATTTTTTATTTTCAAAGATTAATATTTTAAGCATAAAAATAACAACAATACTACTTAAAAATAATGGTAATGCCCCAAAAGATGAAGACGTAGGTTCTTTTTTAAACATCTTAACTGATTCAATTAGAGCCAATATTCCAATTATTAGAAGTATTGCAGAAAAACCTTTTTCGCTAGGTTTATGATTTTCTGACATATCTTCACCCCCTATGTTAAATAAGTATTCCTAGAACATTTAACCATTAATTATTTGATTAAGGAGCTACGCCTAAAAGGACAGTTGCTCCTTGATTATTTTAACTATTTTATACCTAATTCCTCAGGTGATTTATCTATGGCTCCACTCTTGTAGAATGCATCAGCAGTATTCCTTTTCCAATCTAAAAGATATGCTTTTGCTTCTTCACCAGTCAAGCCTAATGGAGTAACGTTAAATCCCCTTAATAATTCTTGATAGCTCTCGTCTTTGAATGCTTCTATAAAGGCATTAGATAAAACATCTATTGCTTCTAGTGAAGTACCGTCTTTTACGAAGATACCATAAAATGGGCCCCAAGGTAAATATTCTTTAAACTCTGGGTACTCTTCAATTACTAATGGTACTTCTGGCAATACATCTACCTCTTCTAATGATAATAGTGTTAAGAATTTAATTTCTCCAGCCTTATATGACTGTATCGCAGATTGTACCTTGGCCACAGTAAAATCAGCATGACCCCCTAATACAGCAGTTAAACAAGCTGCATCACTATCAAAAGGTATTTGTTTGAATGTAGCACCTGTTATTGCTTTTATGAAAGAACTTACTGACCATGGCATGCCACCAGTACCTGTTGTTGTCATACTTATGGTACCTGGATTAGCTAATGCATCTTCAATTAACTCAGTAAAAGAATTGTATTTGGAGTCCTTGCCAACAATAATTCCAACTTTTTCATCACCAATTATAAACACTGGTTCAAAGTCTTCATAAGTAAGCTCTGATATACCCAGCATTGAATATAACTGTGGGTTCTCTGCACCCATAAGCAAAGTGTATCCATCAGCATCTTGTTCATATACATATTGAGTAGCAATGGCACCTGTTGCACCAGGTTTATTCTGAATTACTATACTTTTTCCTAGAATCTTTTCAGCTAATGAAGACAAAGGTCTCATTAAAGAATCCGTACCACCACCTGCTCCCCATTGAACAATTCCTGTAATATCACGTGCAGGAAATATGGATTCTGAATTATTTTCTTTATTATCACAGCCTATTAAAACTGTTACTGTCATGCATAAAACTAACAGTAATGATATAAGTCTTTTCATTTTTACCCCCTAAGATTGCTTTTTGTATTTAATCTTACATTTTTCATAATCATATCATTTATTATAACTTCTGCCTTTTTTAAAGTCCAATTAAATAATATTAGTATACCCAAAAATAATAGAGACTCACTTAGTGCTGAGTCTCATAAAAGCAATTATCGTTTTATACCATTAATAATATTCATCATTTCATCTGTAGTTTGAACAGCTTTTAAGCTTAGTGAATATGCTCTTTGGGTTGTTATCATTTCAACTATATTTTTAGTGATATCAGCATTTGACGCCTCAAGGAAATATTGATGTATTTCACCAAAGATCTCTTCATTTTCAAGGGAATCATACAACTGAACTTCTCCAGCTGGTAAGTATCTGCCTTCACCTAAGGATATAAGTGAATCCAGATTTTCTGGATAAAATAGAATAATCCTCCCTAGAACAACATTGTCATCATTTACGGTTTTAATTTCACCATTTCTACTTATTTGGACCTTGTCATTGCCCCATTCCTCTACAGGTATTAAATAGTCAACAACTAATGGATATCCATTTTCATCAGATATGGTTTTATCCTCATTTATATGAAAGCTCCCATTTCTAGTAAGCATTAAGTTGTTATCCCCATCAATTACACCAAAAAATCCATTTCCCTCAATAGCCATATGATATTCAAAAGGTGACTCAACTAAAGTGCCTTGTTGGAAATTTATCTTTCCTACTCTACTTTTGCTTCCAGCACTGATTTCTTCATTATTAAGAAGTTCCTGAAAGCTTACTTCCTTGGACTTATATCCACGAGTGTTAACATTGGCAAGATTATCTGCAACTGCATCCATCTTATACTGATTTGCCTTAAGACCTGATTTTCCGATATTTAATATATGGTTCATTTAATCACCTACACCCTTCCTACTTCATTAACAGCTTTATTTAAAGTTTCATCAGCTGTATGAAGAAGCTTTTGATTAGCTTCAAATTCCCTTGAAATTTCAATCATCTTAACTAATTCATCTACAATTACAACGTTTGAACTTTCTAGAAAAGCTTGTTTTACCTCTCCGTTTATAGCAAAACTAAGTCCTTCATCAGCAGTAAAAATAGTGTCACCTATACTTGTTAACTCCCTATAGTCATTAAAATCCGATATTAGAAAATTTATATTTGTAAAATCATTGTCTTCAACTACTATGGGTCCTATTTCATCAAATTCAGATGATCCCAGTACAATATATCCTTCCATAGTAACTAATTCGTTATTTTCATTCAACTTAAAATTCCCATTTCTCGTATAAGCTATGGTGCCATCATCCATTTGAATTGTAAAAAATCCGTTTCCAATAATTGCGAAATCAGAAAAATTGCCGGTTTCTACTAATGTCCCCTGTTCAAAGTTTCTATAGATTTCATCTATTTGATTTCCATATATGAATCCACCTAATTCTTGTCTCCTATTTGCATCTCTTCCACCAGCATAGTTAACCAATTGATGAGTTTCCATAGTAGACTGTACAATATCCTGAAATTTAAATCCTGGGGTATTTACATTGGTTATGTTTGCACTTGTATTTTCTTGTTTTTTCTGAAGTATATTCATGTTTCTATTAATGGTGTTTAGACTTCTTATCATTGATATCTCTCCTTAAGGTTCATCATTTAATACTTTAATTTCAGACGGGTATACCATACCTAATTTGCGAGCTTCACTTTCTATTAGAAAGTTTAATCTAACGGAATAACTAATTTTCATAAGTATTGCAGATATAATTATTCCTATTCCCAAGGATATAAGGAGATTGCACCTTATTTTAGAGATTTTTTGTAGATATTCCTTAATAATAGTACCTCCCCCTTCTTCATATTTAAGAGATTGCAGACTTCTTCTAAAGTATATAGACCACTTTCATACTTCTGCATTATTTCAAAGGTCTCATCTGAATTATCTACTCCTTTTTCATCTACTTCATCGCTTTCAATAATGCTATTTAGTACCTCATCAAATAGGATTTGGTCATCTTCATTTATATCATCAGAATCTATATTTCTAAAATGTGTATCATTAATTTCTACTTCTTTAAGTTCTGTATCATTAATTTCAAAGTCTTTATATTCAAATTCTAAATCTTTGCTTTCGACAGGTTTATTTTCTTTAATAATATCTTCTATAATTTTAGTTTCTCTATCTATCTTTTTTCCTTTTTCTATTGCTCTTTCTTTATTTTTAAAACCTAACGTATCACTAACTTTTTCAGAAAGTATTAATTCTCCATATAATCCTAAAGCAATAAGAAAGAGTCCAACAAATATTAAAAAATTAAACATCATCTTCACCCATTAGCTTCTCGATAATCTCTCTAAGCTTAATTAAAACCTTACCATGAATTTGAGACACTCTTGGAATTGATATGCCTAGAATATATGCTATTTCTTTAAGGGAAAGCTCTTCTACATAATATAGATTGAGAATGGTCTTCTCTCTATCCTTTAGTTTATCAATTGCCTTCACTAATATTTTTCTTCTTTCCTCCTTAAGTATTATATCAAGAGGTAAATCTACTGTATCATCCTCCAGAATATCCATTAGTGTAAAATCATCCCCTTCTTGGTGAAACAAAGCAGACTCTAGAGAATAATGAGCTAAATAATGTACAGTCTCATGAATCTTCGATAGTTGTTTATCATTTATGCCTAGTTCCTTGCAAATTTCTGCTTCATTGGGAGTTCTCATCAGTCTATTTTCAAGTTCTTCTTTGGCTTGGTAATATTGGTTAAGCTTGTCTATCTTATCCCTGGATACACGTCCAGACTTCCTCAATTCGTCAATAACTGTACCTCTAATCCTTAATGTTGCATATGCTTCAAAGGGAACATTTTTACTGGAATCATATTTTTCTATGGCATCCATTAGCCCAATAATTCCAATGCTTACTAAATCATCATTATCTAAAATATGATCCTTCACCTCAATACGACCAACAACTTTTTTAACCAGTGGCAAATATTTAATTATTAAACTATCTCTATCGTTGTAAGCATATGACATCAATGTTATCCCTTCTTATCTTAAACTATTTTTTGCTTTTTACCTTATTCTGTTCTTTCTCATTAGAACAAATAGAAAACTTATTATGTCCTCACGTTCCTTTTCAGTTATGTCTAAAAACTTAACTCCATAATTATAAAAGGTAGTTTTTTGTACTATATTTATTGCTTTATGTAGTAATTTCCCTTTTAAAATCAGTGGCTTGTCCTTAATATAGAATAAAAAAAGCATATTTTCTCCTGGCTCAAAATTCCTTTTCGAAACTAGTTTTAAACCACCGCCACTTAAGTCGGCAATCATTCCTTCTTGTGAATTTAGCTTTATATCCTCAATATACTCCATAAGCTCATTTTTTTTGACGCTTTAAAAATAACTCAAGATTTGTATAATATACTGGTATAGAGCATGGTACTCTTACATCTTCACGTCTCTGAATAGTTGTTATATTGCCAATATCCGATAATTCATAAATAATTAGCTCCCCTGATATCCTATTAGTAACTACAGCATCAAAGGACTTACCATATGCTCCTGAAAAGACTATACCTCTAATTTCATCACCAATTCGTAAAAGCTTAAAATCTTTATCATCAGGTGTGGTAGAAACATAAAGCTTTTCATCCACGTAATCATGTATAAGTCCAAAGGTTGACTCATCATTTAAATCAATCAATTCTATTTTGCTATTCAAAACAAATAGATCCATATTCATCACCCAAATAATTTTATTAACCTATTCTTAAACTGCTTTAGATTGGACACATTATATCTATATTCCTTGTCACCCAATATTGCTGTCCCGATTTGACTTATATTGATACTTGCCATTGCTTTAGGGTCTTTAATAATAATTGGAGACTGATCCATAATTGCCTTATTAACTCTAATATCATTAAACACAAACCCTAGTTTCTCTAGTTCAATTTTTAAAAACTGTTCAGATGTTCTTAAGAGCTTGTTGTAGGCTTCCTCACCTGCTTGAATATCATGGATTTGATTTATAACTACTTTTACTTTGCTTTTTAATTCGTATATTGATATAGCCTTAAGAACCCTATATGCATCAGCAATTGCTGTAGGTTCAGGTGTAGTTACAAGTATAACTTCATCTGCAAGTATTGAAAAGGTGAGGGAATGCTTACTTATACCTGCACCATTGTCTATAATTAAAATGTCGTATTCTTGTAGGTCATCTAAGCTCTGTATAATTTCTTCTTGCTGATTCTCATTAAGCTTCTCTAGATAAAACAAATCAGCCCCGCCAGAAATTAAGTCCACACCATTAGGTCCTTTTACAATTATATCCTTTAAGCTTAAATCATCTTGGAGTAAATCAAGTAATGTTTTAGTAGCTTCGACACCCATTATTATATTGGCATTATTCATTCCTATGTCTGCATCTAAAACTAATACTCGTTTACCCAATTGTTGCAAGGCTATTGCAAGGTTTACTGATATATTTGTCTTTCCTACGCCACCTTTGCCACTAACTACTGATAGAACCTTAAGCTGATGTTGGATTGAAACCCTTTCTTTCTGTTGAATATTTCTAACCATTTCTCTTAACTTGTTAGCTTGGTCAACCATAAAGTCTGTTCTCCTCGCAATAATCAAATAAATTGTCTAAAGTAGCCAGTTTTATATCATCTGGAACATCTTGACCATGACAGAAATATTGAATAGGAAAACTACTGTTTTCTAATAAAAACCATAAGTTTGAGATATTACTTACCTCATCTATCTTTGTAAGTATAAGGGCATCATATTTTAACTGGCTATATCTTGCCAATATTGATGCCATAGTTTCCCTATCAGTTGACATACTTATAACTAGGTATGTGTTCATATCTCCATGTATTGCCCTTAAGTTATTTTTAATCTCTTCTATCTTTTTTATATCCTTTGGGCTTGTCCCCAGTGTATCCACAAGAATAATATCACAATGGCTTAACTTATTTATCTTTTGAGCCATGTCTATAGGATTGTTGACAACCTCAAGCTCAATGCCTAGGATATTGGCATAGGTACGAAGCTGCTCAACGGCTCCAATTCTATAAGTATCTATGGTAATAAGCCCAACTTTTTTCTTGTTCACTAGATATTCCCTTGCTGCAATCTTTGCAATAGTTGTAGTTTTACCTACTCCTGTTGGCCCAATCAGGACATTTATTTTAGAAAGCTCCACCTTTTTGTCCAAGGGAGTTTCCTTCATCACTATCTTGATAAAGTCCTTCCTCTCCTCCAAGGTTAGTGAGTCCTTGTCCTTATTTATGAGTTTACAATACATTTCTAGTTGTTCATTGAGCTTTTCATTCTGTCCAGTATAGAATGGAATTACAGGTTGAATTACATGCTCTGTAGGATTTATTTTCTCTTCGCTTGTGTCCTTCTTCTCTTCAATTGCCATGGTAACTTCAAGGCCTCGTTTAAAGGGATTGTACCATTTCCCTATTCTAACCTTTCTTTGATCAATTATAATCGCATCTGAACCAAGCTCATATTTTGCCCTTACTAGAGCTTCCTTCATATCGCTAACTATATATTTTTTAATAATCATACGTTATTCACCAATCCTACTGCCTCGATTTCAATATCATTTGGAATTTCATTTATTGAAAATACAGCCATATTTGGAAAATTAAAGGATATAAGATTCCTAAAGGCTACTCTAATTCTTGGAGATGCCAATATTACTGGATCTATTCCTTTGATTAAACATTCATTGTATGTGCTGTTAATGTTATCAAATATCTTTGTAATTACATTTGGCTTTAAAACCGGAATAGAACCCGACATAGTCTTTTGAATATTGCTACCAATAAGCTCTTCTAAATCGGGGTGAATAGTAATTACCTCCAGCTTTCCTTCCATATTCAGATAATTCCTTACTATGGTTCTTCTGAGAGCATGTCTTACATGCTCTGTTAGAAGTTCTATATCCTTTGTTGAAACTCCATTGTCTGCTAATGATTCTAAAATTGTAACTAAATCATATATTGGTACTCTTTCACGAAGCAGATTTTGTAATACCTTTTGCACATCTCCTAAAGTCAATATATCTGGTATTAGCTCATCCACAACTACATCGTATTTTTCCTTTATGCCCTCTAGTAGTTGTTTTACTTCCTGTCTACCAAGTAAATCAGGACTGTTGTTTTTAATTACTTCCTTAAGATGTGTAACAAATACAGTTACTGGATCAACTATTGTATAACCATGAAGCTCTGCCTTGTCCTTCATACTTTCATCAATCCAAAGGGCATCTATTCCAAAGGCAGGCTCTTTTGTTGGAATCCCCTCTACTTTAAAATCACTATTACCTGGATCTAGTGCAAGATACTTATTTATATAAATGGTATCTCCAGCTACCTTGTTGCCTTTAATTTTTATAATATATTCATTCGGTCCAAGCTGTAAGTTGTCCCTAATCCTTATTGGATTAACAATGATACCCATCTCCTGAGCACACTGCCTTCTAATTGCAGTTATTTGAGAAACTAGATTGTCATCTCTTCCTTCATCGACCAGTGAAATTAAACCATACCCAATTTCAACGGATATAGGCTCAACTTGAAATGATGCAACACCTTCTACTTCCTTTTCCCTAGGTTGCTGCTGTACCTGCTTTATACTTTCTCTTTCTTGAGCCTTTAATTCTTCAGCCTTTTCATTTTCCTTTAATAGATATCCAACACTACCTAATAATACAGCTATTAACAAGAAGGGTATTGTTGGAAAGGCAGGAACTAAAGCTATAACTAACAATACTGCTGCTGTTACCATTAGTACCTGAGAAACACCAAACAAATCCTCTGTTACACTTTTACCAAAGGTTTGGCCATCATCTGATCTTGTAACAAGTATACCTGAAGCTATGGATATTAACAGACCCGGTAGTAGATTAACTAACCCACTACCGATTGTAAGTTTACCAAATTTATTTAAGGCCTCCATAATATTCATACCCTGAAGGGAAAATATTACGATACCTCCAACTAGATTTATTAGAGTGATTATAATACCTGCTATGGCATCTCCTTTTACGAATTTACTAGCACCATCCATTGCTCCGTAAAAGTTTGCCTCTCTTTGTAAATTGTTTCTTCTTTTCTTTGCCGTTTCTTCATCAATAAGTCCAGTATTTAAATCCGCATCTATAGCCATTTGTTTACCAGGCATAGCATCTAGGGTAAATCTTGCTGAAACTTCAGATACTCTGCTTGAACCGTTAGTAACAACTACAATCTGTACAATTACTATAATTAGGTATATTACTGCACCTACAACGTAGTTGTTTCCTGTTACGAAATTGGCAAAAGCATTGATAACATAGCCTGCAACACCATAGCTTAAAATAAGCCTTGTAGCAGAAATATTTAAAGAAAGTCTAAACATAGTAGATATTAACAAGAGTGTAGGGAATGTTGAGAATTCTAGAACATTCTTTGTAAATAGAGTTAATAGTAACACTATAACCCCCATAGATATGTTAATTACTAACAGAATATCTAAAAGGATACTTGGAAGGGGAATTATAATAATCCCTATTATTGCTACAGTTACAAATGCAACTATAAGCTCAGTGTATTTTTCAAATGTATTTGAAATATTTCTTAATAACGCTGTCATGACTACTCCTTTTAAATTTTACACTTGTTCTTTTCTTTAAGTTGATATACCAAGGCCAGAATTTCTGCTACTGCTTGATATAACTCAACCGGTATATATTCGCCCACTTCAACTTTTTTATACATGGTACGAGCAAGCTGAACATTTTCAATTATAGGAACTTTGTTTTCCTTAGCTATTTCCTTTATTTTATTTGCAACATTATCAGCTCCCTTTGCAACAACTAGTGGAGCCTTGTCCTTATTTGATTCATATCTTAAAGCTACTGCAATGTGTGTAGGGTTGGTAACAACCACTGTCGATGATGGTACATCTGCCATCATCCTACTCATTGCGAGCTGTCGTTGTCTTTGTTGTCTTGCAGATTTAATCTGCGGATTACCTTCCATTTCCTTATATTCATCTTTTACTTCCTGTTTTGTCATACGTAAGTTTTTCTTGAACTCACGTCTTTGAAAAATATAATCTACGATTGCTACAATAAACATTATTATTACAATATCCGAAACTAAATTCTTAATAAAACTACCAAAGAAACTAAATAACTTTTCGGTTCCAACACTACCACTATTCAATATCTGAACGTATGATTCACTTAGATTTTTATATACCAAATTAGTAACGATTGCTAGTTTAGCTATATTTTTTAATAAATTAAATAATACTTTCTTAGAAAACAAATTCTTAAACCCACTTATTGGATTTAATCTATTAAAATCTGGTTTTATGGATTCAGTTGTTGCTATAAATCCAGTCTGAACTATATTTGCCACAAAACCTATCAACATAGCTATTAAAGCAAAAGGTAGTATCATCAGAATTCCATCAATTAGATTGTTTACAAAGGAATTCCTTACAAAGCTGTTATTTATTTCAGCACTATAATTTGTGCTCAGAGAGTTTTTGATAAATACAAGCCCATTTTTTAAAATATAATTTCCTAATATTCCACCAAGCATTGTAAATGCCAATAAGGAAACCGCTGGACTTAGGTCTGGACTCTTTGGAATCTGTCCCTTTTTTCTAGCATCCCTTAACCGTTTGGGGGTGGCCTCTTCAGTTTTAGATTCTTTATCTGACATTTTAACCACCTACCTTAAAACAGATTCATAATCCCTCTTAAATACTCAGGTATTAGTGATAATATACTTCCAATTCTATTTAAATACCAACTAATGCTTAGTAACATCGCAATATAGCTTGCCATGGCCTTAATAGGCATACCTAACATTAGTACATTTATTTGAGGTATAGTCCTAGATACGATGCCCAATACTACATCAATTACTAGAACGACTAAAACCAATGGTACTGCTAGATTAACTGCCAACTCAAATATGTTGGAGAATATCCTTAGGATAGCATTAGTAGTTAATCCAACAAATGTGATTTCACCAAGGGGAACATATTCAAAGGACCTAATTAAGGTACTTATAACTACATGATGCATATCTAATAAGAAGAATACACAAATCCCCATCCAATAATAGAACCTTCCATAATGCGCCGCATTAATCCCAGTACTTGGATCAATGGTTTGAGCCATTGAAAATCCAGCTTGAAAGTCTACTAGCTGGCCTGCTATTTCCAAAGCAGTAAATATCAATAGAGTTACATATCCAAGGGCAAGTCCAAATAAAGCCTCTCTTATAGAAAGAAATCCAAGAACCATTAAATCATTCAATGGCTCCATCACAGGTAGTGCCATGTATATAAACCATGATAGAATTGATGAAAGACCTACTTTGTACTGATTAGGAAGTCCCTTGATAGAAAATGATGGACATACAACTATAAATGTCGTAATGCGAACTAATATCAATACATATTTGAATACATTAAATTCCATGGCTACTCCTATGTTATGCTTTGAATAAGCATATATAAATCTTTGGTAAATTCAACTAAGCTATTAAGCATGTAATTACCAAACAAGATTAAAGCAATCATAACAGACAATATTTTGGGAACGAAACTTAATGTCTGTTCCTGAACCTGTGTCACTGCCTGTAGTATACTAATGATTAACCCCACTACTAATGAAATTATCAATATAGGCAAAGAAACCTTTAGTATCGTTAAAAAACCGCTTCTTAAAATATCTAAAACCATTACTTGGGTCAAGTGTATTCACCTCTATATCCTAAATAAAGCTTTCCAATAGGGATTCAACTACCAGATACCATCCATCAACTAAGACGAATAGCAATATCTTAAAAGGCAACGAAATCATAACAGGAGGTAGCATGAACATACCCATGGACATTAATATACTTGATATCACCATATCTATTACTAAGAATGGAATGTATATGATAAAGCCGATACTAAAAGCTGTTTTTAACTCGCTTATGGCAAAAGCCGGAATTATGGTAGTTAGAGTTAAATCCATGGGATCTTCAACATTCCCACTGCCCTGTGCCCTTAAAAACAATGCCAAATCCTTCTCCCTAGTGTGCTTTAACATAAACTCCTTCATAGGCACTGCCGCAATATCATATGCCTCCTCTTGAGTTAATTCATCTGCAAGAAAGGGCTGAATTGCCTCCTCATTTATCTGGCTATATACTGGTTGCATTATAAATATGGTCAGAAAAAGAGCTAGCCCTATTAATAGTTGATTTGGAGGTGATTGCTGAGTACCAAGTGCATTCCTAAGGAAGGAGAAAACAACAATTATTCTAGTAAAGCAAGTAGTTAATATTAAAATCGATGGTGCCAAAGTGAGAATTGTTAGCAAAATCAACAACTTCACCGAATCTACTGTAGTTTCTGGATTATCACTTGGATTAAATAATAAATCAGTTAAGCCTGTCCCACCTTCTGCAAATACTACTTCTGGTATTATTAATGTAATTATTAGTATGAATAATAAAATAGCTCTTTTACTCAACTTTTCTTCCTCATTCCAAAATATAAGTTAGCCTTATCTTTAAAATCCATAATAGCAGGATTATCTTTTAACTGGTCTAAATAGGATTCTACTTCGTCCTTTTCTAATTCCCTAAGGATTTTATTATCCTTATCGGTAAAGCTCATAAGATAGTACTTACCACATATTTCAACGACAGCTAAAGCCGAATTGTTAAAAACATAGGTTCTTTCTACTATCTTTATAATTTTTTGAGTTCTAGTCATATTCTTATTTAAAATCCTTAAAAACAGATTCGCTAAAATAATTACTATTATTAAGACCGCTATGGTTTGAATAATAGCAATAATACTATTGAACGATGACATCAGTAAAATATACTCCTTCAACAATATGATCGTTTAATGCATTGTTTATGTTTTCAACTAGTTCTCTTTTTAGATTAATGGTTTCCTCATCATTTAATACTTCTTCATATGTTTTTGATCTTAGTGTGCTAATTATTGTGTCTCTTATTTTACTAACATTTGTTTCAATAACTTTACTATTGTTTTCCTCTGTAAACATCAATGCAATTTTTATCTTAATATAATGCTTAATATTGCTATCCTGCTTTAGGTTTACTACAAACTCATCTAGAGGAATTGTATATTCACCATTGGACTGAAATATCTTTACTAATCCATCTACTGGATTGTCTGTTACCACAAATACAAAAATTGCAGCTGTTAATAGCAATATTAGAACTAATAACGCAATTATTATGATTTTTGAGATACTCTTTCTCTCAGATACTTCTACATCTGCCATAACTATTCCCCACTTTCATTATCAAATACTATAAACAAATTTACCCTTCTATTTAATGCCCTGTTTTCTGGAGTATCATTAGGAACAATAGGGCTGTATTCACCGTACCCCCTTGCAGATAATCTTCGAGGATTTATATTTTCTACCTCACTTAAATACCTTACAACGGATACAGCTCTTGCTGTTGAAAGCTCCCAATTGGTAGGATACCTGTCCACATTGATTGGAACATTATCTGTGTGGCCTTCTACGACAATGTCATTATCAAAATCATTTATAAGAGCCTCCAGCTTTTTTAATACCTGTAGTCCGCTTTCCTTAAGCTGTGCACTTCCAGTATCAAATAATATTGCATCCTTTATATCAACATAAACACCTTTGTCATCATATTTAACGTCAACTTCAGCATCTAAATTGTTAGCTTCTAAAAACTCTGCCACCTTTTCATACATCTGAATTATTTCAGGAGAGATCTGAATCCCAACTGTCCCATCATCTATTATATACCCTTCTGATATAGGATTTAATTGATTTCCTTCATAGGCATCAATTATAGATTGTCCTCCATCTTGAAACCCTACAAATGCTTCCTGAAGTGATATGGTTACATTAGTAAACTTTTCCTGATCAACATTTGACATTGAGAACAACAAAACGAAAAATGTTAATAAAAGCTGCATTAAATCACATAAGGTGGTAAGCCAAGGTGCACCACCACCGCTGCCAACTTCTTTTTTTCTAAATCTACTCATTGTTCATAGCCTCTCTCGTAAAACTATCTTTGTTTTTCTTCAGTTCATCAGGTGAAAGATATGCAAGTAACTTTTCTTCAAGTAATCTAGGGTTAGTACCTGCTTGAATTTGCAATACCCCATCGATTATCATTTGACATGTAAATAGTTCTTCATCTGTCTGCTCACTTAAATTGCTAGCTATTGGAAGGAATATCATATTAGCTAAGAACGAACCATAAAAAGTTGTAACTAGTGCTACAGCCATACCTTCTCCTATTTTACTTGGATCATCTAAACTAACAAGCATTATGATCAAACCTATAAGTGTTCCAAGCATACCATAAGCAGGTGCTAATTCACCCCATTTTAGGAATACGGATTGGCCTGTTCTGTGTCTTCTTTCCATAGTATCCATCTTTAATTCTAATAGTTCCTTAATGTTATCTGGTTCAACTCCATCAACTACCATCTGTAACCCAGTTGCTAGAAACTCATTGTTCATTTGAGCAATATCGTCCTCTAGAGCTAGTAGACCATCTCTTCTAGCTTTTTTTGATAACTCAGTTAATAAGATAATAAGCTCATGTCTATTATCTTGAGGTGAAACCAATAGTAATCTAAGCAATTTAGGAATGTTTGTTAGGGTCTTAAAAGGGAAACTTATTATCAGTGCGCAAAATGATCCACCTATTGTTATTAAAATAGATGAAAAATCATAGAAGCTACTTAGATCCCCTGAATTCATTATGGAATAAATCACCAATATGGTCCCGGAGATTATTCCCATTGTTGCTGACCAACTTCTTTTCTTCATTTACTACTCCCCTCCGGCAAATTAAGAAATATCCTTCTTTTAAAGTCAATTATTTTTTCTACTATATCTTCTGTTTTATTTTTTACCCTAATGGTTTTTCCATCTGTTAATGTAATAACCGTATCAGGCAATTCTTCTATCTTGTATATTAAATCACTGTTTAAGCAAAACTCTTTACCACTTATGGATGTAAGAGTAATCATATAATCATCTCCAATTTAAAGTTCGTACCAAATTCTAATTGGATATTGGACCCGAGATTCCTCGACAATAATTACAAGGAACCTCGGTTTTATTTTAACTGTGAACTACCCGTTGCAATTTAAAATTTTTATTTTCTATCTCTTAAGGTTTATTAACTCTTGAAGCATTTCATCTGATGTAGTTATGCTTCTTGAATTTGCTGAATATGCTCTACTTGCAACAATCATTTCTGTGAATTCATTTGCCAAGTCTACGTTGGACATTTCAAGGAACCCTTGATTGATAGTTCCAAAGCCATTGCTTCCAGCTAGTCCAAATTGCGGAGTACCTGAGTTGTTTGATGCTAGATAGTTGTTTCCTCCAGCCTTTGTTAAACCTGCAGGATTGCTAAATCTAACAATACCTATTTGACCTAGAACACGAACTGTTGCTTCACCATCTAAACTATATACAGCAATAACTTTTCCTGAAGTATCTATAGAAAAGCTTTGAAGCTCTCCACCATCCTCATCTATTTCTGCAATTTTTATAGGTCTTAAGAAATCTTGGTAATCTCCATCAATTAAGTCATCTGGATCTATTACGTCTGGATTTGGATTATCTTCATCTATCACTAATCCACTAGCAACATATCCTAAAACTCTCTGTCCACTAGCATTTACTAGGTTCCCCTCATAATCCCTAAAGAATGCTCCATCTCTTGTATATGCTAATGTACCAACTTCTGCATCCTCTAGTATAGGAGCAGTAGGATCATCTATTGCTACATTAGAAGAAACTATAAAGAATCCTTCATTTTCAATCGCGAAGTCTAACTCTCTATTTGTAGGTTGAAGTGCTCCTCCACCCATCATCATATCTATTGAACCTACTTTAACACCAAGACCTACTTGTCTTGCATTTATACCTCCTAGACCGTTTGCTGTAGGTGCTGATGCATTTGCTGTTGTTTGGCTTAGCATATCTTGAAAACTTACTCTACTTGATTTATAAGCAGTTGTATTTACATTAGCAACATTGTTTGCTATAACGTCCATCTTTGTTTGGAATCCTCTCATTCCACTAACGCCTGAATATAATGATCTTAACATTTATATTACCTCCCTAGAATTATCCCCACTTCAGTCAGTCCGTGGGTTATGGCTTCCTAAAAAGGTCCAGCCATTTATTTTACTATTATCGCACTATCTATATTTGTTACAATATCCATTTCATCGTTGTTCATAGTTGTAATTATTGTTCTATTCCTTACACTAGCTATAAAAGCCATGTCTTTGTAAAGCATCAAGCTTTCCCTTGCACCTTTCTTTTCCAAATTGTTCATTGCTTCCTTTAAATTCTCCATGTCTGCTTGGTCAAGCTTGATATTTCTTTCCTGCATCCTCTGTTCTGCATGGGCTGAAATCTTAATATTATTGTCCTTTTTTTGAAGACTTTCTTGAAGTAACCTATGGAATTCTAGATTATTGTTGGAAATCTTTTTAGATCCAGAGTTGCTAGATGTAGGAATTATCTGGCCTCTCTCTATTCTAAAACTCATTCTTCCACCTCATTTGAAACTTCCATTAGCAGATTAATTGGATAATCTTTATTGTTAACTTGAAGTATTACTGTAGAGTTGTAAAACTTAATTTTTTCAACTACTCCCTTTACATTTTCTGTACCATTAAATATTTTTACTTCCTTACCTATAAGGCTAACTTGATTTAGCATATTCATCTGATTCATGCTTTCAGTTAGTTGAGTTATTTGTTCAAGCATTGTAAACTGAGCAAGTTGGGAAAGATAATCAGTTTTACTTCCACCACCTGATTCTCCGCCCATTGGACTTTGATTCTTTATTTCAGCTGCCATTATCTTAAGAAAATCATCTACTGCTAAGCTACTGCCTGTTTTTTTAGTTTCATAATTCTGATTTACAGCTGCATTATTATATACCTTCACGTACTTTCCCTCCTTTAAGCAAGGATGCTTAGTTCTCCTGTCATGTGAATATCTGTATTTTCACTCACTATATTTTCAGTACTAAAATATGAATGTCTGAAATTGCTTCTCATGAAGTGTGAGCCTTGATTAAAACTTCCATGTTGATTAAAATCGAAGCCATGGTTCATATTATTTGAGCTTGTGTTTAAATTCAAATCGATATTAATCTTTTCAATTTGAATATTTTGCTTTAATAAGCCTTCATTTAGTTCATTTATTGATTTAGTAAACATTCCTTTTACTTGTTCACTGTCTACTAATATCTTTGCAGTAAGCTTTCCATCCTCCATCTTCAAAGTAACATCTACAGTTCCAAGCTCCTCTGGATATAGTTTCACTTTGAGTACACTTGTTTCACCTTCATTTGTAGTTTCAACAAGTTGAATGATACTATCGTTTATTTTTACAATATTAGTATCAGATAAGGCAGCTTCTTTAACTTCTACATTTCCATTAATGGAGATGTTAGAACCTTTAGCTTGAATACTATCCATTAGATTTAAATTAAACTTATCATATCTAACTTCATCCAGCTTCTTACTGTCTGAAGTACCTACTTCATCATTTATCTTTTCATGAAAA
>JAKELU010000002.1:79261-112149 GCA_022760735.1 Firmicutes bacterium FC7
TTTCCCATATCCTTTAGATAAAGTGAACTCTGGATCCTATCTGCTGTAGAAAACTCCTTAGGCAAATTGTCTAGGGCTGCATCTGTCAATCTAGTGTCTAATAATTCATCTTTCAAGCTTTTAGGAGTAGCATCTACATCTAAAGAAACTTCAGTATTTACTACATTGAGACTTTCTTCGCTAGTTAACTGATTGTTTTCAATTATGCTTAATTCTTCCTTAGGTATCTCAAAAGTTAAATACTCGGATAAATCTAAGATGTTTTCTGCTTCGGTATTATTTGTCATATCCTTCATTGAGATCATCATATTATCTAAGGATGTGTTTGTCATTTCACTTGTTTTAGGTAGAGTATCTAAGTCAACTAAATTTTCATCAGCTAACACATTCCCAACCAAATTGGAACCTATGGCATTATCCTGATGAATATTTACATTGAGGATTCCCATCATCATTTCTAAAAGCTTATTTGAGGATTTGCTTTCTTCTTTCTTAGAAGATTCATCAACTTCTGTTGTCTTAGTCGCATCTGTTAATATGTCATTAAATAGCTTAGAATCTGCTTCTGAAGATGATTTTGATTTTGACTTGGATAAATTCTGTATGGCTTGTACATTTACGACTTCCACTTTTTCACCTCCTTTATCTTTTATCTATATTAAAAGCTAGTTTTCTAGCTTTTTAAACTTAAGCACTGCCATTTCATCAATGAATTTTTGCTCTTCAGCCTTAAGGCTTTCTTGGAAATTCAAATAATCCTTTTCCTTAAGCTTTTCCATAATCTTTCTATCCTTTTGAGCAGTAATTAACTCCTGGCGAACCTCCTCTAATTCCTTAGTTTTTCTCTCAATTATTTGATGTTGAATTTCTATCCTATCTTCTAAATCTGCTTTATATAATTGAAGTTGTCTAAGTTCATTTATTTTTTTACAATCTAGTGACTTTTCCTTAACCATGTTATATTCCTTTATTAAATTAGCCAATGTCAACTTTTCTTGGTTAAGTTCATTTTGGAAAACAGCAAACTTTTCCATAACGTTTTTCTCTATGCCTTCTCTCCATTCAAGAACTTTCTCCATGGAGAAAGTATATGCCTTCATCTTATGACCAACTCCTATTTAGCTTTTGTATTCATTACATTCTTTAGTAATACTAAAGTATCTTCATATATAAAATGTTCATCAACCTTTTGTCTTAAGAAATTATTTATTGGTCCATTTAACTGGATTGCCCTATCTACCTTTGGGTTACTACCCTTAACATATGCACCAACGTTGATCAAGTCCTCTGATTCTGCATAGGTAGCAAGGTTTTCTTTCAGCTCACCAACTAATCTATAGTGCTCATCGGTTACAATTTCCTTCATAACCCTGCTGACACTATTTTGGATATCTATTGAAGGGTAGTGGTTTTTAGCAGCTATTTTTCTTGATAGTACAATATGTCCATCTAAAATACCACGAACTGCATCGGCAATTGGCTCATTCATGTCATCCCCCTCTACCAAAACTGTATAAAATGCGGTAATGGAGCCTTTTTCAGACATTCCACTTCTTTCTAGTAGCTTTGGTAGTTCTGCAAATACTGAAGGAGTATATCCTTTTGTGGTAGGAGGTTCTCCAGTTGCAAGGCCAATTTCCCTTTGAGCCATCGCAAAACGCGTTACAGAGTCCATCATGAGCATTACCTTTTTACCCTGATCTCTGAAGTATTCAGCTATTGCTGTAGCTACAAATGCTCCCTTAAGTCTAACTAATGGCGGTTGGTCTGATGTAGCACAAACAACAACTGACTTTTTATATCCATCAGGTCCTAGGTCCTTTTCAATGAATTCCAGTACCTCTCTACCTCTTTCACCTATAAGGCCAATGACATTTACATCTGCTTCGCAATATCTAGCTATCATACCAAGAAGGGTACTTTTGCCTACCCCAGAACCAGCAAATATACCAATTCTCTGACCTTCACCACAGGTAAGAATGCCATCAATAGCTTTAACTCCAGTACTCATGATCCTTTCAATTTTTCTTCTTTTAAAGGGGTTAGGAGGGGATCTATCTACGTTATAAAGCTGACCATCATTGATGGCATCCATTTCCAGTGGTCTTCCCAAACCATCTAGTGTTTGTCCTAAGAGTTTATCACTTATTCTAACCTTTAGAGATTTCCCTGTTGGCCTTACCAAGCAACCTGGTCCTATACCACTAAGTTCATCTAGAGGCATCAATAAAACTGAGTTATCCTTAAAACCTACTACTTCAGATAAGACGATCTTGTCTGAGGCTTTTATATATATTTCACATACCTCTCCAACAAATACCTCAAGACCCTCTACCTGTATAATAAGTCCTATTACCTGTGTTACCTTACCAAGCTTCTGGTAATGGGGCTTTTTCTTTATTAAATTTCTATATTCATCAAATGGTAAATCAAACAATCTATTCCTCCATATTCCTTATATCATCAATAATGGAATCTATCTGTTTTCTTATTTGTAAATCAATAATTTGTGATTCATTTTCTATAACACAACCATTTTTCTCTAGATTTCCATCCTCAAGTATGATAAATCTAGCCTTTGGGCAAACTTTTTCAAGTTCCCTTACATTATCCTTTAAAAACTCTACATTATTTGGATGGCAGGTAATAATAATGGTTTCAGTATCTTCATAAAGCTGAATAATTGGTTTTATTAGGGGTACTATATTTTCGGAAGATGTTTCAATAGCATTATGAACGATACTTTCAGCCATATCACCTGCCAAATCTATAATTCTATTTTTTGAATCTATATAATATTCCTTAACCTGTTTCTCAGCTTGTTCCAATAAGTTTAAAGCCCTTTTCTTTATTTCATTGCATTCTTCCTGAACTTCTTCGAATGCTTTTTTTAATCCTTGATTCATGCCTTCTTCAATGCCTTTTTGTAAGCCATGTTCATATCCTTTTTGGTAGCCTTCATTTAAGGCTTCCTCTTTCATTTTTTCTATTTCAGCCTTTGCTTCATTTAGGGCTTTCTCTAAGATCGCCTGTCTTTCCTGCTCTATATCAAGTCTTAGATTTTTCTCTAATTCTTCCTTAAAGGCTTGTACCTCTTCTATACTTAAAATTTCCTGGCTGTCTTCAGTACTTTCAATTTCCTCTTCAACTAATATGTCTTCATTCATATCCTTGTTTTCCAAGGGAATATTCAATTTAATATTTGATACGGAGACAAGAGAGTCAGAATATGCGGCATTTTCACTTTTTATAATTTTAAACGACGACCGCATCCTGATCACCTCTACTAATTACTATTTCTCCAGCTTCGTCAAGACGTCTGATTATACCAACAATTCTTTGTTGTGCTTCCTCAACTGTAGATAATCTAACAGGTCCCATAAATTGAATATCTTCTCTTAACAAGTCTGCAGCACGCTTTGACATATTTGCATAAATAACATTTGCAACTTGTTCTGAAGCTCCCTTAAGCGCAAGAGCAAGGTCCTCATTGCTAACTTCACGAAGAGTTCTTTGAATGCTAGCTCTATCAAGGTTGACAATATCTTCAAATACGAACAAGTTAGACTTAACTGTCTCAGCCAATTCAGGCTGCTTTTCTTCTAGATTGCTGATGATGTTTCTTTCTGTACTTCTATCTACAGAGTTAAGTATCTCAACAAGGGTCTTAACTCCACCAATTGTTTCACTTTCATTATCAATAAGGCTGGAGAATTTCTCTTCCATTATCTTTTCTATCTTTCTTATAACTGTTGGTGATGTTCTGCTAATTGTTCCCAACCTTTCAGCAATTTCAGTCTGTAGCTCATCTGGGAACTGTGATAATACCATAGCAGCTTTTTCAGGCTGCATATAGCACATTATAAGAGCAACAGTCTGAGGATGTTCATTCATCAGCAAATTCGTCAATTGACGAGTATCAGCTTTACGGGCAATTGAGAATGGCTTTTCACTTTGCTTCATTTGATTTAGTACATCCATTATCTCCTTAGCACGCTGAGTACCTAGTGCCTTTTGCAGCAATTCCTTGGCATATTCAATTCCACCATCAATTACATATTGCCTTGCAGATGCCATATCAAGGAAATCATTTATTACCTGTTCTCTTTCCTCTGGTTCCACATAATTGATGTTGGCTATTTCATAAGTAACCTTCTGTATTAAATAATCAGGCAATAGCTTTAGTATTTGTGCTGATGTCTCTGGCCCTAAGGATATAAGTAGGATGGCCGCTTTTCTAATTCCATTGTTCTTGTTTTTCATCAAATCACCCTTGTTCCTTCATCCATGCTCTTATTAAGTCTGCTGCTAGTTCTGGATTTTCTCTAGCATATTTTTGTGCTTTTTCTCCTTTAGTATCAGGCTTAACAATAAAATCAAAGTCTTCTACGTCATATTCCTCTGTGCCCTCTACTGTACCGTCAGATAATATTTCTCCAGCAGCCAACTGTTCTTGAAACTCTCTGTCCTCTTTTTTCTTCTTTCTTAAGTTTCTTATAGTCAATATAATTAATATCAATAGGGCTAATACTCCTGCCCCTCTTAGTACATATGGCAAGTATTTCTCAAATCCTTCCACTGGCTCTTCTGCAAATTCATCTATATCTTGTGGATCTTCAATCACATCGTTGAACTTAATTCCTTCAACGCTGATGATATCTCCTCTTTCACTATCGTAGCCTGTTGCTGCAGCTACTATATTCTGTATTTTTACAAGGTTCTCATCGGAAAGAATTCCATTATAAACTACAGATGTAGTTAACCTATTTACCTTTCCAGGTGCCTTGATAATATTCTTCGTTTCAGTTGATAGTTCATTGTTAATTATCCTAGTGTATGTTGAACCTTCACCATCTACACTGTCTGTCACATTGCTTATATTGTCATCTATACTTCCACCTGTTACAGTTTGAATATCTATATTGCCTCCACTGGCTTCTATCTGCTCACTTCTAGGCACTGGATTGAAGTAAGTAATTACTGTTGTCTCCTCAGAATCAAAATCTAAATCAGCAAGAACTGATACTGTTACCTTGTCCTTCCCAAGGGCACTTCCTAGTAGCTTCATCAAATTTGATTCAATCTGATCTTCAAATTTATTACGGATACTGTCATATTGACTCATAATATCCATTGGAGTTGCATTATTCTCTTCATTTAAAAAACCACTTAGGAGATTACCGCGAGTATCGATTACTTGAATATTCTCCTTAGGTAAGTTATCAACTGCTCCTGAAACTAATGCCACTATACCTCTTATCATATCCTGGCTTATTTTTTGAGAAGGTTTAACTCCTATGATTACTGAAGCAGAAGCTTGTTTTTCCTGTGTTTCAAAGATACTTTTCTCAGGCATAACTAAATGGACCTTTGCAGATTCTACTGCATCAAGAGACATAATAGATCTTTGTAGCTCTCCTGTTAATGCTCTTTGATACATTATCTGCCTATCCTCATCAGTTACCATCATTCCTGTATCATCAAATATTTCAAAACCTGTAGAGCTTTCTGGCATCATACCATTCATGGCCAGCTGCAATCTATATTCATCTACCTTATCGTCTTCTATAAGAATGTTTCTACCATTGTTCTCAAGCTTGTACTTTATACCATTTGTCTCTAAATCATTAACGATAATTCCTGCATCCTGAAGTTCAAGGTTGCTAAATAGCAAGGCATAATTTGTTTTATTGTTGTTGTAAGTTAGGACGGAAACAAGTAATATAATTGCAGTAATAGAAGATATCATAATTATCTTCTTCTTTTTATCTAAATTATTCCAACCTTCTTTTGCACCGTCCAAGGTTTTCTTTATACTATCCATCTCAATGTAGCTCCTTTAGTAATTCTATAGCTGCATATTGTTTATTTCTTTATACGCCTCAACAACCTTATTCCTTACCTGAACTGCTAATTCTAAAGCTAATCTTGCTTCTTCTGTTGCTATCATAACTGTGTGTAAATCATCAATTTCTCCACTGATCAAGTCCATTGTCATATTGTTTGCATTAACCTGCATATTGTTAACTTTGTTTAACTCTTTAGTTATAACATCTTTGAAATCAATTTGATTGTCTTGATTCTTATCCAACTTATATATGCTATTATTTAAATTACTTGATACCTTTGCTATATCCAATTCTAATCCCCCTAATTTTCTATTTACTATCTATACCCTTTATAATAAGTTTTTCTAAATCCAATATTTAGCAACTTATAAAAGTGGTCATATCAAAAATTGCTTGCTAAAAGTTCTATCCTTTAGAAATCTCTAGGGCTTTCTTCAATATACTCTTACTTACATTTAAGGCAGTTACATTTGCTTCATAGGTTCTCTGAGCATTAATTAAAGCTATCATTTCATCTACCATATTTACATTAGGTAGAGTTACGTAACCATCTTCATTTGCATCTGGATGATCAGGATCATAAACTATTTTTAATCCCTCATCATTATCCTCAACGCCTACTACTTTAACACCTAAACTTCTTTTTTCATTCTTGCCTGAAAGCTTGTTCTTTTCATTTACAAGATTTTCTTCAAAGAGCACTTCTTTTTTTCTATAAGGTCCGCCCTCTTCTGTTCTTGTAGTATTAACATTAGCAATATTTGTCGATATAGTATCCATCTTTAATCTTTCAAGGGTAAGGCCACTTGCATTAATTTGCATTGAAGTAAAAACCGACATTTTTTTCACCACCTATTAGATAATTTTATCATTTTATTTACCCATCAATATTAAGTTTATATTAACGATTTATTACATAATTAAGATTAGCTAGTCTTGAGTTTAGTTGTTGTATTAAAATGCTGTAATATATCTCATTAGCAGCTAGTTCTGTCATTTCAAGATCAATGTCTACATTATTACCGTTATCATTTAATGATGTGTTCTCTCTTTTCTTTACTTCAGGTTCAATGTCCTTAAGTTTTTTTGGTCCAAAATGTTTTTCATGAGTTGCCTTCAAAGTAAGCTTGTCCTTAGCTTGTACCAAGTACTCCTCAAATTCAACCTTATTTACTTTGTAGTTCGGTGTATTTACATTTGCAATGTTACTAGAAATCGTTTTTTGTCGAAGTGATGCAACATCCAGTCCCTTCTTTATTAAATCATAACTATAATCACTCATATTTCCTCCATTATTTTTCCATTTTCATGGTAATATAAAAAATGCTTTTCCATCTATTACTTGATATCTTGTAGATTGCACTGTCCACGGGATAGCAAAGCTACCCATCTACAATATCGTATCTGGAAAAGCATGACATGATAAATAAAGTTTTTTAGTCATAAAAAACTCTCCTTTCGGTAACTGGCTGCCATCCATTAATAAATGGGAAGGCCCTATAGCTTTGCGTCGCTGCCTTTCGACAGGTTTGCCGCTTTCGTGGAAGCATATTAAGTTCTTGTTAAAGTTAATATATCACATTTTTTTACAATGTACAACATAAAAACCAAAAAATCATAAATTTACTTAAAATAATAATAAAAGCCAAAACATTTTTTTACAATCAAATCGTTTTGGCTCATTTTATGCAATATTTTGTTTTCACTTTCATCTAACGTCCTTATCTATAAAAAGTGATTTTTTACTCTTTGAGATATAGTTCTTTATAACCATATCCTTTTTATTGAGCTGCTGCATACTTTTAAGTAAAGAGTCTTGCTTTTCTTTAATTAATGTCTGCAGCTTTTTCTGCTCCTCTATAATCTCTTTTATTTTTTCAATATATTCCACTCTTTGTGCTTCTGGATATCTACTGAGTTGGAGATTCAAGGTATCTATCCTATCCATCTCAACCTGATTGTCCTTTATGATCTGTAAACCCGATTCTAGTTCTTTATCCCAATTTCTAAAATTATTTAATATTCTTTCAACAGCCCTATTTCTTTCTTCCAATAGCTCTTCATAGTTTATATTTGTGCCCATGTATCTCTCAACTCTTCCAGATATTTTTTTACTTCTTTTACTGCATCTATATCCTTATTGATATTAGCTTGTACAAGTCTGTGAAACATATATTCGTATAGTCTGTATAGGTTTTTCGCAATATCTCCGCCAGCTTCAAAATTTAGGGTAGACATAAACTCAGCAATTATATTCTGTGTCTTAACCAGGTGGGTATTTACCTTTTCTATATCCTTCTCCTCTAATGCAATTTCAGCTAATTTTAAATTCTTAATAGCCCCATCGTATAGCATTAGTACAAGTTTATTAGGCGAAGCTGTAGTCACCTGATTTTTTTTATAAGTATCAAATGCATATGCATGATTCATTCTTTACACCTCTATCTCTTTGTAGCTGCAGCCTGAGCATTCATCGCAGATATTTGGCCAGATAACCATGACAATTGACTTTCAGCCTGCATCATTGCAGTATCTAATGCTGCAAACATCTTTATATAATACTGCTCTTTTCTTTCTATTCTGTCATTAAAATCATCTATTCTCTTATTTAAATCTCTTAAAGATCTCTCATAACTTTCATTCTTACTTTTAATTAGACCATCCTTAGATGAAATATAAGCATCTATTTGCTTATTTATTTTTGATATAAAACCTATACTATTATCTGCTCCATCTGTACCCTCAACATCACTAAAGAAGTTAATTACACTCTGAGGATCCTTTTCGAATTGCTCTAAAAGCTTTGAAGAATTGAAACTTAATCTACCAGTCTTATCTGTAGTTGATACACCTAATTGAGATATATCTTTTATTGTTGTTATACCTTCTTTAGCACCAAGTGATTCTGTAACCAATCTTCTAAGCGCAGAATGTAGACTTCTCAAACTGCTGTCTCCTGCAAGTGTACCTCTACCAGTAGTTCCATCTTCTGTAACTGTTCCTGGAGCCAATTGCTCTTCAATAAAACTCATAGTTGAATTATATTGGTCTACAAAATCCTGTACAGCTTTCGTAAGCTTCTCAGTATTATTTGATACAGTTATAGTGGATTCTCCCACTTTATTTAGGTCAAGTGTCAAACCTAGAACTGCATTTTTAACTGTATTAGAATCACTTGTGACTTCAATGGAGTTGATTTTTAATACAGCTTGTTCTCCATTCTTTGTTGTTCCTTCCTCCAAACCTAAATTGCCTAAAATGTTATCTGTATCCTCTAAGGTTATACCTCTTTCACCTGTTTTTTCATCAGTTAAGACTATTTGACTACCTATAATAGTAGCATTTATCCCTGTCTTTTTAGTTTCTGCATTTATTTTATCTACAATGTTTTTTAAACTATCGCCTTCATTAATTGTAATTTGTGCGAAATTTCTTTCATCTTCATTAACATAATCATTATTTTTTATAATAAAACTTCCGCTGATACCTAATGATTGAAATTTCCCTTCTTCATCATAAACATTATCAATTTCATTCCCAATAATTCTTGTACTAGTTGCCAATTGAATTACATTTATATCATATTTACCAACTACCGCATCATTTGAAACAGTAATATTTGCTACATCTTCTTTTGAAGATTTACCAGTTTTAGATGTGAAGGTATCTAGGTTTTGAAGTGTTTTTAACTTATCAAATAAGGATTTTAATCTTGTATTTACATCCTTCCATGCATTTTGTTGTGCAGTTATATCTGTTTTCTTTCTTGTCAATTGATTTAAGGGTAACTTTTCAATTTGCATTAGCTGATCAATTGTACTTTGATCTATTCCAGAATATGACCCTAAAAAATTTATACCTGCCATGTTTATCCCCTTTCATCAACCAAAATTCCCACCAAATCCCAAATTCTTGCTATTAAGTCAAGAATTTTTTCAGGCGGAATTTCCTTTATAACTTCATCTGTTTCCTTATTTACTAATTTAACTAAATATCTTCCAGTTCTTTCATGAACCTTAAATTCAAAGCGTTTGTCATCTTTAAAAATTAAACGATTAGTTTCATCAACTGCCTTTTGCAAATCAGATTCTGTATAATTCTTACCAAATTTTTGTGTTTCTTGTTGAGGGTCTATTTTCTTAACTGTCTTTATTTCATAAGGTTTAATGTCTAATTTTTGCTCCATGCTAATTGGAGATGTTTTATGAGTTTCATTTACTGTAGGTGTAATCTTCATAATAAACCCCTCTTTACCTAATATTTAGAAAAAGCCGACCGATTTTACGGTCGGCTTTAAACCTTCAATTATTGTAATAATTGTAATACTGAGTTTGGCATTTGGTTTGCTTGAGCTAACATTGCTGTTGCTGCTTGGCTAAGGATGTTGTTCTTTGTGAATTCCATCATTTCTTCTGCCATATCTACGTCTCTAATTCTTGCTTCTGCAGCACTTAAGTTTTCTGATGTTGCTGTTAAGTTGTTGATTGTGTGCTCTAATCTGTTTTGTGCAGCTCCTAGTGCTGATCTTTGAGTTGATACTGTTTCTATTGCATTATCAATAGTCTTTAATATACCTGAAGTATTGTTAACTTTATATCCAGATCCATCCTCAACAACAAGCTTATTTACAATTGTATCTTCATCTGTTCCAGATCCTACATTTAATGTAGCAGCATCCATTTTACCAATTGCAACTTTCATAGTTTGTTTATCATTTGCACCTATTTGGAATACAAGTTCATTTCCAGTACCTACACTTCCATTTAATAATTTTTTAGTATTGAATTCTGTAGTGTTAGCTATTCTTGTTATTTCTTTAGCTAATTGGTCTAATTCTTTCTTGATTTGTGATAAGTCTGAATTAGTATTTGTACCTTTATTTAATGCCTGTACAGTTAATTCTCTCATTCTTTGTAGCATTGAGTGAGTTTCTGTTAAAGCACCTTCTGCTGTTTGGATTAATGAAATACCATCTTGTGCATTTCTTATTGCTTGATTAAGTCCACCTACTTGTCCTCTCATCTTTTCAGATATTGCTAGGCCTGCAGCGTCATCTCCTGCTCTGTTAATTCTAAGACCTGATGATAGCTTTTCTAAAGATTTGCTCTTTGAAGCATTTGCTGCTGTCAGTCTTGAATATGTGTTCATTGCTGAAATGTTTTGATTAATTCTCATTTGTTTATTCCTCCTTGAATTTTGTTTTTTGGCTTCCTTGCCCTTATATCTAAAGAAGCATCGCGATATTTGCTTCTTGATTTATTTATCGGATAGGTATAAAAAATATTAATAGTTTACAGAAACTTTTTAATAACTTTCCAAAGAATTTTATTTTAGCTCTAATATTAATGTCCTTTAGATTTATGACCTTAGTTCCCTTAATTCTTGGTCCACATTCAGTTCCCTATAAATTCTATACTTTTGCAATCCGATTTTATACCCATCTATGATTAATGTCTGTGGTCTTCCAATTGACTTATATGGATAACTTATGTATCTAATTTTTTAATTAGCTTTGCAGGAACACCTCCAACCACGGTATAATCTTCAACATCTTTAGTAACGACTGATCCAGCAGCTACAATAGCATGTTTACCAATTGTTACTCCTGGAAGTATAACAGCACCGTATCCTATCCATGCTCCATCTTTTATTATTATATCCTTGTAAGTATAGCCTTGTTCAGATATGTTTAGATTTATATCATTATAATTATGGTTATTTACTATCATATAAACATTTGGAGCCAATAATACATCATTTCCTATTATAACCTTTTTCCCTTCATCATTATCTGCATATATGCTAGTGTATGGTCTCAATACAACATTATCACCAATTTCAACATTTTGTGTGCCTACAATAGTTACAAACGGTCTAATATCAACATTCTTGCCAACTTTACTAATCTTCTTATATAATATTTTTCTTAATGACTTGAAATATAACATCCAATGTGTCCTTAATATATCTGGACCAAATCTATTCTTAAATTTACTCATACCTTAAACACACCTCATATTTAGAACCTATTTCATCCTCAATCATTACATATCTACTCTTATTTGCCCCGTATTTTTTATTAATTTTCTCAATATTCCTAAACCCTTCCATATTTGTCTTCATATCTTATGATATCATCTTCACCAAAATAATCCCCTAACTGTACCTCTGCAACCATTAAAGTTTTAGTATCAGATTTATTAATTAATTTATGCTTACATCCTTTCGGTATATAAACAAAACTTCCCGCTGATACTTTTTTAACGGACTCACCTAAAATAACCTCTCCTTCTCCACGAATTATAACCCAATGTTCTTCTCTTCTTTTATGTTCTTGTAAACTTAGCTCTCCCATTGGATTCACTTTAATAATCTTAGATTGAGCATAATGATTTAAAAATGTAGTTTTATAAATACCCCAAGGTCTATTATATATTTCATGTTCCAATAATGAGTCATCTAACGATAAGAAATCAAAGTTCATATCGAACTCTCTATCTTCCATGATTAATACATGCATATTTTTCTTAGTTATTATGTTTCTCAAGCTTCCATCATGACTTAAAATAGGAAGAAAATCTATCTTTATGGACTTAAATATTTCCACAACATCTCCAAATTCATCAGTATCATAGACATATTTAAAGTCTTTATTATAAATATCTTCTATTTGTGCGTTTAAATTCTTTCCAGATAATAAGGCTCTTCTAATATCTCCATCAGTTAGAGTCCCTACAACATGGTCTTTATCATCTAAAATTATCAAAAATCCTTTTTTATTTTCTTCAATTTTATGCAATGCATCAAATAAGAGTTCATAAGAATATAGTGAGTATTTAATCATAAAAAGTACTCATTCCTCTCTATTAATTTTACAATATGCAACTAATGTGTCACATTCCATATCTTTAATCAATTTTGCAGTATAATATTTCTCTATCCAGTCAATTTCACGTGGTACACTATACTCTAATATTGGTTGACCTTTATTTAACCAATTCAATGCATTATATAAATTATATCTTTGAACACCTTCAAATTCTATATCAGAATATCCGGATTTTGACAACAATCTAGCCAATGTTTTATTATCAAAATACGTAATATGTGCTCTTTGGAAATAAAAATCTCTATATTTTTCACTTCTTTCTAGCATATGATCATCTAAATTAGGTACTTCTATTATCAAAGTACCTTCTTTCTTTAATATCTTTTTTACATTTCTTAGAAACTTCTCTGGTTCTGATATATGCTCTAGAACATGAAACATAAAAATAACATCATATTCCTCTTTATGAAAATTTAAAGAATCCTCACTTAATAGGTTTATATCATATATTTTACATCCAAGTGTTTTTGTTCCATATTCTCTCCTAACATTACTTATTTCAAATCCATCTATATCATATCCTTCATTTTTTAGATATTCTACAAAAAAGCCATATCCACATCCGATTTCAAGTAACTTCATATCCTTGTTAATTTTATCTTTAAACATTCTATATCTTCTTTTTACATCAATAGATGATTTAGCCTTCATAATATCCATATTTACTTCATTAAAAACAGCTTTAGCTTGGCTATCATTACTATAATACTTTTTATCTTCATCTATTGTCGGGATAGGATTTATCTGAACTTGTCCACAATTATTGCATATAAATACCTTATGAATATTGCTATCCCTTAATCTATCTTGAATCTTAACCATATTTTCAGAATTACATATTATACAATTTAATGACAAATTAATCTCTCCCTAAAAACTAACATTTAAAATTTTGTTTTTTATGATCAGTTCCGCAATTTCTCGTACTGCACCTTCTCCACCTTTTGCAGAAGTTATGTATTTAGCCGATTTTTTAACCAAATCCGAACCATCACTTACACTACATCCTAGCCCTACAGCCTTTATAGCCTCCAAATCATTGACATCATCACCAATATAAGCTATTTCCTCTAATTTCAATCCCCTATTTTGAGCTATTTCCATTAATAACTGCTTTTTATTCTTAATTCCTAAATATACCTCATTTATTCCAAGTTTTGAGGCTCTTCTTTTTACTAAATCAGCGTTTTCTCCTGTCATTATAATAGTATCTATCCCAATATCTCTTAATCGTTGTACTCCCATACCATCCTTTGTATTAAATTTTTTTAACTCATCTCCATTTTCTGAATAATACATTCCACCATCAGTCATTACTCCATCACAATCTGTAATTAAAAGTTTAATACCTTTAATAATCTGTAACAAATTAAACTCTTGATTTCCCTTTTTTTGTTTTAGTAAATTTTCAACAATAATCCAATCACTTTGTTCATCTAATTCAAAATAACTAGCTTCATCCATTATTACAGCTCCAATAAGACCTGATATTCTACTTTTAGAGGAAAGAAGACCTTTCTTGGATGTAATATAAAAAGCACCATTTTCAACTAAAAAACCATCAAAATTCTGTCTCATTGGTCTATTTTTATAATCATAGTTTACAGGATGATATCCCTTTTTACCTTCTTCCCAAATAAATCTCTTTTGCCTTGTAAGAGATATTATACTTTCATATTTGTTATTTTTTAGCAGTTCAAATCCTTTATCTAAATCTTGAGAATCTAATAGCGGCGATGTTGCTTGTATCAATGCAATATTTTTAAAGTCATAGTTTTTTGCGAATTCAAGCATTACAGACTCTGTGGAAGAATTATCTCTTGAAGTGGATTCATCTCTACCAATCACCATAACCTTATTTGAAGGATATTTTTCAACTACTTCTCTTATTATGTCGCTATCTGTTGAAACAAATATTTTATCTATATATTTACAGCCCACTGCCGCATCTAGTACCCAGTAAGTCAAAGGTCTATCATTTATCTCTTTTATGTTTTTAAGCGGTATAGACTTACTACCACCTCTAAGGGGTATCAATGCTACATTATTAAATTTCATCTTACTTCACCTTATATTTCAGTTTTTCCCTTTGAACTTCTTCTATATCTAATATTTCTTTAGTTTTGTAATTTAGTGCTTTTGATACATTCTCAAGATCAACTACTAATTTTCTCATATCGTCAGGCTCTAATGATGCAGAATGATCCGTACCTTTCCATGTTTTATCTAGTGTAAAGTGTCTTTCAATATATTCTGCTCCTAAAGTAAATGCTGCAATATCCACAGAAGTTCCAAGATGATGACCTGAGAATCCAATTGCTTTTACCTTATTTTTAAATTTTTCATTAAGAATATTTATTTCGAGTAAACATATATCTTCATAAGGAACAGGGTACCCTGATGTGCAATTGTATAAAATTATATCTTTATTTCTACCTTTTTCAATAGATAGATTTACTAACTTTTCTATTTCACTTTGATTAGTCATTCCTGTTGATATATGAATTTCTCCACTATAATGGTCAAACAAATACTCTAACATTTCATAATGAGTATTCATTGCAGAAGGAACTTTTATAAACCGAGGATTTAAACCGCAAACTTCTCGAGCAGACGTCATATCCCATACAGAAGTGCTATAAACCACACCATATTCTTCACAAAGTTCTTTAAGTTCTTTATGTTGCTCTATAGTAAATTCTAAAAATTCCCTATGCTCTCCATATGTTCTGCCATATGAATTCTTAGGATTTGGGTGAGGAGCATTAAATTCTTCTTCAGATAGCAACTCTCTATTGTTTCTCTTTTGAAATTTAATAGCATCCACTTTGCAATATAGTGCAGCTATTTTAATCATATCTTTTGCAATATTTATTTCACCTTTATGATTACATCCTATTTCAGCTATTACAATAGGTTTTTTCATGAACTTATCTCCTCTCTAAATAAAAAGTCATTAATATTCTCTTTCATTTCTTCGTAAATTGGTTTTATCATTTCTATATCTTTAACACATATATCTATAAATGATTTAAAACTACTAACAATTTTATTACCTTTTTCATAAGAATCTTTTATATCATTTAAGCTATCTATGCTGTCTGCTAAAATCTTATATTGAACTCTATTCATAGGTAGTATAAATGTTTTATAGAAATCATTATTTTCTATCTTTCTAAGTTCTTTATCTAATTTTGTATATAGGTTTTCAGCCTTGTTATAATTTCTACTATTTATAGCTTTCTCAATTTTATTTAGTACTGATTTATACTCATTATTTATTTTCAAAGCATTAGCATATGCCTTATCCATTTTTTTAGACTGGGAAGCTAAATATTCTTTATCAAAACTTGTTTTGCTTCCATCAAGCCAATCAGATTCCACTATTTTATCATTTAATAGAGTTTTTATTACTTCTTTAAGTTCTATAAACTTTGCACCTTCAATATTTGCTCCACCTTTGGTTGTATTAATAACATTTACTTCAGGGGATAATCTTATATAAAATTCGATTTGTTCCCTCATTCTATTAAATTCTTCGTTAGTCAATATATCATTACCATATACATCCTTTACAAATATCCCATTTTCAATTTCATCATCGGTTAAATCTTTACTATAACTGACTCCTTCAGAATGTCTTCTCTTGCCCTTAAAGGCCAAATTTTGCCCTACTAATATTACATTATCGAATCCAAGTAAAATTAAAAGTTGTAATGTAACAGCGGCTACAGTTGGTGCATCAGATAATATATCAATACTTACCCCATCGACATTTTGTAAATAATATGGCGACACAGAATCAGGACTTGTTAACATATGATATTTGGAACCTGGATAGTTCCATAATGATTCATACCCTATACTACTTCCAAAAATAAGAGGAATATCCTGAATGGCTTTATCTTTTATTATCTTAAAAACTTTCTGATTTCCCTCTTTAGGGTCAAATGAAGTAATAGCATCAGGGTATATATCATTGTGTATAAGAGTATTTATAGCTGAACCTACACTAAATATATACGCCAATCCATTTTCTTTGATATATTTAATGTGCTCTATCTCATCATCTAAAGAAGGTCCTGCTGCCACTAGTATAGCAGTCTTCCCCTTAAACTTACCTTTTTTTTCTATGATTATATTTGGGGTTGATAATACTTCTTTTAAATTTTTCATACCGTTTATTGTCCATCTTTTTTGTAATGCATATCTAATATGGATACCCCTACGTTTCCCCTTTATCGTGCTTAACATTTTTTCATTAAATTTTTCATTTTCTTTCGGAAAATTTTGTTTATGTGCTGGTAGCTCTACTATAATAATTTTATCTCTATTCCTATCGATAAATTTATCTAGACTACTCATGTCAAAGCTAGTACTAATTCCCATTAGCCTATTTTCCTTTAAGTTCTTTAGGTTCACATTCGAAAGAAAGGCGTATAGTAATTCTGGTATTGGCTCATATATACAATACTTTATGTCTTTATATTTTTCTAATATTTGCTGTATATGATACCCTAAACCTGTTCCATAGAAAATAATATTTGTATTTTCATCTATATCAACAAAAGATTCCACAATGGTCTCTGCCTCTTTAATTGGATTATATTTACTATGGAGATATACTCTTTTATTATCTTTAGTTATAGCTAAAGTTTTATCACCAGTTCTTGTTTTCTCTACTTCTACTATTTTTCTATTTTCTTTATCCTCAAATAGTTTTATTTCATTCCAAATATCTAAATAGTGAGATTTGAGAATATTTAGATTGTCAGTTAAGATCATGATTACTTTCCTCCGTACTAACTATTTTAGAAAGTTTTTCTGACATTTGTATGAACAAAGGTTGTATTTCATATGACAAAATATCTGCTATAGTAACATTGTCTTGATTAGATAATGCCTCTTCAAAGTTAGGTAGTACATTACTCAACGAAATTACATCTTTTGAATATAAATTCCAATTTTCATAATTATTAATTATATCCTTTAAGTTTAAATCATTATCTATTGATGAAAATGTACTGATTATCCAACTAATGCCCTCTAGTAGATCATTTAAATCATTCCAAGCTTTCCTATCTGGGCTTTTATAGAAATTATTGGCTAAACCTTCTATTAGTATAGTTGTTCTTTTTAAATAATCTAGAGTAGTACTTAAGGTCTCATTAACCAACTCCTTGTAAGTTAATGATTTTACTACTACTTTTTCAATAGATCTAATATTATCTAAAAAATAATTGTAATAATCATTGAATATTTCACAATCATCTATAATCATAGAACCAAGTATCTTAGAAGAATTTTTAACTTCTTTCTCAATTTGAAGTAATATGTTATCAATTTCCTTTTTATCGTTGATAAACTCTAACACTTTGTTTTCTACATAAATCTTCAATATTATCCCCCATTTTTATAGTATTGTTTTGTGATGGTTTTCTTCTACAATTCACTCTAATATTGTAAATACATCATTAAATATCGGCATTTAAGTATCAAAATTTAAATCATATATTTAACTGTATACGACAAAAATACCTTGATAAAAAGCTCATCTCTGTAAGAGCATGAGCTAAATCAATTTACACATTAGAATACATGTTTTCATAATAATTAATATAATCACCAGATATAATATTCTCAATCCAGTCAGTATTATTCAAATACCATTTAATAGTCTCATTCATTCCTTGTTCAAAAGTATATTTAGGAACCCATCCAAGTTGAGTTGTAATCTTGGAGTTATCTATAGCATATCTCCTATCATGTCCAGGTCTATCCTTAACAAATCTTATAAGATTTTCCGACTTCCCAAGTGCTTTGATAATTAATTTAACTATATTAATATTTTCTATTTCGTTATTCCCACCAATATTGTATATTTCTCCATTTATTCCTTTTCTTAGAACAGTATCAATAGCAGAACAATGGTCTGATACATGAATCCAATCTCTTATTTGCATCCCATCTCCATAAACAGGCAAATCCTTGTCTTTTAGGCAATTAATTATCATTAATGGTATTAGCTTCTCTGGAAATTGAAATGGTCCATAATTATTACTACAACGAGTGATGTTTACTGGCATCCCATAAGTTTCATGATAAGATCTTACTATCAAATCAGCACTTGCTTTTGATGCTGAATACGGACTGTTAGGCATTAAGGGCATAGTTTCTACAAACTTTCCAGTTTGCCCTAATTCTCCATATACTTCATCAGTAGATACCTGTAAAAATTTAACTCCAGGTTTATACTCCCTACAATATTTATCATTAGGACTAATTTTCCAATACTTTTTAGCAACTTCAAGTAAAGTTTGAGTTCCAATTATATTAGTAGTTAAGAATACACTTGGTTCTTCAATACTCCTATCCACGTGTGACTCTGCCGCAAAATTAATTACTATATCAATATCAAATGAATTAAATATCTTTTCTAATAAACTCCTATCACATATATCTCCTTTGATAAAAGTATATCTATCAGTTTTTATATCTTTTAAATTATTTAAGTTTCCTGCATATGTTAACAAATCTAAATTAATAATATTATAATCATACTTTGATAACATATATTTTATAAAGTTTGAACCAATAAATCCGGCACCACCTGTTACAAGGATATTCATAAAGCACTCCTTTCTGAACTAATTAACTCTGTTCTTCATTTGCTAATTCTAATAGATATTTCCCATAATCTGTTTTTACAAGTGGTTGTGCTAATTCAACTAGCTTATCTTTAGAGATATACCCTCTTCTATATGCAATTTCTTCAATACATGCTATGTATAACCCTTGACGTTTCTGAATAGCCTCTACAAAATTTGACGCTTCAAGAAGAGATTCATGCGTTCCTGTATCTAGCCAAGCAAGACCACGACCAGCTAAATGTACATTTAGTTGCCCTAATTTCAAATATTCATTGATAACAGATGTAATTTCAAGTTCTCCTCTATCAGAAGGTTGTACACTTTTTGCAATATTTACTACCTTATTATCAAAAAAATAAAGTCCCGGTATTGCAAATGACGATTTTGGATTTTCTGGTTTCTCCTCAATTGAAATCGGTGACATATTTTGGTCTAACTCAATCACTCCATAATCTTTAGGATTCTTTACGAAACACCCAAAAATTATTGCGCCTTCTACTAAATTAGAAGACTCTAATAAGATATTACCAAAGTTACTACCATAAAATATATTATCCCCAAGGACTAAGGCAACTGATGAATTCCCTATAAATTTTTCACCGATGATAAAGGATTCCGCTATTCCATTGGGATTATCTTGTATAGCATATTCAATTCTAATTCCAATATTATCTCCATTTCCTAACAACTCTTTAAAAATATCAACATCACGTGGAGTTGATATTATAAGAATTTCCCTTATACCAGCTAACATTAATACCGACAATGGGTAATAAATCATAGGTTTGTCATATATCGGTAATATTTGTTTTGATATGGATTTTGTAAGAGGATATAGTCTTGTCCCAGAACCACCTGCAAGTATTATTCCTTTCATAAATATATGCCCTCCGCTTATGCTTAGATATTAATAGTTAAATCACTATACTTTTACTTTCATATATTTAAAAATACTTTGGACTATGCACTCAACATCACATAGTTTTAGTCCCGTATGAATAGGAAGTCTTAATAATCGCGCGCTAATGTCTTCAGTCAATGGTAAATCTCCTTCTCTATATCCAAATTTTCTTCCCATTGGAGAAGAATGTAATGGAATATAATGAAATGTTGCATGTACTCCATTAGATTTTAATTCTTGCATTAATAAGTCTCTTTCATTAGGAGTATTTAATAATATGTAAAATATATGATAATTACTTTCACAATTTTTTGGTATTAAAGGCAATTTTAATAAGCCTTTGTTCTCTAGAGGTCTAAGTAACTCTAAATACTTATTGTATATACTCTTCCTTATATTATTTATTTCATCTAAGTTCTCAAACTGAGCATATAGCATAGCAGCTAAAATATCAGAAGGTAAATAACTGGACCCAATGTCTACCCATGTATATTTATCCACTTCTCCTCGAACAAATTGACTACGATTTGTTCCTTTTTCTCTAATTATTTCAGCTCTTTTAGCTAATTCCCCATCTTGATTTATTAAAATTGCCCCACCTTCACCACAAACATAATTCTTGGTCTCATGAAAGCTAAGGCATCCAATATCTCCAATAGTTCCTAAGTATTTTCCATTATATTTAGCATTAACTCCTTGAGCTGCATCTTCCACAACCATTAAATTATAACTTTTTGCAATACTTATTATACTATCCATATCACAACTTACCCCGGCATAATGTACAGGAAAAATAGCTTTTGTTTTATTTGTAATCTTTCTTACTATATCCTTTGGATCAATATTAAGGGTATCTTCATCAATTTCAGCAAAAACAGGCTTAGCTCCTCTTAGTACAACTGCATTAGCCGTAGAAACGAAAGTGTACGATGGCATGATGACTTCGTCTCCCTCTTTCAAATCTATTAGTATTGCAGCCATGTCTAAAGCAGAACTACAAGAAGTTGTTAAAAGTGCTTTGCTTGTCCTAAAACTTTTCTCAATAAACTCATGGCACTTTTTTGTATAATATCCATCTCCTGAAAGCTTACCTCTTGATATAGCATCTTGAATATATTTTAGTTCCTTATTAGTAATAAACGGCTTATTAAAGTTTATCATAATCGGTTTCTCCTTTTAATTTTACTTCAACTGAACCCTCAACTTGTCAAAACATATTTTATTCATATTTTCATCTGTAACATTAATTAATTTAATCAATCCATCTCCACATATAATTACAGGATTATTGTTTTCATCTATACACCAGATTTTTCCTGGATACCTTATCTCAAAATTTTTATCCTCTATAATTGTTGATTTCCAAACATATATCTTTTTTCCATTCATAAATGTATATGCTCCTGGGTAAGGATTACTTACAGCTCTAATTAAATTGTATATTTGTTTAGAACTTAAATACCAATTAATTTTACAATCATCTGGGCTTCTCCACACACTATAAGATGCTTTGCTATCATCTTGAGGATAACTCGTTATTGAGTTAGATTCAAGCATACTAAGAAGCTTTAAAGTTAGTTCTGAGTATTTTAAGCTCTGCAACTTTATTATTTCATCTATATACATATTATCGTCAATTAAGATTTTTTCTTGCAAAATTATGTCACCAGAATCAATGAAATCATTCGCAAAAATGACACTTACTCCAATAATATTTTCTCCATTGATAATAGCTGTAGGTGTCGGTGTAAATCCTCTATATTTTGGTAATAATGAATCATGAAAAATTATTAAACCATTTCTCAAAAATTTATTTATACTAATGTCTATTTTATATTTCCATGAGATTGCTATTATTTCTGTAACACTATTATTTATTATGAGATCATTCAAAGAATATTTAAATTTTTCCCAAGAATAAAAAGGAATCTTGTGATAATTACAAAACCTAATTATAACTTCATAATAACTTTCCATCATATTTACTTCTTTAAATGAAACAACAAATCCAATACAGTTACTTTTTTTTTCAACTAAAGTTTCTAGCACTCTAAAACCTTTTTCTCCTGATATCATCAAACCTAATTTAGTTTTCATTAATACACTCCTTATTTATAATACTAAATAAAGTCCTTATTGAATTTTCCATAGTATATAAAAGGATTCTCTTTTTCATGTTCTTGCCTTCTACTTCTCTACAATCTTTTTCTGTACTAAGAATCTCTAACTTCTTTATATATTCATTTAAATTATCTACCGCGTTTTCTATACCCACATAAGATACTCCATCAGTTGAATCTCTTGTTATCATTATTGGAAGTTCGTTGTTCATTGCCATTGCTACGCTAATACCTCCACCCTTTCTTCTCGGATTTAAGTAAACATCGCAAATTCTATACAATGCTGCTAAGTCACTTTCATATTTAATTAATATTATTTGACTACTTAAAAGTTCCTTATATTCTTTCTCTATATATGGGATAGTTTTAGGTCCAACCATTAACCATCTTGCATCTTTATTTGCATACAGAAAACTAATTATTCTATCTATAAATTCAGCATCTAATTCTGCATCTAGTCTGTTACCAACAGTTATCATAGCAAAATCATTTTCATTTATATTATAATGAGATCTTCTTATAGTTTTTCTTGGTTCACTAAACTCTAATCCATATCTAAACTCATATATTTTAGCTTCATCTAATAAATTGTAAATATTATTGTTATTAAGGACCTTATTCTTTGATATACATAAATACGCATCGGCTAAGTTGCTAAAATAATCTCCACCCATACTCATATATACAATAGGAATTTGTTTGTAAAAAAATCTACACGCTAAAGAAATATCACTGTTTGTTAATATAAAACTTGGGTTAAATCCAATAATTTCATTGATTAAATCCCTAGTTCTATCTTTTTTATTTAATTTAACATCTGTATAATAGATTTCAATTGAGTCATTATCTAAATACTTATAATGCTCATCACTTATTGAACAAGATTTAGCAGAAGTATATAAATAAGGAATTATATTTAATTGATTCTTACAATAAAGGTTATCCTCTACGAAGATCTTAACTGTATACTCTGGGTGATATTTTATAATATTCTTAGCATAATCAAGCATTAATTTTGTCGGAGAATGCTGTATTGACATTAATTGATCAACAACAATTGCAATTTTTTTATTATCTCCTTTTTTATTGTATCTGTTTTTTCTTAAGTCTTTAGAAATCCAATTTGTAAGCTTACCTATTTTATTTCTTAAATCAGAATAGAAATTTAAATGGTAAGGAAGATTTTCGTTTGTATGATAAAATAAAATATTAGTAATTACCTCATAATGATATTCAACATAATCGTTATCATCCAATAATGTGTTCATGATAAATTCCGTCAATTTTTCATCACCATTATCTATCATAACTAGTAATGACGATATATAAATCTTCTCTTTAAAATCAATGCTATTTCCATTTAGGTACGCTAAAAGAACCCTAAAAACCTTATTTTGATATTTAAAATCGAATGTTTTTAGCGATTTAAAGATTATCAATAAAACTTTAGTTAAAGCTTGGTTCTTTGCTCTAAAAAATTCAACTGTTAAATAGGGAATAATGTAGTTATTATTCAAAACGTCCTTCACAAAGATATCATTAATCTGAATGTCTTGATTAGATGCTTTTTGTAGCTCTATTATTTCATTAGCTACCTCATCTTCAAAATAAAAGTTGTATTCATACCCATTAAATTTGTATTTTTTAGATAATCTAAGCACATTTAAATTATCATACTTAGCTTTATAGTCAAAAACATCTAAACTATTAAAATACTTAAAATTGTTGTTTTGTATCAAAAAATTAATTAATTTTGAATAATTATTAAAATTAATATTAATATGTATCTTACCTTTAATCGTTTCTTTTTCTATTCCGTATAATTTTGATAAATTTTCAAAAAAGTCATAATGATTATCAGTGACATCAAAATAATTATTTTCTTCTTCATCAACAAAATATATAAAGTCATCCACAACGGAATTGTAACACCTATACCAAGAAAATATTAAATCTCTTGAATTTGATAAAACCACAATTTTATTAATATCCTGATGTTCATTTTTGTAGTAATTAACTATCTCAGGTAATGAATCTACACTAAAATATTTATCTACTTTTATATCCGTAAGATACATAGAATAATTATTCTTTTCAAACTCATTAATAATATCATTAAATTCATCTACATTCTTTAAGTCTTTTAAAAAAATAAGTAATATATTCTCCAATCAGCAACCCCCACTCTGTGGTTAATTAATAAAAAAGCTCTGTCCACAAAGGAACTTGAGCCTAACTTATGCCATAATATCAATATTCCCACCTAAATATGGATCCAAAAATTCCAATATCTCCATATTTGCTTCCAACATTTTATTCATAGCTTCTGCCTGTACCTTTGCTGCATCCATAGCCATCTTCATAATCGATATACTTGCCTCTTGTCTAACTTTTAATTGACTCATTGAAGTTGATAACGATGCTATGTCCATGGCCTCACCCCTTAGAAAAAACTTTTACTCCATATTTTTCAACATTTCAAAAATATTTATATCAGAATTAACCGATGCTTCATTTTCAGCTTTGACTGCGTCATAAACTTCCTTTCTTAATATTGAGACCTCTCTAGGAGCTTCTATACCAATCTTAATCTTTCCATCCTGTATTTCAAGAATTTTTATTTCGATATTGTCTCCAATAATTAAACTCTCACCTATTTTTCTATTCAATACTAGCATCCTATTCACCTAACCCTTCTGGGAATAGTTTATGCTTAGTTGTATATGTTGAATCATTTAAAATAAATTGTTTACCTTTTTTAGCTGAAAGATTGATGACTATTGGCGCAAGTAAATTAGTTGTACTTTCTTTAAATTTGGAACCTAATGTTACAACCGAGTATATCTCCATATGATTTTCTTTATTAGGATCAATGTCTATCTTCAGTAATTCTCCATCATCTAACTCAACATCATAATCCTTAAAGAAATCCCATGGATTTATGATTGTAAAAGATATATAGCTGTTGTGTACATCCTGAAGAAATTTAAAATATGGACTTTCAACAATATCTAACAATACAAACTCTTTACTGTTTTCAAAGCCTAACAATCCATTTGGAAAATGTATTATTTGTTCTTCGCTTACTTCTATTTCTCCAAGATATTTTGTTTTAATGTTCATGGATTTCCTTCCTTTTCATCTTATATAATCAAGTAGGCTTGGCTGAAGAATTTGAGCTCCAGTTTGCAGCGATGCTAAATATACTGTTTTCATTACACTGTATTCCATATACTTTTCAGCCACGTCAATATCCTCTCTTTGTGACAATAGTTTGTTTAGGTTTATATTTTCAGATTCATTTCTGGACTCTGCAGCTTCCAATCTATTATATATGGCACCTATTTTGGAACGAACTTGAAGTACATTGTCGATATGTTTGTCAATATCTGCAAGTAAACTACCTGATAAATCATCAGAACCTAATCCATCTTCTCCTTTTAAAGCTTTTACAACATTATTTAAAAACGCACCCAAATCTTCATTGCCTGGTTCTGTACCGCTTGCAGTCATTATTTGACTTCCATTTGTAATCAATTCAATAGTTACACCTTTAGATATCTCTCTAACTATATTTTCTTGAGATCCATCTGTAGGTGTTCCTCCCTCATTGTATAGTAGAGTATCACCATTAACGGAAAAAGGCCTTGTCAAAGTCTTCTGTCCTGCAAATATATATCTTCCATCAAAGTTGGTATTTAGTATGTCCGCTAGTTCCTCTATCTTCATTACAACTTCATCTTTTATTGCTGCTCTATCAGTTTCTGATAATGAACCATTTGCACCGTAGACTATTAAGTCTCTGATTCTATTTAATGTGCTTGTCATATTGTCCAATGCACTATCCTGTGTTAGTACCCATCCTAGGGTATCACTAATATTTTTGTTGTATTGCTCATTTTGTAATATGTTGTTATTCAAATCCATAATCTTTGATACAAGTAATGGATCATCAGAAGGTCTTGAAACTTCCTTACCTGAGGATAGTTGGTTTTGATATTTTTGCATTAGTTTTAGATTTCTATTTAAATTTCTTAAATAGTTAGTCGATAATGTACTGTTAGTTATACGCATTTACTATACCCCCGTCCTATTAATCAGTACATCAAGCATCTCTGTCAGTACTGAAATAACCTTAGCGTTAGCTTCGTAGGATTTTTGGAACTTTATTAGATTAGTTACTTCTTCATCTATTGAAACACCAGAAGTAGATTCTCTACGGAGCACCAGTTGGTCTAATAAAACTTCCTGGTTGGCTACCATATTATCAGCTTGTTCTTTTGATATACCAACTTTAGTTACCATATCATTATAGGAACCTTCTATGGTATTGTTCCCATTTTTAAATGCAAATTTCTCATTTCTTAATCTTGCTATTGATAATGCTCTTGAACCATCACCTTCTGGAGAAGTTGGTGTTTCTCCTGCAATTATTTTGCTATTATCATTTTTTATATCATCATGCACCGTTATTGTAAACGCGCTATCTATATTATCAAATATTGGGGTTCCATGAGCATTGTTTATTGCTGTTGCCATAGTTTGAGCAAAATTATTTAAATTGTCCTGTTGTTGCGCTAATTCAATTAATGCATCCTGATATCCAGCAATTGTACCATTTTTAAAATTTACTGGTTTACCATCTACAGTGAATTGAATATTGTGAACATCCGTTGTATCTATTGCTAGTTCTGTATAGCCATTTAATCCTAGTACTTCTTGGCCACCAACTGTTACAGAAATTCTATTATAATTATTAAAATTAATCTCAAAATCAGCTATAGCTGACAAATCTTTCAGCAATAAATCTCTTTGGTCTAATAAATCATTTGGAACTTGTCCTTTAACAGAAATATTAAAAATTTGCTTGTTTAAAGCATCTAATTTTTGAACTATAGAATTAAAGTTTTCTACATTTTTTTCAATCAAATCTATTGTGCTATCTTTTAATGAATCCAGTTGACTAGCTATATGGTTTAATGTATCTGTCATAGTCTTTGACTTTTCAACTACTATTGTTTTTGAATTTAAGCTTTCAGGATTTTTACTCAACTCTTGCCAAGCATCAAACATTTCTCCAAGATTAAAGTTAAGTCCTGTGTCAGATGGCTCATTGAAAATTATTTCTAATTGTTCCATAACCTCAGACTTAACTGCAAATTTACTCAATGTACTATTTTCTTGTCTTATCTGTTTATTTACATAATCATCTACTACACGAATGATGTTTTCCATCTTTACTCCAGTACCTAGTTGTCCGACTCCACCTAGAGTATAGGCTAAGCTTGCCTTTAGTTCTACTCTTTGTCTTGAAAAGCCCTCTGTATTAGCATTTGAAATGTTGTGTCCTGTTGTATGTAATGCTGTTTGAGAAGCTTGTAATCCCTTGTTTGCAACATTTATTGTATTAAAAATTCCTGACATATTTACACCCCTATACTGATTGATCTATAAAATTAATATTACTGCTTTTTTCGTATCCACCCTTTGAAGTGTAGGTATTGGATACATTTTTCAAATTCTTTGCTATACTTTCCATTAGCATTTCCTGATATCCAATTGCCTGTTTAGTCAATAGTAAATTTGTCTCCTGAAGAGAATTAATCTCCTCAACTAAACTAAGTACTTTTTCATTGTTTGCTGCTTCTATCCCCTTAAATTCCTTTAGTTTTTCTATATATTCATTCTTCTTTTCTACTATTTCTGCAACCTTATTTCCGTCATTGTTTATCAAAGCATCCTTTTCTATTTGAAGAAGCTTTATGAGACTTTTTAATAAACCTATAAGCTCCATTACTGTAGCCATTACTTATCACTTCCCTTTTGCTCTTCAATGGCTTGCATTAATTTATCTGCAATTTTTTCAGAGGATACTTTGTAGCTACCTTCAAGAATAGCCTTTCTTATTTGTTCTACTTTGTCACTAAATTTCACGTCATTTGTCTGGTTTAACTTTTCAACCAATGCTTTTGCTGAATCAGAGATTTGTATATTTACACTATTCTTTTCAGTTATTTCATTTTCTTTTATCTTCTTTGTATTAGTCTTATATTGACTGATATCAATATATTTATTTTGAACTCTATTTATATTCATATTTATCCCCCTATAAAGCTTTGCTAAATATATCGGAAAGTAATCTCTTTAATTAATAGCAAAAATAAAAAAACCAAAGGGGATATTTCCCATTCGGTTTTTTTACTACTTAAGGTTCTGTACTCTTTGTTCTTTACTTAATATATTTGTAATTCTTATTCCAAAGTTTTCGTTTATAACCACTACTTCTCCCTGAGCTATCAGTTTTCCATTTACGTATATTTCTAGCGGTTCATCTGCTAATTTATCTAACTCTACTACTGAACCATTTCCTAAAGATAGGATATCCTTTATTGTCTTCTTAGTCTTACCTAATACTACGCTAAATTCAAGTGGAACATCTAGAATAAGGTCTAAATTTCTAGGAGACTTCTTATCCTCTCTATTTGGTGTTAATGTATCAAATACTGGTTTCTGCACTATAACCTTCTCCTGTTGTGGTTCAATTTTAGGTGCCACATGTTTTGGCTCTTCTACTATTTGTGACTGTGGTTCTACCACCTCATCTACTGATTGTGACCCTCCAGACATCATTATCTTAGCTATTTCATCTACTGTGTCTATATCAAAAATCTGCATTATTTCACTTTGAATTAAGCCTTCAACATCTAAGTCAAATGCTATTCTGCAAATATGTTTATCAGGGTCTATATTGTCGTATTTTATATTTTCGCTCTTATCCCATAGAGAAACATCAGGTGGGAAAATATCTATAGGTCTTCCAAGCATAGTAGCCATAGCTGTTGATGCAGAACCTATCATCTGATTCATTGCTTCTGCTACTGCACTCATTTCAAGTTCAGTTAAAACATCACTTTTAGATGACCCATCTCCACCCATCATTAAATCTGCAATTATGGAAGCATCTGGCACATCCATCATCAGTAAGTTATTACCCATTAGGCCTTGCTTAAACTGTATTCCTGCAACAACCTTTGGTATACTGCATTCTTCAATTATTTGTCTAAATGGTACACATGATACCCTAGGAGTTGTAATAAGTACCTTATGGTTAATTATAGAAGACATGGTGGTTGCAGCAGTTGACATAGAGATATTACCCACTTCTCCTATAATATCCTTTTCTACGTCTCCTATTATACACTCGTCTACTTTAGATTTCTTCCCTAATAGAGCGTCTATCTCTTCTTGTGATAAAAAATTTTCACTCATGATTCAACATCCTCTTCTATATATTGTAATACTTCTACGGCTAATTTATTGTCAACTTTACCCGGCTTTACAAGATAATGAAGCTTATCTTCTATATACATGTTAAGTGGATCGCTGATTTTCTTATCCAATTGAATAATATCTCCAACCTCTAACTGTAAGAAATCATCTACTGTTATATATGTCTTACCTAAATCCACCTGTACATCAACAATTAGCGACTTAATCTTTTCAGCTAAAACCTCTCTGTTTTGTTCATTGCCTTCCTTTTCAAAATCGAACCAATTCTTCATACTTAGCTTATCGGTAATATCCTCAAAGGACATATATGGAATACATATGTTCATAAAGCTTTTATTCCTAAATACCTCTATTACAAAGCTTATGAGTATAATTGGCTCGTTAGGAGACATAGTCTGTAGTAGCTGCGGATTGGTTTGGATATCATCAAGCTCAGTTTCTAGCTCAATAACATCACTCCAGGCAGCTTCAAAGGCTCTAAGAATTCCTAACATTACCTCTTCTAAAATACCAAGTTCAATATCAGTAAAGTTATCTTTTTTCTTTAAATTCTTGGTATATGAGCTTTCAGCCCCGCCTAGCATCAGCTCTATAACTTGGACACAGAACTGTGGATTTATCTCTATAATTTGAGAACCATTTAGAGGTTTTGAAAAGAATAAGCCCATTAATGTTGGATTAGGAATTGAATGAATAAATTCATCAAAACTTACCTGTTCAATTGCTCCTATTTTAATTTCAACATTTGCGTGTATCATATTAGATACAGTGTTACCAGCCATTTTAGAAAAGTTTTCAAAGATCATATAAAGTGTATTTATATACTCCTTTGAAAGCTTAATTGGCCTTTTAAAATCATACGATTTTATCTTATTCTTTTCCTCTTCTTCTTTAATTGTAGTAGGGTCTAATTCCCCACTATGAAGCGCGTTTAATAAAGAATCTATTTCTTGTTGTGATAATACCTGGTTCAAATGAATCCCTCATTTTTCGATAATAAAATTTCTATATCAATAATATTTATAATCTCTTTATCCTTCTTAATTATTCCTATAAATCCGTCTACTGTGTTGTCATCAACCTTCTGTATAGAATCCTCTTCTATATCCATTACTTGTGCAACACTCTTCACCATTAAACCTATCTTTTCATCATTATTATTCAAAATAATGATATTATTATAGCATAGACTGTCTTCCTGGTGCAAAAGTTTACTCAGACTTAGCAATGTAACTACATTACCTCTTAGATTGATAAGGCCTTCCACCCAATCCGGCGCATTGGGCACCGTTGTTGATGGAATTCTTCTACTTATTTCTTCTACCTTCTCTGTGGAAATTGCATAGTGTTTCTCTCCTAAGGTAAATACTATAATTTGCATTAAATCACTCCATTATCTAATAGCTTTGTTTAAGGACTGTAAAACCCTGTCGCTTTCAAATGGCTTAACAATAAAGTCAATAGCGCCTGATTGTATTGCATCCATTACCATGGCTTGTTGACCCATAGCACTGCACATTATTACCTTAGCATTGCTATCAAATTGTTTAATGAGTCTAAGTGCAGTCACTCCATCCATTTCTGGCATTGTTATATCCATAGTTACTAAATCTGGTCTTTCTGCCTTATATTTTTCAACAGCCTCAGCTCCATTTTGAGCTTCAGCTACAACCTCAAATCCATTTTTCTCTAATATATCCTTCAATTTCATTCTCATAAAAATTGCATCATCAACAATTAAAACTCTCTTTGACATATTACTGCTCATCTCCTATTCCTAGTAATTCAAATAATCTCTGTAATACTCCTGGTTTTGGAACAAAGTACAGTGATGACTCCAATCTATCTCCTTGATAAAGAAATTCATTCTTTATTATCATGATGTTGTCATCAAATTGTTCCGAATCTATATATACACTGCTAAAAATTGCTCCAAACATATCTTTAACATATATAGGCACCGAAGAGCTAAGATCTAGTCGTACCATCATAGAAATGGCATTTATAAAGGATGTAACCAATATATTTACCAATTCATTTAAGGCTGACTGTCTTATCTCTTCATTCGCTTCTATTCCTGTAGGAAGCATCATATTTATTAGGTTTTCAGCTACCTCATCTGTAACAATAAATAGGAAAACTCCTTCAGCTGCTCCAACCATTTTTGACAAAACAGAATTTACCAATATATCTTCTGCCATAACCTGGTTGAAAACACCTTCGTAGTTAAGAATTTCAATTTTAGGCACTGTCATAGATACAGGTTTTCCTATGAGCTTGGAAATACTGCTAGCTGCATTACCTCCACCAATATTGGCCAGCTCCTTTATAACGTCCAGTTGCAAAACTGTATAATTAAAATTATCCAATTTTTTCAACCGTCCTTTCGCTACATAGATTTCCTGCATCAAGTATTAGAGTAATATCTCCATTACCTAAGATTGTTGCTCCAAGATATTCCTTCATCTTGCCAGGGATACCTGTCAGCTTCTTTATTACAATTTCCTGCTGTCCAATTAGGCCGTCAACAAGTAAGCCATAGTGCATATCCCCTAGTTGAATCAATATAATATGTTTCTCTTCTGAAGTGGATTCTATGGATAATTTTTCATTTACCCTTATAACAGGGATTGCTTTTCCTCTGTACATATAAACTTCACTGCTATGTGACTTAAATATTTCATCCTTCTCTACCTTTACAACCTTATCTATGATTCCTAGTGGTACTGCAAAAGTATGCTCGCCTATCTTAACCATCAATGATTGTATAATTGATAGGGTCAATGGTAATTTAATGATAAATTCAGTGCCCTTATTTATTTCACTATGAACTTCAACACTACCTCCGAGGCTAATGATCTTCTGTTTAACAACATCCATTCCAACGCCTCTACCAGATACATTTGTAACCTTTTTGGCAGTGGAGAATCCCTGGTGGAATATTAGCTGTATAAGGTCCTTTTCACCAAGTCCTGTAACATCTATCCCCTTACTTATTGCACTTTCACGGATAGCTTCAGGATTTATTCCTTTACCATCATCACTTACAGTAATAACAACCCTATTTCCCTCCTGGTATGCTGATAATTTTATCAGACCTTTTTCAGGCTTGCCTAGAGCTTTTCTAGTCTCTACTATTTCAATTCCATGATCTGCTGCATTTCTTATTAAGTGAATTAACGGCTCGCC